>NZ_QOCW01000029.1 GCF_003318295.1 Bacillus taeanensis
GATATTTAATCGCTCACCAAGAAGTCGCTTTTTGACTTCGTAGGGAGAGAGAAAATAGCCGTACGGTTTGGCTTATGAAGCTGGATGTCATTGGAAAGTCGTTGTTATCTAGTTTTGAGAGAATAAAAAAATCTCTTGCAAGTTCTTAAATGATATGATATTATATATCTTGTCGAAAGAACAAAGCAATAAAATGTCTGGTGGCGATAGCGAAGAGGTCACACCCGTTCCCATGCCGAACACGGAAGTTAAGCTCTTCAGCGCCGATGGTAGTTGGGGGCTCTCCCCCTGTGAGAGTAGGACGCTGCCAGGCTTTATTTTATTTTAGCATTCCACAGTAGCTCAGTGGTAGAGCAATCGGCTGTTAACCGATCGGTCGTAGGTTCGAGTCCTACCTGTGGAGCCATGCTTCCATAGCTCAGCAGGTAGAGCACTTCCATGGTAAGGAAGAGGTCACCGGTTCGAGCCCGGTTGGGAGCTTCACTATATTAGAATGGCCCGTTGGTCAAGCGGTTAAGACACCGCCCTTTCACGGCGGTAACACGGGTTCGAATCCCGTACGGGTCACCATTTTGGAGAATTAGCTCAGCTGGGAGAGCATCTGCCTTACAAGCAGAGGGTCGGCAGTTCGAATCTGTCATTCTCCACCATTCTAAATTAAGAGTTAAGTTTAAAGCGATTGTATCGCCGGCCTAGCTCAATTGGTAGAGCAACTGACTTGTAATCAGTAGGTTGGGGGTTCAAGTCCTCTGGCCGGCACCATCTATCCTTACACTAACAACGTTGAATTTACTTCTTAGCTAGTGTAAAACTGTAGTACTTGAAAAGTGTACCATCTATTTACTAATAAAATTAAAATAACTGTACTCAATAAAGAGTGCATTTTTATTTTGATTCTAATATGTGGAGGGGTAGCGAAGTGGCTAAACGCGGCGGACTGTAAATCCGCTCCCTCCGGGTTCGGCGGTTCGAATCCGTCCCCCTCCACCATCTTATATTTTTGTGAGCCATTAGCTCAGCCGGTAGAGCATCTGACTTTTAATCAGAGGGTCGGAGGTTCGAATCCTCCATGGCTCACCATTTTAAATAATGTTTTTGCGGAAGTAGTTCAGTGGTAGAACACCACCTTGCCAAGGTGGGGGTCGCGGGTTCGAATCCCGTCTTCCGCTCCAGAAGCAGCCGCGGGTGTAGTTTAATGGTAAAACCTCAGCCTTCCAAGCTGATGTCGTGGGTTCGATTCCCATCACCCGCTCCATATAAGAAATGCGGAATCACCCTGCTTAAATTATTAGGATATTACAATTCTTGACGAGAAGTCGCTTTTTGACTTTGCGGGAAAGAAACAGCTTTAGAATTTGGCTTATGCAGCCGGACAAGATGAAATTGGGGCCTTAGCTCAGCTGGGAGAGCGCCTGCTTTGCACGCAGGAGGTCAGCGGTTCGATCCCGCTAGGCTCCACCATAATATAAAAATAACTTCCTTAAATCAAACAATGGTTTAAGGTTTTTTTGTGTTTACAAAAGGATTGCCAAAAGTTACTCTTCCAAAAGCTTTATTGCTTCCTTATTATATATACAATTTTTTAACGAGATTATAGAGAAAATTCGCATAACTATACACAACTTTGTCGAGTTGAGTCATTGAAATAAAACCATATACAATAGAGATAGATGGTAAGGAAAAGATATTGGAGAGGAAGTGCTGAGAAATGAAGAAGCAAATTTCAATTATTGGAGTACCAATGGATTTAGGACAAACCCGCCGCGGTGTTGATATGGGTCCCAGCGCTATTCGCTATGCTGGAATTGTAGAACGTTTACAAAAGTTAAATTATGAGATTCAAGATTTAGGTGATATAGAAATTGGCCGCCCTTTACTTGAAAAAATAGAAAGCAAAAGCGACAACAATTTAAAAAACTTAAAAGAGGTAGCTGAAGCGAGTGAAAAGCTTTCGGCAGCTGTTTCAAATGTTGTAGATGAAGGAAGCTTTCCGCTCGTCTTTGGCGGCGATCACAGCATTGCTATTGGAACACTTGCTGGGCTTTCGAAACATTATAACAATCTTGGTGTTATTTGGTATGATGCGCACGGTGATTTAAATACGAGTAATACTTCTCCATCAGGTAATATTCACGGTATGCCTCTTGCTGTAAGTCTTGGAATTGGCCATTCAAGGCTAACAGAAATTGAAGGCTATACACCAAAGGTAAAACCAGAAAATATTGTAATTGTTGGGGCTCGTTCTCTTGATGAAGGGGAAAAAGAGCTTATTCGTGAAAAAGGGATAAAAGTTTATACAATGCATGAAATCGATCGTCTTGGAATGACGAAAGTAATGGAAGAAGCCATTGCCTATATTTCTAAAAATACAGATGGTGTGCATTTAAGTCTTGATTTAGATGGGCTAGATCCTCATGATGCTCCTGGTGTTGGGACGCCTGTTTTAGGTGGAATTAGTTATCGTGAAAGTCACTTAGCGATGGAAATGCTTGCAGAGGCGGATATTTTAACATCTGCTGAATTTGTAGAAGTGAATCCTATTCTGGACGAAAAAAATAAAACAGCGACTGTTGCCGTTGCCTTAATGGGTTCATTGTTTGGTGAAAAATTAAAATAAACTTTCTATGAATAAGCTATATATAAAAGCAGCGACTTTTTCTAAGTTACTGCTTTTTATTATTTTTTATTTCTTCATATTCATTTATTAATTTATCAATATAAGTGCTAATGGCAATCAATTCTGGAGAAATAAATGTGAAGTTATTTTGTTTGGCAAGATCATGCATTTTTTTTCTAGATCGTTCAATTTTTTCTAGTAAACAAGCTTTTTGATTACTCACGAAGTCTCCCACTTTCATGTAAGGTTTACTTTTATTTTTCCATAATTTGATAAATCTAAACCTTTTTTAGTGGTTTCTTTGTATGAAGGAAGAGGACATACGAGATAAACCAATTTTTTCTAAAATTAATTCCTCATAGATGGAAAACTCATGCTAGAATAAGAGAAGAATTTTTTTAAAAAAGTGAAACATTTTTATTTCTGAGTCGTAAATTAATTAGCCGCAGTAAGGCGGAGGTAGAAAAATGGATAAAATGGTGAACAGGATTATTCAACAAGTAAAAAAAGGCGACCAACAAGCGTTTGAGGGGATTGTGGAACTGTATGGAGGACGTGTCTATCAGTTAACCTATCGTATGCTTGGGAATACTCATGAAGCTGAAGACATTGCTCAGGAAGCTTTTTTACGTGCCTATATGAATATTGATCGATTTGATACAACCAAAAAGTTTTCCACCTGGCTGTATCGAATTGCAACAAATCTAGCAATTGATCGAATGAGAAAGAAAAAGCCCGACTATTATTTAGATGCAGAAATTAGGGGAACAGAAGGACTAACTCTTTATTCACAAACGGCGGCAGATGAAAAAGGTCCGGATGAAACGGTTGCAGCATCTGAATTGAAAGAAGAACTACAGCAGGAAATTGACAATTTACCTGCTAAGTATCGATCAGCTATTATTTTGAAATATATTCAAGAGCTTTCATTAAAAGAAATTAGTGAGATTCTTGATTTGCCTGTAGCAACAGTAAAAACAAGAATACATCGTGGTCGAGAAGCTCTGCGTAAAAGACTGCGTAATGGGTAACCAAGGGGTGAACAAAATGAAATGTGAAAAAACATATATGGAATTAATTTATAAGGTTCTTGATCATGAAGCAACAGAACAAGAACGTACGATGCTGCAGGATCATCTAAAGTCTTGCAGCGCATGTCAGCTTTATTATCAAGAACTAAAAGAAGTAGAAATTTTTTTGAAGGGTGCTGAACAGATTGAGGTCCCTGAAGGTTTTACTACAAAAGTAATGAATCACTTACCGAAAGAAAAGAAAACGATCTCTTTAAAACGTTGGTTTCGAACACATCCGATGCTCACAGCCGCAGCATTATTTTTCTTCTTAATGGCGGGCTCGATTTATTCTTCATGGAACGGGGATGGGGAACGATTATCCATTGTCTCTGGAAATGGAAATTTACAAATTAATGAGGAACGAAATGTTGTCATCGTGCCAGAAGGGGAAGTTGTCAAAGGTGATTTAATTGTAAAAAACGGTAACATTGAAATTGAAGGAGAAGTACAGGGAAATGTGGTTATCATTAACGGGGAAAAATATATGGCCTCAGCAGGACAAGTAACAGGTGAAATAGAAGAAGTTGATCAAGTAATGGAATGGATTTGGTATCATATTAAATCCGGGGCTAAGGAGATTAAAAATTTATTTGCAGGTAAAGATGAATAAAAGAGGTCTCTTTTTCATTTAAGAGGCTTCTTTTCACCTTTATTTTTTGAAAAATATTCAATTCGGTGAAGATTCGTTTCATATTTAAATTATGGTATAATAAAACAGTTGTATTGATTACAAACGCGTTTAAAATTCGTGAACTACATTGAGGAAAGTGTGATGTTGCCTGTGGGAGAGCTGAACCTGCTGCAATACATTGGAGATATAGTAGATATTTTATTAGTAACATTTGTTATTTATAAATTAACAATGCTGATTCGCGGCACAAAAGCAATTCAGTTGTTAAAAGGAATTACGGTCATTATTGCGATTTGGTTTTTAAGTATTGTCTTTCAATTAAAAACATTGCAATGGATGATGAACCAAGCGATTAATTTTGGACTGCTCGCAATTATTATTATTTTTCAACCAGAACTTCGCCGTGCCCTTGAGCAGTTAGGAAGAGGAAGATTTTTTTCAAGAAGCAATTTTGAGGAAGAAGATGCTTCCCAGTCCATTGAGGCAATTGTGAAGGCGGCGAGCTATATGGGAAAACGCCGAATTGGGGCATTGATTTCAATTGAACGTGAAACAGGTTTGAATGACTATGTAGAAACAGGGATTCCTTTACATTCAAATCTAACATCTGAACTGTTAATTAATATATTTATTCCAAACACTCCCCTGCATGATGGAGCCGTTATTTTAAGTCAAAATCAAATATATGCGGCAGCATGTTATTTGCCGCTTTCAGAAAGTCCTTTTATTTCAAAGGAACTAGGCACAAGGCACCGGGCTGCGTTAGGGATAAGTGAAGTAACAGACAGTTTAACAGTCGTGGTCTCTGAAGAAACAGGGGGTATTTCGCTTACTAAAAATGGGGAACTTCATCGTAATTTGGATGAAGAAGCGCTTAAAGCATTGTTAACAAAAGAGCTGCAGACAAGTGCCCCAGCTTCCTCAACACGTTGGAATTGGAGAGGAAAGAAAAATGGATAAATTTTTAAAAAGCAACTGGTTTCTAAAAATCATTTCATTTTTGCTTGCACTTATGCTTTATACAATTGTTGGAATGTCAGAGAACCCGAGTGCCGCTCCTAATCCAACAAGTCCGTTGCCAAAAGTAACAGAAGGAACTGAGATTATTAAAGACGTTGAGCTTGTTCCGTATTACGACCAAGAGCGGTATATCATTTCAGGGCTTCCAGCGACGGTTGATGTAGAGCTTGAGGGCTCTAACAATCAAATTATTATGGAAAAATTGAAGAAAAACTTTGAAGTCTATGTTGACCTTCAAAATTTAACACCTGGTAAGCATACGGTTCGCTTAAAGCATAAAGATTTTTCAGATGAACTTGAAGTAAGAATTGATCCTTCTTCTGTAAATGTAACAATTGATGAAAAGAAAACAAAGGATTTTCCAATTGATATTGATTTAATTAATGAAACCAGTCTTCCGGAAGGTTATACAGCGGAAGAGCCAATTGCGACACCAACTACTGTAACGGTTACAGGAACAGATGAGCAGTTAAATCAAATTGGATTTATTAAAGGGTTTATTGACGTAAAAAGTGTAAAAGAGACCATTACAAAAACTGTGCCGATTAACGTATTTGATATAAACGGGAATGAAATCCAAGGTCTGCAAATCAATCCTTCTGTCATTGATGTAAAAGTACCAATTAAAGGACCTAATAAAACCGTACCATTAAAAGTAAGTACAAAAGGCAGTTTAAAAGAGGGATTTAGTATTCAATCTTTAGAAATTGAACCGAGAGAGGTTACAGTGTTCGGTTCAAAAGAAACACTCGAAGAAATTGAATATATTGATGGAATTACCATTGATTTAAGCAGTATTACAAGCGATACAACGTTAGAATTAGAGATTCCGCTTCCAAAAGATGTGAAAACGGTAGATCCAAAAAAAGTAAAAGCAACCATTCAAATTGGAAAGCAGGAAACAAGAACTTTTGAAAATATTCCTATTAAAGTAACGGGCCTTCCTGATGGATTTGAATTTTCATTTTCCGAACCAGAAAGTGGCTTCATTAACCTTGAGTTAACGGGTGCGGCCTCCATATTAGAAAAGCTTGAACAAACAGAGCTTGAAGCTTATGTGGATGTTAGCGAGCTTTCTGAAGGGGAACATGATGTACCGGTTGAGCTGAACAGTCCACAATATATTACATGGACAGATAATAATTTTAAAGCGAAATTAGTCTTAACAAACGGCCGTGCAGGCTAAATAGAGATAAATCTTAGAGACTTTTTACTGTTATGAAGGAGCGATAGTGAGATGGGTAAATATTTTGGAACAGATGGTGTTCGAGGCGTAGCCAATACAGAACTTACACCGGAATTAGCCTTTAAACTAGGGCGATATGGCGGTTATGTGTTAACAAAAGAGATGGAAAAACCTAAAGTGCTAATTGGCCGTGATACGCGTATTTCAGGTCATATGCTTGAAGGTGCGCTTGTTGCAGGATTATTATCCATTGGCGCTGAAGTGATGCGCCTTGGCGTTATTTCAACGCCAGGGGTTGCATATTTAACAAAAGCTGTTGCTGCACAGGCTGGTGTAATGATTTCTGCTTCTCATAATCCAGTAGCAGATAATGGCATTAAATTTTTCGGTCCAGATGGCTTTAAGTTGTTAGATGAGCAGGAAGAAGAAATTGAAAAGCTGTTAGATGTAAAAGAAGATCAGCTGCCTCGTCCAATCGGAGCTAATTTAGGAATTGTGAGTGATTATTTTGAAGGCGGACAAAAATATTTGCAGTTCTTAAAGCAAACTGTTGATGAAGATTTTTCAGGTCTTCATATTGTGCTTGACTGTGCGCACGGGGCAACATCATCTCTTGCTTCTCACTTATTTGCTGATTTAGAAGCAGATATCTCAACAATTGGAGCAGCCCCAAATGGGATCAACATTAATGATGGGGTTGGTTCAACACATCCAGAAACGTTAGCAAAAGTTGTAATAGAAAAAGGAGCAGATATCGGTCTGGCATTTGACGGAGATGGAGATCGGTTAATTGCGGTTGATGAAAAAGGGCAAATTGTTGACGGCGATCAAATTATGTTTATTTGTGCGAAGTTTTTACAAAAACAAGGCCGCTTAAAGCACGATACAGTCGTCTCAACGGTGATGAGCAACTTAGGTTTTTATAAAGGATTAGAAGCAAACGGCATTCAATCTACCAAAACAGCAGTTGGTGACCGTTACGTAATGGAAGAAATGAAAAAAGGCGGCTATAACCTTGGCGGTGAGCAGTCTGGTCACATTATTTTCCTTGATTATATTACAACAGGGGACGGCATGCTTGCAGCCCTGCAGCTTGTTAATATTTTAAAGATGACACAAAAGCCGCTTTCAGAGCTTGCAGCGGAAATGGAAAAATTCCCGCAAAGCCTTGTTAATGTACGCGTTGTTGATAAATATAATGTAATTAATAATACAACGGTGGCTGAAGCCATTCAAAAAGTTGAAGAAAAAATGTCTGGCAATGGTCGTGTGCTCGTTCGTCCTTCAGGAACAGAACCGCTTGTGCGCGTAATGGTAGAAGCACCAACAGAAGAGCTTTGTAACGAGTATGTCCAAAATATCGCAAATATTGTTCAAGAAGAAATGGGTATGAAAGCAGAATAACGACACAAATTCACTTCTTTTAACGAAAAACTATGCAAAGACAGCACGAGACAAGCTGTTGATGCATAGTTTTTTCTATAAAGGGTAATGTATTCCAAAAGGAAAGTATTGACGGTTTTTATTTTCCTCATGTATGATTGAGATTGTTCATTTAAAAGAGAAAGGAGCACCGTAAATACAATTATTTTTAAAGCGCCTGGACTATTCTGAAACGGTTAAATGAAGAGTAGTTGACGAGGAAGAGGTTTATCGAATTTCGGCGGATGCCTCTCGATTGCCTGTTATCACAATCGAAATACCAGCTGTCTTAAAACAAGGAGGCGACTTCTTGCACAAAAGCAGTTGGAATGATAACAACAATTAAAAAGTCTAATTCGGGGCAAAGATGCCCCGCATCTTTGTCCCGAAATTACGGGAGGAACTAGATAATATGTGTGGAATTGTTGGATATATTGGACATGAAGATACAAAGGAAATTTTACTTCGCGGTTTAGAAAAGCTTGAATATCGCGGTTATGATTCTGCAGGTATTGCTGTATTGAATGATAACGGTGTTCACGTTTATAAAGAAAAAGGCCGCATCGAGGCATTGCGTGCTATTGTTGATGAAAACGTTGAAGCGACAGTGGGAATTGGCCATACAAGATGGGCAACACATGGTGCGCCAAGTCGTACAAATGCACACCCTCATCAAAGTACAACTGGCCGTTTTACACTTGTTCATAATGGTGTAATTGAAAATTATGAAGAACTTAAACAAGAACATCTTGCAAATGTTTCATTTAATAGTGATACAGACACGGAAATTATCGTTCATCTTATTGAGACATTTGTTAATGAAGGGCAATCTGTTGAAACAGCATTCAGCAGTACATTAAAAGTGTTAAAAGGTTCATATGCGATTGCATTAGTTGACAAGAAAAACAAAGAAACAGTATACGTTGGGAAAAACAAAAGTCCGCTTCTCGTTGGAATGGGAAATGGCTTTAACGTTGTCGCAAGTGATGCAATGGCAATGCTTCAAGTAACAGATCGTTTCGTTGAACTGATGGATGAAGAAATGGTAATTGTAACAAGGGATGCTCTTACAATTAAAACATTAGATGGTGAAAAGGTTGAGCGTGAGCCTTATACTGCAGAAATTGATGCAAGCGATATTGAAAAAGGCACATATCCACACTATATGTTAAAAGAAATCGATGAGCAGCCGCTTGTTATGCGTAATATTATTACAGAATATCAAGAAGAAAATGGAAAACTTAAACTTGACCAAGATATTCGTAATGCGATGCAGGAAGCAGACCGAATTTATGTAATTGCTGCCGGCACAAGCTATCATGCTGGTTTAGTTGGAAAACAGTTAATTGAAACAATTGCAAAAATACCAGTTGAAGTCCATGTTGCAAGTGAATTTTTATATAACATGCCGCTTTTATCTGAAAATCCGCTCTTTGTGTTTATTTCACAAAGTGGTGAAACAGCTGACAGCCGTGGGGTTCTTGTAAACGTGAAAAAGCTTGGCTATAAAGCATTAACGATTACAAATGTAAAAGGTTCAACACTTTCTCGTGAAGCGGATTACACACTTCTTCTTCACGCAGGACCAGAAATTGCTGTTGCATCAACAAAAGCATACACGGCACAAATTGCAGTTCTTGCCATTCTTGCTGTTGATACAGCGCGCACAAAAGGCATCGAATTAGACTTTGATCCAATTCAAGAGTTAAGTATTGCTGCAAATGCAATTCAAGTGATGATTGATGAGAAAGACGAAATTGAAACGATTGCAAGAGATTATTTATCTGTTGCACGCAATGCTTTCTTTATCGGCCGTGCAGTTGACAATTATGTCGGATTAGAAGCTGCATTAAAGCTAAAAGAAATTTCTTATATTCAAGCAGAAGGCTTTGCCGGCGGTGAATTAAAGCACGGAACAATTGCTTTAATTGAAGAAGGAACACCAGTGATTGCTCTTGCAACACAAGAGCATGTAAACGGCAGTATCCGAAGCAACTTACAAGAAGTGGCGTCTCGCGGTGCTAATACATGTGTAATTAGTATGGAAGGTTTAAATAACCCTAATGACCAAATCGTCATTCCAGCGGTACATCCATATTTAGCACCACTTGTATCAGTTGTGCCGACACAGCTGTTAGCTTATTATGCTGCCCTGCACCGCGGCTGCGATGTTGATAAGCCTCGTAACCTAGCGAAAAGTGTAACGGTTGAGTAAGAAATAAGTTTTGTTATAAAAGCCTCAGTCCAATACTAATTTAATTGGGCTGAGGTTTTTTAAAAATAAAAAAACATTGTTGACAGGTAGGAATTGTTGGTTTAATATAAATTAAATATCAATTTTATTTTTATATCCATATGCTGATTGGAAATACCAAAGACATACACTTCAAACAGCTGAAGTGTATATTTTTTTATCTTTAATACCAACTAAACGCATAGGTTTTATGAGGATGTAGTATTTAGATTAAAAAGTTAAATGAAAGAATACAAAATCTAACGGGATAGGAAGAGGGAAGAATGACATTTGAAATTGCTTTTGTCCTCATTGTTATACTAGCAATGCTTATTTGCCTTATAAAAGAGATTGCTAGACCTGACTTTATCGTTTTTTTTACATTAGCTGTCTTGTTGTTAAGCGGTATCGTTTCTCCTGTTGATGCATTAAAAGGTTTTTCAAATGATGGTATGTTGACGGTGGCGCTTCTATTTATTGTAGCGGGTGCTGTTAAGCAAAGTGGAATGTTAAATCAACTCGTTACAAAGGCTTTAGGATCAGGTCAAAATCAAAGAATGTCTCTTCTGCAAATGGTAATACCTATCTCAAGTTTATCTGCTTTTTTAAACAATACGCCAATTGTTGTCATGTTTACTCCTGTTATCCGAAAATGGTGTAAGGAAAGAAACATTGCGCCATCTAAATTTTTAATTCCATTGTCTTATGCTACTATTTTTGGCGGAACATTAACTTTAATTGGTACATCTACTAATTTAGTTATACATGGATTTATGCGTGAGCATGGCATGGAAGGTTTTTCAATGTTTCAACTGGCTGTTGTAAGTCTTCCGGCTTCTTTAATTGGAATCATCTATATGGTTACAATTGGTTATAAGATTTTACCTATAAGAAAAACATCTGAGGAATCTTTTGATGAAGGGGCAAGAGAATATCTTTCTGAAGCTTTCATTGAGCCTCATTCACCATTAATAGGAAAAACGATTGAAGAAGCTGGCTTAAGGAATTTGCAAGGTCTTTATTTAATTGAAATGATAAGAAATGGAGAACGAACAGCCGCGGTTCCTTCTTATATAAAACTTAGGGAACATGATCAATTGATTTTTACAGGTGTTTTATCTACAATCGTTGAGTTGCAAAATATAAAAGGATTGCGAGTAGAAACAGGAATTAATTTGAAGTTAGAAGATTTACAAAATGGTAGTGCTTCTTTAGTAGAAGCAGTGGTTTCACACCAATCATCATTAATTCAAAAAACAGTGAAAGAAAATAAATTTCGCAGCAAATATGGTGCGGGAATCGTTGCTGTTCATAGAAATGATGAACGAATTAATAATAAAGTTGGAGATATCGTATTAAAGCCTGGCGATACACTCCTTCTTTTAGGAAATAAAGATTTTCTGAACAGATGGTCCAATTCCAGAGATTTTTACTTAATTTCGCCTATAAAAGATCCGGAAATTATTGATTCAAGAAAATCGATTATTACCGGGGCGACATTAGTTATTATGATTTTGCTTGCAGCCTTCAATATTTTTACAATGTTTGAAGCATCTCTATTAGCTGTGATCACTCTTTTCTTAACAAAAACGATTACGTTTGAAGGGGCAAGAAAATATATTCAGTTTGATGTGCTGCTTTTAATCGCGTGTGCAATTGGTATCGGTATTGCGTTGGAACAGACAGGAGCCGCAGCATTAATCGCTGATTATTTTATACAATGGACAAAAGGTTTTGGAGCAATAGGGGCCATTACTATTGTTTACTTCATTACAACCTTGTTTACTGAAGTTATAACAAATAACGCCGCTGCTGTCTTAATGTTTCCGATTTCTCTTGCGATGGCGAATCAGCTATCCATCGATCCAATGGCATTCTTTGTATCAATTGCGATCGCTGCTTCAGCTAGCTTTGCTACACCTATTGGCTACCAAACGAATTTAATTGTATATGGACCAGGTGGGTATCGCTTTTCAGATTATTTAAAAATTGGCATCCCTCTTAATATTTTATATTTAATTGTAACTGTTGTTATTGTTTACTTTGTATGGGTCGTTTAGGATTAATAATTGGAAATAGGAAAGTTCTTAATGAAATTCTAGCAAACATTGTTTGCTAGAATTTCTTTGTTTTATTTTAAATTATTTAAGAATAATAATCATATAGGTGATAACTAGGTGGAATGATGTGTAAAATTCATTAGATAGATTATAAATTCGTTGTTATTAGGGTTCTTTATAAAAGTTTTATTTTAAAAGATTATCCTTAAAACCCCCTTAAATTTTATTAATAAAACTTTAACATTCGATTAATATTCCATTAATAGTTTAGCTTTATACTTTGAAAAGTGAGAGGGAAATAATAATCCATTTTAAAGGGGAGAAATGTTTTGTTTAAACAGCGTTTGGCTAAAAAATTATTACCTTTGGCTGTGATGTCAACAGTCGCTTTTACTAGTTTGACAGGAAATCCAGTAAGTGTAGATGCAAAGGAAGCTAACAAAACACCAGAAATTAAAAATGTTATTCTTTTAATTGGTGACGGTATGGGTCCTATTTATAATTCAGCATACCGCAGTTTAAAAGATGATAAATCAACACCAATGATGGAAAATACGGCATTTGATGATTACTTAGTTGGCATGCAGTCTGTCTATTCTTGGGATAAAGAAGAAAGTATTCCTGATTCAGCTGCAACAGCTACATCAATGGCTGCAGGGATTAAAACTTACAACAACGCAATCGCAGTTGATATGAATAAACAAGAAGTAAAAACAGTTTTAGAGCAAGCAAAAGAAGATGGAAAAGCAACAGGACTTGTGGCAACTTCACAAGTTAATCATGCGACACCGGCTTCATTTGGTGCTCACGATGAGTCACGTCATAACTATAATGATATTGCTGATGATTACTATGATGAACTTGTGAATGATGAACATAAAATTGACGTTATTCTTGGGGGCGGAACTTCTTATTTTGAAAGAGAAGATCGTAATCTAGCAGATGAATTTAAGCAAGACGGCTACAGCTATGTCAAAACACGTGACGAACTTCTAAATGATACGAACGAACAAATTCTAGGTTTATTTGCGCCGAAAGGATTAGATAAAATGATTGATCGTCCTGACACGATGCCTTCATTAGTTGAAATGACTGAAACAGCAATTGAGCGCTTAAACAAAGACGAAGACGGCTTCTTCTTAATGGTTGAAGGAAGTCAAATTGACTGGGCTGGGCATGATAACGATGTTGTTGCTGCAATGAGTGAAATGGAAGATTTCGAACAAGCATTTAAAGCGGCGATTGAATTTGCAAAACAGGACAAGCATACACTTGTTATTACAACTGCTGACCACTCAACAGGTGGAATGGCAATGGGTAGAGATGGTGTGTATAAATGGGAGCCAGAGACGCTTAAACAAGCAAAGCGTACACCAGATTATATGGCAGCACAAATTGTGAATGGGGCAGATGTTGAAGCAACATTAACAGAAAATATTGGTTTTAAATTAACAGCAGAAGAAATTCAGTCTGTTAAAGATGCTGCAGCTGCAGAAGGTGCAACGAGTGTAAGTATTGATGATGCAATTGAAAAAATCTTTGACCTTCGTTCTGGGACAGCTTGGACAACAGGGGGTCACACAGGTGAAGATGTAATCGTATATGCTTACGGTCCACAATCTCAACTTTTTGCAGGCAAAATTGATAACACAGATGTAGGTAAGCATGTGTTTAACATTTTAGAAGAAAATAAAACAGCAAACGACGATAAAAAAGAAGAAAACAATGGAAATGAAACTGAGCAAAAAATTGGGATTTTTATTAATGGTCAATTAAAAATTGTGAATGACCATCCAATGATTAAACACGGAAGAACGTTACTTCCGGTACGAAGCATTTTTGAAGAATTAGGTTCTACTGTAGAATGGGATCAATCAACACAAACAGTAACAATTGTAAATGGTGACACAACACTTACACTTAAAGTAAATTCAAAAGTTGCAATGAAAAACAACGCTAAAATGGAGTTAGAGGCAGATCCTGAAGTAGTAAAAGGTAAAACAATGATTCCACTGCGCTTTATTGCTGAGGCACTTGGAGCAGAGGTTAAATGGGATTCTAAAACAAATAATATTTACATCACAACAAAATAAATGGTGTAAAAAAGGCTGCTGGGTTAACCTAGCAGCCTTTTAGAATTCTATTTTGAGTTCTTTTGCTTTATGAATTGCATTGTTTTCTGTATTTAAAACATCACTTGTAATTATTTTTAACCATTCAATATTCTCTACACTTGTCTCTTCAATAACTAATCCTAAATTTCCTTCTCTTACTTCAGCCGAAGCGTATTCGCCAATTAGGTTTTCTAGGTAAAAATCTTGGTCCCCGCTAACCTTTTCTCCTTCGTTTGTTTCCAATAAGCCTAGTGGAGAAAACTTAACTGGTTGGTCTGATGTGTTTTTTACTTCCACTCTTGCTTTTACATAATTGAAGTTTTCTTCGTCATGTGTAAATCCATGAAAGTAGTCAATTAAATCGTTTGATGGGAGATAGTTAAACACTTTTACATCTTTTATTGTTAATTCAATTGGCCCAACTTCATGAGTTTCAGGAGTATGATGGATTGCCTTTAATGTAATAATACCATTGGCATCTTCATAAGTTTGACCCACTTCAACAACAGTTTGATCATTGACTGCTTGAGGGCTGTTGCTGTATTTCTTGCTTGTTTCATTTGTTGTTTGCTTTGTATTATTTTTCTCCACATTCTCTTCAGTTTGTGGAGCTGTATTTTCTTCTGTAACAGGGTTATCAGTTGGTGAGCAGCTGATAAGTAAGAAAGATAAACTGAGTGGGATAAAGAGATTTTTCACTATAATTCCTCCTAATTTGAATTCCAACACGGATTAGTATAGCAAACGAATATTAAGAGTATGTAAAGATTTTGTAAAGTAAAAAAGCCGGTTAAATGAACCGACTTAGAATAATAGAAAGTATTTTTTTGGTTAGTTTTTTGGATAGTCTTTTATATTTTTTACCGCGTTGTCTTCCTTTTTGGGAACCGTGTTAAGGACGGAAATAGCGCCATCCGCTTCTAAAACAATCAGTTTTACTTCCTCTAAAGAAGAATAACCATATTTTCGTACAGCCTGCAGTATATCCATTTCTGTAATTCTTTCTTTTTTCATAGCATCTTTTAAAAAGCGAGAGTTATAGTAGAGAAGTCTTGGATTTGACTTCACGATTGTATCCACTTTTTGAAAACGAGAAGAGAGCCATGCAATGATATATTGAAGAATAATAAGTAAAAGAAGGGCAGTAATTCCTTCTGCTAATGGCACTTTTTTATCTAATAATATAATTGAGAGAATTGAGCCTGTGGCTACCGTCACGACTAAATCAAAAGCATTCATTTTAGAAAGGGTGCGCTTTCCGAATAGTCTTAAGAAAACGATGAGTGCAATATAAGAACTCGAACCAAGGATTAAAATTCGTTCAATGCCGGACCATCCATTAAAAAACATATTTCCGCCTCCATTTACTGTTTAAATTCTCTGAAACGTTCATTGATAATGATTTGATTTTGTTAAAATTTACCCTTGTGAAAAAGCAGTTAAACATTAAATGGGGAAGGGAAAATCAGATCTTCATAAGCTGGCTGGAACATCATACAGCCATTTTTTAAGGGTTTATAAACCGTCCAATATCCATTGATGGGCATCATCTTCATAAAGAAGCTCTAAATGATTAAGCGGCAGCACATCTTTTCGTTTTACTTGGTTTGCAAACGGTGCAATTCCTTCTGTATAGAGAACACTATCTACAAACAGCAGTCCATCATTTTCCACATCATTTTCAATCGCAAAGCCGTTTATATAAGGGTTATTTCCTGCTAGGACGTGTACAGAAATCGTTTTATGAATAGGAGAAGAGAGCAGCTTCTCAATTAAACAGCCTCCCTCTCGAATAGCTGCGTCAATTCCTCGAGAGTGAAGAATGATATTTTGTCCGCCGTCATAAATCGTTTTTGCCTGCTGCTGCACGGGATATTTGTCATCCCAGCGGTAAAGAAGCTGCGCAGAACCTGGAAATGCCCCACCGTCTTTATAAAGCGTGTAATTTGTTGTATTTATATAAATGCCATAATGAAGAAGAGAATCACAAGCAATTGGAGCACTTATATCCATTTCAAGAACAGACCAATTCGGAGAGACGTGACGAAATGGGAAATCAAGCCCTTTATTAGGTGTACCAAGCATTATATACGTTTCCACTTCACCTTCATAAGGAGCGCCAAAAGAATTTGTAAGGTCAGATAAATAAATCCAAGCAGGAATGCCTCCTTTACTATGGGCAATTACAGTTATTTTTTGTTTATTTGTTTGTTCTTTTATTCGTTTGATGACATTAGACAGCTGCACAGCCTGCATCCAATTATCGCCGTGAGGATGAGCGAATGTTACCGCATATACCTCTTTTCCAGCCGATGATAGAGTTTGAAGAAGGCCATCTTCTTCGTTAAAGGACTGACACCATGCTTGATTTGCATTATGACCGGCCCCATGCACGAGCAGAATTGGATTCTCTTTTGATGGTTTTGATGCAGGGAGACAGTGAAGCAGCACATCATAGGAAGGCGGCTGTGCAGACTCGAAAAAACGGATAATCTCTTCATCTTTCTGTTCAACTTGTAAAATGAATTTTTCCGGTTTTAACAGCTCTTGTTTTCCGCGAATCCGCTCTACCCAACCCCAATATTTGCTATCTTCGTATCTGCTAATTATTTTATATGGAAGAGGCTCATCTTCCTGTGTTAATAGAAGTGTAGGATTAGATAGTGGGGTATCTTTGGCTTGATCTTTTACCTGTTTAGATATATGCTCGGGAGAATTCTTTTCGCTTTCTTCTTGTTCAAATTCAAGGTTTTCGTGTTTGTCCTTTTTTAGAGGCAGCCATTTAACCAGTGATGCTTTGATTCGTTTCCAAAATGCCATTTCTCACACTCCTTCTTTAAGAGCTGAAAATCCTGTTTGCGAAGCAGAAACATTGAACAAAGATGAACAAGCTCTAAAACAAATGGTTACAAACTATAAAGTTCCCGCTTTTTTAAAAAGAAAACTTGTAGAATAAAAAGACTCTATTATTTTAGAAATTGTGGTGATAACATTGCCTTTAATAGGGTTAGTAATATGTTGGATGAGGAATGTTATGTTATAAGGGCTAGTAAAAGGGGTGATAAAGTGAAAAAGCGGTGTGAATGGGTGACAGATGACCAGCTGTATATAAACTATCATGACATTGAATGGGGCAAGCCTGTTTATGAGGAGCGGAAATTATTTGAGATGCTTATTCTTGAAGGAGCACAAGCGGGTCTTAGCTGGATTACGGTTTTAAAAAAGCGTGAAAATTACAGAGCAGCATTTGATGGATTTGATGCTGAAAAAATTGCAAACTATGATGAAGCGAAAATAGATGAACTGTTATCTAACTCAGGAATTATCCGCAATAAATTAAAGATTAGGGCAGCTGTAACGAATGCACAAGCATTTTTAAAAGTAAAAGAAGAGTTTGGCAGTTTTCGTGAGTATATATGGGGCTTTGTTGATGGAACCCCAATTTTAAACGATTGGAATGATGTTAGGGAAATTCCTGTTACAACACCAGAATCTGACGCAATGAGCAAAGATTTAAAGAAGCGCGGCTTTAAATTTGTTGGTTCAACGATTTGTTATGCTTATATGCAGGCAGTCGGAATGGTAAATGACCATACGAAAGAATGTTTTTTATATTAGGCTAAAGAAAAGGAAAGAGGCTGAAATTTTTCATTTCCAGCCTCTCTTGGTGTTTCACGTGCAACAATTTGTCAGATAATTAAGATATTTGTCGCTAAAAAGCTTAGTCATTGTAAATAAAAAAAATCCTTAACCGTGGTCAAGGATCTTTTTTATTTGTATCTATAACTTTTTAAGAAGAGATATTTTTCCGCTGGTTTACTGCGTCTGTATTGTTGTATTCTTCTTCCCAAAAGTCAGCATTTTTAATACCGATTTTGCTAGGTTGAAATACAGGGTCTTTTCCTTCTTTTCGCTGTGCTTCGTAATCTTTTAATACAGCTAATGCTGGCTTTGTTAGAAGTAAAATCGCAATAATATTTAACCATGCCATACTTCCTACCCCAACATCGCCTAGTGCCCAAGCAAGTCCCGCGGTTTTAATACTGCCGTAGAAAACAATTCCTAATAAAGCAATTTTTAAGACATGCTCTGTCCAAACGCGTCTTACTTTACCGTTAATATAGGCAAGATTTGTTTCTGCCATATAATAATAAGCCATAATCGTTGTAAAAGCGAAGAAAAGTAAAGCGATGGCAACAAACGGTGCACCAAAACCTGGGATCGTTGATTCAATAGCCTGCTGTGTATAAACAGGACCTGGTTCAACGTCTCCAAGGTTATTTACGATAGGGGCTGCACCTTCTGGTTGGACATTGTACATCCCTGTAATAAGAATCATAAACGCTGTTGCAGAACAAATAAATAATGTGTCTACATAAACAGAAAATGCCTGTACTAACCCTTGTTTTGCCGGGTGTGATACTTCTGCAGCGGCAGCGGCATGAGGAGCAGTACCTTGTCCTGCTTCATTCGAATAAATACCACGTTTTACGCCCCAAGAAATAGCTGAACCAAGTATTCCACCGAAGGCAGCATCTGCACCAAATGCGCTTGAGAAGATAAGTGAAATGACACCAGGAATTTCTGAAGCATTGGTGAAAACAATAAATAAAGCAATTAAAATGTATCCAACTGCCATAAACGGCACAACAACCTGTGCAACGCCTGCAATACGTTTTACACCACCGAAGATAATTGCGGCAAGAAAAACAACTAATACAATGCCGGTAATAGTTGGGCTAATTCCAAATGCATTTTCCATTCCTAACGCAATACTGTTTGCTTGTACGCCTGGTAAAAGCATCCCTGTTGCAATGACTGTTGCAACTGCAAATAATACGGCATACCACTTCATGTTTAGGCCTTTTTCTATGTAGTATGCTGGACCCCCGCGGAACTGGCCGTCTTGTTTTGTTTTGTATACTTGTCCAAGAGCAGATTCAACAAATGCAGAACCCGCACCTAAAAAGGCGATTAACCACATCCAGAAAACAGCACCAGGTCCGCCAAAGGCAATTGCGGTCGCAACGCCTGCAATGTTTCCGGTCCCAACTCTTCCAGAGAGGGCAAGTGTTAATGCTTGGAAAGAGGACACTCCAGCTTCAGAGCTTTTGCCTTCAAACATTAATTTAATCATTTCTTTAAAATATCTTAACTGTAGGAAACGAGTGGCAATAGTAAAAAATAATCCAGCTCCTAAACAAAGATAAATAAGTGCAGGGCTCCAAATAATACCATTTAACCAATCAACAAAAGTTTCCATTAAAATCCCCCTTTGATTTTAGGATACTTCCTAAATATACAATATTCTAAAAATTTTATAAACTATTTTATAAAAGTTTTAAAAGAAATATTTTTCCAAGTTTATGAAATCTCTTGAAAAGAAAATTCTTATTTCGTTTTTATTTTTGCATAAGTAAATTTAGGTTGCATCGTATTTGTCAGGAAATATCCCAATGAGATTTAATAGCTAATAAAAAAGCGGTAAAATCTAGGTCTATTGATACAATTATTTTCTTAAAGTACTAAATCTATATTAGGAAAGAAAATATCCTTAACAAATTATATAAGAGATATAAAAATTATAAAAGAGTTAATCTATTCATGATGTGTATTACTATTAGCGGAGAGTTTGCAGAAGTAAGATAGAGAAAAACATATATCGCTTTAACTTAATTTGCGGCTATTACGTTGATTCGAAGTGTTAAGTTGAATTCTCATCGTCCTTAAACGAAAAAAGAATACAGCGAACTAAAATAAGGTTCGCTGTATTCCAATCATATTCCTGCTTCTATTTCATCTAAACGGTTAAAAACTTTACGCAAACTGGATCAGGAACTGATACAGTTGAATCAAGAAGTGTCAGCTTTCCAGTTGCTTCATCTCTTGAGAAGAGCACAAGGCTGCTTGAATCTTGGTTTGACGCCACAACAAATTTTTCTGTTGGATCAAGTACAAAGTCACGCGGCCAGTTTCCTTCTGTAGAGGTACGATCAACAAATGTAAGTTCACCTGAAGCTTCATTTACACTGAAAACTGCAATGCTGTCATGTCCGCGGTTTGCGGCATATACAAAGCGGCCGTCAGAAGAAATATGAATCGCACTTCCTTGATTATTTTCTGTGAAGTCTTCTGGAATTGTTGAAACAGCCTGCAGTTCTTTAAAGCTGCCGTCTTCAGAATTATATGCTAGGACGAGAACTTCTGAGCTGAGCTCTGTCATAATATATGCGTACTTTCCGTTAGGGTGGAATACAAGATGTCTAGGACCGCTTCCAGGAGAAGTAGACAAGCTGTTTACTTCTGTTAATTCGCTATTATTTAATTCATATGTAACGAGTTTATCAATACCTAAATCAACAACAGCGACATATTTTTCATCAGGAGTAAATCCTGTATAGTGCACATGAGGTTTTTCTTGGCGCTCTTGATTAGGACCAGAACCTTCATGCTGGATAACCGATACGGCAGGGTTTACTGTACCGTTTTCTTTATTAATAAGGTAGGATTCAACAGTTCCTTTATGATAGTTTCCTGTTACAACAGTGCGGTTTTTACTATCCACACTAACATGACAAGGAGATGCGCCTTCCGTTACTTGGTTATTTAACGTTGTAAGATCACCTGTCTCACTGTTAACTGCATATGCAGCAACCCCGCCAAGTTCCCCTTTTTTTACAACCGCATAAAGCGACTGATTGTCTTCACTAACTGTTACGTATGTAGGGTTGTCTAGTACAGCTGCCTCTGTTACTTCGCTTAATTTTCCCTCTTTCGTATCCAAGGTGAATTTATAAATTCCTTTGCTGTCCCCTTTTGTGTAGGTGCCGATATAGCCAATAAACTTACTGTTATCTGCCATGATAATTTGCTCCTTCCAAAAAAATTTACTGCTGTTATTATATCATAATTTAATTTTATTAATTTTCATAATACTAAACAAACTTTTTCCGTTGGGAAGCGGAAAAAAAGTATCTTTATATGTAAGCGCTTTTAAAGTAAAGTAAAGAAAACCTAACTCTTAGTATAAATGATGAGAGTTGAGCGGATGCTTTTAAATTAAATGATCTTGATTGTAAAACGTCTCCATGCTACTATTTTTAGATAAAGTTAACACAGTGTAAATAGTTATTTACAAGTCGTCTTATGTTGATAGGAGAACGCATGATGGATGAAAAGTGGAAAAAGTCATTAAAAGAATATCGAAACGATAGACGAGAAGAAATTGTTGAAGCTGCATTAGAACTGTTTTTAGAAAAGGATTTAGCGAACGTAACAATGAAAGATATCGTTGCCAATGCCTCTATTAGTCGCGTGACATTATATAAGTACTTTAAATCAGTTCATGAAATTGTCTTTGAAATTCAGATGAAAGTGTTTCGTGAAATGAATCAATATTTGCTGCAAAGTATGGCAAAAGGGGAAAATGGCATTTATAGGTTAAAATTGTTATTTGAGGCAATGCTGGTGTTTTTTGATAAAAAACCTAATTATCTTCGCTTCATGAGTCTGTTTGACCATTATTATCGAAACACCTATCCAACCTCAGAGCTAGAAGAAAAATATAAAGTCTTTTTAAAAGATGAAGTAACATGCTTTTATGTCATACGAGAAGGAGTAAAGGATGGTTCCCTGCGCAGTGATATTGATGAGGATTTAGTTATTTCTATGGTTGGAAATACGCTTGTTGGAATGGGACAACGCATGGCTGTGCGCGGTCATTTAATCGGCAGGGAACAGGATGTTAACCCTAAGGATGTGCTCCAGCAAGTATTTAATGTTCTTTATGAGTTTTTAAAGGCAGAGTAAGTACACTTTGTGAAAATAAAAACATGAATAGAGAGATTTAAAGAAGTGTATGGGAGGGAGAAGGAAGAATGGGGAACGGGCGTATTATAAGTATTTTACGTGAGCTAATGGCAGCAAAATCTCCTTTAACAAGTGACTATTTAGCATCAGTTAATCAAGTTACATCAAGAACAGTTAGAAGTGATATTAAAGAATTAGACACACTCCTTTCTAAGCACGGAGCAGCCATTAAATCTGTCAGAGGAACTGGATATGAGCTTACCGTCCAAAATGAGCAGCTTTTTCGTCAATTATTACAAAAACTTTCTGACAATGATTCTGCCGTGCAGGGCATTCTTCCATCCTTACCGGAAGAGCGTGTTCAATTCTTAATTAACCGCCTTCTTCTTACCGATCAGTTTGTGAAGCTTGAAGAGTTAGCAGATGAGCTGTACATTAGTAAATCAACGATTCAAAATGATTTACGAGATGTAAAAAAGATACTACAAAACTACGGCATTACGTTAGAGACTCGTCCAAACTATGGCTTTCGCTTAAAGGGAGAAGAAGCGAAACTGCGGTACTGCATGTCAGAATATTTATTTGATCGAACAGAAACTGAATTGGACTTAATGAATGCTAATCTTTCTATTCTTCCAAAAGAAGAAATGAAAGTAATTAGAGCGATTATTTTAGAGCAAATAAAGGAAAATGACATTTCACTTTCCGATATTGGCTTAAATAATTTAATTATTCATATTGCGATTGCTTGTAAACGAATAAGAAACAAAAACTATGTTTCATTATATCCGCAGGAATTAAAAAATATTATTAATCAAAAAGAGTATGTGGTTGCAGCAAACATCGTTTTAGAAATTGAACGAGGTTTACATGTAGTATTTCCACAAACTGAAGTAGCATATATTGCGATTCATTTACTGGGCACAAAGATGATCGTCGATACGGATATGAGCGAAAAAGAAATTAAAACAGTTATTAATCAAGAAGTTTATCAACTTACAATAAGTATGCTTGATACAATTGAAACAAAACTTCACTTAGGCATTCGGCATGATAAAGAGCTGCTTATTGGTATTAGTCTGCATTTAAAACCCGCAATTAATCGTTACCGCTATGGAATGAATTTAAGAAATCCAATGCTTGATGCGATTAAATCAAATTATCCACTCGCCTTTCAAGCAGGGGTTGTAGCAGGAATGGTTATTAAGCGTGAGCTGGGAATTGAGATTCATGAAAATGAAATCGGTTATCTTGCCCTTCATATAGGAGCAGCGATTGAACGGAAAAATATGGGGAATGAGCCAAAGCGATGCATGATCGTATGTGCTTCAGGAGTTGGTAGTTCAAAATTATTATATTACAAGTTAAAATCAAAATTTGGGTCAAAACTTGAAATATTAGGAACTACTGAATATTATAAATTACATCAAACGTCTTTACATGCGCTGGACTTTCTTATAAGTACCATCCCTATTGCCGATTCATTCTCTATTCCAGTTATTGAGGTAAATACAATTCTAGGCGGCCATGACCTTGAGAAGATTGAGAAAATAATTGTTGAGCAAACATCTCCACCCTTTGAATATACAAATGAGAAGTTAGTATTTTTGCAGGAGAAGTTTGAAACAAAAGAGCAAGTACTGCATTTTTTAGGCGATAAATTGCGCACATTAGGTTTTGTGAATGAGACCTTTATTGACTCTGTCTTTGAAAGAGAAGCTGTGTCACCTACTTGTTTTGGTAACCTTGTCGCAATTCCCCATCCAATGATTCCGCAAACAGATACAACATTTTGGACCATTTGTACATTGCAAAAACCAATAATGTGGGAAGACAAGCATGTTCAGTTTGTTTGTTTATTAAGTGTACAGAAAAATAGCACTGAAGACCTACAAAAGATGTATAAGTTATTAGGTAAAGTAGTAGATGATCGAAGCATGGTTCAGCAGCTGTTGAAATGTAAAAGCTATCAAGAGTTTATTGAAGTCTTTTCAAATTAAAATCTTATTATCCTTATATGAGGTTGTTTTCATAGGGTCTATCCCGTGAAGGCAACCTTTTATTTATATTTTAGGAATGCTGAGTTTTATGAATACTTCATTATTTTATTTCCGTTGTGTAACGGAAAAAGGTTATGTTTAAATGTAAGCGCTTTTAAAATACAATAAAACTATCAAAAGAAAGCGAAAACATTTACTAATACAAGGGGGATTTATACATGAATATTTTATTATGTTGTGCAGCAGGAATGTCAACAAGTCTACTCGTAACAAAGATGGAGAAAAGCGTGGTGGAACAAGGGAAAGAATATAAGATTTGGGCGGTTTCAGGAGACACAGTAGGAAATCATATTGATAAGGCAGATGTCTTACTGTTAGGTCCGCAAGTACGTTATTTACTGCCGCAGATGAAAAAGCTGGGTGATTCAAAGGGCGTACCGGTTGATGTTATTAATCCGGTACACTATGGAACATGTAATGGCGCAGAAGTAGTAAAAACAGCAGAGCAGATGGCGTCAGCAGTAAACAACTAATTCGTTTTAAACAGTAAAAAGTTAATTAAGTTTTTTCCGTTATAAAGTGAAAAAAGAGTAGATTTAAATGTAAGCGCTTTTCAAACAAGATAAGGTTATCAGAAGAAAACAGTGTAAAAATAAAAAATCATATAACGAAACATAAGGGGGATTTATACATGAATATTTTATTATGTTGTGCAGCAGGGATGTCGACAAGCTTACTCGTTACTAAAATGGAAAAAAGTGCAGCGGAACAAGGGAAAGAATATAAAATTTGGGCAGTTTCAGGAGATACAGTAGGAAATCATATTGATAAGGCAGATGTCTTACTGTTAGGACCGCAAGTACGCTACTTACTGCCGCAAATGAAAAAATTAGGTGAATCAAAAGGTGTACCTGTTGATATCATTAATCCAGTTCATTACGGAACATGCAACGGCCCTGAAGTGTTAAAAACAGCAGAACAATTAGCTTCAGTTTCTCAATAGGGAGGGTTAGAGATGGATAAATTTACGAGCGTTATTGAAAATAAAGTAATGCCAATTGCCGGTCGTCTTGCAGGTCAGCGCCATTTAAACGCATTACGCGATGGAATCATTTTAACGATGCCGCTTATTATTATCGGTTCGCTGTTCTTAATTTTAGCGAACCTGCCGATTCCGGGTTGGTTTGAGTTTTGGGCAGGAATTTTCGGGGATCAATGGGCGACGAAGCTTATGTACCCTGTAGGTGTTACTTTTGATATTATGGCGCTTATCGCTGCATTTGGTATTGCTTATCGTTTAGCTGAAAAGTACGATGTTGATCCACTGACAGCCGGAGCAATTTCTGTTGCTGCTTTCTTACTAGCAACACCATATCAAGTGTCATTTACGCCAGAAGGTGCTGCAGAAGCAATCATGGTTGGCGGCGGCATCCCAGTTGCTTTAATGGGAAGTAAAGGATTATTCGTTGCAATGATTATCTCCATGCTTTCAACCGAAATTTATCGCTTTATCGTTCAAAAAGACATTGTTATTAAAATGCCTGACGGAGTACCGCCAGCTGTAACGAAATCATTTGTTGCTCTTATTCCAGGTTTTGTGGTTATTACGTTAATTTGGTTAGCACGTATTCTTGTTGAATCCACTTCATTCAATGATCTTCATAACCTTGTTACACAAGTAGTTGGTGCACCGCTTAGTGCGTTAGGCGGGACACTTGGAGGAAGTTTAGTCGCTATCTTTGTTGCAATGTTTTTATGGACAACGGGAATACACGGTATGAACGTTGTATCGGGTGTAATGGCGCCGATTTGGTACGGTGCAATGGATGAAAACCGCATTGCTTTTCAAAATGGTGAAGAGCTGCCGAATATTTTTACAACACAATTTTTTGAAATGATGAATGTTGGTGGAAGTGGTGCAACATTTGCACTTGTATTATGTATGATTTTACGAGCACGAAGTAAGCAGGTAAATCAGTTAGGAAAGTTAGGCTTTGGTCCTGCGCTTTTTAATATTAATGAACCGATTATTTTTGGATTACCAATTGTTATGAATCCGATGATGATGATTCCATTTATTTTAACACCGCTGCTTACAATAACAGCAACATATATCGGAATGACAACAGGATTAGTTGCAAAGCCGGCAGGATTAGCTGTTCCATGGACAATGCCGCCGATTTTACACGGGTATTTAACGACAGGTGGAAAAATTTCCGGTGCAGTGATGCAGCTAGTTAATATCGGAATAGCATTTTTAGTGTATTATCCATTCTTTAAAATGTGGGATAAACAAAAGTTTATTGAGGAAGGCGGAAATGAAACCGTTCAGCCTGAAGAAAAGAAAGCAGCAAGTATTTAAAGAAGTCACATATTTTGTTTCAGATAGATAAAGGAGGAAGAAACCATGAACAATTTAGAAGAAACGATTTTTAAAATTATCCTGCATGGGGGTAATGGAAGAAGTTCAGCGATGGAAGCAATTGCTGCCGCAAAGCAGGGGGATTTTGAACTGGCAAAAGAAAAATTACAAGAAGCCGGAAAGGAGCTGAATGAAGCGCATCATGTTCAGACATCGCTCATTCAAGGTGAAATCAGGGGGGAAAAAAGTGAAGTCTCGCTTTTAATGGTTCATGCACAGGATCACTTAATGAATGCAATGACAATGAAAGATTTAGCTGGAGAGTTTGTTGATTTGTATGAGGCTGTTAAATTATCTGGAGGTGTTAAGTTATGAGTAAAGGACTAAAAATCGTAACAATTGGCGGAGGATCTAGTTATACACCTGAACTGTTGGAAGGATTTATTAAGCGTTATGATGAGCTTCCTGTAAGTGAGCTTTGGCTTGTTGATATTGAAGCGGGAAAAGAAAAGTTAGAAATTGTTGGAAATTTAGCGAAGCGTATGGTGAAAAAAGCAGGACTTCCAATTGATATTCATTTAACGCTTGATCGCCGTGAAGCATTGAAAGATGCAGATTTTGTTACAACACAATTCCGTGTAGGCTTACTTGAGGCGCGTGCTAAAGATGAAAGAATTCCATTAAAATACGGCGTCATTGGACAAGAAACAAATGGCCCTGGCGGATTGTTTAAAGGACTTCGTACGATTCCAGTTATTTTAGATATCGTCAAAGACATTCAAGAATTATGTCCGAATGCGTGGCTTGTAAACTTTACAAATCCAGCTGGCATGGTAACAGAAGCGATTCTCCGCTATACAAATCATAAAAAAATTGTTGGTCTTTGCAATGTGCCAATTGGGATTGAAATGGGAATCGCAAAACTATTAGATGTCGAACACTCCCGCATTCGTATCGATTTTGCAGGTCTTAATCATATGGTTTATGGTTTAGATGTTTATGTTGATGGTGTAAGCGTGAAGGAAAAAGTTATTAATCTATTAACAGACCCTAATAACAGCAGCTTTGTAAAAAATATTGATGGACTAGGGTGGGAGCCAGGATTTTTGAAAGCTTTCAATGTTTTAACTTGTCCATATCATATGTACTATTACAAAACAGATGAAATGCTGGAAAAAGACTTGAAAAACTATGAAAAAGGCGAAACACGTGCAGAAGTTGTGAAAAAATTAGAAGATGATTTATTTGAACTTTATAAAGATCCGAATCTAGCAATTAAGCCGCCGCAGCTAGAAAAACGCGGCGGAGCTTATTACAGTGATGCTGCAGTAAGACTTATTTCTTCTATCTATAATGATAAACGTGACATTCAGCCGGTAAATACAATTAATAATGGTGCAATTGCGGGTATTCCAGCGGATTCTGCAGTAGAAGTAAGCTGCATGATTACAAAAGATGGTCCTAAGCCGATTACAGTTGGGGAACTTCCAGTTGCTGCAAACGGATTAGTACAGCAAATCAAATCATTTGAACGGATCGCTGCGGAAGCGGCTGTGACTGGTGATTATGATACAGCATTGCTTGCGATGACAATCAATCCGCTTGTTCCAAGTGATCGTGTTGGAAAAGAGATTTTAGACGAAATGTTAGAAGCGCATAAAGAACATTTACCACAGTTCTTTCAAAAGGTAGAAGCATAATTTTACATTTGACTAATGATCCTCCATATTCAGCATAACACTGTTGATATGGAGGTTTTTATTTACCGCCCTTTTTCAATCTTTTCCGTTATATAACGGAAAAAGGATACGTTTAGTGTAAGCGCTTTTTAAACTACAATGAAATTATGATAAGAAAATAACAGTTTGAGATGAATGGTAAAATAGGAGGAATTGAAAATGGCAGAAAAAACATTTATTGTAGCTGATAAGGCAGGACTTCATGCGCGTCCCTCAACAGTGTTAGTCAATACAGCAAGTAAATTTAAGGCTGATATTAAACTAGAATACAATGAAAAACAAGTGAACTTAAAATCGATTATGGGGGTAATGGCTTTAGCCGTTCCAACTGGGGCCGATGTGAGGATTGTTGCAGAAGGGACAGACGCAGAAGAAGCCATTCAAGAGCTTGAAGCAGCTCTTAAAGGAGCAAATTTAGTAAGCTAATTAATTGTAAGCAAAGATGAATAAAGATAAAAATTTGTATGGATCAGGATTAGCTGGAGTGTTGAAATCATAAGGAAAGAGGCTTTTACATGTATGTTGTTTCTATTATTTTTGCTCTTTTAGCAGGCTTATTAATTAGTATGCATGGTGTTGTCAACAGTGGGGGAAGTAAAGTCATTGGATTGCCGGCTATGCTTGCTTGGTTTCCAATTATTCAGGCTGTTCCTGCTCTCCTCTACATATTGTTTCGACAACCAGCAATTGGATTGGGACAATCGCTTGTTCAAGGATTTAAATGGTACGTTATTTCTGGAGTGCTTGGAATTACAATCGTAACGGTATTGACGCTTTCTATTTCAAAAATTGGCGCTCTTTCCGCCTTTGTAATTGTAGTTTTAGGGCAAGTAATCGGAGCAGCCCTTGCAGATCAATTTGGATTGTTTGGTACACCGATAAAACCGGTTAACACGATGCGGATTGTTAGTATTTTTATCATTATGATAGGTGTTGGACTGCTGTTAAAATCAGAGCCTGCAAAAACTGAAGTAAAGATAGACCATACTTCTTCATCCTCTCATGGGCTAAAACATTCTTCTTAAAGAATAAAAAACTCTTGGATTTTGTGACAAATCCAAGAGTTTTTTATATTAATCTTGTTATTTATATAATACGAGATCGATTATTATTTAGTCGTTAGAAATAAGAAATTGGGATAGGAATTACCATGACGTATAAAAGTTTTTTGAGAAAATGGCTTGTAACGCAATCACCATAAAAGAAAAGAAACCAGCTTTTTTTGTCTTATTCATCATTAATTCCTCCTTGTTAGTAAAACCTGCTTGTTTATTTCTTAAATTAAGAATAGCATGGACTTTTTACTTTGTTACATTTCGCGTGAGGAATTGTGACAAACAAATTTCAAATGTTCAGATATTAATCTTCTATAATAAGGCCTGTGTCTTCTACAAATAAAATATACGCTTTTCGATCTTCGTCTACTTCAGCTAAGACGCGGCAGTATTCTTTTTGAGATAAAGTGATATATGTATTGCCTAAGTATCCTAGTACTTCATCATGATTAAAACAGTGATAAGTATGAAGAATTTTGCGCTCGCCAATATTTTTAAATTCCCTTACTTCAATAACAAGGTTGTCGTAAGTAGGACCGCTTCGGATTGGGGATTCTTTTTTTGTTTCTTCTACATAAATGACAAAGCGGTCATCTTCGAGGGCTGAGCTTGTTTGTTGATAAATAATGCCATCTTTTACGAAAAGCTCGCATTCTCTGCGCACATAAATTTGTTCGCGTTCAAGATTTTTATAATGATAAAGGGCTGGGAAATCATTAAATTCATCATTCAATCGGTATTCCAAAACATTTATTTTACTGATCATGTAATCGCTCCTTTTATAAAATTTGGTAAATCTATTATAATGGATATGATTTATAATGGGCTAGTATCATATAATGAAATAGAAATACAAACAAGGGGGTATGACCTTGAAGAAGACGAAGCGGCTTATGACAGGGGTATTATCAACGGCCCTTGCAGTCGGGCTGTCTGGATGCGGCAGTGAGAGGCTTAGTGAACCGGATGATTCAAGGTGTCGAGACTGGGATTGGAACAGTGATCTTGGTGTCTATGAATGCGATGACGATGATTCAGGATATCGCGGTTCCTATTATTACGGGGGCACGTATTACAAAAGTAAAAATGCGCTTAAAAGCAGCAGCAGTTACAAATCTTATTCAAGCTCATCAAGTTTTAAAGGAAGCAGCGGCTTTGGTACGGGTTCAAAGGGGGGCTTTGGCGGTTAATGGATGGTAATGAGATCAGCTTACATAATGAGAAGCGCCGTAAGCTTTATGAAAAGATTGCTAATTTTTGGTTTGATTTAGACGGCGAACCGTATGCCCTTTATGACCTTCATTACTTTACTGAAAAAGAAGTGAAAGACATTCACCTTGCAACAAAAAGAGCAGGGACTGTGTATTTTAAAACAGCTCAGCTTCTTCGGGAAGTAGATGATGAAACACTCCTTCAGCTTGGCATTCCAAAAGAAGCGCTTTTCTTTGTGCGTGAAAAAACGATGCGGATAGAAAGTGTAATTTCGCGTCTTGATTTTGTAAAAACAGAGGATGGATTAAAGGTGCTTGAAGCAAACACTGATACACCAACATTTATTATGGAATGTAACCGTGTAAACAGTGCGGCTGCAGCTCATTTTCATGCTATCAACCCTAATGAAGGAATGGAAGAGAGACTTGGCAGAGCGGTTCGAAATGTTGTGTTTGAAGCGTACCATCGTTTAGAAAAAAAGGAGTTTCCATCGATTGTTTTTACAGCACACCGCACTCATACAGAAGATTGGCATACAATCACTTATTTACAGGAGATTAGTGGATTGCCTGCGAAATGTTTAGGTCTTGATCAGCTTCGCATTGTTAGCGGAGATGGTTTGTATGATGAAGAAGGAAATCGAATTGATGTACTGTACCGTCAAACATATCCAATTGAATATTTAATTTATGATCGAGATGAAGCAACAGGAGAACAAGTCGGTTTAGAGCTTATGAAGCTCGTTTCAGAACGTAAGCTTGGCATCGTTAATCCGCCTTCTGCGTTTTTACTGCAAACAAAAGCTGTTCAGGCAGTGATTTGGGGCTTGTATGAAGAGCGGCATCCGTTTTTTACAGAAGAGGAACATCATTGGATTGAAACGTATTTTCTGCCGACTTATTTAGAGGAAGATGTGTTTCTAGAGAACAAGCAGCCATATGTAAAAAAGCCGTGTTTTGGACGTGAAGGTGGTTCGATTACACTTTATAATGAAGAAGGAAAATTTCTCGAAAAAAATCAGCCAACGCTTTATGATGAGTTTTTAGCGGTTTACCAGCAATGTGTAGAACTTCCGAAAAAAATAGTCAGCATGCCAACAGGAGAAAAAGAAGTGCACTTATTAATTGGTTCATTTTTAATTAACGGCGAACCTGGAGCGATTGGTGTGCGGGCCGGCAATAAAATTACAGGAAATGAAAGCTGTTTTTTGCCAATTGGACTCAAAAAGGATTATGAAAGGGAGCGATAGTGATGATCGACTTAAACAGTGCTATTGAAACATTAAGTTATATTGGTGTCGGAATTGTATTGTTAATTGTAGGAACAATTTTATTTGCGGTGACAACAAAAATTAGTGAAAAAAAGTTAATCCTTGAAGAAGGAAATGTTGCGGAAGCGTTAAAGCTTGGTGGAAAAGTTTTGGGGCTTGCGATTGTCATTTATGCAGCAGCGGTTAACAGCATTAGTTTAGCAGATATGGTGATTTGGGGATCATTTGGGATTGTCATTCAAATTATCGCTTTCTTAGTTGTTGAATATATTTTATTTCCAAAAGTTAAGTTAGAAAAGAAAGTAGAAGAAGGAAATATCGCCGTTGCCCTCATGCTTCTAATTGCATCGATTGCAGTTGGCCTTGTTGTATCTGGCTCGCTTTCTTATAACCCGCTTCTTGAGTATATTAGCTAGTTTTCAAAGAAAAAGACAGTCTCCTACGAACGTTGATGTGGGAGGCTGTCTTTTTACAGATTTTCCGAATGGGAAAGCCCATCGCCTTTAGGTATGAGATGATAGTGAGTCGAACAGGGCTTGTTTTTTGATACATTAACTATTCGATTTTTTTAATTCCTCTACTAGAAACGTTTGTTCTGTTATGGTGAAATTCTGTTAAAGGAGGTGGAAAAAATGAACATTCATAAAGCATATAAGTTTAGACTGTATCCCACAGCCCAACAAGCGACGATGATCAATAAAACGATTGGCTGCTGTCGGTATGTGTTTAACCAAGCTTTGGGGAACCAAAAGAAAAAGGATGCCTACTGGTACATCGTACAGGAAATGGTTCAAAATGGTCAGCTTCTAAAAAATGAATGGAAATCAGGTTTCTTTCATGCCGGTCGGGCCCAAAAAGAATTAACAGAAATAAAAAAGCAGATTGATTGGTTAAGAGAAGTCGATGCAACTGCTCTGCAGCGTACCCTTCAAGATTTAGGGAAAGCCTATCAGGACTACTACAAAAAAGCAAAAGGAAAACCTCATTTTAAAAGCAAGAAAAATGACGTACAGTCGTATACAACAAAATGTAACTACAACAAGAAAACAGGCGTTGGAACAATTCGAATTGAAAACGATCGTTTCGTTCGTCTTCCGAAAGTAGAACTCGTTCGTTTTGCGAAATCTCGTGAAATCGAGGGCAAACTTCCTTCAGCTACTGTAAGAAGAACGCCGTCAGGGAGATACTTCATCTCCATTTTAACCGAACAAGCTGCTCACTCTTCTCAATCCTCTCTATTCGAAGTCGGAATCGATGTTGGACTCAAAGATCTTGCGATTTTTTCTGATGGAACAAAGCTCAAGAATCCAAAATGGTTTTGTAAATTAGAAGAAAAGCTAGCCAAAAAGCAGCGTATTTTGTCAAGACGTCAAGTTGGCAGCACGAATTGGAATAAACAGCGTATCAAAGTCGCCCGCATTCATGAAAAAATCGTCAATGTTCGAAATGATTTTTTGCATAAAGTATCTTCTTCGCTGGTCAATGAAAACCAAGTGATCTGTATCGAAGATCTTCGTGTGAAAAACATGGTAAAAAACGGAATACTAGCTAAAGCGATTTCAGAAGTGTCATGGGCAGAATTTCGCCGCATGTTAACGTACAAATGTAAATGGTATGGAAAAGAGCTGATCGTAGTTGGCTCAAACTTTGCGAGTTCGCAGCTTTGTTCGAGCTGTGGATATAAAAATAAAGAAGTGAAAAACCTTCAGTTAAGAGAGTGGGAATGTCAATGTGGGGCTAAACATGATCGTGATCATAATGCCGCCAAAAACATTCTTCAAGAAGGGATAAGACTTCGAACCGCGGGGCACGCGGGGTTAGCCTAATGGGTACTGTACAGCGTTCTAAGGTACATCCTTTTTGAGCCGAAGGTTCAAACGACATAGGAAACTCATTGCTCAAGAAATCTTGTCGTGAGATAAGAGGACTTAACGCATGTGGGAGTGTCAAATATCGATTTTATTTGGTTGTTTTTCCATTATTGTAACAACTGAAAGAACAATAGCAAGTAACAGTAATACACCAAAAAACATGAAGCTTTCCATAAGTGTTAAATCAAACATCGCCATCGGCCTCTTTTCTTTGTCCTATGTAAATGATTCTCTTTCTCATTATAAATGATAGTGATTTTCATTTCCAGTGTTATTTTAATTTTAAAAGATTAATGATGTAAAAATATGCTAATATGAAGAGGAAGTTTATCATAATGGAAGTGATAATATGGGAGAAGTTATTAAATTTCTTGCAGAAGTTGTCAATACAATGCATGATCTATTAATCGTTATCCTCGCGGGGCTTGGTTTTGAGCTGACAGATAAACAGCTTCATTTTTGGATTATTGGCATTCTCGGAATGGGAATTCTTTTTGCTGTTCATCCTCTTTTTAAGTGGATTGCAAAGTGGAATATTTTCTCGCTTTCTTTTGTTTATACGTTTACTGTTCTCGTTGTTATCGTGTTTGCGATTGAAATTCAGCAAAAAATAACAAACAGGGGCAATATGGAGTTTCAAGATGCGGTCATTGGCCTGTGGGGCTTTCTCGTTTTCTTTTTGATTTATTTAGGAATAAAAGGAATTCTATTTGGAATCCAAAAGCTTATTGAAAAAGTAAAAAAATCTTCGAGCCTGTAGACATATCTTCTTCAACTCTCTCATATACGTGTTATAAATCTAGTAAATGGGGGAGAGCGGATGATAGATTTACAGCACAAAGTAATCGAGATGCTTCAAAATGAAGGTGGACAAGCATTAACAACAGAACAGTTAGCATTAAGAATAGGAATTAGTGTAGAGAAAGCGGCCGAGGTGCTTTACGAGTTAACAACATCGGGACAAATTTGCACAAAGAAAAATAACCATTATATTGCTCGTGAAAGCCTCTGGGGCTGGATCTGCACTTTCAACCTATTGGTAAGTGCGGCTGCTGTGATGATTATGTATTATTAACATCTTGATCAGTTTACCACAAAACTTTTTACATAATATATGTTAGGCAATCATCTTAAAGGTAAGGAGATTGCCTTTTTTGGTCTAGAGACAAGGTGTAAAACAGTATATATGAGTAAATTTTCATAAATTTATAAAAATTAGAAAAAAACCATTGACGAGGACATGGTACTGTTATAATATAATAAACGTATAATAAATATTGTATTATAACAGTTAAGACGAAAGCTTATTTTTATTGAAGGAGGTATAAAGGGAAACGTTAAATTTTTACCGAAACAAACCTATGTGAACAACGATGAATTGAAAGCGTGAGCAGTTGTTTCGGATCTATTTGTCGATTTGCTCTATTACCAGTCTGTGAAAATGATTCCTAATGAAAAGGGGAGATTTGAAATGGTAAACAAACAAGAGGCAAAACGTTTAGAGGAACAATGGAAAAATGAGGCGCGCTGGAGAGGGATTGAACGTCCTTATTCAGCAGAAGATGTATTAAAGCTTCGCGGTTCAATTCAAATTGAATATACACTAGCAAAAATGGGCTCTGAAAGACTATGGAACTTGCTTCATACTGATCCATTTGTACGGGCGCTTGGGGCGTTAACTGGAAATCAAGCGGTACAGCAAGTAAAAGCAGGATTGAAAGCGATTTATTTGAGCGGCTGGCAGGTTGCAGCAGATGCCAACCTTTCAGGACATATGTATCCAGACCAAAGTTTATATCCGGCAAACAGTGTGCCGAGCGTTGTAAAGCGGATTAATCAAGCACTGCAGCGCGCTGATCAAATTGAGCATGCAGAAGGAAAAAGTGAGCGCTACTGGTTTGCACCGATCGTTGCCGATGCCGAAGCAGGCTTTGGCGGGAAATTAAATGTGTTTGAATTAATGAAAGGCATGATTGAAGCAGGTGCTGCAGGCGTTCACTTTGAAGACCAGCTTGCATCGGAAAAGAAATGCGGTCACTTAGGCGGAAAAGTACTAATCCCGACTAAAACAGCGGTCCAAAATTTAATTTCAGCCCGTCTTGCGGCGGATGTCATGGGCGTACCGACACTTCTTATCGCGCGGACTGATGCAAATGCGGCCGATCTTATGACAAGTGATATTGATCCATATGATCATAACTTTATTGCAAGTACAGAGCGGACAGATGAAGGGTTCTACCGCATGAAGGCAGGACTTGATCAAGCCATTGCCCGTGGTCTTGCATATGCGCCGCATGCTGATTTAATTTGGTGTGAAACATCTGAACCAAATCTTGAAGAAGCACAGCGTTTTGCGCAGGCCATTCATGAGAAATATCCAGGTAAAATGCTTGCATACAACTGCTCGCCTTCATTTAACTGGAAAGCGAAACTTAGTGATGCGCAAATTGAAACATTCCAAGAAAAGCTCGGGGAAATGGGCTACAAGTTCCAATTCGTTACACTTGCTGGTTTCCACTCCTTAAACAACAGCATGTTTGAGCTTGCGAAAGGTTACAGCAAGCGCGGCATGGGCGCTTATTCTGAACTTCAGCAAAGAGAATTTGATAATGAATCGCTTGGCTATACCGCGACACGCCACCAGCGTGAAGTTGGAACAGGTTACTTTGATGAAGTGGCAATGGCGATTACGGGCGGTAAGGCATCAACAACTGCGATGAAAGGTTCCACAGAAACTGAACAGTTCTCAACAAAATCATAATCATTGGTGAAATGAATTAGGGTCAGTCCTTCTCGAATGAAGATCTGGCTCTATTTTTTTTTTGAGTTAATCTCTTTTTGAAGCTGTCTGATTTGGAAATTATTCCTTTATATAATGGGTATACTAAAAAGTAACTCCATCAACATGAAGGATGTGATTAGATGACAATTGTTCGTTTAGGGTATGTTGCGATGAGTGTGCAGCTAAAAAACAGCTCCCCCTCGCAAACAATGACATATAAACAATTCTCACAGCTGCAAAACCGCGAAGCCGCGATTCGCAAGCTTGAACGGATTGCGGAGTCAAACCTTACAAACTGTTTGCGGTTATTAAAACATAATGCCGCCCATGATATTCACTTTTTCCGATTTAGTTCAAAGCTAATTCCGCTTGCTAATCATGAAGAACTTTCTGATTGGAACTATATGAGACCGTTAAAAGATATTTTGCAGGAAGTTGGCGAATATGTGGACGAACATAACATGCGCGTTGATTTTCATCCCGATCATTTTGTTCTTTTGAATTCACCAAAAACAGACGTATTAAAAAATTCACTCGTCACGTTAAATATGCACCGCGCTCTGTTAAAAGGAATGAATATTGATCCAAAGCACCGCTGTGTGATGCATGTTGGCGGCAACTATCAAAATAAAGAAAGCGCATTAGAGCGGTTTATACATAACTGGGGGCTTGTTCCTCAAGGCATCCAAGAAATGATTATGCTTGAAAATGATGATACATCGTTTACGTTAAAAGATACGTTATATCTTTGTCAAAAGCTTGCGATTCCGCTTGTATTTGATCATCATCATCATCTTGCCAATCATGAAGAAAAAGAATGGGAAGAATGCTGGAGCGGTGTGCTTGATACGTGGTCACATTCACCGCTTCCGGTTAAAATGCATATTTCAAGTCCAAAAAATGAAAAACAGTTTCGCCATCATTCTGAATATATTGATGTGATGCAGTTTCTCTCATTTCTTGATACAGTCAAAGGAAGCACTGATCGAATTGACTGCATGATTGAAGCGAAAAAGAAAGATGGTGCCCTTTTTCAGCTTGTTCGTGAGCTAAAGCAGGTAAGCTATATCGAATGGATTGATGAATCAAGTTTTCATATTAAGTAGCCGCTTTTTCTGCTGCTTTCTTATGGTAAGATAAGTAGAAAAGCTGCAGAAAAGGTGAAAAGATGTTTACGTATCCGCTAGATGAACATGCTTATTTAAAACTTTTAGAGCCTCAAGACGCAGAAGGGCTTTTTCACGTGATTAATTCAAGCCGCACACATCTTAGACAGTGGCTGCCGTGGGTTGATTTTAACCGCACTGCTGATGATTCGCGGACATTTATTAAGCATACGCAAAAACAGTTTTTTGAACAAAACGGCTTTCAAGCTGGCATCTTTTATAAAGAAAACCTTGCCGGTGTGATTGGTTTTCATCAGATTGATTGGAGCAATTCTTCAACAAGTATCGGCTATTGGCTTGGTGAACATTATACGGGTCAAGGCTTAATGACAAAAGCATGTGCGGCACTTGTGAATCATGCATTTACTTATTATAAATTAAACCGGGTTGAAATTCGCTGTGCCGCCCGCAATACGAAAAGCTGCGCAATTCCAGAGCGCCTTGGCTTTACAAAAGAAGGCGTCATTCGTGATAATGAACGCATTGATGGCCGCTTTGTAGATCACGTTGTGTACGGCATGTTAAAAAGAGAATGGCAGGAATAAGCTAACCAAGTATTTGGTTGGCTTTTTAGCATGGATTTTTATAACAAATGCTTCCCACTTTTGGATATATAGGTATAGTGAACCATTTAAAAAGAGAAAATAAAAAGTATAGAGTTAGGTAAGCTTGTAAATTTTTCTTCAAAGTGAGGTGATGAAATGAATCCCCCTAAAATATATAAAGAAGAGCTTAATAAAGTTTTTGAACTGATGAATAAAGCTCAAACTTTAAAGTGGGAGGTTTGGCAGGAGTATGTTATTTTTACTGCTCATTGGTGGGCAGGTATTTTTTTAACTATTATTCCTTGGATATTATGGATTTTCTTTCACAAAAAAGAAAGTACAAACCGCATGTTGTTTGTAGGCTTTTTCATCATGCTCATTTCATCATTTTTAGACTTTTTAGGAGTTAGATTAGGATTATGGCTTTATTATTATGATATCATCCCTTTTATACCTGCGTATTTCCCTTGGGATTGTACTCTTATTCCAGTTTTAGTTATGTTTTTCATTGAAGTGAAACCTAAAACAAATCCCCTCTTAAAAGCATTATTATTCGGTAGTTTAACCGCATTTGTTGCTGAACCTTTATTTGAATTTGTCGGGCTTTATAAGCCGTTAAAATGGGAGCATATTTATTCTTTTCCGATATTTACATCACTCTATTTAATAGCACATTTTCTAAGCAAAAGAAAAAATTTTCAAGAATTGGTGAACAAGTAGTTCAATTACTTTTAACGAGGTATTTGCTGCTAAAGTCCTGATATAAAGAGGCTTTTCTCTTTTTTAGAAGCTTCTTAGTTAAACAAGTAATCTTCCAAAAGTTGTTTTAGAAAAAAGTTTTTTGAAACTGTTGTGTATGATAATCGTATAGACATATGAAAGTTATAATTTGGGAGGGTAAAAAATGAAAAAATTAATGATGTTTGCTGTATTAAGCATTACGCTTATTCTTGGCGCATGCAGCAGCGAAACAACCGAAGAAGGTACGGATACGGAAGGAAGTCCGAGCATCGGTGAAGCACTCGAGCTTCAAGAAGTAATGGATAAGGCAATCGAAGCAAATCAAAACTTAAAAAGCTTTTCAATGGAAATGGACATGAACCAAACGATTACATCGGATCAGCAGCCAGAACCGGTAAATATGGATTCGAGCATAACAGCGGATATGGTGATGGAGCCGCTGGCGATGCACCAAACGATGACGATGGATATGAGTGCAATGGCTGGTATGGAAAACAGCGGAGAAATGCCGCAGGAAATGACAATGGAAATGTATTTAACTGAAGACGGCTTTTACATGAACAACCCAATGATGGGCGGCTGGACGAAATTTCCGAGTGACATGTATGAAGAGATGATGACAATGTCTACTGCACAGCAGGATCCAAGTGAACAGCTGAAAAAATTACAGCAGTATGTCGACCACTTTTCAATGAAATCAGATAATACAACATACACATTAACGATTTCAATGAAAGATGAACAGCTGAAGAAATTTATGGAAGAAGAAATGAAGAACATCATGCCTGAATTTGAAATGACACCAGAAATGATGGAAGAAATGAAAATTAACAATTTAGAGTATACGTTTGTTGTAAATAAAGAAACATTTTATCCAGAGAAATTTAACATGACGATGGATATGGAAGTAAATGCTGAAGGTGAGAAAGTAAATATGACGCAGAAAGCATCCGGAACATATTCAAACTTTAACGGTGTAGACGAAATTGTTGTACCAGATGAAGTGAAACAAAATGCACAAGAGATGCCTGCTGAAATGCCGCAAATGGAGCTTGAGCAGCAGTAGTATTAGTAAAATGCCAGGTAACTCCGTTGGAAGTGCCTGGCACTCGTGTGTAAAGGGGGCTTCTCTTTGTGTAAATCGCCTTTTTATATGCTTATCTAGCTTTTATCCAAGCCAATAAAAGGTATCTTTTGATGTTTGATTAATATTAGATATTGAATTTGGGGTAAGGCGCTTTAACATATTGTTAGAAATAGCATGTTTACTTAAGAGTTGTTTGTTATCGATAATGTGAACCACCGCTCCTTTTGGCGTGAAATGGAACAATTCGATTATATCCTCATTTTTTAACCGCACACAGCCAAGCGACTTGTTTTGTTTAATTGAGTCGACATCATATGTACCATGAAGGGCAATATTTTTGCATCTCATTAGTATTCTAGCGATTGTAATTTTATTTCAGAGAAAGCCATTAGAAAAAAAGGATGAAACAGACCTGTTAGAAGATGCACAGACCATTCATCAAAGTATTGAAGCGTTTGTAAAGAGGATGGAAAGAGAAAATGAAGTGCTTTATCAAAAACTCGTTGATTATATTAAAGCGAAAGAAAATAAGTTCAATGAGATAGTTCAAATGTTAGAAGAAAAGTTAGATACTAAAGATACTGAAGACAACTTAGTTATTCGAGAGAAGTCATCAGCCCTTCAGCAGGATTCAAGGCAACCTGCTATCAATGAATTAAATGTTAAACAATCAAAAGAGGAAAAGATTTCACAGTTATATAAACAAGGTTTTTCACCAAAACAAATAGCTAAATTAATTCAGAGCGATATTGGTGAAGTAGAGCTCATTATCAATATGTTGAGGAAAAAACAGCTATTATAAGTAAAATGAGGTGCTTTATTTGCGAATTGAAAGGCAAACTAACTTTCCATTAGATATGTTTAAAAAAGAGATTGGAGAAGGTAAAGCGGCTGATTCCTTTTCTAATGTGATGAGGAAATCACAGCTCGATTCTTTAAATCAATTAATGAACCGTCTAGAAGAGCAAGGGCAGAGACTTGCCAAACATAAAACAATTGAAAATCTAAGAGATTATAAGAAGTTAGTAAGGCAGTTTATTGGAGAAGCGTTAAGTTACGGTTTGCAATTATCTGAAAAGCAAAGTCATAACTATCATAGTGGGATGAAAACTCATCAATTAGTAGAAATTGTTGATGAAAAATTAATTGAGCTTCAGGAAGAAGTTTTAAATAAGGAAGGGCAGGGGATTGATGCTCTTCGTTTAGTTGGAGAAATAAAAGGGCTGTTAATTAATTTGTATATGTAAAATACAGAGAATTTTTAGCTTCTTTTTCAATAGAGAATGTACAGCAGCAAGGGGAGAGAATCAATGGCTGAAAATCGTCGCGAATTTTTCCGTGTGTTATTTAATCCACTTATTAATGGAGAGGTTTCCATAATAGAAGGTGGAAGTTTTATTTCTGTCAAAATTGATAATCTTAGTATTTGTGGAATGGGCTTTATTTCAAATATTGATATTCCGATGCATCAAAAAGTAGAATGCAGCTTTAATATTTTAGATAGTTCTTTTACTGTAGAGGGTTTTATTATTAGAAAGAATGCACAAACCAATTATGTTGAATATGGTGTTGCGTTTGAAATCGATCAAGAAACATCCTCGGAGCTATTTAAGCAGTTAAATTATTATCAAATTCGTCAACGTCGCGGACACCTTGAAGATTAATAAAATATAATGTTCAAAAAATATCTCGGTTAGTAAAAAGGATACATGACAGGGTCAACCCTGTCATGTATCCTTTTTACTTTTACGAACATATAAAAATAGAGGTATCGTATAAATAAGTATAAGATATTTTCCGTATTGTTAAAATTTCTTTTCAATTTGAGTAACTTGTCAAACAGAATAATCATTTATGATAAGATAAGAACGTTAAATCGTCAAAAAACGACACTATTATACAAAGTACGACTATTTCTAATCTATTCTTTCATTTGGAGTGAAGTTTGCGATGAAAACGTTTTTTAAAAAAGTGATAGCTGTTTGTATAATTGGAGTGTTCTTAAATCCAATCCTTTCTGTGCAGGCTGAAGAAGAAGAGATTTCTTCTCTTGAAAGTGAGGCTGCGATATTAATTAATGCAGATACCGGTGATGTACTGTATGAAAAAAACAGTCATAAAAAAATGTATCCAGCGAGTATTACAAAAATTATTTCCGGTATCATGGCGATTGAGCAGGGAAACTTAGGAGAAACGGTGAACGTTAGTAAGCGGGCAAGAGAAGCGGATGGGACACGGGTTTATCTCTTAGAAGAGGAAGAAGTAACATTAAAAAAACTTCTTCAAGGCATGCTTATTAATTCAGGAAATGACGCGGCCATTGCGATTGCAGAGCATCTCGGCGGCAGTGTAGAACAATTTGCTGAAGAGATGAATGCGTTTATGGAAAATAAGATTGACGTAAAAAATTCACACTTTACTAATCCACACGGCCTTTTTGATGAAAACCATTATACAACAGCCGCTGATATGGCAAAGGTTTCACGCTACGCGATGCAAAATGAAACCTTCCGTGAAATTGTTGGAACAAAAGAGCTTGAATGGATTGGAGAAGGGTGGGAAACAACACTTTATAACCATAACCGTATGCTTTGGAATTATGAAGGAACAACAGGTATAAAAAATGGGTTTGTCTCACAATCTCGTTTTACACTTGTAACAGCTGTAAAACGAGGAGGCTCTGAATTTATTGCGGTCACATTAAAAGCCAATACAAAAAATGCTTCTTACCGTGATATGAAAAAGATGTTTGATTATGCATTTAAACACTATGAAACTCGTTTTATTGCAGTTGATAAACAGTTTACAAGTGTGGATGGAACAAACTACGGTCTTGAGAGCGAAACAGCTTTTATGATAAAAAAAGGCGAGCGCTTTAAGATCACAGTTAGTGAATTTGGAGAGCTTGTCATTACAGGAGAAGATGGGCGGGTTGTATTAAGTAAGCCTTTGAAGGTTATCGAAAAAAGAGGGAAAAAGAGAAATATTGCTTCAGCAGCTTCTCTTTATGAAGAAAATGAAGAAGAGTTGTCTATTTCCACAGCATCATCTTCTTCAAATGGTCTACTTTTTGTTGGTATTGGGATTTTTTGTTTCATCTTAATTATTGTAAGTATTGTATATGTATATCGTAAGCATCTTCTTCGTAAAAAACAAAAAAATCTCCTTAATGAAGTAAGAAATTATATAAACAAAAGAAACCTTTGAAAAGGGGTCTGACCCCGCAAAAAGACAAAAGCTCCATTCTGTCCATATGGGAAGGACAAAAAATGGTGAAGGTGTCTCAAAGTACTGCTTTGAGACACCTTCTTTTTATTTTATTAATGAATCATGTAAAATTAATCATTAGATAAAGTATAGAAGGTAGGGCTTACAATGCGTAATCGGCCAAAACACTCTCTTGATCCAAAGGCATTAACGGTTTGGCGAATTCATGGCATACTCAATACGATAGTTGTATGGGTGCTGCCGTTTGCTTATTTTATTTTACGAAAGTTTGATTTTATTCCACATTTATCGAATTGGATTCCAGTACTACTTATGATCATTCCACTTGTTTATACGCTTTTTGCAGTAGTTATCATGCCATCATTACAAATGAAGAGATGGCGGTATGAAGTAACCGAGCATGAGATTGATCTTGAGCGGGGCGTTTTGTTTGTAAAAAAAACACTAATCCCAATGGTACGCGTTCAGCATGTAGATACAAAGCAGGGCCCGGTTTACCGCCGTTATCAATTAGCCTCTGTGACGATTTCAACCGCAGCAACGGTTCATGAAATCCCTGCGTTATCAAACAGCACAGCAGAGGAACTAAGAGATCGTATTTCTGAATTAGCGAGGGTGGCTGATGATGATGTCTCATAAAGAACGTCTTCATCCAATCGCTGTTGTTTTGTCCTTTGGTAAATCATTAAAAGAGATGCTTATTCCATTAATATTCTTTCTATTTGTTAATGTGGGAGAGCGTGCTTTTTTTTCTTTAAACAGTTTAGCAATTGTAGGTGTTTTTTTATACATTATCATTAGCGGTATCGTGCAGTGGATGATGTTTCATTATTACATAGAAAACGAGGAACTTCGAATTGAATATGGCGTGTTTGTGAAAAAAAGGCGTTATATTCCGAAAGATCGCATTCAATCGATTAACATCTCATCAGGACTGCTTCAGCGTATGTTTGGTCTTGTGAGAGTCCAGATTGAAACAGCAGGCGGTTTTGATAAAGCAGAAGCAGAGCTTGCAGCTGTGACAAAGGAAAAAGCCGCAGTCTTACAAGAACTACTTCTTGTTACTCCTAACAATGAAGGAGAAGCACTGACAGCAGAAAAACCGAAAAAGATCTGGAAACTATCAACAAAAGAACTTTTCCTTGCATCAGCAACTTCTGGAGGAGCAGGTGTGATTTTTTCTTTCATTGCCGCTTTTTTAAGTCAATTTGATCAGTTTATTCCGGCAAAATATGTCTCGCTTTTTATTGAAAGGGCCCTTGCATCAAGCATTGCTTTTATTGCATTTTTCATTTTTATTGCTGCCCTTTTAACATGGCTGTTTTCGATTGCTGGTACAATTCTTAAATTTGGTGGCTTTACGCTTTCAAAAAACGAAAAGGAACTCCAAATAAAAAGCGGTATTTTAGAGCAAAAACAGCTTACAATTCCACTTCACCGCATTCAAGCTGTTCGAATTGTTGAAGGGATTTTGCGGCAGCCTTTTGGATTTGCGGCCCTTTATGTTGAAAGTGCCGGGGGCGGAGGAAAAGAAGAAAATTATTCGACCGTGCTGTATCCGCTTATTCGTAAAAAAGATGTTTATTCCTTTTTGCAGGAAGTATTACCCGAATATGCGCATGAGGCTAACCTATACAATCTTCCAAGGCGGGCTATGATTCGCTATATGCTTCGATTCAGTTTGCCGCTGTTCATTATTGCTGTTCCGGTTATTATTTTTGTGTCTCACCCTTATCGATGGTTAGCGCTGCTTCCTGTTATAGGAGGAGCACTGCTTGGCTATGTTCAGTATAAGAGCGCCGGCTGGCAACTTGTATCTTCTCATCTTTATGTCTCAGCGCGTAAACTTGCCAAAACGACAGCTATTGTTAAAAAACAGCGGGTTCAGGCGTTGGAAAGTAAGCAATCGTATTTTCAAAAACGAAAAAAGCTGCTTACAGTTTCTGTTTTTATTATGTCGAGTTTTTCAGGACGTGCCTTTCATATTGTTGACTTAGGGGAAGAGAATGCAGATGATCTCGCAAACTGGTTTTCTTATCAAACAAAAAAACTCTCTCTATAAAAAAGAGAGCTTTTTCTTTGATACTTTTTAAATAAAAATGTATAATAAGTATAAATAGTAAAAGCAAAAGAGGTGCTCAATATGAAAATTACATTAGTGTGCGGTAGTATTAGAGAAAAATCAACAACAAAAGCAATTTTATCGCAAGTGAACGATTATTTAGAAAATCAGAACATTGAAGTGAATTTCATTGATTTTCAAAACCGTCCGCTTCCGATGTTTGATGGAACAAAAGAAACGAAGGAAAAAGCAGCTTGGTGGATTAAAGCAGTTGATGAAGCGGATGGTTTAATTGTTGCTTCACCTGAATATCACAATTCATTTAGCGGTGTGTTAAAAAATGCGTTTGATTTTATTTCATTTGATCAAACACATGATAAACCAACAGGAATGATCGCAACAGCAGGCGGAGGAAAAGGCGGAATAAACTGTTTAAACGGCATGCGTACGTTTTTACGAGGTATTGGCGCATTAGTGCTTCCACAGCAAGTTGCCATTGATGCAGGAGAATTTAATGACGTACCAATTTGTACAAATAAAGATCTTTGTGAGCGTGCTTTTCAGCTTAGTGATGAAGTCGTGCGTTTTGCAAAGCTTTTAGAAAAACAAAAGGTGTCGTAACATTGTAACACCAGGGTATAGACCCCCTCCGGCAGTAAATAAATTATAGGTGGAAACTTGCTTTTATCTACTATAAGAGGGGGTTAAATGATTAATCATTCGGTTTCTGTTTTTAATTCCACTATTAAATCATCCGAACAAGCACTCCGATGGCAACAAGCAAAATAAAAAATCCCCAAATAATTTTTGACGTAAGATTACTATTAAAACGGCGTCTTCTCTTCCAACGGTTTGGATTAAATGAAATTTCATCGTCTGAAGCCTTCACAACATTCACACGATAAATTGAAAAAGGTCGCGCTTTTCTTAAGACAAGTGGTGCAAGGGCAGCACCGCCTAAAAAGCCGAATAGATGACCTAATACATTAATGTTTGAAGTAAAAAAGCTCATCACAAGGCCGATTGCTAAAATAGTAAGCACAAGCTGCGCGTTTCCACGGTCAATTAAATCTTTTCGATAAAACGACATATACAAGTAAATCCCAAACAAGCCATAAATAGCACCAGAGGCACCGAGGTGGGTGTAATAAGAGTTTTCTAAAAAATAAGTAACGATATTAGCGATTGCCCCTGCTCCTACATAGGAAAATAAAAACAATGGTTTTCCAATCATGCGCTCTAAAGCAGGTCCGAATAAATAAAGAGAAAACGAGTTAAATAAGAAATGAGGAAACGTTTGATGCAAAAAGATTGGTGTAAGGATGCGCCAATATTCCCCTTGGGCAATCAAACCGTTTTGTCCAATCCCATAGTAGAGGACGGTTTGGCCGGTCGGAATGTAATTTATAATGACAAAAAGTAAAAAGTGAAGAGCAATTAATACAGAAACAACCGGGTATAGTCGAATAAATGCCCGAAATGATTCTTGTCTGACAAACATCAGCATAACCACCTTTATAAAAAGCGAGATGCCTTTATTTTAGCATAGTCGGTGTACAAGCTAAAAATGCAAAGTTTTTATTCGGTGGCAAAGATGAATTCATTATAAAGATATGAGAAAATAAATCATCAAGTATTATGGAAAAGAAAGGATTTAGTTGATGATTATTGGCATTGGCATTGATATTATAGAGCTTTATCGAATCAAAAGGACAATCGAACGAAATGAAAAATTTGTACCGCGTATATTAACGCCAAGGGAACAGGATCGCTACTACAGCTTACCGCCAAACCGTCAAATTGAATTTTTGGCAGGAAGATTTGCTGTAAAGGAAGCATATGCAAAAGCACGAGGGACTGGTATTGGAAAATTAAGTTTTCAAGATATTGAAATTTCTTCTGAAAATGGAAAGCCTGTGATTCGTTCAGAAGCACCGGAAAAAATTTTTGTATCCATCTCCCACAGTAAAGATTACGCTGTTGCACAAGTTATTATTGAAAGCTTGTCATGCTAGTCTGCATATTGCGCGGTGCTCGTTCATATATTTTTAGTGCGGTTAGGAGGGAACTATTGTGCAGGTTGTAACGAGAGACGAGATGTATGCTGTTGACCGCTATGCAGGAGAAGAAATTGGGCTGACAGGTTTATTGTTAATGGAAAATGCAGGGCAGGCTGCTGCAAAAAAAATAATGGAAAGGCTGACAGGCAGTGAACAACTTGCTGTATTAATTGGCACCGGAAATAACGGAGGAGACGGTTTTGTCCTTGCAAGGGTATTAAAAAGTATGGGGTATGGTGTTGATGTTTGGTTAATACCAGAGAAAAATAAAATAAAAGAAGACGCCAAAAAAGCAATGATTATTTACGAGCGGTCTGGGTTTTCATACCGTTCGTATCACCAAGAAGGACATGAATGTTTCTTGTCCTCGCTTGCAAACACGGAAGTGATCGTTGATGCGCTTTTAGGGATTGGGTTGAAAGAATCTGTACGCTCTCCTTATGCTAACATTATTGATGCTGTAAACAGCCAAAGTGCATTCATTCTTTCCATTGATCTTCCGAGTGGAGTGCCTGCAGATGGAGGTCCTGTCTCACTTGCCATCCAAGCTGATGAAACGATAACCTTGCAGTGTCCCAAAGTCGGCGCCTATACGTTTCCAAGTGCTGATTACTATGGAAAACTTACAGTAGTAGATATTGGAATTCCGCCAAAAGCATTTCAACAGCTGCCAGTAAGAAAAGTGTGGCAGGTAATGGATGTGAAAACCGCTCTCCCAGTGCGAAAGCCTTCATCACATAAAGGCACCTATGGAAAAGGATTAGTTGTTGGCGGATCACTGTCAATGCCGGGCGCTCCGATTATGACAGCAAAAGCTGCGCTTCGATCCGGCTCTGGTTTGTTAACTGTCGCTGTACCAGAAGAGATTCACTCTATTGCAGCAAGTCATATTAGTGAAGCAATGTTTACACCGTTTTCTAATCAAACGTCTTTATTTCAAAAGCCTGATGAACAAATTCCATATGATACAATTGCAATCGGCCCAGGTCTTGGAAGAGACAGCTATGCTGAAGGTAGGGTACGGGAAGCCCTTACGCTTTCTGTTCCACTTGTGATTGATGCTGATGGGTTATTTCATTTAAAAACGATGCTGCCTCTCTTAAAAAAGCGTCAAGCTCCAACGATTTTAACACCTCATTCAGGAGAAATGGCACGGCTTTTAGAATGGAGTGTGGAAGAAGTTGAACATAACCGCATTCAACTTTCTAAACAGTTTGCAAAGGAATACGGTCTTTATCTTGTCTTAAAAGGACCATATACCATTGTAACCACACCAACAGGCAGTCAATTTATTAATACAACTGGAAATGCCGCACTAGCAAAAGGCGGCTCTGGTGATGTATTAACTGGAATGATTTTAGCTTTTTTAATGCAGCATAAAGTCATTCAAGAGGCCCTCAGTAATGCTGTCTATCTGCACGGAGCAGCAGCGGATTATTTAGTGAAAACGTCACATTCTAAATTGGATGTGCTGGCATCAGATCTTATTGAAGTGCTGCCGATTTTACTAAAAAAATATACTCGTTAGCTCGTTAAACTTGTGAATAACTCCCTTCTTTGTCGTGGAATTTAGACAAAGGAGTGAACCTGATGAGAAAGATGCGCTCAGTAATTTTAATACTCGTTGTCTTTTTGCTTGCACTAGCAGGGTGCGGTCAAAAAAGCCAAGAAGACATTTTAGGAAGTTTAGAAGAGAAGTGGGAGAAGCTTGATAGTTATAAAGCTGAAGCAACAATGACACTTGAGACTGGTGATGAACCTCGTATTTACCAAGTAGAAGTATGGCATAAAAAGCCAAGCTATTATCGTGTAAAATTGCAAAATGCTGATCAAGAGCAAAGTCAAATTATTTTACGCAATGATGAAGGGGTGTTTGTATTAACACCTGCTCTTAACAAAAGCTTCCGTTTTCAAAGTGAGTGGCCTGATAACCAAAGCCAAGTTTATTTATACGAATCGCTTATTAATGATATTTTAAACGATAAAGAACGTACATTTAAGGTGAAAGAGAAAGAAAAAGATTATACCTTTACAACAAAAACAAATTATCAAAATAAAAACCTTCATGAACAAGAAATTACATTGTCAGGGAAAACATTAGCACCAGAAAAGGTTGCCATTAAAGATAAGGATCTAAATGTTCTTGTAACCGTAGAATTTAAAAATGTAACATTTGACCATCCTTTTAAAGAAGAAGATTTTGATATGCAGCGCAATATGACGGGTGCTAAACTTGAAATTCCAACAATGGCTGAAACAGATCAACAGATGGAAGTCATGTATCCAATGTATGTTCCAGATGGTTTAGTATTAAGTGAAGAAAAAGAATTATCGGTAGATGGAGAAGAAAAAGTGATTTTATCTTACACAGGCGACAAGTCATTTACGTTAATTCAACAGCAGGCCCGTGCTGCAGTTGAAACAAGCACTCCTGTTTCAATGATGTATGGCGAACCTGTTGATTTAGGATTTACGATCGGAGTAATGAATAATCAATCCATTTCTTGGATGCATAAAGGAATGGAGTTTTATTTAACATCTAATAATATGGATGAGGACGAACTAGCGGCAGTGGCAAGATCTGTCCAAGGCATGACAGTTAAATAGACTTCATTTAACAGACTCAGTGTAACCCATTTTATGCTGAGTCTTTTTCTTATAAAAGAAACAATGTTTTTGAGAGTAAAAAAAGAAATACAAGAGATTGGAATAAAAAGAAAACAATAAGCCAAACCTATCGTTGAATTGATTAGAGAGGGGCCTCTAGAATGGTTTATCACCCTTTGTTAACTGGTTTTATGCATTTTTTATTTTTTGTAGATGATTGTGATGGAGAGTTTTAGAAAATCTATGCTTTTCCTAAAATTATTTCGACAAATCCTGTTTAAGATTTAATCGAATGAGCCACCTTTACCTTGAAAAAAGAGCATTATCGTAACTTTTTATTAAATCTAGGAAGGAAAATGTAGGTTTTTGGCGAAACTGTATGCTGTTAAGGTCTTTGCAAACCGTATTGGCAAGTGGTAATATTAAATTTGGGATAGAAAGTACGTATTCAAAGAGTGAGAATTGATGAATAGCTTTTTGAATGATCTTTTTGTGAAGAAATAAAATATGAATCGTAGCTGTGTGCTGGAGGTGTATGTTTGTGAGCGGCACAAACGAAAAAAGAATTGAGATTACACTGTCAGAACAACTTTTAAAAGAGGTCGATGGGGCCATCCAACAAGAAAATCTTGATCGAAATGAATTTATTTCTCAAGCGACCCGAATGTATCTGCGGGAACGGAATAAGCGTCATATCCGTGAGACGATGCGCCAAGGCTATATGGAAATGGCGAAAATCAATCTAAACATTGCTTCAGAAGCATTTCTTGCTGAGGAGGAAGCAGACCATACTTTAGACCGCTTAGTAAGCGGGGTGTAATGATTTGATTGTGAAACGTGGCGACGTTTACTTTGCTGACCTTTCGCCTGTTGTTGGATCAGAGCAAGGAGGCATTCGGCCTGTTCTCATTATTCAAAATGATATCGGGAATCGATTTAGTCCTACTGTAATCGTCGCAGCTATTACAGCTCAAATCCAAAAGGCGAAGCTGCCTACTCATGTTGAGATTAATGCGAAAAAATATGGGTTTGAACGTGACTCTGTCATTTTATTAGAGCAGGTGCGTACCATTGATAAACAGCGATTAACAGATAAGATTACGCATTTGGATGATGATATGATGGGTCGTGTAGATGAAGCTTTACAAATAAGTTTAGGTTTAATTGACTTTTAATTGAAATGGTACAAATAAAAAAAGCTGCTTTAAAAGCAGCTTTTTTTATTTGTGCTTTTTGTGCATAATCGGACAAAAAAGAGAGGGAATAAACGATTTTTGTCGAATGTATAGCCCTAACTATAATTGGAAACTGGATACAGAGCATCAAAACCTTTGCATGAAAGCTTGAACGGTGAAATAATAGGGGTTAGAAAAAAGCATTTATGGGAGGAACAGAGATGGATCGATTAATTGTTGAAATGATACAAAGCTATAAACAAGAGATCTGTGAGCGTTGGCGATCGGAAACAAATCTTGCCAAAGAGCAGCACCGTCTGCAAAACATTTCAAGCGTAATGTACGAAAATACAAATGATGAATTTGTGGAAATGATGTTTCAACATATCGAAACCCACAATAATCCCTCTGCAGAACAGCTGCTTTCCTTTGCAGAACACTTAATGAAAATTGGCTGGAATTTAAGCTATTTAACACAAGGTATGCAAACATTTCGCCGTATTCTATTGGATGTATTGTTTGAGAATGATATTGAAAATAGAAGAGTGATTGAAATCTACCAAGAAATTGATCGCTGGTTTGATCCAATTTTAAATGAGTTAATTGATCACAGTTCAAAGAATTGGGAGAATACAGTATCTCTTCAAAAAGTAGCCTTACAAGAGCTGTCAGCACCATTAATTCCAGTACTCGAACAAATTAGTGTAATGCCCCTTGTCGGCACAATTGATACAGAACGAGCAAAACTTATTATGGAGAATCTATTAAATGGAGTAATCAAGCATCGTTCACAAGTTGTATTAATTGATATTACGGGTGTTCCTGTCGTGGATACAATGGTTGCTCATCATATCATTCAGGCGGCAGAAGCGGTGCGGCTAATAGGGGCACAGTGTATCCTTGTTGGAATTCGTCCTGAAATCGCTCAAACAATTGTGAATTTAGGCATTGATTTAGGACAATTCCCGACAAAGAGTACATTATTTAAAGGGATGAAAACGGCGTTAGAACTAACAAAACGCAATATTGTTGATATAACGTAAGGGGGGAAGGCAGTATGCGAATACCAATTTTAAAACTTTATGATTATTTGCTGATAACCATTCAAATTGATTTAGATGACCAAACAGCGCTCCAGTTTCAAGAAGATTTATTGGAAAAAATTCATGAAACAGGTGCAAAGGGCGTTGTGATTGATTTAACATCAGTTGATATTATTGATTCCTTTATTGCAAAAGTTTTAGGTGAAGTTGTGAAAATGTCAAACCTAATGGGCGCAAGAGTTGTTTTAACCGGCATTCAGCCTGCGGTAGCTGTTACGTTAATTGACCTTGGTATCTACTTGAACAATGTTCCAACCGCATTAGATCTTGAACAGGGGCTAGAGAAACTGAAGCAGGAATTGGAGGAATAGAGATGGGAACCCAATCCTGTGTACCAGTAAAGAATGAATGGGATATTGTCAACGCTAGACAGCTAGGAAGAAAAATGGCAAAAGATTTAGGATTTGGCAGTGTTGATCAAGCTCGAATTACAACGGCAATTTCGGAACTTGCAAGGAATATCTATTTATATGCAGACTACGGAACAATATGTATTGAAACGTACGAAGACTATGGCAAACAAGGACTAAAAATCATTGCGTCAGATACAGGACCAGGTATTAAAGACCTTCGAAAAGCGATGCAGGATGGTTATACAACTTCAGGAGGGTTAGGGGCCGGACTTCCCGGAGTGAAGAGATTAATGGATGATTTTTCTATCGATACAAAAGTAGGAGAAGGGACAGAAATTACAGCAATAAAATGGCTCCGCTAAAGGAGGGTGGTTGCTGTGGAAGATCGGGATATGCAGCAAAACAGATATGAGGAAATGCTTAGAAATTATATAGAAACAAAAAATGAACAATCATTATATCGCGGGCAGCAATTTAGCCGAAAAATGTTGGAGCAGCTCGTATCTCCAGAAGAAGTCGTTAATATGCATGTAAATAGCTTGTTAAAAGTTTATCCTGAATTAAATGATGAAATGAAAGCATCATTTGATTTTTTACTGGAAGTGATGATTGGCTATGGATTTGCGTATCGTGAACATCAAAGCTTAAGAAGCCGTCAGCAGCAGCTCGAATCAGAAATTGAAGTTGCTGCCAGCATGCAGCAAACATTGCTTTTAAGTGATGTTCCTTCTGTTGATTCGATTGATATTGGCGTAATTAGTAAACCTGCAAAAAAAATGAACGGCGACTACTATCACTTTGTACAAGATACAAATCAATGCATTAGTATTGCTGTAGCAGATGTTATTGGTAAAGGAGTTCCTGCGGCCCTTTGTATGTCTATGATTAAGTATGCAATGGACAGTGTGCCAGAACAGCGCATGCAGCCGAGTATGATTTTAGAAAGCATTAATCGCGTTGTGGAACAAAACGTGGATCCCAGCATGTTTGTTACGATGTTCTATGGATTATACGATCCGCGTGTTCATCGTTTCTATTATGCTGGCGCTGGACATGAGCCCGGCTTTTTTTACCGCGCCGAAACAGACGAATTTGAAGAGTTATTTACGAAAGGACTTGTGTTAGGTCTTGCGCCTGACACGAAGTATCAAGAATACGAACAAGAAGTAGCTCCTGGTGATATGATGATCTTACTTTCAGATGGTGTAACGGAATGCCGGTCAGAAAATGGCTTTATTGAACGCGAAGAAATTATTAATTTAATTCGAAAGTATCAGCATTTACCGGCACAACAAATAGTGAATGAAGTTTATCTTGAACTGGAAAAACTTCAAGAATTTGAACTTCGAGATGATGTTACCTTAATCATTTTACGAAGAGAAGTTTAACTTTTATAAGATCGGGAATACCACATAAAGACAACGTGTTGATTTAAAGGGGGTATTGTTGGTGAATATGAAAATTGATCATCAAGTAGAAGGAAATACTCACTATGTTATTCTTAATGGTGAGATTGATGCATATACAGCGCCGCAGCTTCGTAAACAGTTAATTCCACTTACTGAAAAAGAGGGAGAAACGGTTATTATTGATTTAGCGAATGTGGACTATATGGACAGTACAGGCTTAGGGATCTTTGTGGGAGCTTTAAAATCAGCTCGCACACATAACAGTGGATTAAAACTAAGAAATATGACAAAGCGTGTGGAACGCTTATTTGAAATAACAGGTTTACTTGAAGTATTGGACATCGAGAGCAATGTGAAGGAGGAAACACAATGAATAACGCCTGCGACTACATTGAAATGAAAATTCCTGCACAACCAGAATATGTAGGCGTTGTTCGCTTAACAGTGTCAGGGATTGCGAACCGAATGGGCTATTCATATGATGAAATTGAAGATATTAAAATTGCGGTATCAGAAGCATGTACAAATGCGGTTACACATGCCTATAAAGGGAAAGAAAATGGACAAATAACGATCGGCTGCCGCGCATATGAAGATCGCTTAGAAGTGATGGTGCTTGATAACGGGAAAAGCTTTAATTTAGAGCAGGTAAGTGAGCAGGTGGGCCCTGTAGATAAAAGTACTTCCGTGGAACAGTTAAGTGAAGGAGGCTTAGGGTTATTCTTAATTGAATCGTTAATGGATGAAGTTAAAATAAGCAGTGATGCCGGTGTTGTAGTAGTCATGACGAAGCTGCTTCACAAAGATGAGGTGGAACAAAATGTCGACAGAGTCTCGCCATCCACGTAAGAATGAATATGTATATGATTGGATTAAAGAATTTCAAGAAAACCCTAGCGAAGAAGTACAAACAAAGCTTGTAGAAGAGTACAAAGATCTTGTCCATTCCTTAGCAAGAAAATTTTCAAAAGGAAAGAGCATGCATGATGACCTTGTACAGGTTGGAATGATTGGTCTTTTAGCTGCCTTAAGAAGATTTGATCCAGAAGTAGGACGAACGTTTGAATCGTTTGCTGTCCCAACCATTATTGGCGAAATTAAACGATTTATCCGTGATAAAACATGGAGTGTGCATGTGCCAAGAAGGATTAAGGAACTTGGACCAAAAATTAAAAAAGCTGTTGAACAGCTCACAAATGATTTGCAGCGATCCCCTCAAGTGGAAGAGATCGCAGCCTTTCTTGATGTAACAGAAGAAGAAGTGTTAGAAACAATGGAGATGGGAAAAAGCTATCAAGCGTTATCCGTTGACAGCTCCATTGAAGCCGATCAAGAAGGAAGTACAGTAACGCTGCTCGATTTAGTTGGTAATCAAGAAGATGGCTATGAGCAAATTGATCAGCAGCTGCTTTTAAAGAAAGCATTAGCCGTTTTAACCGAGCGTGAGAAGCTTATTATTCAGTACACCTATTATGAAAACCGCAGTCAAAAAGAAACCGGCGAAAAACTCGGCATTTCCCAAATGCATGTTTCTCGTTTGCAGAGACGGGCCTTAGAGAAACTCCGTAAAGCAATTAAGGTAGAACCATCGGAGGCTTTTTAATGATTGATTATTATGATTTTCAAACCGTTCAAGTATCGTCTTACCAACAGGCTAAAAATGGGAATGCGCAGTGCGGAGATAGTTACTTTGTAAAAAAAACAACTGATGAGTTTATATGTGCGATTGCAGATGGACTTGGCAGTGGATATATAGCTAAACAATCATCAGAGGCAGCTGTTTCTGCCGTAGAAGATAACTATAACGAACCAATTGAAACGATTATGGAAAAAGCCAATCAATCTTTAAAAGGCATGCGCGGGGCAGTACTAACAGTTTTTAAAATAAACTTTCAAACAAATGAACTGTCATTTTGCGGTGTAGGCAATGTTCATCTAATTATTTATACACATGAGGGCAAAATCATTCGACCGCTTTCCTATTCAGGATACTTATCAGGTCAGCGACAGCATTATCATGTGCAGCACCTTGAGCTTCCTGTACCATGTTCATTTATTATTTATTCTGATGGATTAAAAGTGAGTTCGAAAAGTAAAGAAATTGTGCAAATGATGCATTCCCCTCGTGATGCTTCTTATCATATTCAAAGGCTTATTGAAAAACCAACCGATGATGTGACATTTTTAATTGGGAAAATCAATTAAATAGGAACAATTGATGAAAAAGGAAGCCGTTCTTTCCACCGAAGAATAGCTTCTTTTTTCATTTTCTTTATCGGACAGCATTTGGTAAACTAAATACACATTGAAGGAAACGTTATGTTCGCTTTCGAATACATAATGGTACATAAGAACTTTGGTTTTATAAGAAGGAGGAAGCATTAGTGCTTACTGAAGAACAAAAACGCATCATTCTATCAAACCTTGCACAACAATTACAATTAAAGCCTGCCCAAATTAATAATGTTGTTACATTGCTTCAAGAAGGCAATACTGTTCCTTTTATTGCTCGTTATCGAAAAGAGATGACAGGTGAACTTGATGAAGTAACAATCCGGAATATTTCTGAAGGGTGGACATATGCGCAAAACCTTGAAGCGCGTAAGCAGGAGGTTATTCGGTTAATTCAAGAACAGAATAAATTAACAGAACCCCTTCAAAAGAAAATTGAACAGGCGAAAAAACTTCAAGAAGTGGAAGACTTATATCGTCCTTATAAACAAAAACGCCGTACAAAAGCGACTGTCGCAAAGGAAAAAGGGCTTGAACCATTTGCGGAATGGCTGTTTCAACTTCCGAATGAAAATGTAGAACAGAAGGCAGCTGAATTTGTGTCTGCAGAAAAAGAAGTAAAAACAATAGAAGCTGCTATTGAAGGTGCCCAAGATATTATTGCTGAATGGATTTCCGATAATGCGGATATGCGAAAAAAAGTACGAGATGTCACGTTCCGAGATGGAAAATTAGTTTCTTCATTAAAAGATAAAGCAGAAGATGAAAAGAAAATTTATCAAATGTATTATGAGTATGAAGAACCGCTTCGAACTGTTGTACCCCATCGTATTTTAGCAATGAATCGAGGCGAAAAAGAAGATATCTTAAAAGTTAAGGTAGAAGCACCGCTTGAAAAGCTTGATCAATTACTAAAAAAGACCTTTATTTTAAAACCGCATGTCTCTACAGCTTCTTATATTGAATCAGCTGTAGAAGATGCGTATAAACGGTTAATTGAGCCATCGATTGAACGTGAAATTCGAAAAGAGCTGACAGAAAAAGCGGAAGATCAAGCCATTCATATTTTTTCTGAGAACTTAAAGCATCTCCTTCTACAGCCGCCGTTAAAAGGGAAAGTAGTGCTTGGTGTAGATCCAGCTTATCGTACAGGGTGTAAGCTTGCGGTTGTCGACCAAACGGGAAAAGTCCTTCATATTGCAGTGATTTATCCAACACCGCCAAAATCTGAAGTAGCAAAAGCGAAAGATACGGTTGTTTCTCTTATAAAAGAATACAGCATTGAAATGATTGCGATTGGAAACGGAACCGCTTCAAGGGAAACAGAGCAGTTTATTGTAGATACTATTAAAGAAGTAAACGAAGATGTTTTCTATTTAATTGTAAATGAAGCTGGAGCTAGTGTTTATTCAGCATCAGACTTGGCGCGTGAAGAATTTCCAGACTTGCAGGTGGAAGAACGTTCAGCAGTTTCAATTGCGAGAAGGCTCCAAGATCCGCTTGCAGAGCTTGTGAAAATTGATCCAAAGTCAGTTGGGGTGGGGCAATATCAGCACGATGTTTCTCAAAAAAATTTAAATGATTCCTTAACATTTGTTGTAGAAACGGTGGTAAACCAAGTAGGGGTAAATGTGAATACAGCTTCAGCTTCCTTATTACAATATGTGGCGGGATTGTCTAAGTCTGTAGCACAAAATATTGTGAAGAAAAGAGAAGAGGAAGGGTCGTTTATTTCTAGAAAACAGTTAAAGAAGATTCCACGCTTAGGTGCAAAAACATATGAGCAGTGTATTGGCTTTTTACGCATTCCAGATGGAGAACAGCCGCTTGATCAAACGGCCATTCACCCGGAAAGCTATGAGGATACAGTTCGTTTATTAGAAACGCTTGGTTGTACGGTTAATGACTTAGGAACAGAACAGTTAAAGGAAAAGCTTGAAGACGTTGAAATTAAAGAAGCATCTCAGCAGCTTGAAGTAGGGGAATTGACTCTTCGTGACATTATTGACGCCCTTATCCGACCAAGGCGAGATCCTCGTGACGAGCTTATGAAGCCTCTTTTGCGAACAGATATTTTAAAAATGGAAGACTTGCAAAAAGGAATGCAGTTAGAAGGTACGATAAGAAATGTAGTGGATTTTGGAGCGTTTGTAGATATCGGTGTTAAACAAGACGGCCTTGTTCACATTTCAAAATTGACAAATCGCTTTGTAAAGCATCCGCTTGATGTCGTGCATGTTGGTCAAGTGGTAACAGTCTGGGTGGAAGAGATTGATCTTCAAAGAGGACGGGCTGCATTAACGATGCTTTCTCCTGAGCAAACCGTTTAAGTAAAATCGTTCGTGCAGAGGTTTTTAAATTCATTCTATCATCGGTAAAAGAAGGATTGTTAACAGAGAAGGATTGTTAACAGAGAAGTACTGCCTTAACGGTGGTGCTTCTTTCTATAAAAGTACCAGCATTGGTTAAGGAGACGGATCTTATATCTGTCTTTCTTGTAGTATGCCTGCCTTAACTGTCTTTTGAACCAGCCAGGCATGCGATAACCTCCTTTAATGTTATAATCTCAAAGAAGAAGGAACAGTGTTATTTATTGTATGAGGGATGGCCCGTACTTGTGTCATAATAATTTTTAGTAAGGAGAAATAAGGATGAACGAGCAGGAGCTTCAAAAGTTAGTAGAAGACCTCTCCATTCGCTATTTTATGAAACCATTTCTTCATAACGTTCGCTTTAACAATCGGCTGCGGACGACAGGAGGGCGTTATTTATTAAAGTCACATGATATAGAAATTAATCCGAAGCAGTTAGAAGCCTTTGGAAAGAAAGCGTTAGTTGAGATTATTAAACATGAGCTTTGCCATTATCATCTTCATCTTGAAGGAAAGGGATATAAGCATCGTGATCAAGAATTCAAAACACTTCTTAAAAGAGTAGGCGGATCTAGATATTGTGAAAGGTTACCAGGTATGAAAAGAAAAGAAGAAGTCAAACATTATTATATTTGTAAAGATTGCAGCCAAGTTTATTCTAGAAAGCGCCGTATTGATACAACACGTTATGTATGTGGTAAGTGTCGGGGAAAACTTAAGCAAAAAAGCGGATAATAAGGTTTCACTTAAGGAAATAAGAGAAAGAAACTGACCTTTTAAAAAAACTTTCAAAAAAACTTTTAAAAATGTTGACGGAGAAAAACAGATATGTTAAATTAATAAAGTCCTCAGCGGAGAGACATATTTAACATCACATTAAAAAGTATTTCAAAAAAACTTTTAAAAACGTGTTGACATCAAAAGTGATTTATTATACAATATCAATTGTCGCTAAATAAAAGCGCATTATTCCACAGTAGCTCAGTGGTAGAGCAATCGGCTGTTAACCGATCGGTCGTAGGTTCGAGTCCTACCTGTGGAGCCATGGAGAAGTACCCAAGTGGCTGAAGGGGCGCCCCTGCTAAGGGTGTAGGTCGTGTAAGCGGCGCGAGGGTTCAAATCCCTCCTTCTCCGCCATCGTTTTTTAGAAAAGATGGCCCGTTGGTCAAGTGGTTAAGACACCGCCCTTTCACGGCGGTAACACGGGTTCGAATCCCGTACGGGTCACCATGGTCCCGTGGTGTAGTGGTTAACATGCCTGCCTGTCACGCAGGAGATCGCCGGTTCGACCCCGGTCGGGACCGCCATTTTTATATTGGGCTATAGCCAAGCGGTAAGGCAACGGTTTTTGGTTCCGTCATGCGTTGGTTCGAATCCAGCTAGCCCAGCCATTTTTCTTTGAGCCATTAGCTCAGCCGGTAGAGCATCTGACTTTTAATCAGAGGGTCGGAGGTTCGAATCCTCCATGGCTCACCATTTACAATTTTATATGCGGGTGTGGCGGAATTGGCAGACGCGCTAGACTTAGGATCTAGTGTCTTACGACGTGGGGGTTCAAGTCCCTCCACCCGCACCATTATTAATATAGTAGTGAATGGTATTTAGTGCTTGTTAACTAAAAGGCACTTATTTTTTATCTCTAAAAGCTTCTATAAACATACGCGGTCGTGGCGGAATGGCAGACGCGCTAGCTTGAGGGGCTAGTGGGGGTATCCCCGTGGAGGTTCGAGTCCTCTCGACCGCACCAAAGAAATCTGTTGTACCGTTACTAAAAGAAAAATGCGCCCGTAGCTCAATTGGATAGAGCGTTTGACTACGGATCAAAAGGTTAGGGGTTCGACTCCTCTCGGGCGCGCCATTTGAAAATAAAAATGCGGGTGTAGTTTAATGGTAAAACCTCAGCCTTCCAAGCTGATGTTGTGAGTTCGATTCTCATCACCCGCTCCATATTAGAAAAGCAGAATAAGCCCGTTTAAATTCATAGGATGTTACAGCTCTTGACGAAAAGTCACTTTTTGATTTTGTGGAAAAGAGTGAAACAGCCGTAGAAGTTGGCTTATGCAGCTGGACAATAGAAATGGGCCTGTAGCTCAGCTGGTTAGAGCGCACGCCTGATAAGCGTGAGGTCGGTGGTTCGAGTCCACTCAGGCCCACCATGAAAACTTCTATAAAAAGTTGTTGACTTAATAACTTTGAGATGTTATGATGGTTAAGTCGCTGTTAATAAAACAGCAAAATTGTTCTTTGAAAACTGAACAAAACGCCAAGCGAATTTATGCAATATACCGAAAGAAGTAATTCTTTCGACAACAACTATTGAGCAATTCAAACTTAATTTGAGAGTTTGATCCTGGCTCAGGACGAACGCTGGCGGCGTGCCTAATACATGCAAGTCGAGCGCGTGAAACTAACTGATCCCTTCG
>NZ_QOCW01000002.1 GCF_003318295.1 Bacillus taeanensis
CTTAAATTTTATCAGAAGATGTCCTTTTTATTATGAAAAAAATAAAAGCATGTGAAATTTTACTGAGCGTAAAATTTCACATGCTTTTTAGGTTTTCAGACTAGGGTTTTGTCCCAGCCTCTTTTTTGCATTTGCCGTTGTATAAGAGTCAGCAATCTCAGGATCCTAATCCTATTATTCTTTATTTTGTTTCTACAATTCCGATATAAGGGAGTTGACGGTATTTTTCAGCATAATCAATGCCATACCCGACAATAAATTTGTCTGGAATTTCAAAACCACAGTAATCAACTGGAATGTCACATTTGCGGCGTTCAGGTTTATCAAGCAATGTACAAATTTTTAATGCTTTTGGACTGCGATCACGTAAATTTTTTTGTAAGTAATTCAACGTAAGACCAGAATCAATAATGTCTTCTACAATGATAACATTTTTATTTTTAATATCAGTATCTAAATCTTTAATTAACTTTACGACCCCTGAACTTGTTGTGCTGTTTCCATAACTTGAAACAGCCATAAAATCAATGCTTACATTTATTTTCATATTTCGCATTAAATCAGATACAAACACAACCGCTCCTTTTAATATTCCAACAAGCAGCACATCTTCTCCATTAAAATCTCGTTCAATCTCTTCAGCCAATTCTTTTACCCGAGTTTGGATTTGCTCTTCTGTTAATAATGCTTTTTCTATTAAACCGCTCATTTTGTCACCTCAAGTTCTTTTTTCATTAAGAGTATAACACGTTTGTTTATTTTTACATAAAAAAAACAGGGGTTACCCTGTTTTTTCAGCATTTTCTTCTTGAAGATGTTTTTCATCAATGCGCTCTTCGATTTTTTTAAGTTCCAGCTCGTTTTCCAAGAGCTCTTGTTTATTTTTTTCTACAAGCTCCTCAAATGTTAGTTGGTTTCTTTTTCTCATTTTATCAACACTCCAAATTTTTTAAAAATTTAAATGATTTTTACAAACTAATCATAGCATAATTATATTAAGAAAAATCAACTAAATTGTTAAAATTATTTGAAAACGATAAAAATCGACAAATTTTCAATGGATGAAGAGGAAATAAAGTATAGGCTTTCAATAGTCGTTGAAAGTGTACGAAATGCTTCTCTTAGCACCTAATAGTAAAGTAACGCATAAAAGGCAATTAAATATAAAAAAGAATAATGACATATGAACTGTTAAATTTATGAAAAAAAACGAAAAGGAACAAGTATTTTTAGAATCCTGCTTGCATAAAGTTTGTTATGTAACAAGGTGAGTTAGAGGAGGACAGCATTTTGTTGCTAAGGCATAAGGGATAGAATATTACACGAATGATGAAAGGACATACCTACTTGTTAATAATGAATATATTTTCATAGGAAATAATAACTATTTTTTAGTGGAAAAAGTTTATCCATTATTAGCAAACGGGAATAGTTTAAGCAAATTGTTAAGGGGTGATGGCAGTGAGATTAAAAGACAAAGTTGCGATTGTCACAGGGGCTGGAAATGGAATTGGACGTGAAACCGTCTTATTATTTGCTAAGGAAGGCGCAAAGGTTGTCATTGCTGATTTTGCTGAGGAGTCAGGCAAAAATGTTCTTCAAGAAGTGAAAAATCAAGGTGGAGAAGGAATCTTTAAAAAAGTAAATGTGGCAAGTAAAGAAAGTGTAGATGAAATGGTCAAGGCTGCTGTTGAAGCGTATGGAACAGTCGATATTTTAGTGAACAATGCAGGAATTACAAGAGATGGGATGCTCACTAAGCTGGAAGCAGAAGATTGGCAAAAGGTTATCGATGTCAATTTATCAGGTGTTTTTTATTGTACACAAGCAGTCGTTCCTACAATGATTGAAAAAGGAAAAGGGAAAATTATCAGTACCTCATCTGTTTCAGGGGTGTATGGAAATGTAGGTCAAACAAATTACGCAGCCACAAAAGCTGGAGTTGTTGGAATGACAAAAACATGGGCAAAAGAATTAGGTAGAAAAGGCATTAATGTAAATGCTGTAGCACCTGGATTTATTGAAACTGGAATGGTTGCTGCTGTACCTGAAAAAGTGATTGAAAAAGTAATTGCAAAAGTACCGATGCAGCGGCTTGGAAAACCATTAGATATTGCGCAAGCCTATCTTTATCTTGCCTCAGAGGAGTCAAACTATGTGAACGGGACAACACTGCACGTAGATGGAGGAATTGTCCTTTAAAAAAGCTACATAAAAGCCGCGTAAAAAAGCCGCGGCTTTTTGATATGAAAAGCTTTATTCAACTATAAAATGAGTTGAACTTAACACAGGCATGTTCGGATGCGTCGAATTTTAAGGTCAAACTATATAGTTTCTTCTTAATTTATCAACCAGTGTTTCTAGGTTGTCTCTAGAGAGTAAATTTGTCGTTTGAATAACACCTGCATCATGCTACAATAACTTCAAAAGAAGTGATCAGTCACCTAGAGGAGAACGTTATGTTGAAACACTCGCTATTCCCATTATATCTCGTATCATTTGCACAACTCTTAGCCATGCTGATTTGGTTTAATTATTCAGCTATATTGCCAATTATAAAAAAAGAATGGATGTTATCTCCCGATGAATCCGGTCTCCTTTTATCGGCATTTCAATTAGGTTATGTAATTTCCGTTTTTGTACTAGGATATTTATCAGATCGCATTCGTCCACGGCTTATCTTTATTGTTTCGGCAATAATTGCTGGAATTGGCGGCTTGCTTTTTGGACTTTGCGCTGACGATTTTTGGAGCGGCTTTCTTTTTCGTATGCTGGCTGGAATTGGCTTAGGTGGTATTTATGTACCGGGACTAAAATATTTATCAGGTGTGTATCCGCCGAATAAAAGAGGAAAAATTTTCGGGATTTATGTTGGAGCGCTTGTTGTTGGTTCAGGGGGAGCATTATTGTGTACCTCATCTTTTATCACATTTTTGGGTTGGCGTGAAGTGGTTGTGATCACCTCTGTAGGAGCTTTTATAGCGGCTGGTATGATGTTTTGTTATCGCATAGATCCTCCGCTTCCAGAAAAACCCCCTAAATTTTCGAAAGTTCTTCTAAAGTCTATTATTAACAATAAAAAACTTGTAAAGATGAATATTGCTTATACTGGTCATAATTGGGAGTTATATGCGTTTTGGGGATGGATAGGACCTTTTATGGTTTATGTTACTCTTTTACATGGCTATTCTTTGCCCGAAGCTCAAGTAATTGGAAACTTATGGGGCGGTCTTTTTATTGTAATAGGCGGAATTGGAACATGGATTGGAGGAGAGCTTTCTGATAAAGTGGGCAGAATAGGAGCTTTAAAGCCGCTTTTAGCAGTTGGAATGATTTGTTCCTTGTCATTTGGGTGGCTTGCTGATATTCCTTATCCTGTCATTGTAGGTGTTGGGATTATTTACGGTATAACAGTTGTTGGAGATTCACCCGTTTATTCCGCAGCAATTAGTGAGCTAAGTCCCCCTCATATGATTGGTTTATCACTTGGAATTCAACAAGTGTTAGGCTACAGCATTACAGTGATTTCACCGAGTGTATTTGGTGGAGTATTAGCTTTTTTTGAAAGTGAAGCACTGGGGTGGGGAGCAGCATTTTCTATACTAGCGCTTGGTTCAATTGTAAGTTTATTAATCCTTCCTAAAAAGCTTTAAGAAGACTCAGTGTAAAAGCTTAGCATAGAAATTGCTAAGCTTTTATTAGTATAAAATAAAAAGAAGAGGAGTGCGAGGTGCCTCATTCACATATATTTTACAAATACCTTACGATGAGAAAAAATAGATAGAAGAATAATTGACAAATGTTCTTAATTTTCATAAAATCCAATTATAATGCTGGATATTGAGCTGTATCGGATAATGAGTTTGATAGACGTTCATTCCATTACAAATTCTTCCTCCTTTTTATGAAGGCGTTTACAATCGATGAAGGGGTGCTGCTATGTACAAAATAAACGAAATTCGCGAATTAATTCGTATGATTGAGCGTTCATCAATTTCAGAAGTTGTGATTAAAACAGGAAAAAATCAAGAACTTATTATCAAAAAACAGCCTCATTCTTCTTCTTTACCACCACTATCTTTACCTCAACAGGAAATGTTAACTGAGCAAACTTATAAAAAAGCGACAAAAACGCAAGCTGAAGCTGAAGCAGCACCATCTTTAGAAGAAAAACAAAGTACCGAAGAGAAAACGGTTCATCATATTGTCTCTCCGATGGTAGGTACATTTTATGTTTCACCAACGCCTGACTCCTCTCCATACGTAAAAAAAGGAGATGTGATTACTGCTGACACCATTGTTTGTATTGTTGAAGCAATGAAATTATTTAACGAAATAGAAGCGGAGGTTGAAGGGGAAGTAGTCGATATCTTTGTTGAAAATGGAGAATTTGTTGAATATGGTCAACCACTTTTTGCGATCAAAAGAAAGTAAACGGTAATGAAAGGAGTGGAGGCTTTGGATATCTTTGATAAAATAGAGGAAATGGAGGAACGCCGCTTTAAAGTAAAGCAGGGTGGAGGAGATAAACGAATCGATTCTCAGCATGAACGGGGAAAGCAAACGGCACGTGAACGAATTGAAAAGCTGTTAGATGAAGGAAGTTTTGTTGAGTTAAACCCCTTTATTGAACACCGTGGGACAGCGTTTGATTTACAAGGGAAAGAAGCCCCGGGAGAAGGCGTTGTGACAGGATATGGGAAAATTGATGATAGACTTGTTTTTATTTTTGCACAAGATTTCACTGTTTTTGGTGGGGCATTAGGTGAGATGCATGCATTGAAAATTTCAAAAATGATGGACTTTGCTGCAGAAAATGGCGCTCCAATTATTGGCCTAAATGATTCAGGTGGAGCAAGAATTCAAGAAGGGGTTCTTTCTCTTGATGGATATGGACATATTTTCTACCGAAACTCTATTTATTCAGGAGTGATTCCGCAAATTTCAGTGATTATGGGACCTTGTGCAGGAGGAGCCGTGTATTCTCCTGCCATTACAGATTTTGTTTTTATGGTAGAGAAGACGAGTCAAATGTTTATAACAGGCCCAAAAGTAATTAAAAGTGTAACAGGTGCTTCTATTAATGGAGAAGAACTTGGAGGTGCAAATGTTCATCACTCTGTAAGCGGAAATGCACACTTTGCTGCAAAAACAGAAGAAGAAGTATTGAATGAAGTGAGAAGGCTTATTTCTTTTTTACCCTCAAATAATAAAGAAAATCCCCCGCGAAAAATAGTAACCAAAAATGTATTAAATGAAGAAGAGGCAGATCAACTGTTAAACATTGTTCCAATTGATTCGACAAAAGTATATGATGTTCGAAAAGTGCTGTACTGTATTGTTGATAACCGAGACTTTATGGAAGTGCAGGCGAGCTTTGCAAAAAATATTGTGGTGGGCTTTGGCCGTATTGACGGAAAAACCATTGGGATCATTGCCAATCAACCAAAATTTAAGGCAGGCGGTCTTGATATTGATTCTTCCGATAAATGTTCGCGGTTTATTCGATTTTGTGATTGTTTTAATATTCCGCTTATTACATTTGTGGATGTGAGCGGCTTTATACCAGGTGTTATGCAGGAGCATCGCGGTATTATTCGTCATGGCGCTAAAATTTTATATGCTTATTCAGAGGCAACTGTTCCAAAAATTACGATTATTTTAAGAAAAGCATTTGGCGGAGCGTATGTAGCACTAAACAGTAAATCAATTGGTGCGGATCTTGTTTTTGCATGGCCGAATGCGGAAATTGCTGTAATGGGACCAGAGGGAGCGGCAAATATTATTTACCGAAAAGAAATTGAAAAGAGTTCAAATCCTGAAAAAATACGTACTGAAAAAATATCTGAATACAGAAACAAATTTGCAAATCCATACACTGCTGCAGCTAATGGAATGATAGATGACATTATTGATCCAAGGAATACAAAAAAAGTTCTAAAAAGCTCACTGGAAATGCTTGGTAAAAAGAAGAAAACATTACCATGCAAAAAACATGGAAATATCCCGCTTTAATGAAAGGGGATAAAAATGAAATCAAATGAGAAGTTTGCGGTGTTATTTAAAGAATTGGCTCGCTTTTCTATTCCAACGTATAAAGAATGGCGCTCTGTTACTGAAAAAATTTTAAAAAGCAGCTCTTTTAACAGCCTTTTCACATCCACCTATGAAGACATTATCCTTCAACCGATTTATGAGAAAGCCGATGATTTCCATTCATCCTACCCTTCAGATTTTCCATATCGACGAGGTACAAACGCTGTAAAAAAATCTAATAAAGCTTGGGAAATTAGTCAAGAACTTTTAGGTGCAGTGCCAACAAAGGTTAACAAAAAATTATTACATGCCTTAAAGCACGGGCAAACAGCTGTTCATCTCGTTCTTGATGACGCTTCTAAACGTGGGTTTGATCCTGATGAGGTACCGCCAGAATGGGTAGGAAGGAAAGGTGTCTCCATTGCGACAATCGATGATATGAAAGAAATTTTCCAAGGAGTTGATCTAAGCAAAACCCCTCTTTTTATTCATACAGGGGCGCTTTCCCTTCCACTGTTTGTACTACTGCAATCTTATCTTAAAAATCATTCTCTTTCATCAGCTGCACTTCAAGGCACAATTGGGATGAACCCGCTTGGAATGCTTAGTGTCGATGGTATCCTGCAAAGTCCATTAAACGTTTATTATGACAGCATGGCAAACATTATTACGTGGTCTAAACAAAATAGTCCCTCTTTACGCACTGTTTTAGTAGAAGGTCACCCCTTTCATAATGGAGGAGCAAGTGCTGTTGAAGAACTTGCTTTTAGTATAGCTTGCGGTGTTGAATATCTTCGTGCGCTGTTAGAACGAAATGTTTCGATTGAGGATGCCGCAAGCTCATTTTCTTTTTCATTTTCAATAGGCTCAAACTTTTTTATGGAAATTGCAAAGTTTCGGGCCGCAAGGGTTCTTTGGGCTTCTATTGTTGAGGCGTTTGGTGGATCAAACAATCATTCGAAAATATGGATTCATGCGAGAACATCGGAATGGAATAAAACGATTTATGATCCGTATGTAAATATGATTCGAAGTACTGTCGAAGCATTTGCAGCCGCCGCGAGCGATATTGATAGTCTCCATATTAGTTCTTTTAATGAACCCATTCAATCCAGCACGTCATTTGCTGAGCGAATTGCTCGCAATACCCATTTCATTTTACAAGAAGAAGCAAATTTTAATAAAATCATTGATCCGGGAGGTGGTTCGTTTTATATAGAAAGCCTTACAGATTCACTTGCTGAAGCAGCATGGGTATTATTTCAAAAAGTAGAAGAAAAAGGAGGGTTATATAAAGCACTTCAACAAGGCTTCCCTCAAGAAAAAATTAATAAAACAGCTAAAAAGCGTGAACAAAATATTCATTATCAAAAAGATGTGTTTGTCGGAACGAATAAATATGTAAATATACAAGAAAAGAAATGGGGTAAGAATGAGGAAAATCGGTCTGTTTATGAAGAACGGATAAAAAGTTTCAAAAAACAGCGAAAAAATCGGAGTGAAAAGAAGATTGACATTCAGATTGATTTATTAATCGATCAAGCAAAACAAGGACTAACACTCGGAATGATTCGACATGCTGTTTATAAAGAAACCCCTTCTATTTCGATTCGACCAATCCTTAAACAAAGAGCAGCTGCCTCATTTGAAAAATTAAGGTTTGCTTCTGAGCGTTACTCACTTAAAAATAATAAAAAACCAACTGTATTTTTGGTGAATATTGGAGAACTCTCTTCTTTTAGAAAACATGTTGATTTTGCTTCTGATCTATTGAAAGTAGGCGGTTTTAAAGTGCTCCGCAGCAATGAATTTCAAACCGTGAAAGAAGCAGTAAAAGCTATTATTTCACTATCTCCAAATGCAGTTGTTTTATGTTCAAAAGAGGAAAGACATCCAACCCTTGTTCCAGCGCTTATGAAAGAATTAAACAAAGTGAAGTGTCATGCTTCTGTGCTGCTGGCCGGACAACCAAGTAATCAACAAAGAAGAGAATATGAGCAGCTTGGTGTTTTTGCCTTTTTAAATGAAAATTGTAATAGTTATGATGTTCTTTTAAAGCTGCAAAAAGAAAGAGGGATGCATTCATGAAACAGCCAGATTTCACGAAACGCTCCTTTCGAAAGAATAAACAAACTGACGATTTGCAGTGGGAAGATCAAGTGGAGTTTGAGACCGGTCAAGCGTTTGAAAATGCTTTCTATGAAACTAGTGAAAATATTCCAATAAAACCGTTTTTTGCTGAAAAAGAAGTTCAAAAAATAAAAGAGTTTGATTATGCAGCAGGATTACCACCGTTTATAAGAGGTCCATATCCTACGATGTATAAATTAAGACCATGGACGATTCGGCAGTATGCGGGTTTTTCGACGGCAGAAAAAAGCAATGCTTTTTATAAAAGAAATCTTGCTGCAGGACAAAAGGGGTTATCTGTTGCTTTTGATCTTGCAACACACCGGGGCTATGATTCTGATCATCCGCGTGTTGTAAGCGATGTTGGAAAAGCGGGTGTGGCAATTGATTCAATTTTAGATATGAAAATATTATTTGACGGCATTCCTCTTGAGCAAATGTCAGTATCGATGACAATGAATGGTGCTGTTCTTCCTATACTCGCTTTTTATATTGCTGCAGCTGAAGAACAAGGAGCAGCGAAATCAAATCTGTCTGGTACAATTCAAAATGACATTTTAAAAGAGTATATGGTTCGAAATACGTATATTTATCCTCCAAGTCCCTCCATGAAGATTGTCGCTGATATTTTTTCTTATACGTCAGCACATATGCCGAAGTTTAACAGCATTAGTATATCCGGTTATCATATGCATGAGGCAGGTGCTCCAGCTGATCTTGAACTCGCTTATACACTGGCAAATGGAATTGAATATGTAAAAACCGGAATAGCTTCTGGGCTTAATATCGACTCGTTTGCACCGCGGTTATCTTTTTTTTGGGGAGTTGGGATGAATCCGTTTATGGAAATTGCAAAAATGAGGGCGGCGCGTCTCTTATGGGCCTCCTTAATAAAAAAGTTTAATCCTCAAAATGAAAAATCGCTGATTCTCCGTACACATTGTCAAACCTCGGGATGGAGTTTACAAGAAAAAGATCCTTTTAATAATGTAACAAGAACGTGTATTGAAGCGTTAGCAGCTGTTTTTGGTCATACTCAGTCTCTTCATACAAATGCGCTAGATGAGGCCATTGCTTTACCGACTGATTTTTCTGCAAGAATTGCGCGTAATACACAGCTTGTTTTACAAGAGGAAACAGGGATTACAAATGTTGTCGATCCGTGGGGAGGTTCTTATTATGTAGAATATTTAACAGAAAGGTTAGCAGAAAAAGCATTAGGACATATGAGAGAAATTGAGGAGTTTGGCGGCATGATAAAAGCGATTGAAACAGGTCTTCCAAAAATGCGTATTGAAGAAGCGGCGGCGCGCAGACAAGCAAAAATCGATTCAGGAAAAGAAGCGATTATTGGAGTAAATAAATATAAAATCGATCAAGAAGAACCGCTTGAGCTCTTAGAGGTGGATAATACAGCTGTTTTAAAATTACAAAGAGAGCGATTAGCAAAACTAAAAAAACACAGAGATAATGCTGCTGTTCACAATGCACTTTCAGCGATTACAAAAGCCGCTAAATCGGGAAAAGGAAATCTTCTCGAGCTTGCTGTAGAAGCAGCAAAAGCGCGTGCGACGCTTGGAGAAATATCAGAAGCTGTAGAAAAAAGCGTTGGAAGACATGAAGCGACAATTCGTTCGGTTAGCGGAATTTATCGTCAAGAGTTTGGTGAAGAAGAAAAAATAAAAGTCGTACAAAAAATGACAGATGAATTTGCGGAAGAAGAAGGAAGAAGACCCCGAATATTAATTGCAAAAATGGGGCAGGACGGTCATGATCGTGGAGCCAAAGTAATCGCTACAGCTTTTGCAGATTTCGGATTTGATGTGGATATTGGACCTCTTTTTCAAACGCCAGAAGAAACAGCTCTTCAAGCTGTAGAAAATGATGTTCATGTGATTGGAATGAGCTCGCTTGCAGGGGGACATAAAACCCTTCTTCCTCTGTTAATGAAAGAGCTTGAAAAACTTGAACGAGAAGATATTATCATTATTGTTGGAGGGGTGATTCCAGCTCGAGATTATCAATTTTTAAAAGCACATGGAGCAGCTGCTATTTTTGGACCAGGGACGGTTATTCCAACTGCTGCAAAGCAAGTTCTTCTTGAAATCAAGAAACGGCTTTCTGAAATGAGTGAGCGGAATGACTGAACAAAAAAAGAGTGGTCCAAAAAGAAGGGTTTTATCTGTTGAAGATTATGTAAAAGGAATATTAAAAGGAAACCGAGCTGTGTTAGCTCAAGCGATTACCCTTGTTGAAAGCAGTGCAGAAAAGCATCGTATTCTTGCGCAAACTTTAATAAATCAACTGCTTCCTTACACGGGGAAATCTATTCGAATTGGGATTACCGGGGTACCTGGTGCAGGGAAAAGTACCTTTATTGAAGCCTTAGGAACAAGGCTCTGCAATAAAGATCACCGCACAGCTGTTCTTGCTGTCGATCCTTCAAGCAGTCTAACGAAAGGAAGTATTCTAGGCGATAAAACAAGAATGGAAAAGCTCTCAAAACATCCAAACGCTTATATTCGACCTTCACCTTCAAGGGGAATGCTCGGAGGAGTAGCGAACAGAACGAGAGAAACGATGCTTCTTTGTGAAGCGGCAGGTTTTAACATTATCCTTGTAGAAACAGTTGGAACAGGACAAAGCGAAAAAGCAGTGCGCTCCCTTGTTGACTTTTTTCTTCTTATAATGCTGACAGGAGCAGGAGATGAGCTGCAGGGAATGAAAAAAGGCATTATAGAAATGGCAGATGCTGTTGTAATTAACAAAGCAGATGGAGAGAATAAACAGCATGCTTTAACCATGAAAGCAGAATTAAATCGTCTTCTTCACTTTCTAGTACCTAGTACAGTGGGATGGGAAACGAAAGCCTACACATGTTCAGCACGAAACTGCGAAGGAATTGAAACGATTTGGAAGAACATCGAAACATTTTGTGAACAAACAAAAGAAACACAAGTGTTCCATCGAAGAAGAAATGAACAATTAGTTGATTGGGTTCACTTTATGATTGAAGAAAAGTTAAAAAAACAATTTTATGAAAACGAGAGAATTAAAGAGGTAATGCCATCTGTTCAACAAGCTCTTAAAAACGGTGAATGTCATGCTTCCTCTGCAGTAGAGAGACTGTTTAAAATTTATGAAAATACTCATTAATAAAATCCATTAAACAAGCTTAAGGTATAGGAAAGCTTGTTTAATGGATTTTTATATGAAGGGAGTTCGCTTTTTTATCTTGGGTACTTTGTGCAGCTTTCCTTAATTGTGACGTACAGCTTGGACATCGTACAGCTTGTGAGGGAATCGCAGAACAACAATAAGGACATTCTTTTTTTGTCATCGAAGCAAGCGGGTTTTCATTCGGTTTTTTAAATCGGTTGATTTGGCGAACGACTAAGAATACGGCAAACATTACAATAATAAACCGCAGTAATGTTGTTAAAAATAATCCATAATTAATTGTGGCAGCTCCGGCTTCATGAGCATCTGCTAACGTCGGATAAAATCCCCCTGATAAATTAATAAATAAATTTGAAATATTGGCCTGCGCAAGCAGTAAGCCAATAGGAGGAAGCATAATATCTTTCACAAGAGAATCGATTAAATTCCCAAAAGCTGCGCCAATAACCATGCCAATTCCCATATCAGCAACATTGCCTTTCATGGCAAACTGCCTAAACTCTTTAAAAATCTTCACCAAATGTTCCCCCTTCCCTGAAAAACCTTTGTACAAGATATATGCATCAATATCTAACCTATGAATGAGATAACTTAATAAATGAAATTAAAAAGAAATGGGAATGTTAAAAAAATGGAGGTGTTAGAAATGGGTAAAAAAGTCAAACAAGATCCCGCAAGAGCAGGGTTAAATCCCCCTAATATCCAAGGACAAGGTACTGGGGTGGAATTTGGACCTGGAAGAGATGGATCGCGCAAACGTAAACGAAGTAAAGCAGGAGAGTAACATCACAAAAGCTCGCAAAAAATGGCGAGCTTTTATGATGTTTTAAACACTTCTTGGATAAAATGGTAAAAGTATGTTTTATAACCTGAAAATAGGGGAATTTTTTGTAAGGGTATTTATATATAAATGATGTATTTACACTTGTTAACCTATATTCATTTAAAGAACAATTTTAAAAAAATGGAGGTGTTGAATTTTGCATGAACTTGATTTTCACCATATTTTTGAACTAGGCTTAATATTGATTTTGATTGCAGCAGGCATCACGGCCATCTCTAAAAAATTAAAACAGCCCTATCCCATTGCATTAGTTATTGTTGGAGCTGTGATTGGACTAGTTACTATTCCTGCGCTAGAACCGTTAAAAACATTTATTACAGAAGGTGAAGTGTTTAATTTTGTTGTATTAACCGTTTTTTTACCTGCATTGTTAGGTGAAGCAGCATTAAAACTTCCCTTTTCACATTTAGCAGAAAATAAAAAAGCGATTTTTGCACTTGCTTTTGGTGGTACCCTGCTGTCTTTTTTAGTAATAGGATTTTCAGCCTATTGGTTATTAGGATTTCCGATTACAGTAGCATTCGTATTTGCTTCTGTGATGAGTGCAACAGATCCTGTTAGCGTGTTATCGATCTTTAAAAGCATGGGCGTTAAGAAAAACCTTGCGACAATTATTGAAGGAGAAAGTCTATTTAATGATGGGCTTGCGGTTGTGTTTTTTAAAATTTCTGCATTCTCCCTGTTAACGTATTTAGAATTAGGATGGACAGGACTTGGGAATGGTTTATTTGAATTTATAAAAGTTGTCGCATTAGGTTTACTTGTTGGAAGCTTACTAGGATATGGTGCTTCGATTTTAACGAAATTTTTTGATGATTATCCACTTGAAATTATTTTCAGTATTTTATTATTTTACGGTTCGTTTTTATTAGCAGAAACGATTCATGCTTCAGGGGTTATTGCTGTTGTAACAGGGGCATTAATCTTTGGGAATTACGGAGCAAAGATCGGTATGAGTCCGACAACGAAACTAAATATTAATAACTTTTGGGATGTTGCTTCACTTTTAGCAAATTCACTCGTTTTTTTAATGGTTGGTCTTGAAATTACTCGGATTAATTTGGCAGATAAATGGGGCATGATTGGTCTTGCAATTCTTATTGTTCTAATCGGCCGAAGTATTGCTGTTTACAGCAGTTTATTTTTTATAAAAGGCGTTCCGATGACATGGAAACATGTGTTAAATTGGGGTGGTTTAAAGGGCTCTCTATCGATTGCGCTTGTTTTAAGCTTGCCGCGCGATTTTGTTGGGAGAGAAGATATTTTAATTTTAGCGTTTAGTGTTGTTTTCTTTTCTCTTGTTTTTCAAGGGATTACGATCAAACCAATTATCTCTTATTTTGGTGTAAAAGCTTCCAGTGAAGGGTTTGGAGATTATGAAAAGATTATTTCAAAAATTCATCGCTTTGAATCTTCTATCGATGAAATTACTAAAATGAAAAAGCAGCTTCATATTACAGGTCCTGCTTATCAAGAATTAATAAGTGAATATGAACAAAAAATTAATTTCAATCATGAGCAGCTTGAAACATTATTTGAAAAGTTTCCTCAATTAAAAAGAAAACAGCTGCTTACGTTAAGAAAACATGCGCTGTACGCCCAACATGAGAAAGTGAAACAGCTTCAAAAAGAAGAAATGATTTCAGATGAAACAGCAGAGCGGGAAATAGAAGAAATAACGAACTTGTTAGTAAGTGATGAAGAGAACAAGGAAAGAGGTTGATTATAATCGATCAACCTCTTTTAATGATTATTTAATTAAAAAAATAAGCCATATAAATTTCATCCTGAAGTTCCCCATGAATGTTAACCTGTTCTTTTTGAATACCTTCAACAACAAATCCTGCTTTTTTATACGCGTTTACAGCCACTTCATTACCAGAAAAAACAGTTAACCATAGTTTATGCAGCCCTTTTTCTTTAGCCCAGTTAAGGCTGTATTGAAGAAGGTGCTTTCCAATTCCTTTTCCGCGTCCTTCTTTATGAATCCAAATCCGAAAAACGCCAGTATGTTTTTTCATGGTTAGTTCACCAATCATAATTCGGGAGCTTCCTATTACTTTGCCATTTACTTCAACTGCTGTGTACATGTTTCCCTGTTTCTTTATAGTGCGAATAAACTGATGTTCTTCTTCAATTGTTCTTACCTGTTCTTTTTGAATAAACTCACCTTTATTGACAATATCCTTAATGCTTAAAGTAATGCCTTTCGCATCTTCTAATTTCATCGGTCGTAAAATGACGTTTGCACCATCTTTAGCAGTAAACTGCATAATCGTTCGCTGTGTTGTTAACACTTGTTCCATTCGCATCCTCTCCTTGTTTGTTATTATGGCTAAATTTAAAAAAAGTACATAATTTATAAACAAAAAACAGACTACTTTTTATTTAAAAGTAGTCTGTATATATCATTTTGATTTTACGAGTTAATCGCTCCCAGTCACTAATAAATCATCTTGTAACAAGGCAAGAGGTGTATTAAAGTGAACGAGATCTCCTTGTTTCACTTCAAGGGAAGTGATGTATCCACTAACAGCAACAGCTACCGTCTTATATTCTCCGGTCAATGTTTTAATGAGAAATAATGGTTCCCATTCATAAATATGTGACGTACTCTCTACTAGAATTTTCTCTACAATGCCGTAATAGGGGCTCGTAACTTTTTGAATTTTAGTTGAAATTGCATAACAAGGGCTTGCGCTGTTTTCCACAAGTGCTGTCATGAAGATCCTCACTTTCCATTAGTAAATTTTGTACGATGAAATAAAATATTTTTTCGCTTTTTTGAAATGTATAAAAACTATCCATTTAAGAGAAAGAACTTTTCATATTTCATTGATCATCTCCTTGACTTTTTATACTTTATTAGTTTGCCATAGGTTATTATTTTTGGGTATAGGGTTATTTTGTCGGAATTCTTCTAATTTTGATGGTAAAGCGCTCAATCAAAAAATGCCAGCAGGTTATAAATCATTTGTTAACTATTAAATAATTCAAGTTGACAAATAAAGTTCGTAAAATTATACTTGTTATATAAAACCAGTTAAAGCTAAGGTGATGACATGAAAACAAAAGAAATGATGTATGTGGCGCTTTTTGCGGCTATTGTAGCAGTATTAGGGATTTTACCGCCAATACCGATTCCTTTTAGTCCTGTTCCTATAACAGCGCAAACATTAGGAGTAATGCTTGCTGGAGCTATTTTAGGAGCACGATTAGGCGGAATGAGTTTATTATTATTTGTTTTACTTGTTGCAGTAGGAGCTCCAATTCTTTCAGGAGGCCGCGGCGGATTTGGCGTGATCTTAGGACCGAGCGGTGGCTTTATTTTAAGCTGGCCAATTGGTGCTTTTGTCATTGGCTTTCTTGTTGAAAAAGCTTGGAAATCGCTTAAATTTTGGAATACACTTGTTTTTAATGTAATTGGCGGAATTATACTTGTATATTTAATAGGTGTTCCCTATATGGCGATGATGCTTGATTTACCATTAATCGAAGCGACAGCTATTTCATCCGTATATATTCCAGGTGATATCGTTAAAGCGGTAGTCGCTTCTGTGATTGCGGTACAAATTAAAAAATCATATCCACTTATTCAAAAACATCAACAACAGAAACAATTAAATGTATAATAAAGAAAAGGGCTGCTGATTACAAGCAGACCTTTTTTTATAGAAATAATAAAAAGCGAGATGATAAAGTTGTTTGTAACAGATCATTTAAAAATTCATGCTGAAAAAATGCCTAATAAACCAGCTGTTATTTTTGAAGGTGAAATTCTTACTTATCGTGAGCTGTACAACAATAGTTATAAAACAGCGGCTTCTTTAAAAAATCGTTTCAATCAAATGGAAAATATCCAAAAAAACGTTGCGATTTTCGCAGATAACTGTCTCGAATATATTGAGATATTTTCTGCTATTTCCATGGCTGGTTTTACAGCGGTTACACTTGACCCAAAATGGAGTAACAAAGAGCTTATGGCTATTTTAGAAGATATAAAACCAGCAGGCGTATTTATTCATGAGCATTATATACATAGACTTACACAAATATTATCATCTCAACAGCTTATTTCCCTAAATGAGCAATATAAACAGTTTCGGCAGAACGATGAGAGTTTCTTACTTGAATCTCAAGAAAAGTCGGGTGAGCACGCTTTTTATATTGGGTTTACATCAGGAACAACAGGACGTCCAAAAGGCTATATTCGCTCCCATCGCTCCTGGATAAAAAGCTTTGAAGGAAGTAAATATGAATTTCAAATTACAAAGAAAGAACACATTTATGTGCCGGGACCTCTTGTACATTCTTTATTTTTATATGCTGTCATTCACGGGCTGTATGAAGGCTGTACAATTACACTTTCAAAAGACTTTAATTTAGACCTCGTTGATCAAACATTACATAAGGGAAATATATCGGTATTATATGCCGTTCCAACAATGCTTGAAGCAATCATTGAAAACCAAACTATATATAAAAGTGTAGAAGTGATATTGTCTGCTGGTGCTAAATGGCATCCAGACTCTAAAAGAAGAGCAGCAGCATGCTTTCCAAGTGCGTCTTTATATGAATTTTACGGGGCTTCGGAAACAAGCTTCATTACAGTGCTTGATCCAGAAGGGAATATTAAAAAGCCTTCATCTGTTGGCCGCCCTTTTTATAATGTGGAAATTTCAATTCGTACTGAAAATAGTGAAGAAGCGAAATTAGAGGAAATTGGTCATTTGTTTGTAAAAAGTGATCTTGTTTTTTCAGGATATGTAAACAATGAACAAGCAACAAAGAAAATCTTACAAAATGGCTGGGTAAATATAGGTGATCTTGCTTATCAAGATGATGAAGGATATATTTTTCTTGTTGGCCGCAAAAAAAATATGATCATCAGCGGGGGATTAAATATTTATCCTGAAGAAGTCGAGGCGGTTCTTCTTACAATGGATGATGTTGAGGAAGTCGCCGTATTTGGAATGCCTGATCACTACTGGGGTGAAAAAGTTACGGCATGTGTAAAATGGAAAGAAAATAAAGAAAGAAGTATTCATGAATTAAAGGAATACTGCCGCAGCCATCTTTCACGTTACAAATGTCCGAAAGAATGGATTTTTATTAAAAAATTTCCTTATACCTCAAGTGGGAAAATTGCTAGAGATAAACTGCAAACACTCTTAAAAGAAGAAGGGGTGATTTTATGAATCGTGCAGTCATTGTCGCAGCAAAGCGAACTCCGATTGGAAAAGTAGGAGGAATATTAAAGGATTTTGAACCTGACATGTTGGCATCCTTTGTAATTGAATCTCTGCTTCATGAAACAAAAGTATCAAAAGAAGAAATAAATGATGTCATTTTAGGAAATGTAGTCGGTCCAGGCGGTAACATTGCAAGGTTAGCCGCATTAACAGCAGGGCTTCCATATCATGTCCCGGGAGTTACTGTTGACAGACAGTGTGGATCGGGTTTAGAAGCTGTTAATCTTGCAGCAAGGTTAGTACAAGCTGGTGCTGGTGATATTTATTTAGCAGGCGGAGTAGAAAGTACAAGCCGAGCGCCGTGGAAGGTTGAAAAACCTACTTCATTATATAGAGAAGCTCCCCATATTTTTACACGGGCACGTTTCTCAACCGAAGAAATTGGCGATCCAGAAATGGGAGAAGCGGCGGAAAATGTAGCAGAAAAATATAATATTTCAAAAGATAAGCAGGATCTCTATTCATTAAAAAGTCATCAAAAAGCTGTAAAAGCAATGGAAAGCGGCAGATATTTAGAGGAGCTCGTTCCAGTTCACCTGTTAACAAGAACAGGTGAAAAAATGGTTATTGCAGAAGATGAATGTCCTCGAAAAAACACAACAATAGAAAAGTTAAGTAAATTGAAGCCGGTCTTTCGTGAAAATGGAACTGTTACAGCTGGAAATGCATGTCCAATAAATGACGGAGCGGCACTCGTCCTCATCATGTCTGAAAGAAAATGTCGTGAACTCGGGTTAGTCCCGAAATTATGCTTCATTGATTCTGCAGCGGCAGGGGTAGATCCAAACTTTTTAGGGATAGGTCCAGTGCCCGCTGTTACAAAATTGTTAAACAGAACAGGTTTATCTATGATAGACATTGATTTAGTAGAATTTAATGAGGCATTTGCTTCCCAAGTTCTTGCTTCCTTACAATTGTTAAACATTCCTGAAGAGAAAGTCAACGTTAGTGGAGGGGCATTAGCGCTCGGTCATCCGTACGGAGCTTCAGGGGCCGTACTTGTCACAAGACTTATGATAGAAATGAAGCAAAAAAAAGCGAGGTATGGACTTGCAACTTTAGGAATAGGCGGAGGATTAGGACTTGCTTCACTTTTTGAAAGAATTGAGGAATAAAGATGTTAAGTAATGAGTTGGAAGGAAGTAAAACAAATTCTTTTAGAGTGCATGTGACAGAAGAGATGATTTGCTCTTATTTAGGAGCACTGGGCATCAACACAGTAAAGCGGCAGGAAGAATCAGAAAAAATTATCGCTCCACCTACACTTCCAATTATTTTTTGGCAATTTGCTGATACCTACTGGTTAAATCCTTCTTATCAATCAATCATTCATGGAGAACAAATTTTTGATTATGAAAAGCCGATCCTAGCAGGTGAAATCTATACATGTTCGATTACGTTAAAAAAAATTTATTACAAAGAAGGAAAGAGCGGCTTCCTACAGTTATTGGATCATGAATTAAGTGGAAAAAATGATCGAAATGAGTTTCGCGCTCTTTCAACCTTAATGATACGGCAGAATAAAGAGGTAAACGAAAATGAGTAACTACTACAGCGGTATGATATTATCACACATACACATTCCTGCTGTTACAAAAAAATCGATTCAGGAGTATGCAGAAGTTTCAAAAGATCAAAACATCATTCATTTGGAACAAGAAAATGCGAAAAAAGCAGGTTTTTCTAACATTGTGGCACACGGAATGATCGGTGCCGCATCAGCAGCTCAGGCGGTGGAGAAGTGGATACCTGAATATGAATTTATTTCTTCTTATCACGTTCGTTTTAAAGCTCCTCATTATGTGAATGAGTCGTTAACGATAAATGGAACAATCATTTCAACAGCAGAAGATTGCAGTAAAGTGACGATTGAAATAAATGCAGAAACGGAACAAAAAAACGTTATTCTAAAAGGAAAAATCGTTGTTCAATTAAGAAAGGAGAATGGTTATGCTTCTTCAAAATAAAACGGCTGTTATTACAGGATCATCTCGCGGCATTGGACGAGAAGCAGCAGTAGAATTTGCAAAACAAGGCGCAAACGTAATCGTAAATGGCAGAAATGAACAGACTGTTCAAGAAGTCGTACAGATTATTAGAAACAATGGGGGAAAAGCAGTACCTGTTATTGGCTCTGTTTCAGATGCTAAAACAGCAGCTTCTTTAGTCAAAGCAGCTGTTTTTTATTTTGGAAAGCTTGATATTTTAGTAAATAATGCAGGCGTTACATATGATCGTATCTCCTATAAGATGACAGAAGAAGAATGGGACGATGTAATAAATAGTCATGCAAAAGGAACATTTTTATGTTCAAAAGCAGCAGTTTCACATATGAAGGAAAGAGGAGAAGGGGGCTCTATTATTAACTTAACATCATTAGCAGGATTTCAAGGAACAGTAGGGCAGCTAAATTATAGTGCGGCAAAAGCCGCAGTCAATGCGATGACATGGACACTAGCAAACGAACTTCGTCGATTTCAAATAAACGTAAATGCAGTAGCCCCAGCGGCACTTACAGATATGACAAAACCAATCATTGAAAAAGTAAAAAAAGAAACAGAAAAAAGCGGCACCGCTTTTCCTGACTATTGGAAAATTGGTACTGCTTCTGAAGCGGCAAGGTTTATTACTGCTTTAGCTTCTCAGTCTGCTGCTAAGTTATCCGGTAAAATTTTTTCTGTAAACGGTTCTCAATTAGGAATGTGGGAACAATCTAAACATTACAACCTCTATCATTCAGATCAGTCGTTATCGATTCAGGAAATATTACAAATATTGAAAGAAATAAAAGACGAATCACAACAGCAGCCATGAAAACGAATCCTTTAATAAAGAGCCTTGCTTTTTATTAAAATGGTCCTTATAATTTGAAATATATCTATTTTTGAAATCGATTACAATAAACCGATTTATATTACTTTTAAAGAAAGGAGAGAAGCGAATGGTTACAATCGCAGATGTTGCTAAATTAGCCGGGTTATCAAGGGCGACTGTGTCGCGGGTTATTAATGATTATCCTTACGTAGCAGAAGAAAAAAAGCAGCGGGTTATTGAGGCGATGAATGAGCTTGGTTATTCACCAAATTCTTCTGCCCAAAGACTTCGCACTCAAAAAACGAATACTATTGCTGTTCTAGTTCCAAGACTTGTAAATCCATTTTTTGCTTATCTTGTAGAAGGAATTGAGTTTATCGCAATGGAAAATGATCTTCAGCTTTTAATTTGTCAAACAAAATCAGATAAAGACAAAGAAATAAAGTTTCTTAATCTATTAAAGACAAAGCAGGTGGACGGCCTAATTATGACATCGATTGAAAATGAATGGGAGGTTGTTCAATCTTATTTGCAATATGGCCCGATTCTTTTATGCAATGAATACCATCCAAAAGCAGAAGTGCCGATGATCGGTTTAAACCAAGAGCACGGCAGCTATCTTGGTACAAGACATTTAATTGAAAGAGGTCATAAGAAAATAGCTTTTTGCTTTGGCGGGACGAATAGTTCTTTAGGTGAAGATCGTGAAAAAGGATATCTTAGAGCGCTTCAAGAGTTTGGTCTAAAATCAAAGGACGAATGGTATTATTACAAGGATTACAGTATTGAAGATGGGAAAAAAGCACTTAGAAAATTTATGTCGTTAAAAGAGCGTCCAACTGCTGTTTTTACAGGCAGTGATGAAATGGCGGCAGGGATGCTGCAGGAAGCAAAAAAATATGGGTTAGAAATTCCTAGGGATCTTGCCCTGCTGGGGTTTGATGATCAGCCAATTGCCTCACTACTAGATCCTGCTCTTACAACCATTCATCAACCAGCAGTTGAGATTGGTAAAAAAGCAATGAATGTGATGAGTGATATGCTTCAAAAGAAAGTTTCATGGCAGACTAAGCAGCTGTATGAGCTGCCAATTGAGTTAATAGTTAGAGAATCAACATAAAAATAAAAAAATTAAAACAACATATTGCAACCGTTTGCAATATGTTGTAAAATTTAAATTGAGATCGATTTCAGAAATCGATCTCAATAAAAGGACATCATGAACTTCTTTGAATAGTTTGTAAAAGGATAAAAATAAATAAATAGTAAGGTTAGGTGGTTAATAATGATTAAAGTAACTGTTTGGAATGAAAACCGTCATGAAAAGAAAAATCCAGTTGTAAGTGAAATTTATCCGAATGGCATTCACGGGGCAATTGCTGGCTTTTTGAATGAAGAAGGATTTGACGCAGGAACGGCAACGCTTGATGAGCCGGAACACGGATTAACAGATGAAGTATTAAATAGCACAGATGTACTTGTTTGGTGGGGACATCTTGCTCATGATGAAGTTAGTGATGAAATCGTTCACAAAGTGCAGCAGCGGGTGCTGGATGGAATGGGGTTAATTGTTCTTCACTCAGGTCACTTTTCAAAAATCTTTAAAACATTAATGGGAACAAGCTGTGATTTAAAATGGCGTGAAGCTGATGAAAAGGAACGTTTGTGGGTAGTAAATCCGAGTCATCCGATTGTTGAAGACATTGGAGAATATATTGAACTTGAAAAAGAAGAAATGTATGGGGAACATTTTGATATTCCAGCACCTGATGAGCTTATTTTCACAAGCTGGTTTGAAGGCGGCGAAGTATTCCGAAGCGGGTGTACATATACGCGCGGAAACGGAAAAGTATTTTACTTTAGACCTGGTCATGAAACATATCCGACTTATCATAACCAAGACATTCAGCGTGTCATTATTAATGCAGTAAAGTGGGCGCAGCCTGTTAAACGCAATCGTCCTGTTTATGGAAATGCACAGCCTTTAGAGAAAATTTCAATAAAATCAAACTAATCATACATCATATTTAAGGAGGAAAATAAAATGGGGAAATTAAAAATTGGAGTTATCGGATGTGGAAGTATTGCACAGCATCGTCATTTGCCGGAATATGCTTTTAATAAAGAAGTAGAACTAACTGCTGTGTGCGATCTTAACGAAGCGCGCGCGAAAGAAGTGGCAGAAAAATATGGTGTACAAGCTTATATAAATTATGAAGAACTTCTTAACAGCGCAGATGTAGATGCGGTTAGCGTATGTACACCGAATTATCTTCATGCATCCATTTCTATTGCTGCATTAAATGCCGGAAAACATGTATTATGTGAAAAACCAATGGCTACTTCAAAAGAAGAAGCAGAAGCAATGATTGAAGCGGCAAGTAAAAGCGGAAAAAAATTAATGATCGCTCATAATCAGCGCTTCGTAAAATCACATCAAAAAGCACGTCAGCTTATTGAAAACGGTGAAATCGGAAAAATTTACAGCTTTCGCACAGCATTCGGTCATGGTGGACCTGAAGGCTGGAGTGTAGAAGGTAAAGAAGGCTGGTTTTTCCAAAAAGAAAAAGCATTCGTCGGTGCGATGGGAGATCTTGGGGTTCACAAAACAGATTTACTTCGTTATGTGTTGGGAGAAGAAATTGTTGAAGTAGGAGCGTTTGTAGAAACAAGTGCTAAAGATTTTGCAGATGTTGATGATAATGCGGTATGTGTATTGAAAACAGAAAGCGGAATTGTTGGAACACTTGCTGCAAGTTGGGCTTATGTAGGAAAAGAAGATAATTCAACGATTATTTACGGTGAAAAAGCGGTTCTTCGTTTAGAAGAAGATCCCAACTATTCATTAGTTGTACAGTATGCAAATGGTGAAGTTGTCAACTATGAACTTGGCAAAATTCAATCAAATGAAGAAGGCGGACAGCAAAACTCCCATGTTGTGGAACAATTTGTTGATGCTGTATTAAATGATAAAGAACCACTTGTTACTGGAGAAGAAGGAATGAAATCATTAGCTGTTATTTTAGCAGCACTTGAATCAAATGAAACAAAGACAATTACACAGATATAATTTGAGGTGTTTTCATGAGTAAACTTCGATTAGGAATTATTGGGGTTGGCGGTATTGCACAGGACCGCCACATTCCTGCATTTTTACAGTTAAAAGATAACGTTACGATTGCTGCATTAAGTGATGTAAACCTAGAACGTGCAAAAGAAGCGGCGGCAAAATTTGATATTCCTCACGTGTTTGAAAATTATGAGGAGATGTTTAATGAAGTAGATGCGGTTTGTATTTGCACACCAAATAAGTTTCACGCTGAAATTTCAATTACCGCACTACAATCAGGTGTCCATGTATTATGTGAAAAACCGATGGCATTATCTGCTGAAGAATGTGAAGCGATGCTCGAGGCGTCTAAAAAAGCAGATAAAGTACTAGCAATTGCTTATCACTATCGTTTTATGAAAGAAGCTCAGGCTGCTAAAAGAATGATAACAAATAAAGAAATTGGTACACCACTTGTTGTGAGGGTACAGGCATTAAGGCGTCGGAAGGTTCCCGGCTGGGGCGTATTTACAAATAAAGAACTGCAGGGGGGCGGCAGTTTAATTGATTACGGCTGTCATCTCTTAGATTTAGCGCTCTGGTTAATGGGAAATCCAAAGCATGTGGAAGTAACAGGGACAGCATATAATGCACTTAGCAAAACGCCAAATCAAGTCAATTTATGGGGAGCGTTTGATCACCAAACATTTAATGTAGATGATCATGTAACAGCTTACATTAAATTTGAAAATGGCGCTTCACTGCTGCTTGAAACATCTTGGGCAGCAAATATTAAAGATGATGCAGAGCATCTCAGTATTTCAGGTGTAGATGGCGGTTTAGATTTGTTTCCATTTCAGCTTTATCAAGCAAAAAACGGAATGTTAATAAACAGTGAAGCGGCATGGATTCCTGGAGAAGATAATCCTGGCGTTCCGCAAGCAAGAAATTTTGTACAAGCTTGTTTAGGAAAAGAAGAATTGATTGTGAAGCCTGAAGAAGCGATGCAGGTTTCAGAAATTATTGACGCTATTTATGAAAGCAGTTCAAGTAAAGAGCTGTTTGTATAAATTTTTATTGCGAAGAGAGGAGAGGAAGTTATGAAATTAGGTGTGTTTACTGTATTATTTTCTGATCAATCATTTGAAAGAATGCTTGATACTGTAAAAGAAGCAGGATTACATGCAGTTGAAATTGGGACGGGGTGTTATCCGGGAAATGCGCATTGTGATTTGGATGCATTATTAGCAAGTGAAGAAGCGCGTAAGGAGTATATAAAAAAGGTAGAGGAGCGCGGTTTAACGATCAGCGCTTTCAGCTGTCACGGTAATCCAATTTCTCCAGAAAAATCTTTTGCAGAAGAATCACATGATACGCTGTTAAAAACAATTAAGCTTGCATCCCTATTAAATGTCCCTGTTGTTAATTGCTTTTCAGGGACAGCAGGAGATCATGAAGAAGCGAAGTATCCAAACTGGCCTGTGACACCTTGGCCGAATGAATATGGGGACGTCTTAAAATGGCAGTGGGAAGAAAAGCTTATTCCATATTGGAAAGAAGTTGGGAAGTTTGCGAAAGAACATAACGTAAAAATTGGCTTAGAGCTTCACGGCGGTTTCTTAGTTCACACTCCTTATACGCTATTAAAACTTCGTGAAGAAACATGCGATGCGATCGGCGCAAACCTCGATCCAAGTCATTTATGGTGGCAGGGCATTGATCCAGTTGCCGCAATTAAAATTTTAGCAAAAGAAAATGCAATTCATCATTTCCATGCGAAAGATACGTATATTGATCAAGATAATGTTAACATGTACGGTTTAACAGATATGCAGCCATATGGAGATGTTCAAACTCGTGCATGGTCATTCCGCTCGGTTGGCTGCGGGCATGGCTTAAAAGAATGGTCCGATATGATGAGTGCGCTTCGTACGTATGGATATGATTATGTTGTTAGCATTGAACATGAAGATCCAATTATGTCTATTGAAGAAGGATTTAAACGAGCTGTAACAAACCTTCAATCCGTATTAATTGAAGATTCACCATCACAAATGTGGTGGGTGTAAATAGTAAGAAGACTGCTGATAAGTTTCAGCAGTCTTCTTTTTAATAGCTAATCACCAAAAGATAAATGAGAGATCCTATATAATAAAGTTTAGATGAATATAAACAACAACAAAGGAGTGGTTGTGATGAGAAAATTAGAAAATATAAATGAAGTAAATGCGTTTATTAAAGAAAACGAATTAGCTTTTTTATATATTTCAACATCAACATGTAGTGTATGTCATGCATTAAAGCCGAAAGTGGAACAGTTATTAATAAAATTTCCAGACATTAAAACGGGTTACATAGATGCCGAAGAGTTAACTGAAGTGGCAGGTCGTTTTTCTATTTTTACTGTTCCTGTTCTGCTGTTATTTGTAAATGAAAAGGAAACACTTCGTAAAGCTCGAATTGTTCATTTAGATGAATTAGAGCGAGACATTCACAAAATTGTTAGTCTATTTAAAGCATAAACGTTTATTAAAAGGGAAAGGAGAGAACCATGCTTTTTTCAATATCATTTTTTTATTTTATAGAACAACTTAATTTTTTGCAGAATTGGTCGTTTTGGGTGAGTGTTTTGTTATTTTTTTCAGGTGTGTGTACGATTTTATTATTAAGGCTGCTAATTCGGTTTTTTGTTATGAAAACAACGAAACGAAATGAACGACTGCAGCAAAAAATTGCTCCATTTATTTTATCGTTTATAAATTGGTTATCAATTTATGCTGTGCTTCTCTTTATACTTATCTATTTTGCGGACTCTAAATGGATGTTTAGCAGTATTTTTTCACTTGGTAAAGTGGAGGTTTCCCTGTTTCTTATCATCATTGCTGTTTTAATTATTTCATTTGCTCACCGGGCATCTAAACTTGCAACAAAAACATTGCTTCCAACAATTTATGAACGCTATAGTCTAGACAGTGGCCTTCGGTTTACATTTGATCGTTTTTTTTATTATGGCATCATGGTGTTTGCTGTTATTATTAGTTTAAATACGGTGGGCATTGATCTTAGTGTCCTAACCGTTTTTGCGGGAGTAATTGGTGTAGGGATTGGTTTTGGAATGCAAAATATTGCCTCAAATTTCATTTCCGGTTTAATTATTTTATTTGAACGTCCTATAAAAGTTGGGGACCGCATTATTATTAACGATATTGTAGGAGATGTAGAAAAAATAAATATGCGGGCCACTGTCGTAAAAACGTTAAATAACGAGCATATTATTATCCCAAATTCTTATTTTTTAGAAGACAATGTTGTGAATCACTCTTATGGAGATCCAAGAATACGCCTTGTTATTCCAATTGGTGTGGCTTATGGCTCCGGTGTAGAGTTCGTTAAAAGTCTCTTAGAAAAAGCTGCAGAAGATGAAGCAAAAGAATCTAAGGTTATATTAAGTCAGCCAAAACCTTTTGTGAATTTTGTTGGTTTTGGTGATTCTTCACTGGATTTTGAGCTATTTATATGGATTTCAAATCCTAAACATGCCGTTATAACAAGAAGCAGCATGAATTTTCGCATTAACCGGGCTTTTAACGAATATAAAATTGAAATCCCTTTTCCGCAGCGTGATCTTCATGTTCGTACTGTTGATGAAGAAATAATAAAACAGCTTTCCACAGCAAGTAAACCTACTAAATCTGAAAAGAATTAATCACAATTTTTAACAAATTATTAATAAAAAGTTAAAAATTTCATGATAAAATGAAAATAAAAAAGAGGTGGATGCTGCTTTGCTTGAACAATTTGCAGCGCTTTGCTTAGGTGTTCATATTTTTGCTGGCTTTTTAAGTTTAATTATTGGACTATTTTCAATGGTTGCCCCGAAACGAAAAGGAAAACATACAATGGCAGGAAAGTTATATCACGGACTTGTTTTAATTGTGTGTGTAACAGCAGTAATTATGGCGATTCTTCATTGGGACGTAAGCAGTTATCTTTTTTATATTGCGCTGTTTAGTTATGCGTTTGCTTTTTATGGCTATAATGCAGGAAAAAGAAAATATAAAGGGTGGCTCTCTCACCATATCTCAGGAATGTTAGGTTCATATATTGCGATGGTGACAGCACTATTAGTCGTAAATCAAGAAAACATCCCATTACTTAACGAGCTTCCTTCATTATTTGTTTGGTTTTTTCCAACAATCATCGGTTCTCCTATCATTGCATTTGTAACAAGAAAAACACTAAAAGTATCCCCAAAAACGAGTGTAAAATTATAATGATGGTCTAATCAAAAAATGAGTGCTAACAATTAATTGTTAGCACTCATTTTTTATGCGGAGTGGATGTTCAGATCAGTTAAAGGAACGATCCAATATTCAACTTGATGTGTTTTTGGATCAAAATAGAGGAGAAGCAATGTCTCATTTGCAACTACTTCTTTTGTATTCATATAGTTTGCTAAATCAAATGATAACACTTCAATTACTGTATGTTTAAATAGTTCTTTTTCAGTAAGCTGTAGATTATTGAATGTCTCTCCAAGTAAGCTTGGTGTTTCAAGAAATCTCTTAAGATATTGAGATTTTGCTGTTTTTTCTATCGCTTCATTCCACCATACTTTACGAGGTTTTATTTTTTGATTTAATAAATAATCAAATTTCATTAAACTTTTTACAACATGAAGGTGCTTTATTCCAAAGTTTTCTAAAAATTGATAAAGACGGCGGAATAAATCTTCAAGTTGGTGTCCGATTCGTACCCAGCCTTGTTGATCCCAATATGTTCCAAATTCTTGGAAGAAGTCGAATGGTGATGAAAAAACATGCTCTACTAAATAGTTAATCGTATGATCCATCCGGTGGTCATTCCAATATTTTTCAAGCACATCCTCAACTTGCTTAATTCGCACAATATCATCAAAAGATAACACATTATTTCCTAAAATTTCATATGGGGAATGATCCATATAAATATAATTGTGATCTTCTGCACGCATTCGCAATCCAGTACCGCGCAGCATTTTTAAGAAGCCAAGCTGAAGTTCTTCAGGTCTCATTTTAAATACATCATTAAATGTTTTACGGAAAGAATTGTAGTCTTCTTCTGGAAGACCTGCAATAAGATCAAGGTGCTGATCAATTTTCCCGCCTTCTTTCACCATCATAACGGTACGTGTTAATTTATTGAAGTTTTGCTTACGCATCACAAGTTCATTTGTTGTATCGTTTGTAGATTGAACGCCGATTTCAAAGCGAAACAGCCCAGCTGGCGCATTTTCGTTTAAAAAGTCAAGCACTTCTGGACGCATAATATCGGCTGTAATTTCAAATTGAAATACACAGCCTGGACGATGGTTATCAATTAAAAATTGAAACATATCCAGCGCATAATCACGTTTAATATTAAACGTTCGGTCAACAAATTTAATTGTTTTTGCACCGTGATCCATTAGAAATATCAGCTCATCCTTCATCCGTGCAACGTCAAAGTAGCGAACGCCAACTTCGATTGATGATAAACAAAATTGACAAGAAAACGGACAGCCGCGGCTCGTTTCAATATACGTAATTCGCTTCCCTAAATTTTGTGAATCTTCTTCAAAACGAAATGGTGAAGGAATATCATTTAAGTTAATTTTCTTACTTGGAGGGGTGATTACTGTTTTACCATTGTCACGAAAAGCAAGGTTTCCAATTGACTGATAATCTTTTTCCCCTTCAATTTGCAGCAGCAGCTCTTTAAAAATCCCTTCGCCCTCACCTTTTACGATAAAATCAACTTCAGGAATACGTTCCATCCAATATTCAGTGTCATAGGTAACTTCAGGACCACCGAGCATTACCATTAACTCCGGATTAATCTTTTTTAACATTTTAATAATTGGAATCGTTTCTTCGATATTCCAAATATAGCAGCTAAACCCAATTACATCAGGCTTTTTTGAATATAAATCTGAAACGATATTCATAATAGGATCTTTAATTGTATACTCGGTCATCTCAACTTCATATTCTGGGGCGGCATAGGCTTTTAAATATCTTAACGCAAGACATGTATGAATATATTTTGCATTTAATGTACTAATTACAACATTCATTCTTTCAACCAATCCTTTATAAAATTTTGCTACCTGTTATTGTAGCACAGATTTTGGACAATCTTATAATTTTACGAAAAATTGAAATGTTAGGCCATAAAATGAAATAAGAGAATGTTTATAAATAGGAATGTAGGGAGCGGGAGAAGAGTATGAAATTAGTCAAACAAATTTTGAAAGATCATAAAGGCCAAGCTGTTGTATTGTTTGTATTAATGATTCCAGTGTTATGGGGAGGGATTGGACTTGCGGTAGATTTAGGATATGTGATGGTGCAAAAGCAGAAGCTGCAGGACTCCGCAGATTTTGCTGTTTTATCTGGAGCCCAGAAATTACCCGATGCATCGGCGGCAATCAGCATAGCAGCCCATGTATTTAATAATAACTATGGTGAAGCAATCCCAGTAGAGAATATTATAATAGACGTGAATAGTTTGACAATTAAGCTGCATCATACTGATAAGGTTTCTTTATTTTTTATGCCTTTATTAGGAGTAAACGAGGTAAGCATTTCTGCTGAAGCCAAAGCGAAAAGTGCAGTGATATATAAACCTAGTGCACTTATCCCTTTATCGATTCCACATACACTTCCTGTAGTTAAAGGGATTGAGGTAACATTATGGGGGCAAGATAAAAAAATACTGGTAATTTTGGGATTGTCGACCCGGCTGTTAATGGAAAAATGCAAAATAAAGATTTAGAAAAGTGGATTGAAAATGATTATAAAGGGGAAGAAGGGATGCCTGCGGTAGGTGATGAAATATTAACAAAACCGGGCATGACAACAGGACCAGTTTTAAAAGAGATAGAAGCAAGAATAGAAAAGGGAAAAAATATAGCTATTTGTGTGGTAATTGATAATACTGGAATACAAGGAAGAGATACAGTAGAAGTTAAGGGCTTTGCTGCATTTGAAATTAGCGAAGTTGTTCATAATGGTATTAAAGGGAAATTTATTGATTATGTGGATTCAAAAGGGTTACTATCGGATAATGAGTTTTCAGTGGTAGATTATGGAGTTCATACAATTAATTTAATTGAATAGTGTAAGCAAGTAGAACCGCTTCTAATAAAAAATTGGAGCGGTTCTATTTTAATAAAATTAATCAACCTTGTAGCTCGTATCTTTCGTCGGGTGCATAAAGTGAGCACCGTTATGGTTGGTTTCTTTTTTAATTAATTCTTTATTTTCTTCGCGGTTCCAACCAATATCATTTGTCGGATGAATCCATTGATCACCTGCCATGATTTCAGGATCTGTGTCTTCGCTCCAATTGTTTAATGGAGAGTTTGGTGAGTTATATTTTCCATCTCCAATAATTACACCGTGACGGTTAACAAATGGTTCTTTCATTTCAAGGTTTGATCCTTCTTTAAATACTGGTGAATTCGCTTGGTGTGGGTAAGTACCGTCCATTGTTGGAGCATACAGCTTTGCTCGACGAATTTTTTTAGTCATGATGCTATCACCTCATTGTGAGATTTATGTTTAGTATTTGTTTTGTTAAGCAGAATATATGAGTAACGATTAATGGAAATTTAAAGTTGTTGACACTCATATTTCTTTGTGATATAGTTATACCTGTTGCTAAGAAAAAATATTTTGGAGGATTAGCTCAGCTGGGAGAGCACCTGCCTTACAAGCAGGGGGTCGGCGGTTCGATCCCGTCATCCTCCACCATTTATTTTATGTATAATATAGAAAAGAAATGGTTATAATAATTTAAGAAGACACATTTTATTATTATCTTTGTGTGGAGCAACGCTGAATTTGCTTCATCGAAACAGTGCAGGTTTTACATTATCGCGGGGTGGAGCAGTCTGGTAGCTCGTCGGGCTCATAACCCGAAGGTCGTAGGTTCAAATCCTGCCCCCGCAACCAAAAATAACTTATAACTCTATAAATTACAAATTTTATGCAGGACCGACAGAATATGTTGGTCCTGCTTTGTTTTTATTAACCCCAAACCGTGATGTATAATAGAACAGAAAAAATTAAAACTAATGAAAAATAAGGAGAATAAGATGGATTTTGATGTACAATTCCTTTCGTTTTTTGTTGTTGAAATGGAAGAAAAAGAACAACAAATTAGTTATAAGCATTATAAAACACTAGATGAAGAAGATTATATAGATAGCGAATTAAAAACCTTTTTAGATGGAGAGTTCATGCGAATTGTCAAAAGAAAAGTGGATCGCCATCCAAAAAGTGAAGGTGTTCCGACTAAAATTGGTCATTTTGTTGTTGAACCGGGCTATGACCTTGACAGCAATCCAAATTATAATTTGTTTAATCGTATTCGCCAAGCGGAAACAATCGCTGACTTTCAATTGGCAAGTGATCAGTTGGTAAGAACATATATTGATACAAGCTCGGTACGCGGCGGTGCGTTAATTATTACAAGAGCAAAGCTAAATAAATATTTTGATGAACCATTTGTTTTTGTCATTAAATGCGATTTTGAGAAAAAAGTTGCATCGATTGCTGATGAAAAAACACTTATTAGTCATGTTGAAATGGCGATTACTGCTAAAAATATGAAATCAATTCAATATCCCTTTATGCCCGACGAGGGAGTTATTGAAGAAAGAGAGTTAAAAATTCATCAGTCTTCTCATGCCCGTTATTTTGAAGACTTTTTAAAATTCGTTGAGTACGAACAATCAATGCCTGAAATATTAAATACGCAGGTAATGGGCATGGTTCATCAACATATTGAGGAAAGTTATAGTGATCATGAAAATCACGAAGAGCGAGAAAAAGAAGTGGAAGAAATGGAAATGTGGGCTTCAAGTCCAAAACGTGAACTGCATGAAAAATGGTCACATGAACAGGTTGTAGAAGCGACAGGACATTTGGTTGAAGCACAGCCTGATTTAGAACTTAAACTAAAGCTTGACCATATTACCGTAAAAGCAATGCTGTCTGACTTTGGCGACAGCCTTCACATTGCGAAAGTAAATGATAAATATGTGCTCTTAATTGAAGGAGACTTCTTTGAGTTTGAAAAAGGAGTGTCGCCTGTTGAACTTTTGCAGCCTGATGAGTTAAAACATGTGATTGAAAAGTTAGAACAAAAACATAATTATAACAGAAACTAAGAATGTAACTAGATATGTACTTTTTAATCTTATTTTCTTTTTATATCCATTAATTCACAGGGGAGAAATTGTTTAACCTGCTCAAAATAATAACTGAAGGAGGTTAAACAAATGTCTAATCAATGCTTTTACTGTCAATATGAAATTGATAATCAAAAGTTACATGTGGTGTCTTTTTATAATGTTAACCAAGAATGTGAAGAGGTATTATGCCCTGAATGCTATCGAGAGTGGTTGGAAGGAATTAAGGAATAACTGTTTAAGGAAAGTAAATGATAAATAGGTCTAAAGCTATAATAAAAATAAAATAGAAATGAAGTGGATGAATCGCCAGCTTCCAAGCTGGCGATTTTTTATGCTCTTACCAATTAAAAAATTATTACAAATAAATCATAGTTTAACGGTTGGTATTCTGCTTTTATAGAAATATTTTAAAGAAGCAGGAAGGGATAAAGTTGATATAAAAGGATTTTAATAAAAATAATTAATCCGATAAAGAAACTAGGGTTGACATTATGTTCCTTCCTGTATAAAATAAAGATCAATTAAAATCTTATCAAGAGCGGTGGAGGGAACTGGCCCAAAGATGCCCGGCAACCTGCTTGAAGCAAGGTGCTAATTCCAGCAAAATGACTCTCATTTTGGTAGATAAGGTGAAATTGAACGAATGATCAAATTCACCTTTCCGAATGGGAAGGATTTTTTTACACTTTCAAAAGGTTTGAGCGATCGAGTGGTTATGTTTTAAAGGAGTGAAAGTTGTGTCTGAGAAAAAAGAAGAGTTTAATAAAGTTATAGTACAAATTGAAAGAATGTTAGAAACATTGGAATTTGGTTCCGTTACACTCGTTGTTCAAAATGGAAAAGTTATCCAAATTGAAAAAAATGAAAAAATTCGCATGAAGTAAGCTTGGCACTGACTAGATAAACTAGAGGTGACTTTAATCAACAGCACATCTTTTGATTGAAGACGTCTTTTTTATACCTTCAAACTTTTTAAAAAAATGTATAACAAATAGTAGGGAGTGAATAAGTTGGCTGCTGCAATTAAGTATGAAAACTGGAATGACCAACAAGTAAATGAAGTGCAAAATCAATTTAAAGAGGCCTTTGAAGTATTAAAGTGGGCTTATCAAACGTATGAAGATGAAATCGTGTATGCATGCAGTTTCGGCGCAGAGGGGATTGTCCTCATTGATATGATTAGTAAAGTAAATAAACATGCTCGAATTGTCTTTTTAGATACAGATCTTCATTTTAAAGAAACATATCAATTAATCGATCAAGTGAAAGAGCGTTATCCTACATTAAGAATTGAGTTAGCTAAACCTAGTTTAACGCTTGAGGAGCAAGCTAAACTTCACGGTGATAAGTTGTGGGAACGGGAGCCAAATAAGTGCTGTAACATCCGTAAAATCGAACCGTTAACGAAAGAGCTGAGCGGGGCAACAGCATGGATCTCTGGATTAAGAAGAGAGCAATCACCAACAAGAAGAAATACACAATTTATTAATAAAGATGACAAATTTAAGTCTATAAAAGTTTGTCCGCTGATTCATTGGACATGGAAAGACGTTTGGATGTATATTGAGGCCTTTAAATTACCGTATAACGTGCTCCATGATCAGGATTATCCAAGTATTGGCTGTGAAAAATGTACACTTCCTGCTTCAGATCCAAACGATACTCGTTCAGGGCGTTGGGCAAACAGTGGTAAAACAGAATGTGGTTTGCATATTGGTGGAAGTGGGATATAAGTTTTTTCTATAGTGTGACACGTTCTAAATGAAATAGATAATTTTGGAAGGAAGTGCCGTTTCTGGCATTGGTGCTGGTTTGGTTATTACAGCGTCCCTATTTGGTATCCCTGTTCCATTAACGCAAATTACAACATCTGGTATTTTAGGTGTGGGTTCTGCTAAAAATGGCTTTCATCTTTGGCAGAAAGGGATTATTAAGCAAATGATGACAGTTTGGGTTGTTTCACCTGTCTTTTCACTCGTTATTTCGTATGGGTTAATTAAATTATTTTTTGATGCTGATTTTTATACGATTTTTGCAATTTCTAGTGTGTTTTTAGCTACTGCTGGTTCAATGAGCTTAATTAAAATGACAAGAAAAGAAAATCGTTCCGTTCATGAACAAGGTGGTGGGATTTAATATAAAGCCTCATTATTTTATATTAAAAAACCAAGTAAACAACTATGATTAATAAAATATGGAGGGGTTACAATATAAAGAAATAGAAGCTGAAAACGTTTATGGTACAAAAGTTCGTGAAATGCTTCGCAGTGGTCAGGTGCCTCCAGCTGAATTCAGCAGACCAGAAGTTGCCCAAGTATTACCCCTTATGAAGAGCCAAGTAATCCAGAATAGAGAAGAAAATGTTTCTAAAAATGAGCTGCTTGTAAAAGACTTATTAAAACGTTTAAATAGTGATACACTTAAAGAAATTGCAAATGAGTTAAGAATAAAAGTCCCATCTGATCTAAGAAATTAAGAGCATTAGGCTATACGTATAATCGTTCTACAAAGAATTATGTGTGGAATGGACAAGGAGAAGAACCCTTAACTCAAGATTTGCTTTCAATAATACGAAAAAAGTAATTTTTGGTAGAGAGAAATCAAGGTAGATTTTCTCACCACTTATCTGACAATGAACGACTTTTTTTCTATAATAGAAAAAAAGTCGTTCCTATTCTTAATCTGTAAGGGTGTCTGTTACATGAATTTGTATCGCTTTGAAGTAAGTATAGGGCATAAAGAAATTTTTGTAGTGATTGCAGCAAAAAATGATGAAGCAGCATTTGAACTTGTAGAGGTCGAGCTTGAAAAACATTTTTTAAGCATACCTGAAGTAGATCAAATTCCCCTTTATGAGAAGAAGAAGATTCGTTCTGGAGCGGATTTTGGATTAGCAGAATAAAGAGAGAGAAAATGTTGATTGCGAATTAGAGGAGAGGGAGAGATAAAGGATGAATACAGGTAAAGTATATTTAGTGGGAGCAGGACCAGGAGATCTTGATTTAATTACAGTAAAAGGACTAAAGTGTATTCAAAAAGCGGATGTTATTTTATATGACCGTTTAATTAATAAAGAATTGTTAACTTATGCTAAAGAAGGCGCTGATTTAATTTATTGTGGGAAGCTTCCCGATTTTCATACATTAAAACAAGAAACGATTAATCATTTCCTTGTCAAACATGCGAAAAATGGAAAAGTTGTTGTTCGATTAAAAGGCGGGGATCCATTTGTGTTTGGAAGAGGCGGTGAGGAGGCAGAAGCTCTTGCAAAGCACACAATTCCATTTGAAGTTGTTCCTGGAGTAACTTCAGGTGTAGCTGCATCTGCTTATGCGGGAATTCCAGTGACACATCGTGATTACAGCGGCTCCTTTGCTTTTGTAACAGGACATCGTCAATCAGAAGAGTCAGAAGCGATCCAATGGGAAAGTTTAGCAAAAGGTGTTGATACACTTGCTATATATATGGGTGTAAGGAATTTACCTTATATTCGTGAGCAACTTTTAAAACATGGTCGAGGTGAACAAACACCAGTTGCTTTAATTCATTGGGGAACAACAAAAGACCAACAAACTGTAACGGGAACACTTTCTAATATTATTGAAAAAGCAAAGCAGCATCGCATTGAAAATCCTACAATGATTATCGTCGGAGAAGTAGTGAAAATGCGTGAAAAGATTAATTGGTTTGAAAAAACAATGACTCCTGTTTCAGATGTTCGTGAAGCTTTTTAATGAGATAGAAAGGAAGATTTCATGCAAGCAGTACTTTATATTGGACATGGCAGTCGTGTTAGAGAAGCAAATAAACAAGCAGCAGACTTTTTAACAAAAAGTATGAAAGAGATTTCTGTGCCGATTCAGGAATATTGTTTTTTAGAGCTTGCAGAGCCTACTATTGCTGAAGGCATTGCTCGCTGTGCAGCCCGTGGTGCTTCTAAAATTGCTGTTGTTCCTCTATTGTTATTAACAGCAGGACATGCAAAATTAGATATTCCTGAAGCGCTTGAAAAGGTAAAGAAAGAATATCCTTCTATTGAATTTCAATATGGACGACCGTTAGGTGTTCATGATCGTATAGTTGATATCTTAATTGAGCGTATAACTGAACAGAAAATTTCTATCAGCAATAAAACAACAGTGCTGTTGGTTGGAAGAGGAAGTAGTGACCCAGACTCTCCAAGAGATTTAGGTGTGATTGCAGACATGCTTAAAATAAAAGGCGGTTTTCAATCTGTTAAGACATGTTTTCTTGCCGCAGCATCTCCTTCATTCAAGGAAGGTCTAAAGAACGCAATTCATAGTGAAAGCAGACAAATTGTCGTGCTCCCCTATTTATTGTTTACCGGGATATTAATGAAAGATATGGAAAAAACAATTGCTGCTTTAGATAAAAACGGAAAAGAAATTATTTTATGTAACTATCTTGGATATCACCAAAACCTTCAAACAATATTGGCTGATCGTGTTCAAGAAGTAATCAACAATCAAGTATACACAACAATATAAATGGTGAATCTTATGACAAGCTATCCTCTTCATATAAAACTAGAAAATAAAGAAGCAGTAGTGATCGGCGGCGGTAAAATAGCTGAACGAAAAATAAATTCATTGCTTCACGCAGGCGCTAAAGTTACCGTTGTTAGCCCAGCCTTAACAGCCAACTTAGAAAAAATCGCAAATGATAAAATCCTTATATGGAAAAAAATGTTGTTTCATCCTAAGCATGTTCAAACCGCATTTATCGTGATTGCTGCAGCAAATGATAAAAAAGTAAATGCACTTGTTGCAAATTCTGTCTCACATCAACAATTAATAAATGTAGTCGACCAACCTGAACTTGGTAACTTTCACGTCCCTTCTGTGTTAAAAAGAGGCAAGTTAACAATAACGGTATCAACAGAAGGTGCAAGTCCGCTTTTAGCGAAAAAGATTAAGAACGAGCTTTCCACCTTGTACGATGATTCTTATGAAAGTTATCTTGAGTTTTTATTTGAATGTCGTCATAAAATAAAATCATTTATACAAGACTCAGCATATAAACAACAGCTTTTAAAAGAGCTTTTAGAAGAAAAATATAAAAACTCATCTGAAGAACGCGCCGCATTTTTAATGAAACTGCAAAACAAATAATCCGTCTTTCTTTTCTAAGCAAAAGAAAGACGGATTATTTGTTTATGCATTATTTAAGCGTTGAGTCGATACTGTTCTCCTCTAACAAGGTATATTGTACTTTCAGATATATTTGTGGCATGATCAGCAATTCTTTCGATATAGCGGCAAATAAATGCAAGTTGTGTAATTTGTGAAATGCTTTTTGGATGAACTGCCATTAATTCTAATAATTCTTGAATTAAGCTTCCATATAATTCATCGATTTCATCATCTAGTTTTGCCGTAGTATTTGCGAGGACGGTATCTTCTTTATAGTAAGCATCAAGCACATTTGCAAGCATTTTTTGAGCGAGTGATGCCATGAGCGGAATATCTTCAATTTTCTTAAGAAACGGTGTGCTTCCCATATGTTCCACGGATTTGGCAATATTAACGGCTAAATCCCCCACACGCTCTAAATCTGAGGAGACTTTAAGTACAGTAACAATTCTTCTTAAGTCACTTGCCACTGGTGCTTGCTTCATGATAAGTAAAATAGCACGCTCATTTATTTGCTTTTCTAATTCATTTATTTTGTAATCATCGGTAATAATTCTTTTAGCTTCTTCAAGGTCTTGATGTTTTAGGGAATCGATTGCACGAATCATAGCCACTTCTGCTAATGTTCCAAGCTCAAGAAGTGAATTTTTTAGTTCATCTAAATCACTTTGAAATTTTTCACGGATACTCATATTATCGTCTCCATTTCCTAACATTATGAGGGGTTATTGTTATAAAAAGACTGTTTCGAATAGGCGAAATAGTTTATTTACAAGACGATCTGCGCTTCTTTTGCAGATTCAAGTTGTAATAAAAGTGTTATGGTGAATAGTTTAGCAATAAAAGTTTGCAAAGTAAGTGGAATGATGTCGATGAAATAAAGAAAAATTATTTCAAAATTAGACAAAACACACAAGCAAAGATAAAACAAGTGTTATTGATAGATATTTAAGTTTCACACAGTAAGATGGACTTTTTTTCCTGCGTAAAATTTTCTTGAAAGGCTATACTATAAAAAGTATTGTTCGATCCAAAATGAGGAGGAGGGAAGCAAAGTGGGCCGCAAACAAAAACGCGAACCGAGTGTAAAAGGGTATGCTGAAGTAGAGGCTATACAATCCTCAACAGCTGTAACAGGTATTGATGAAACAAATGAACAGGTAAGTGACGCATACATGAATGGTACTGTAGAAGATAAAACTCATAATAAACAACACTAATAATTTTAGGAGGAAAACACAATGGCAAAAAATCGTCAAGGTGACAGCATGGAACAGCAAAGAAAAGGAAAACAGCAACCTAAAGCGGAGCAAGGAGCTCCTGGATTGCAAGATAAGAAATTAGGAGGACCAGATCGTCCTGCAACGTAAGTAGCAAACAAGAGGTTCGCTTACATAAGCGAACCTCTTGTTTGTTATAACAATAAGAATTATAGTTGTTTTCCATTTTTGTTTTTTAAATGTGGCGGGGTTTGCGGTTTATTGTCGTAATATTGCGTATCCACTGTATGTTTATAAGAATAGCCCTTCGAAATAGCAGCAATGCTTAATACTAAAATTAATAAAATGACAAGAATTGAAATAATAATAATTGCAACCAAAGCCTTCACCTCTTTATATTAAGACCATTATTGGATTACTCTATCGTTTTTCTCTTATTTAGTATAAGAAAAAGTGAGAGATTAAGCAAGTTAGCATTCTAGAAAATGCTGTATTAAAAGTTTGTGAAAGTAGATGATCGGAGTATGATAAACTATAAATAAGAGAAAAATAAAAATAGAAAAGAGGCGTAAATCGTGAAACAAAAATGGTCAAATGAATTTCCAGCTATCCAATTTCGAGCGGCTCGACCTACACATCAATTAGATAAAATAATAGAATTTTATCGTGATGGATTAGGGCTGAAACAAATTGGAGCATTTCAAAACCATGATGGGTATGATGGTGTGATGTTTGGCTTACCTGATGCAGACTATCATCTTGAATTTACGCAGCATAGTGATGGCTCTTCATGTCCTGCCCCAACGAAAGATAATTTACTTGTGTTTTACATGCCTGATCATGATAAAATAGAAAAGATTGTAAGCCGGTTAGAAAAGATCGGATATTTTCCAGTTCCACCTGAAAGCCCATATTGGAAAGATAAAGGTGTGACAATTGAAGACCCTGATGGTTGGCGTATTGTTCTTATGAATACTAAAGGGCTATAGGATAGGTGTTAATCATGATAGAGGAAGCAAAACATGTATTAAAAAAGTATTTTGGATATCCTTCATTTCGAAGCGGTCAAGAAGACGCGATTACGAGTATTTTACATAAAAAAGATACGATTGCGATTATGCCGACAGGTGGCGGGAAGTCAATATGCTATCAAATTCCCGCACTGTTATTTGAAGGTGTAACATTAGTAGTTTCTCCTCTCATTTCCTTAATGAAAGATCAAGTTGATGCTTTAGAGAGCGCAGGTATTTCAGCTGCTTTTATTAACAGTACCCTTACAAATAAAGAAGTAGAGGATCGAATGTATCAAGCGGCAAATGGGGAGTATAAGCTTATTTATATTGCCCCAGAGCGGCTTGAATCTTTACAGTTTCGTCAGCTGCTGCAGGCAATGCCAATTTCAATGGTTGCAGTTGATGAAGCCCACTGCTTATCGCAGTGGGGCCACGATTTTCGACCAAGTTATCTTTCAGTCGCAAAAATGATAGAAACGCTTCCTCAACAACCTGTTGTGGCAGCTTTTACGGCAACGGCAACAACGGAAGTAACAGAAGATATTCGCAAGCTTCTTCGCGTACAATCTGGAAACCTCTATATAACAGGTTTTGCCCGCGAAAATTTATCATTCAACGTTATAAAAGGTGAAGATAAACGTAATTTTCTACTAAACTATTTAAAAGAAAATAAAAATCAACCAGGAATTATTTACGCAGCAACGAGAAAAGAAGTTGATCAGCTTCATCATTGGCTTCAAGGTCAAGGATATGCTGCTGGAAAATATCATGCAGGATTGTCAGAAGCAGAACGCAATGATGTGCAGGAAAAGTTTTTATATGATGAAGTAATGGTAATGGTTGCAACAAATGCTTTTGGAATGGGAATTAATAAATCAAATGTCCGTTATGTGATTCATTACAACATTCCTAAAAATATGGAAGCTTATTATCAAGAGGCAGGTCGCGCCGGACGGGACGGGGAGCCTGGAGAATGCATTCTTCTTTATCATTCTCAGGACATTCAGTTACAAAAGTTTTTAGTGGAACAAACACAATTTGATGAAGAACGAAAAGCAAATGAATATAAAAAGCTGCAGCAAATGGTTGGTTTTTGTCATACAGAACAGTGTCTGCAGTCATATATTTTACATTATTTTGGTGAAGAAGAAACAATAGAGTGCGGAAAGTGCAGCAATTGTATCGATGAACGAGAGAAAGTTGATATAACAGTAGATGCTCAAAAAATATTTTCATGTATTAAGCGAATGGATGAACGATTTGGAGTTTCACTTGTTGCTCAAGTATTAAAAGGTTCAAAAAATAAACGAATTAAACAGTTAAACTTTGCACGATTATCCACTTACGGATTGATGAAGCAGAGGACAGAAAAAGAAATTATCGAAGTGATTAATCGTCTTGCTGCAGAAGGATATTTAGCATTAACAGAAGGACAGTATCCAGTTATAAAGTTAGCAAAAAAAGCTTACCTTGTATTAAAAGGAGAAGAGAGGGTTTATCAAAAAGAACAAATGAAGCAGGAGCGCATTTTAGTAGACAATTCATTGTTTGAAAAATTACGTGCGCTTAGAAAAGAACTTTCAATGAGTGAACAAATTCCTCCATATATTATCTTTCCAGACAGCGCGCTGCGGGAAATGAGTATTCTTTGCCCGCTGGATGAACAAGCAATGCTACAGGTAAAAGGCATTGGAGAAGCAAAAATGCAAAAATATGGTCAGCAGTTTTTAGAAGTTGTGAAGCAATATGTTAATGAACACGGTACACCTGAAACAAAAGTGGAACAGAAAGTTGAAAAAAAGCGTGATGGAGAAAATGAACCGAGCTATTTTGTGTCCTATAAATTATTTCAACAAGGATTCTCTATTTCAGAAATCGCAAAAAAAAGAGAACTAACCTCCGTTACCGTTGAAAATCATTTAATGCGTACTGCTCAAGAAGGATATTCGATTGATTGGGTCCGTTTAATTCCTGAACAATATGAACCATTAATTATGGAAGCTGTTAAAAAAGTAGGAGCAGAAAAGCTTAAACCTATTAAAGAGGCCCTACCCGATGAGATTAGCTATACTGCAATTAAAGCTGTATTGTTTAAATATAATTCATAATAAAGACAGCAAATATGCTGTCTTTATTACTTATTTCCTTATATAATCTTATAAAAAAAATTTAAAAAAACTTAAAATTTTTGTTTATATTATTGGAATTGGGGAATAGAATAGTATACTACCAATAGTAATCAGAATATTCAAACGCCATATATTGAATTGGTTGTAATAGTGAAAAGGGGGAGAGTAACCATGTCAAGACAAAATTCTTATGATGAACGTTTAAGAGCTGCAGCGAGAGAAAAACAGAAAAAAGCTGATCGGTTTGCATTTTCTTTATTAGCTCAATTGGAACTTGATGAGGCCTTTATTATTCGCCAACTTAAAATTCTTGAAAAAGAGATTAATAAAGCATTAGATGAAGGTGATAAGGAAAGTTTTCTAAAGTTCTCCAAAGAATATAAAGCGCTTACAAGGTAGATAGCTGCTTATTAGCGGCTATCTTTTTCATTTCATTTAAAGGTTTGTGTTGTTAAAAAATGAAAGGGATCGAGAGACTATGTTAAAATGAAAACTGCAGTAAAAATATACATAACTAAATGGGAAAAGAATGATAAAAAGGAGTGCTTACTATGAAAATTATTTCCATTGAACCAACACCCAGTCCGAATTCGATGAAAGTTATTTTAAATGAAAGTTTACCGCCGCGTGAAACAAGAAATTTTAAACAAGAACAAAAGCATGAAGCGCCAGAATATGCACAACGGCTGCTTGCTGTTGAAGGTGTGAAAGGTTTTTATCATGTTGCTGATTTCATTGCACTAGAACGAAATCCTAAAGTGGATTGGCAGGTTATTTTGCCAAAAGTAAGGCAGGCTTTTGGAGAGAAGCTGGAAGAAAATACAACTTCTAATGTAAAAATGGGGGATGACCATTTTGGAGAAGTAAAGGTTATGATTCAAATGTTTCGAGGCATACCGATGCAGGTAAAACTGGCCAATGGAAATGACGAACAGCGTTTTGGGCTTCCTGAAAGGTTTAAGGAATCTGCAATGAAAGCTCAATCATCCTCTAATAACCTTGTGATGGAAAGACAATGGAAAGAGCAAAGTGTTCGCTATGGTGATATGAATCAAATCGGTGAGGAAGTGGTAGAAGAAATCAACGCAGCATATGACGAAAAACGTTTAGAAGAGTTAGTTGAAGCTGCATTTCAAAATAAGCATGAACAAGTAAAAGAACGAATTAGTTATATTTCATCTGAAGAAGCAGCAAAAGCAATGAAAAGCGAAGATTGGAAGGTTCGTTTTGCGGCATTAGAAAAGCTAAATCCAACTGAAGAAGATTTACCCCTACTTGCAGAAGCGTTAGCAGATGAAAAAATATCAATTCGCCGCCTTGCAGCTGTGTATTTAGGCATGATTGAAAGCGAGAAAGTACTTCCATATCTTTATAAGGCATTAAAAGATAAAGCTGTTACAGTTCGTCGTACAGCTGGGGATTGCTTATCAGATATTGGAAGTACGAAAGCCATTCCAGCGATGGTTGAGGCATTAAAAGATAAAAATAAACTTGTGCGTTGGCGGGCGGCGATGTTTTTATATGAAGTTGGCGATGAAACAGCTCTTGAAGCACTCCGTAAAGCTCAAGATGATTCGGAATTTGAAGTTAGTTTACAAGTGAAAATGGCGATTGAGCGTATTGAAAGTGGTGAAGAGGCAGCTGGCTCTGTGTGGCAGCAAATGACAAATGCACGGAAACAAAACGATTAATCTTTTTTCTAGTTTGTCGTGTATCAATTTCTAAAAATTATAAGCATAGAAAGAGGTTGATTAGTAAAGATCAGCCTCTTTATTAAAAAGGGTGGAAAGTAAGTTGGAAAAACAAACAATTGCACCTATATCATTAAACGAGCGAATTCAAAGTATTGATAGCATGCGAGGCTTTGCTATTTTAGGGATTTTCTTCGTAAATATGCTTGCTTTTCATTCGCCGTTTTTATATTTAAATCCTCAAAGTTGGTGGAAATCATCTCCTGATTACTATGCCTATATATTCATTGATATTTTCGCCCAATCAAGCTTTTATACGCTGTTCTCTTTCTTATTTGGATTTGGAATGATTATTTTTAAAGAACGAGCTGTTAAGCGCGGCTTTTCTTTTGTTCGATTGTTTATGAAACGGTTGCTTTCTCTGCTAATTTTTGGAGTTATTCATGCTTTTTTTATTTGGCATGGTGATATTTTAATAACTTACGCCTTATTTGGCTTTATATTATTATTATTTCATAAAGCCAAGTCAAGAACTTTGTTAATATGGACGTCTGCTCTTTTACTTATCCCTTCCTTATTAATAGGCGGGATGCTGTTTATGGCAAGCATTCTTTCTCCTACTGAATGGAGCACACTAGTAGAGAATCAGGAAATGATAAAGAGGTCTCTTCATGTGTACAGTAGTGGGACGTATTTAGACATTACAAGACAACGTTTTATAGATTGGACATATGTAAATGGAAATGAAAATATAGTGTTTATTTTCTTATCACTTTTTCCGATGTTTTTATTAGGTGCCTATACGGCTAAAAAGAAATGGCTGTCTCACGTTGAATTACATAAACGGGCTTTTATGACAGGAGCCTTTTTATCGTTTATTGCTGGCTTTGCATTTAAAATAATTCCTCTTTTTAGCGATAATGCTGGACTCTTATACTTACAAGATGCATTGGGAGGACCTTTTGTTGCTATTTTTTATATTTGCATGATGGCATTAGCTTCTCTGCATAAAGTGTTAAAACCAATTATGATCCCATTTTCTTTGGTAGGTAGATTATCGTTAAGTCATTATTTATTCCAATCAGTGATAGGAACCCTTCTTTTTTACAGTTATGGACTTGGTTTATATGGGAAAACAGGAGCATTTACAGGAACTATTATGGTTGTTGTTATTTTTAGTTTTCAAGTAATCATTAGTAAGATGTGGCTGAAAAGATATCGGTTTGGACCGATAGAATGGATATGGAAAATAGCAACATACGGAAAAAAAACAGAATTGTTAAAGAAAGGTGTTGATTAGTAAGGATGACTGCATCACTTCTTTCCGCCTTTTGACTAATTTGTTTAAAAAGTTCAACCAATTAATGCTTGGTTCATATATTGTAATAAGATGTCGGAAAACGGAAGGGTGTATGTAGGTGACAACTCAGGAAGATTCGTTAAAAAAATTAAAAAAAGAGTATGAGTACTTTAAAGATCAAGTTTTAAATAAAGAGCTCCCAGAATTTAGAACAGCCATAGCGGTTATTGAAGAACGTTCAAAGAAGTTAGAAGAACTAGATGAAATGCTCGATGAAATGAAAGAAAAAATGCCGAGAGAAGAACGAATCGCACTGATTGCAAAAGAAGTTATTCAGCAAAGCGATTTAGCGACAAAAGAACATGTACAAAGTGAATTGCAGGGAGCCAAGCTGTGGATTTTAATCACAGCTATAGGAACAGGACTTACTTTTCTCGGTACGGCTACATCCATTGTTCAATTATTTTTATTATAACGCTATGTTAGAGAGCTTTGTTGATGTTGACTGCAAACAGGTGATAGGATGAAATGAAACGAGAAAATAAATTTTCTCGTTTCATTTCATCCTATCACCTGTTACTTTTTACTAATAATTCCGCAAGCAATACGTTCACCGGCATTACCGGATGGGCTGCTTTTTAAATCATCCTCATTCGAATGAATAATAAGAGATGCTCCTTCTGATTTTATTAGCGAATGTTTACCAGCTTTTAATGTCACATTTTGAATAAAGATATCTTGTTTCACAGAGCCATCTTTATTCACAATTAGATTAGGTAAATCACCTGCATGTGATCCTTTTGGATTAAGGGTGCCATGTTCTTTTCCTTCAGGGTTCATATGACCGCCAGCAGAGGTAAAGTTAGGTGGTTCACATTTGCCAAATTCATGGATATGAAATCCATGTTTTCCGAAAGATAAACCATCTGCATTGATAGAGATTTGAACACCATCGGGCTTTTCCGTTAAGGTCGCTGTTCCTATTTTATGATTGTTTTTATCGTTTAAAGTAACGGAAACCGCATAGGGGATTGAACTTGCTTCAATGACTTCTTCTGTCTCATGATTTTTTGTTTCACTGCACGCTGAAAGCATACTTAATAATAGGATCATGATGAAAAGAAAGGGTTTCATTTTTTTTCCTCCTTCAATAAAGTAAAAGACAGCTACAGCACTATCTTTGCCAATTTTTTAGCATTCTTAACATAAAAGATAAATGTTGATGTTTGCTGGACGAATACTATCTTAATAAGATAAAATAATTTATGGGTAAAATTTCGCAAATACTAAATTTGTTTCGTTACATAAAAGGAGGATAAAAAATGGAAGGTATCGTTGGATTTTTAGTATGTATTGGGTTATTAGGATATTTCATGTATCAGTCTCTAACGAACTAGTTTTCAAACAAAACCTTGTCTGAAGCGTCAGGCAAGGTTTTGTTTTATTAAAAGGTAATCGAAATTTCATTTACCGTATTTAAAATTGATAATAAATAAGAGGTGAAAAAATGGATATGAAAAATACACTCATTGAAGCATTAGAAATAAAAGAAGTTGAATTAACACCAGATCGTGTTGTCATGGCGATGCCGGTAGGACCGAAAACAAGACAGCCTTATGGAATGCTTCATGGCGGTGCTTCAGTTGCATTAGCAGAAACTGCTGCAAGTATAGGAACTGCCTTAAATATTGACTTAAATACACATTTTGCTGCCGGATTAGAAATCAATGCAAATCATGTAAAAGCCAAAAAAGACGGAGTGGTTACAGCCATTGCTGTACCGTTTCATAAAGGAAAAACAACAATGGTATGGGAAATAAAAATTGTAGATGAAAGCGAACAATTAATTTGTATTTCCCGCTGTACGGTTGCTGTTGGAAAAAAACGTTAGAAATATAAAAAGAATCAAACAAGTTAACTTGTTTGATTCTTTTTATATAAATGTTCATCCCATTTTTCTTTAAACACTAATTGATCAAGATTACGGCGTTTTTCCCAATTTGCTTTTTCTAAAATTGGTTGTTCTGGATAGTCTTCCGTATAACCAATTGAAAGCAGGGCAACAGGATCAATATGAGGAGGAATGTTTAGTATATCTCGTACATCATTTTTCTTATAAAAGCTTACCCAGCCAAGTGCGAGTCCCTCTGCACAAGCTGCAAGCCACATATTTTCAATGGCACATGCTGTAGACAAAATATCTGTTTCAGGAATTGAATTTCGTCCAAGCACGTGAGAACCTCCTCTAGTAGGATCACACGTGACACAAATAGTAAGCGGTGCTTGCTTGATTCCTTCTACTTTTAAACTTAAAAACTTCGTTGCTTTTTCTCCCTCATAATGAATAGCTAATGCACGACGTTCTTTATCAGCTGCCCAAGCAAGCTGTTCTTTTGTTTTATTAGAAGTAACTAAAATAAAATTCCAAGGCTGCATAAACCCTACAGATGGTCCATGATGGGCAGCATCTAAAAGTTTATCAATTTTTTCTGAAGGAACATGATCAGGTAAAAATGTACGAATATCTCTTCGTGTATAAATCGCTTTGTAAATCGCTTTTTTTTCTGCATCATTAAACAAGCGAGATCCCCCTTTAACAAAAGTAAGAATAGTTAGTTTATTCGACAGAAACTGCATAAGTCCTTTTTATTTATATTTTATGAATAAAACCAATAAAATGGAAATAAAATGGATTAATTAAAGAGAAAAAAGATAAACAATAAGAAATGCCCAATGTTTGGGCATCTCTTCCAATAATTATGGAATGGACTGAATTTTTGTAATAACAAGCTGCTCGCCATTTTTGTAATAATGGAAAGTTACTTTTTGATTTTCAGGTACATTCTCTATATTATATTGAACTTCCTCATTCAATTGAAAGGCTTTACTTTCTCCATTAATGCTAATCTCAATTGTATGAGGGTCTACTTGTCCAATATAAAGACCTGTTTCTGTAATTATTTCAGGCTCGTCGGAAGAAATCTGTAGTTTTTCGATTGAGTGCAGCATCAGTTGATTGTTTTCATTTTCACTATATGTAAATGAAATAGAAGTTTGTTCTTCCAAAGACTCAATTTGTTCCAATGTTTTGTCCGACAGCTGATAGGCATTTACTCCATTTTCACTTTCAATTTGAACAGTATGGGAATCAATCTGTCCATTATAGATTCCTTTCTCTGTAACAGGAGATAACGAACTTGGAGTTGTTTTTTCACCATCAACAGCTGAATGAGAAACTTCTTCTGCTTCTTCATTTTCTGTTTCACTTAATATTGGCTGTTCAGGTTGGCTTTCTTGTTCGCTTCCGCAGCTAGTTAGTATTGTAACAATTAACAGCAGCAGCATTAGGTATGTCCATTGTTTCAAAATTTCCCACTCCTTTTTTAAAACTTGTGTCTATTGTAAAACGAATAAGGACTGCTTGACTATAGGTCAGAGGAAATAGATAGCATTTCCCTTTAAAAATTTAACCGCACAGTATCCATACGATGTTTAAACGTTAATTCAAATTATATAAAATAAGTTTTTATATAAATATTTATAAAAAGGTATGCTAAAATGGAAACTGGTGGATAGTTGATTTTCTAGAAATTACAGAAGAATTTATAATATTGGAGGAAGTTGTTTTATATGAAAAGTGAAATGTTAAGTTGGACAAAAACTATTTTAATTGCTATTGTTTTAGCAGCCATCATTCGAATTTTTTTGTTTGCGAATTATATTGTTGATGGTCAATCAATGCTTCCTACAATGCATGATGGAGATCGGTTAATTGTTAATAAAATTGTTTACCAATTGAAAGAACCAGAGCGCTTTGATATTGTTGTATTTCATGCAGATGAACAACGTGATTATATAAAACGTATTATTGGTTTACCTGGGGATAAAATTACATATAAAAATGATCAATTATACGTAAACGGTGAAAAGCTTGAAGAACAATATTTAGAAGATTTAAAAAGCACTGTCCATAATCAATTATTGACTAGCAATTTTACACTTGAAGAACTAACTGGAGAAGCAATTGTCCCGGAAAATACGGTATTTGTATTAGGTGATAACCGACAAAACAGTACGGACAGCCGAATAATTGGATTTATTTCAATGGAAGATATTGTTGGTGAAGTGAATTTAAAATATTGGCCTTTAGGTGATCTCAGCCTTTATAATTAAAAAATCCCTGTTGTTCTATGAACAACAGGGATTTTTTAGGCTATAGAAGGTTAGGATTTTCTTTTTTAGCTTTATGAACCTTTTCTTTGCGATACCCTCCTGCAGTATCAGCTGCTTTAAATTCTTTCGCATATTCAACTTCTTGTGCCGAGGTTACAGTATGACCATTTTCTTGTGTTGGTTGATATTGGGTTTTTTTAGCCATATTTCTCACCTTTCTTCTTAGTTTTTATACACTTTTTATTGTTATAAAATCTTTACCCGAAGAAAAATCATTTTAAACATTAGGTATAAATTGTCATAAACAAGCTTTACAAAATTAGTAGTTGTTACAAATTTTATAATAAAGGATATTAGAGCTGTGTCGTTAAATAATAATGACACAGCTCTAATCCTTTGTATAAAAAATTTTTATAAAAAAGTATCAACATACTAAAAAAAGTTTGTTATACTCTTATCGTAAGGGAGAGGAAGGAATATAGAAAATGGTCGCATCACGAATAAAGCGTAAAAAAACAAAAAAGAAAAAACTATTTGTATTAATGCCGTTTTTATTTTTAATACTTGCAGCAGTTGGTTATAGTGCTTATGAATATAATCAAGGATTCAACAGTGCTTCACAAAATAATGAACCGTTTCTTCATGACCAAGAAGAATTTAATGGGGAAAATGGTGCAGATAATCTGCCGCTTGAAAAAATGAATATTTTAATTTTAGGAATTGACTCTAATGGAACTGAACAGGCTAGAACCGATACGATTATGGTGGCGCAATATAACCCTGAAGATGGATCGTTAAAACTCGCCTCTATTATGAGGGACAGCTATGTTTCGATTCCAGGTTATGCAAATAATAAAATAAATGCTTCATTCTTTTTTGGTGGCCCAGAGTTAATTCGTCAAACAATTAAAGAGAATTTTAATATTGATATACAGTATTATGCTCTTATAAACTTTGACGGTTTTACAGAAGTTGTGGATACCATTGCTCCACACGGAATAGAGATTGATGTAGAGAAAAGAATGTACTATGTTGATAATGCTGCAGGTTTAAAAATTGATTTATATCCTGGTATCCAAAAGCTAAATGGGGAAGAATTACTTAAATATGCTCGCTTTCGACATGATGCGGAAAGTGATTTTGGACGTGTTCGCCGTCAGCAGCAAGTTACAGAACGTGTAAAAGAAGAGTTAATAAGTGCTGCGACAATCGCAAAAATTCCGCGTCTATTAGGGACAATTCAGCCTTATATTGATACCAATATTGAAACAGGGACAATTTTATCTCTTGCAAAAGATTTTATTATAAATCCCGCTGATCAACTTAATACACTGCGTTTACCAATTGATGGAACATTTTATAATGCTCATTATTCCCACGCAGGTGCTGTATTGGAGTTTGATAAAGAAGAAAACCAAAAAGCTTTAAATGAATTTTTTAGTGATGAGTTTGAGGAAGAAAATGAAGAAAAAACAAATGAATTAGCTGCTCAATAAATGAAAGAGGATGACTCAATGAGAGTCATCCTTTTCTTATTCTTTGTTATCAAGTTCAATTTTCTTTTGGGAGTTAAAAATCCAATTTACGAAGTCTTGTCCATGAAAATGTTCATTCAGTTCTCTAAAAACTTTTAACACAATTTCTGCTTCTTTTTGTTCTACTTCTGAACCATTTTCGAGCTTCTCATCTATATAATTAAACAGGCGATATTCATGAAAAAATGATTGTTTTTGAAGTTTAAGTCCTTTTTCTGTTAATTTTACATATGTTACACGCCGATCATTCGGGCGTTTTGAAGAAGTGACTAACTCTTTTTCTTTTAAGCGTTTTATAACCTGCATAACAGTTGAAACATCCCATAATCCTTTTTCTGCAATTTGAGTCATTGTTGCTTCTTTTTCTACAAAAACAATACAAAGAATATGGTGCTCTGCCGCAGTTAAACCATAATGTTTTGCAGCATTTTCTAGATCGTGTTCTAATGCTTTATTAAGTCCCCGTACTAAATTTATAATAACATGTAAATAAGATAGCTCCATATTTAATTCCTCCCAAGCAAACAGAAGTTGTTTTTTGTATTTATTACTCATTATTAAATAAAGTTCCAAACTTTTAAATTAAAATAATGAATCGTTGTGATTTTCAGTTACAATGAACTAGGAAAGTGATTTATAAATGTAAAGTTATTCCACAAGATCAGCAGGGAAGACAAGATTCATTTGTTTTCTTGCTTCATCAAGAATCTCCATCACTTCTAAAGAATGAGCATAAGAGTTAATAGGGGATTCAACTTTACCATTTTTAATTAGCTCGATAAATTCTTTTACCTCATAATACATTGAATCTTGTTTTTGAAAAATTGTAATATTTTCAATTGATCCATCTTTATAGCGTATTTCTACTTTTTCTGGTGTATTAATTTGATCAATAAGAATACTGCCATTCTCCCCTTGAATTTCTGTAGGGAGGTAGGAATTTGAGATTTTAGAATATAGCACTGCTGCTTCCATTTCTTCATATTGTATAAGAAGGCTGCCTTGTCCATCTATACCTGATTCAAGCATTGTACCAGTAGCCTTTATAAACTGCGGCTTTCCAAATAATACAACCATCGGATAAACGCAATAAATGCCAATGTCCATTAATGAACCATTTGAAAATGTTGGATTAAATGCATTTAATACAGTGCCGACTTTATAAGCATCATAGCGAGAAGAGTATTGACAGTAGCTTGAAAAATAGCGTCGAACTTTCCCGATTTTATGTAGGTGATCTTTAACCGCTGTAAAGTTAGGAAGAAAAGTTGTTTTTAAAGCTTCCATTAATAAAACATTATTTTCTTTTGCAGCAGTAATCATCTTCTTTAATTCAGATGTGTTGGAAGCGATCGGCTTTTCGCATAACACATGCTTTCCATGGTTCATCATCGTGATCGCCTGCTCACAATGCAAGGAGTTAGGACTAGCAATATAGACAGCATCAATTTCACTGCTTTTTGCCATAAAGTTGATATCTGTATAAATATGAGAAGCGTTATATTGATCAGCAAATTCTTTGGCACGCTTTTCAGTTCGTGAGTAAACAGCGTTTAACTTAAAATCTTCGGTTTCTTTTGCAGCTTTAATAAAACGTTCTGTTATCCAGTTTGTTCCAATTATTCCGAAACGAATCATAAAACAAGGCCTCCTATAGTATGTCCTTTAAAAAGAAAGGGAATGTTGTATCAATTAGTTTTAAGATTCTTTTATTATATCAAAAAATAGACCTGTTGAAGTAAATTAATTGTATTAGGACAAGGAGCGGTTTGTGTTTTTTTACTTCTTGTGTATAATTTAGTTAAGTTAACTAAACTAAATTAAATTAAATTAACCTATCATATAACGACTATTTATAATGGAGAGGAGAGGGGAAAATGAGTAAGCCATTAAATAAAAAGAAATCAACCATTTATAAAATTGGTATTAGCTCAGTTATTGTATCCTTTATTGTTTGGATTAGTCCGCTGTTAGCACCTTTTTTACCTCTTTCTACAAAAGGAAAATGGGTGTTTACAACAGGGGCGCTTATTTTAGCTGAACTATTGTTTTGGGTAGGAGCAGTAATTGTTGGAAAAGAAGCAGCAATGAAGATAAAAAAATATTTAAACCCACGCAATTGGAAAAAGCAAAAAAGTGCTGTTCTGCAGCAGGGTGGTGAAAAAAATGAGGGATGAAGAGCTTGCTCAAAAGTTTAATCTAGCATTTGAGAAATTATGGGTACTGCATATAAAAGAAGAGCAGGATTTAATAGACTTTTCATTAACCAATCAACAGCAAGCATTATTGATTTTGCTTATTCATAACCCACACATAACGCCAACAATGTTAGCTGACAAGATGGGTATTACAAAAAGTGCGGTTAGTCAATTGCTAAAAAAGTTAGAAACAGAAGGATTTATTAAAAAAAAACAGCATGTTAAAGATAAACGTACAATTCTAGTAGAATTAGGAAGAAAAGGTAAACAGTATAAAAAAGACATTGAGCTGTTTAATAGAAAAATGTTTGAGAAATATTACTCCAAGTTAGCTCCTAAAGAAATGGAAAATATTATTCGATCATTTGAAAAACTCGTTCACTTAATGGAGGGAAATAACAAAAAAGAAGATTGATTCATAAATCAATCTTCTTTTTTAAAACAATCAAATCCGAATGCAGTTGAAGGGGTAAGATCGGCTTTAAGAAGGTTTTTCATTTTTTTAAAAGCATAATGATGATCTTTATCATTTTCTGCAGCCGAACAATCTGAAGGAACATACAGCAAATAATCACGCATATAGGCATCATTTGCTGTAAAAAGAACACATATATCGGTTTGAATACCGGTTAAAATTAAACGTTTTACTTTTAAATGAGAAAGAAGTGTTTCTAAAGTGGTTGAAAAAAAGCCGGAATGTTTCGGTTTAATTACAAAATAATCGTCATCTTCTGGTTTTAAAAGTTCCGCAATTGGTTTGCCGTATGCGTCTTCTTGAAGTGCGCTGTTAACAATTTCATGAAAATCTGAATTCCATTTTCAAACTTCATATCATTAATTACATCAATTATTAGAAGAGCAGTATGAAAACTATCAGGCGCACTGCCGTGTAGATCTGAATTTTTGGTTGATTGCTTTGGCATGTTTGTTCTCCTTTCATCAACTTTAAGTAGAGTAAATGTATGATAGAATAACGAGGTTTAATGTATATTAAGGCTTATACTTTTTCTCACTAGAAGATTCATCTTTTGTACCGCGTTTGTCTTTTTCTTCTCTATATTCTTCTTTAATATCTTCAAGAGGTAGAGAATCGACTGTCATATCTGCTTTTTTTTGCTTTTCTTTTTTTTCGTTTCTATGTTGATGATCTTTCATATTAATGCCTCCTTAAAAAACGTTTTAAAAGTTCTATCTGTTGGTTAAACGATACCCGCTATTATAAAGATTAAACGGAGACGAAGGTCACTTCTTTCATTTATTGAAGCATGCTTTCTAAAAAGATGTTTAGTTCTTAATAAAAACGTGTACGTAATAAGTAACAACATTTCAATGATGAAAGGAGAAGGAATGATGAGTAATCCATTAGTAAAAGAATATGAAAGCGGTATGTCGCTTATCAACGACGTAAAACAATTAGAAACAAAAGGAGTTAGTCAAGATAACATTTATGTCTTGGCCCATGAAGAAGGTCGAACAAAGCAGGTTGCAGATAAAGCAGATATCAATACGATTGGTCTAAAAGAACAAGGATTGGGAACCTCCTTAAAAAATGTGTTTCAAAGTACTGGTGATGAACTACGCAATAAGATGGAAGAAGTAGGCCTTTCTCAAATGGAAGCTAAGGAATATGAAGAAAAGCTTGATGAAGGAAAAATATTATTAATTGTAAAAGATTATGACAAAAACTCGGAATTATTGTAGGAAAAAGAGGTTTGCCAATGATGGTAAACCTCTTCTTATGTTGTATTAAGAAGGTATGAAATGATGATAAATGATAAAAATAAATAAAAATGGAGGCGAATAGAAATGGCAAGTCAAACTGGAGCAATTGTTCAAAGTTCTTTGGACGCTTTATTAGAAGATAAAGAATTTTTATCGAACTTACAAAATGAATTAAGAGAACAAGCATTTACATCATTAGCAGCAATCTTATCAACCCCAAATCATGTACATAAATCATTTTTACGTGTTCCTTTAGAAAATGGGGAGGTAGTCCGTATTCCAGCTTTTCGTATTCAACACAACAATACATTAGGTCCTTATAAGGGGGGGATTCGTTTCCATGAAATGGTAAACGAAGAAGAAGTAACAAACCTTGCCGCCTTAATGACACTGAAAAACGCGCTTCATGAAGTTCCCTTTGGTGGTGGTAAGGGCGGTGTAATTATTAATCCAAGAAAGTTCAGTGAAAAAGAACTTTTGTTAATTTGTCAAAAATATGTTCAGTATTTTAGTGATGTTTTAGGTCCTGATAAAGACATTCCGGCTCCAGATGTAGGAACAGGAGATCGTGAAATGGATTGGATGATGGCAGAATATAAAAGCATTCATCCAGGTAAACCATATAGAGGCAGTTTTACAGGGAAAAGTGTGTTAAATGGAGGTTCATTAGGACGAAGAGAAGCCACAGGAAAAGGGGTATATTATACGCTTAGATACATGCTTTATGACTTTTTAAAAGAACAAAAAAAGTGGCTTTCAGATAGCGGGAATATCTTTGCTAAAACAGCTTTAGCGTTTGAAGATGATCCTCTCAAAATTGCTGTGCAAGGATTTGGTAATGTAGGATCGGTTGCGGCGCTTGAAGCGTATCAATGTAATCATTTACAAAATAAAATTGTCGCTGTAAGTGATCGAAATGTAACGCTCTATAACTCTGATGGTCTTGATGTGCCGGCACTAGTAGAATATACTGCAAGTAACAATGGCGATTTACCTGTAACCGATGAACAGTTGATAGAGGCAGATGTAAAAGCAGAGATAAGGGACCGAAATGACGTACTTTATCTTGATGTCGATGTGATGATTTTAGCCGCTTTAGAAGATGTCATTCATAATGAAAATGTTGAAAAAGTAAAAGCGAAAATTATTGTGGAAGGAGCTAATGCACCTGTTACAGGAGAAGCGGATAAATCGCTAAATGAAAAAGGTGTCATTATTATCCCTGATATTTTAGCAAATGCAGGAGGAGTAATTGTTTCCTATTTTGAATGGCTTCAAGGTCGCGAAACACAGTTTTATAGTGAGCAAGAAGTATTTGAGCTGCTTTTTAATAAAATGAAATCGACAATGAATATGATTTTTCCTCAATATTTTGGTGATCCATTTCCACTTCGGCAAAATTGTTATATTCATGCAGTTATGAAATTATCAACAACATTGTATCGTCAAGGAAAACTCTATTAATTATTCTTTTTTGGTAAAATTTTTCTAATGGAGGATAAATCATTCGCATAAAAAGCCCACTACACGTACAAGAGGTAGTGGGCTTTTTATGATTACATAATATATGAATTTTCTTACATTGCCTCTTAGGTATCTTTATAATATAATTTTTTATAAACATTCAGACAAAAAATACAACTCTTTTTTAAAAATAAATGAGTTATTATTTAAATATACTTTTAAGTTTTTTAGCTTTTATTTTGGATGGATAGGAATGGAGAAAGTATGAAATTTAAAACAAAGCTTTATGTGGGCCTAGGGTCAATATTAGCTTTTACGGCACTTTTAGTTTTTATTTTATTGTATATGCTCAATCAATTATCAGTAAACATGAATAGTGTTGTAAACGATATGTATGAACGAGTAAAACTGACGGCAATTCTTCAAAATGAGACAAATAATATGGGGCGCGAATTAAGAGAAATTGCATCTGATCCACCTGATCATATCCTTCCGACTATTGTAAATGAATGGGAGGAGTCTCATCTCAATATAAAATCATCTGTTGATTTTTTAGAAAAAATGGATAAACGTGAAAAATCCCAAGAATTACTTGTGAAGTTTAACACACTCTATCAAAGATATAATCGTATCGGTGAGCAAGTGATCACATTTGTAAAAGTAGAGAAAGAATCTAATTTTGAAGAACTTCTCTGGAATGATGCGAAGCTTACCCAGCAGCGTATGCTTCAAATAGCTGATCTTTTAAATACCCTTCAAGAGCAAGAAATGAAAGATGAGCTGTACAGAACAAGAAAAACACACAATATTGCCGTTCAAATTATTTATGCCTACGTTATTGTTGGTTTAATATTAGGGATATGTGCCGCAATGCTGTTAATTAGAAGTTTAACGAGAAATCTACATAACGTAACGTCTGTTATGTCGAGTGTTACTTATAATAATGATGCAAAGCTGCCGCGTATCCATATGAACTCAAAAGATGAAATTGGCGAAATAGCTATTGCTTTTAATGAAATGGCTCAAAAACTTGAAGAACATGCAGCGGGAGAAAAAGACCTAAAAGAAAAAGCAGAAGAACAAAGCTGGCTTAAGTCAAAGGTTGCTAGAATTGCAACAATGTATCCAGAAGCTGAAAATCTACAGAATCTAGCTCAAATGCTTATGACAAAGGTCACACCTATGGTAGAAGCAAGTTTTGGAGCATTTTATTTGAAAGAAACAAGACAAGGAGAACCTTACTTAAAAAAAATAGCTTCTTATGCATTTAATCAGCAAAATGTTGGATTTGATGGTTTTTCATTTGGAGAAGGACTCATTGGGCAGTGTGCCACAGAAAACCGCACAATACTGCTTACTGACCTTCCTGATCACTATGTAAGAATTGGCTCAGGTCTCGGGGAAGCTTATCCGACAAGTGTTATCATTTTGCCAATAGAATTTGAAGGGGAAGTGCTTGCAGTCATGGAACTTGCTTCTTTCAAGTTATTCAATTCTCTTCAGCAAAAGCTGCTTCAAGAAGTGATAAGCAATATTGGGATTACAATTAACAACATTGATAACCATACGAAAGTTGAAAAGTTACTTCATGAATCTCAGTCATTAACAGAAGAACTCCAAAGTCAATCAGAAGAGCTGCAAATGCAGCAGGAAGAATTACGATTAACAAATGAAAAGCTTGAAGAACAATACGGGAATTCTGAGCAGAGAAAGCGCGAGTTAGAAAGAATCCGTTTAATGCTGGAGGAAAAAGCGCATCAGCTTGAAGTAAGTTCACAATATAAATCTGAGTTTCTTGCTAATATGTCGCATGAATTGCGAACTCCTCTTAATAGCTTGCTTATTTTATCACAAATGCTTGCTGAAAATAGTGAAGAGAACTTAACTCAAAAGCAGCTTGATTATGCGCGTACAATTTTTACATCTGGAAAAGATTTGCTTCATCTCATTAATGACATATTAGATTTAGCAAAGGTGGAGTCAGGAAAATTAGAAGTTCATTCTGAAGAAGTGATGGTAAATCAAGTTAAGGAAGAGGTTGAAAATCAATTTTTACCAATCGCTTATCAAAAAGACGTGATATTCACAGTTCAGCTTGAGTCTAATTTACCGAACTCTTTTTATACAGATAAGCAGCGGCTGCTGCAGATTCTAAAAAATTTACTTTCTAATGCTTTTAAATTTACTAATGAAGGCGAAATAGTAATGATTGTAAAAAATGTTAATTTGTCAAGCGGTGCTTATAAAAACAATTCCATGCTTGCTTTTTCGATCATTGATACAGGCATCGGTATTCCAAAAGATAAGCAAACTCTTATTTTTGATGCATTTAAACAAGCTGATGGTACTACGAGCCGTAAATATGGCGGAACAGGCTTAGGATTATCAATTAGCCGGGATCTTGCTCAATTATTGGGGGGGTTTATTAAGGTAAAAAGTGAGGAAGGTCAAGGAAGTACATTTACCCTTTATTTACCAGATAACCACCAAAAGCTTGTAAATGAGCTAAATTCTTCACAAAAAGAAGCGGCAGTTGGACTTGATCAACTGGAAGAATCGATACAGTCTAGAGAAAGTGGAGAAGAAATAAATAAAGCAGATAAAGATATTATGCAGCGAAAAGCATTGTTTAAAGGAAAAAAAATTCTTATTGTTGACGATGATATGCGCAATATTTTTGCCTTAACAACTGCACTTGAAAAATATGAAATGGACGTTGTTTTTGCTGAAAATGGTCAGGAAGGAATTGAATTATTAGAAGAAAATCCTCATACAGACCTAGTTTTTATGGATATTATGATGCCTGAAATGGATGGTTTTGAAGCAATTCGGCACATTCGTCAACTAGAACAGTTTAACAACTTGCCAATTATTGCCCTTACAGCAAAAGCAATGAAGCATAATCGAGAACAATGCATTGAAGCTGGCGCATCAGATTATATAAGTAAACCAGTCAATTTAGAACAGTTATTTTCACTTTTACATGTATGGTTGTATAGATAGGTGGACAAGTAGATGATTAATCAAATTGATAGTATGATTAATAATGAATCAAAAGCTAATCTAGAAAGAATAGAGATTGAGCTGCTTCTTGAAGGGGTTTACCGTTATTATGGATTTGATTTTCGGAACTATGCTTTTTCATTTATAAAAAGAAGAATTTTTCAATTGCTTCAAAAGGAAAGTTTAACGAGTGTGTCTGCATTACAAGAACAAATCTTGTATAATCCCAATATGATGAAAAAATTGTTTCATGCTTTTTCAATTAATGTAACGGAAATGTTTCGTGACCCATCTTTTTTTAAAACATTGCGTATAAAAGTAATTCCATTATTAAAAGATCAGCCTATTATTCGCATATGGCATATCGGCTGTTCAACTGGGGAAGAAGTTTATTCGATGGCCATTCTTCTTTATGAGGAGGGAGTATTAGATCAAGCACAAATTTATGCAACAGATATAAATGGTACTGTGTTAGAGAAGGCAAAGCTTGGTGCTTTCCCAATTGAAAGCATGCAGCACTATACGAAAAACTACCATTTATCTGGTGGAAAACAAGCTTTTTCAGAGTATTATACTGCTAAAAATAATGAGGTTGTTTTTCACTCTTTTTTGAAAAAAAATATTGTATTTGCGCAGCATAATGCAGCACTTGATCATTCTATTAATGAATTTCATATTATTATTTGTCGCAATGTTCTTATTTATTTTAATAAACAGCTTCAAAATGAAGTGCAAAAGTTAATTTATGAAAGTTTAAGTCCCCTTGGTTTTTTAGGGCTAGGAAAAAGAGAGGAGGTTCGATTTACTAGTTATGGAAACTGTTATAAAGTCTACGATTCAGCAGAAAAATGGTATAGAAAAATCCAATAGTGAAAGAACTTCTAAAAAAATAAATATATTAATGGTTGATGATCACTTGGAAAATTTACTTGCGCTTGAAGCCGTATTATCATCTTCACAGTATCATCTAGTAGGTGTGAACTCTGGAGAAGAGGCATTAAAATACATTTTAAGGGAAGATTTTGCACTGATTTTATTAGATGTACAAATGCCGGGACTGAACGGCTTTGAGACAGCAAAGCTTATTCGATCAAGAGAAAGATCAAAACATATTCCAATTCTTTTTATCACAGCTATTAGTCAGGATATGGACCATGTTCTACGCGGCTATTCAGTGGGAGCAATTGATTATATTTTTAAACCATTTCATCCTGAAACATTAAAACGAAAAGTTGAACAATTTGTAAATATTTATAAAAATCATGAGAAGAAAATAAGTAAAACAGAGACCAAACATACAGTTGAACTTGAAAAAGTAAACAAAAAGCTTAATCGCACAAACAGCAGTTTGCGTAAAATGGAAGCATTAACAAAAGCTTCTAGTGAGGTCTTATTTGACACAATTGTTACATTTGATGGGGATGGAACGATTGCAGCGGTTAACCCTGCCGTAAAAGCGATGTTTGGATATAAAGAAGAAGAACTAATTGGTGAGTCTATTATAAGTTTGTTTTCTGAAATAAGTGGTGAGAAAGAAAGTAGAACAGTTCTTCTTGAAAATTCTTTTAAAAAGTCGTTAATTGGTAAAGTAATAGAAGCGACAGCAATTCGTAAAAATAGCAGTATATTTCCTTGTGATCTTCAAATCGGCGAGGCAATCATTGAAGAGGAGCCTATTTTTGTTTGCTCAATAAGAGATGTTACAGAAAGAAAAAAAATTGAAGAATTAAAAAACCAACAGGTAAATGATTTAGAGAGGCTTGTGAAAGAGCGGACAGCAGAGCTTATACTTGCAAATGAAAAGTTAAAAAAAGAAATTGAAGAACGTAAAAAAATGTCAGATTTTTTAGCTTTATCAGAAGAGCGTTTTCGAAAGATCTTTGAATCAAGCCCTAATTTATTGGCCATTCGTTCAAAAGTTGATGGAAAATATTTTGATGTAAATTCAACTTGGGAAAATGAAATTGGTTATAGTGTAGATGAACTGAATGGTCATTCAAATGAACTTCTTTATTATGCAGCAGATTCAAGTGATAAAGAGAAAATAAAGAGAAAAAGTGTAAAGATCGATGATGTGCTTCGTAATGAAAAAGTTAGCTTTGAAACGAAAAGTGGGGAAGTTCATCAGGGGCTGCTGTCAACAGAAGTAATTGATATTCAGTCTGAACCATGCATTCTTATTGTATTAACAGATATTACTGAAAGAACCCACTTAGAGAAAGAAATGTCACGTTTAGATCGTTTGAATTTAATTGGAGAGATGGCTGCAGGAATTGCTCATGAAATCCGAAATCCAATGACTACAGTATGTGGTTTTTTACAAATGTCAAAGAATAACCGTGAAATTTTAACAGCTGAACATATTGATTTAATGATGAAAGAGTTAGGAAGAGCCAACGCTATTATCACGGAATTTCTAAATTTAGCGAAAAACAAAGTAAGCGATCAATCAAAGCAGCAGCTTAACCCTATTATTGAATCTTTATTTCCGCTCATTCAAGCGGAAGCTATGCTTAGTGATAAACATGTTCTTCTGCAGTTAGATAAATGTCCCGAATTATATTTAGATGAAAAAGAAATCCGACAGCTCGTTTTAAATCTTTCATTAAATGGTCTTGATGCTATGCAATCTGGAGGTATTTTAACAATTCGAACATATTGCGAACAATCAGCCGTTATTCTGGAAATTATTGATACTGGTTCTGGAATAAAACAAGACATTATTGAGAAGATTGGTACACCTTTTTTTACAACAAAAGACGAAGGTACAGGCTTAGGGCTTGCTATTTGTTATAGTGTTGCTGAACGGCATCAGGCAGAGATTTCAATCGATACAAGCAGTGAAGGAACAACATTTAAAATTCGTTTTACGAACTAATTATCACCATTTTAACAATTATTCAAGGGGAAGAGGACAATGACAAAAAGAAAACTCATCTTCCTAATAGCAGTGTTTTTTCTTTGTTTATTAATAGGTGTTACCGTTCAATCAGTAGAAAATAAAAATAAGCCTAAGATTGTTGTTGTTTTAAAAGATGGAAACAAACAGTATTGGAAAATTGTGGAGGCTGGAGCGAATAAAGCGTTTGCAGATTTTCAAGTTAATGGAAAGGTGGTTGCCTCTCCCTCTGACAGTGAAGTGATTGGCCAACTAAAGGTCTTAAGAGAAATATTAAAACAAAATCCTGATGCCCTAATCGCAGCACCTTCTCATTCATCTGCCTCTATTCCAATATTCAATGAATATCATAAACGAGATATTCCGGTTCTTCTTATTGATTCAGATGCTGATTGGGAAGAAAAAACAACTTTTATCGGAACAAATAACGTTGAATTAGGTGAAAAAGGTGCCGCACTGTTTGGCTCCATGCTGCAGCCTGGAGATAAAGTAGCGATTATCACAGGACCGAGCTTCACACCAGTATTTGTTGAAAGAGCTATGGGAGCAAAAAAAACACTGCAGGCTGCTGGAATCGAAATTGTTACAGAGCGGTTAGGCTATAATGTTTTGCTTCAATTAAACCCAGTAATGGATTCCATTTTAGAAAAATATCCTACTATTAATGGTGTTTTTGCTTCTAATGATCCTATGGCGATTCATGCTTTAAAAAGCATTGAAGAGAAAGGCCTAAATATCCCAGTTATTGGTGGCGATGGCATTGTTAGTATGATTGAAAAAGTTGAATCTGGAATCATTACAGCGACAGTAGCACAAAACCCTTATGATATGGGATATAAAAGTGTTGAAGCAGCGCTTAAAGTAATTAATGGGGAAGTTGTTGAAAAGAGAATTGACAGTGGTGTGGATATTATTACAAAAGACAATGCGAAAGATAAGCTGCAGTTTTTAGAGAGTATTTTAGAATAAATTAATATGAACTTTTCTTTGTTCGTACAGTGAAACAGGAATTAGCGCATAAAAAGAACGTATAATAAGGAAGAGACAGCTGGCGTGAAAAAAACTGTTTTTTTACGTCAGCTATCGTTTTATAGTAAAGTATAAATATGGCAGCTGCATTTATTAGAAAGAGGTGAAGAAGATGAACAGTAAGATTCAAGCTTTTTATTCAAAAGTAAAACAGGCAGTTGAAGAAACAGCACATAAAGTAAAAGATAAAGCAGGAGTTTATAAACAGAGAGAAACTGTTACAATTGCTGAAGTCTCGGAAATGATCCAGCATCATTCAGAGTCAAGAGTAAAAAAGCGAACAATGCTTGGGTTAACTTATCGTTTTTATAAATTAACCCTTGAAAATATAACATTTGAGATGGAAACAAAAGGGGCGTTTAATGAAGAGCTTTTATGTTTATCCATTTATACAGAGGATGCTATTCTTTTAACTTATCGTTCTTATGAAAATAAACGAAACAAACATGAACCAATCTCAGCAAATCACTTAGCAGCCGTTGTTAAAAGGAATGATCATTAATGGTTACATAATCATAGATACTGTCCGCACGAAAAAACGCCTCTTTTGCTATATGCAAATGAGGCGTTTTTTATGAACATAAATGAAATATATTTGTAATCAAAACTTTACAAAAGCTGGGTTAATTTTTCGGAAAAAAAGGGTACATAACAAATGAATGGAAAAAGTTTTAGGAGGGATACATGATGAAGAAAAAAGCTGCAGGTATATTTGAGAATGTAGGTCAGGCTGTTCAAGTAATCGAGGAATTAAAAGTTGTAGGTTTTACAATGAATGAGATTTCATTTATAGTAAAAAACACAGATGATCTAAATACAATTTCTCAAATAACGAATATTCCACCAACAAGTACAACAGACCAAGGGCTCACTGCAGGAGCTGTTTCAGGTGCAATAACAGGGGCTGCTGCTGCCGGAACTTACGGAGTATTTGCTGGAATGAGCGCGCTTGCTATTTCTGGATTAGGTCCGGCACATGCGGCAGAAGGTGTAATTGATACGGTAAGATATTCAGCAAAAGGACTGGCTTCTGGTGGTATTACAGGTGCCCTTATAGGACTGGGTCTTTCTTCTCAAGAAGCGGTTGAATATGAAGGGTATGTGAGGGATGGAAAGATTTTAGTATTAGTTCAGACAGATTCGATTCGTGAAGAGAGCGTTCAGGACATTTTTACAGCCAATGAGTCATTGCTTTCAGAAATGAAAAGGATTCAAGAAAAAGCTAAGGAAGCATTAATTGAGAAGCATAACAAAACAAACAGAGAGGAATTTTTAGAAGGACTGCGCTAAGTTAGGCAGTCTTTTTTTGATTAAATATATTTCATTATCACATATTAATGCTAAAGGAGGGGGAATTATGTTTTCATTACGTGGAGATGCCCATAAGTTTTATTTAAAATTAAAGAGATCAAAAAGAAATAATTATCCAATTGAGCACTTTATAGAAATGAAAGAAATAGAGGAGATCGAAACTTTTTATAAAGAAGTTGAAAGCCCCACATTAAAAACAATTCGCTATAGGATGATAAAAGAAAAAAAGGGATCTGGAATTATTCCGATATACATAACCTCCACACCTTGGCTCATGTTAGCATTTGCTAAACCACTCCAAAAATTTTTATTACAAGATGGAAGTGAACTGTGGCTTGTTTTTGTTTTAACATATATGGCTGCTCTTACAGTTAGTGTGATTGTGCATTTTAAAGAAAAAGCATGGGCAGCTGTACATATTGAAATCATTGAAGAAGTTTTAAAGAAAAGGGGAGAGATGAACAGCAGTTAGAGTCTGGATAACATTGTTTTAATTTGTTTAATCGTTTTCTGATTAGGGAATGGTATTCTTGAAATCACGTAATATGTCCAGATTGAAATAAGTGTTCGGACGTATTTAAAGGAGAATCTAAAAAATGGTAGGAGATGATGAAGGTTTGCGTAGAGAAGAAATCAATGAACGTATTAAGGAAATGGAACAGCGAATAAAAAAAATTGAAAATGGTGACATGGTGGATCAAGAAGATTTAAAAAGAAAACAGCGATTAGAAAGAGAAATTGAGTGGCTTAGAAGTAAAATTGTGATTGAATAAAAAACGAGAAAAATCGATAATAAAAAACCTTTCCAATAAATTGGAAAGGTTTTTTATGTTATGTAGTCCCGCTCCGTCGTCACCACAGTGTCTCAAAACCCGCTCTCAAGCAGGTGGGTATTCGCAGCAATGCTTTTAACTTCCCGCATAAATGCGGGCATGTTATCCACATTGATCTCTTGAATTCCCTTATTATACGCATCGGTTTGAGACATCTTAAGTAAACGAGCGTCGCAGGGTTATACATAACATATAGTGAAACCTTTCTTACACGGAAAGGCTTATTGGAATATTACTATACCATACTATATCCACTAATACAAGTAAAGGTATATGTGATGGCAAAAGAGTTAACATATTAGCATCATAACGAATAAGTAATAAGTTCAATATTACAATTCGTTGTACTTAGTATATTATCTAATTTTAGCTCTTTTTTCAATAGGTTATAGTTTGAAAATTTACCATATATTTTATTTTTATATAAAAGAATAAGATAAAACCAAAAATGAGCTGTAGGTGTAAGGAAGATTATTCAACTGCAAATTTAGTTCAAATCATATTCTTCTAGACCACATGTTATTTTTTGTTTATGATTAAAGGGAAAAAGTGATGTGAATAAGGGGACAAGCATTACGATTACTTTTTTAAAAGCTGAAAAGGAAATGAAGACAAGTCGTATAAAAAAAGAAAAGCGAGGAATACTTTCATTATAGTACGATTGTTGAACTTGTAGCTCAATTGGTTAGAGCAGCTGGTAATTACTTGCTAATTATTATGCGATTTGCAGGTTCGAGTCCTGCCAAGTTCGCCAAACAAAAGCTGAAACTTTTATCATTAAAAGTTTCAGCTTTTGTTTTTAATGAATTTCCTAAAAAAGGATAAGAGTGAAAAAAGAATGTCATACTAAATATTAAACTTTAACGATGGGAGACATAGTATGAAAAAGTCGCTCTTAATAATATTTACTGTCTCGATTTTGCTGTTTTCAATAGGAATAGTTTCGGAAGTAGGTTATTCAGCCGAGAAGGTTTATGCAGAAAAAGAAGCTGCAAAGCCTAGTTATAAAAATCGCTCTGAAATTCCTGAGCAGTACAAATGGAAGTTAGAACATATCTACCCTAATCAACAAGAATGGGAGAAGGATATAAAGAAAGCAATTGAACTAGCGAACAAATTTGCAAAATATGAAGGAAAGCTAATAAAATCGCAAAAAATGCTAAAGAAAGCAATTGATGATTACAGCAATCTAATGCGTGTACATGATAAAGCATACGTTTACGCACATATGATGCTTGATGCAAATTCTTCTAATGCAAAGCTTCAAGATTTAGCGGATCGAGCTGATAAAATGAGTGTCAGTGTTCGAGAAAACACATCATGGTTAAGTCCTGAAATTGCTGAATTATCAAAAAAGAAAATAAACACATATTTAAGAGATGAATCACTGACAGACTATAATTATTTTATTTCTAATATTATTCGAAAAAAATCTCATACATTATCTAAAAATATGGAAGAGCTTCTTGCGCAATCCTCTCCTTTAGCGAGCACTCCGAAAAATATATTTGAAATGCTAACAAAAGATATTCAATTTCCTGTTATTACTGATAAAGATGGAAAAGAATTAGAATTAACGCGATCAAATTTTTTCTCTTATTTAGAAAATGATAATCGAGAAGTACGAAAAAAAGCTTTTCAACTGTATTATGAAACATTAAAAAAATATCAGGATACATTTGCACAAACACTTGGCGGTGAAGTAAAAGGGAACAACTTTTATGCGAAGGCCCGTAAATATGAATCTGCGATGGAAGGAAGCTTAATTTCAAACAATGTCCCGACAAAGGTGTATGATCAATTGATTGAAACGGTAAATCAACATTTACCGCTTATGCACCGTTATATGGCTTTAAAAAAGAAAATGCTTGGCGTAGAAGAACTGCATATGTATGATATCTATACACCCATTGTACAAGTTGAACAAAATTACATTTCATTTGAGGAAGCGAAAAAAAGGGTAATTGAAGGCTTAAAGCCGCTTGGTGAAGAATATACAAGTGTCTTAAAAAAGGGATTTGAAGAAGGCTGGATTGATGTTTATCCTACAAAAGATAAGCGGGGTGGAGCTTATCAGTGGAGTTCTTATGATACACACCCTTATGTATTATTAAACTATGAAGGAACAAGAGATGATGTTTCAACGATTGCACATGAACTTGGTCATGCGATGCAGTCTTACTATACAAATAACAACCAGCCCTACATTTCCTCAGGTTATCCAATTTTTACGGCAGAAGTTGCTTCAACAATGAACGAACAATTGCTTTGGCATAATGAATATAACAGTGCAAAAACAAAACAGGAAAAAATATATTTGCTTAATCAGCGTTTAGAAAATTTTCGTACCACATTATTCCGTCAAACCCAATTTGCCGAATTTGAAAAAATGATTCATGAAAAAGATCAAAAGGGTGAATCGTTAAATGCCGAAGCTTTGAAAAAAGTTTATAAAAGTCTGAACGAGAAATATTATGGACCTGTCATGATTTCAGACGAAGAAATTGCAATGGAGTGGGCTCGAATTCCCCATTTTTATTCAAGTTTTTATGTGTATCAATATGCAACAAGTTTTGCAGCTTCAACAGCACTTGCAAAACAAGTTCTTGAAGAAGGGGAAACAGCTGTTTCGAGAATTCGTAACAATTTCTTATCAGCTGGAAGCTCAGATGATCCAATTAGTATTTTAAAAGAAGCTGGTGTTGATATGTCAACTGCCGCACCGATTGAAGAAACAATGACCGTTTTCAAGGAAACGCTGGATGAACTTGAAAAATTATTAAGCGAAGAATAAATTTTATCTAGCAATAGGAGTCAGCATCACCTCTTAATAATTTTGCTTTTTTCAGCCACACTACATGTATGTACGTAAAAAGTATTAATAATGGAGTGAGTATAGTGACAGACAATAAAGAAAAGAAAACGATAAATACTGAAAAAGTAAATGAAGAATTTGCCGAAGAATTTGTGGTACCAAAAGAAAAAAGCTTTAAAATAAAAACAGAAAAAACACCAAGCATGGATTCGTATGTAGAGCCTTGTGATCAAGGCTGGTGTTAAAAAATGAAAGGAGGCTGTTTACTTAGCCTCCTTTCATTTTTAGAATATAGCTACTGCTATTTATTTTTAAAAAATCAATTATATTTTCTTTTCATTACATGATGAAAGCGATATACTTTTTAAATAAACAAACTTTTGTTATTTATAAGAATTTTCAAGTGAAAGGAGCAGCATATAATGAATGTACATAAGCAAAAAATTGAAGAAGCAGAACAATCAATTGCAGCTGTAGAAAACGAGGTAAGCCAAAATTATTGGAGGCTTCACTATCATTTAACACCACCCGCTTATTGGATGAATGATCCAAATGGTTTTTCATTTTATAAAGGAGAATACCATTTATTTTATCAACATCATCCGTTTTCAGCAGAGTGGGGACCAATGTATTGGGGACATTTTAAAAGCAGCGATTTAGCTGCATGGGAACGACTTCCGATTGCTCTTGCTCCAAGCGAAGACTATGATAAGGATGGATGTTTTTCAGGAAGTGCGATCGAAAAAGACGGCAAGTTATACCTTATGTATACCGGAAACGTTTGGACTGGTAATAATTATGATGAACAATTGAAACAAGTGCAAGCCCTTGCACAAAGTGAAGATGGAGTTACTTTTGAAAAGTTAGCAGATAACCCTGTTATTGCAGAAGCGCCTGCAGGAAATATTCATCCCTTTCATTTTCGTGATCCGAAAGTATGGAAATATCAGGACTTTTATTACACCGTATTAGGTTCGAAAACAAAACAAAATACCGGGCAAGTTCTTTTGTATCGTTCCGCTGATTTATTGAAATGGGAGTTTGTTAATGTAATGGCAAAAGGGGAAGGAAACTTTGGGTTTATGTGGGAATGTCCTGATCTTTTTTTATTAGATGGTCAGGATGTGTTAGTAATGTCACCTCAAGGCGTTAAACCAGAAGGACACCTTTATCATAATCTTCATCAAGCAGGGTATGTTTTAGGAAAGCTTAATTATGAAACAGGAACATACACACATGGCCCGTTTCATTTATTAGATTATGGATTTGACTTTTATGCGCCGCAAACAACAATAGATGACAAGGGCAGAAGAATACTTATTGCATGGATGGATATGTGGGAAAGTGAAATGCCGACTCAAAATCATAACTGGGCAGGAGCCATGACAATTCCTCGTATTGTGACACTTAAAGATAATCAGCTTATCTCTAAACCAGCTCCAGAAATAGAAAAGCTAAGAAAAAATGAAGTTTCCTATCAACATGTAACGATTGAGGGAGAAACATCTTTAGAGGGAATTTCAGGAGATTGTCTTGAACTTGAACTAACAATTCATGCAAAAAATGCTTCACAATTCGGGTTGAAAGTAAGAGTGAGTGAAGAGGATAAACAGGAAACGGTGCTTACTTATCATAAAAAAGAACAGTTGTTTATTTTTGACCGCAGTCAATCGGGAGAAGGTCCTGGCGGAGAAAGAAAAGCAGATGTAAAGCTTAATGATAATGAATTAACGCTTCATATTTTTATTGATAAATCTTCTCTTGAGGTGTTTATAAACGAAGGAGAAAAAGTCATGACAGGACGTATTTATCCAAGTCAAAAAGCAGTCGGTATTACGTTCTTTTCCGATGAATCGATTGACATCATAAATTTTAAAAAATGGCATTTAGAAAAATCAATAAAGTAACGTAGAATAAAATATAAACACAGTAAAAGAGATTGATTCAATGAAGTTCTGATCCTACGCTTTTTGAGTCGGTCTCTTTTTATATAAAAAGAATTTTATATCTACCCATAAAGAGTCTATGGGTGTTAAATTTGTTAATTTTCATAAAATAATGACATCTTTTGTCGAAGCTGTTGAAAGCGATTGCTGAAAACGGCATAATAGAGTTTGTAAGACAAATGGGAGGGATTTACATGAACAAAAAAGGATTAATCATTGAGCCGCAATTTGGTATTCGTCAGCTGTTGAAAGAGCAGTTAAAAAGCAAGGGATATATGACATTCGAGGCAGAGTGTATGTCCGATATTTATCAGACCCTTACAAAACATGAAATCGATTTCATTATTTTAGATATTAACTATCCTGTAACAACAGGATTAGGTTTATTAATGAAAATTAATAACTTTAAACCAGCATTAAAAGTGTTTGTTATGAGTGCAAATGGAGAAAGCAGATTTATCCAAGAAGCGTTTGAATTAGGCGCATCTGCTTATTTTTTAAAGCCTTTTGATATTAATCATGTTTGTAAAGCAATTGAAAGAGAGCTTCAAGAAAATAACGAATTAGAAGATGCACATTTAATGAGTGTTTAACAATAAAATACATAAAAATGTTATTTTAAAAAAGGATTGATTCATATGAATCAGTCCTTTTTTATTGTTTATTTTTTGAAACAAAACATGTTTTGAATCGTATAAACTAATGAAGAATTTGAAAGGAGAGGGAAACCAATGAGCCATAAAGGATGTATAAAATGCGGCAGTACAGAAGCTGCTCAAAAGGAAGTTGCAATGACAGGTAAAGGTCTGTCGAAAATGTTTGATATTCAGCACAACCAATTTCTTGTTGTTTATTGTAAAAAGTGCGGTTATTCGGAGTTTTATAATAAAAATGCTTCAATCGGAGGAAACATTTTAGATTTATTTTTTGGATAACGGCATTAAAAAATCTTTTAGAGGATAGTTTGTCTAATCATAAAACAAACGTCCTCTTTCTTATGAGTTAAGAAGTTTTAATAATGAGAAAAAGGATTGATAAGTAAAATTGATGGTTATTCACCTCTTTTTCCCGCTCATATTTTTAAGCTGTTTTCCAAACAATAGGACAGTAGTATGAAATGAGGGAAGGGAAGCAATAAAGTGGGAAATATAACGACAGAATATAATAAAACAATGCCGGTCACCTCTGTAACAAGTGGTATTGGTCTAGAAGTTACAAAAGATGTTTTTTGTCTACCCGTTCAAATTGTAAACGTTTGTTTTATAGGTAATCCAACTACAAGTAACACATTTGTTCTTATTGATGCAGGTATGCCAAACTCAGCTGAGATAATCATACGTGAAGCAGAAGAACGATTTGGACAAAACTGTCGTGCTGAAGCGATTATTCTAACACATGGTCACTTTGATCACGTCGGGGCTGTACTAGAGCTTACAGAAAAATGGAATACAACAGTTTATGCTCATTCTTTAGAGCTTCCTTATTTAACAGGAAAAGCAGATTATCCACCGGCAGATCCTGAAGCAGACAGCGGTATGATTGCTAAAATGTCACCGATATTTCCAAGACACAGCATCAATTTAAAAAATCATATTAGGGCCCTGCCCGATAATGGAAGGGTACCTGAACTAAAGGATTGGCGCTGGATTCATACACCTGGCCATACGCCGGGTCATATTTCTTTATTTCGGGAAGGTGATCGTTTTTTAATTGCAGGTGATGCTTTCACGACTGTTAAGCAAGAATCACTTTTTAAAGTAGTCACACAACAACCAGAATTAAATGGTCCTCCTGCATATTTTACACCTGACTGGAAGGCGGCCTCTCATTCTGTAAAACAGCTTGCCGAGCTAAATCCGTGGTCTGCTGTAACTGGACATGGGAGACCAATGTCCGGTGAAGAGTTAACAGCTGGTTTACAAACATTAGCAGCCAACTTTGATAAAACGGAGATACCAAAACAAGGACGGTATACCCATTAATGTAAATGGAGGTGAATCTTAATTTTTACTAACAGCTGTATGAGATTTTGGCATTTGACACATCATAAAAAATGTTTCAAATAGGTTTAAATTGACATCTATCTTAGGAGGAGTAAAAATGCAAAATCAAATGATGCAGGGAAATATGAATCAATCTCAAACGATGCCGACTCATATGAATCATGGTGGTCATGAAGTATTTGATTTACATGAGGTATTATCCGGGGTTATTAATGTACTTGATCAATATATGATTTTTAGACAATATGTGAAAGATCAAGAGCTGCTCAATATTTTAGACAGACAATATCAATTTATTCTTGATCAATACAATATAACAGCAGAATGTTTTTCAACAGGAAAAGATCCTTCACATCCAACCCAAAGCTATAAAATGAAGGAAAATAATAATGTTGTATACGGATTAAAACCAACACAACCGAAAAAACCAAATCAATCGATGGCAGATCTAAAAGACCAAGGAATCTCCGGTCATATGCTCGGTTTAATTAAATCAACGGCATCACTTATTGCGATGACATCGCTTGAAGTAACAAATCCTGTTGTGCGCCGTGTGATGGCAGACAGCATTCCAAACTATATTGAAATGGCATATGAAATTTTCTTATATCAAAACAAACATCATTACTATCAAGTGCCGCAGCTATCACCGCAGGATATGCAGCAAATGACATCAAGCTTTATTCCGTCTCCAGGCAAGCCGCAAATGCCTCCAAATAATACAGCAGTACAACCGCTTCAGTAACAAAAAGCTCTTCCGTTGTGAAGAGCTTTTTGTTATCGCTTACTTGTTTTTTATCTTTTTGCCATTTTTAAAAAGTTATTGACACCTCCTTAAAATTTTTGTATCTTGTTCAAGTATGTGGTTTTTATAACAAGGAGGAACAGCATGTCTAGTCATAATACTCAACAAGTTAAAATTACAACGGCAGATCCATCCGCATTAGGGCTTTTTGGTCTTGCCATGGTAACATTAGTTGCCTCATCACAAAAATTAGGATTAACAAGCGGCGTGTCATTTGTTTTACCGTGGGCAATTTTCTTAGGAGGATTTGCACAGTTATTTGCTTGTATCAATGATGCAAAGCATAACAATACATTTGGGACAACAGCGTTTGGCGCATTTGCACTGTTTTGGTTTGGCGTTGGGACATCTTGGTTAATTCAATTAGGAGCTTTTGGAGAAGAACTTGCTGCAAATGTTGATCCAAAACAGCTCGGGTTTGCATTTATCGGCTATTTAATTTTTAGTGTGTTTATGACAATTGGGGCAATGGAAACTCATAAAGTACTATTTACTATTTTTGTACTGATTGATTGTTTATTTATTGGCTTATCGTTAAGTACGTTTGGTATTATTCCTGAAGCAGCCCATATGTTTGCGGCAGTTTCTGAGCTTTTAATTGCTCTTTTCTCATTTTATGGTTCAGCTGCTGTTGTGTTAAATACACATTTTGGAAGATCTTTTTTACCATTAGGAAAGCCGTTTGGTATTTTTATGAAGTAATGGTTATTTTAAAGTGAGGCTGACTCAATAGGGGAACACTAAGCTTTTGAGTTAGCTTTCTTTTTTTATATCAAAATAAATTGGAAAATTAAAAAATATTTGACAATTGAAAGGGATGCATGCTACGATATTTATAAATTAATTCATATATAAGTTTTCGATTCTCATATGTGAATTTTATGTAAAGAGGAAAAGGTATAATAAGTGATAAAGTGGTTTCTCTTTTTTTGTATGCGCTTTCATATTGAAAGGAGGTGAAAAAATGAAGAAGCTATTTAAAGGGATTATCCCTCCTGTTTCAACTATTTTTAATGAAAACGGTCGATTCGATGAAAGAGGTATGGCAAAAATGATTGATTTTCTTATTGAAAGCGGGGTTCACGGCTTATTCTTTTTAGGAAGCGGCGGTGAGTTTACACAGCTTTCTGCAGCAGAAAGAAAAAGAATTGCTGCATTTTCTGTCCAATATGTAAATGGCCGTGTTCCTGTACTCATTGGGACAGGAAGTACAAATACGAGAGAGGTTATTGAGCTTAATGAACATAGTGAGAAAATTGGTGCTGATGGTGTTGTTATTGTAAATCCTTATTATTGGCCGCTTTCAGAAGCTAACTTATTTAAGCATTATGAAGATGCTGCCAACAGTATCAATTTGCCAATCTTACTATATAATTTTCCACAGCTTACAGGACAAGATTTAAGTGCTGACTTTGTTTTAAAATTAGCTGCAAAGCATTCTAATATTGTTGGTATAAAGGAAACAGTTGATACAGCCTCCTATTATCGGGAAATGATTTTAAAAGTAAAAGCCGAATATCCTCACTTTTCTATTTTTACAGGATATGATGATCATCTGCTTAATAATTTATCGCTTGGCGGAGATGGAGCCATTTCAGCAAGCAGTAATTTTATGCCGGAATTAACGATTGGAATTTATGAGGCGTTTCAACAAAAAGATTTTGATAAAGCGCTTAAAATGCACCAGCAGCTGGCATTTCTTCCTTTACTATATAAACTCGATGCGCCGTTTACAAATGTGATTAAAGAAGCAGTGAAACTAAGAGGAATCCCAATCTCAACCTTTGTGCTTCCCCCAGGCAGAGCATTAAGCGAAGAGAAAATGATCGAGTTAAAGAAGCTTTTAGATCAGGCCTCCTTTTCCAAAATCACTCAGTAACCGCTAAAGCGCTAATTTCTTTCTTTAATAGCATTCTATCAATTTTACATTTCAGATTTTACTATATTTGCGTGCAAAGGAGAGAGAAGGTGTGGCTGTTAAATCGGCGGTTCGTGTATTAGAAATTTTTGAGCTGTTAATGAATTATTCAACTGGACTAAGCAGTAAAGAAATTGCTAATAAGCTGTCATTACCGCAGAGCAGTGTGTTTAATCTAGTGATAACACTTCATGAAAAAGGATACCTGCATAAAACAGAAGCAAAAACATACAAATTAGGTCCAAAGCTTATTACACTCGGCGCCTCTGCAATGGATAGCTATGATTTTTATTCTGAAGCTGTGCCGTATTTACGCGAGCTTATGGAAAAGACAGAGGAAACAATATTTATGGCGGTTCTTTCTGAGGAGGAAATCGTCTATGTTTCAAAAGTCGATAATACCCGTTCGATTAGAACGAACGCAGCGATCGGTTCACGAAATCCACTCTATTCAACTGCGCTCGGAAAGTGTATTTTAACATTTTTACCAAACAATGATCGTGAAAGCTTGTTGAAAAATATGAAACTTAAAAAAATAACTACTCAAACTGTACAGTCGAAAGAGCAGTTAATAGGGCAGCTGGATCAATTTTATAAACAAGGCTATTCTATTGATGACGGCGAAAATGAGGTAGGATTGTATGCACTTGCCGCACCTGTCTTTAATATGCAAAATAGAGTGATTGCTGCTGTCAGCGTTGCCGGTCCTAGGGAAAGAATGTTCACTAGAAAAGCTGAAATTAGCGACCATTTATTAAATATTACGAAGAAAATGTCAGAACGTTTAGGAATTAGCGAATAAGTGTTAGCGTCCTCCTGGACATAAAAGGTTTTAATTTAGAAATAGACTTAACTAATTAAAAATTTTTTTTGATAATTGAAAGAAAATTCAAAAATAATATTGACAAGCTGTTCTTTCTTTTTTATCATTGTTGTAGAAAGTCATTTATATAAAACTAAGTTTTATAATATAAAACAAATATCATTTTAAGGAAAAAATGAATCCGTTTACATAGTAATGGAATTTTCTTTTCCTAAAATATAAGAACTTAGTTTTATAATATAAAACAAATAAACAGGGGGGAGTTTTAAAACATGAAAAAAGTTTTTGCGCTTATTAGTACCTTATTGTTAATGACTTCGTTGTTCTTAGTTGGGTGCAGCAGTCAGTCGGAAGTAGGTGGAAGTGAATCTTCTAATGCAAACAGCGGCACTAAAGAAAAAGAACAACTTTTAAAAGTAGCAAACTATTTTGCATCTGATCATCCCCAAAACGTAGCATTAAGAGAAAAGTTTAAGCCAATAGTTGAAGAAAACTCAAATGGTTCATTGAAAGTAGAAATTTATGATAACAGTCAATTAGGAGCCGAGCAGGAATTTTATGATGGTGTGCGAAACGGTACGATTGAAATGGGTATCCCAGGCATGATTATGCAGTCATCAGTTGAAAAACTTGGGGCAACAGAATGGCCGTTTTTATTCAAAGACTATGCACATGCGAAAAAAGTATTAACAGGTCCAATTGGTGATGAGCTGTTAGCCGACCTTGAAGACATTCATGGTGTTCATCCGCTCGCATGGAGTGCAAATGGTTTTAGAATGTTCTCAAGCCGCGATGCGATTGAATCAATGGAAGATTTTAATGGAATGCGTTTAAGAATGCCAAACATTGAACATTACATCGCGCTTGGAAAAGCATTAGGAGCAAATGTAACACCAATGCCATTTTCTGAAATTTTTACAGCACTCGAACAAAAAGTAGTGGATGGACAAGATAATCCGATTGCAACACTTCGAGCATCTGGATGGTATGAAGTACAAAATTATGTGCTCGAGTCACGCCACATGTTTAGTCCGAATTTATACATTATTAACAGCAATGTATGGACCAGCTTATCAGAAGAACAGCAGCAGGTAATTGAAAAATCAGCAAAAGAAGCAGCCGCATATGAGTGGGAATTAATGGAGCAGCAGTATGCAGAAAATAAAACGTTCTTAGAAGAAAACGGCATGACATTTATAACACCAAGTGCAGAATTTTTAAGTGAAATGGAAGAAGCTGTAGCGCCGCTTTATGAAGATTATTATAAAGAATATCCATGGGCAAAAGACATTGTAGAACGCATTAAAGCTGAAGCGAACTAAAAGGTGGGAAGATGATGTTAAAAAAATCTGGAAAGGTTTTCAATCATGTACTGAATATTGGAATCGCTTTCTCTTTGATAGCAATGGCCGTTCTCGTTTTTGGAAATGTCGTTCTCCGTTATGCGTTTAACTCTGGTATTACGTGGTCTGAAGAAATGTCGCGCTTTCTATTTGTGTGGCTCGTCTTTTTAGGAGCAATTGCCGCCTTTAAAGATAATATGCATTTAGGAGTAGACATTGTCACAAATATGCTTCCTGAAAAAGTGAAAAAGATTGCTTTTGTCATCAGCAACCTGCTTGTTTTGTATGTATTGTGGCTTCTTTTAGAAGGAAGCTGGAAAATGACGTTATTGAACATGTCCAGTCTTGCACCGGCGACAAAAATTCCGCTTGGGTTTGTTTACGGAATTGGGATTGTTGCAAGTATTGGGATGGGGGCCATTGCGATTATCAATTTTTACAAAGCATTTCGCGGTAAAAATAAATCAGGTCAATTTTCACTAGTACCTGATCATGCAGGTGAAGCCGTAAATGAAGCCGCTAATACTCATAAAGCTCAAAATGTATAGCAGGGAGGGGAAAAGATGGCATTAGGCGTATTTTTAGGATCATTATTCGGGGCGCTTGCGCTTGGCGTCCCGATTGCATTCGCACTTATTGTAAGCGGTATTGCTTTAATGGTGATGATGGGTTCATTTGACAGCCAAATTATAGCGCAAAATTTAATTAATGGGGCTAACAACTTTGCATTAATGGCAATTCCATTTTTTATCTTAGCTGGTGAACTAATGAATGCCGGTGGAATTTCAAAACGAGTGGTTAGTTTTGCAATGTCACTGGTTGGACATATTCGCGGCGGCTTAGGATATGTGGCAATCATTGCCGGCGTATTGTTTGCAGGGTTATCTGGTTCTGCAGTAGCAGATACAGCAGCACTTGGGGCCATTTTAATTCCAATGATGGTAAGCCGGGGCTATGATAAAGGACGTTCAACCGGAATTATCGCTGCAGCCGGAATTATCGCCCCTGTTATTCCGCCAAGTATTCCAATGATTATCTTTGGAGTTGTTAGCGGCGTTTCAATTACAAAGCTGTTTATGGGCGGCATTGTTCCAGGAATTTTAATGGCAGTTGGACTGCTGGTTGTTTGGTCATTTATTGCTCGAAATGATACCAGTGAACTCCCAAAACGTAAAACATTAAAAGAAGTTTGGCAGGCGACAAAACAAACGAGTTGGGCCTTAATGCTTCCAGTCATTATTATAGGAGGAATACGCGGTGGTATTTTTACACCAACTGAAGCTTCAGTCGTTGCCGTTTTCTATGCATTGTTTGTTGGAATTGTTATCTACCGTGAATTAAAAATCGGTCAATTGCATGAAGTGTTAGTTACATCTGCAAAAACAACGAGTGTCGTCATGTTTGTTGCAGCAGCAGCAATGGTTTCTGCTTGGCTGATTACAGTTGCCCAAGTACCAAGAGATATGGCAAATATGCTTGGACCGCTTATTGATCAACCAACAATGCTGATGTTACTAATTACATTGTTAATTCTAGCAATTGGGCTTGTAATGGATTTAACGCCAGCAATTTTAATTTTTACTCCTGTATTAATTCCAGTTGTTGAAATGGCGGGCATTGATCCTGTGTATTTTGGGATTGTGATGATTATTAACTTATGTATCGGCTTAATTACACCTCCTGTTGGAACTGTCCTATATGTTGGATGCGGAATTAGTAAAATCGGTATTTTGGAATTAACTCGAGGCATTTGGCCGTTTTTACTTGTTCATATTATTATTCTTGTTTTACTCGTCTTGTTCCCAGTGCTTGTAACCGTTCCATTAGGTTGGTTTACATAAAAAGCGGTATTTAAACGAGAAAGGAAGAGAGAAATGAAAACGTTTAAAGTTGTAGTAACCGATTGGGAGTTTGAAAACTTACAGTATGAAGAAGCTGTTTTACAAGATAAAAGAATTGAACTTGTGAAAGCACAGTGCCGGACGGAAGAGGAAATGATTAAAGTTTGCCGAGATGCGGATGCATTAATTAATCAATATGCCCCGATTAGTAAAAAAGTAATTGACGCCCTTGAAAATTGTAAGGTGATTACTCGCTATGGAGTCGGAGTGAATACGATTGATTTAGAGGCAGCAGCTTATAAAGGAATTTGTGTCGCAAACGTTCCTGATTATTGTATGGATGAGGTAGCCGATCACGCTTTAGCGCTATTACTAAGTTGGACAAGAAAAGTAACGCTTGCCAATGCTTATATTAAAGAAGACAAATGGGATTTTAAAGTAACAAGACCAATATACAGATTGCGAGGCAGAACACTGGGACTTGTTGGATTCGGTAAAATTCCACAATCACTAGCAGAAAAAGTAAAGCCGCTTGGACTTGAAGTGATTGCTTACGATCCATATTGTCCAAAAGAAACAGCGGATGAGTTTGGTGTCTTACTTGTCTCACTTGAAGCACTTTGTGAACAGGCAGATATTATTTCTGTACATACTCCGCTTACTGAAGGAACAAAAGGGATGATTAGTAAAGCGCAGTTTGATGTGATGAAAGAAGAAGCATTAATCATTAATACATCAAGGGGACCTGTCATTGATGAAGAAGCGCTAATCGAAGCCCTCCAAAATAAGAAAATTGCAGGTGCTGCTCTTGATGTTGTAGAAGAAGAGCCAATTAGAAGCGATCATCCATTTTTAGAAATGGAAAATGTGATTTTAACTCCGCACGCTGCTTGGTATTCAGAAGAAGCTGAAAAAGAAATGCGGTCAAAAGCGGCAATGGGGGTTGCGGATGTGCTCCTTCATCAGCAGTATCCAAAATATTTAGTGAACAAAGAAGTAAAAGAAACAACTCGTCTTAATGAAAGTTTAGATCAAGAGCGTTATGCTCTTTTAACCAAATAAAACATACAACACAGGGGGAAAGTTGATGAAAAATTTGTTTAAAAAACTTGTTGTTAGTGTAACGCTTCCTAGTTTGCTTTTGTTAGGCGCCTGCAGCGGTTCATCAGAAAGTACAGGTTCTGAAACTTCAGGGGGAGATAACACCGCAGCTGAAAGTGGAATTCAAGAACGTGTGATTCGTGCTGGAATTGGCTTGAATGAAGATCACCCAGAAGGACAAGGTCTTCTTAAGTTCAAAGAAATTGTTGAAGAAAAAACAGATGGCAAAATTAAAGTGGAACCATATTTTTCTGCTCAACTAGGTGACGACATGCAGATGACAGAAGCCTTAAAAGCAGGTACACAAGAAGTAACGATTCCATCCACATCACCGCTTGTTGGAATGGTAAAAGAGTTTGGTATTTTTGACTTCCCATTTATTTTTAATAACGGTGAAGAAGCAGACGCAGTTCTTGATGGTGCTGTAGGACAAAAAGTTCTTGAAAAACTTCCTGAACACAATTTAGTTGGTTTAGCTTACTGGGAAAATGGCTTCCGTAATTTAACGAACAGTAAGCACCCTGTTAAGACAGCAGCTGATTTTAAAGGGCTAAAAATTCGGACGATGCAAAATGAAGTTCATTTAGATGCCTTTAAAGCACTTGGAGCAAATCCAACACCGATGGCTTTTTCAGAAGTATTTACCGCTCTTGAAAGCAAAACAGTTGATGGACAGGAAAATCCGTTTCCAACAATTGAATCCAATAAATTTAACGAAGTGCAGGATTATTTAAGTCAAACGAATCACGTGTATACACCATTCGTCTTTTTAATGAGTAAAAAGTTCTGGGATGATCTTTCAGAAGAGGAAAAAACGATCGTAAAAGATGCAGCGGTTGAAGCAGGAAAATACCAGCGCCAAGTAAACCGTGAAGCTAATGAAAAATCTCTTCAAAATTTAAAAGACGCTGGCATGAACGTCAATGAATTATCGGATAAAGATAAAAAGGAAATTCAAGAAATTATTCAACCAGTCATCGATCAATATGCAGGTAAATTTGGCAAAGATTTAGTTGATGAAATGAACAACCAGTTAGAAGAAATTCGCGGCAACTAATCAATAAAGGAGCGAGCATCAATGGATATAATAAACGAACTGCTGCAAAATATTGCAATACCAAAAATGGTGAAGGTAAAGCAGAAGTTTGATGCTCCGGAAGTTTCTGATGTTCCAAATGCTGTTCATGAAGGGATACAAAAGGCGGATGTATTAAAAAGAATAGAAAAAGGTGACCGTGTCGCGATTGCTGTTGGCAGTCGCGGGGTCGCTGATATTCCGATTCTTACACGCGAAGTAGTGAATGCCGTCAAGTCTGTTGGCGGTGATCCCTTTATTGTGCCGGCAATGGGCAGTCATGGCGGAGCGACAGCAGAAGGACAAAAAAGCGTTCTGGAGCATTTAGGAGTAACGGAAGAAGTAATCGGGGCAGCGATTTGTTCAAGCATGGAAGTAGTGAAAGTAGGTGAACTGCCAAACGGTTTACCTGTTTATATTGACGAAGAAGCATACAAAGCTGACAAAATTATTGTTATTAACCGTATCAAACCGCATACAGCTTTTCGCGGAAAAGTAGAAAGCGGTTTAGTAAAAATGATTACGATTGGTCTTGGAAAACAAAAAGGGGCAGATGCCGCACACTCTTACGGATTTAAATATATGGCAGAACATGTACCGAAAATGGCAAACATTATGCTTCAGAAAGCACCGATTATTTTTGGTTTAGCAACAATTGAAAATGCTTATGACCGGCCCGTAAAAATTGTGGCAGTCCCGGCAGAAAATCTTCTTGAAGAAGAACCGGGTTTACTTATTGAAGCAAAAAGGCTGATGCCGCGCATTTTATTTAATCCGCTTGATGTGCTTGTTATAGAGGAGCTTGGAAAGGATATTTCTGGAGACGGAATGGATCCTAATATTTCTGGAAGGTTTGCGACTTCATACGCAAGCGGGGGAGCTGATGCAGCAAGAGTTGTTGTGCTAAATTTAACAGAAAAAACACATGGAAACGCGAATGGAATTGGTCTTGCCGATATAACAACAAAGCGAGTATTTGATGAAATTGCATTTGAAAAAGGCTATGCCAATGCGTTAACAAGTACGGTTGTGAATACGGTGAAAATTCCGATGTTCCTTGAAACAGATGAATTAGCAATTAAAGCAGCAATAAAAACGTGCAATGCATTTGACTTACAGAAAGTTCGGGTGGTTCGTATTCCGAATACGCTTGAACTTGGTGAAATTTGGATTTCTGAAAGCTTGCTTTCTGAAGCAGAGCAGCGAGATGATATTGAAATATTATCAGAGCCGATTGATTTAATAAATGGAGTGTCTGTTAAATAATGATCCTTTTACTAATAAATCCGTTAAGTATCGGAATTGTATTAATTACATCTGGTTTATCAACCGTTATGGCAGGTCCGTAAAATATTACGGTTTCGCTTACTGGCAATCTATTAAATCTTAATCCGCATCAAGTATTAAGGAACAATATAGGCTTTGCTTTTTTATTCAGCGGTGTTGGTACACTATTAGCAGTATTGTTATTATCAAAAGTATAAAAATAGGGTGGGAAGAAAATGGGTGTAACGTATCCAAACATATCAAATGCAATCAATCCATATCGAGATAACGTACAAGGAAAAGCGAATGAACCAATCACAGTAGCAGGCCTTTTAGATCGGGCGAAACAAATTGCTGGTTCTGCTTTTCAAGGAACACCAGACTGGACATTAGAAGAAATTTATAACCGACTTGAAGAGAATGCACCAAGAATTGCCATTATCGGCGGGTCTCCTGATCATCCTGCACATATTATGGATTTTCAAACATCCGCTTATGCGGCATTACGAATTTGGGAAAACGGTGGTGTACCATTTTATTTTTCTACACCTGTTATGTGTGACGGAACAGCACAAAGCAATCAAGGAATGAGCTATTCTTTGCAAAGCCGTAATGCGGTCGCGCAAATGGTTGTGAATCAGCTGGAATCTCACAGCTATCACGGTGCTTTTGTTATTCAAGGATGCGACAAGCAGCCGCTTGGTGTTGTAAGTGCGGTTGCTCATGTGGATCGCGTTCGGCAAATTCGCGGTGAAGCACCATTTTTTGCAACGTTCGCTCCGGCACATGTGCTGCAGGGCGGTACCATTCCGACTGATTTGTATGCAGAACTTGAAGAACTTGCCGAAAAAGCAGATGCTCAAGGAGAAAAAGACATCGCATATGATTTACGCGAAGCGATGGCTTATATTCTCCAATGTACATCAAATACAGCTTTTCAAGGTGTGTTAGAACGGGCTGTTGAACGAGGAATTCTTTCAAAGAAGCAGCATAAAAACTATGAAAAACGTTTAGCGGTTGCGACTTGTGACGGTCAAGGCGGTGTGTGCGCGTTTAACGGTACAGGAAACAGCTCACGACATCTTGTCGCAGGGATGGGACTTGTACACCCGGCATTAGAGCTATTAACAGCTCCGCCTAGTAAAAATCAAGTTAATAAAGCACTCGATAGTTTAACAGGCATGATTAATGATCCGAATTTCGGTGCTGCAAATATTGTGGCTGCAAACATTCGTAATGCGATTCGCATTCACAGCGCTTCAGGAGGATCAACTAACTTAATGATGCACATTGTTGCCGGAATGCTTTACGGCGGCTATAAGTTTAGTTTATGGGATTTAGATGAGATTCATCATGAACACCCAATTCCTGATCTATTTAATTATAGTTTAACGGAAGGCCGCGATATTTTTGCACTTGCGATGCAGTGCTGTGCGGGCGACAGCAGGGGAATGGAAACATTGTTTTATGAGCTGTTGGAAAATGGCGTGCCAATGGACATTGATGCACCGACTGTTACAGGAGAATCATGGCGCACGCGTTTGAACAAGAAAAAAGGACTGCCAGCTGATGCGGTTCAAGATAATCAAATTATCGTCTCAACCCCTCGTCGTCCGTTCAGTGGAGTCGATGTGTTAACTGGAAACTTCTTTGAAAGCGCAGTTGTGAAAATTAGCGGGATGGCAACTCCGCAGCTTGACAGCTTTGATAAAAAAGCGGCATTTGTCCTTTATTTTGAAAATGAAGAAGACGCAAATCATAGCTTATTAGATTCCTCTTTACTAGAAAATATTAAACGGAAAGAGCTTTTCCATTATGACAGCTTGTTAAGTGCTCTAAAGTATAATGCTCCTGAACATTATGAACAATTAAAAACAGCAGACTATGAAACATTATTCCATGAAATGGTTGAAAGAGAAGTATTAAAAATTGCGGTCGTTATTTCAGGTCAGGGTCCGAGCGCCTTTGGCATGCCGGAAATGTTTACACCGATGCAGCACATTAATACAAACCGAAACTTGAAAAGAGTAGCAACATTAATTAGTGATGGCCGTTATTCCGGTGCTACATATGGCGCTGCTATTGGACATATGACGCCTGAAGCAGGAGATAAAGGCGGCATTCTTTATTTAAAAACAGGAGATGTTCTCTACATCGGTCTTCGTGAACGTAAAATTGAATTTCTTAATGAAAAAGCATTTCGAAATGGTGAAATGGTTCCTGATTTTGAAGGAATTCCAAAGGAAAGAAAAGCACTTGGGGAAAAAAGACTGCAATCTTTACAAATACGCCGTCGAAATGTAGCATCAAGCAATCGCATTTATGGACATACAGATGCTGCAAATGGTGTTGTACCCCTGCCAATTTATGAAGAAGCGGTTCTTGATTATAAATCAGCCGTAATGATTTCTGAAGATTTACAAATCAAAAAATAAAGAAGGGCTGTGAAAAGATGAAAGAAACACGACAAATAATTGAATTACTAGGCTTTCCAAGTGGTGACTGCAATGAGCTGCCTAATTCCACAAAAACGTTTCCGGACGGTGCTCAATATCGCGTCGAAATTCCAAGCGTTGAAGGACCACGTTCTTTTGAAGCCGTACTGGAAGCTTGTGAGCAGTACGATGTAAACATTCATCGCATTTCTCAAGGCAGCGGGATTATGCTTCTTACAGATGAAGAACTGCAGGAAATGGCTGATATTGGCCGCCGTGAAAATTTAGAAGTCAGTTTGTTTGTCGGTCCTAGAGGAAGCTGGGATATTACGCCAATGCCGTTTGCGAGTGCTGGGAAAATTGCCGGACTGCGTGTGCAGGGAATGGATCAGCTTGTGTATTCGATTGAAGATATTAAACGCGCTTGCAGTTATGGAATTCGCAGTATTTTAGTCGCTGATGAAGGTCTTTTATGGCTTGTGAATGAATTTAAGAAAAAAGGTGAGCTTCCAAGTGATTTAGTTGTAAAAATATCTGTCCAAATGGGGCAATCGAATCCCGTTTCAATTAAATTAATGGAAAACATCGGGGCAGGAACCTTTAACGTTCCAACAGATTTAACATTAGCTCGTCTTTCGGCAATTCGTCAAGCGGTTAATATTCCAATTGACATTTATATCGAAGTGCCTGATGATGTCGGCGGCTTTATCCGACATTATGATATTCCAGAAATTATTCGTGTTGCAGCACCTGTTTATATTAAATTTGGCTTACGAAATGCGCCGAATATTTATCCATCAGGAACTCATTTGGAGGATACATCCATCGCTCTTTCTAAGGAACGTGTTCGCAGAGCAAAAATTGGACTTGAGATGATTAAACGCTATGCACCGAAATTGAAAGCTTCTCTAAAAGGTGCAGAAGGATTGGCAGTGCCGAGACAGGGTGAACGTACTTTTTCTTAATCTAATAAAGTCGGCATGCTTTCGGTAAAAACTTTCAGAAGTATTATAAAAAATGATATGATAAATAAAAGAGAAAAAAGCAGATAAAGGACTGAAAAGGATGCCAATAATTCAATCAGTTGAACGAGCACTTCGGATTTTAGACTTGTTTGACGAACATACAACTGAATTAAAAATTACCGAAATCAGCAGCCGAATGGCATTAAATAAAAGTACGGTTCATTCGCTGTTAAAAACATTACAAATGCATGGCTATATTGATCAAGATACAGAAACAGGTAAATACAAACTCGGAATGAAATTATTTGAAAGAGGAAATGTTGTGATTCACAGCTTGGATCTTCGTTCGATAGCACGCAAACATTTAGTGAACCTTTCAAATGAAACAGGACATACGCTTCATCTTGTTGTTTTAAGCGGTAAAGAGGGTGTATATATTGATAAAGTAGAAGGGATATCGGCAACAATTGTATACTCACGAATTGGAAGAAGAATTCCCCTTCACTCGAGCGGCGTTGGTAAAGCACTTATTGCCTATAAAAGAGAACATGAGCTGCATGATATTTTAAAAGGCTACGAATACATTCAGCAAACTGAAAAAACAATTACAAATGAAGAAGATTTTCGTAAAGAACTTGCAAACGTTCGAAACAATGGCTTTGCCGTTGATAATGAAGAAAATGAACCTGGTGTTTGCTGTGTTGCTGTCCCTATTTATGATCACTTAGGAGAAGTGGCTGCAGCAATCAGCTTATCAATGCCAACACCGCGAGCAACCGAAGAAGAGCGAAGTGAAGTAATTACTCGTTTAAAAGAAGCGGCAATGAAGATTTCAAATGAATTAGGTTATAACAAAGTTGCCTTATAAATGTTTTTTTTGAATTTTTTAAATTTATGTTCTTTTTATATTGACTTTCAAGAACTTAGTTTTATAATATAAAACAATAGGAGGGTTTACTATGAAAGTAATCCGTTATCAAAATGAAAATAAAGCGTCTGTATTAGCTGCAGTAACTGAACAAAATGAAGTATACAACTTACCATTTCAAAGTTTCTTGGAAATTATTGAACTGGCAAAACAGCAAAGTAAAAAGCCTATCGATATTATTAACGCGGAAATCATTTACTTAGAGCCGGTTGGAGAAAAACTTGAAAATTTAACGCTTCTCGTTCCAATTGAAGCAAAAGAAGTATGGGCATGCGGGGTTACTTATGAAAAAAGCCGTGATGCAAGAAATTATGAAGCAACGGGAGGAAAGCTTGACGCTCAAACGTTTTATGACAAAGTTTATGATGCAGACAGACCGGAAATTTTCTTTAAATCAACAAATGAACGAACAATCGGAACAGATCAACCAGTTTATGTAAGAAGCGATTCCAATTGGCAAATTCCAGAGCCAGAACTTGGGCTCGTTCTTGATGAAAACGGTGACATTATTGGTTATACAATTGGAAATGATATGAGCTGCCGTGATATTGAGGGGGAAAATCCTCTGTATCTGCCTCAGGCGAAAATTTGGAGAAATTCATGTGCAATTGGACCAGCAATTCGCTTAGCAGAAACAGTAGAAGATCCTTACGAGTTCCAAATCATTTGCCGAATTTTCCGTAACGAAGAAAAAGTGTTTGAAGGAACGGCACTGGTTGGACAATTAAAACGGAAACTGAAAGAGCTTACATCTTATTTAGTAAAAGATAATGTTGTCTTTCCAGGCACTGTTCTATTAACAGGTACGTGTATCGTTCCGCCAAATGACTTTACCCTGCAGGATGGTGACCGTATTGAAATTGAAATTCCGGGAATCGGCACATTAAATAATCCAGTTAAAAGTCAGGTAGGAAAGGCAGTTGCACCAAACTAAACGAAAAGCTGTCACACCTTTTAAAGGAGGTTTTAGATGAACACAAACTATAAAACATTAATGATGAAGCCGATTGATAAGGTTGCGGTTGCCTTAACAAAAATTGATAAAGGTACGGTAATAGAAGTAAGGTGTCAAGAAAAACAGTTTACGATTGAACTAAAAAGTACGATTGAGTTTGGTCATAAGTTTGCTGTTGTTCCTATTCAAAAGGGAGAAGATATTTTAAAATATGGTGAAGTAATAGGAGCGGCTTTACAAAATATCGAGGTTGGAGAACATGTTCATGTTCACAACCTTGAAGGAAAACGAGGGCGGGGTGATAAGATTGGCAATGAACAACACACATCAGTTAATGGGGTATAGGCGTCCCGACGGTCAAATCGGAATTCGCAATCACGTTCTTATCTTACCGACAATTACATGCGCCACGCAGACAGCACAGCGCATTACAGAACTAGTAGATGGAACTGTTACATTTATTCATCAGCATGGCTGTGCTCAAGTTGGAATTGATTATGATCAAACATTTAATACGTATGTAGGAATGGGTAAAAATCCTAATGTTTACGGTGTTGTTGTCCTTGGTCTAGGCTGTGAAACTCACCAAGCAAGAAGCGTGGCGGGAGAGCTTCGCAAAACAGGAAAACCGGTGGAAGTTGTGTCAATTCAAGATCACGGCGGCACGCTCCACGCTATTGCAGAAGGGGCAAAAATTGCTGCGAACATGGTACAGGAGGCATCTGCACAAATGCGTGTTCCGTTTGATTTTAGTGAATTAATTATTGGAACAGAGTGCGGCGGTTCAGATGCGTGCTCTGGTCTTTCCGCAAATCCTGCTGTTGGTGCAGTGAGTGATATGATTGTTGATCGGGGCGGAACGGCGATATTAGCAGAAACTACTGAACTAATCGGGGCAGAGCATTTACTCGCAGATCGTGCTGCCAATGACCATGTTTCACAACGTGTGTATGAAGTGATTTCCGCTATGGAAAACCGAGCGATACAAATGGGCGTTGATATTCGCACGGGAAACCCAAGTCCGGGAAACATTAAAGGAGGATTAAGTTCCTTAGAAGAGAAATCACTTGGTGCCGCAACAAAAGCTGGCACAAGAACGCTTCAAGAGCTTGTCAATTATGCGGAATCACCAACAAAAAAAGGACTTGTTTGGATGGATACACCAGGTCATGATATTGAACAGTTAACAGGAATGGTTGCCGGAGGAGCACAAATTGTTCTCTTTACGAGCGGCCGTGGTACACCAACAGGTTCACCAATTGCCCCGGTTATTAAAATATCAACAAATACAGGGATGTTTGAACAGATGTCAGAAAATATGGATTTAAACGCTGGCACAATTATCGAAGGCAAAGAAACGGTTGAAGAAGTTGGAACACGTATTTTAGATGAAATTGCTCTCGTTTCCTCTGGAAAGAAAACAAAATCTGAAATTTTAAAACAGCATGATTTTGGTATTTGGAGAATTGGACCGACATTTTAAAAACAAAAGCGACCATTTATGCCTTGCCTATGTTTTCAAATTACTCTATGAACCTCTTAATATGAAAGGATGTATAAATGATGACAGTAGAAACGTCAGTAAAAACATATCAAAATTATATTAACGGCGAGTGGATGAGTGCTTCTTCAGAAGGAACGTTAAAAAGTATTAGTCCCGCCAATAAAAATGAAATAATTGGTTATTTTCAAAGTTCTTCAAAAGAAGACGTAGATTGTGCTGTCCAATCAGCCAAGGAAGCAAAGAAAACTTGGCGCAAACTTTCAGGAACAGACCGTGGTAATTATTTATATAAAGCTGCTGATCTTTTAGAAAGTCGTGTTGATGAAATTGCGGAAACAATGACGCGAGAAATGGGAAAAACACTTCCAGAAGCAAAAGGTGAAACGATGCGCGGTGTTGCGATTCTTCGCTATTATGCTGGAGAAGGAATGCGCAGTGTCGGCGATGTAATTCCAGCATCTGACAGTGAAGCGTTTATGTATACAACACGCGTTCCAGTAGGAGTGGTTGGTGTAATCACACCTTGGAATTTCCCTGTTGCGATTCCAATTTGGAAAATGGCACCAGCTCTCATTTACGGTAATACAGTTGTACTTAAACCAGCACAAGAAACGGCGATTACAACAACTAAAATAGTGGAATGCTTCCATGAGGCAGGATTTCCGCAAGGCGTGGTAAATTTAGTGAATGGCCGTGGTTCTGTTGTTGGTCAAAGCCTTATTAATCATCCGTCAATCAATGCTCTTACATTTACAGGTTCCAATACAATCGGTAAGCAAGTAGCTGAGGGTGCACTAGCACGCGGAGCAAAATATCAGCTTGAGATGGGCGGTAAAAATCCAATTATCATTGCAAATGATGCAGACGTTGACTTTGCAGTAGAAGCAACGATTAGCGGCGGCCTTCGTTCAACTGGTCAAAAATGTACGGCAACAAGTCGTGTGATTGTTCAAGCGGGTATTTATGAGAAGTTTAAAGCAAAATTAATAGAAGAAGTTAAAAAGATTAAAGTTGGAAATGGACTCAATAGCGATACATGGATGGGGCCATGTGTGAGTGAAGGCCAATTAAACACAGTTCTTTCTTATATTGAAAAAGGAAAACAAGAAGGAGCCGTTCTTCTTCATGGTGGTAAACGTGCTGAAGGATTAGAGGATGGTTTTTATGTAGAGCCGACAATCTTTGAGAACGTACAATCTAAAATGACAATTGGTCAGGAAGAAATTTTTGGTCCAGTACTGGCATTAATAAAAGTAGAAACATTAGAAGAAGCATTTCATCTTGCTAATGATAGTGAGTTTGGATTAAGCGCCTCGATTTACACGCAAAATATCGGTAGTATGATGGACTTTATTGACGAAGTAGAAGCGGGGCTTGTGCGTGTAAATGCTGAAACAGCTGGTGTTGAGCTGCAGGCACCGTTTGGCGGTATGAAAAATTCAAGCTCTCATTCTCGTGAGCAGGGTCAAGCCGCGAAAGAGTTTTTTACATCAACGAAAACAGTGTTTATTAAACGATAACAGCAGGAAAGGGAGGTTAACCGTATACGGTCAACCTCCCTTTTTAGTAGATTGAAAGTGATAGAAAGGTTTGAGTTATGAACTCATTGTTTATCCATATTTAATAATCTTTCCATAGTCCTGCTGATATCTCATAAACAGCATAATAAAGAAGTCTATTAAAACAGCGCGGAAAAAATCATACACTTCATTTGTTCGATAATACTTTATTAAATACCTTCCTTTATTAATATCAGCTATTTTTATTAGATGAAGCAAGGTGCCTTCTTTATCTTCGTGAACTCCAAATTCATAGTCTTCACCTTTAAAAGTGCATTCCATGTGCATATAATCGCTTCGATTACTGCCAATATCGATGTATTCAATCGTAAGTTTTTCTAAAAATTCAATCGGATTTACCAAATGTTCTTTAAATAAATAGACAATTTCACTGCTTTCTTCATTACTTCTAATATTATTCCACCATTCATGTTGTTCTTGCTTTAAAACCTTTAACCTAGATTTCCACAATTGATTTAACCAGCCTTTACCGTTTCCATTGATATAGTCACTCACTTCTGAAAGAGAATGAAAACAACTCATTGGAATTCCCCCTATAAAAGGATTTTGGATGTTCAATTGTCTGTGCGGTTCCCAGTATTTTTATAGGTTAATAGTTATATTATTAGGTCTATCTATTATTTCTCTTCCTTTACACATATTTCCTTTTCTAATAGAAAGCTTTCTTTTTCTTTTGATCAGAAATGTTTGGAGAATTAATGGAAAGTTGATCAAATAAAAAGCATAGTCTGCCGTCTAACACAAAGTTATAAATTTCTGAAACAGGAATGCCTGTCCTATTGCTTAATTGAGATATGTTACTGTTTTGGTTAGGTGGGGTCTCCAAAAAGCAAACACACTTATTAAAAACTTCTTCTGTTTGTATAAGACAGTTAGAGCAGCATTTCAACTTTTCAATAAGTATTAGCTTTCCACAGTAGACACAGTTTGATAACTGATTCATGATTAAACACCTACTATATATAGAAGAATCCTAGCTTAGGTTTGCATTTATACTTTAAAATTATAATGAAATTTGATAAAAAGTGGAAGGGGATCAACTAGAAAATATCTCTATGAATAAATAATGGGATGACCTGTCCAGAACTCTTCAATAAGAGGACTAATTAGAGGTTTCGCTTTCCACTTTCATATCAAAATATGTCTAAAGAAGATGCTTCTATGAGTTTGTTATTCGTTTTCAAGAAAAGAAAACAGCATTATGTAGTATGGGTCAATTGCAAATGAGGAGAAAATTAGAGAAAGGATCATCAGGCCATTTCGAGATTAAATGAAGTGAGGGATTGATAGAATAAATCTTATTATTTGGAGTGTTGGGATTTACACTTTTCTCTCCACAATGATTTATGAATGATTTATGCTGTTCGAGTTTTTTACGGCGGAAATAAGTTTGGTGGAGCAATGATTACCTTAATAGCACTACTTAGTATTATTTGTCCCTATTTAATGTTTAAAGAGAATGTTATCTTTCTAAATAATATAAAAAAGACTCCAATTACGGAGTCTTTTTTTATATTATTTACTTTTGAACGTTAGCAGCTTGAGGGCCGCGAGCACCTTCAACGATTTCAAAAGAAACTGATTGTCCTTCGTCTAAGCTTTTGAAGCCTTCGCCTTGAATTGCAGAGAAGTGTACGAATACATCGTCATTGCCTTCAACTTCGATAAAACCGAAACCTTTTTCTGCGTTAAACCATTTTACTTTACCTTGTAACATAATTGTTCCTCCTGCTGTGCGGGTTTCCACACAAATGTATTATTATCTCTGCTCTACATAATCCTTCAAGACGAAAAACGTTTGTAAACATTTCTTCTATCAAATTTATAACGAACAAAAAATAACTTTCTTCATCATATCAACCTTTTACAAAAATAGCAAGTTTTTTTAGTATCTTTCTCTTTTATTTTTCTAATATTTCTTTTACTCTTCCAATTTGACCATCCTGCAGTCTTACTTTTATCCCATGAGGATGGAAGCTCGATTTTGTTAGGATATCTTTAACAATTCCCTTTGTTAATGTTCCTGTTTTTTGATCTTTTTTCAAGACAATCTTTACAGACGTACCTTGAGAGAGGTCATTGCGCTGTTGTCCGTTCATGTGAATAAAACTCCTTTTTGTTTTAGATAATGTTTATTATAGTATGAAACATAACACAATTCATCTCTCATCATTTCTTTTTATATTGTGTGCTTTAGTAAAAAAGTATAAGATGGACGATAGACATAAAAATAGTAAGTAGAAAAGGTGTGACATATTTGCAAGATTTTTTGAAATTAGGTATTCGACCTCAAATAAGTAAAAAATTAAGTGAGAATGGTATTATTGAACCTTCACCAATCCAAGAAAAAACCATTCCGGTGCTGTTAACAGGAAAAGATGTAATTGCGAAAGCTCAAACCGGAACGGGTAAGACATTAGCATTTACACTGCCAATACTTGAAAAAATAGATTTAGCTAAACCGCATATTCAAGCTCTTATCATTACACCAACCCGAGAATTAGCACTGCAGGTAACAGCGGAAGTAAAGAAGATGATTCCTGAGGAAGAAGAGATAAATGTGCTTGCTGTATACGGCGGGCAAGATGTGGAACAGCAGTTAAGAAAATTAAAGCGTACTATTCATATTGTAATTGGCACGCCAGGAAGGCTGTTAGATCACATACGAAGAGAAACAATCTCCTTCTCTGATGTTTCAGTGCTTGTCCTTGATGAAGCCGATCAAATGCTTCATATCGGCTTTTTAGGTGAAGTAGAAAAAATTATGAGAGAAACACCAGACTCAAGACAGACAATGTTATTTTCCGCGACAATTCCTTCAGAAGTGCGTTCGTTATCAAGACGTTTTATGAAGGAACCCGTTGATATACGTATTAAAGATAAAGAGGTAACGGTTAAGGAGATTAGCCAACTTGTGGTGGAAACAACTGATCGAGCGAAACAAGACACACTATGCTTCCTGATTGATGAATATCGTCCATTTCTTGCGATTATTTTTTGTCGGACGAAGCGAAGAGCAGCTAAGCTGAATGAAGGATTAAAAGAAAGAGGATATCTTTCAGATGAACTTCATGGTGACTTATCACAGGCAAAGCGAGAAGCAGTTATGAAAAAATTTCGTGAGTGTAAAATTCAGCTTTTAGTCGCAACAGATGTAGCAGCACGAGGACTTGATGTAGAAGGAGTCACACATGTGTTTAACTATGATATTCCACATGATGCAGAAAGTTATATTCACCGAATTGGCAGAACGGGAAGAGCGGGAGAAGAAGGCTTAGCGGTAACGCTCGCTGCATCGAAAGATCGTGTGCATGTAACAAATATTGAAAAAGAGATTTCTTTAACAATTGAAAAGAAATCTGTTGAGCTCTCTCGTTCTAGTCATCCAAATTCTTCTAGTCAAAAGATAAAGCAGTACAAACAAAACAGCAGAACGTCCTCTAAGGAAAATGGAAGTGAACAAAAATCTTCTAGAACTAACAAAAAAACTTCCTCAACGCGTAATAGGAATAAAAATAACAGTAATTCAAAATCTAATTCTCGAAATAAAAGATCATAACTAATAGAACTAATAAAAGAGACGTTTTTTTGTTTTTTGAAAAAACGTCTCTTTCCTAGTATTAAATGTATATAGTTACGATACAAGCTTTTCACATTCATCTGCACACTTTCGACATGACTCTGCACATTTTTGACAGTGGTCATGATTGTGTTTCTTACATTCATCTGCGCATTTTTTACAAGCTTCTATACAAAGATTAGCAGTTTCTTTTATAAACGGACTGTTTCGTGAAAGAGATTGTTCTAAGAAAGAGCAAATATCAGCACATTCGCGGTCAAGTCTAATACATTCCGACATTGATTTCACATTTTCCTCGTTTAAACATTCATCATAACAATGATTACAAGCTTCCATACATTCATGCAGTGCTTGAATGACACTGGAATATTTTTCGTGGGCCATTGGTAATCCCCTCCTATTATTTAATTTAGTTAAGAGTTACCCAGTATCATAGTCGATAAAACATACCGCTAACAAAAAAGACTGAATTTTTATGAATATTTAAATCACTTCAATATAATTCACTGTGTTATAAAAGCAGCTTCTATGGTATCTTTTATAATTAGAGAACCTTTTATTTAGGAGGAGAAAATGTTCGAAACAGCAATACCTTACGTTTCTAATGGATCCTATTTTTACATGGTACTTACTTTTCTACTTAGTACTGGAATGATAATGAAGTTTAAACAGTTTGAAAAACATTCACTTATTCAAGAGAACAACTATAGTGAAGTGTCCCGCTTCTTAAAAAAATATGGCGGAAATCAATTATCCCATTTAATACTTTTAAAAGATAAAAAAATATATTGGGCCGAGGAGGGCAAAGTGCTAATAGCTTATAAAAAAATTGCAAATAAGTATGTTGTTTTAGGTGATCCACTCGGTCATGGCACGCATATTAAAAAGGCAATTAAGGAATTTGAAGCGCATTGTCATGAAAAAAAAGTAATCCCAGTGTTTTATCAAGTAAGCACTCGATTTCTACCAGACTACAAGGCGGCCGGCTATCGATTCTTTAAATTAGGAGAAGAGGCAAAAGTAAATCTTGATGTTTTTTCAGTTGCAGGGAAACAGGGGGCAAAATTGCGGACAAGGCGGAATAAATTTGAACGAAACGGCTATCAGTTTAACGTTCTTCACCCACCCTATTCCGAAAAACTGTTAAATGAAATGGCAGAAGTCTCAAACTCGTGGCTAGGAGACCGTAAAGAAAAAGGTTTTTCGGTAAGCTTCTTTCATAAAAATTATGTTTCTCGTTTTCCAACGGCTGTTTTGCGATGTCCTGCGGGAAAACTAATTGCCTTTGCGACGTTACCTAGCGACTATATAAAAGAAAAAGAAACGGTTTCAATTGACCTTATGCGTCAGATTGAAGCAAGTCCTCATGGAACAATGGATGTATTATTTACCTCAATTTTCTTATGGGCTAAAGAGCATAATTATAAGATGTGCAGCTTAGGAATGACGCCGCTAGCAAATGTAGGGGAAAGTAAGAATTCCCGTGCTCCTGAAAAAATGGCCCGGTTTATCTTTTTACACAGCAAGTTTGCTTATAAATTTAAAGGGTTAAAAGAATTTAAAAGCAAATTTGCACATGAGTGGGAAGAGAAATATTTAGCATATAAAAAGGCTTCTTTATCGGTATTAATTATTCAATTAATATTACTAATTCATAACAATCTAGAATATAAAAAAATAGTGACCGATAAAGAGAGTGTAGGTAAAAGAAAAGCAAGTTAATTTCATGATTTGGTTATTGCTAGGAGGCAGTCAATTCCTATGGACAAAATATTTTCGATGTCCACGTGGAATGATTGTCTCTTGTTTTGTTTACATGAAGGTATTTTTTAAAGCATCATATTTTAAGGGGAAAATGAATATTATCCAATAAAAAGTAAGACAATTTAGGATGCGAAATCGATATAAAAAGGAAGAGCGTTATGCATGAAATGGCTTTAATGCAAGATGTGATCGCAGTTGTGGAAGAGGATGCCAAAAGAATGGGTATTAAAAAGGTGAAGAAAATGGAATTGATTGTAGGCGATCTTAGTAATGTGCTCCCAGATGCACTTTTGATGGCATTTAGTATATATAAAGCGGATGGCAGTACGCTGTTAACAAATGATGCACAATTGATTATTAGTAGAGAAAAAGCAAAAGCCCAGTGTAGCAGCTGCAAAGATACTTATGTTCCAGGTTATAAACTATCGATATGTCCAAAGTGTGAAAAGCCAAATGGTGAATTGATAGAAGGAGAAACATTTGCGGTGTATTCCTACGAAGGGAGTTGAATGGATGAAACGAACGTTAAATAAAGACGTGTTGTCTGATAACAACCAATCTGCTGCATTTAATAGAGAGACATTTAAAAAAAGTAACACACTTGTTATTAATTTGATGAGTTCACCTGGTGCGGGGAAGACGACATTGCTTGAGAAGACGGTGAAGATGTTATCAAAACATTATCGAATTGCTGTCATTGAAGGTGATCTCGCTACTGAAAATGATGCTGAGCGTATTCGTGCTTGCGGTGCAAAAGCAGAACAAATTAATACAAACGGTGGTTGTCATCTTGATGCACGAATGATTGCTAAAGTCTTGCCTAAATTTCAGATTAATGATATTGATATTTTATTTATTGAAAATGTGGGTAATCTTGTTTGTCCATCCGGTTATGATCTTGGACAGCAGCATAAAGTAGCATTATTAAGCATCCCAGAAGGAAATGATAAAATTCCGAAATACCCTGTCATGTTCCGACGTACAGAACTAGCTCTTTTAAATAAAGTCGATTTACTTCCATATATTGATTTTAATGTAGAAACGGCTGAAGCAGACTTAAAAGCGATCAATCCTAACTCGCGGCTTGTAAAGGTTTCTGCTCATACAGGAGAAGGAATGCAGGAATGGTTCAATTGGATAAAAGGTGCCTATCAAGCATGGATAAAGCATTAAATATCTCATTAACCGGCCGAGTGCAGGGGGTTGGATTTCGACCATTTGTGTCTCAGGTGGCAAAAAAATGTAACATTACCGGAACGGTTCAAAATAATATGGATGGGGTTAAAATTCATGCAGAAGGAACAGAAGAATCGCTAAATTACTTTCTTCAAATATTAAGCAATTCTTCTCCTCGTTTAGCAAGAGTGGATCAAGTTTCTGTAAAAGAAGTCTCTTTAAAAGAGATTGCAGCATTTTCAATTATTCCAAGTGAAAAAGGCGGTTCATCCTCATTAGTAATTCCAGTAGATTCTGCGGTTTGCAGGGACTGTCTAAAAGAAATGAATGATCCTAAAAATGTTCGCTATCGTTATCCTTTTATTAACTGTACACAATGCGGCCCGCGCTATACGATTATTCATGAACTGCCTTATGATCGTTCTGCTACATCTATGAAGTCCTTTACGATGTGTAAAGTATGTCAAGCGGAATATGAAGACCCAAATAATCGCCGCCATCATGCTCAACCGATTGCTTGTCCAAAATGTGGACCGCATGTATTTTTACAATCCATTACAGGCGAAAAAATAGCTGAACAACATGATGCAATTGAGAAAGTGAAAGAGCTTTTCAATAATGGCACGATTATTGCTGTAAAAGGTCTTGGTGGATACCATCTTGCTTGTGATGCATCAAATCATGAAGCAATAAGTCGGTTACGCCGCCGTAAAAACCGTCCGTATCGACCGTTTGCGGTGATGGCATCATCCATTGAAGTGATTCAATCTGTTTGTCACTTATCACCATTAGAAGAAAAAGCGTTACAATCACCTGAAGCGCCGATTGTCGTATTAAGAAAACGTAGAGAATACTTTCTGCCATCATCACTTTCACCTGGTTTAAAGTCACTTGGAGTAATGCTTCCCTATACCCCGCTTCATACTCTTCTTTTTGAAGAAGAGGGGATCCCTTTTCTTATAATGACGAGTGCGAACCGTACAGGAATGCCGATTTTATATAAGGATGAAGAAGCATTTTCTTCTTTACAAGGCATTGCTGATTATATTCTTACCCACAATCGGAGCATTTTACATCCTCTTGATGATTCTGTTGTGCAAATTAATAATGGTGCGATTACATTTTTACGGCGTTCTAGAGGCTATGTACCAGATCCTCTCCAAACAACTCACCTAGTGCATCATACAGCAGCATTAGGCGGACAGCAGAAAAATACATTTGCAATTGGTAGACATCAGCAAATTTTTTTAGGTCCTCATATTGGTGATTTAACAAACATAGAAGTAATTGAACATTCCAAACGGGAATATTCGCACCTTGAAAAATGGATTGGAGCGTCTAACGAAGTAACAGTGATAGATATGCACCCTCAGTATACAACAGCCATGCTTGTAAAAAAAATGAAAGGAGAAGTTGTAACTGTACAGCATCATCATGCCCATATGGTGTCCTGCATGGAAGACAATCATCTGTCAGACCCTTGTTTTGGACTAATTCTTGATGGAACAGGATATGGAGAGGACGGGAATATATGGGGGTTTGAAGTGCTGTATGGTGATGCTTCCTCTTTTCGAAGATTAGGGCATTTAAGATATACACCTTTACCAGGTGGCGAAGCAGCTGTAAAAGAACCGTGGCGCACTGCGGTTGGCATGCTTATTCATTATTTCGGAATAGAAGGAGAAAATCTAGCAAAACAGCTGTTTCCAAATCGAGTGTACGAAATTGGGATTATTGCAATGATGGTGAAAAAAGAAATGAACAGCCCTTTAGCGGGGACATGCGGCAGGCTGTTTGACGCCGTTAGCGCCATATTAGGTATTTGTATGGAAGCAACATATGACGGGGAGCCTGCGATTCGTTTATCTGAATATATGACAGATGCTGTATCAAATGATGAACACTATCCTTTTTATCTTTTAAAAAATCGAGAAATCATCATTGATGCTTCTGAAATGATCCGATGTATTATTGATGATTACTTGAACGCTCGACCGCTTCCACAAATTGTTCAAACCTTTCATCAAACGATCGTAAAAGTATGTGTGGATACATTATTATTAATCGTTGATCGTTTTCCAAGTTTTAATCGAAAAGTAATGCTTTCAGGCGGGTGTTTTCATAACGCATTTCTAGTGAGTGAGATTACAAAAGCGCTGCAGAAATTCACCTTTGACGTTTATACACACCAGCGTGTTCCGTGTAGTGACGGCGGGATTGCACTTGGTCAGTTAATCATTGCAGCGAATCGTAAAGGAGAATAATTATGTGTGTAGGTGTTCCTGCAAAAGTCATTGAAACAGAAGAACGTAAAGCTCTTGTTGATGTGCTGGGCTCAAAAATGAACGTAGGTATTCTATTTGTTCCAGAAGTAAAGGTAGGAGACTATGTTATTATTCATGCTGGACAGGCGCTGACAGTTGTGGATGAGGAATTTGCTAAGTTAAGTATTGAAGAATGGAGGAAGATGATTGATGCAGCAAATTCTTAAAGAGTTTTCAAACCCTGTATTAAGTAAAAAGATGATGAATGAAGTAATCAATCTTGCTAAGCGATATAAAGAGAAAACAGGAGTTCGCCCGGCATTCATGGAAGTATGCGGTTCGCACACGATGGCATTTGCCAAAACTGGAATAAAAAAAATACTTAACGAACATGTTAAATTAATTTCTGGTCCCGGGTGTCCGGTATGTGTAACGGATCAAAAGTCGATTGATGCCATGATTCAATTAACAGAAGGAGAAAACCGGATTATTTGTACATTTGGAGATATGATGAGAGTACCCGGCACAATGAATACGTTAATGGGTGCAAAAACAGAGGGAAAAGATATCCGTGTTGTTTATTCCCCATTAGATGCAGTTCGTATCGCAGAAGAGCATCCAGATAAAGAGGTTATTTTTTTAGGGATTGGGTTTGAAACGACTATTCCAGTGCTTGGAGCAGCCATAAAACAGGCAGATGAAAAAGGGATTACCAATTTTTCGATGTGGACGACAACAAAATTAGTGGAGCCTGCACTAAGAGCGCTGCTGGAAGCAGGAGAGATTCAAATAGACGGTTTTTTACTTCCCGGACATGTTTCCATTGTGATTGGGAAAAGAAGTTATCAATTTCTTGAAAATGAGTACGAGGTGCCGGGAGTAATTAGCGGATTTAAATCTATGGAACTATTAGGCGGCATATATAAGCTATTAACGATGCTGCTGATAGAAAAAGCCGAGATTATTAATGATTATAAGCGGGTTGTCACAGATGATGGAAACAAAGCTGCCGTTCATATAATGGAAAGGTATTTTGAACCATGTCATGAAGCGTGGCGTGGGATTGGAGTAATAGAAAATAGTGGGATGGATATAAAAAGTGAATTTGCCCATTTAAATGCAAAGAAAAAATTTCAAGTAAACGAACAACAGCCTCGTAAAACAAAATGCCGGTGCGGAGATATTATTCGCGGACTTATTTCACCGGAAGAATGCGTATTGTTTGGAAAAGCGTGTCATCCCCTTAACCCGATTGGACCATGCATGGTTTCTTCGGAAGGAAGTTGTGCAGCACATTATCAGTACATGCGGGAGGGGGAGTTATTTGAATGAAACGTATTAATTTAGCGCATGGAGATGGGGGAGAACTTACTCAGCAGTTAATTCATGATGTATTTGTTAAGGAATTCGGGCATGAACAGCATGCTGTAATGGATGCTGCAGCAGTTTCGTTAAACTGCCAAGACATTTCGGTCTCAACGGATAGTTTTGTTGTAAACCCATTGTTTTTTCCTGGGGGGAATATCGGTAAATTAGCAGTATCAGGAACGGTTAATGATCTTGCTGTTAGTGGTGCTGTTCCTAAATTTTTAACGGTAAGTTTTATTATTGAGGAAGGGTTTTTAATAAGTGACTTAAAAATGATTGTAGGTGCGATGGCTGAAGAAGCGAAAAAAGCAGATGTTCAAATTGTTTCAGGTGATACAAAAGTAGTTGAAAAAAACAGTGCAGATGGACTGTATATTAATACAACGGGAATTGGAATGCTTTCAAATAAACAATGTGTTAATCCAAATACAATACAAGAAGGAGATGTCATTATTGTAAGCGGATCGATTGGTGATCATGGAATAGCGATTTTAGCAGCACGAAATGAACTTGGATTAATCACGAATATACAAAGTGACTGCGCTTCACTTAATCATATGACAAACGCTGTTTTTAACGCTGCACACAGTGTGCGGATCATGCGTGATCCAACACGCGGAGGGTTAGCAACAACACTTGTGGAAATTTGTGAAGACTTTCAAGTTACAATGGAAATTGAGGAAAGTGCATTACCAATTCATCATGAAGTACGCGGAGCATGTGACATCCTTGGTTTTGAGCCTCTGTATTTAGCGAACGAAGGAAAGATTATCATGATTTGTGCAAAAGAAGAGGAACATATGATTTTAGACATCTTAAGAAACTTTCATGAAGGGCAAGAGGCGCAAGTGATTGGATATGTTACAAAAAAAGAAAAAGGGCAGTTGCTGTTAAAAACACCGCTCGGCTCTACCCGCCGTTTAAACCGATTATCAGGAATGATGCTGCCAAGAATTTGTTAAAGAACGCATCCTGTTGTAGGGTGCGTTCTTAAAATTAGAATAGAATTCTCTTACACTGAATATAGATGACATCGTGAGGAGGCTCTAGAAGATGAATATACCATTCATAACGATGCAGATTCACAACCTATTTTTAGGGATAGCCAATGATATGCGTTTATTGTATGAATGTCAAGATATGTTTACAAAGAATTTTCTTTTACGTCAGCTGCAAGATAAAACTTCGCATCTGCAGTTTTTAACACGTTTACTTATAAATGAGAGATATTTTCTGAATATGTCGAGAGTTCCTTTGCAAGGAATCCGGCCAGATATCCCTTCAACCGGATATCCGCTTGTAATGATTCCGAATGAGGGAACATTTACAAAAGAAGAATTGGGGAAATATACAGGGGAAAATGGTATGCCTGCTTATGTAGCTGTAAATGGTGTTGTTTATGACGTTACAAACCATCGTGCGTGGGCAGCGGCAACACATTTCGGTTTAAAAGCTGGGAACGATTATACAAATGACTTTGCTTCATGTCATGCTGGTCAGCAAATGATTTTAAATCAATTAATACCAGTCGGGAGGTTAAAAGGTTGAATAAAAATGACATCTTACCCCCTGAATCGATGACAAACCAAGCTATTACTTATAGGCTTTTTCATAAAACAAAAGAGGGCATTAATAGAGGAAGGATCAAAAAAATTAATCTTATTTGGCTTGAATTAAACGGGTGCTCAGGAAATATTATTTCTTTAATGAATGGCACAAATCCTGATTTAGAATACATGATTACATCAATGGTTAATCTTGTCTACAGTAACAGTCTCATGACGGCAGAAGGAGATAAAGCAATTGAAAAACTATCAAATGTTTTGAATGAAGGAGAAGAATTTATCCTTGCTGTAGAAGGAGCGGTCGCTCTTAAAAATAACGGCCTTTACAATGTCATTGGAAGATGGAATGGTGAGCCGTTAACAGGACTAAAAGCAGCTAAAATGCTTGGTGAAAAAGCAAAGTATGTCATCGCAATTGGTGCATGTGCAGCACATGGAGGTGTGTCGGCAGCAAAGCCAAATCCTTCTCAATCAGTAGGGCTGCAGAGTGTACTTGAGAGAAAGGTAATTAAGCTGCCTGGCTGCCCTTGCCATCCTGATTGGTTTTTAGGAACACTTGCTCACTTACTGTTGTATGGAGAACCAGAGTTGGATCAAAGAGAACGACCAAAGCTGTTCTACAGCACATTAATTCACGACAGATGTCCGAGAAGACCATACTTTGACCGTGGTATTTTTGCAAAAAAATTAGGTGATAAAGAATGCTTGTTTAAACTCGGCTGTAGAGGACCTGTCACACGAATTGATTGCCCGACACGCGAATGGGATGGCTATGTAAACTGGCCGATTGGAGCTGGTACACCATGTATAGGATGTGCGCAATTTGGCTTTCCTGATCAGATGGCACCGTTTATTAGCTATGATACAACAGGTGGTGAATAAATGAAAAAACGTATTATTATGAATCCAGTCACTCGAATTAGCGGTTTTATGGAAGTAGATGTTTTAATAGAGAATCATGTTGTAGTGGAGGCGAAAACAAAAGGATCATTTTTCAGAGGATTTGAACAAATGCTTGTCGGTAGAAGTCCATTCGATTCCATTTATTTTACCCAGCGCATTTGCGGGATTTGTTCAGCAGCCCATTCAATGGCGGCTTCACTTGCTCTTGAAGATGCCTTAAACATTCTCCCAACTGAACAAGGCAGGTATTTACGCGATATTATTCACTGCTGCGAATTCCTGCAAAATCACCTTAGACATTTTTATCAATATACTATCCCTGATTATGTAAAACTCCCTAATATCAGCCCGCTTGAAGCAAATGAAAATATTGACTTTAGGCTTCCGAAAAAAATTAATAATCGAATTTCAAAACATTATTTTGAATCACTTGAATTAAGCCGTTTGGCTCATCAAATGCTTGCGGTATTAGGCGGAAAAGCACCACATAACCACGGTGTTTTTGTAGGGGGAATTACGACACAGGCGACCACTGATAAAATAATAAAGATGAAGTCAATCTTAAACAAAATTAGTGATTTTATCGAACAAAAAACGCTTCCTGATGCTTATTCAATTGCTGAGTATTATCAAGATTATTTTCAAATGGGCGGCGGATATAGAAATCTATTAAGTTATGGAAGTTTTAATAATTATAGAGAGCTAGGAACGCTGTATGTTGATGCACTCATTTATCAAAACGGCAAATTGGATAAATTTGATCCAAATTTTCTTACAGAAACTATTGATTATGCATGGTATGAAGGGAAAGACACGTATAAACCTGAGGAAGATATATCAAAGCCGAATATGGACAAAGAAAAAGCCTATTCATGGGTGAAAGCACCGCGTTATAATGGATTACCATATGAAGTAGGACCTTTGGCAAGACTTTGGCTAAACGGTGAATATCAAAACGGCATTTCAGCAATGGATCGAGATCTTGCAAGGGTATTAGAAGCAAAAAAGATTGCAGAAGTAATGGGAGTTCTGCTTGATCAGGTAATTCCAGGAACATCTGTTCAAGAAAAATACAGTATTCCTGAGAATGAACAAGGCAGGGGATTAGTCGATACAACAAGAGGAGCTCTCGGCCACTGGGTGAAAATCGAAAATAAAACAATTTCGTTTTATCAAGTTATCACACCATCTGCATGGGATTTTTCTACGAGAGATGAGCACTATTTAGGTACAGCTGAACAAGCATTAATCGGCACAGCGATACAAGATCCTGATAACCCAGTAGAGCTAGGAAGAATATTGCGTTCTTTTGATCCGTGTATGTCATGTGCGACACACGTCTATCGACCAGGGAAAGAGCCAAAAACGATAAAGGTGATGTAAGATGGATAGTATAATTGTTTTAGGAATTGGTAATCAGCTGATGATGGATGATGGAATAGGCATATACATTGTTGAAAAGTTGAAAAAGCAAAATAAAGATAACAGAATTCAATATGTGATTGGTGAATCCGATATCGATTATTGCCTTAATGTGATAGAGAAGGCTGAGTTTATTATTATTGTCGATGCAGCAATTTCAGGGAAAACTCCAGGAGAAATAACAGTTTTTCCATTACATGCCCTTACATATCAAGAGGAGCTCGGTTTTTCTTCTCACAATCTACATTTTTTAAATTTGATATGTCATTCAAATAAAAGATATAAAGGCATTATAATTGGTATTGAACCACATGAAGTTAACTTTCATTTTGGACTTAGTCATTTATTAGATAAAAGGTTCTCAGCTATTACAAAAAAAGTTAATCAAATTATTAATAAACATGTAATAGGGAGGTAATTGCTAATCTAACCTCCTTTTGTTCATTAATAAAGCTATACTACCGCAGCTTTTTTATCTATTAGCTCGTAACTTCCATAGATTTTTATGATAGACTCATATATAATAAATATAATTCTTCCTTTAATGGACAAAGGATTTTGGTGATAACGATGTTAAGATACCTTTTTCTTGCTGTGATTGCGCTTTATTTAACAGCAATCTTATTTCCACAACTAAATATAAATCTTATAATTTCAATCCTTTGTATGACAATTGTTGCTTCAACATTATTTTTTGTAAAGCGATTTGTACGTGTATTTGGATTGATTTTTTTAACTCTTGGAATCATTATGCTTGTAAATAGCGAAGCAGGGGTAAAAGAGTACATCATATCATTTGGACCTATGTTAAATCTACTTAGCTTATTTGCGCTTATTCCAATATTAGCGCTGCCAATTAAGTTAGGTCATTATGCAGATGGTATACAAAATGCAATACGCCAAAAAGTTAAAACATCTGGGCAGCTGTATATGATGACATCAGGGATCTCCTATTTCTTAAGCTGTTTTATGAACCTCGCAACATTACCGATGACCTATTATTCTATTAAACCGTCTGTTGGTTTGTTTCCGTTAAAGAATAAAGAGCGATTTATGAGCCGGGCAGTTACACATGGATTTGCAATGCCGCTGCTTTGGGCACCAGTAACACCCATTGTCGGAATTGTGATTGAAATGACAGGGGTCAGCTGGGGAGCCATGCTGCCTTATTTAATCCCTCTAAGTGTTCTTGGTCTTTGTATTGATTGGATAATGGGTGTGGTGATTTCAGCAAGACGACCAGATCGTTATAATAAAGCATTCGCAGGAAATGAAACAGCAGCAGCACTTGATACACACGAAAATAAAGGAAGCTATAGCAAGCTGCTTCATATTTTAGGTGCGATTTTTCTTTTTAATGTAACCATCTCTTTTATAGAAAAACAATTTCAGTTAAGCTTTCTCGTGCTTGTGACGTTATTAGTGATCCCATTTGCATTTCTATGGTGCTTGTTTCTTGGAGAAAGTAAAGGATTTGCTTTAGGTTTAAAGGAGCATTTTCAAACACATTTATTCAAAATGAAAGATCAATTTTTTATTTTTTTGTCAGCAGGATTCTTTATTTCTGCAGTAAACTATTCTAAAACTGATCAATTATTTAATGGTTGGATTACAAGCATTAAAGATTTTATTGGTATTGAAATTTTTATTGTTATACTGCCGCTTGTGCCCCTTGCCTTAGCATTTACAGGTTTGCATCCGGCAGTGGGACTAGCTTTAATGGCAGAAGCGCTTGATCCTGCGTCATTAAATATAGCACCAGAAATATTAACGGTATCGATGCTTGGCGGTGCTGTCTCTGCTCTATTAATGGGACCTTATAATGCAACAATAGGGTTAATGGCAAACATTGTAAAAGATAATCCGTTTAAAGTATCGAACTGGAATGCACCATTTACGTTTACGTATATAGGGCTGCTAATGGTATTTTTAGTTGTATTACAAATTATAAATTTATAAAATACATCTCCTGTCTTAACGCTGAACAGGAGATGTATTTTTAGATGTCAAAATTAGTTTTTTTGTTTGGAGGTTTGTCATTAATAATAGATTTTTGTAAAAAAATAGCTTACAATATATGTAGAATAATACCTCTAGAGATTGCAAAACACCTGTTAAAATAATCTTTTTGGAGGAAGTAAAATGAGGTATAATCGTAAAAAGAAAAAAGAATTGCTAAATAACATTTTAAAGTCCAGGCAGGAAATGGATGACCTGCAAGAATTTTTCCCCACCGTTTCTCATGATGACAAACCTCGATTAGCTATTCAAGCATCACCATTTTTTCATATTGAAGAAACAGAAACTTATTATAAAATTGATGGAGAACTAGAAAATATTACGTTGTCTGCGGTTGAATTTGACATTGCAAATAACCGACTTTTTATTATAGGAAAAAGAAACCATATCGAAATGTTAAAATATATGGAATGGCAGTGGGAAGAAGAAAGTTACAGTGATTATCATCGCTCTTTTATTATACCTGAGGATGCAGACTGTAAAAAAACAACAGTTCGTTGTAATAAGAAAATGCTTCAAATTAAAATTCCTAAAAAGGATTAAAAGATAAATAGACAAGCGATGAAAAAACCGAACAAGTTTTGTTCGGTTTTTTCATGATAAGATTTTATCCTTCCAGAGCATTATCACCAGCTAACACTAAGTCAATTACAATGATACTTAATAAGGCAGTGAAAAACTCGATTGTTAATAACTCCATCTTACAGCCTCCTATACGAATAATATAAAAGAAAAAACCTTGCTATGACAGCAAGGTAAAAAAGACAAAGAGAGACCTTACCATCATGGCAAAGGTCTTGCTAACAGCCGACTGCTGCCAATAAAGCCGGGGATTACTCCCGTCATGACGACTTTATTGCGAAATAGCTACTCCCCTTTGAAGTATTTAATTTTTTAGTCAATTATTGAGATCACTTCTTCTTAAGGAACTTGTACTAACTTTGTATGAGCAGAATCAGGATTTGAACCGGATGCGGCAACAATTTCGCTTAGTTCATCTCGAGCTGCTTCAATTGTAGGAAATGTTTCAAAAAATTTAACTCGAATTTCATTAATGTAATCTTTTCCTTCATAATTTTCATACAGTTTTATTTTAATATTATCGTCAAGTACTTTTGCAATCGTATATTTAGCTTTCACTTCATCGAAGAAATAAAAATTATAGGTTTCGACAGGCATAAGACCATCACCGTCTACTCTTGTTTGATATGCTGCCTTATTTGTTAATACAATGTATTTTTCCATATTCTCACTCCTTCTTTAAAATTGATTATTTCACAGTGCATGCGATGAAGTCTGTCAACAATCAATAACTGAACAATTAGTCATTTTAATCACAGTGAGCCCTTAGACATTGTAATTTTTCAATTAGCAGGTATAAATAGCAATCATTTATTCACCTCTTTCAATTAATTCGGTATTTGGTATACCAATTATATCTTTAAGTGTAAAGGAAATAGGGGGAGTAATCAATAGTTTTTTTACTTATCTGAAAATTTAAAAAGAATGGGAGTTTATATTACGAAATAGTAGAATAGTAAGTTAATTAAAAGTAACCTTGATTTATAAACGCTAATATGGGAGAAGGAGGTATAAGTATTTAGGAACTATCATCCTAATATTTTTATGAAAAACTTTTGTGATGAAAGGGTTTACATTACAGGTGTAAACCGCTATAATCGTATTAATTACAGAAAATTATTTCTATTCTGTGATTAATGATAGGGAAAGGTGGTTGTAAAAAATGCCAAAAGTGAGACTACATTTAGAAGAAGAGGTTTATGAACAGGAAATTAAAGAAAATAGCAATTTAGTTGTATTGGCTGGAACACGCCAGCTGCCTCATTTAAAGTACGGCTGTGGAATGGGAAAATGTACAAAGTGTGCATGTAAAATTTTAAAAGGCGAAGAAAATCTTCAAGAACCGAATTGGAAAGAGAAAAAGATGTTAGGAGAGAAAGTAGAAGAAGGATACCGTCTTGCTTGTCAATTAACAATAACAGATGATATTGAATTAAAACAAGAAGCTGTACCAATGAAAAAGATAAAACAGGAAGCGACAAAAGTAAGCAGCACAAATTAATTTTATTTATATTTGGTATACAAAATACAAAAGGTTGGGATGGTGATAATTTGAACAAGTATATGTTAACAGAAATGACTTGGGAAGAAGTTCGCGATGCCCTTAAAACAGCGAAACTTGCCGTTGTTCCAATTGGTGCACACGAACAGCACGGTCCACATATGGTTGAAAGCTGTGATGCTGTTCTTGCTGAAAAGATGGCAGAGAAGCTTTCAGAAAAGTTATTTCCATACGCACTTGTAACCCCCACAATAAATTTTGGTGTTTCTCAACACCATCTTAATTTTCCAGGAACAATCTCACTTCGTCCGACTACACTTATTACACTGTTGGAAGATATCATCACATCACTTAAACACCATGGAATTAAGAAGTTTTTACTTTTAAATGCTCATGGAGGAAATCAAGCCGCATTAAATATAGCAAGCACTACATTATCAGCTGATCTTAATGTAGAAGTATATTATGCAAAAACTACAGCATCCGCAAAAAATGTTATTTCAAAACATATAACATCTTCGTTATTTGGGCACAGCTGTGAACGCGAAGTGTCCGAGGCAATGGTATTAGCTCCAGAGTTAATTCGTTTTAATAAATTAACAAAGGGAGACATTCAAGAAGGAAACTGGAAAAACCTTCGACCTGGCAGCCCAATTCAAGGAAGCTATCAGTATGAAGACATGACGGCAAATGGCTGTATTGGAGATGCGACAAAAGCAAGCGAAGAACTTGGAAAGCTCATTGTAGAAGAAGCGTTGGAAAACTTAACAAATGCAATGAAATCATTTCTTGAGATTGATGTAAAGCTTGTATAAAGATTTTACATTAAAAAAATGAAAGAGGGTGCTTTGCTTGGAATTAACGTTAGCTCATTGGGGGTACGCACTAGTTACGATTATTGTTATTGTTACAATGTTGTTTCGTAGAGGAGTTGTTTTGCCAACGTTAATCGGTACGCTTTTAGTCGCTTGGATTTATAAAGGGTCATTAGTTGGTGCACTGCAAGCTGTGTTTAATGCAAACTTAGTAGCGGCAAAAGAACTGTTCAGCATCTTTTTAATTATCACGTTTATGGTAGCCTTACTGCAGTCATTAAAAGATCTTGGAGCCGATCAAAAAATGATCAGCCCGATTCAAAAGGTGATGAAAAATGGGCATATAGCCTACTTCGTTTTAATTGGTATTACATTTATTGTATCATTGTTTTTTTGGCCAACACCAGCGGTACCGCTCGTTTGTGCACTGCTTGTTCCGGCAGCAGTTCGTGCAGGGCTGCCAGCAATAGGAGCTGCGATGGCTGTTGCAATTGCAGGACAAGGAATGGCATTGTCTTCAGATTATATTATGCAAATCGCACCAATGTTGAGTGCGACAGCAGCAGGTATTGAAACAGCAGCAGTTGCAGATAAAGCCCTTATTCTTTCGCTTATTACAGGGGGCACAGCAATTGTAATGGCATATGTAATGGTCCGTAAAACAATTCAAAAACCAAATAATGAAACAGTAGAAAAAGAAATCAATGCGATGCAGGGTCTCGTCATTGACCAGCAAACTGCAAATGAATTATCTGCAGCAGCTGAGCAATTTATTTCAGATAAAGAAAAAGAACGTTGGAGTAAGTTGTTTGCCGTTCTCGTTCCAGCAGCAATGCTTGCAGTTATGATTTTCATGTTTTCAACAAAAACTTCAGGTAGTATGGGAGGATTTGAAGGTGGAGATGGAGCGGCATTTATTGGTGGTGTGGCAATTGTATTATTAGCACTAGCAAGTGTTGCTTTTGGCCGTATTCATGCTCTTGATAAAATTAGTGATCATATTACAGAAGGGTTTGTGTTTGCATTTCGTGCAATGGGTCCTGTTATCCCAATTGCAGGTTTCTTCTTCTTAGGAAGCGGTGATTTTACTGCATCAATCTTATCGTTAGGGGAAGATGCGGCAAAGCCAGCATTTTTATTTGATCTTGTTCAGGCAGTACAAGCGGGTATCCCACAAAATGCTGTTGTAACGGCTTTTGGAGTGTTAATCATTGGGATTATTACTGGCCTTGATGGTTCAGGTTTTTCTGGACTTCCTTTAACAGGGGCCCTTTCAGGTGCAATGGCAGGAGGAGCTGGTCTTGATCCATCAACTTTAGCTGCAATTGGACAAATGGGTTCAATTTGGACTGGTGGTGGAACGTTAATTGCTTGGTCATCACTTGTTGCAGTAGCTGGTTTTTGTGGTGTATCAGTGCTGGAACTTGCACGAAAAAATTTTCTGCCAGTTATGTCAGGACTAATCCTAGCAACCATTCTAGCTCTTATTATATGGTAAATTACTTAATAAATTTTTAGAAAATTTTAAATTGTGTGTTGACAGTTTATAGATTGTAGGTTAACATACAATTAACAAGTTGGTATACCAAATACATAAAAGGTTGGGATGATAGAGTACAGCGTGATACAGAACAAGCCCATTATACAGCTAACATTCCATTAAAATGTACATAGTAGTTCTTATAATTACTTTGTACATCTATCATCACTTATTTGGTATACAAAATACTAAATACAAAAATAAATTGTTAAAAGCAAATAGGAGGAGATTTTAAATGGCAGTGTTACTTTCTAAAGATGAGTTTCGTAAAGAGTTAGAGGAAGCGATTAAAGGAAATCACAGTCAAAAGGCACCATTTACAATTGCTTGGGCTGAAGGAAAACTTGAACGAAAGCACTTTGCAAGATGGGCAGAAAATCATTACCATTATGTGGGACCTTTCGCTGATTACTTAGCATATATTTATCATAATACTCCAGAAAAATATTCAGATGCGAAAGACTTCACTCTTCAAAATATGTATGAAGAAGAAATTGCGGCTGATCGTCATACAGATCTTCTCGTTCGCTTTGCAGAATCGTGTGGCACAACACGTGAACGTATTGAAGATCCAAACAATATGGCACCGACAACTTTAGGTTTGCAAAGCTGGTGTTATGCGGTAGCGGCGCGTGAAAACTTTGTTGTTGCAACAGCAGCACTTGTTGTTGGATTAGAATCGCAAGTTCCTGATATTTATCGTAAACAAACACCAGTGTTAAGAGAGAAATATGGATTTACAGATGAAGAAATTGAGTTTTTTGACCTTCACATCGTATCAGATGAAATCCATGGTGAGCGCGGATATAAAATTGTACTTGAATGTGCAGACACACCAGAACTGCAGCAGCGCTGTTTAGAAGTTGTTCGTACTGGAGCAAAAATGCGCCGCATGTACATGGACGGCTTATGGAAAGAATATTTGGAAAAAGATTTAGGTTCAATGATGCAAGTTTAATTGAAAAGAAGTGGACAGGCAGTTTCTTCACGATAGAGGAGGCTGCCCCAATTTTTATAAGCTTTACATTCTTACATAGGAAAGGGTGATCGTGTTGTTGACAACAAAAGTGGAAACTTACAAAAATTATATTAATGGCGATTGGATAGAAGCGCTCGAAAAAGAAACATTTGAAAGCAGAAACCCTGCAAACAGAGAGGAGATTGTTGGACGTTTTCAAGCATCAAAACGTGAGGATGTAAAAAAAGCAATCGATGCAGCACACCAGGCATTTCCTTCATGGGCGAAAACAGCTCCATCAAAGCGAGCTGCGATTTTAAATAAAGCAGCAGAAATTTTAGAAAGCAATATTGATCAGCTGGCAGAAGAATTAACGCGAGAAGAAGGGAAAGTTATTGGTGCAAGCAAGGGGGAGGTTGCACGTTCTGCACAAACACTTCGCTACTATGCTGTTGAAGGATTAAGCTTTACTGGAGAAACATTTCCGGCTGACGATCCAAATCTAAATGTTTATACAAAGCGCGAACCTCTAGGAGTTATTTCCATTATTACACCGTGGAATTTCCCGCTTTCCATTCCAGTAAGAAAAATTGCTCCAGCCTTAATGACGGGAAATACGGTTTTGTTTAAACCTTCGTCTGATACACCATTGATTGCATATCGTCTAGTAGAAGCACTTCACAAAGCAGGTATTCCAGCAGGTGTTATTAATTTTGTCACAGGATCTGCCTCTGACACAGGTGAAGAGCTTGTTTCAAATGCAGCCATTCGCGCTGTTACATTCACCGGTTCCACACGTGCAGGGGAAGCGATTCACCGCAGTGTATCTCTAACAACAAGAACACAAATGGAGTTAGGGGGCAAAAATCCACTTATTGTGATGGATGATGCGGATCTTGATAAAGCTGTTTCGTTAACAGTGAACGGCGGCTTTTCGTTAACAGGACAAGCGTGTACAGGTACGAGTCGGGTAATTATTATGAAACAATTAAAAAGTCAATTTGTTGAAAAGCTTATTCAAAAAACGAGCAAATTAAAAATTGGGAATGGCTTTGAAGAGGGAGTAACAATTGGACCGTTAGCGAATGAAAAGCAGCTTAAAACTGTGCTTCATTACATTGAAATAGGAAAAGAAGAAGGTGCAGAACTTGTCTATGGTGGGGAACCAATCACACATGACAACTATGAAAAAGGGTACTATGTACAGCCTGCTATTTTTACAAATGTTACTCCTAAAATGCGTATTGCACAGGAAGAAATTTTTGGTCCGGTCGTTTCAATAATTGAGGCTGACAATTATGAAGAAGCGATTACGATTGCAAATGATGTAGAGTACGGACTTTCTGCATCAATTGTTACAAATGATATAAAACGATCAAAACAATTTATTAATGATATCGAATCAGGCACAGTTAAAGTAAACGGCACAACAACAGGAAATCTGATTAATGCGCCGTTTGGAGGGATAAAAAAGTCAAGCACATCCACATTTCGTGAATCTGGAAGAGTAGGATTAGAGTTTTTTACTCAAACAAAAACCGTCTATGTTCATTCTTAAAGTGATTATGGCTAAAAGTATTCATAGTTAGGGGGAACATTTAATGAAACAAGTATTAAAACTAGAATTAGAAGAAGCAAAAGTAATGATTGAAGCGGCGAAGAAGAAATCAGAAGAAATTAATGTACTGGAAACGATTTGTATTGTTGACGATGGTGGTCATGTAATCGCCTTAGAAAGAATGAATGGAGCACGAATTACGGGTCCGGAAATTGCGATTGCAAAAGCATTCACTGCGGCAGGACATAAGCGTTCTACACATTTATTTAATAAAGAACCAAATGGACCGGTGCTGCCTGGCAATGAAGCGTTTGGTATTCAGCATATGATTCCTGGAAAATTTGCTGTTTTCGTTGGTGGATTTCCAATCGTTGTAAACGGAGAAGTAATTGGTGGAATTGGTGTGAGCGGTGGTAATGGTGAGCAGGATATTGCAGCTGGAACCGCAGCACTTCAAGCGCTGCAGGAGCTTTTTAATAAAGATGGTCATGAAGTTATCGTGACTGCAGATATTAAAAAATAATAACGATCATAAAGGATATGTTCGGTTTACGTGAAGTGAAAGCGTAAATAGAGCATATCCTAAAATTTTATTAAAGTAGATGCAGCCCATTATTTTTAATATAGAAAGAAGGAGATTAAGGTGAAACGCTACCTTGAATTAACGATTGGATTTGCAAGAACAGGAGTTACTGGCTATGGAGGAGGTCCTGCAACAATTCCACTAATTGAATATGAGGCAGTAAAAAAGTATCGATGGATGACAGAAGAAGAATTTGGTGAAACATTAGCACTAGCAAACACTCTTCCTGGGCCAATTGCAACAAAAATGGCTGCATATATTGGTTATAAAGTACAAGGAGTCGTTGGTGCTGTGGTGGCGATTCTTGCTCATGTTCTTCCTTCTTTAATTGGAATGGTAGGATTATTAGGTTTTCTTTATTCATTTCGAAATTCGCCGATTGTAAGCGGTATGGTAGAGGGAGTTACTCCGGTCATTGGTGTGATGCTTGCTGGACTTGCTTATAAGTTTTTTGAAAAAGGAAAAAAAGGGCTTGGAATTCCAATTATGGGAGCTTCTGTTGGACTTTGTTTTGTTTTCCTTGAGCTTGTTAAAGTTCACCCAGGAATCGTGATTGCTTTATTTCTTCTAACAGCATTCTTTACAGCAATGTATAAAGAAAAAGAAAAAGAAAAGCGATTACAGGTTAATACAGAGATAGAAAGGAAGGAAAAAAGACTATGATTTACTGGGACTTATTTTGGGCGTTTTTTATATCAAATTTATTAGGATACGGCGGCGGACCATCGACAATTCCGCTTATACAAAACGAAGTTGTAAACGAATACCATTGGATGACGTTAAGTGAATTTGGTGATTTACTAGCAATCGCGAATGTTCTTCCAGGACCGATTGCAACAAAAATGGCCGGATTTATCGGGTATCAAATTGGAGGAGTTCCAGGAGCATTTCTTGCTTTATTTGCAACGATTGCGCCATCTGCCGCAGCAGTTATTATGCTCTTTAAATTTGCAGAACGATTTAAAAAGTCGCTTCATGTTAAATTTATGACAAAAGCTGTTCAGCCGGTTATTGCCGTTCTTTTAGGGGTACTTGTTTATCAATTTTTCTTATCTGCATTTGAGCGAAGCGGCTTGTTTCATTTAGCTCTTTTAGCAAGTGTAAGCTTTATTGCAATGGAAAAAATAAAAGTGCATCCAGCACTCGTGATTTTAGCAGCACTTTTTTATGGAGGCATGCTTTTATCTTAATCATAAATTGTATGAATGTTTAAACATTATCATTTGCGAAGAGAAGTTAAAATAAGCTATACTTTGTATACCAAATATAAAGTAGTAAATAGAAAGCAGGTGAAATTGTGCAGGAGCAGTGGGTAGAAGGTGAATTAATTTCCATTCGTGAACGTGCTTACCGGTATTTAAAGCAGCTTATTTTAGAAGGTTATTATGAACCAGGCGATCGTTTAGTGGAACGTGAGCTGGCAGATAAGTTAAAAATTAGCCGGACACCGATTCGTGAGGCCCTTTTTCGTTTAGAATCTCAAGGATTTGTAAAAACAGTTCCGCGAAAAGGTGTCATCGTCTCAAGTATTTCAGAAGAAGAAGTCATTGAAGTATTCACAATTTTATCATCTCTTGAAGTACTTGCGGCAAAGCTTGCTTCTCAAAAGATGACAGAAGAGTTACAATGCGAATTTGATCAATTAATTAAAAAATTAAGCAGTATGGAAGGCAAAACAGATGAAGAGATTTCACAGCTTAATATTGAAACAAACCGCTTAATGTATAAAGCCGCAAAAAGTCCAAAGCTGTATGAAATTTTAACAGGATTACTGGATTATATTCGTATGTTTTCTCATATGGGCTATGAAACACCGGGAAGACGAGATCAATCGATTAAAGAACATCTAGAGATTTTAACAGCAATCCGTAATAGAGAGTCTGAAATGGCCGAATATTTAACGAAAATTCATATTGAAAATTCAAAAAAAGCGTATTCTCAGTCTATTAAAAAACATAGTAAAAAACAAAATTCATAAAGAAAAGCTGTTGTACATTAAGCACAACAGCTTTTCTACTTTTAGCGCAATCGCCCAGCTTTTGCGCTTTTATTATTATATGCCAATAACGAATCTTGATGTCAAATTGTTTAAAACTTTGCAAATACTCATTGCTACAATATAACCTGATTTTGGATTGTCCGCTGAAGGTGTGTTTTGAACTTGAAAACGTACTTCACCAAAATCCCCGCGTGCAGCAATTTCATGGGTGTTATGTTGAACAGTTGGATCAACATATACTTCAACTTCTGTTTCATCAAATCCAATGCCAGCTAAACTAAGAGCAGCAGAAACATTTACACTTTCAGGAAATAATTTTGCTGATTGGCGTGCTGTGCCGCTAAAAATACAATATGGTTCACAAATCGTTTCTAAATTAACTCTTTCCTCTGCAATTGTGCCGTACCAAACACGAGGTGGTTTTCTTGTAATTAATTTTATTTCGCTTATATTGCGAAAACGCGCCGAGGCAATGCGGTCTAACCCAGCAATGGCAGCAGATGGAATCATTAACTTCGTATTTGTGCGTTCAGCTGCTTTTTCAAGGGAGGTGTGAAGAGTTTCATCTGCTAGGGCGCCGACAGAAATAATCATAAGATCTTTTCCTGATAGAAGTACATCTTCTCCAAATTGATACACTGCGTCATGCCCTGCTGCTTCAATGACAACATCTAAATCGAGTTGTAAAAATTCATCGATGTGATCACAAACTATCCAATCTTCTTCTAGCTGCTGCACCTTTTCCTTATTGCGAACGAGAATACCCTTTAATGAAACATCATTTACTTTTCTTTCTTTAATATAATGGGCAACATCTTTCCCAATTGACCCAAAGCCAATTAGTCCAACTTTTAACATACGAACACCCCTTTTAAAAGTTATCAAACTATTCAAAATTGTATTTGGTATACTAAAAATAATATAAAAGAAATTAATAGTCAAGATAAAAAAGTTAAACAATCTAAAAACTAAGTATACTCTAGCAATAATTGAATAAATTCTATTAAATTTTTCAAAAACATATTGTCAGAAAATTTTAAATATGGTATATTGTATACCAATAAGGAATTGAGGAGGATGTCCAATGCCAAAATTAAATTTTTTAACAAGCGGTAAAGTGTTTGAAGTTCCCGAAAACTCGAGCATCTTAAGAATGTCACTTCGTTATGATGGTGATTTACCAAATCGCTGCGGTGGCGGGACATGTGGCTCGTGTGTATGTAAAATTGAAGAAGGACAAGAACATACAGATAAAGTAAAACCGCAGGAACAAAGAAAACTCGGTGATGAATGGCTTGATAAAGGATATCGATTAGGCTGTCAAACGTTTATTAATGGAGATGTAACACTTTCATGGGACGAAGAAGTTACGAAACAAGTGAAAAAACGGAAATTAACAAAGATAACTGCAAAATAACGAGCAAAAATGAATGATAAAATAATACAGAAGGGAAGAAAAAGAATGCTGGTATGTAACGATCATGTATTAAAGGGGATCAAACTGTTAGATGTACCGCATATTCATAAAGCTCCTACAGGTGTTACTTGTTCATTTTGCACGAAAAATGCTGTCTTAAAATTGTATTATGCCCATACTCCATTCTCCCTAGGCGACCTAAAAAAAGAAGCCTAAAGATATTTGATTAGCGAAGTTAAGTATCGAGGATAGGAGAAGAAACCGTTGAAATTTATTTTAAAACGGATAGGTTGATTGGAAAAATGTTTTTCCAGCAACCTATCCGTTTTAATGTGATTTGCTATAAGAAAGCAAGCAGGCTAGTAGTTAGCCTACTTGCTTTGATTAAAATTTTAAGATATTTTTTAATGTATTATATTTGTTTTCTGCTTTTTGTAAGGCCTTTTTTCCAAATAAAAAGTTAAACATGCTCATCACTCCTAAAATTTGTATGGTTATTCTTATTATCATTATATACTCTTATTAGTTGATAATCAATATCAATCGATATAATTGTATACCGAATATCAATAAAACAAGCTTAATAAGTGCTTTTTTAGGATTATATAGGTATTTTTGTATACCAAAAAAAGTGATGAGCTTTATTTAAGGATTGAGTTAAAGGATTATTCTCAATTGAATTAATAAATTGTTAGTGAAACGTTTGAAGTAAATGGCTTCAAAAATAAGCGTAATAATTGTTATCATAGGTCCCATGTATCTCTTTGCTAGAAAAAGATACACATAAACGAGAAAGCAGTCTTACTTCTTTTAAAAAGGGATAAATTTTTCTGAACACTTTCTTCTATGAAATAAAACGATTATAATGTGTGTAAGATGAAAAAAGTGGGGGTTAACGGTTCGTGACTTATAATATTTCAAAAGCAAAAGTATTTACATTGAATTCAAATCCAGAACTTGCACAAGAAATAGCAGATTTGCTTGGTGTTCAAATGGGTAAAAGCTCTGTTAAACAATTTAGTGACGGTGAAATTCAAATTAATATTGAGGAAACGATTCGTGATTATGATACATACTTAGTCCAATCCATTTCTCAGCCGGGAAATCAACATATTATGGAACTTTTAATTATGATTGATGCTTTAAAACGAGCATCAGCAAAAACAATTAATGTAGTCATTCCGTATTATGGATATGCACGCCAAGATCGCAAAATTGGGGACAGGCAGCCGATCACAGCAACGTTAATTGCGAATTTATTAGAAACAGCCGGTGCATCAAGAGTAATGACAGTTGATCTTCATGCAGATCAGCTGGAGGGATTTTTTAATATTCCCGTTGATCAGCTTTCAGGCATTCCGCTTTTATCTGATTATTTTGCAGAAAAGCACCTTTCAGATGTTGTTGTAGTTGCTCCTGATAACAGCAGTGCACTGCGGGCAAGAAAGCTAGCAAGCCGCCTGAATGTACCGATTGCCTTTATGGACAGACGAACTTATGAGCCTGAGTCACCGCATGCTGTGAATGTGATAGGTGAAGTAGAAGGTAGAAGAGCAATTATCATTGATGATATGATTGACACTGGCGGCAACTTGATGCTGACAACAACTGTATTAAAAGAGCATGGGGTAAAGGAAATATACGCATGCTTTACACATGCAGTTCTATCAGGCATTGCTGTGGAACGAATTGAACGTTCTAGTATTAAAGAGTTGGTTGTGACAAATACAATTAGACTTCCAGAAAAAAAGCAAATAGATAAAATTACAGGACTTTCTATTGGTCCGCTTTTAGCTGAAGCCATTTCAAGAGTACAAAATAAAGAATCAATCGATGAATTGATGCATTAAAAAAATAGAGGTCAGGTCCAATTTGTTTATGGACTGGCCTCTATTTTTATATCATTTGACTCATTTTTTATTCTTTTAATAGAATGATGTTTATTTTTATAAGTTCAAGGTAATTTCATCCATTGAGAATAACAATCAGAAGAGGAGATGAAATGATGGAACCAACAAATCGTCAAATGAATGGACAACCTGCTCAGCATCAAAATCACCAACCAGGAACAGAAACAAATATGGACCCAAATCCTATTAAAGAAAGTGTTGATTACAAAGGGAGTGGAAAGTTAAAAAATAAAGTGGCTCTTATTACGGGCGGAGATAGCGGCATTGGCAGTGCTGTGTCAATTGCGTTTGCAAAAGAAGGAGCCGATGTTGCAATTGTTTATTTTGATGAAGATGGAGACGCACAAGAAACAAAGCAGCGTGTTGAAGAAGAAGGAGTTCGCTGTCACTTGATTTCTGGTGATGTGAGTGAAGAAACATTTTGTCAGCATGTTGTTGAAGAAACAGTGGATGAGCTTGGCGGTCTTAATATTTTAGTGAACAATGCTGCCGTACAGTTCCCGCAGGAAAGTATTGAAGATATAAGTACAGAGCAGCTTGAAACAACATTTCGAACAAATATTTTTTCAATGTTTCACCTAACAAAAGCAGCCTTGAAATTTTTAAGAGAAGGCGACACGATTATTAATACAGCTTCAGTGACTGCCTATGAAGGAAATGAGCAGTTAATCGATTATTCCTCAACAAAAGGAGCGATTGTAGCGTTTACTCGTTCCATGGCAAAGTCGCTTGTTAAAAAAGGAATTCGTGTAAATGCAGTTGCTCCCGGACCGATTTGGACACCGCTCATCCCGGCTACATTTGAGGAGGAAAAAGTTAAAAAGTTTGGTACGAATACTCCAATGGGAAGGCCTGGACAGCCTGTAGAATTAGCGCCAAGTTATGTTCTGCTCGCTTCTGAAGATTCTTCTTATATGACAGGACAAATGATTCATATAAATGGAGGTCAATTTATTTCGAATTAATGCAAAAGTGCTTAAGCGCCAAAGTAGGCAGCTTAAGCACTTTTTGTCCAATTCCTTAAATTGTCTATAAAACAAATCGCAACGTAATTTTTTAATAGAAGAATTTGAGTAAGGTTTATGGCATTTCCACATTTGTTTATACTGTATATATTATTGAAATGTATAAACTTATTCATGATACAATCAAATAAAAAAGAATTGAAAAAATAGAAAGCTGGTTAAAAATGAATTCTATTAGTTTTGAACTAAATCCTGAGAAAATTAAGGTGTTATGTGGAGATGATACAGTTTATAATCGGGGAATCGATTATTTTAATAAAGGTAGAGTCGTTACGATCGACTACATCCCTGATGAACAAGCTAATGAATTTGTTTGTGATGCCGTTGTGCAGGGCAGGGAACGATATGATGTTCATATTGAGACAACTTCATTTGGCGAAATCGAGGCAGAGTGTGATTGCCCCGCTTATTATAAATATGATTCATACTGCAAGCATATTGTCGCGGTGCTATTAAAAATGCATGCTGTAATTAAAATTAAAAAAAGACAGCCCAAATTAACAATACAGAATAATATTAAATTAAAGCGGCGAACAAAGCTGCCGAAAAACGATTTTCAACTAACAGAACATTTAATTACATTATTTGAAGATGAGCAGCTCCAAAGCAGCGATTCTCAAGGTCATTCTGAGCCGCTGTCAATTGAATTTATAGGGAAAATCCAACAATCTTTAAATCTTGAAGCTATTTTTACAATTGAAATGAAAATAGGGATAAATAAATGTTATGTTGTTCGCAAAATTAGAGAATTTCTTGAACATATCGAAGAAAGACAACCTTACTTCTTCACGAATAAATTTACATATGACCCATTAGAACATTATTTTAAGAAAGAAGATTTAGCAGTGATTCAAAAATTATTAGCTATTTATCAAAATGAATCTACTTATTATCAAGCATTAGGGTCTTACTTAGATTCACATTCAGCTAATAATGACCGGGCCTTATTTGTGCCACCTCTTGTAGCAGATCAACTTTTAGAAACATTAGTGGGAAGAAATTTCACCTTTGAATGTAATGGATACACTTATACTAACATTAAATTATTAAAAGAAGAACCACCCTTTTCTTTTCAACTGACGAACCTGCAAGAAGATCACTATCATTTACAAGTAAATGGACTTCATAATGCAGTTTTATTTAAAAATTATGGATATGTGTTTAGGGAAGGGAAGTTTTATAAAAGTTATTCTTTGCCGAAAAATATGCTGACAACGGTGAAAAATCATTTTGAACAGGCTCAGCATCAAAAGATTATTATAACAAATGAACAAATAGAAAATTTTCTTTCCTATGTTGTACCGGGTTTAAAGGAGATTGGAGAAATTACCATTGCAGATGAGGTTACAAATAAAATCGTAAATCAACCACTAAAAGCGCAATTATTTATTGACAAAGAAGAAGAACGATTGTTTGCAAAATTAAAATATTTATATGGAGAGAACAGCATTGATCCCTTTCAAGATAAAGTTATAAAAAAAGAAAACCATGACAGTATTATAATGCGTGATCGAAAAAAAGAAATGGAAATTATGAATGCCATTGAAAGCACCTCTTTTAAGTTTAATGGTCAAGAACTTTATATGGAGCAGGAAGATGAGATTTTTGAATTTCTATTTGAAGAATTACCGCAGCTAATTGAGATTATTTCTGTACATATGACCAACGGAGCAAAGCAAATATTCTATGAAGAGCAGCCATTTATAAGAGCGAACATTGATATTCGCTCAGATATCAACTTGTTAGAAGTTAGTTTTAAAATGGAAGGCATAGATGAAGAGGAAGTACAGGATATTTTAAAAAGTGTAATCGAAAAGAAAAACTATTATCGCTTATCAAATGGTACATTTCTTTCATTGAAAAAAGCAGAATTTCAAGAGATTAATCATCTGTTTGAAGAACTAGATATAAAGAAATCTCACATTGAAGCTAAAACCTTTCAATTTCCTGTTTTGAAAGGAATGCAGCTTGCTGAATGGAATAAACGAGAAACAGCATCGGTGATATGGAGCAGGGCGCTTGAAGAGCTTATTAATAATATAAAAAATCCGGAAAATCTTGATTTCCCTATACCGAAAAAGTTAGAAGCCATCATGCGTGACTATCAAAAAGTAGGCTTTCAATGGTTAAAAACATTATCACATTACCATTTTGGCGGGATTTTAGCTGATGATATGGGACTTGGTAAAACATTACAGGCCATTGCTTTTATATTATCAGAAAAAGAGCACCATCAAAGTGGACAAAAGCCAACGCTCATTGTTGCACCTGCTTCGTTAATTTATAATTGGAAAAAAGAGTTTGAAAAGTTTGCTCCACAATTAAATGTATTGGTTGCAGCGGGGGATAAACAAGATCGACTTGAAGTGCTTCAGGATTATTTAACAGTGGATGTTATCATAACCTCTTATCCGTTAATGAGGAGAGACGTGGATTTATATGAAAATCAAGTTTTCCATACATTGATTTTGGATGAAGCGCAAGCTGTTAAAAATCATTATACTCAAATTGCTCAAACAGTAAAAAAAATTGAAGCAGTAAAACGTTTTGCTCTTAGCGGCACCCCGATTGAAAACTCTCTTAATGAGTTATGGTCAATTTTTAATATTGTAATGCCGGAATTATTTCCAAGTAAAAAGGAATTTACAGATCTTCCACAAGAAAAAATTTCAAAAATAGCCCGACCATTTATTTTAAGACGTTTAAAAAAGGATGTATTAAAGGAACTTCCAGAAAAAATTGAAACCCTGCAGCTGTCAGAATTAAAACCGCAGCAGAAAAAGTTGTATTTAGAATACTTAGAAAAAATTAAGCAAGAAACAATCGAAAGTGTTCAAATGGAAGGCTTTCAAAAAAATCGGATGAAGATTTTGGCTGGTCTTACACGTCTTCGTCAGCTTTGTTGTCACCCTAGTTTATTTTTAGAAAATTATCAAGGCGGCTCAGGTAAGCTGGAACAGTTATTAGAAATTGTACAGGACAGCTTAAGCAACAAACGGCGATTGCTTATCTTTTCACAATTTACAAGCATGCTTGAAATTATTCGCCAAAAGTTTGACCAGCAGGGGATTCATTATTTTTCTTTAGATGGAAGCACTCCTTCTGAAAAACGAGTCGAGATGACAGAAAGGTTTAATAGTGGTGAAAAAGATGTGTTCTTGATTTCTTTAAAAGCGGGCGGGACAGGTTTAAATTTAACAGGAGCTGATACGGTTATTTTATTTGATTTATGGTGGAATCCTGCTGTAGAGGAGCAGGCAGCAGATAGAGCTCACCGTTTTGGGCAAAAAAATGTTGTTCAGGTCATTCGTCTTGTTACGCAAGGGACAATTGAAGAAAAAATGTATGAACTGCAGCAGAAAAAAAGAGAATTAATTCAGCAGGTTATTACACCCGGTGAAACGATGCTTTCAAGTTTATCAGAACAAGAAATTCGTGAATTATTAGAGGTTAGATAAAAATTCTAACCTCTTTTTAATTTTTTATAAAAAAATTTGAAACCTTTTTGGAGTGTACTCGTAAATGATAGTACAAGAAAAACAAATAAGGCATACAAGAGTTGCCTTAATTGTTTTTCTTTGTATTAAAAGTAATTATGTAGTAAGGTGAAAGTAACTCATTCACGTTAGCGTGAAGAGGAAAAAATTATGAAGGAGTGACATCGAGCGTGGCAATATCATTACAAAAAGGGCAGCGAATTGATTTAACAAAAAGTAATCCAGGATTAACGAAAGTAATGATCGGTTTAGGTTGGGATCCCGTTTCACAATCAGGTGGAAAAGGCTTATTAGGAGGATTATTTGGCGGGTCTTCAGCGCCAAATGTTGATTGCGATGCATCCGTCATTATGTTAAAAAATGATAAATTTGTAGATAAACAAAATCTTATCTATTTTGGTAATCTGAAAAGTAATTGTAAAAGTGTTGTTCACTCCGGCGATAACCTTACAGGTGATGGTGACGGAGATGATGAACAAATTCAAATTGATTTAACACAAGTGCCGCAGGATGTCAATAAACTAGTTTTTGTCGTAAATATTTATGATTGTACACGCAGAAAACAGGATTTTGGAATGATTCAAAATGCGTTTATTCGTGTAGTGAATCAGCAAAACAATCAAGAACTTGTCAGATTTAATTTAACAGATAACTATTCAGGTCAAACAACCCTAATTACTGGGGAACTTTACCGACATGGAACGGAATGGAAGTTTGCAGCAGTTGGAGAAGGGACAACAGATCCAGGCTTACAGCAAATCGTCCAGCGATACATATAATTTGGGACGTTAAAAACCTATTATTTAAAAATCTCTTACTATAAAAAAGGAGCGATTTAACATGGCAATTAGTTTACAAAAAGGACAAAAGGTAGATTTAACAAAAACAAATCCAGGACTTTCAAAAATCGTTGTAGGATTAGGCTGGGATGCAAATAAATTTGATACTGGTGCAGCATTTGACTTAGATGCTTCTGTTTTTTTATTAAATGAAAGCGGGAAAACACGTTCAGAGAAAGATTTTGTCTTCTATAACAACAATGAAGGCGGAAATGGTTCAGTTGTCCACTCTGGTGATAATTTAACAGGTGCTGGAGATGGTGATGATGAGCAGGTGAAAGTTGATCTTCAATCTGTACCGCAAGATGTAGCAAAGATTGCTTTTACGATTACGATTCATGATGCGGAAAGCAGAAATCAAAATTTTGGACAAGTATCCAATGCGTTTGTTCGTGTTTTAAGTGAAGAAACTGGCGAAGAGTTAATCCGTTATGATCTTGCAGAAGACTTCTCAATTGAAACAGCAGTTGTTGTCGGTGAATTATACCGTCATAATGGCGAATGGAAATTCAGCGCCGTTGGAAGCGGCTATCAAGGCGGTTTAGCAGCGCTTGCAACGGATTACGGATTACAAGTAGGCTAATTTTATAGGGAATGAACAGGTTTTGTGCGTTGTACCTTTAAACAACGTACTTTTAATACATTCATAGAAAGGATGAAGGGAAAGATGGGCATTCAATTATCAAAAGGACAGCGCATTGATTTAACAAAAACAAATCCAGGGTTAACAAAAGCAATTATTGGTCTCGGCTGGGACGTTAATCATTTTGACAGTGGAGCCAATTTTGATTTAGACGCTTCAGCCTTTCTTGCTGATCAAAATGGAAAAGTCATTAATGATCTAGATTTTGTTTTTTATAACAACCTCGAAGATCCAAGCGGTTCAGTTTCGCATACAGGTGATAATCGAACAGGCGCGGGTGATGGTGATGATGAGCAAATACTTGTTGAGTTTTCAAAGGTTCCATCTCATATCCATAAAATTGGCATTACAGTTACGATTCATGATGCTGATTTACGAAACCAAAACTTTGGACAAGTATCAAATGCCTTTGTTCGCGTTGTAAATGAAGAAACGAATGAAGAATTAGTGCGCTATGACCTAGGTGAAGATTTTTCCATCGAAACAGCAATTGTCGTATGTGAGCTTTACCGTCATAATGGCGATTGGAAATTCAATGCCATTGGCAGTGGATTTTCCGGCGGATTAGCAGCACTATGCAGAAATTATGGTTTAGAAGTTTAATGTACCTTTCATCTTTTAAGGAGGAAACATAGTGTCAGAAATTATTCAAAGTATTTTACACACATATTCGCAATTTTTTAATTGGGAAATGTGGGTAGAAGTATTAAGCAATCCTGTTAGCTGGGGCCTCATAGGAACATTAGTTATATTAGAAGGATTGTTATCTGCAGATAATGCATTAGTGTTAGCCGTAATGGTGAAGCATCTTCCGGAAAAGCAGCAGAAAAGAGCGCTGTTTTATGGTTTGCTGGGAGCCTATGTATTCCGTTTTATTGCAATTGGCTTAGGGATGATTTTAATTAAGTTTTGGTGGATTAAAATACTTGGTGCCGCTTATCTTGCGTGGTTAAGTCTTAAGTTCTTTATTGACCGTTACAAGTCAGGGTCTGAAGAAGAGGAAGCAGTAGAAGGAATGAATCAAAAAGGTCTATTGATCCGCTTATTTGGTACGTTCTGGGGAACGGTTATTGCGGTTGAATTAATGGATTTAGCGTTTTCGATAGACAGTATTTTAGCGGCATTTGGTGTTAGTGAACAAATTTGGGTACTGCTTCTTGGTGGAATGCTTGGCGTTCTGATGATGCGCGGTATTGCTGGTGTATTTTTAAAACTATTAGAGCGGGTGCCGGAACTTGAAGTAACAGCACATATTTTAATTGCTTTTATCGCTTTAAAAATGGGACTAACGTTAGTTCATGTTGAAATTAGTCACTGGTTTTTCTTTATCTTTATTGTTGCATCTTTTGTGATTACGTTTATTGTTCACAGTATGAAATCTTCGAAAAAAGTACAAGAAGAAACAGCAGCTACGAAAGAATAAAAAGTGGGGGGAGAGTGTGTTCTTCCTTCTTTTTTTACACATGCCGTCTTCGCTAAGGTGATGTTAAGAAGGAGAGCTTATCAATGGAATATTTTCATTATTTAATGGATTCTGCCAAAGAAACATTATTTTATAAAGTACCGAAGCAAATTAGTAAATATGATGAAAAGGAACTGCTTGCCCATAGTTTAGGAGCGACACTTTATATGCCGGCGACGCGCAGGGATATTGCCGATCTAATCTTAAATGCTAAATATCACGATTTAACATCGCTCGTTATTTGTTTAGAAGATGCGGTCGGCGATCATGAGCTTGCTTACGCTGAAGAGAACTGTATACAGCAGCTCACCATTTTATACCGTACCATTCAGCGTCGTAATGATCTACAAAATTTGCTCCCGCTGATATTTATTCGCGTTCGCTCTTCTAAACAGTTAATTGATGTTTTTCAAAGATTAGGAGAGGCAGTTCACCTCTTAACAGGTGCAGTGTTTCCAAAATTTTCAGCAGACAATGCTGAAGAATTTTTACAAAGTATGGATTACATAAGGAAAGAAAAAAACTGTCTCTTATACGGAATGCCAATTTTGGAAACACCAGATATTCTTTATAAAGAAACTCGCATAGACCGTTTATGGACGCTTCATGCCCTGCTTGCTGACTGGAAAGATCACATCTTAAACATTCGTATTGGAGCAGCTGATTTATGCGGTTTATTTGGAATAAGAAGAACAATGAATACAACGATTTATGATGTAGCTATTTTGCAAGATTTTATAGCTGATGTTGTAAATATTTTTGGGCGAAGAGAAGATGGCTGCGTGATTTCAGGCCCGGTTTGGGAATATTTTGACAGCGGAGAAAGAATTTTAAAACCGCAGCTAAGACAATCACCGTTTCAAAAAGGATACGGTGAGCACGGGTTAGAAATGCGAAAGAATTTATTAACTAAACATATTGATGGCTTAATTCAAGAGGTGCTTTTAGATAAAATAAACGGCTTAACAGGAAAAACTGTTATTCATCCAACACACCTTGCTCCTGTTCATGCGCTGCATGTTGTTACCAAAGAAGAATATAGTGATGCATTAGCAATCACAGAAAATGCGGGGGGAGAAATGGGGGTTTTGAAGAGTCATTATCACAACAAAATGAATGAAATAAAACCGCATTATTATTGGGCGGAAAAAATACTTTTAAAGTCTCACATTTACGGGGTGTTTCATGAAGGATATACATACATTGACATACTTAACGAACCAGCATACGTTTAATTTATTAGGAAAGATGAAGCTTTCTATTACCATTAAAGAAAATCCTTACAATCTTAAAATGGAAAATTTGTTTGGGTTAGCAGCACGAAAAAACAAAAAACGCGGCTTTTTATTTGTTAGCAAAGCGCTTGGAAAACACCTTCCAGTTAACCCTTATTATTCGCTTCTGTGCGGGGCTTTGCTTTCTGCGAGGTACACAGAGACAGTACTAAAAAAACAATTTCCTTTAAAAGAGCAGGTAATAGAAGCATTTCGTTCAAAAGAGAATATGAAAGAATGTTATCATGACTTAATCGAAAAGCCGGTCCCACTATCGAAGCAATCCCTTTTCATCGGATTTGCCGAGACTGCAACAGCATTAGGTCATTCGATGTTTGAGCATTTTACAAATTCCTCCTATATCCATACAACACGAGAAGAGCTTGTTGATTTTTCCTCAACCATTCATTTTAAAGAAGAACATTCACACGCTATTTCTCAGTGCTGTTATGGAAAAGAAGAGTATTTTTCAACTACTGACCCTATTGTCTTAATTGATGATGAAATAACAACGGGGAAAACAACACTTAATATTATTGAATCCATTCAAACAAAATTTCCACGTAAAGAGTATACAATTGTTTCCATTTTAGATTGGCGATCTGCCGAAGATGAAAAACGTTATAAAGAAATGGAACAAAAATATAACATTAAAATTCACTCTGTAAGCTTAGTGAAAGGCTTGTTAACGGTGGAAGGGGAACCAGTAGAAGAGGAGCCGAAATATAAGTATCCGTCCTCAGATCAACAAAAAGTTCATATCATTGATCACACGAATGAAGCAGTGAAGCAGCTGAAAAACTATCATTCAATAACCTACAAAAACTCGATAAATTCTCTTAAAGCCGTTAATCCTGCTCCTTATTTAGAAGTGACAGGACGCTTTGGAGTAAGTGATAAAGTAAATAAAGCGGTGAGAACGGAATTAAACATACTTGGCAACTATTTAAAAGAAAAACGACAATCCGCTCAATCTTTATGTTTAGGAACAGGGGAGTTTATGTATGTGCCAATGAGGATTGCATCATTTATGGGAGAAAATATCCTGTTTCAGTCAACGACAAGAAGTCCGATTCATCGAGTGAATGAGCCGGAATATGCAATAAAAAGCGGTTTTTCATTTGAAAGCCCGGAAGATCCTAATATTCTTCATTATTTTTATAATATTCCTTTCGAAGAATATGAGGAAGTTTTTCTGTTTCTTGAACGCGATGGTGTAGAAACAGAACATTTAATAGAATGTTTAAAACAAACAGGAGTTTCCTATATTCATATTATTAAACTTAGTGAAAGCGGGGAACACGTACATGAAAATGAATTTAAAAACATCTGATCCATCTATCATGGGAAGCTACTCTCCCCATGACGTTACCTTTTTATTAAAAGATCTTAGCCGCATAATGGAAGAAGACAAGCTTGAAACACGGGAAAAAGCGATTCAATCAGGAAGACATTATTCTGAAATGCTGCCAATTGAATATAAGCCATCCGAGCAATATCTTAACTTGTTTTATCAATCTCTAAATGAATATAAGAAAAGAGTGGCACATGCGGTAGGGGTAGTAGCTGAGCAGCTTCTTCAGGTGAGGGGAAATAACTTTACATTAGTTTCTTTAGCGCGAGCAGGTACACCAATTGGCATATTAATCAAACGTTATTTAGCTTATAAATACAATCTCAACCTTCCGCACTACAGTATTTCAATTATTCGCGGGCGGGGAATTGATCAAAATGCGATTCAATATATAATGAGTCAACATCCTAATCAACCGATTCAATTTATTGACGGCTGGACCGGCAAAGGAGCGATTTCAAAGGAATTATCAAAAGCTTGTCAAGAATTGCAGCAGTATAAAGAACTTATTGACGATCGATTAGCTGTCTTAGCTGATCCAGGACACTGTGCTCCGATTTATGGAACAAGAGATGACTTCTTAATTCCAAGTGCCTGCTTAAATTCTACCGTATCTGGCTTAGTAAGCAGAACGGTATTAAATGATGAGTATATAGAAAAAACAGATTTTCATGGAGCAAAGTTTTATAAAGAGTTAAAAGAGGAAGATGTTTCAAATCATTACATTGATGCTGTAACAGCTGAATTTGAAAATGTAGTAAAAGAAGTAGAAGAGGACACAAAGGAACTAGAAACATCCTATCAAAACCCAACATGGGCTGGTTTGCGGGAAGTCGAAGAAATCCAGAAATATTACAGCATTACTGATATAAACCATATTAAGCCTGGTGTTGGTGAGACAACGAGAGTACTGCTGCGCCGCGTACCTTGGAAAATTCTTGTGAAGAACAAAGAAAACCCTGACTTAAAGCATATTTTGTATTTAGCAAGTGAACGCCAAGTTCCGATCGAAGAATATACAGAAATGTCTTATTCATGCTGCGGACTAATAAAAACGGTGAAAGGAAACTAATATGATTTTTGCGAGTGATTTAGATCGAACACTTATTTATTCAAAAAAGTCAATGGCACTTCCAAATGATCAATCAGTAAAATATCGTTTAGTCGAAACGCTTGACGGTAAGGAAATTTCTTATATGAGTGAAGAGGCGATTTCTCTATTGTCAGATCTCAATAAAGAGCTCACCTTTATTCCCGTAACAACTCGAACGATCGAACAGTTTAAACGAATTAAAATTTTTCAAAATGAAATTTGTCCAACCTTTGCTGTTACAACAAATGGAGCGTCTATTTTAGAAGATGGAAAGCTTGACGAAGAATGGCAAACTAAAATCATAAAAGATGTAACAGATAACTGTTTAACGAGTTATGACTTTTTAAATGAATTTCAACAAATTGCAAATGATGAATGGGTGCTGTCAAACAAAATGGCTGATAATATATTCTCCTATTGTATTCTTGATGAAGCAAAAATTCCTGAAAAAGAGCTTCATACATTTGGAGAATGGGGCAAAAGTCAAGGATGGACAGTATCTCGGCAGGGCCGAAAATTATATTTTATACCACATCCAGTTAATAAGGGAGCGGCCCTCCAATATTTAAAGGAAAAGCTTAATCATCCCTATACGTTTGCTGCAGGGGATTCTTATTTAGATTACAGTTTACTGCTTCAAGCACACCGCTCTTTTATCCCGCAGCACGGACAGCTGATGTCACAGTTAATTGAAGAGTCTCACATCAAACCTACAATTCAAAAAGGGATATTAGCTTCGGAAGAGATGCTGCAAAATGTATTAGATTATTACTTTGGGTCTACACTTAATTTAAATGATTCTAATCTATTAAGCGCTGTGGAGGCGTGTAAGATGTGGAGTATTGATAGTTCGACACTTCGTAAACGTGTTAAAGATTTTCCAGAAGGAACGATACGTAAGTTTGGAAACTCGTATGTTGTAACAAAACAAGGTATGGAAACAGTGTTTGGAGTGCCTGAAAGTAATCAAAAAACATCCCTTTCAACTTAGAGAGAAGTTTCTTAGGGAGGAATAATCATGACAATATCATATCAAGAGATTCAGCCTCTAGTTATAAAAAATGTCCCTATCGAAAAATGGAAAGAGATTATCTCAACAAACCTTCCACAGCGAGAAAAGTATATAGGTGATAATCAAACGTTTTTCTTTAGTCAGTTTATTGGACAAATATTAGGAACATCAGAAGATGAAGATGAATATTATAACGAATTATTTGAACTTGTTCATCATGAAAATCTGCAGCTTATCTTGTTAAGTGAAAATCTTGATAAAACAATTGCGAATGACCGTTTTCAGTCAATTCAACAAGTTCTTCTTATTAATCAAAAAGAAAAAGGATTGTCTGTCAATCGGTTTGTTGCCTTTTTAGATGGACTTATTCCAAAAAGTGAAAATTCAGCAATGCACCGGCACCTGCGGATAAAAATGATCGAGGTATTTAAGGCTTTTGAAAAGCACCATAAAGCTGGATTCAATGATAAAGATTTTAGAAGAGTGCTCGTTGATTTAATTAAATGGTCTTGGAACCATCTTGATCAATGGCTTGCATCATGCAGCGTAGAAACAAAAATGCCTCGTGTTCTTTGGTATGGAGACGCTTCAAAAAGCGAAGCATATTTTCTTTATTATTTACAATTAGTAGGATGTGACCTTATCTTATATCATCCTGCTAAAAAGGATATTTTCAAGGGATTTGGACTAGAGATCTCGAAATCATTAGTATACAACAATTCTTATCAAAGCGATCCAGAGCCTTTTCCAAAAGAAAGGAAAAAGCGGAGTTCGACAGTTGCATTTAAAGCAACTCGGCAAATGGATCAAGTGTTACATCATGATAGCTCGCAGCTTTATAAGTCATGGCAGTTTCGGGATTATATACCGATGTCGCTTACATTAAAAACAACGTATGATGAAATTTTTTTACTTTCAAGGGAAAAAGCGTTTATTCGACCAAATTTTTATGTGGAAAACGGTATTGTTCATATTCCTGTACTTTTTGCAAAGGTTGCGGGTGTAACGACAAATCAAAATGAATATTGGAGCAGAATGCATGAACTTATTCGAGATGACTATGCCTTATTGATTAATCAATTTCCATTTACGGCAGAAGTAAATGTTAATTTTTATTATCATTACCATCATGCATTAAATAATGAAGGAAAATTAGATGCCAGTAAGCTCATTGAAAGCAACTGGTGGCCATATTCATTTTTACCGAGTGGTTTGCAGTATGGTCTTGCGGAAGCTATTTCTAGGTTATGCGAAAAGCCTTTTTTATTAAAAAGAAACGGAGAGAAAGAAGAGGATGTCCAGCTTTATCTTCTTCAGCAGGCTTCTAAAATCCCTAAAAAAATTATAGAATTGCTGCAAAAGTTCGATTATTCCCAAGCTGTACCAAGAATTGTTCTTTATAATAATGAAATGAACGGCAGCCTTTCAAGAAGCGATGCGGCACTGCTCCTTCTTTTAAACGAAATGGGAGTTGATCTTATTCTTTATCATCCTGCAGGACACAATGATGTGGAGCAGTATATTACTGAAGATAAATTTGATGTACACCGGCTGGATGAGATGTGTTTTGAACTAGGATTTAAACAATCATTAGGCTTTCGTGATTTAGTTAAATCGAAATTATTTAAATTTTTAGGAGAGTGAATGAGATGACTCAAAACGATCTTACAGCTGTAGAGTCGACTGAGGAAAAATTAACAGAACAATCAGCTGATCAAATAAAACGTCAGCTAAGAAATGATCCTGAAGTTCTTGAACTGAAGCAGAGACTTGATGAAAGACAGCCAACAGAGCTTTTAGCATTTGGACAGGAGCCGGCTGATGAAATTTCCAAGTTTTCTGATAAAATTCTTCATTCAATGAAAGCTACAAGTATTCAAGATTCAAGCACATTATTGAAACAGCTTGGTAAAATTATGGACAAGTTTGATAAAAATGATTTTCAAGAAAATAAAGGTTTTCTTAGTAAAATCTTTAAGCGCGGCGAAAAAATGATTGAAAAAATCTTCTCAAAATATCAAACCATCGGCGGTGAAATTGATAAAATTTACGTTGAGATTTCAAAATACCGTGATGAAATGCTGAAATCGACTCATAATCTTGACGATGTTTATGAGAAAAACTATGAATTTTACTTAGCATTGGAAAAATATATTGTCGCAGGTGAACTAAAAGTAGAAGAACTAAAAAATAAGGTCATTCCTGAACTTGAAAAACGAGCATCGGCTGGAGATCAGCGTGCTTCAATGGAGCTTGAAACGATTAGAGGTGGGGCTGAATTATTAGAACAGCGCGTTTATGATTTGCAAATGGCGCAGATGGTTGCCTATCAAACAGCACCGCAAATTCGCTTATTACAGCGCGGCAACACAAAACTTGTCAATAAAATTAATTCAGCGTTTGTAACGACGATTCCTATTTTTAAAAATAGTGTCATTCAAGCAGTGTCTGCAAAGCGTCAAAAATTAGTGGCAGACAGTATGAGTGAACTAGACCGTCGGACAAATGAAATGCTAAAGCGCAATGCAGAAAACATCTCCCAACAAAGTGTCGATATTGCCCGGTTAGCAGGCGGTTCAAGTATTAAGATTGAAACAATTGAAGCCTCATTTAACACAATTATTAAGGGAATGGAAGAAACGAAAGCGATTGAAGATGAAAATAAACGAGCGCGTGAAGAAGGAAAACAGCGGATTATTGAACTGCAGGAAAACTTTAAGAAATTAAAAGAAAAGCATCATCAATCATAAAACCTGTTAATTAAGTGAGAGAATGATGTGTTAGACATTTTTTTAGCATTGGTTCATAAACTATTATATTAAACTAGTGAAAAACTACTAAAATTTTTTATATCAAACGTTATGAGTTTCCTTCCTATCTAACATTAGATTCTATCATAAACGAAATGGGGAAATACGATGACAAAAAAATGGACAACTTCTCAAATAAGACAAGAAACGATTAAACAATTAGAACAGCGCGGCGTAACGATTGATGATATTGCAGCGATTGTGTTTGAAATTCAAAAAAAATATGTGCCAAATTTAGAAATGGATCATTGTATTTTAAATGTGAATCGAGTGCTTAATAAAAGAGAAACCTTACATGCTGTATTAACAGGAATTGCACTTGATGTAATGGCTGAAAAAAAGATGCTGCCTGATCCGCTCCAACACCTCATTGAAACAGATGAACCATTGTACGGAATAGATGAAATTATTCCGCTTTCCATTGTAAATGTTTACGGCTCAATTGGTTTTACGAATTTTGGTTATTTAGATAAAGAAAAGTTTGGGATTATTAAAGAATTAGATGATCATGACAGTGAAAAGGTGCATACATTTTTAGATGATATTGTATGCGGCATTGCAGCAGCTGCTGCGAGCCGGATTGCACACAGTTCAAGAGATCGTGAAGAAGGATATATAGAAAAGTTTTAGAAAGAAGTTCATTCTCCGTTTCATAATGGAGAATGAACTTCTTTAATTTATTTTTATACAGACATGAAACGTTAAATGGATTGATATAATGTGGTATCAAAGAAAAAAGGGGGCAGTAAGTATGCAAACTGGTAAAAAGCTCGTCCTCGGATTTCAGCATGTGTTAGCGATGTTTGGTGCGACAGTTCTAGTGCCGATTATTACTGGGTTAAGTATTCCAGTGGCCTTATTTACAGCTGGTGTGGGAACCATTCTTTTTCATCTTTTGACAAATAGAGATGTTCCAGTATTTTTAGGAAGTTCATTTGCTTTTATTGGTGGTATATTAACAGTAAAAGAACTATTTGGAATTGAATATGCGACAGGTGCGATCATTGGGGCAGGAGCTGTTTATTTAATAATGGCAGCAATAGTGAAAATAATTGGTCATAAAAAAATTACAGCCATTTTTCCGCCAGTTGTCATTGCGCCAATTATTATGGTGATTGGCTTAACGCTTGCGCCTGTTGCCGTAAACATGGCAGCTGATAATTGGTTGATCTCCATTGTTACGATTTTAACTGTTGTTATTGTTGGTATTTTCTTTAATGGTTTTTTCAAGACAATTCCAATCATAACAGGTATTATTGTTGGATATATTGTTTCAATTGCAACAGGAAACGTTGATTTTACAGGAGTTCTTGATGCAAATTGGTTTGCAGTTCCAAATTTCCATGCGCCGAAATTTGAATTAGAAGCTTTTGCGATTATTGTTCCGATTGCTCTCGTAACGATAATCGAACATATAGGCGATATTACGACAAACGGAAGTGTTGTTGGTAAGAACTTTATAGATAAACCTGGTCTTCACCGAACATTTTTAGGCGACGGATTTGCGACTATGTTGGCTGGATTGCTTGGCGGACCTGCTAATACAACGTATGGTGAAAATACGGGTACACTTGCTATTACAAAAGTATATGATCCTTCGATTTTACGAATGGCTGCTTTTATAACAATATTTTTATCATTTATCGGTAAATTTGCCGCATTAATTAGTACCATTCCACTAGCTGTAATGGGTGGCATTAGTTTTATACTGTTTGGAATGATTGCAAACATTGGGGTAAAGCAGTTAGTTGATCACCGTGTTGATTTAAGTAATACGAAAAATGCGATTATTTTCTTTGCGCCGCTTATTATCGGATTAAGCAGTTTGGCAGAAGGAAATCCTGCTGTCATAAATATAACTGAAAACGCGCAGCTCTCTGGTTTATCATTAGCCGCTCTTACAGCTGTTATTTTACATGCTGTTTTAAATATTAAAGGAAAACAGCAAACAAAGAGAAAAGCAAACGTCTAGCTATTTGTTTTAATATAAAAATTTTAGATGACTCAAAACAAGGGGTTCACCCTTTTGAGTCATCTTTTTCACGTTTTTCTTCTCGAAACAATGTATAGAGAAAAGTAACCTCACATATATTTAATTAGCTTATCCTATTCTTTTATTCTACTTTTCTATTCACATAGAAGGACAAGGTATCATAATTTGTTTGGTGTATGGAGGAGGAAGTGATGAAAAAATTAATCCGCGGAGGAACGATTGTAACCGCATCTGATTGCTATGTGGGAGAAGTACTCATTGAAGGAGAAAAAGTGGCCGCAATTGGAGAGCAGCTTGATGAGGAACATGCTGAAATCATTGATGCATCAGGATGCTATATTTTCCCAGGTGGAATCGATCCGCATACACACCTTGATATGCCTTTTGGCGGTACGGTTACTGCAGATGATTTCGAAACAGGGACTCGGGCCGCTGCATTTGGCGGAACAACGTCTATTATTGATTTTTGCTTAACAACAAAAGGTAACACACTCGCATCTGCGATTCAAACTTGGCACAAAAAAGCGAAAGGAAAGGCATGTATCGATTACGGTTTTCATCTCATGGTTTCTGAAGCAAGTGATGAAGTATTACAAGAACTAGGAGCGGTTGTTGAAAAAGAAGGAATTTCTTCATTAAAAGTATTTTTAGCTTATAAAAATGTTTTACAAGTAGATGATGAAACGCTTTTTAAAACATTAGTAAAAGCAGAGCAGCTGGGGGCGCTCGTTCAAGTCCATGCAGAAAATGGGGATGTCATTGATTATTTAACGAAAAAAGCATTGGCAGAAGGAAAGAGTGAGCCGATTTATCACGCATTAACACGTCCTCCGGAAGCAGAAGGAGAAGCAACAGGTCGAGCGATTGCTCTTACAGCATTAGCAAATGCACAATTGTACGTTGTCCATGTCTCATGTGCAGAAGCCGTAAAGCGAATCGCAGAAGCAAGGGAAAAAGGATGGAAAATTTACGGTGAAACATGTCCTCAGTATCTAGTTCTCGATATTTCTTCATTAGATCAGCCGAATTTTGAAGGAGCAAAGTATGTTTGGTCACCGCCGCTAAGAGAAAAATGGCATCAGGAAGTGCTTTGGAGTGCGCTTCGAAGCGGAATTTTACAAACTGTTGGATCTGACCAATGTTCGTTTAATTTTAATGGACAAAAAGAACTCGGTCGAGGTGACTTTACAAAAATTCCAAATGGAGGTCCGATGATAGAAGATCGCTTTTCCCTTTTATATTCAGAGGGGGTTGCAAAAGGCAGACTTAGTCTCAATCAGTTTGTGGATGTGATTTCAACAAAAGCAGCAAAACTTTTTGGATTATTTCCGAAGAAAGGAACAATTGTTGTTGGTTCTGATGCTGACCTGGTGATTTTTAATCCTCATGCTAAAAGAACAATTTCTAAAAAGTCTCATCATATGAATGTAGATTATAACGCCTTTGAAGGTATGGAAGTAAAAGGTGACATCATCAGCGTGTTATCTCGAGGGAAATACGTTATTAAAGAGAAAGAATTTGTCGGTCAAGCTGGTGCGGGCCAATTTCTAAAACGAAGAGCATTCCGGCAGCCTTAGGGAAAGCTTGATAGAGAGGAGGGTGATAAAATGAAGCTTACAATTAATAAAGACCGGTTAAAGCAGCATTTTGAAGTTCTAAGTCAAATCGGGAAAATTGGCGATACCGGCGTATGCCGACCGGCGCTTTCTAAAGAAGAAAAAGAGGCTTTTCATGTCGTAACAAAATGGATGGAAGAAGCAGGAATGACCGTTCGAATTGATCATTTTGGCAATTTAATTGGTCGCCTTGAAGGGAAGAACCCACAAGCTCCTGTTCTAATGATCGGCTCACATTTAGATTCACAGCCATATGGCGGAAGATTTGATGGTGTTGCCGGGGTGCTTGCAGGCATTGAAACAGCTAAAACTCTTACAGAGAAAGAGGTTGTTTCGGAGCGTCCGATTGAAGTGATTTCCTTCTGTGATGAAGAAGGTTGGCGTTTTAATAAAGGACTGTTTGGTTCAAGGGGGATTTTAGGGAAGTTAGAAAAAGGTGAATTAGATCGTAAAGATAAAGACGGTATGACGAGAAAAGAGGCACTCATTGAATTTGGCTGCGATCCAAATCGTTTTTCCGCGTGCGTCTATGAACCAAACGATATTCATTGTTTTCTTGAACTTCATATTGAACAAGGTCCCATTTTAGATAAAGCGAATGAAGCGGTTGGGGTTGTTTCTGGAATTGCCGGACCGTTATGGCTCACGGTCACTCTGAAAGGATATGCAGGTCATGCTGGTTCAGTACCGATGAATATGCGAAAAGATGCCCTTGTGGGAGCTGCGGAAGTAATTCTTTCCTTAAACGAAATCGCAAAAAGAATTCCTGGCGCTCCCACAGTCGGTACAGTTGGAAATCTTACTGTGTTTCCTAACTCTAGAAATATTATTCCTGAGGAAGTTTCCTTTACTGTAGACTTAAGGGATCTTAATCAAAATCGCCGCAAGAAATATGAAAAAGAACTTTGCGAAGTGATAGAGAAAGCTGCAGGGAAAAACAGCTTAACATTTAGTATTAGAGAAGATACGAATAGTGAACCACGGTATTGTGCAGATTGGATTAAAGATATTATGCATGAGAAAGGGAAAGAGATCGGGATGAAAACAAGAGAATTAATGAGCGGACCTTTTCATGATGCATTAGCTCTCTCTTATGCATGTGACTACGGAATGATTTTTGTCCGCTGTAAAGACGGCATTAGTCATAATCCGGCTGAATTTGCTTCATACGATGATTTAGCGCTTGGAACAGAGCTTATGTACCGAGTTGCTGCTGACATTGCAAGGCGTCCGATTAAATAAATGAGTTACTTTTTATGAAAGCGGTGGTGAAGGTGACTAAGCTGTTAAAAAATTATATTAATGGAAAATGGATTGTTTCTCACTCAAATCAAACAGAACTTGTTCCAAACCCTGCAACAGGAGAGGTGCTTGCCTATGTTCCTCTTTCAAACAAAGAAGACGTTGCTCAAGCTGTCTCTGCCGCTAAAAAAGCCTTTCAATTCTGGAAAAAAACACCCGTGCCAGTACGCGCTCGTTTGTTGTTTAACTATCAGCATCTTTTATTAAAACATAAAGATGAATTAGCTGAACTTATTACGAAAGAAAATGGAAAAAGTCTGCAGGAAGCTCATGGTGAAGTTCAAAGAGGGGTAGAATGTGTCGAATTTGCGGCAGGGGCTCCAGCGTTGTTAATGGGTAGACAGCTTCCTGATATTGCCCATGGAATTGAATCAGGAATGATGCGTTACCCGCTCGGAGTTGTTGCGGGTATTACACCGTTTAATTTTCCAATGATGGTGCCGTGCTGGATGTTTCCGCTTGCTGTTGTATGCGGTAATACCTTCATTTTAAAACCTTCAGAAAGGACTCCTCTTGTCACCTGTCGTCTTGCAGAATTGTTTCATGAAGCTGGTTTCCCTGCCGGAGTGTTAAATATTGTCCACGGCGCTCATGATGTTGTGAACGGCATATTAGAACATAAAGACATTCAAGCTGTTTCATTTGTCGGTTCGCAACCTGTAGCCGAAATGATTTATAAGGAAGCTGCGGCAAACGGCAAACGAGTACAGGCGCTTGCCGGTGCGAAAAATCACTCCATTGTTATGCCTGATGCCGATTTAGATCGTGCTGTTTCAAATATTATAAGTGCTGCTTTTGGTTCTGCAGGCGAACGGTGCATGGCGTGTGCAGTCGTTGTAGCAGTAGGAGAAATTGCCGATGAGCTTGTCATGAAATTAAGAGAAGAATCAAATAAGATCCAGATTGGCAATGGACTAGAGGAAGATACTTTTCTTGGGCCTGTTATTAGGCAGTCCCATAAAGAGCGCACGCTTCATTATATAAAGCTTGGTGAAGAAGATGGGGCAGAATTAGTTCGTGATGGGAGAGATGATCAGGAAGCTTCATCAGAAAATTGTTTTATCGGACCGACGATTTTTGATCGTGTCACAACAGACATGGTTGTATGGAAAGATGAAATATTTGCGCCTGTTCTGCTTGTCATGAGAGCAAAGAATTTATCTGAAGCCATTCAATTAACCAATCAATCTGAGTTTGCAAATGGCGCTTGTTTATATACAGACAGTGCAAAAGCGATACGAGAATTTCGTGAAGAAATTGACGCTGGAATGCTTGGAATTAATTTAGGTGTACCTGCACCGATGGCCTTTTTCCCGTTTTCAGGCTATAAAAAATCATTTTACGGTGACCTGCATGCAAACGGTCATGATGGCATTGAATTTTACACTCGAAAAAAGGTGATTACAGCTCGTTATTAAGGAAGAATCGAGGTGAGGAAGATGCTTAATAAAGAAGATCTTTTAAAAAAAGATCAAAAGCATATGTGGCATCATATGTCTCGTCATAACCCAACCCCTCTCGTTATTACAGAAGCTGATGGTGCTTGGATCGTTGATATTGACGGAAATCGTTATTTTGACGGGATGTCAGGGCTTTGGTGCGTTAATATTGGTTACGGAAGAAAAGAATTGGCAGAAGCAGCCTATGAGCAGCTTGTAAAAATGCCGTATTATCCTCTAACACAAAGTCATATGCCAGCAATTGAGCTCTCCCATAAATTGAGTGAATGGCTTGAAGGGGAGTACCGCATCTTTTTTTCTAACAGCGGCTCTGAAGCAAATGAAACAGCATTTAAAATCGCTCGACAATATCATCATCAGCGCGGTGAAACATCGCGAACAAAGTTTATTTCAAGGCATCGAGCTTATCACGGCAATACGATGGCAGCTTTATCTGCAACAGGGCAGGCAATTCGTAAATATAAATATGAACCGCTGGCACAAGGGTTTCAACATGTGCAGCCTCCGTATTGTTACCGATGTTCTTTTGGGAAGAAATACGGCAGCTGTGAAATAGAATGTGCCAAAGCCATTGAAGACGCCATTTTATGGGAAGGAAAAGAAACTGTTGCAGGGGTTATTATGGAGCCAGCCATTACGGGAGGAGGCATGATTGTTCCGCCAAAGGAATATTTACAAAAAGTAAGAGAAATTTGTAATAAATACGGCGTTCTTCTTATTATTGATGAAGTCATTTGCGGAATGGGCAGATCAGGAAAACGATTTGGACATCAAAATTTTTCGGTGAAGCCAGATATTGTAACGATGGCTAAAGGAATAACGAGCGGTTATTTACCTCTTTCAGCGACAGCAGTGCGAGCGGAACTCTATGAATCTTTTAAAGAAGAGGGAGAAGCACAGCATTTTCGACATGTGAATACGTTTGGGGGGAATCCTGCAGCATGTGCGTTAGCATTAAAAAATTTACAGCTTATCGAAAGTGAAGAATTAATTGATAAAGCAGAAAGAACGGGAGCTAAACTAGAACAAAAATTATTGCCATTATTAAAACATAAAAATGTAGGTCACATCCGCCGATTTGGTCTTCTAATCGGGATAGAAATCGTCGAAGATAAAGAAACAAAAACACCATTATCTGAGGAAAAAATGAAAGAGCTTGTGAATGAATGCAAAAAGCGCAGTCTTATTATCGGAAAAAATAGTGATACAGTTCCAACGTTCAATAACATTTTAATGTTGGCACCGCCTCTTATTACAAGTGAAAAGGAGATTGATTTTATCACAAGTGTAATAAAAGAAGTTGTCTTATCAACTTAGCAGCGGCCCTTGAGGATAACTTGTTTAATAGTTTCAAGTTTACAAGCTGTTTAAATACTATGATGAACAAGGGGGATATGGGGATGGCAGGGAATAAGGACGCCGATTTTACTTCTTTTCAGGAACTAGAGAAAAATTTTCAAGAAGCAGCACCTGCCCTTAAGCCGAAAGAAGCAATCGATGAATCAAACCGATGCTTATATTGTTATGACGCGCCCTGCATAAAAGCTTGTCCAACAAGTATTGATATTCCAACATTTATTAAAAAAATTGCAACGGGAAACCTTTATGGATCAGCAAAAACGATTATGGAAGCAAATCCTGTAGGGGCAAGCTGTGCGCGTGTATGTCCAACAGAAGAATTATGTGAAGGAGCCTGTGTCTTAAATGGTCCTTCAAAACCAATCATGATAGGAATGCTTCAAAAGCATGCGACAGACTGGGCGATCAAAAATAAAAAAACTTTCTTTAAACGCGGACAGCAAAATGGCTGTAGAGTTGCCATAATTGGAGCAGGACCAGCTGGACTGTCAGGTGCCCGTGAATTAGCGAGAATTGGATATGAAGTGACTATATATGAAGCAAAAGAGAGGGCTGGTGGGCTATCAACATATGGAATTGTATCATTTCGTTTGCCAAAAGAAATTCCGTTATGGGAAGCCGAACAAGTCGAAGCATTAGGCGTAACATTTAAATATTCTACTACAGTCGGAAAAGATATTTCATTTAATGAAATTATTAAAGGTTATGATGCCGTGTTACTTGCAGTTGGAATATCAGCAGTGAAAAAGCTTAATATACCAGGTGAGGAATTATCAGGTGTGCTTGATGCGATTTCTTTTATTGAAGAAACAAAAAAGAACGGGTTAACAAATGAATTTATTGGTAAAAATGTTGCAGTCATCGGTGCAGGCAATACAGCAATTGATGCAGCAACATGTGCGAAACGACTTGGTGCTGATTGTGTTCAAATTTTTTATCGAAGAACAGAAAAAGAAATGACGGCCTATGAATTTGAATATGAATTTGCGAAGCAGGATGGTATTGAGTTTCGCTGGCTTTCGTCACCTACTAAAATAATAGGAAAAAATGGCTCAGTAACAGCGTTAGAATTAATTAAAATGAAACTTGAAGAGCAAGGTCAAAATGATCGACCAAAACCTGTACCGATTGAAGGATCAAGTTATCCAGTTGAAGTTGATTACGTCATTAAAGCCATTAGTCAAACGCGATTTACATCTATAATTGATGCTCTTAATCTTGAACATGAAAATGGAGTCGTCCTTGTGAATAATAAAACGATGCAAACATCTAATCCGAAAGTATTTGCAGCTGGGGATGTTATCTTTGGTGGAGGGCAAACAGAAGCGATGGTCGTTGATGCAGCCGAACAAGGTAAGGTAGCTGCATATAAAATACATGAAAATTTTACCCAACATGCAGGGGAATGAATTTAACGAAGTAAGGAGTGATGGAAATGGCAGATTTAAACATTAATTTAGCTGGCATATCATCACCAAATCCATTTTGGCTTGCGTCAGCACCTCCGACTAATTCAGCTTACCAAGTCATGCGTGCTTTTGAGGCAGGGTGGGGCGGAGTGGTTTGGAAAACATTAACAGATGATCCTGTTACAAACGTGACCTCTCGCTATGGGGGTATTCATTACGGCGGCCGCCGCATTATGGGATTTAACAACATTGAACTGATTACGGATCGACCGCTTGACGTGAATTTAAAAGAGATTGCTGAAACAAAAAAGAAGTTTCCACATCACGCTCTTGTCGTATCACTTATGGTAGAACATGATCAAGAAAAGTGGCATGAAATTGTTAAAAAAGCAGAAGCAGCCGGCGCAGATGGACTTGAACTGAACTTTGGCTGTCCGCACGGCATGGCTGAACGCGGCATGGGCTCAGCTGTTGGTCAGCATCCAGATTTAATTAAACAGCAGATAGAATGGGTAAAAGAGGTGGCTGAAACACCTGTTATTGTAAAATTAACCCCAAATATTACTGATATTCGTTTTGCAGCTCGTGCGGCAAAAGATGGTGGAGCTGATGCGGTCAGCATGATTAATACAATCAACAGTTTGATGGGGGTTGATATTCATTCATGGCTTCCAATTCCTCATGTTGATGGAAAAGGAACACATGGCGGCTACTGTGGTCCTGCTGTAAAGCCAATTGCTCTTAACATGGTCGCAGAATGTGCGCGTGATCCAAAAGTCAATCTACCAATCTCGGGAATTGGCGGGATTGCCTCGTGGCAGGATGCGGTTGAATTTATTTTAATGGGAGCAGCAGGTGTGCAGGTCTGTACGGCAGCAATGCATCACGGCTTTCGAATTGTTGAAGATATGATTGATGGATTGAATTACTATTTAGATGAAAAAGGAATTTCCTCTGTGATGGATCTTGTAGGAAAAGCTGTTCATACGTATACAGATTGGGGAAATTTAAATTTAAACTACAAAATTGTTGCGAGAATTAATGAAGACAACTGCATTAACTGCAACAAATGTTATATTGCCTGTGAAGATACCTCGCATCAATCGATTGACTTATTAAAAGATTATAAAACTGGCAAGGAAACGGTTGTTGTTCGTGAAGATGATTGTGTTGGATGCAATTTATGTTCAATTGTTTGTCCGGTTGAAGGAGCAATTGACATGGTAGAAGTAAACATAAATCAACCTTCACAAACATGGTTTGAACGTCAACAAGTTTTGAATAAAAGTTCTAATCAAGACAATTAAAGCATTTGAATAAGAGTCAAGCACTAACCATTCTAGAGGAAGTGCTTGACTCTTATTTTTTTTTTGCTTGATTATGAATGTTTTTGATTTTAAATGATAGAAAATGGTTGATTTTTAATTATGAAGGAAGTATACTGTATACAATACACATTAAAACATTAAGGATGACTTGAAAAGGATAAGGTGTATCACTGTAAGATAGTATTAAAACAATCAAAAACAGTCAGATTGTCTAACAAGTCTGACAGAAAAATTTAATAAAGGTGGACGATAATATGATTTATACTTGTACTCTTAATCCATCTGTTGACTATCTTGTTCAAGCAGACAAGATTCAAATTGGAGAGTTAAACCGTATTGAGAATGAAATGAAGATTCCTGGTGGAAAAGGGATTAACGTTTCTCGCGTACTAAAGCGTATGAATGTTGAAAGTAAAGCATTAGGCTTTATTGGCGGCTTTACTGGTGAATTTGTTAGGGATGCCTTAAAGGCTGAATATATAGGATGCAATTTTGTATCAGTTAGTGGAGACACACGAATTAACGTTAAGCTAAAAGCAGACAAAGAAACAGAAATTAATGCAGACGGGCCAATTATTTTGGCTGAGGAGCTTGAGCAGTTAATGGAAAAACTTGATGCGCTCACCCCAGAGGACATTCTCGTTTTGGCCGGCAGCATCCCTAAATCATTACCATCTTCATTGTACAAACAAATAATGGAACATGTTCAACATAAAAATGTAAAAGTGGTTGTAGATACAACGGGACAAACACTTTTAGATGTATTACCGCTTAAACCATTTTTAGTGAAGCCGAATCATCATGAATTAGGAGAACTTTTTAATGTGACGATTGAAACGGTTGAAGAAGCCATTCCATATGGCAGAAAACTTGTTGAAATGGGAGCAGAAAATGTGATCGTTTCAATGGCAGGAATGGGGGCGCTATTTTTTACAAAAAATAGTGTGCATTATGCGAATGTTCCAAGTGGAGAATTGAAAAATTCCGTTGGTGCAGGAGATTCTGTTGTTGCAGGCTTTATTGGTTCTTATGTGAAAAAAGGAAGTTTGCTGCATGCATTTAAGTATGGCGTAACAGCAGGAAGTGCATCAGCATTTTCAATAGGTTTTTGTACAGAAGAATATATTCAGACATTAATTAATCAAGTAAAAATAAGAGAAATAAATGAGGGGGCTGCAGTTACATCATGAGAATTACGGAACTGTTAAAGAAAGATACAATTATTCTTGATTTATCCTCTAATTCAAAAGAAGGTGTTATTGATGAGCTCTCAGCTAAACTAGGTGAAGCTGGTAGACTCAATAGTCAAGAACTATTTAAAGAAGCAATATTAGCGCGTGAAGCACAAAGTACAACTGGAATTGGGGAAGGTATTGCGATTCCGCATGCGAAGACGAAAGCAGTTCAGATACCTGCTATCGCTTTTGGTCGCTCACGTCAAGGTATTGATTATCAATCACTTGATGGTCAACCGAGTCATTTGTTTTTTATGATTGCAGCAAGTGAAGGAGCAAATAATGCCCATCTTGAAACACTTTCACGTCTGTCTACATTGTTGATGGACAGCTCATTTCGCAATAAACTTCTTAATGCATCTTCTATTGATGAGTTACTCACAATCATTGATGCGAAAGAACAAGAAGTTTTAAAAGAAGAAGAGCCAAACCAAGATACAGTAAGTGAAGCACAAGAAAGCAGCAAAGGAAAAATATTAGCTGTTACAGCTTGCCCAACTGGTATCGCCCATACATATATGGCAGCTGATGCTCTCAAAACAAAAGCAAAAGAAATGAATATAGAAATTAAAGTGGAAACAAATGGTTCGACAGGTGTTAAAAATGCTTTAACACAGGAGGATATTGAAAACGCGATTGCGATTATTGTCGCAGCAGATAAACAAGTTGAGATGGAACGTTTTAAAGGAAAACATGTGATTCAAGTACCTGTAGCCAAAGGAGTTCGTGAACCACAAAGTTTAATTGAACGTGCATTAAAACAAGAGGGTTCTGTTTACCAGAACGGCTCAGGAAGTGCAGTAGGTGAATTGAATAAAGCTGACAAAGGAGAACGTAAAGGTTTTTATAAGCATTTAATGAATGGTGTATCAAACATGCTTCCATTTGTTGTCGGAGGCGGGATTTTAATGGCTCTGTCCTTTATGTTTGGCATTAATGCCGCAGACCCAAATGATCCTACCTATCATCCAGCTGCGGAAGCATTAGTGAAAATTGGCGGTGACAGTGCCTTCGGCTTAATGATTCCAGTATTTGCAGCCTTTATTGCAATGAGTATCGCAGATCGCCCTGGGTTAGCACCTGGAATGATTGCTGGACTAATGGCATCAACAGGTGGTGCAGGCTTTTTAGGCGGATTAATTGCTGGGTTTTTAGCTGGATACACTGTACTAGCACTGAAAAAAGGTTTTTCAAAGCTTCCACCATCACTCGAAGGAATCAAACCAGTTTTGCTTTATCCGTTATTTGGAATTCTTATTACAGGTTTTATAATGATGTATGTTGTTATCGAACCTGTTAGAACACTGAATGATGGAATTACCTCATGGTTAGGGAGCATGGGAACAGGAAACATTGTCTTACTAGGTTTACTTTTAGGTGGAATGATGTCAGTCGATATGGGTGGTCCTGTTAATAAAGCAGCACTTACATTTGGTATTGCGATGATTGATGCTGGTAACTATGCACCACATGCAGCCATTATGGCTGGTGGAATGGTGCCTCCGCTTGGACTAGCACTTGCGACAACACTTTTTAAAAACCGCTTTACAAAAGCGGAACGTGAAACTGGAAAAACATGCTATATTATGGGAGCCTCATTTATTACAGAAGGTGCTATTCCATTTGCTGCAGCAGATCCGAAGCGAGTAATTCCAGCAGCTGTTATTGGTTCTGCGGTTGCTGGCGGTTTGTCGATGATTTTTGAAATTGGTCTTCTTGCACCCCACGGAGGAATGTTTGTTGTTCCAATCGTAACTGGAAATCCGATTTTATATGTGCTTTCAATTGTGATTGGTATGGTTGTAACAGCTGTATTAGTTGGATTATTTAAGAAACCAATTGAAACATCAGAAAATATAGTAAAGCAGGCTGCATAAGGATAAAGAAAGTTCGAAGGAAAGTAACCATGTATGCAAAATCAAGAGCAGTCCGATTTATTGATGGAACACATAGTCTAAATAAAAAGCCTGATTTATAAAGCCTTAAGTTCGATAAAAAATCTTATATCGTTAAATAGAAGTCCGCTGACAGTTTTTTTGTTAGTGGACTTCTATTATATTTAGCTTATTCGTTAAAATTAGACGTTTAATAGAGGGAATGGAAAGGGAATGTATAGTGTAATTAGGTTTAGCATAATAAACAATCTTAAACAATATATTCATATAGATTGGGAAAAAAGGGGGAATATATTTTGAAAAACACCTTACATAGTAAATTGCTTACAAAAGAAGATATGATTAATAAGGAAAAAGTTCCACATTGGGTCGCAGAAGAATTTCAGACGTTTCATAACATCGTAACAGATCCTACCTTTCCATGCTACTTTGGGATTCACGCTCAAAAAAAAGGTGAGCTTCGCTATACGTATTTATCTCATAATGATTGGAGTCATTTTCCTGATACTGTTCGTGATTTTCTATATTTAATGCACGAAGATCGATCCGTTCGAAGAGGGTTGTTTGTATTTGTAGAACCAGAGAGAGAAGAAAGGTCAATTGAATATTATCGTGCTTATTTTTGGAGGCTCCTCGATTATCTTCATGAGCGTGATAAAAAAGAGTGGCCTGCACATATACCAAAAAATCCAGATCATCATTTATGGGCTTTTAGCTTTGATGGGGAACCATTCTTTACTTTTGGAAATGCTCCAGCTTATAAGCAGAGAAAAACACGAGATTTAGGAAACTGTTTAGTGATTGGAATGCAGCCGCGGATGATTTTTGAAGGCCTTGAAGGTGATCGCCCAACCGGAATAAAGTCGAGACAATCTGTTCGGGAGCGTGTAGAAGCATGGGATAATCTCCCAAAGCACCCGAACATCAGTCATTATGGTGATGAAAATCATCGTGAATGGAAGCAATATTTTATTGGTGACGATGTAAAACCGATTACAGGTAAATGTCCATTTCATCATAAATCTTCTAGTTAGAAAACTATTCCGTCAAGCATTCGGTTGACGGAATTTTTTATTTGTAAAAAAATGATCTTCTGTTCTAAATACCTTTACTTTTACATTACATAGAAGTAGACAAGTTATATGGATAAGAAGGTGTATAGATGGTTATTGTTATAATCAAGCAAATTGTCCTGGGCTTATCCCTGGCTGCACCTGTTGGTCCAATTAATATTGAGATGATTAAAAGAGGCATGTTTCAAGGGTTTTGGAGCTCATGGCTTATCGGGATAGGAGCGATGACTGCTGATTTCCTTTTTATGCTTCTCGTTTATTTAGGATTTGGTCGGTTTTTATTAGAGCCGCTCATTCAGCTGCTTATGTATAGCTTTGGATTTGTTTTTCTTACGTATTTAGCAATGGTGACATTTCAATCAGCAAAAATAAAATCAACGTTTCAAGAAGATTTTAGTCGTACAAGCTTCGGTCAGTCATTTCGGGTTGGGTTTTTTATTGCGCTTGCCAATCCAATCAATATTGTGTTTTGGTTTGGTGTTTATGGATCAGCATTAAGTGAAATTGCTTCACAGGTGGAGGTTACAAAAGCCCTTTTATATAGTTTATGTATCTTTATAGGCATTATTTTATGGAATTTAAATATTGCCTTCACCTCACATTTTAGCAGAAATATATGCAGTCAACGATGGATGGAAAAGATGATCTATTGTGCAGGGATTCTTTTATTAGGTTACGGCATTTATTTTGGTTATAATGCGTTTTTATTACTAATAGAAATAAGGGCATCTTTATAATACTGCAACAAGCAAACCATCTTTCTATTCCATAATGGAAAGGTGGTTTTGCTGTTAACGGTAAGGGATAATGGATATCCTAAGAAATAAACACCAGTTTTGACTAGTGATTACAACAAAAAACTTGTAAATAAAAATATTTTCAATTAACATCAAAGAAGCAGCTTTAAGAAAGGAACACAGCTTGATGAAAAAGACATTAGTCGTTTCTTTATTTAGTATATACTTATTATTTACTTCCTGTTCTCAGCACCCGGGAGATGAATTAATAGATGATGCGAATGTAACAGAGATAAAAAATGTTAAATGGTCATATGAGGAAGAAACAGGTCCAGAGCATTGGGGAGAGTTATTACCTGAATACATTCTTTGTAAAAATGGGGCCGAACAATCACCGATTAATATTCAAGAAACGATTGTGGGAGTGAATGAATCGCTTTCTGATCTTAAAATTAATTACCATTCAACAACTGTTTCTTTAAATAATAATGGAAATAGGATCAGCATAACAGATGTATCTAAAAATAATACAATTGAATTAAGTGAAAAAACATATAAGCTTAATCAAATTCATATCCATACCCCTAGCGAACATCAACTTAACAGTCAACACTATGAGATGGAGCTGCACTTTCTACACGAAGATAAAAGAGCAAATCTTGTTGTTTTCGCTGTATTTGTTCAGGAAGGCTCCGAAAAAGAATCACTTGCAGAACTCATTACAAACCTTTCTCAGCAGAAGTTAGAAACAGAAGTACAGCTTAATCAAACAGTTGATTTATTAAGTATGCTTCCTAATGATTTTACAACATTTCGTTATGATGGTTCACTTACAACACCCCCATGTACTGAAAGAGTAAAATGGCTCGTTTTTGAACAGCCAATTGAAATGTCAAAGGAACAAATAGCGGCCTTTCAAGCAGTTATATCGGAAAATAATCGACCTATTCAACCGCAAAATGAACGTGAAATCGCTAAAAAACATCAGTAAAGAGGGAGTCCCGTAAAATGGCTCCCTCTTTACTCATTGTAGACAGAAACCAGGAGCAGAGCGGTTTTATCACTTAAGTTTTTAACAGCATGGGGAACACAAGCATTCCAATAAAACGTATCGCCTTCTTCTAGTATTAGTTCATCTTCCCCTTGTCTGACAAAAACCTCACCTTTTAGTACTAGATGACATTCAACTCCTTTATGAGCATGTGGAGTATCTAAACTTGAATAGCCTGGTGGCATCTCTATAATGGACAGCTGCAGTGGTGTATTGTCTGTTAGATGTTCAATTTTAATGTTACCTTTACCGAAATAACTTACTTTTCTCTCATCTTTTCGCACGACATGTACTCTTTTTTCTTTTTCTAATAATAAATAAGCAAGTGGAACATTTAAAGAATTTGCAATTGTGTCAAGAGTAGAAATTGATGGAGCTGTTTTATTGTTTTCGATATTACTCATAAAGCCCTTTGACAGTCCAGTACAGTCACAAATTTGTGTAATCGTTATATTTTTACGCTTTCTAATTTCACGAATTGTTGAACCAATATCCATATTAACTAGTGCTCCTTTAGAGTTATCTTATAAAGAACTTAGTTTTATATTAACAAAAAAACAATTGACTTTCCAGCATTGAAATGATAATTTGTTCTTAAATAGAATAATAAGTTCTTTATTAAGAAATTAACAAAAAGAATAAAACGACTTAAAATAACTGAGAAAATAAATAGAACTATGAACACATATCATTTAAAAAGAATTGGATATACTTATACGTCGGATAGCATGGTTAAAAAATGGAACAATAAGGAGGAAAATACTTTGAAAGAAATAGCAGTAGAGCTTTTAAAAGAGCGCATTAAATTAATAGATCAAACAGATAATAGAGCTCTTTACCTTGTTGGTCCTATTAAATTACCGGTTAATTTAGAAGGTAATACAGTAATATTTCAATGGTATTCATGGTTAAATACAGAATCATCATTTGATAATCAAGAACAATTAATTGAACAGTTAGCAAAAAGCAATTTAGCTGATATGCAGCAATCTTCCGTATTAGTGTATGGTGATTTTTCAGAAAGTACGGAGGCGTTAATTCGCATGCACAGCATTTGTCATACAGGAGATATTTTTGGAAGCAAACGATGTGATTGCGGATTTCAATTAAAGAAAGCAATGCAGTTAATCGTTGAAAACGGAAGCGGCGCTCTCTTTTACTTAGCCAATCATGAAGGGCGCGGTATTGGATTATTTAGCAAAGCAATGGCTTATATACTTCAGGAAAATGGTTATGATACTGTTGATGCAAATATTGCTTTAGGATTTGAAGATGACAAAAGATCATATGAGGAAGCTATTACGGTACTTCAATATTTAAGAAAAAAACCTGTTACATTAATTACAAATAACCCTAAAAAGCTTGAAGCTCTTGAACGTTCTGGTCTATTTGTTACAGACCGTCTTTCATTATGGGGGGATGTATCTGTCTATAATGAAAACTATTTAAATACTAAAATGAATCGTTCAGGGCATATGAAAGGGGAAGCTTTAAGTGGAACAAGATAAACAGTATATGCGATTAGCTTTAGAAATGGCGAAATCAACGACTGGTCAAACTGCTCCAAACCCTCATGTAGGTTCTGTGCTAGTAAGAGATGGACAAATTGTAGGAATGGGTGCCCATTTAAAAGCAGGAGAGCCGCATGCCGAAGTTCATGCATTAAGAATGGCGCAAGAAAAAGCAAAGGGAGCCACTGCTTATGTTACGCTTGAACCATGCTCGCATCAAGGGCGGACAGGTCCATGTGCCGAAGCATTAGTGAAAGCTGGAGTTTCAAAAGTGGTTATTGCAGCACTTGATCCAAATCCTCTCGTTTCAGGAAACGGTGTAAAGATTTTAAAGAATGCTGGAATTGAAGTGGTTGTTGGCGTATTAGAAGAAGAAGCTGATAAACTAAATGAAGTGTTTAATAAATTTATTGTTAAAAACACACCATTTGTTACGCTTAAGGCAGCAATGACACTTGATGGAAAAATTGCTACTTCAACAGGAAGCAGTAAATGGATTACAGGAGAAAAAGCAAGAGAAGAAGTTCATCGGCTGCGCAGTGTGCATGATGCGATTTTAGTTGGAGTAAATACAGTTATTGCGGACGACCCTGAACTTACGTGTCGATTCATTGAAGGCAGAAACCCAATACGAGTAATTCTTGACTCTACGCTTCGTATCCCTCTTTCAGCAAAGCTTATCAATGACGACGAAGCACCAACATGGATTTTTACAAGTCAATCTTTTGATGTTCAAAAGAAAGAGGAGCTTGAAAAAAGAAGGTGCCGTGTATTTGTTACCTCTAGTCAAGAACAAGTTGATATTCAAGAAGTGCTGCAGCTGTTAGCAAATGAACAAATTACAAGTTTGTTTGTTGAGGGCGGCAGCGGAATAAATGGTGCGTTTATTGAAAAACGTCTAATTGATAAAGTTATCTTTTTTATTGCTCCAAAATTAGTAGGTGGAAGGAATGCTTTAACGCCTGTTTCAGGAAAAGGAATATTAGAAATGAACGACGCTCTTCAACTTCAAAATGCCTCAATCAAGCAGGTAGGAGAAGATTTTTGTATTGAAGGATATCTTAAATAAACAAGAAGTCATCGGAAGAAGATGACTTCTTGTTTATTTTTATTTTATGAATCACAAATAGAAAAATGGTTCTTTAAATAGGTTTATATCTTTTATCTGTTAGGGAATAGTAAAACAAAAGAATTGATAATGGAGGATCTCCTATATGTCAAAAATGACTAAACAAACTTTAAAGGCGTCTTGTAATACGGAATATGATACATTACGAAAAGTTGTATTGTGTAAGCCGAGTTATATGAAAATACGTGAAGTGATAAATGAAACACAAAAGCATTTTATACATGATAATATTAATATTGAACTTGCTAATTTACAGCATGAAAACTTAAGAAAAGCATTAGAAAAACACGGTGTAGAAGTGAGTTTACTTCCTGTCCAGCAAAAATTTCCTGAACAAGTTTTTACGCGCGATATCGGTTTTACAATTAATGAAACCGTGTTTATTTCTGAAATGGGGCAGCACATTCGTCAAGGAGAAGAACAGATATTAAAAGAATGGTTGAAAGAAAACGAAATGAATTATTATGATTTAAAAGAAGGCAGTATTGAAGGTGGAGATGTTATTCTTGATCAGAAAACGCTTTGGATAGGTGTAAGTGATCGAACAAGCAAAGAAGCCATCGAACAAATGCAAAAGCTGCTTCCAAATTTTCAAATAACTGCTGTGCCCTTTGAGGAAAAATATTTACATCTTGATTGTGTATTTAATGTGCTTTCAGCAAATGAAGCATTAATTTTCTCACCTGCATTTCAGGAAAAAGAGTTAGAAGTTCTTTCTTCTCGTTATCATTTAATTGAAGTAACAAGAGAAGAGCAATTTACACTTGGTACAAACATTCTTTCACTCGGAAATAAAACCGTTGTCAGCTTACCAATTAATAAAAAAGTGAATAAGCAGTTGAGAGAAAATGGTTATCATGTAATCGAAGTAGATATTTCTGAAATAATAAAGTCAGGTGGATCTTTTCGCTGTATTACCCTCCCAATTTTTCGTCAAAATTAGTTAATTATGAATAATAAATAAAAAACGCCTAATTAATTAGGCGTTTTTTATAATGAACGTTACGATATACAATATCTTCTCATAGTAGTTTACTTGTTTCATAATAAATGGGGAAGGGAATATACATAATAACATTCTTTTTTAAGTTAGTTAAGATAGGAAAATTGTGTGGTTAGTAAAAGAGAAAATAATGAAAGAGGGAGGAAGAAAAATGTCAAAAGATATTATTTTACATCAATTACATATTGCAAGAGGAATCACTACAAATTATTTAAAAAGCTTTCCTGAAGATATAGCAGATATTGTACCAACTGGGTTTAATAATAATATTCGTTGGAATTTTGGACATATACCAGTTGTTGCAGAAAAACTTGTATTTGCACCTGCAGGAGAAAATATACAACTTCCAAAAGAGTTTTTTGCTTTCTTTAATGCTGGTACTCATCCTAAGGACTGGGAAGAGCCTGCCCCATCATTTCTTGAAATTGTGGCGATCTTAGAAGAACAAAAGAGTCGTCTTCTTAATACCTTTTCTAACCGTTTAGATGAAAAGCTTTCTGAACCATTTCAATTAAGAAAAAATATGACGTTTCAAACAATTGGTGAACTTCTTTTATTCAGCTGTTATCATGAGGCTATGCATATTGGTACAATAAAAAGTATGAAAAAAGCAATTGATGCAAAAAAATTCTAAATTATTACAAAGAGGTTGGCTTGTAGAGCCAACCTCTTTGTAATTAAGCAGCGTATTTTTTATTAGTAATTGATCAATAGGTTGATATGTCGATTAATCGAGAAGGGAAAGTTAGTTGTTAACTTGTTCAGCGGCTATCATACCAGATAATACAGTACTCGATGTTTCATCACCAAGGAATCCCGCCTGATTACAAACCCATAAGTCATCAATTCCAGAATAGCTTGAATAATACTGAAGCAAGTTGGATTTTCTAGTTGGAATATAGCCTCTGCCTCTTCCTTCTTGTCGAGGAATAAAGCGATTAAACGTTACAGGCCTACCTGGAAGGATAAGTTCAATTGATTCCGAGAAGCCAGGAAAACGTTTTGTCACTGCATAAATCATTTGGTCTGTATAACGATTATTTTTATCCTTATATTCATTTCGATTCCACCACTGTTTCGGATCTGTATAAGTAGAAATAGTAATGGAACGCTTATGGTTGGGTGCCATTATATAATCGTTTTGTGCTGATAAGGAAAATGAAAACTGATTTCCTTCTGAATGAGGCTTGTCATACTCTTGAATAAATTGATGATACAGGACATCTTCTTCGGGTTTTTTATTAATAAACTCATCATTACATCCAGCATAAAGCATAAAGGTTCCCCATGTCTCATGTGCTGCTTCTTTCGTTTTATGATTAAGAAATTTTTTTTTCTGTAAAGAAGGTGCAAGAATTTCCTGAATGTTATGAAGTGAATTATTTAAAATGAGTTTTTTTCCTGTAAATAATTCTCCGTGCTGATTTGTTACATGCCATCCATTTTCTTTGCGTTCTGCTGATACAATTTTGTTTTGCTTTTTTACTTTACCGCCTTGTTTTTCGATAAAAGCAGCAAGATCATGAGCCACTGATGCAAGTCCGCCTTGGATGTAGAAAGCATCTTGATGAAAAGCTTGTAGTGCAGCATATCCTAAAAAGGCTGGACAGTTTTCTGCTGTTGTTTGAATACGTTCCATTAATTGTCCATTTAAAAAGTGTAAAAATTCTTTATTATTTTCGAGATTGAATTTTTTTAATCGATCCGCAACTGTCTGGTTAACAAAGGGAATTAATTTAAATGTATGCCGGTTTATTAAGCTTGTGATTTTTGGTATTTTTTTAAATTTTTGTTTAGGCATGGGGAGGTGTTGATGAATGACTTCATCAAGGTACATCCCTGTACGAAAAACCTCTTCGAAAAAGTCGATCATCCGTGCGTGTTCTTTTGGGAAATGAGTCGAAAGTTCCCGATACCAATTACGCTTTTTCTTATAATAGCGAATCTTCCCATCAGGTAGATGTACATCCATAATAACAGGAAGCTTTGTCATCACAGGAAGAGGAAGACCAATCTTTTTATATAAATTAAAGAGCACACCATTTTCCTCAAAGCCCATTCCAACTGCTGTTTCCGCTGAAAAGCGAAATCCTTTCCTTTCCAAATTGCCACTACGTCTGCCAAGGTCATTAGAAGCTTCAAATAAAGCGACATTATGCCCGTATTTAGAAAGAAGGGTTCCTGCTGATAATCCATCAAAGCCAGCACCAACAATGATAATATCAAAATCATACATGTTTAATCACCTATTTCTTAATAAGCTGCCAGTAATAAAAAATTTGTATTTAAAACGATTCAAATTTTTATAAAAGGGTATTTCTACAAAGATAACATAAGAGGACTATGGTTGTTAAGGAAACGAGCTATTAAATGAAATCAAAAGATATTATAAAGGGATTTCCAACGAATGTGTAGAACTAAATAAACTAGTACACTTACATGCTGTGTGCACTAAGCTTTATAAAAAAGAAGAAGGAGGTGCCTTTTACATAGGGAATATTCTACAATAAATTCTACAAATCGTGTGTTTATTAGAATTTCTCTAATAATATTTACAAAAACTTAAAAAAATTGAAATATTATCGTTATAATGTTAGTTTATAATTAGTAATAGATATAAAAAAGTTGTTGTAAAATACTTTTGCTCTATTTTTACTACCTCCAGCTTTCTAAACAAATTGGGTTGTCACTTAGCCTCTGGACTACTTTAAGAAAGGGGAAATGAAAGTGATTTTAGAAACAACTGAACTACACTATGAATTGGTTGTTGACTTATGTTTATTGGAAGAGGAATCTCCTGTTATAACTAATTATCAAGGCAAAGAATTAGAAGGAAAGGGTAAAAGTGATCAGAATTTAGATGAAAAAATCACTAATTTTGATAAGCGTATGTTGAGTATTGAAAAACAGCTAAAAACGATGGAAAAAACAAGACAGCCTACATCAAAGAAGTTAGAAGCGGAAGTAGCGCTGCTTACTCGTGAACTGCATGAATTGAAAGAAGATCTCATGGTTCCCGTTCCTTAAAAGAACGAATTAAAGAATGTAGAATGTAAGTTGATTAACAAAGCCTGTTGAAATAGCTTAAATTAAATTGAAAGCGCTTTATATTTTTTGAAGTCTCTCCGCTGTCAAATGATAGTGGAGGGATTTTTATGTTTCTTTTTCTAGAACTTTATGTTAAATATCGCGAAAGTTTTCTTTTAATGATATAATTTCGTAGATATCAAATATTGGAGGATTTAATAATTTATGATTACTGTTAATAATGTAAGTTTACAATATGGAGACCGAAAATTATTTGAAGAAGTTAATATTAAGTTTACACCAGGAAATTGCTATGGTCTTATTGGGGCAAATGGCGCTGGGAAGTCAACCTTTTTAAAAATTCTCTCTGGTGAAATTGAAGCGCAAACCGGTGATGTACATATGAAGCCAGGTGAGCGTCTAGCTGTATTAAAGCAAAATCACTTCGAATATGAAGAACATGAAGTATTAAAAGTGGTTATTATGGGACATGAGCGTCTTTATGAAGTGATGCAGGAAAAAGATGCAATTTATATGAAAGCTGATTTTTCTGAAGAAGATGGTATGAAGGCAGCGGAGCTTGAAGGAGAGTTTGCTGAATTAGATGGTTGGGAAGCAGAATCCAATGCCGCTATTTTATTAAAAGGTCTTGGTATTGATGAAGAGCTTCACACGAAAAAAATGGCTGATTTAACTGGTGGAGAAAAAGTAAAAGTTCTTTTAGCTCAAGCATTATTTGGTAAGCCTGATGTTTTACTTTTAGATGAGCCGACAAACCATCTTGACATTAAAGCAATTCAATGGCTTGAAGAATTTCTTATTAACTTTGAAAATACCGTCATTGTTGTGTCACACGACCGTCATTTTTTAAACAAAGTATGTACGCATATTGCTGATTTAGATTTTGGTAAAATTCAAATTTATGTAGGGAACTATGATTTCTGGTATGAGTCAAGTCAGCTTGCCCTAAAAATGGCGCAGGATGCCAATAAAAAGAAAGAAGAAAAAATCAAAGAGCTTCAAAATTTTGTTGCCCGTTTTAGTGCAAATGCTTCAAAATCAAAACAGGCAACATCTCGTAAGAAATTACTTGAAAAAATCTCTTTAGATGATATTAAACCATCTTCAAGACGTTATCCTTATGTTGCATTTACGCCTGAACGAGAAATTGGGAATGACTTATTGCGTGTAGATGGCATTACTAAAACAATTGATGGCGTGAAAGTGCTTGATAATGTTAGCTTTATTATGAATAAAGATGATAAAATTGCCCTTGTTGGAAAAGATGAAATTGCTAAAACAGCATTATTTAAAATTTTAATGGGTGAAATGGAACCGGACAGCGGAACATTTAAATGGGGTGTTACAACATCACAAGCCTATTTTCCAAAAGATAACTCAGAGTACTTTGAAAACTCTGATATGAACCTTGTGCAGTGGCTCCGTCAATTTTCACCAGCTGATGAAAGTGAAAGTTTCCTGCGCGGATTCTTAGGAAGAATGTTATTCTCAGGAGAAGAAGTATTAAAAAAGGCAAGCGTTTTATCAGGTGGAGAAAAAGTACGCTGCATGCTTTCTAAAATGATGTTAAGTAATGCAAATGTATTACTTTTAGATGAACCAACAAACCATCTTGACTTAGAGTCCATTACAGCAGTAAACAATGGTCTTGTTAGCTTTAAAGGCTCCATGATCTTCGCATCGCATGATCATCAGTTTATTCAAACTATTGCAAATCGCATTATTGAAATTACTCCTAAAGGTCTTGTGGATAAACAAATGACATATGATGAATTTTTGGAAAATAAAGATGTTCAAAAACAGCTTGAACAAATGTATCAATAATGAAAGAACATCTGCAGGAGCATCATCCCTGCAGATTCTTTTTTATGCAACTTTTATCGCTTTACCAAATGGTACTCTTGGCAAATAGTCATCAGGGATTAACCAAAATACTTCCTTTGTAAATGTTAATTCTTCATAAATATAACCGGTTACGTCTGTAATATAAAAAATGGTATCAACATTTTGTTCTGCCCATTCTAATACTAGGGTATAAGAGGATTTGCCGTGCTTGAAATATTGAATGTTATGATTAGTGATTAAAGAAATGTCTCGAATTTGGAAATCGGCTTGTATTAATGTTGTATCTGGTCTAACTTCTTGAAACAATTTAATAATATTATTCATAAGAATGGGGCGAGCTGGTAATTCTGAAGTATCAACAGCAAGCGCAATCGATTTATTTTCTCTTTGTTTCAATAGGGAAAGAAGATTAGATTGCCATCTCATTTCATATCAACTCCTCAGTTTTATATGAGCAGTTGTATTTTGTATCATTCTCAATTATTTATGTTGAAAAATTCAAAAAAAATGAAGCATAGTTACATATCATAAAGGGAAGTAGACAAATATGATATGATTATTCATAATAAAAAAAGTAAAAAATAATAAAGCAATAACTTTTAAGCATAAAAAAGTAGTATAATAATGTGTAAACCAACAATAATTTGATTTAGGAGTGTGGATTTTTTTGGACGAAGTGCCATTGAACTTGTTTATTCTTTTAGGTTTTTTAATTTTTCTTTCAGCCTTTTTTTCATCAGCAGAAACAGCTTATTCTAGTGTAAATAAAATTAGGTTAAGAAACTATATGGATGAACAAAGACGGGGAAGTAAAAATGCATTATATATTGCCGAAAATTTTGATAATGCCTTGTCAACGATTCTAGTCGGAAATAACATCGTTAATATTGCAGCTGCCAGTATTTCAGCAAAAGTAGCAACAGATTTATTTGGCGGAAGCAGTGGCCTTTTTATAAGTACGGTTGTGATGACAGTTTTAATCTTAATTTTTGGGGAAATACTACCCAAGTCATTTGCCAAAGAAAACGCTGAAAGTTATGCGTTAGCTATTTCAAGTATATTGCTGCTTTTAATTAAAGCTTTAACACCAATTAACTTTCTTTTTAGTAAGTTAAAATCACTTGTATCTAGATTCTTCTCAAAAGATAATGGAAATTTACCTTCAGTAACTGAAGAAGAATTAAAAGTGATGATTGATTTAAGTGAAGAAGAAGGTGTGATTAATAAAGATGAAAAAGAGCTTGTTCACCGCTCATTAGATTTTAACGATATTAGCACAGGTGAAATATTAACGCCTCGAATTGATATGATTGCCATTGAAGTAAATCAATCAGTGGATGAGATTAAACATGTATTTTTAGAAGAGAGGTTTTCAAGAATTCCTGTTTATGAAGAGCATATCGATAATATTATTGGGATCTTATCTGAAAGAGAGTTTTTAGCTCACCTTGTGCAGTATGGTGAAGTAAATATAAGAGAGTTAATTAGAAAACCGATGTTTGTCGTGGAATCAACAAAAATTGCGACTCTTTTGCCTGAACTTCAGAAAAGCAAAGTGCATATGGCAATTGTAATTGATGAATTTGGAGGAACGTCAGGTTTAATTACCTTAGAAGATATATTAGAAGAAATTGTTGGTGATATATGGGATGAACAAGATGAGAAAATTAATGTCATGACCCAGCTTAATGAAAACACTTATGAATTTCATGCAGAATATCAGCTCGATAATTTCTCGAAATTGTTAGATATACATCTTCCTGAAAGTTCCTATCATACGCTTGGTGGTTGGATTGTTGAAAAGCTTGAACGCATTCCAATTGAAGGCGAATACTTTGAATATGAGAACTTAAAAGTAACCGTGGATGAAGTAGAAAATCGAAGAATAAGAAAAATCAAAGTAGAAGTTTTTAATATTGCTTAAATAAAGCAAACAAGAAAGAGGCTGACTTATTAGAGTCAGCCTCTTTCTTTGTTTTCCTACTTTAAATTGCCCAATTTCCGTTTCTGAAGATTGCTTCACGTTTTCCATCAGCAGTCTCACCGTCAATGTTCATTTCAGCAGAACCAATCATGAAATCAACGTGGGTAAGGCTCTGATTTAAGCCGTTTTTCTCAAGTTCCTCTTTAGACATATTTTTGCCGTTCTCAATGCAGAAGGAATACGCATTCCCGATTGCAAGGTGGTTGGAGGCATTTTCATCAAACAATGTGTTATAGAAAATAATGTTAGAGTTTGAAATAGGTGATTCATGTGGGACAAGCGCTACCTCGCCTAAAAAGTGTGATCCTTCATCGGTTTCGATGAGGCGTTTTAATGTTTCATAACCTGTTTCAGCTTCGTAATGAACGATTCTCCCGTTTTCAAATGTAAGCTTGAAGTTTTCAATCACATTTCCGCTGTAGTTTAATGGTTTTGTACTTGAAACTGTCCCATTAACCCCCTCTTTTAATGGGGTTGTAAACACTTCTTCAGTTGGCATATTTGCAACAAATGATGTACCTGTCTTGTTCTCGCTTCCTCCAGATACCCAAATATGTTTATCAGGAAGTTCAATTGTTAAGTTTGTGCCCGGTGCTTTGTAATGAAGAGCTTTATAATTTTTATTATTTAAATAGTCACTTTTTTGATTGAGTGAAGAAATATGTTGCTGCCATGCAACGACGGGGTCAGCTAAATTAATTCGTGTTGCATTGAAGATTGCGTTCCACAGTTTAGTAATTTTTTCATCTTCAGAAGCATTAGGAAAGACTTTTTCAGCCCACTCTTTTGAGGCGTACGCTACAATTGACCAACTAATTTTATCTGATAAGATATAGCTGCGAAAGCCCTGCATTGCTTGACCAGCTGTTTTATTTGCTTCAGCAATTCGATCTGGATTGATACCTTTTAATAAGTCAGGATTTGAAGAGACAATAGATAAAATCGCTGCCCCGTTTTCAGCCATTTCTTCGTAACCTTTTGCTTTCCAGAGTGGGTATTCTTTAAATGCTTCGTCTGGAGCAAGATCATATTTAATTCGTGTTATTTGTTCATCATGCCATTCAATATGAACATTCTTTGCACCTGTTTCATAAGCTTTTTTTGCTATTTTTCGAACAAATTCTGCTGCAAGAAGCGGGGCGTTTATGATAAGCGTTTGCCCTTTCTGTAGGTTTACACCTACTTTTACTGCAAGTTCAGCATATTTTTCTAGTTGTTGTTCAAATGTCGTCATAAAATTCCTCCAATATTTATGTATAGTGGTTTATATTATCGTATCAGTTTTATTATCAATAGAAAAGGAAACCGTCTTCATGGTTATATGAAAAACCTTTGAATCGCATACTAATTTTTGAGGAATCTACTCTATAGTTAGAAAAAGACCGACATAAATCGAGAATAAACAACGAATGATTGCTTATATTAACTTTGCTATCAATATTTGAAGCAGTGGTGTTCATGTAAATGAAACAACCATAATTTGAAATTTTTAGATATGGAGGAAAGAGGATGTCTGATAGTTTCCGTAAATTACAGGAAAGGAAACCACCTTCTAAAGAGAGTGATGCAATCCAGAATCGAAACAGTTGGCTTAAAGTATTTGTAGTGGTTTCATTTACTGTATTAATTTGTTATAAAATTGCAACTGCACAATTTGTATTTCGTTTTGCTGATTTTATTTCACTTTTTTTGGCTTTATTTTCAATTAGTCTTTCCTTATTTTATTATTCAAAAGTAAAAACACTTACTGAAAAATTAAATGCATTAATAATAAAGATTGACGATATGTCGAGTGTGGAAAAGGCATTATCTGCTGAAATTAAAAATGAAGAAGCAGATGAAATTTTTTCTCAAAAGGAAGTAGAGGTAGAACTTAAAGAATTTGAGGAAGAAGCAAACGATTTGGCAGAAGTGGAGAAGAAAAAAGAGCTGCAAAGAATTGAATGGGATAAAACTCAAATTCTAGAAGAATTATTTTTAAAAGCAAAATTGCAAGATGAAGAAAAAGATCTGTATCGAGAGAAAATCGTCCAAAAAGAAAATGAGGCATTTAACCTTAAACAGGAATTAACACAAATGAAAGGTAAAATACAGCAGGTGGTCTCCGAAAAAATACTAAGAGGAGATCCACAGATTGAAAAAATTGTTCATATTGTACATGCGGATTTTATTTTAAAAGCTTCTTTTGATGATTTAAATGAGAAGCTTCACTCTCTAAGGCTTCATCATATTCTTCCTCAAGAGACAATCACATATCTGGAAAAGGCAGGATATGTTGATGGATACTTTAATGTGACGCGTGCAGGATATCGTGAGTTTATTAAATATGCAAAGAAAATGAATATAAATGAAATGATTGGAAATGGAAAATAATAACAAGCCATCTAAAGAAGATTTTCTTTAGATGGCTTGTTATTATTTTCCTCTAATTAATGATGAGATGTACTTGGCTAATTTTATATTTAAATTCCTTAATGCTTTGTCATTAGACCTCTTTTATTAACATAATTTTAATATACATAGCCTATAGGGGGACGAAGGGATGCACACACATAACGATACAGATATGAAAACTAAAAAGAGAGTAGAGTTGGAAAAGCTGCGGAGTATATGTGATCCAGCAATTTTCTTGTTTGAAACAACAGAAGATGTTACAAAAGAAACAGAAGAAATTATTGGGCAAAAACGTGCGGTAGAAGCAGTAGAATTTGGCCTTTCTGTTGAACAACAAGGGTACAACATTTTTGCAGCAGGTCCTTCAGGTACAGGTAAGACAACATTCATTCAAATTAAAGCAGCCGCTTTTGCAAAAGATAAATCTACCCCGAATGATTGGTGTTATGTATATAATTTTGAAAATCCAGACCGGCCTCTTGCACTTTCCTTTCCCGCTGGAAAGGGAGTGGAATTTCAAAAAGATATTGCTAATTTATTAATGGAGATAAAGCTTGAATTAAATCGTGTTTTTACAGATGAGGAATTTAATACAAAAAAAAGGTTATTAGTCCAATCATTAGAAAATAATATTGATCAAAAATGGAAAGATGTTGAAAACTACGCCAATACACTTAATTTAGGCATTGAGAAATCTGATACAGAAATTGCAACATTTCCAATTCGAAATGGAAAATCATTGACAGATGAAGAGTTTAATGAATTAGATGAAGTTGAGAAAAAAAATTTAAAGAAAAAAAGGGAAAAAGTTCAGGAAAAGGTAAATGAAATATTAGCGGAAATTCAGAAAGTGGAGCGTAATATCACGCGTATTTTAAATAATTTAATTAAAACAATTCTAGAAGAAAGTACAACGCCATTTTTAAGCATATTAAAAACAAAATATAAAAGAAATCAAAGTATCATTGATTATTTGGAGTCTTACGGAGCTGATATTGTTGAACGTTTTTCGATATTTATAAAAAAGCAAAAAGCGAATAAAGATAACTTGTTAGAATCTTTGCTGGATGAAGACGCAAAACTTGAACGTTATACAGTTCACATTTTTGTGAATAATGCTGGTAAAGAGGGTGCACCAGTTATTTATGAAACAAACCCAACATATCAAAATTTAATTGGGAAAATCGAATATAAAAATTCCCTTGGAAGTTTAGTAACAAGCTTTAAGCGGATAAAACCGGGAGCTTTGCATTTGGCAAATGGGGGTTATTTAATTTTGCAAGCCTCTCAATTGCTGAGAAAGCCAAACTCTTGGGAAGGTTTAAAACAAATGTTAAAAACAAATTGTATTATTATTGAGAATATAAGTGAAGAAAACAGTGTAATTGGAAAAGCTGGTATGAAGCCAGAGTCAATTCCTTTAAATGTAAAAGTTATCTTAATTGGATCTCCATATTATTTTGAACTATTATCAAGTTTAGATGAAGATTTTTATAAGTTATTTAAAGTAAAAGCAGAATTTCATGCTCAAATGGAACGAAATGATGAACATATTGAAAAAGTTGTTTCCTTTGTAAAGCAATTTGCGGAAAAAGAAAAGTTAAAACCATTTCATCGAAGTGCTGTTGCCGTACTTGTTGATTATAGTTCACGGCTCATTTCTGATCAGTATAAGCTTTCTACAAGATTTCAAGACTTAACGAAAGTGCTTGTCGAATCGAGTTATTGGGCAGTTCGAGAAAACGCTGAAATCGTTGAGAGTCAGCACATAGAAAAGGCAATCCAAAAACAAACATATCGATCTAATTATATTGAAGAAAGATTAAGGCAGCTCATAATAGACGGAACTCTTATGGTAGAAACTGATGGCGAAAAAATTGGTCAAATTAACGGCTTATCTGTCATGAGTACGAGCGAATACCGATTTGGGCTGCCGAGCAAAATTACAGTACAAACATATGCAGGCGGCGGAGGTGTTACAAACATTGAAAGAGAAACAAGCTTAAGCGGACAAATTCATACAAAAGGACTACTGGTGCTTAGTGGATTTCTTTCTGGTGTTTTTGCAAAAAAGCGCCCTATACCACTGTCTGCAAGTATTACCTTTGAACAAACATATAATATGATTGATGGAGATAGCGCCTCCAGCACTGAACTATACGGTCTTTTATCATCACTTGCCAATGTCCCAATTAAGCAGGGAATTGCTGTTACAGGGTCTGTGAATCAATGGGGACATATTCAAGCAATAGGAGGTGTTAATGAGAAAATTGAAGGTTTTTATTATGTTTGTAAGGAAAAGGGTCTAACTGGTGAACAAGGCGTTATTATTCCTCAACAAAATGTTAAAAATTTAATGTTAAATCAAGAGGTCATTGAAGTTATAAAAGATGGAAAGTTTCATATTTGGGCTGTTGAAACAATTGCAGAGGGAATCGAAATATTAACGGGAATATGTGCAGGGCATAATCGTAATGAGGAAGGCAGTTTTCCTGATGGGACGCTTTTTAGAAAAGTTGAAGAGCGCATTAATAAAATGTATGAAACAAAAAAATCTCAGCCAAAAACACGAACATTAAAACCATATAAACGAAGATAATCTCCTGAGAAACAGGAGATTTTTTCTTTTTTATGAGGCGCTGTTAACAAACCTCTCTATATAGAGTGTTGTTAAAATGTAAATAAATATATAAAGGATAGCAGGATTAAAGTGACGATTAAGGGGGGAAACGTTAATTAGGAGGGAGAGAAAATGAGTCAGCGAGCATATCGATACAACCATAACTTTTCCAAAGAAAGTTTCCAAAGAAGTTTAATTGCTTTACAACATATTGAGCATCAAATTGAATGTTTTAGTCCCTACTATAACCAAACGCAGCTTAAAACAGGTATACAAAAAATTAATAAAGGCGATATTATTGAATTAACAAATCAACGTAAATTTTTATTTGATATTGGATGGTATACATTAGTAATTATTAATAACGAAAATCAGCTTTATATGTCGCTTGATTGTTTATTAGAGCATTTAGAGAATGATCAGCTTTGTACAATTTTTGATTTTCAGCTAGAAGTTAACTATTGGCAGCATCAGCTCGATAAATCATTAGAAGAACGTGATCGAGAGAAGTTTTTTACTGCATCAGAAAAGCTAAATCATTACAATAACATTGCTGATTTCAATCATTCTTTTTAAGAAGGTAAAAAGAATGTAGTTTAAATAATGAAAAGAAGAAGGGAAAGATGGCTCATTATCCTTCCCATCTTCTTTTTTTACCACCAAATCTGTGGTGCTTTTTCGCTAGAAACGCCATCATCAAGTTTGTTTTCTTCCTCCCAAGAAAGGGTATCTAAAAACTTGCAAACATCTTCTTCAACTTGATTTCTTTCTTCTTCAAGTGTAATAATATGGCCTGATTGCTCATACCAATTTAACTTTTTATTTTCTGTTTTAACCGTATGATAGATGATTTCAGGACTGTCTAGGTTAATCACTTTATCATGTCTACCTTGGACAACAAATGTGGGTACAGTGATGTGTTTAAGATTCTCTCGAACATCAGCAACAAGCTTTTGAAGCAGTTGAATCATCTCTAATGAATTCCTTTCAATGATGTTTAATTCCTGTTCAATTTGTTCATCATTTTTCCTTTCATGTTTTTTATATTCTCTTGAATAAGAGAGGACCATGTTACGGAGAATATTCTTATTTTGAAGGCCCATTGGTGCACACATTGGCACAATACCTACTAAAGGTAATTCTAATGCCAGTTTTAGTGAAAAGACTCCACCAAGAGATATCCCTGCTGCTGCAACTTTTTTATAGCCGCTATCTCTTAAAAAATTGTACCCATCGATGACATTTTTCCACCAATCTTGAGGGGTTGATTCAATAAATCGTTCTGGCGGTTTGCCGTGTCCTTTATATAAAGGAGAATGTGATGTGTAGCCTTTGCTTTGCAAATATCTTCCAAGCATACGAACATCAGCCGTATTACCAGTAAATCCATGTAAAAGAAGAACCGCTCGATTTCCTCCTTCAAAAGTGAAAGATTTTGGTTCAACAACTTTCATTGCAAAACCCCCTTTTTTCTTTATTGTTTACAAGATTCAACCTTTCATCCTTTATTTTATATAGATAGGGTTTTTGAATTAAAATGAAGATTTTAAGCAGGAAAATGATTAGGTTATGTGAAAGTAATGCTATAGATGTCGTTTTCAAAACTGGAGGTCTAAAATGGATGAAAAAATCTTTACGCAGGCGTTAGTATCTCTAAAAGGAAACGAATTAAGAATTGCCTATGTCATGTTTTGCCGGACAAGTATATTAGATATAATGGCATCAATGCTTAGCAATACGTTTATAAACAGTGACCATAATTATTTTACAAATCAAATTGAAAAAGAGGTGAAAAATTTAAAAGGTAAAAAAGATGAAGAGCTTCAATTTGAATTAATGGAGGAAATATCAAAAGTATTGAATCTGTATGGTGGTTCTTACTCCAACAAGGCAGAGATTGAAGAGCGAGCGTTAGACATTGTAAACAAGACATGCGAAATGTTGAAAAATCATGACAAATCATTTCGCAGTTTGTGTGAGGCAAATACACAAATTTCCTCTCTAAACATAGTGATCAAATGGCAGTTGAATGAGCTGATTAATAGCTTTAATAAACGTTTTCAAAAAATGATGCTAGAAAACCAAAAGGAATTTTCTTCAAAAATAAATGATTATATTTATGGTTTACCTAATGACCAGCAGCAGAAAATTAAACAAAAACTTGGAATTGAAGATTTTTCTGAAGAATTAATGCGCAGAAAAATGGAAACAAGCGGATTAAGCATTGTTTTCTCAATTATTGCGGAAACAAGCAGTTTTTCATTTTATAATCAATTATTACACTTATTTGCTCAATTTTCAAAAGCTTTTGGCTTTACTCTTCCATTTAGTATTAGCTCAAATCCTCTTGTTATTATTCCTTCTTTAGTAGGTGGTGGGGCTCTTTTATATAAGAAGCAAAGTAAAAGTTTGCAAAAGCGCCTTTTACCATTCACGATTTTACAAATTGTTCTTCCATACATGAGCGAACAATCTAATAACCTTCCAACGCTTGAGCCGCTAATTAACACATGGAATATTATTTATGAACGTTATCGTCGTGTTGAGAAGCAGCTGTCTGATCAAAAACAAAAAATTGAAGAAACAGAAAGCATCTTATCCCAAACAAAAACAATTATTCAAAGACTACAGCATGAACTAAAAGAAGTAAAAAGTCTTCTTCATACAGAAAAAAATAAAATCACAGTAAAATTAAAAGAAACTTCCTTTAATGAACTTCGTCTCCTTGCTGTAAGTACAAAGTTCGAGCTTGTTCTTGATTCTTATATAAAAACAGTTGAAAAAATTGATAATCGAAACTATAAGAAAGTCTCTAAACGACAACAGATAGACTTTTTTGATAAGCTAAAAACAGCAATTGAAAAGTGGGATTTAAACGTTGAAATTAATCAATTAGAAAAAGAGGCAGATAAACACCTGCAGCGGCTGACTGCAGAACTTAGTATTTATTACAGTTCGTTTGTTGGCTTAGAACATAAAGCTATTCAGCATTATGAGAAAACAAAACAGCTTCTTATTAAGCAGTTAAGCGAACAAAAAGAAAAAGAAAGCCTTCTTTTTGAAGAAATCATGTCACAGAAGCAGGAAGAGCGCTATTTAAAGAAACGGAAAGACAACCTTGAAAAAGAACATTACAGTTTAAATCACTTAGAAGGTGTGAAACAGGTTTAAAAAGGGGGGATAACAGTGGATCAAATTCGCATTTTAACAAAAAATGAACTAGATGAAGCGCTATCACTTTCTCAGTTTGCTTTTCAATACAAATTAACAAACGAAGAAAAGGCTCGCAAAAAAGACAGAATAAAGGAAAATGAAGTGTGGGGCTATTTTCAAAACGAAGATCTAGCTTCAAAGCTGCATTTATTATCATTACAAGTATTTATTCAAGAAGTTCCCTTTTATATGGGAGGGATAGCTAGTGTTGCCACATGGCCCGAATATCGTCGTAAAGGTATGGTTAAAAAGTTGTTAAAAAAAGTATTGATTAAAATGAAAGAGAACGGACAAACAATTTCTATGCTTCATCCTTTTAGTTTTCCCTTTTACCGCAAATATGGTTGGGAAACATTTATTGCCTATAAAAAGTATACAATTGACATCAATCAAATTCCTAGGTCAGAAGCCGCTGATGGAACAATAAAACGTATCGGAAAGAACCGCTCCCTTTTAAATGAAATCTATACAGCATATGCAAAAAAATATAACGGAATGTTGATTCGATCAGAGGAATGGTGGAAGAACCTTATATTTACACAGAAAAATCACCAAACGGTCGTTTGGTATGATGAGGAACAAGTACCAAAAGGTTATGCTATTTATACAGTAAAGGATAAACGGATGAAAGTAGAGGAATTGATCTTTTTAAATGAACAAGCACGATGTGGGTTATGGAATTTCATTAGTCAACATGATTCCATGGTCCATACTGTTCAATTAACTGTTCCAGAAAGTGATCAGTTTTCTTTTGTGTTTGAGAACCCAAGTTTTAAACAGGAAGTTGTTCCATACTTTATGGCAAGAATTATCGATGTGAAAGATTTTTTAACTCAATATCCTCTTAAGCCTTCTCGATCACTATTTTTACATGTTTATGATGAATTTGCTTCATGGAACAACGGAATTTTTCATCTTCAAAATAGTAAGAATGGATTACTTGTAAAGCATTTTGAAAAGAAAACAGAAAAGATGGCATGCGCTCATCCTCCAAAGCGCGGCCTGCAGTGTGATATTCAAACATTAACAGCTATGCTCCTTGGTTATCAGCGTCCAACTTTTTTGTGCGAGATTGGAAAATTAAAAGGAAACAAAGAGGAAGTAGCGGTGTGGGAACAATTGATTTCAAAGAAAACAACATATTTTATCGATTTTTTTTAAAAAGTTTGAAAGTAACCCATTGCATTAAGCAATGGGATTTTTTTTCATTCGTTTTAACAATCGCTGAATGGATTTGTTTGCTTCTTTTAAAACAATATTTTGATCAATTGTGTTTAATTTACGATTATCCATAATGATTTGACCATTAATGATCGTAGTTTCGACATCGGCGCGTGTTGCTGAATACACAATGCGCGAAATAGGATCTACATCAAAAGAGGGAAAGGTATGAAAATTTTGGAGGTTAAGAATGGCAAGATCTGCTTTTTTACCAACCTCTATGCTCCCGATTTGATCTTCAAGTCCAACTGCTTTTGCACCGCCAATTGTCGCCATTCGAAATACCGTTTTCGCATCCATTGCGGTTGGACCGTGAAGCGGCTTTTGAAGAAGAGCGGATAATCTCATTTCATTGAACATATCTAAATTGTTATTACATGGGGCGCCATCTGCTCCTAAGCTTAATGAAATATGGCGCTTAAGCATATCTGGAATCTCAGCAACTCCTGAAGCAAGCTTTAAGTTAGATCCTGGGCAGTGGCTAACTTTTACGCCGCGTTCCTGAATAATGAGTTTCTCTTCTTCATTAAGCCATACACAGTGTGCTAAAATTAGCCTTTCATTGGCAAGTCCTAGATGATCGAGATAGACAATATTTCGCATCCTTTTTTCAGCTTCAACAATTGCAATTTCTCCTCTGTTTTCCGAAGCATGAGTATGAACGAAGAGATGGTGCTTTTCTGATAGTTTTTGGACTTCTATTAACAGCTCTTCTGTACAGGAAATAACAAATCGAGGTGAAAATGCATATTGAAGGCGCTGATGCTCATATCCATGCCACTTTTCCATTAAATCCACACTTTTTTGAATGGATTCTGCTGTATTCTCGCGTAAAGCAAGAGGTACTTCATTTCCTTTATCCATCATTACTTTTCCAGATAGTGCACGAATGCCGCTTTTTGCGAGGGCTTGGAATGCAAAATCTGTATGATGAACGGTTTCCATATCTACAATGGTTGTAGTCCCGCTTTGAATTAATTCCCCAATTCCAAGCATGGCAGAGTAATAGACAGATTCCTCATCATGAGCTGCTTCAAGGGGCCAAATCCGCTGTTTTAGCCAATCTAGTAATTCTAAATCATCAGCCTGACCGCGAAATAGTGTTTGACATAAGTGAATGTGTGTTTGAACAAAGCCGGGGATAACTGTTCGATCTTTTGCATTAATGATGATATCATCTGTGGAAGGAATTAAGTTTTTTCCAATGGATTGAATAGTATCATTTTTAATCAATAGATCTCCGTTAATAATCTCTTCATTGCTGTTCATCGTAATAATTTCAGCGTTTTGTATTAAAATATTTCCCATAAATGAATCCCTCCCATTTCTTTAATCCACAAAACTATAATTATATGTTAGTTAATTTAAAGATTATACGCTAGGAGTATGAAAGAAAAAGTCCCTAATAAGCTAGAATATGAACTATTAAATGAAAAAATGCCAGTTATAGAGAGATTCTTTATAAAGATTTGATATTAAAACATGGACGTATTGGTGTAGAGAGGAAGTAATAATTGTTTCAAGGGAAGGTTTTAAGGGAAAAAAGATCACATACATAATCGATAGCAGAAGTAGAAAAGTTGATATTAATAAAAAATTTTAAAGTTGTCAATTTTTATATCTTTTATCTAAACTTTTAAAAATAAAAGGTCCCTCTATTCTGTTATTATCTATACAATTCTGAGGGTTATAAGAAGGAGAAAGTTTATGATTGATTCTATATTATTTAACTTGATGTTAATCGGTGCTCTTGGAATAGGGTCACAGTGGGTTGCTTGGCGCTTTCGGTTACCAGCTATTGTTGTCATGTCAATTGTTGGTTTACTTGTCGGCCCAATTTTTGGAATGATTGATCCGAAAGAAGATTTTGGTGCATTATTTCATCCTTTTATTTCAATTGCAGTCGCTATTATTTTATTTGAAGGAAGTTTAAACCTTGATTTTAGGGAAGTGAGCGGGCTTGGCGCTCCGGTTGTTCGGATTGTTACAATAGGTGCCTTTCTTGCATGGCTGTTTGGTTCTTTTGCAGCTCATTATGTAGCCGGTTTATCATGGGCTGTTGCTTTTGTGATTGGAGGTTTATTTATTGTTACAGGGCCAACTGTTATTTTACCGCTTTTGCGGCAGGCGAAGTTAAAGCCGCGACCTGCAGCGATTCTGAAGTGGGAAGGCATTATTGTTGATCCGTTCGGGGCGCTGCTTGCAGTTTTTGCATTTGAAATTATTAAATTCTTAATGGATGAAAAGGTAACGGCAATGACATTGTTGTTATTTTTTCTAGCCTCTATTTTTGCTCTTATTATTGGATGGACATGCGGAAGAGGAATCGGCTGGATGTTTGAAAAAGGTCATGTGCCTGAGTTCTTAAAATCGCCTGTCGTGTTTGTAGTCGTTATTACATGTTTTGTTTTATCCGATGAAATGATGCATGAAACAGGATTGCTTGCTGTAACAGCAATGGGAATGACGCTTGCAAACCGACATATTTCTTCTATTGAAGATATGCGGCATTTTAAAGAAAACATTTCAGTTTTACTTATTTCTACAATTTTTGTTATGTTAACAGCTTCACTTACAGTTGATACGTTGTATAAAATTTTAAATATAAATATTGCAGTGTTTGTTCTTTTAATGCTGTTTATTGTACGTCCTCTTTCCATATGGCTGTCAACATCTGGCACTGATTTATCAAAACAAGAAAAAACACTTGTTGGTTGGATTGCACCGCGTGGAATTGTTGCATTAACGGTTTCTGGTTATTTTTCTAGTGTTCTTCTTGATGCAGGTTTTACAGATGCCTCTATTTTAACACCAATTACATTTGCGCTTGTATTTTCTACAGTTTGCGTTCATGGCTTTTCAATCGGCTGGCTTGCCAAAAAATTAGACCTTGCCATTAATAGTCAACCAGGTGTTTTAATTATAGGAAGCAGTATATTCAGTACCGCTCTTGCCAAAGTGTTACAAGACTTAAATATTCCAGTGTTAATTGCTGATTCTTCGTGGCAAAGACTTCATCCAGCCAGAAAAGCGGGGGTATCATTCTATCATGGAGAAATTTTATCAGAGCAAACAGAATATCGGCTGGACTTAACTCCATATGAATATATGATTACAGCTACTGAACTCGATTCCTATAATGCGCTTGTTTGTACAACATTTATCCCGAGTATTGGAAGGAATAATGTTTTTCAATTAAGCCTACGTAACAAACGGGGGGATGACCTTAAAGATCTAGTTCATACAATAGGAGGAAGAATTCTTTTTAAAAAAGAAGCTTCTTGGGAAGAAATTAATAAAAAGGTCGAAAGCGGTTATGTATTTCGAAAAACAAATATAACTGAAAGATATAGTTTTGAGAAGTATTTAAAAGAGCGTAATAAGGAGACACTTCTTTTATTTATCTTGAAACCAACGGGTAGAATAGAGTTTTTTGTTGAAGATACAAATATTGGAGCAAGTGTTGGGGATGTAGTCGTTAGTTTAACCTCTCCTAGTAAGGAATTCAATAAAATTCAAGAAAAGTTAGAACAAGAGCAGGAGATGCAGCACCATAAATAATAAAATTAGTAATGACGATAAGCTCTGCTCTTGGTTTTAAAGAATAATCTATAAGTGATGGGAATGTTGAAATGAATTCGCTAAATTCCTTGCCCTTACATGTTCGGGTTTATTTCTCCATTTCCATCTGAAAATTATTAGAACAATCTTTCCAAGCAGACTTTTCGCATATGTTTTTTTGTCTTCATGAACTTCTGTTCCACCAAATCCTCTTTTAAAACGATTAATGTTTTGAGTTTCTTGATTGTTTTCATCAATACATATGCCGCCAAAATTGTACCACATGCACCCTTTTTTCTTGAAACTCAGCCTATCTTTCCAATGTAAATATCGGTTCGCACGTCCAATTAAATTGCGTTCAGGTAAATGGTCTTTTGAGTAGCGTAAAGAGGCAGAGTAGAGTAAAAAACCTTGCTGACCATCTAAAATATGAACATGATAGCATATTACCTGCTGCTCTTTATTTGTAATATATGAAATGACTAAAGCCTGTTTATCTCGCAATGCTTTTAATTTACTCATTATACACCTTGGAATTCTTTTATGATTAGCAAACTTGTTAAAAAACAAAGCAAATTTTTTAATCTGTTTATTTGTTGGAGAAGTAAGTTCATAATAATTTAATTGATCACGTTTTTCTGCACGATTAATTTTATATTTAGTATTTTTATGAATTTCTTTAAAAAGCACTTCGTTTTCTTTTTGTAAATCAATGACTAAAGTTTGATTGTATAGGTTTAATGAATTTTTTCTATCGATTTTTTTAACAGCCGTATTTTGAACAGGCGAAATTAATAATTTAGTATCAATAATTAAATCGGTGGAAGAAACTGAATGATAGTCTCTAAGTTCAGTGCCGAATATTTCAGTGATTTTAAGTAACCCGCGTCTATACTTAATAAGCACTTCACATCCCTCCTAGAATGATCAATAGTTAATCTCAAATTTCTTCCGTTAATGGACGATATTATTTATATGAATAATGGTTTAATTTATGTTAGCAGATCTAAAGACCGCAAAATAGTTGTTTAAAATGGCTCATCCTATAAAAAATTAATAACTTTTAATTTCAAAGCAGGAAAAGTTGAAATTTAATCTAAAAAGTAATATGGATAAAACTTTATGTCAGAAATTATTAAATAGATTTGGGGGGTTATTCCATGGTACTCTATTTATTTATAGCTGCTGCAGTGGGAGTTGTTTTTGCGGCTGTTCGTTTCATTCTATTTTACAATTGGAAGATTATTCATACGGCTTTTGGTTATAAGGAGTACTCGCTGCTTATTTCAAATTTAGAAAGAGAAGGGGTTATGTATAAAATAAAAACAATTATTGATATTGATAATCCTGATCGTACAGTTATTGATCAAAAACAGTTTGATATATATGTAAAAAAAAGTGATCGACACAAAGCCCATCAAATAGTAAAAAAAATTTATAATAATCGTATTTATAGAGAATAGATCGTTAATAAATTAAAATATTTCACATATCGTATTTAAAAATATAAATTTATTGTTCTCGCCTTAGTTTACAAAAATATAGATGACATGAATTGTTGACAGCATAACAGCCGCAGTAATTTGATAACCAGTGCTAAGCAGCTGTGAAAAGGTTTCTGAACATAATTGATGAGGGGGCTCCAAAGGGGCATGCAGGCTGGTATCTATTTTAATTAAACGATTCGTAAGTGGATTACAGTGAACCATTACAACGTGTCGTCCAGTCCATGCTGTGCCAACTTGAGACAATTCTCTATTTTTGTTTCGAAAGTGATAATAGTTATGATAAAACAAGCCATTCACCATCTTTTTACATGTTATTTAAATTTATTGTATGTACAATAAACGCTTATGTGCAGCTGTTTCAAGAATGATTGTAAAGAGCAGCAAAGAAACAATAAACATACTAACATTAGCAGCACAAACCATGGCCTTGGTCTGTGCTGCTAATGTTAGTATGTTTGGATTATTTTTTATTCACTTGACGGCCGCTTTTCTTTTGGCTTTGAGATTTTGTGTTACCAACTGTATATTCACTGCCAAATTCAATATCATTTTTCCCGCGCTGCATTGCATTTTGATCTTGTGTTTGGTTACCATTTTGTCGTCCTTGTTTACTTTGTTTAGCCATTGAAGTTCCTCCTTATTGATTTATCTTCTTTTAATATACCCTATCTTTTTATAATCATTTAGTGAAAAATTACCAGACATTTTTTGATTTATTCTCTGCAAAATAAGTAAAGAATACTTGTTGGAGGGATGCAGGTGATCGAGAGAAAATATGAAAAAGAACTGCCTGGTAAAAAAGGTACGATTTCTGTAGAAGTATCTAAAGGTTATCTTGAAAATGCACTTAACCGTTTACCTGAAGAATTTTCCGAAGAAATTGCAAAAGGTGATTCGAAAAAAATTCTTAATAAAATTGCTGAAAGTAGAGCAAGAAGATTTTAAGGGAAGGAGAGATAAGAATGCCAGAACGTGATAATATTCCAACAAAAGATGAAACCCCCTATAAGCCACCAGAAGGGTTGTCAGGACAATATAAAATTCCAACAGAGTTATCTAAAGAAATTACATTTGAACGGGAGCTTCGTGGTATAGATGAATTTCAAAGTTATCGTTAAAGAAAAAGATGCTGGCAACTTTCCAGCATCTTTTTACTGTTATTATATGAAAAATTGAGCCGTTTTTATTTTAAATTCTTAAAAGAAACCCCTAAAAATAAAGTGGTTGGACGAATACTTTTAAGACATAAAAAACTGCTCACTTAACTGTTCTATCATGCATATGCTGACGCAAACATAGTATAAAGGGTGTATAGAACTGATTGTTTATTTTTATATCAGCATGATAGAAATGAAAATATTTAAGAATTCAAAAAGAAGGATAATTGATTATTCAAGAGTATAACTATATAAGGAGTAAAAAATATGAGGTTTTTACAGTCAATACATTTTTAATTTTTTGTATTTATTTACCTTCATTTAAAAAAAATGACAGATTAATAGAATGAGAGTAGATTATATGAATGAATCTATTTAATTATTTAAATTTGAGGAGTGTGTATTGCATGTTCCGAAAAATAAAGGATCAGGGATGGCTCCAAAGTAAATTTGCGCTGTTTTTCATAACAGTCATTTTTTTATTTTGGATGAAATCTTATTTTGCCCTTCGTTTTTCATTTGAACTAGATATTGAAAATAAAATGCAAGAGTTTATTCTTTTTATAACGCCAATAAGTTCGGCGCTGCTTTTTTTTGGAATGGCACTGTATGTTAGCGAAAAAAGACAAAAACGTGCTATATTAATCATCCATTTTCTTTTATCTTTTATTCTTTATGCAAATGTCGTTTATTATCGTTTTTTTGATGATTTTATTACCATTCCGGTGTTGTTCCAATTTAAAAACTTTGGAGATCTTGGCGGTAGTGCAAAAAACTTAATGAGCGGGACAGATTTATTATATTTTGTTGACTTCTTTATTGTTCTTGGTTTGTCGATGCTTCAAAAGCATCTCCCTGAAAAGAAAGCAAATAAGAAAACAGTTGCGATTGTATTTGCTTCTGCGTTAGCTATTTTAAGCATTAACATAGGTTTAGCGGAAGCGCAGCGTCCACAGCTGTTAACAAGAACATTCGATCGTTTAATGTTAGTAAAGCTTCTTGGAGTTTACAATTATCATATTTATGATGCTGTGATGAGTACAAAGTCTTCTGCACAACGGACCTTTGCTAATAGTAATGAGCTTGCTGAAGTGCAAAACTATGTTTATTCTGAGAAAAAAGCGCCAAACGATGAGTACTATGGAGTGGCAAAAGATAAAAATGTAGTGCTCGTTTCGATGGAGTCTCTGCAAAATTTTGTGATAAATATGGAAGTGAATGGCCAAGAAGTTACACCATTTTTAAATGATTTAATTAATGATAGCTATTATTTTCAAAATTTCTATCATAATACGGGTCAAGGTAAAACCTCTGATGCAGAGTTTATGATTGATAATTCATTATATGGCCTGCCAAGAGGTGCTGTATTTACAACAAATGCAGGGAATGAATTTAATGCAACACCTGAGATTTTAAATAAGTATGGTTATACATCAGCAAGTTTCCATGGTAATAATAAAAGCTTCTGGAATCGGGATTTAATGTATCAATCACTTGGTTACGATCAGTTCTTTTCACAAGAATATTACAATGTTACAGAAGAAAATTCCGTAAATTATGGATTAAAGGATATTCCATTCTTTGAACAATCAATGCCCTTAATCCAAGGATTGAAGCAGCCTTTTTATGCGAAGTTTTTAACATTAACAAATCACTATCCTTATGTGTTAAATAATGAAGAAGATGAAATGATTGCACCAACAGAAACAGGAGATAGTTCTGTTGACCGATATTTCCAAACAGTACGTTATTTAGATGAATCACTTAAACAATTTTTTGATCAAATGAAGCAAAATGGTTTGTATAATAATACAATTTTTGTTTTATATGGAGATCACTACGGAATCTCCTCAAATCATAATCGTGCAATGAGTGAAATTCTTGGTACCGAAATACGACCATTTGAACATATTCAGCTGCAGAAAGTACCTCTCATTATTCACATTCCGGGCATGAAAGGAAAGGTAATGAATACTGTTGGCGGGCAAGTTGACATTAAACCAACTATCCTTCATTTACTAGGTATTGAAGAACCAAGCGATATTCAGTTTGGTTCAGATTTGTTCGCAGAGGATCGTGAAAGTTATACGGTTCAGCGCGATGGCAGCTTCATTACGGGTCATTATGTTTATTCCTCTGAACAAAACATTTGCTATGATAAAACAGCAGGTGAAGAGATTGATAGTGCTGTATGTGAACCTTATGTTGAAAAAACGAGAACAGAACTTGAAATGTCTGATAAAGTTGTTTATAGTGATCTGCTCCGTTTTATAGATGAACAGATTGAAGAAAAGCAATTAGCAGAATAAAAAGGTGCCCGCAGGACAGTGCTGCGGGCTTTTTATTGTGTTTCAAGCTTGAAACTACTAAAATGAAACTAATAATTAGAAATAGAAAAGAGGATGAATAGAATGGCAATCGGTCCGTATCCTTCATTTTCATGGTCCTATTCAAGAAATAGTTCATTTAATGGTTGTTTGCGAGAATATTATTATAATTATTATGGTTATCATTTTGGGTGGTCGAAAAATGCCGACCCTGAAATACAAAGAATTTATCGTCTGAAAAAATTAAATTCCCTTTATATGGTGTTCGGTAACGCAGTACAGGAATTAACCTTTCACGCATTTAATTACTGGAGTCGTGAAGGGAGACTTCCAACTATTGATCAGCTTGAAAGTTTTTTACGCAAGGAATTAAACAAAGCTGTAGCAGATTCTAGAAACAAAGCGGCATTTATTCGAACGCCTAAAAAAGTATTAATGCTTCATGAGTCTTATTATAATGAGGAGCTTCCAATTGATACAATTAAAACAAGAATTAATTGCTGTACATTAAACTTTCTAAGAAGTAAGTCAGTCCAAGAAATCATAAACAACACAGAGAAAATTGAGTTGGTTGAAGTAGACAATCCAAAAGAATTTTCTGAGCCGATTACGTTTAAAGGGGAGCAGTTATTTGCTATTCCGGATTTGCTGTACAAAAAAGGAGACAAATGGATTGTTGTTGATTGGAAAACAGGAAAAGAAGATGATGATCATGTGCAGCAAATCTATTTATATGTTCTTTATGTGCACTATCGTTACGGGATTGATGTTGAAAATATCGAAGCTCGAATTGAATACTTACTCTATGGAACGAATAAAGATGTGGATGTATATGAAGAGGAAGTAGAATGGATGGAAAAAAAGATGTCAGAAAGTATTAACAGCATGAAAAACTATCTTGAAGATCCTGTTGATAATAAACCAAAACATATGGAGTCATTTCAAGCATCACCAAGCTCATTCAAATGTAAAACCTGTAATTTTCGTGAAGTGTGTGTAGAAAGCATAGTGTAATATAAATAAAAGATTTTAAATTATTTTTTCTTTTTGTGCATTAGCCGTTTTCTTTATTACAGTGAATTCATAAACTGCTATTAGATAAACGTAAAACACTAATAATAGAAAACATACTTTATGGTAATACGATGAAGCTGCGATTACAGCTGCATATAGAGTAAAACGTTTGTTACTCCTCTTGTGTGTTTCAAAAACCTCCTCTAGTAGAGGGGGTTTTTTGTAATGATTGTAAGACTATTAGTAAAATTCTGTTGAATATTTTTAAAATAATTTATAATAAACACATTCAATTTTCTGCATACACTATAGTTGATTCCTTTTTAAACCATATTCTAAAATTGAAGGAGAGTGTTTTCATGAATCAGCGACTTCAACATTTAGCTCAGTGGTTAAAAGAACAAAATCATTGCTTTGCACTTCTTACTTCCACAGCAAATGTATTTTATTTAACAAACTTTTATACAAATCCGCATGAACGTTTAGTGGGTTTACTTGTTTTTTCAGAAGAAGAGCCTTTTTTAGTATGTCCAGGTATGGAAGTCTCCCAAGCTAGAGATGCAGGCTGGAAGGGTGAGATTATTGGCTACAGTGACTCTGATAATCCGTGGGAACTTATACATATATCCCTGAAGAAACGGAATATTAAAGAAGCTGAAAGCATTGCTGTTGAAAAAGAACAATTGTCCTACAAACGCGCAGAAGAGGTTATTAAGCGTTATCCAAATGCAAGCCTTCATTCTCTCGAAACAAAGATGAATGAACTTCGTTTAATAAAAGATAAAAAAGAGATCACTGTTTTATCAGCTGCCGCTAAACTTGCTGATTTTGGTGTTAAAAGAGGTGTGCAGGCGTTAAAAGAAGGTGTAACAGAAATGGAAGTAGTTGCTGCTGTTGAATATGCGTTAAAGAAAAAAGGTGTTCGAGAAATGTCTTTTTCGACAATGGTATTGTTTGGTGAAAAATCGGGACAACCCCACGGTCATCCCGGGGACCGAAAATTAACAGAAGGGGATTTTGTACTGTTTGATCTTGGTGTAAGGTTAGATGGTTATTGTTCTGATATTACAAGAACAGTTGTCTATAAGAAAATAAATGAAAAACAAAAAGAAATATATGAACTTGTTTTAAAGGCACAGCTTGAAACATTGGAAATATGTAAGCCTGGTATTAGAATAGGAGATTTAGATACAACCGCACGAACAATTATTACAAATGGTGGTTATGATAAATGCTTTCCACATCGTATTGGTCATGGACTTGGTATTGATGTACACGAATATCCATCAATGAACTCCAAAAATGACGGTGTACTGCAAGAAGGTATGGTATTTACAATAGAACCGGGTATTTATCTTCCAGATCTTGGCGGCGTTCGAATTGAAGATGATTTATTCATTACAAAAGATGGCTGTCAGGTATTTACACATTATCCTAAAAATCTTCAAATTGTTACATAAGGGAGAGTTAATGTTTATGTCAATAGTTACTCAAGCAATTGAATTAGCTGCAAAGGCGCACGAGAATCAATATAGAAAGTCAACAACTATTCCATATATTTCTCATCCTTTTACTGTTGGAATGCTGCTGTTGAAAGCAGGATGCAGGGAGGAAGTCGTTGCAGCGGGGATTCTTCATGATGTGATTGAAGATACAGAGGTAACCATTAATGAAATTAAACATCAATTTGGAGATGAAGTAGCTAAAATTGTGCTTGGTTGTTCAGAACCGGATAAATCAAAATCATGGGAAGAGCGAAAAAGACACACAATTATCTATTTAAAAACAGCTTCCTATGATATTAAGCTGGTTGCATGTGCTGATAAACTGCATAACTTATCTACAATAATGGATGCCTCTAAGCAGCAGGGTGAACGGGTATGGGATCGTTTCAAACGAGGAAAGGAACAGCAAGCTTGGTATTATAAAAATGTGTTGAAAAGTCTTTTATGGGGATTAACGACAGAACAAAAAGAAGCCTTTCTTTTCCAAGAGCTGCAGCTCACAATTGAACAAGTTTTTAACTAAAATTACAAATAAGTAAGTATTCATAGGGGGCGCTTAATTTTTTTATTTATCTCGATTGCATAAACAAGCTTTTTATAATTATGAATAAGTCCTATTGGGCATGATAAGGAAGAAGACATGTGAAAGGAGTGCAGCCATGGATTTTTTAAGCAGAGAAGAAGTGATTTCAGGGATGAATCATTCCCTTGAACCTATGCTTGAACGATATAAACTTGATGAGGTTGGCATTTATGAAGAAGAAGGGGAAGGAGAAACATATTATATGGGTTATACCATTAAAAAAGACAATAAAGTATTTATGGTTCATCTGCCATATGAAAAAAATCAACAAGGTGAGCTCGCAGTAAAAGATTCAAACTGGACAATTCAAATAGAAGGAAACGAAATGAAAAATTGTAAAACATTGGATCAAGTATTTAACCAAATTGATCGTATTGGACATTAAAATAGCGGGTGGGAAAATGAGCAGTCAAAAGATTCATGAGTTTTTACGCAGTAAGAATTGGTTTGATACCGATCGAGATGCACGTTACATTAATCTTAATCATCCTTATGCGGTACTCGTAGCGGGAGAAGAAGGACAAATTACCTTAAGAGAAAAAGTTGGATTTGATGATGGACAAAACGGTGAAGAGATTTACAGTTTTAATTCTTTAAATGAGCTGCAAATGTGGTTTGAAAATAATATTGGTGAGTAGTAAACACCGCAGAATTTTCTGCGGTGTTTTTAATTAAGATTTTTAGGTGTTTTTTAATAGAGGTTCATATCCTAATTGATTAATGGCTTCAGCAATTTTTTGATAACCTATTTCGTTAGGATGAAGAAGATCCTTTGAAAGCAGATCTTTTTCTTTTTCTTTAAAAATAGAGTAAATATCGGCTATTTTAACATGAGGAAGTGATGTAAAGGTATCTAAATGTTTATTAAATTGATTGATCCAGTATGCAGATTCATCTATTTCAGGAAGCGGATTATAAATGTTCGCAGCTCGAACGATAAAAGGGTGATGGCTCATTTGCTTTAACTTATAAATTTGATCAAAAATTCTATTCATATTTTCTCTGCAATTACGAAGGGTTGTAATAAAAGCTTTTTTATTTTTATGCCTTATAAAAGTATCCGCTGCTTGTATAACATCATTTCTTCCTATAGTTAACGTAATCATTTGTGCTTGGTGAATTTTCTCTGCTATAAACGGTACTTCTATGCATTTTAATACGACTTCTGTTGTAGCTCCAGATTGAGCAAAATTGTTTAAATAAATCGGTTTTTTTAGTATGTTTTCTGCAAAGTAAAGATAACGTTCTGGAAAACCTGAAGAAAAAAAGGACGTTCCAACACTCATTGACAATGAATCCCCTAATACAACATACTGCAGCATTTCATTTGTCTTATAATTCCTCAAAGACATACCTGCCACTCCTTTAAACCATCTTCATAGTATGGTCATCTTTTATCACATAGTTTATTGTATGCAGGATTGTTTTAATATTTAAAATAATCATAAATTATCTTTCAATCTTATTCCATGTTATTTAAAGAATCGCACTTCACATTGTTAAAGGTGGATAGAGTTTTGTTTTGAATAACAACTAATAAGGAATGTAGTATAAAGACCAATAAAAAAATTATAATTATTTTTATTGACAGTCTTGTATATACAAGATAAAATGTAAACGTACTCAATCATGTATATACAAGTTCGAACTGAATGTAAACGATTTAAATGATGAGTTAAGTAAATGAAAAGCTTTGAAACCGATACTAACAGGGGGAAAGAAACAATGAGTGAATACAAACAATCTACAGAACAAATTGTCGAAGCCATTGGCGGCAAAGAAAATATTTCAGCGGCAACGCATTGTGTAACTAGACTTCGCTTTGCTTTGAAAGATGAAAGTAAAGTTAATAAAAATCAGCTTGATAGTCTTGATCTTGTGAAGGGCTCATTCTCAACAAATGGTCAGTTTCAAGTTGTAATTGGTCAAGGTACGGTTGATAAAGTGTACAATGAAATGGTAGAAATGACGGGTATTGGTCAAGCATCAAAGCAGGAGATTAAAGATGCTGCAGCTCAAAATTTAAATCCACTTCAGCGCGCAATTAAAACCCTTGCGGACATTTTTATTCCGATTTTACCAGCGATCGTAACTGCTGGTTTATTAATGGGAATTAACAACATCTTAACAGGCCCTGGAATTTTTTATGGAGATCAGTCATTTATTGATGTTCATACAGCATGGAAAGATCTTGCTGACATTATTAATTTAATTGCCAATACCGCTTTTGTATTTCTTCCTGGTTTAATTGGATGGTCAGCGGTTAAACGGTTTGGTGGAAATGAACTGCTCGGTATTGTTCTTGGGTTAATGCTTGTGCACCCGGCACTTTTAAATGCATGGGGATATGCAGAAGCTGTGCAGGAAGGAACCGTACCTTATTGGAATTTATTTGGTCTTGAAGTTCAAAAGATTGGTTATCAAGGACAAGTGCTGCCGATATTAATTGCATCCTATGTGCTTGCTAAAGTAGAAAGTTTTTTAAATAAACGTGTCCCAGATGCATTTAAATTGTTAATCGTAGCTCCTATTACACTTCTTGTTACAGGTTTTATTTCTTTTATTGCGATTGGACCAATGACATTTGCAGTTGCAAATGCTCTTACTGAAGGTTTAGTTGCAATCTTTGGTAATTTTGCAGCACTAGGTGGACTTATTTATGGTGGTTTATACGGACTGCTTGTTATTACTGGTATGCATCATACCTTCTTAGCGGTAGATATTCAACTAATTGGTGCAACAGGTGCCACATTCTTATGGCCGATGCTTGCATTATCAAATATTGCTCAAGGTTCTGCTGCACTTGCAATGATGTTTGCAACAAGGGATGAAAAATTAAAAGGTTTATCATTTACCTCAGCGATTTCAGCGTTTTTAGGAATTACAGAACCGGCAATGTTCGGGGTAAACTTACGATTTAAATATCCGTTTATTGCTGCACTGATTGGTTCAGCAATTGCAGGATTGTTCATTACAATGAATAAAGTAAAAGCATCTTCTATCGGTGTAGGAGGTTTGCCGGGCTTCCTTTCTATTTTTCCAGATAACTGGGGAGCATTTTTTCTTGGAATGGCAATCGTACTAATTGTACCCTTTGCTGCAACCTTTACAATTGCAAAAGTTAAAAAATAATAGTGTGGTATTAGCAGCTAGTTGATTTCAATTAGTTGCTATTGCCGCAATTAAAGAAAAAATAAAAAGTGGTGGTGTTGAGAATGAAGCAGCCGTGGTGGAAAAAATCAGTCGTCTATCAAATTTATCCGAAAAGTTTTAATGATACAACCGGAAATGGTGTTGGAGACTTACAAGGTATTATTGAAAAGCTTGACTATTTAAATGAACTTGGTGTAGATGTTATATGGCTTACGCCAATTTATAAATCCCCGCAGCGAGACAACGGATACGATATTAGCGATTACTTTAATATCCATGAAGAGTACGGAACGATGCAAGATTTTGATCGATTATTAGAAGAAGCTCATAAGCGTCATATTAAAGTAATTATGGATATTGTAGTGAATCATACATCAACAGAGCATGAATGGTTTAAAAAGGCGAGTGAATCAAAAGCAAATCCGTATCGAGATTTTTATATTTGGAAAAATCCAAAGGATGGAAGTGAGCCAACAAATTGGATTTCGAAATTTGGCGGCTCTGCATGGAAGTATGATGAAAAAACAGAACAGTATTATCTTCATTTATTTGATGTGACACAAGCGGATTTAAATTGGGAAAATAAAGAAGTGCGCCGAAAGGTATACAATATGATGCATTTTTGGTTTGAAAAAGGTGTAGATGGTTTCCGCTTAGATGTGATTAACCTTATTTCCAAAGATCAACGGTTTCCTGATGATGATGGCTCTATGCCGCCTGGAGATGGAAGGAAGTTTTATACTGATGGACCTCGTGTCCATGAGTATATGCAGGAGATGAATCGTGAGGTGTTTTCTAAATACGATAGTATGACTGTTGGGGAAATGTCTTCTACAACTATTGACCATTGTATTAACTATACAAACCCAGAGCGTCAGGAGCTCAGCATGACGTTCAATTTTCATCATTTAAAAGTAGATTATCCGAATGGAGAAAAATGGGCGATTGGAGACTTTGATTTTCTAAAATTGAAAGAAATATTATCGACATGGCAAATTGAAATGTATAAAGGTGGGGGCTGGAATGCATTATTCTGGTGCAACCATGACCAGCCAAGAATCGTTTCTAGATATGGAGATGATGGTAAATATCATAATGAAGCGGCCAAAATGCTCGCAACTACCATTCATATGATGCAGGGAACGCCGTATATTTATCAAGGTGAGGAATTTGGAATGACCGATCCGAAATTTGATCGCATTGAGGACTATCGAGATGTTGAATCATTAAATATGTATAAAATTATGAAAGAAGAAGGAAGGTCAGAAGAAGAGATCATCGAAATTTTAAAGCGGAAATCTCGTGATAATTCACGTACACCTGTGCAATGGAATAGTAGTGAAAATGCAGGTTTTACAACGGGAACTCCTTGGATTCATCCAGCTGCAAACTATAAGAACATAAATGCGAAAAATGCCTTGGAAGATAAAAATTCGGTCTTTTATCATTATCAAAAGCTTATTCAATTAAGAAAAGAATACGATATTATTACTACAGGAGATTATCAACTTATCTTAGAGGATCATCCAGAGATTTTTGCTTATATTAGAAATTATAAAAATGAAAAGCTTCTTGTAATCAACAATTTTTATGGAAAAGAAACAACATTTGAACTGCCAAACAGTATTAATATTCAAAATTATCAAAATGATGTAATGATTTCGAACTACTCGGATTCACCGAAAGCATGTAAACATATTTTACTAAGACCATATGAGTCGATTGTTTATCACTTGAAACAATAGTGGTACAATAGAATCGGTGATAAAAGATGAGAAACAAGTTCTTAGTGATATACAATGAATTAGCAGGTCAAATTGAAAATGGTGTCATTAGACCTAATACAAAACTGCTTTCAGAGAATGAATTGGCAGAACAATATAAAACTTCTCGGGAAACAATAAGGAAAGCTTTAACGCTTTTAGCTCAAAATGGTTATATTCAAAAAATAAGGGGAAAAGGCTCTATTGTGCTTGATTTAAGTAAATTTGAATTTCCAGTATCAGGGTTGGTAAGTTTTAAAGAGCTTGCGCAAAAAATGAGCAAAAACTGGCGAACAATCGTCCATGATTTAGAAACTATTTACCCGAATGAAGAAATTAGAACTCACTTAAATGTATCAAAAAAAGAAAAGGTTTGGAAAGTTGTCAGGGCACGGGAAGTAAATAATGAAAAAATTATTTTAGATAAAGATTATTTTCAGACAAAACATGTTCCTAAATTAACAAAAGCAATTTGTGAAAACTCCATTTATGAATATCTTGAAAATGAGCTAGGGTTAATGATCAGCTTTGCCAAAAAGGAAATTATTGTTGAAGAGCCAACTGAGGAAGATCGTATGTATCTTGATTTAGAAGGGTTTCATAATATTGTTGTTGTTAAAAATTACGTATATTTAAATGATACAAGTTTATTGCAGTATACAGAATCTCGCCATCGTCCAGATAAATTTCGTTTTGTGGATTTTGCAAGACGAAACAGATAATAAACCAAAATACAGGCCAAAGTAAAAACCAGGTGACCCATCTGGTTTTTACTTATTGGAAAGCCGTTAATAGCTAAAATTAAATGATTCTATACATAAAATTAATAAATACTTAATAAACTATTAATAATTGTTCACTATAATATTGTGTGTGAACATTATACAGGACGATTAAAATTTTCCTGTATAAAAGTCCGAAAGCCAGCTGCGGACATTAAAGTGATACAGCTGGCACCACGTGGAATATAAAGGAACTGTTCGTGTTGAAAAGAAAAATCCTGTATTTTATAAATAGGAGATCTAGATATTATTTTCGAATGTTATATCGATTAATAAAGCGAATGATCATAATCATTCGCTTTATTGTGTTCCATTCCACTCTTTATAAAACTGTTTTAAAAAATTCTCCATAAAAAGGTGTCGTTCATCTGCAAGACGTTTTCCTTCTTTTGTGTTCATTAAACCTTTAAGTTTTAAAAGTTTTTCATAAAAGTGATTGACTGCTGTTGATTTTCCTTTTCGGTATTCTTCGTTTGTCATTTCTGCTCGCGGTTTAAGCGCTGGGTCGTAGATAAGCTGACCTTTTGCCCCTGAATAGACAAAGCAGCGAGCAATTCCAATCGCACCAATTGCATCTAGTCGGTCAGCATCTTGAACTATTTTTCCTTCTAAGCTTTTTAGAGGTAGGTTGTTTCCACCTTTAAAAGACATTTTAGAAATAATTTGAAGCACATGGTCTATTGTATTTTCAGGAACTTCCTGTAAAGAAAGCCATTCACGAACTATGCCTAATCCTTTTTGCTCATCGCCGCAAATTTTCTCATCAGCTATGTCGTGAAGAAGGGCTGCTAATTCACAAACAAATAAATTAGCATTTTCTTTTTCAGCAATAGTGACTGCTGTTTTTGTGACACGTTCAATATGAAACCAGTCATGACCGCTTCCTTCACTTTCTAAAATGTTTTTTACATATAATTGAGTATTTTGAATCACGTAATTTTCGTTCATTTCGAATTCCTCTTTCATATTTTTAAATTTAATATTAATGATGATTAAAAATATTATAGTTGTCAATTTTGTTGTACATGATATGTATGAAATTCAGCAAAAGGATAAAAAAATAAATAAATGAGAGCTTAAAGTATAAGAAATTCTCCTATTTGTTATGTTAATAAGTAGTGATTGCATTATAAAAAATAATAAAGGAAGATACCTACTATGACAAATAACAAGAACTTAAGAGGTAACCCACAGGAGACTGATACAGAATTTGCAGATGATTTTCATTCAGAAGGTCAGCAAAAGGGACGTAATAACGATCATCCTAACCGTCGTAAGCGGCGTAATGAACCGAGATATGCTCGTAAAAGTAAGTAGTAAAGAAAAGCACGCGTCAGACGTGCTTTTCTTTACTTTACGGATACAGGAGTTTTCATCGTAAAAAATGCTGTCGTAATACCTACTGCGATTACTGTAACAATCGAATATAAAAAAGAATGACCACCAATCATATATCCTCCAAATAAGAGGATAATGCTGTCAATGATTAAAATAATAATTCCTACATTAACATTTGTGATCTTTGCGATAAATTGAGCTAATAAATCAATTGGACCTGTACTTGTTTCTTGACGAAGCATAATGCCAATTCCTGTGCCAACTAAAAACCCTCCAATTAAGGCACTTAAAAAAATAGGGGGCTGGTTTAAAAACTGCATGGGTGAAAGGAAATCAATAAAAAAAGAAGAAGCTAATAAACCATGTAAGCTGTTATAAAAATAAGGCCGTGCAAAAAACCAAGCAAAAACATACATAGGAATACTAAGTAAGATAATCGTTAAACCAGTATGAAAGCCAAAAATATACTTAAAAATCAAGCTGATTCCGATAATTCCCCCATCAAGCAAATGGTATGGGACAAGTAAGCCATTAATTCCAGCAGCTATAAAAATGCTTCCTATAATAATGGAAAGTAGTTTTATGATCATTTATATCGTCCTCATTTCTTTCAATCTTCTCATTGAAAGAATATGTCCATGCTCTTCATAATATCATTCCATTTATCATATTTAAGTGTGTCTTGTCATATGTAAATAACATTGTTATGCTTAGGATAACGAATATGTGGGAAAGAGCGGTGAGGATAATGAGCAAGGAAGCACTATTAATTATTGATATGAGTAATGATTTTGTTTCAGATGACGGCAGTTTAACAGTAGGAAAACCTGCACAAAGCATTGTTCCAGCTATCATTGAAACAGCAAACAAATTTTTAGCTAATAATCAAGTTGTTGCCATTTGTATGGATGAACACGAAGAAAATGATCCTCACTTTGATTTATGGCCTGCCCACAATGTAAAGGGAACATATGGACAGAAGTTATATGGGAAATTAAGTGAATGGTATGAAGAACATAAATATAATAAGAACGTTATTTATGTTGGTAAGCCTGAATATGATGCATTTTTCGGTACAACTTTAGATGAAGAGTTAAAAGAACGTAGTGTAACTAAAGTTCATTTAACAGGTGTTTGTACAGATATTTGTAATTTTCTTACTGCATATGGTGCTTATGCTAGAGGTTATAAAACGGTTGCTTTAAAGAAGCAAATGGCAACTTTTACTGAAAATCATGAGCTTTTTTTAGAACATATGGAAATTGTATTTAAAACAGAAGTTAAATAATAAAAAGCCTTTTTGCTTAAACTATAGCAAAAAGGCTTTTTATTTTGAATGTTTTTGAACATATTTAATTTTATGATAATATAAAATGGTTGTTTTTTAAAAAAAATGATAGTTTTTGATTGATTTTTGAAAGTGATTACATTATACTAAGGATAAGAAATAAACACGGTAATCTTATAATAAAAGAGGTTATAAATTATTATCAAAATTGAAGTTTTAGTACCGGAACTAATAATGAAATTAAAATCATTCAAAAATAGTCAAAATGGATGAAATAAATTTAGCATTAGACATGACAAAAACTTCATAAAAGGTGGTAACGACTAATGATTTATACATGTACGCTAAATCCTTCTGTTGATTATCTTGTCGAAGCTGACTGTATTCAACTTGGTGAATTAAACCGTATTACAAAAGAGGCAAAAATTCCTGGAGGAAAGGGAATCAATGTTTCACGTGTTTTAAATGGTTTAGAAATAAAAAATAAAGCATTAGGCTTTATTGGAGGCTTTACGGGACGTTTTGTTGAAGAGTATTTGCAAAATGAGCAAATTGGTTGTGATTTTGTAACGGTTAACGGAGACACGCGCATTAATGTTAAATTAAAAGCTGATCAGGAAACAGAGATTAATGCAGCTGGACCTAAAATAACTGAAAAAGAATTGAAACAGTTAATGGAGAAGTTTGATCAATTAAAACGTGATGATATTCTCGTTCTAGCTGGAAGCATTCCTCATTCTTTGCCAGCTCAACTTTATAAAAACGTTATGGAGAGATTAGTTAATAAAGGCATTAAAGTAGTTGTAGATACAACAGGTCAATCATTAGCTGATGTATTACAGCTTAAACCTTTTTTTATTAAACCTAACCACCATGAGGTAGCTGAATTGTTTAATGTATCCATCACGAGTGTTGAAGAAGCTGTTCCATACGGCAGAAAGCTTGTTGAGATGGGGGCGGAACATGTTGTTGTTTCAATGGCAGGAATGGGTGCGCTTTTCTTTACAAAAGACCAAGTCTATTATGCAAATGTTCCAAAGGGAGAGGTTAAAAATTCTGTAGGGGCAGGTGATTCTGTTGTAGCCGGATTTCTAGTTTCTTACGTGACCAATGGCGATTTAACAGAAGCTTTTCGCTACGGTGTAACGGCAGGAAGTGCTTCTGCATTTTCCAAAGGCTTCTGCACAAAAGAATTAATTGAAGAGTTAATAAGTGAAGTACAAATAAAAAATGTAAAAGAGGGGGCCAAAATATGAGAATTACAGAGTTATTAAAAAGAGACACAGTGATCCTCGATTTAACTTCAACGTCAAAAGAGACTGTTATTGATGAATTAGTAAATAAGCTTGATCAAGCAGGAAGATTAAGTGACCGAAAATTATATAAAGAAGCAATTTTAGCAAGAGAAGCACAAAGCACAACAGGAATTGGTGAAGGCATTGCGATTCCACATGCGAAAACAAAGGCCGTTAAAACACCTTCCATTGCCTTTGGTCGTTCGGGTGAAGGAATTGATTATGAAGCCCTTGATGGACAGCCAAGCCACTTATTTTTTATGATTGCTGCAAGTGAAGGAGCAAATAATGCACATTTAGAAACATTATCTCGCTTATCAACACTTTTAATGGATGAGACCTTTCGTCAAAAATTAATGGCAGCTGCTTCTGTTGATGAACTTCTAAAAGCGATTGATGAAAAAGAACAGGAAGTTTTAAAAGAAGAAGAGCCGACAGAAACACAAGAAACAAAAAGTGCTAAAGGGAAAGTCCTTGCTGTAACAGCTTGTCCGACTGGGATTGCTCATACTTATATGGCAGCTGACGCTTTAAAAGCGAAAGCGAAAGAAATGGGTGTAGACTTTAAGGTTGAAACAAATGGCTCTGGTGGAGCAAAAAATGTTTTAACAGAGGAAGATATTGAAAACGCTGTAGCGATAATCGTTGCTGCTGATAAGCAGGTTGAAATGGAGCGTTTTAAAGGTAAGCATGTGATTCAAGTTGCTGTTGCAAAAGGAATTCGTGAACCTCAAAATCTAATCGAACGTGCGCTAAAACAGGATGGACCAGTATTCCAAGGTTCTAGCAGTGAAGAAGGTTCTAAAAGTTCAGGAAATAAAGAGCAGCGTTCAGGATTTTATAAGCATCTAATGAGTGGTGTATCCAATATGCTGCCATTCGTTGTTGGTGGTGGTATACTAATTGCCTTATCATTCATGTTTGGTATTAAAGCGTTTGATCCTGAAGATCCGTCTTATCATCCAATTGCAGAAGCACTCATGACAATTGGAGGCGGTAATGCATTCGGCTTAATGATCCCAGTTCTTGCTGGATTTATTGCAATGAGTATTGCTGATCGACCTGGTTTTGCTCCTGGTATGGTTGGTGGATTTATGGCTGCAACGGGCGGTGCTGGTTTCTTAGGTGGTTTAATTGCCGGTTTCTTAGCTGGTTACGTAGTAGTTGGATTGAAAAAAGCTTTTTCAAAATTGCCTAGCGCATTAGAAGGTATTAAGCCTGTTTTACTTTATCCACTGTTTGGTATTTTAATTACTGGTTTAATTATGCTGTTTATTGTAATTGACCCTGTAAAAGCATTAAACGATGGTCTTACATCTTGGTTACAGGGTATGGGGACTGGAAATCTTGTTCTTCTTGGTTTGATTTTAGGTGGTATGATGGCAATTGACATGGGTGGTCCAATTAACAAAGCAGCGTTCACATTTGGGATTGCAATGATTGATGCTGGAAACTATGCGCCGCACGCAGCGATTATGGCGGGTGGTATGGTACCTCCACTTGGACTTGCACTTGCAACAACGTTCTTTAAAAATCGCTTTACAAAAGCAGAGCGGGAAGCAGGAAAAACAAACTATATTATGGGAGCATCATTCATTACAGAAGGGGCGATCCCGTTTGCTGCTGCAGATCCTGGTCGTGTAATTCCTTCAGCAGTAGCTGGTTCAGCAGTAGCTGGTGCTTTATCAATGATGTTTGGAGTAGGTCTGCCTGCACCGCATGGAGGGATATTTGTTATCCCAGTTGTGGAAAATCCATTAATGTACGTAGTATCAATTGTTATTGGCTCAATCGTTACAGCTCTAATGGTTGGATTGTTAAAAAAGCCAATTGAAGGACACCAAAAAAATAAAGAAAATAACGCAGCTTAACAGATAAATGAGGAGGAAGAAAAATGGCAGAAAAAACATTTAAAGTAACGAGTGACGCTGGAATTCATGCACGTCCAGCAACCGCTCTTGTTAATACAGCAAGTAAGTTTGAAGCCGATGTGCAGTTAGGTTTTAATGGGAAAAATGTTAATTTAAAATCGATTATGGGTGTAATGGCTTTAGGGGTTCCTCAAGGTGCTGAAGTAACAATTTCTGCATCAGGTGTAGATGCTGAGGAAGCATTGGATGCCCTTAGTGACGTGATGAAAAAAGAAGAACTTGGAGTTTAATCCGTATAACTTAATATATAAGAAATACTCATCATTGAACTCTTTAGCTTAAAATGTCGAAAGTAATTGTATCCCCTACACGAAAAATAGTGTAGGGGATTTTTAAAAAATATTCTACATAAATATCATATTTCTTTTCATTTTGCTCATTATTTTATTTTGACACATTACTATTCTGAAAGTTAATGACTTATATAGACTCACCATAAGAATTCGACATCTAATCATGTTCACAAATTAAGTGGAAGTGACCTAGTTAATCTTAAGTGAAGGAGAAAAAATATGAAAATGAAATTCTTCTTTCCTTAAAACAAGATTTAAATAAGTCCCATTATGAAGCTTATGTAACCGAAATAGGTTTTTTATTAGAAGAAATTAATTTAACGAAATTCAGCCAGAAGTCCCCTTCCTCAAAAATTCGATGGAATTTTAGGTAGGGGATGAATGGCGCTTTTTTGTTTTGGTATTCAGAAATAAAAATAATAAGATTTTCCTATATGCAAACATTTGTTCCGGATGATAAAATGAAGGTATGGAGGTGAAGCCCATGTATCGAACGATGAAAGTCCCGTTTTCTGCTTCTGCTGCTGCCATTCAAAAGTTGTTTGACATCCGCCGGCTTTGTGCCGTTGTTTGGAATGAATGTGTGCAAATCGCTCGTTATTATTACCGGCTCGGTGGTGGATGGATTACCAAAAGCGATCTTCAAAAGGAAATAAAAGGGCTCTATCCCCTTCACAGTCAAACGATTCAAGCTGTCGCTCATAAATTCCTTCAAGCAAGAGAAGGGGCGCAAAAAGCGAGAAAAGCAGGGTTCAATGTCCGCTATCCTTGGAAGCATAAATTTGTATTCAACCCCAAATGGGTCGGAGAATCGTTTACACTCCAAGGAAAGAAAATGACCCTTTCATTAGGAATATGGAAGGGAAAACGTCAGTCGAGATTAACACTTAAACTGCCTAAAGTCCCTCCAGGAAACGTGAAAGAAGTCGAATTAGTTTTTGATCGAAAATGGTTGATTTGTCTTTCCTATGAGACCAATACCGAGGAAGAACCCCCTAAACAACAAGGACGATCCGCAAGTATCGACCCCGGAGAAATTCACACCATTGCCAGTGTAACCGAAAACGGTGACAGCCTCGTGATCACCGGCCGCTACCTAAGAAGCATCCACCGTTTACGAAATAAAAAACTAACAGAACTGCAGAGGCTGATGAGCCGCTGTAAAAAAGATTCCAGACAATGGAGAAAATACAACCGCGCCAAAAAATATGTGCTGTCTAAAAGTGACGAACAACTAAAGGACGCGCTTCATAAAACAACGAAACAGTTCGTGGACTGGTGTCTTCAACATGACGTTAATCATGTCGTCATCGGCGATGTAGAAGGGGTTCAGCGAAACACGAAAAGGAAAAAAAGCAAAAAGACGAATCAAAAGCTGTCGAATTGGTCTTTTGGAAAGCTGTATGCCCTCCTTGTCTATAAACTAAAAGCAAGAGGGATCACGATTGAAAAAGTTGACGAGCATTTTACGTCCCAAACGTGCCCCGTTTGTGGAAACCGCAAAAAAGGAAGCCGTCGAACCTATCAGTGTCCATGCGGTTATAAAGAACATCGGGATCTTCATGGCGCAAGGAACATTCTCACCAAACAGCTGTATGGGAAGATGATCGATTATCCGCTTCATAATCCGATCTATTTACGACCGACGTATCTACAACCTGCCTCTTCAGCTTAAGAAGACCTTTTTCTGCTGAAAGGAAGTAGTAGACGGGCAGAACCGCCCCTTGTTCGTTGTGAAACGCACAAGTTGCCTACGGTGGCAGTTTTCTGTCGGGAGACACGAAACGGAAAGACCACTATCCCCAAAAGGGATGTTTGGTTCCAAGTATAAAGGCAGTGTTGGTGACACTTGTTCCAGCTGGGACGGCTTTTGGACTTGTGAACTTCAAACAGGAAACCCCTTCCTCAAGCGCGAAGCGATAGGGAGGGGAGGTTCATCGCTTAAGCATCTTAAAAAATGGTCAACACCAAAAAAGGTAAAAATCCCGCTTTCTCATATTGGTTCATTAAGTTATATAATGAAAGAACCTCATGGAAGTGTTTTAATACTTGCACCATGGAATTATCCTTTTCAGCTCCAGTTGGCTCCGTTAATCGGAGCGATATCAGCTGGTAATTGTGCTGTATTAAAGCTTTCTGAACTTACGCGTATCAAGATTAATTAAGAAATTGATTGCAGAAACGGTTGTAAAACAAACGACAAAATTTGATTTTGCATTTCGTTATCCATCCAGCAAATATGGGTTGAAAATAATAAAAAAATTATTAGGAGACTAAACAAAGCCGCTCTTCCCATTACAAAGAGCGGCTTAATTCATTTATTTATTTATTTAATTCATTAAGAATTTCATGGATTTCTTCTAAGTTGTTAACTTCATAGTCAGGGATGGCAATAGAATCATCGCGTTCATTGTTTTCGCGATTAATCCAAACAGAATGAACCCCAACACGTGTGGCACCAAGAATATCAGTTGTTAGTTTATCCCCAACCATTACTACTTCTTCTGGTTTTAATTCAAGTAATCCAAGGGCATGGTTAAATAAAGAAGGATCAGGCTTACCGCGTCCAAAATCACCAGAAATGACAATATGATCAAAATAAGGAACAAGATCAGGAACACCATCAAGTTTTGTTTTTTGCAGGTCAGGTGAACCATTTGTTAAAAGAAGAAGTTGATAGTTTCCTTTTAACTCATCAAGCACTTTATATGTTTCATCATAAACTAAAGGCTTATTACGACGCTCTGAGCGGAATGTTTCAGCAAGTTTAGCACCAAATGCTGGATCATCAATACCTAATGCTTTTAATCCTTGTGTCCATGCGTCTTTTCTGTATGTTGGCGCAACTTTCTCAAGCTGACGAAATCCTTCATGTTCTCCTTCTAGAAAATCTCCCCAAAGGCCTTCAAATGGATTGATGCCAATCATTTTTGTGAATTCATAAGACTCATATGTCGCATAAAGTTCACGAGCTGCACTGCGAACAGCTTCTTCTAACTGCTTTGGATCGAGATTATACTTTTCTTGTGCTGCTTTACAAGTATTATCAAATGATTCTTGAATACTTTGGTTATCCCATAATAATGTGTCATCGAGGTCAAAAAATACTGCTTTAATCATTGGTTTCTTCTCCTTTTCTCTTATCTCTATGGTTTAAAATATTTTCACACTATTTATCATACCATCTCTAAAGGGAAGTGGCATCGGTAGTTTTATTAAAATTTCAAATTAAAGCGTAACTATTTAAAAATTTATAGTCGAAATAATAAAAATCCCGATGCTTCGTTAGTGATCATACGAAACAACGGGATTATGTGCGTTTAGTGATTGGATACAGTTTGCTCAGATGACAGGATAAATGGTTCAACTTCAATCTCCTTTACAACAATCCATTTAATAAAGTTTCGTTCTTTATGTGTTAAAGGACGGTTAAAAAACCCCTGGAAGTCGAGAAATAATTTATTATACCTTCTCATTTGTTCTCTGCTCATTAGACCGGCTTCAGGATTAGACTGGTATTCTTCATGTCTCGCACTTAACATGATAGCCGATTCTCCTTTCAAAATAATGTAGAGTTTGAAAACGCTTTCTTTATATAAGAGTATTCGCCGGTATAAAATAAAAACCTTTTTAAAAATCAGAAAATTATAATTTTTTATAAGAAATTTGCTTGCATCGTTCTTTTTGAGAGGTTAGTGTCGTATAAAAGGTTATGTCAAGCTATTAATGTATGATAATCTAAAAAGACAAGTAGAAAAGAAGGGAAAGTGCTAAATGAATGATCAGAAGTTAAATTTTTTTACTAAACTTTGGTATAGTATGACACAGTTTAGTAAATATCCAGATATGATTAAGCAAGGGATAGGAAAAGCATTTCTTTATTTAGTATTGCTTACATTAACATTAGGAACGGTACATGCAGTGATTACTGGATATAATGTTAGCCAAATGATTAGAGGATTTAATGAACTAGTAAAACAGGAACTCCCTGCGTTTACGCTTCAAAATGGTGAACTTTCTGTTGAAGGCGAGATGCCAATGGTGCTTGAAGAAACGCAATCAAGTTTATTTATGATTGATGTAACAGGTGAAATCTCATCAGATGTTTTAGATCAATATGAAGAGGGAGCTCTTGTCTTAAAAGATCGCGTAATAATGAAAGAAAGCAGTTATGAAAAGCGGGAGTTTACTTTTAATGAACTTGAGATCAATTTAACAAAAGAAGATATCGTTACATGGCTGCCCTATCTTGAATGGCTTGGTGCCGCTGCAGGAATTTTTATGTTTTTCTTTTTCTTTATTGGAAAAATGAGTAGTGCTCTGGTTATTAGTGTAATGTCACTAATTTTTCGGGCAATCGAAAAAGCTTCTCTTTCTTTTGGAGGGCTTTATAGTATGGCAATTTATGCTTTAACACTTCCAGTAATACTCGATGTATTGCTTTCTATTTTTTGGTATGGAACTCCTTGGTATCTTTATTACGGCATTGTGTTTCTTTACATGTGGTTTGGGATAAAACAATATAAAAATATAGATGATTGGGGAAAAGAGTCTTAAAAGGGAATCCGCTTAGATTCCCTTCTTGTTATTATCGCCAAAATGGAATAAGGCGCTTTAATTTCCGGTTTTCTCGCTCTTGTTTTGCAGCTGCAATCTCGCGATGAGTTTTAACAAATTCTATGAACTGTTCTTCCCGTCTTATAATATCCTGACGGTTAACTTCACGTTCTTCTTCAATTTGCTGTTGAGACATTTTCTGCTGATTTTCAACGGACTTAGAAAGGTTTTGAATTTCTTTTGTTGTATGTGAAACAGATTCGTTAATAATCATTGTTTGTGTTTGAGTGGAAGAGGCAATTTCTTTCTTTACTTCTTGAAGCACTTCTTGTCGTACTTCCTGTCGAATTTCTTCACGTACTTCTTTAATCATTTCATCCTTTAATGCATCAAAAGATTCCATCAACTTTTTTAAATCGTCTAATGTTTTGCCATCATCATTTTGAATAATTTGTTGAATTGTAGGAGCATCATTTACTGATAGAGGAACAGGAGATTCTGCGGATTCTTTTTCGTTTTCTTCTGAGCTATTATTTAGTAAAGAGCAAATTGTTGATATACTTAGGTGTTTAGAGCGCATCTGTTTTATTTGAAGAAGGGTTTCAACTTCTTGCTCTGTATAATATCTGGCACCTGTTCTGCTTCGGGGAACTTCTAAAATTAATTGAAAATCCTGTTCCCACTTACGTAATGTCCCAGTTGGGAGTTTCAGTTTTCGACTTACTTCTTTCATTGTATAAGTTGTTGATGGACTCCTCCTCATAATAAAGCCCTCCTTAGATGGTTTTTTATTTATGCATGTTATTTGGTAGTGAGCAGTTAGTTATTGTTTATTTTACTGTATTGGCATTTATATCGCGTTTTTCCTGCTAGTTGACAAAAGTTATCAAAAGAAGTGGAAAGAAGACGAGTTTCAGCAGAAATAGCTGTTTTTCATAAAAAAGAAGCACACAAAATTTTGTGTGCTTCTTTTTTAATTTCCTCCTGCAAGTTTTTCAAGGGTTACATAATCTGTTTTTCCGCTTCCAAGAAGTGGGATTTCATCGATGTGTTCAATGGATGCAGGAACTAATAGTGTGGACACTTTTTTCATTTTTATATGCTTTTTTAATACTCGATCATTTGTTTCTTTATCTGTTGTAAATAAGATGATTCGCTCACCTTTTCGCTTATCAGATACGGCTACAGCGGCAAAATCATTATGACCATAAAGCTCACCTGCTAAGCTTTCAACAAGATTGAGAGAAACCATTTCCCCGCCAACTTTTGCAAAGCGTTTCAGTCTAGAAGTAATTGTAACAAATTCAAATTCGTCAACTTCCACAACATCACCAGTATCATACCAATCTTCAAGGGGGATAAACCCCTTACCATGAATTAAATAACCTTTCATGAGGTTAGGCCCCTTAATTTGAAGTGTTCCCCCTTTTGGAATTCCCTCTACCGGCTGGATATGATATTGAATTCCAGGAAGAAGCTGACCAACAGAACCAGGTTTATTGTAAAGCGGTGTATTTAAAGCCAAGACTGGTGCTCCCTCAGTCGCTCCATACCCTTCTAAAATTCGTATTCCAAACTTTTCCTGCCATGTTTGTTTCAGTTCTTCCTTAGCTTTTTCAGCTCCTGTAATAACATAACGTAAAGAATGAAACATAAATGGATGGGCATTACGTCCGTATCCATTTAAAAAAGTTGGTGTACTTAGCAGTGCCGTCGCATCCTCTTGATAAATTAACTCGGGTATAGCCTTATACTGAACAGGAGAAGGATGCAGAAAAACAGGAATATTCGAAATTAAAGGAAGGATCGTTCCAATTGTAAGTCCATAACTATGAAACATTGGCAGCGGATTAAAAAGATAATCCTTGCTGTTTAAGTCAATGACAGTTAATGCTTGTTTGATGTTTGCAAAGAGATTATGATGTGTGAGAATAACTCCTTTTGGTTTGCTCTCACTTCCAGAAGTAAATAATATAATTTCATTACTTTTTGCTTCTGATTTTGGTGACAGTGTATTATTCTTTAATCCTGTTAGTTTATCTGTTGTAGAGATTTGTTCTTTAACATCTTCTAAATAAATAATCCGGTAGTTGTCGCTTAATGATTTTAAAAGTTCTTGAAGACCTGCTTTTTGAATAAATTGCTTTGACGTTACAATCGTTTTTAGTCCACTTGTTTCACAGCAATCTAATAAATTTTGTTCCCCCATTGTAAAGTTTAAAATTGCAGGGGTGATACCGTTTTTGAAACAAGCAAATAAAAGTAGGGAATGACCAATTGAATTCGGAAGCAGTATGCCGATACGCTCTTCATTAATCATCTGTTCAACTTTTTGGCTAATTACTTGAACAGATAATAAAAATTTATTGTAAGAAATTTGCCCAGATAAATCTTTAATGATAAAATCTCGATCGCGATAGGACTTATCGGCTTTTAAAAACTCATCAAAAAGATTAACATTTCTTTTAAGTTGACATTCTAGCTGATGATTCCCCATTTTTTTATAAATAACTTGAGCAAGCCGTTCTTTTTGTTCTTCGCCTTTCGCGCTTTCAAACTGTGAAAGTGAAAAAGAGCTGCCAAGAGAAATAGAAGGGGTTCCGGAAACAAATGATTCTAAGCGTAATTTTGCCCCATGTTCTTTCAGCTCCTTATTAATATAAATAGGATAAATAACTGCTTTTGTACGATAAGCGATATAAGCAATTTCTGGGTAAATGCGCATTAAATTACCAGCTTTAGAAATTCGATTTTCAGGAAATAGAAGAATATCTTCTCCATCTTCAATTAGATTAACCGTTTTCATTAGTGAACTTGCATCTAATTGATCAAAAGCAGTGACTTTTCTATTTTTTAGGTTTTTCTCATTTAATTCGTATTCTCTTTTATTAAATACAACAAAATGAACCTTCTTCGGAAGAGCGGCATCTAATAGGGAAAGGTCCATCATTGAAAGATGGTTTGACATAAAAATAACACGTTCTTGAGCGGAAGAGGGTGCAATTTTTTTTGTGCGCAGCTTATTTAAAAAGGATAACAAATTTTATACACTCCTTATACAATTAATAAAACGTTTAGGTCCTGTCTTATGTAATGCTTTGTTATATATAGTATTTACGGCTTATTAATGCAATTAAACACATAAAGGCATACAATCTCTATCTTACAGGAAAACAAAAGAACTTGTCGATATTTGTTTTAAGCTTCAAAAAAAGGAATTCCTATTACAATGAAATCTCACGCAAAATGAAGCGTGAGATTGTAATATTTAAGAGCCTATTAACAATCCAACTGCGCTGTCTTTATTAATTATTCCTTTTTTATAGAAGTTATAGAAGGATTAGAATTATAACTATTGCTATGAGGATAAAATAACGAAGATGTGCAAAACATTTGAGGTTCTTGGGAGTAAAACAGAACAAGATAACAGCTCCGAAAGGTAACAATTACCAGCATGAAGAAGATAGAATTACCAATTGTCTCTTTTTTAGATGTAAACGCTTGTAATCTTTAATTTTCAAGGGATTTTCATACATATCCCCTAAATTGACGTTTGATTTTGACTTTTCTGTCATTTATGATTAATACATAGTTAAGGTAAACCTTTATTTAAAAATAAAGGTTTACCTTATTTTATTAATGGATATATACAAAGGTAACTAATAGTATAAAAAATAAAGAATTAATAAATATACTATTGATTTTATTTTTATACATAATTATAATGAACATAACAATTTTAAAAACGAGGTGTACGAAACGTGAATGCAGCAATTATTGGAGCAACAGGTTATGGAGGAGCAGAATTATTACGTTTATTAAAAAATCATCCCGTGATAAAAGTACATTCAGTACATTCTTCCTCACAGCAGGGAAAAGAACTTTCGGAAAGTTATCCGCACTTACAACAACATCCATATACACTAGAAGATATTAACCCTGATCGACTTGCAGAGGAAGTTGATTTAGTGTTTACTGCTACACCATCAGGAGTTTCAAGCAAGGTTGTTCCGCAGCTTCTTGAAGCAGGTTGTAAAGTAGTGGATTTATCTGGTGATTTTCGCCTTTTAAATACGGGTGACTATGAAAAATGGTATAAAAAAGAGGCAGCGCCATTACAATGGTTGGAAAATGCAGTTTACGGATTAACAGAATGGGTGAATAGAGAGAAGCTGCAAAACACCCAGTTAGTAGCAAATCCAGGTTGTTATCCTACAGCCACACTGCTTGGATTGGCTCCTTTAGTAAAGAATAGCTTAGTAGATCCAAAATCTATTATTGTTGATGCGAAGTCAGCGGTTTCTGGAGCAGGTAGAACGCCAAATTTAGTAACACACTTTGCTGAAATGAATGATAATTTTAAAATCTATAAAGTAAATCAACACCAACATATCCCTGAAATTGAGCAAGTGTTAAAAGAATGGAATGAAGCTGTAGAAACGATTACATTCAGTACTCATTTAGTGCCAATGACACGTGGGATTATGGCAACAATATATGCAAATGTAAAGGAAGGTATCTTGGCATCGGAAATTCGTAAAGCTTTTGAAAAGAGTTACAAAGATTCATATTTTGTGAGATTGAGAAAAGAAGGCGAGTATCCAAGTACGAAGGAAGTATACGGATCTAATTATTGTGATCTTTCTTTCTCCTTTGATGAAAGAACAGGACGCCTAACAGTTGTATCTGTGATTGATAATCTCGTAAAAGGAGCAGCAGGTCAAGCAATCCAAAATGTGAATGTAATGCTTGGATTAGATGAGAAAACGGGATTAGAGTTTATTCCAGTATACCCATAAAGATAAAAACGGAATGACATTATGAAAGGTAAGGTGACGGCGTTGTTAACGGCTAACTATGACATCGTTAAAATAGAAAAAGGCACAATTGTAACACCAAAAGGATTCTCAGCAGCAGGACTGCATTCAGGCGTGAAAAAGCAGCGAAATGATTTAGGTGCTATTTTTTGTAATGTACCGGCAAGTGTAGCATCTGTTTATACACTAAACAAAATGCAGGCAGCTCCTTTAAAGGTAACAAAAGAAAGCATTGCAAAAGAAAAGAAGATTCAGGCAATCGTAGTTAACAGTGGAAATGCAAATGCTTGTACAGGTAAACAGGGATTAGAAGATGCTTATGCAATGCGAAAAGCCGCAGCAAAAAAATTTAATATTCCAGAGCATTATGCTGCCGTTGCTTCGACAGGTGTTATTGGTCTACAAATGCCTATGGATAAAATTCTATCTGGAATTTCACAACTGAACCCTGAACAGACAAATGAAAGTGCGGAACAGTTCAATGAAGCAATTATTACAACCGACCTTGTGACAAAGTCTACATGTTATCAAGCGCAAATTAATGGCCGTCCTGTTACAATTGCAGGTTCAGCTAAAGGTTCGGGAATGATTAAGCCAAACATGGCAACAATGCTCGGTTTTGTAACAACAGATGCTGCCATTGAGTCAGATATACTTCAGTTAGCTTTAAAAGAAGTTACAGATCAAACATTTAATCGTATTACAGTGGATGGAGATACATCAACAAATGATATGGTAACTGTAATGGCAAGCGGGCAGGCTGAAAATGAATTATTACATCCTAGTCATCCTGAATGGCAAGTATTTGTACAATTACTTCGTCAAACGTGTGAAGATTTAGCAAAAATGATCGCGCGTGATGGTGAAGGAGCGACAAAGCTTATTGAAGTAGAAGTCAAAGGAGCATTGAATGATGAAGATGCTGGAAAAATTGCCAAAGCCGTTGTTGGCTCTCCACTCGTAAAAACTGCTGTTTATGGAACGGATGCCAACTGGGGACGAATTATTGCAGCTGTTGGTTATAGTGAAGCAGTGATTGATCCTGAATCGATTCATATGTTTGTAGGACCTATTCAAATGTTAAGAGATAGTCAACCTCTTCCTTTCTCTGAAGAAGAAGCTACGGCGTATTTAGAAAATCATGAAGTGAAATTTACAATCGACTTACAAATTGGTGAAGGTTATGGAAAAGCATGGGGATGCGATCTCACCTATGATTATGTAAGAATTAATGCAAGCTATCGTTCGTAGGAGAGGAGACTATAAAACAATGAAAGATATCGTTGTGATTAAGTGTGGGGGGAGTACGATTGAACAGCTCTCCGACGATTTCTTTAAAAGTATAAAAAAGTTAAAAGAAATAGGATTTAAACCGGTGATTGTTCATGGTGGTGGTCCTGCTATAAAAAATATGTTAACAAAATTAAAAGTTGAAACAGAGTTTGTAAATGGTCTTCGCAAAACAACAAGTGAAGTAATGGAAGTAGTTGAAATGGTTCTTTCCGGTCCGGTTAATAAATCACTTGTTCGTAAGCTGGAATCTGTGGGTGTAGATGCTGTAGGAGTGTCCGGCAGTGATCATCACCTAATTGAAGCAGAACCGAAAGATCTTGAAACATTAGGATATGTAGGAGATGTAACCAAAGTAAATGCGAATTTTGTTTATCAACTGCTTAATCTTGAAGTTGTACCAGTGATTGCACCTGTCGCAGTAAATAAGAATGGAACGATTTATAATGTGAATGCCGACACAGCAGCGGGTGCTGTAGCAAAAGCTCTTCATGCTAACAAACTTATTTTTGTAACAGATGTTCCAGGAATTTTGAAAGATAAGAAGTTGCTGGAAACCGTCACAGAGCAGGACGTTAAAGCATTAATAAATAATGGTACAATTTATGGCGGGATGATCCCGAAAGTTGAAGCTGCTTTATACAGCTTAGAAGGCAGCCTAGAAGAAGTGATGATTGTGGATGGCAAACATTCATCAATGGTCCAAGATGGAAAAATTATTGGAACAACGATAAAAAGCACAATGGAGGTTGTCTAAATGTCTGCGCTTTTTCCTACTTATAATCGCTGGAATATTTCAATTGAATCAGCAGAAGGAACAACAGTGATTGATCAAAATGGCAAAAAATACTTAGACTTTATTTCAGGAATTGCGGTTTGCAATTTAGGTCACCGCCATCCTGCTGTTCAAAAAGCGCTTGAAGAACAGTTAAACAAAGTATGGCATGTATCAAATTTATTTCAAATAGACCTGCAGGAAGAAGTTGCAGCACAGTTAACAGAAAAAAGTTCAGGAGATTATGTTTTTTTCTGCAACAGCGGTGCTGAAGCAAATGAAGCCGCTATAAAAATTGCGCGTAAATATACAGGGAAATCGAAAATTATTACATTTAAGCAGTCTTTTCATGGGCGTACATTCGCAACGATGTCAGCAACTGGCCAAGAAAAAATTCAGCAAGGTTATGGCGATTTGCTGCCTACTTTTGAATATGTTCCATATAACGATGCGGCAGCTTTAGAACAAGCAGTTGATGAAAATACCGCGGCTGTTATGCTTGAAGTGATTCAAGGTGAAGGCGGCGTAAATCCGGGAACAGCGTCTTTCTTAGAAAAAGTTCAAAGTCTTTGTAAGCAGCATAAACTTTTACTTATTGTCGATGAAATTCAAACAGGAATCGGTCGAACAGGAAAGCCGTTTGCATACCAGCATTTTGCTCTTGATCCAGATATTATAACGGCAGCAAAAGGATTAGGTAATGGTTTTCCAGTCGGTGCGATGATTGGAAAAGAACACTTAAAAGATACATTTTCACCAGGAAGTCATGGCACGACATTTGGTGGGAATATGCTTGCAATGGCAGCTGCTAAAGCAACATTATCTGAAATTTTCAACGATTCCTTTTTACAAGAGGTCGAAGAAAAAGGAAATTACTTATTAAAACAGCTTCAAGAAAAACTGGCAAGCTGTCCACTTGTAGAAGAAGTTCGCGGTAAAGGGTTAATGGTTGGGATTTCTTGTAAAGAAGATGTTGTTTCTCTTATTTCCACATTTCAGGAAAAAGGGCTTCTCATTGTTATTGCCGGACCTAAAGTCCTTCGCTTACTGCCGCCGTTAACGGTTACGAAAGAAGAACTCGATCAAGCAGCTTCCATTCTTGTAGAAGAAATATTACTGAAAAATAAAAAAGGTCTTGCTACTTCGTAAAATAAACGTTAGGATAAAGAATAAAGATGTAGCTTTTTATACAAAAGCTGCATCTTTTATACTCAAAAATGAATAAAAATACTTATATATAAATAATTATCCAAAAAAGACAGTGGTTTGGAGGAGAGAAATCATGAAAGGTTATTTAGTACTTTCAACAGGTGATGTGTTTACTGGTGAATGGGTCGGAGATAACAGTGCCACCTATGGAGAAGCAGTTTTTTTTACCGGCATGACAGGATATCAAGAGGTGTTAACAGATCCTTCATTTAAAGGACAGTGTGTTGTATTTACGTACCCTCTTATTGGGAATTATGGGGTGAATTTAGCTGATAATGAGAGCATTAACCCACAGGTATCAGCGGTTATTGTGAGTGAATCCAGTCTAGAAGGTTATCATTATGAAGCGGTTGAATCGTTTGAGCAAACATTAAAGAAACATAACATCCCAATGCTTAAAAACGTGGATACAAGAGCGGTTGTAAAACGGATCCGGGAAGTGGGAGATGTTGCTTGTATTTTAACGACAAATCCTGATGCAGTGAATTTCTCTTCTTTTAAGGAAATTGGAACACGCGACTTAATTGAAGAAGTAACGAGTCAATCTACGCAATCATTTGGAGATGGAAAAGAACATGTTGTATTAGTAGATTTTGGATATAAAAAATCAATGATTGATTGTTTAGTAAAACAAGGCTGCAAAGTAACCGTTGTTCCTTATACAACTTCATTTCAAGACATAAGCAAATTGAATCCAGATGGTATTCTACTATCAAACGGACCAGGAAATCCGAAGCAAATGAAACCATACTTAGAGAAAATTAAAAAATTAGCAGAGACCTATCCAACGTTAGGAATTTGTCTTGGACATCAGTTATTAGCTCTTGCATTTGGTGGAGATACAAAAAAACTTAAATTCGGTCATCGCGGGGCGAATCAACCTGTAATCGATTTAGTAACAAATAAAGTGTATATTACTTCACAAAACCACAGTTATGTAGTAGATGATAACAGTTTAAAAAATACGCCATTTAAAGTGCGTTATCAAAATATAAATGACGGATCTGTAGAAGGAATGGTACATGAACAACAAGCAATTTTTTCTGTTCAATTCCACCCAGAAGCACATCCAGGTCCGAGTGATAGTGAATGGATTTTTGAAAACTTTTTAACAATGATAATGAAGGCCAAGGGAGAGAGTGTCTATGCCTAAGCATGAAGGAATAAAAACTGTACTCGTAATCGGATCAGGACCGATTGTTATCGGTCAAGCGGCAGAATTTGACTATGCAGGAACTCAAGCTTGCTTAGCGTTAAAAGAAGAAGGCTGTAAAGTTGTTTTAATTAATAACAATCCAGCGACGATTATGACAGATGAAGAATTTGCGGATGTTGTTTATTTTGAGCCGCTAACAGTTGAAAGTGTTGAAAAAATTCTTATTAAAGAGAAACCTGATGGACTTTTGGCGACACTAGGCGGTCAAACGGGTTTAAATTTAGCGCTTGAGCTTCACAAGCAGGGGATCTTAGAAAAATATAATGTTCCTCTTCTCGGTACACCAATTGAATCGATTATGAAAGGCGAAGATCGGGAACTATTTCGTGCTCTTATGCATGAATTAAATGAGCCTGTACCGGAAAGTGAGATTGTTAGCACATTAGCAGAATCACTTCAATTTGCTGAACGTGTGGGGTATCCTGTTATTGTGCGTCCGGCTTATACCCTTGGAGGGTCAGGTGGTGGAATTGCGCAAAGTCAAGAAGAGCTTGAAGTGATTGCAAAGCGTGGACTAAAAGCAAGCCCCATTCACCAATGTTTAATTGAAAAAAGCATTGCTGGTTTTAAAGAAGTAGAATACGAAGTGATGCGTGATGATAATGATACATGTATTACAATTTGTAATATGGAAAATGTAGATCCAGTTGGGATTCATACGGGTGATTCTATTGTTGTAGCGCCATCACAAACATTAACAGATGTAGAATATCAAATGCTGCGCTCTGCGTCGCTTAAAATTATTCGGGCACTTGGAATTGTTGGAGGATGTAATATTCAATTTGCTCTAGACCCATACAGCAAACAATATTATTTAATTGAAGTGAATCCTCGTGTAAGCCGTTCGAGTGCTTTAGCGTCAAAAGCAACAGGTTATCCAATTGCAAAGATCGCTGCCAAATTAAGCATAGGCTATCATCTTCATGAATTATTTAATCCAGTGACAGGTCATACGTATGCAAGTTTTGAGCCCGCACTTGACTATGCGGTCGTTAAATTTCCATGCTGGCCATTTGATAAGTTTAAGCATGCCGATCGCACACTTGGTACACAAATGAAGGCCACAGGTGAAGTGATGGCGATTGAGCGCAACTTAGAAAGCGGCTTTCAAAAAGCAGTAAGGTCACTTGAATTAAATACAGATGGCTTAGCATTAATTGAGTTTAATTCTTATGAAACAGAAAAGTTATGGGAGTTAGCAAAAAATGTAGATGATCGCCGTTTCTTTGCCTTAGTAGAACTATTGCGCAGAGGGAATTCAGTAGATCAAATTCACGAAGTAACAAAAATTAATAAATTTTTCTTAGATTGTTTTAAACGGTTAACAGACCTTGAAGGAAAAGCAAAACAAACGTCAATCGCAACAGTGAGCAAAGAAGAACTGCTTGTATTTAAACAAAAAGGTTTTTCAGATGAGTGGCTTGCAGGTGTATGGAATGTTGAGCTTGCAGATGTACGTAACAAACGAAAGGAATTTGAAATTTTCCCAAGTTATAAAATGGTTGATACGTGTGCAGCAGAGTTTACGGCATCAACTGCTTACTATTATTCTTCTTGGAAAGGCGAGCATGACGCAGTGCCATCAGCTAAAAAGAAAATATTAATTGTTGGCTCAGGCCCAATCCGTATTGGCCAGGGTATTGAATTTGATTATTGTTCTGTACACGGCGTTATGTCGCTTGAGAAAAACGGATATGAAACAATTTTAATTAATAACAATCCTGAGACGGTTAGTACAGATTATGCTGTGGCAGATCGTTTGTATTTTGAGCCTCTAGCAGTAGAGGATGTGTTAAATGTTGTAGAATTTGAGCAGGTTGATGGTGTAATTGTCCAGTACGGTGGTCAAACAGCTATTTCTTTAGTAGAAGGATTAGAAAAAGCGGGTGTGCCATTATTAGGAACGACAAAAGAAGTCATTGATCAATTAGAAGATCGGGATTTATTTTATCAATTTTTACAAAAGCTTTCTATTCCGCATATCCCAGGACAAACAGCTTTTAATAAAGAAGATCTTGTTCAAAAAGTCACAGACATTGGTTATCCAGTCTTAATTCGTCCTTCCTATGTAATCGGCGGAAAAGGGATGATTATTCTTTCAAATGAAACTGAGTTAAAAACGTATGCTGATATGCTTGACGATGCTGTACATTTCCCGATTTTAACGGACGCTTATTATCCGGGTAAAGAAGTGGAAGTAGATGTGGTCACAGATGGAAAGAATATTTTAATTCCAGGCATTTTTGAACATGTTGAAAAAGCAGGTGTTCATTCAGGTGACAGCATGGCAGTAACACCACCGTATTCAATTTCAGAGGACGCGAAAGAAAAAGTGGTTCAGTATGCTGAGCGTATTGCAAAAGGCATGGACTTTAAAGGGATTTTCAATATTCAATTTGTTCTTTATAACAATGAAGTATATGTACTTGAAGTAAATCCACGTGCTTCACGAACGGTGCCAATCTTAAGTAAAGTAACAGGCACAAACATGATTCAGCTTGCGACTGATACTTTATTAGGTAAGAAGTTAGCTGATATTAATGAAACGACTGGTTTACTACCTGAAACAAATTACTTCACAATTAAAGCACCAATTTTCTCTAACTTTAAACTACCGGGTGTGGATCCGAAGCTTGGACCTGAAATGAAATCAACAGGGGAAATTATTTCAATTGCAAATTCAATTGAAGAAGGATTTCATAAAGTGTTTATGTGGAATGAACAGCAATCAAATGTGTTTAAAGAAGAGGAATGTCAAGTTTATCTTGATGTAGAGCTATCAGATTTACAACATTTAAATCCGTATGCAGACGCTTTTAAAAATCGTGGTATAAATCTTATTACAAATTCTCAATTAGCGGATGGAACGGATTGGTTAGAAGCTGTTGGAGATTATAAAGAATGGTTAAAAACTGAAAAAACATTGGGAATGATTAGTCTGAAATCTCGCAGTGATCAATCCGCGATTGAGAATAGACAATTAGCCGTTCAGCATGGTCTTATCGTTATGACAGATTGGGAAACAGTTGAAGCATTTTTAACAGGGAAAAATACAGATAAACAACCACAATCCATTCAAGCATGGAAAAAATCAGACTACAAGGAAGTGATTTCACAATGAGCGGTGTTGTAGAAAAAAAAGTGAATTTAAAGGGGAAAGATTTATTAACATTAGCAGATTTTTCTAAAGAAGAAATTCTTTATTTATTAGACTTTGCTCTTGAGCTAAAACAGCAGCAAAAAAGAGGAGAAAAGCATCTTCTTCTTGAAGGGAAAACACTTGGGATGATTTTTGCTAAATCTTCAACAAGAACGCGCATTTCTTTTGAAGCAGGTATGAATCAGCTTGGTGGAAAAGCGATGTTTTTAAATCAAAGTGATATGCAGATGGGACGCGGCGAATCAATTGCGGATACTGCAAAAGTATTAGCGCGTTACCTTGATGCAATTATGATTCGTACGTTTGAGCACGAGATTGTTGAAGAGTTGGCGGAACATGCTGATATTCCGATTATTAATGGTTTAACAGACGATTTCCACCCATGTCAAGCATTAGCAGATTTGCTGACGATTTATGAAGAAAAAGGAACATTTGCAGGAAAAAAACTTGTTTATGTTGGTGACGGAAATAATGTGGCGCATTCTCTCATGATTGCTGCATCAAAAGTTGGATTAGATTGTGCAATTGCAACACCGAAAAATTATGAACCTAGCGCTAAAGTTATTGAAATGGTGGAACAGTTTACGAAAGAAAGCGGCTCACAGCTGCTTTTAACAAATGATCCAATTGAGGCTGTAAAAGATGCCGATGTAATTTATACCGATGTCTGGACGAGTATGGGTTGGGAATCAGAAAATGAGCAGCGATTAAAAGATTTTGCAGCTTTTCAAGTGAATCAAGAGCTTGTTAAACATGCTAAATCTGATTATTCTTTCCTGCATTGTTTACCTGCACACCGTGGTGAAGAAGTAACAGCTGACATTATCGATGGGCCGAATTCTGTTGTGTTTGATGAAGCGGAAAACCGTCTTCATGCACAAAAAGCTGTTTTAGCTTCTTTATTATAAAAAATCAGACAGCAAAAAAGCGAGGATTGATTTGAATCAATCCTCGCTTTTGTATTTTATAAGAACAGCAGTACAAACGCACCTGCGATTAAACAATAATAAGCGAAATATTTTAAGTTTCCGCGTGCCATAATATTCATAAACCATTTTAATGAAAAGTAGGATGCAATAAGAGATAGTAAAAAGGCAACAGCATAAGGTAAAAGTAATTCAGAAAGGCGAGGGTCTTCTAATAAATCACTAAGACCAAGAATAACGCCGCCTACACTTACAGGTATATATAATAAAAATGAATAGCGAAGAGCTGTTTCCTGTTTCATTCCAAGTCCCATTGCAGCTACAATAGTAGCACCTGAGCGGCTAATTCCTGGAATTAAAGCAACTGCTTGAGCGAAACCGACAATAAGAGCATCTTTAACTGAAAGATCAGCATCGTTTTTTCTACCGCGTAAATTTCGGATTAACCACAGTGCAGTAGCTGTAATAAGCAAAGTAATCCCAACGGTTTTAATGCCTTTTAAGTGTTCTGAAATGACATTATCAAACAAAATGCCAATCACACCGGCTGGAATTGTTCCAATAATTAAATAAACGATAAACATAAAGTCACTTTTTGAACGTTCATTTTTTGTCATTAAGTAATTCGTTCCGTTAATGGTTAAGCGCAATAAGTCATCACGATAAATAAGTAATACAGCAAGAAGTGAGGCGAAATTCATAATGACTTCGAAGCTTAATCCTTCAATGCGCAAATTGAAGAAATATTGTGCTATTACTAAATGTCCGCTTGATGAGATTGGGATTGGTTCTGTTATACCTTGTAATAATCCTAAGAATGCGTATTTTAGTAGTGTAAAAAGTTCTTCCATTGTTAAATTCCCCCGTGTTTCAATTAATTACATGTATTCATTAAACTATATATTGTAGAAATTTGTAAAGCACTAATTTGGTTTGCTTTCATAGGATAAATTTGCTTCGTTGAAAAATGCTTTATAGAAATAAGCGGAGTATTTTACTTATGATCTTTTATGATTAGGGAATAATAAGGGAGATAATTTAATAAAGGAGGAATTAAGATGGGTGGAGAAAATCGTCAATTTGTTCCAGGGCAAAAAGCGCCGAATTCTGGAAGTTATATTGAAATTGGTGAAACAGGAGGAATGGTAAAAAATCCGCGAATGGTTAATTTAGAAGTTGGCGAGGAATTTCCTGCAACCTCAAATCATAATCGGAAATGGGCGAGAAAACCGAAAAAGAACCGATAGGACATCCTATCGGTTCTTTTTTACGTATTCTCATGTATCGATTTTTATTTTGCTTCTGATGAATTAGGGACTGCTGCATCGCCTAATACAAAAATAATCGCAGATACAACAAGCGAAATAATTGCAGCTGATGAAAATTCATAGCTTGTAGATGTCATATTAGAAACTACATAGAATAACATCTGTGTTAATAAAAAGCTCCAAATAATTGTCCATATGTAACGCATTTTCTTCACCTCAATTGCAAACGAATTCAGCTCAGTCTTATTTTATCACAAATTTTTTAAAAATGAACATTCTTCTTAAAAAGTTTATGAAATTTCTGTTAAACAATAAAGAGTATTAAAAAGAGTATTAAGAGGAGAGAAACGGAATTAAAAAAATAACTTGAGAAAATATGGAATACTTTTTATCTAATTATTATTCATCGCATAGATTAATAGTAGAATTTAATTATTGTGAGGAGAAGATATGGGGATTCAACAGCGCTTCTTTCAAATAGACAGCCAATGGAACGTTATCCATATTCCTGAACGTCCCAATGGATTTGCAATTTTTTTATTCGGCGATACAACCCATTACGTTGATGATAAAAGCAGTTTATGGACACAAAGCAATACACGTTCAAGATTTCTTTATAGTTTATTAACACAAGGTTATACTGTTTTTTATTCTCACTTACATGGCCGCCATTGGGGGAGTTCTGCAGCTGTTTCATTGGCAAAATCTGTGTATCAAGTGGTGATGAGAAAAGAAATATTAAATCCAAATATTCATATTTTAGCTGAAGGAATGGGAGCCCTTGTGGCATTGTCATTAATGGAAAAGGAGAGCTATATAAGGTCGGCTGCGATGATTAACCCGTGTTTAGATTTAAAAAAGCACTTCAACAATGAAAGAGATAATAAATTGTTTTATAAGCGTTTTAAAAAAGAGCTTGCTAAAGCATACCATATAAATATTGTTGAAGTGGAAACGTTAATTGAAAAATGGAATGAGCTTGAATCGTGTAAAACAAAAGTCCCGACTAAAATATGGCATTCTCCAAATGGGGTAAGTTATTCCGTTGAAGATCATTCGCGAAAATATGAAGAAAGACGTAAAAAGCAAAAAAGCGATATTTCGATTGTATTACCATTAAATGAAAGAAGTTTTTCATTTAATGAAGCACTTTGCAGGTTTTATCAACAAAATGAAAAGATGATCTAAACGTCAGTCTAGTTTAGATCATCTTTTATTATAGACGTCATACGATGATATATATACCTTTAACTTAATTAGGGATATGTATATGAGCTAAAATCAGTCCTTCTATGTTCTGCTCTTGAAACGATATAGAATTGATCATTAAAGAGTTGGGGGAGAGAAAAATGAGGAAAGTACTGGTTACAGGTGGATTAGGTTTTATTGGTTTTCATTTGTGTAAAAGGCTGTTGGAGGAAGGAATAGAAGTAATAGCAGTGGATAAATGTGAAAATCCAAATCGAAAACTTGTTCAAGAGGAGATGTTACTTTCAATCGGTAGAAATGCAAACTTTCAATCTATTAATAAAGGTTTTGGCGACTCTCTTTTTTCTAGTATTTTGAAAAATGTAGATTGTGTCTTTCATTTAGCTGTGCCTGCTATTTCTAGATCATGGGATAATTTTGGGAAAGTTATTTTTTCACATCTAACAGAAACAAGTCAGTTAATAACTGAATGTAAAAATAAAAACACCCAAGTTATTTATCTTTCTTCTATTGAAGTATATGGACCACGTTTTGGTATACTCACAGAAGAAACGCCGCTTAGTCCAATAACAAAGTTAGGATTATTAAAAACTGCAGAAGAAGCTCTGATCTTTCAAAAATTAGAAAATCATATGCGCAATTTATGTGTTTTAAGGGTTCCAACGATTTATGGTCCATGGCAGGGACAAGAGTCGACTTACCATCAATTACTTCTTACACAAATAAGAGGAAAAATGGATAAGGTTGTCGAAGATAGTTGTAGAGAAGATGTTATCTATATTAAAGATCTAATCGATATTTTATGGCGTGCAGGAAATAAGGAAGAAGTGGTTGGTGTTTATAATGTTGGCAGCGGAGAAAAAAATCAATGGAAAAAGGGCATTGAGCTTATTTCCCCAGCCTATTTAAGCTCCCTATCTCAACCATTTTTTTCAGTTGAAGTATCAATAAAAAAGCTAAAAAACCAATTAAACTTCAGTCCATCTACTTCATTACAAATTGGACTAAAGGAGCAGAAAGAACACATTGAAAAAATGATGAAGTTTAAAAAAATTTACAGTTAACAGAGCACTAGTTTAATACTAAATTTTATATAGGAAATTTGTTAAAGGGAGAGAAAAGGTATCATGCGCACACTATACATACTCATCATCATTTTTTCGTTCCTTATCACAATTAGCTGCCAAAATAAAGAGTCAGATCAGAAGTTGAAAAATGTGGGGATTTTACTTCCCGAAACAATTAATGATCAATCATGGAATACAAAAGGTTATGAAAGTTTACTTGGTATTCAAACTGAATTTGGAGTAGATGTTTTTTATAAGGAAGAAGTTAAAAGTCTTAATACGATACGAAAAACAATCATAGAGTTTCAACAGCAGGATGTAAATTTAGTTTTTGGTCATGGAAATATTTATGCAAAATATTTTGTGGAAATTCAAAATGAGTATCCTTTCATTCATTTTGTAACGTTTAATGGTGATGCAGAGGGACAAAGTTTTACAAGTTTACATTTTAAAGGTAGGGCAATGGGCTTTTTTGGAGGAATGATTGCAAGCGGGATGAGTAAAACAAATAAAGTTGGTATTATTGCAGCTTTTCCATGGCAGCCTGAAATAGAAGGTTTTGAATCTGGAGTAAAGTTTCAAAACAACAATGTCCAAGTAATTACAAGTTATACAAATGATTGGGCAAATGAACAAAAAGCGCTTTCCATCTTAGATGAATTTCTTAACGAAGGTGTAGATGTTGTTTATCCTGCAGGAGATGGATATAGTGTAGCAGTTATTGAAAAGTTAAAAAGAAAAGGTTTATATGCCGTTGGTTTTGTTACAGATCAGTATAATCTTGGAAAAGCTACTGTATTAACGAGTACTGTCCAGCATGTTGATCAGCTTTATATATTAGCAGCAAGACAATTTAACAATAATGAACTATCGTATGGCAATCTTTATTTTGACATGCAGGATGATGTGATTTCGATGGGGAAATACAGCGCAGAAGTGCCAGAACAGCTAAAACAATCTGTGCAATCAGCAATTGATTATTATGTAGAAAGCGGTCAATTACCCAATAAGGAGGAATTATAATGGTTGAAAAAACATTAGGAAATTATGATATTCATGATGCTGTTCATTTGTTACAAGGATTAAAGGAGACTAGGGAACAGCTTTTATCCGTACTTTCTAGTTTAAGTACAGAACAATTGCATGAAAAATTAACGAATATGCCTTCTGTTGGTCAACTATTAATGCACCTTATTGAATATGAAAGAGCTTGGCTTAAAGCGATTCATACTGACCAAGATCAGAAGGACATTTCAGCTGAATTTGATTATAAAGAAGATGATACAGTGAAGGGTTTTCAAAAATCATGGTTTTTAGCTCGATTAGCAGAAACGAGAGAACAAACGAGAAACTATTTTTATAAATTGTCTGATATTGAATTTAGGCGCCCTACCTTTCAAATTCGAAAAGAAGAAGAAGTGCTTCGTTATTCGCCAGAATGGATTGTTTATCATTTACTTGATCATGAAAGTTATATAAGAGGGCAGATTGCAATTATTTCCTCCTTAATTTTGCAAAAGCAAATCCTGTAACTTGGATAACAACAAACATGTTAATGGACTGAACAGTAGGAAAATACTTGATTTTTTACCGTTCTTTCTTGTATGGTATTACTGAGAAAATAAAAGTGAAGTTGGAGTGAACAGCATGGATCAAGAAATGAATATGAAGTTTATGCAGATTGCAATGAAGTATTTGCCTGAAGCAAAAGAGATGTTAGATCAAAAAGGAATTGAAATCGATATGGAAAATTTGCAGTCTGTCCTTAACTTGTTAATGCAGGTAATGGGAGATGCATATGAGTTAGGAAAACAAGAAGCAAAGCAATAAGAAAGAGTCACGTGAAGTGACTCTTTCTTATTTAGAATGGGCCATTCTCTTATTGAATGAATATGGGATAGGAAACATTTTTGTATAGGTGTGGGAGAAAACTAGAAAGTGTTGATATGAGCGGTATATACTAGACAAAAATAATAAAATCCATTAAAATTAGTACCAGGTCATAATAATTGATAGTAAATTTTTTATAAAGGAGACTATTTCATGAATGCTGGAATCTTAGGGTTGGGAAGATATGTACCTGATCGTATTTTAACCAATTATGATTTAGAAAAAATGGTTGATACTTCTGATGAATGGATTCGTACAAGAACAGGTATTCAGGAAAGAAGAATTGCCGGCGATGATATTGAAACGTCGGATATGGCTGCAGAAGCAGCAAAAGAGGCGCTTGAGCAATCAAAATTAACAGCAGAGGATATTGATTTATTGCTCGTGGCGACTGTTACTCCTGATTATGGTTTTCCGTCAGTCGCTTGTCTTGTACAGGAAAAGATTGGTGCTGTAAATGCATCCGCAATGGACTTAAGTGCTGCATGTGCAGGATTTATGTATGGAATGGTAACAGCAAAACAATTTATTGAAACAGGCACTTATAAAAATGTTCTTGTTATTGGTGCAGAAAAACTATCTAAAATTACAGATTGGAAAGATCGCAACACAGCAGTGCTTTTTGGTGATGGTGCTGGGGCAGCGGTAATTGGTCCTGTGTCAGATAATAAAGGAATTCTTTCATTTGAGCTAGGATCAGATGGAAGTGGAGCAAAACATCTGTATCAAGGTGAAAAATATATTTACATGAATGGTAGGGAAGTATTTAAATTTGCGGTTCGCCGAATGGGTGAATCATCTTTATCAGTCATTGAAAAAGCAGGGTTAACAAAAGAAGATGTTGATTATCTAGTACCTCATCAAGCAAATATTCGCATCATGGAAGCTTCAAGACAGCGTTTAGATTTACCAGAAGAAAAAATGGCGAAAACAATTGAAAAGTATGGGAATACTTCTTCTTCTACAATTCCGATCGCATTGTATGAAGCTGTTCAAGAAGAAAAAGTAAAAGATAATGATGTTGTGGTGTTGGTTGGTTTTGGCGGCGGCCTCACATGGGGAGCAGTTGCTTTAAGACTTGGTCAATAATAACATTAGAATAAGACTACATAAAGGGAGTTGAACAACTTATGAATAATCGTGTAGTAATTACAGGATTAGGTGCAGTATCTCCACTAGGAAATGATACACAAACTACATGGGAAAATGCTGTTAAAGGATTAAATGGAATTGGAAGGATGACAAGACGTGACCCTGACCTGTTTCCGGCAAAAGTTGCAGGAGAAGTAAAAGACTTTGATCCAACCCTTTACATAGACCGTAAAGAGGTTCGGAAAATGGATCTTTTTACTCAGTTTGCGGTAGCAGCTGCAATGATGGCAGTAAAGGATGCTGATTTAGAAATAACAGAAGAAATCGCTCCAAGAGTCGGTGTCTGGGTTGGTTCAGGAATCGGCGGTATGGATACGCATGAAGAGCAATTTAATATTTTTAAAGAAAAAGGCTATCGTCGTGTCAGTCCATTCTTTGTACCGATGATGATTCCTGATATGGCTGCAGGACAAATTTCTATTTTACTTGGTGCAAAAGGAATTAACTCTTGTACTGTAACAGCTTGTGCAACAGGAACAAATTCAATTGGAGATGCATTTAAAGTTATTCAACGCGGTGATGCTGATGTTATGATTACAGGTGGAGCTGAAGCACCGATTACAAGTATGGCGTTAGCTGGATTTAGTACGGCAAAAGCTTTATCATTTAATGATGATCCTAACACAGCAAGCCGCCCGTTTGATGCAAATCGTGATGGATTTGTAATGGGAGAAGGTGCAGGAATTTTAGTTCTTGAATCATTAGAGTCGGCTCAAAAACGCGGAGCAAAAATTTATGCGGAAATCGTTGGATACGGGGCAACAGGTGATGCGTATCATGTAACAGCTCCAGCACCAAATGGTGAAGGCGGTGTACGTGCAATGCGTCAAGCGCTCCAAGATGCTAACTTAAATCCAGAAGATATTGGTTATATTAATGCACATGGAACAAGTACACCATACAATGATAAATTTGAAACAATGGCTATTAAAACGGTATTTGGTGAACATGCTTATAAGTTAGCAGTAAGTTCTACAAAGTCGATGACAGGTCACTTATTAGGTGCAGCTGGTGGAATTGAAGCATTGTTTAGTGCAAAAGTTATTGAAGAAGGAATTATTCTACCGACGATTAATTATGAAACACCTGATTCAGAATGTGATTTAGATTATGTGCCAAATGAAGCGCGTGAACAAAAAGTAAATGCGATTCTTTCCAACTCACTTGGTTTTGGCGGACATAATGCATGTTTAATCTTTAAAAAATTTGAAAAGTAAGGAAAAAGAACCTTTAGGAGAGTGCTCCTAAAGGTTCTTTTTACGTAAAACAAACCATTAAAATCTACTTTAGTATGAAAAGGTAAGCATATGAGCGCAGTTTGTCCATATAAATAAACTAACTCCAATAACGAAAAATGAAAGGAGTACAATCAATGAGAAGAAACATTGATTGGTGCAAACAGTGATGGTTCGATTCTTATTATTGTTGATTGGTTTTGGTTTAGCAGTTATAGACGGCGTAAGTCTTATTGCATATTTAAATATTATTACGACTGGACACGGAATTAGCGGTTATTTGCTGTTTATTAAGTCAAAGGCAGAATTATATTTATTTTTAATTGGTAATGTATTAATTTGGTTAAGTATTTATTTTCCTTTTCAAAAGAGAAATCATTAAAAATTTAGAATTTATTTTACCAGAATAGGGTAGTAATGGAATAAAAAAATGTACCTCTGACTATACTGTTTGAAAAACATAATTAAAGTGAGGGGTTCAAATGTTATATTTGCACGATGTTTGGGTCAATTGGTTTGAAGGTGAGGAAAATGGATATAACGTTTGTGAATTTCATGAATGGAGAAAAGATGATTTTATTGAAATATTAGATCAAGTACCGGTCGTCTTGGTGGAGCCTAAGTTATTTTTTTATATCGAGAATAACTTAGCGGATTTACCTAATGAATTATTAGATGATATTCACAACAAAAGTTTTGTTAGAAAAAATAATGAACGTACATCGCTTGAATATTGCTTTATTGCGACTGATGGAAGTAGAGTAGTGGTTGTCAATACCTTAACTTATCAAATTCCGGTACGTAAAAGCAGATTAATTCCAAGACAAGAAGCAATGGTTCTTGAAATGAAAGATCAATTAGAAGTAAAGCATTATTATATACCAAACCCTATAGAAAACAAGGAATATCATATTTTATCGCCTAGTCCAGACATAATGAGCGGGTTAACTCGAAAAGAAAGACAATTAAAGCAGCTTTTATTTATGGCGCTTGATCAATTACATACAACAGGAAATGTGGCAGAAGTAAGATATTGGTATACAGAGTGTTTTCCTAAAAAATATGTTGAAATTCAAATGATGGATTTTGATGAAGCTTGGGACGCTTTATATGACGAACTGCAAAATGGATGGAGCAATATGCACTATCATTTATGTGAAAGACTAATTAAGGGACAACCTTTCTTTGAAAAAGTATGGGAGCTTGAAGAGGGTACACAAGTAAACTAAAAGAAAGCAACGGAGGAGTTGCTTTCTTTTAGTTTGCTATTAACGACGTCTTCTTTCTAATCCCATTGCTCGTTCTGCTTTAAAAAGCATTTTTTGTGCAGTGCGGTTTGCTTTTTCAGCACCTTTATCAAGAATTTCGTCAAGTTCATCTGAATTAATTAGCTCATGATAGCGCTCTTGAATGGGTTTTAATGCCTGAATAACTGCATTCGCTGTATCTTCTTTAAACTGTCCGTAGCCTTTTCCTTCATACATATTTTCAAGTTCTTCAATGGATTTATTGGCACATAAAGAATAAATTGTGAGTAGATTTGAAACACCTGGCTTCTTTTCTTTATCAAAACGAATCTCGTTATCAGAATCTGTCTGAGCACGTTTTATTTTCTTCAAAATTGTCTTTTCATCATCAAGCATTGAAATAAATGCATTTTGATTTTCATCTGACTTACTCATTTTCCTTGTGGGATTTTGAAGAGACATAATTCGTGCTCCTACTTTAGGAATACGCGCTTCAGGAATCGTAAAAATTTCATTGTACTGTCGATTAAAGCGTTCTGCTAAATCTCTCGTTAATTCAATATGTTGTTTTTGGTCTTCTCCGACAGGCACAATGTCTGTTCCGTACAGAAGAATATCAGCAGCCATAAGCGGAGGATATGTTAATAATCCTGCAGAAACGGCAGCTTTTCCTTCTGATTTATCTTTAAATTGGGTCATTCGTTCTAGTTCCCCTATGTAGCTTACACATTGTAAAATCCAGCCTAATTGAGCATGTGCAGGTACTTCTGATTGAATGAATACAGTTGATTTGTCTGGATGAATACCTACCGCAAGATATAGAGCTGCTAAGCTTCTTGAATTTTCTTTTAGCTTAGCCTTCTCTTGCGGAACAGTAATGGCATGTTGATTGACAATGCAAAAATAACAATTATATTCCTCCTGCAGGTCGACAAAGTGCTTCATAGCCCCTAAATAGTTGCCAAGTGTTAATGTGCCGCTTGGTTGAATGCCTGAAAAAATAGTTTGCATTTTTCCTATCTCCTTTCAAATATATAAGCATATAAAAAGGCTTATTCTTTCCTTCTATAATAGAAGGGACGAATAAGCCGCGGTACCACCCTTGTTATTTTATTAAGTGCACCTTAATAAAATCACTTTCTATGTAACGTCAAGATTTAACGTTTAAGCCTACTAAAATAAGGGGATTTATAACTTAATTTCCTTAAAGATTCGACTTAAATGCTCAAAAGTCCATTCCGTATTATTCCACTACCTGTTTTCACCACCCACAGGCTCTCTGAAGTTTCCTAATACGTACTCTTCTTTCTCATTGCATCATTATTCTTACTGTAAAAGTAGTATACAAATAAATTAAGAAAGTTGCAAATAAATAAAGGGAAAAATCTCATATTATACGTATAAGCTAAATTAGTAAAATTTACTTGAAAAACGATTCTTGTGATAATCGAGCAAATAAATTATAATTAAGCAGTAAAAACTATAAAATATTACGAAAATAAAAAAAGATAACGTTTACTATTATAAAAAACGTAATATTTGGTAGAGGGTGTAGGAAATTGCCACATTATTTCTAGATCTTAACATAAACTTAACGAAACTTGCACAATTACTTAATATTATTTATAATAAATAGTAAGAAAATTAGTTTTCTTTACGAAATTAATAGTTTTTTATGTATTAAAGTGTTGTAATCGTATTTGGTATTTTGAGGAGGTTAACTGAATAAGTGGAAAAGCTTGACACGCTCGATATGTCCATATTAACGATGCTTCAAGAAAATGGAAGGCGTTCCTATACTGAAGTTGGGAAGTACCTTAATGTAAGTGAGGGAACAATTCGTTCTCGCATTAATCGAATGTTAAAAGATGGGGTATTTGAATTTGTTATACATACCAATCCGAATAAAATTGGTTTAAATGTTCAAACCATTATCGGATTAACTACAAAATTAGGGATGCAGGAGAAAGTTGCAAAGCAGTTGAACCAATTTTCAGAAGTGCGGTTTGTAGGTGCATTTTCTGGTAAACATGATCTTATGCTTCAAGCTTATTTTAGAAGCAATGAAGATCTTGTTGATTTTGTAAACAACCAATTATCAAAAATTGATGGAATTGTTTCAGCAGATGTTTCCTTAGAATTAAAACAATATAAGGACTCTTTCTCATTTATTGAAAAAAAATAAGTTTTTAATCGTTTACTTTGTATCTTTTTTAGGAGGTGAGGCTTTCATATAAAGGCTTCATGATGTGCAGTATGAGGAATTATTAAATAGAATATAAAAGGGGAGAAAAAACGATTGAAGAAAAAACAATTTTCACTTATTGTAAGCTTGTTAGTAGTATTTAGTTTATTATTAACGGCATGCGGCGGAGATAATAAACAAGCAGAAGAAGGCGGAGAAAGTGGTAATGCACCCGCTCAAGAGTTAAGCGTTAACATTAACACAGAACCTTTCTCGCTTAACCCAAGTCTAGCTAATGATTCAACGTCATCAAGTGTCCTATTGCAAACATTTGAGGGGTTAACTCGTATTGATCAAAATGGGGAACCGCAAATGGCGATGGCAGAAAGTCATGAAGTGTCAGAAGATCTAAAAACATATACGTTTAAAATTCGCGAAGATGCGACATGGTCAAATGGTGACCCTGTAACCTCACAGGATTTTGAATATGCATGGAAATGGGTATTAGACCCAGCTTCTGAAGCACAATATGCTTATCAACTTTACTACATTAAGAATGCTCAAGCTGTAAAAGAAGGAAATGCATCAATGGACGAGCTTGGTGTAAAAGTAGTGGACGAAAAAACCTTAGAAGTGGAACTTGAAAACCCGACACCTTATTTCTTAGAATTAACAGCGTTTTATACTTATTTCCCGGTAAACAGCAGCATTGCTAAAGAAAATGCTGAATGGGCAACAGATGCCAGTGAAAACTATACATCAAATGGACCATTTGTTATGACATCTTGGGAACACAATGACAAAATTGTTCTTGAAAAAAATGAGAATTACTGGGATAAAGATGCTGTAAAATTAGATAAAATTGAATTGATTATGATTAATGATCCTAACACTGAACTCTCAATGTATGAAAATGATGAACTTGATTGGGCTGGTAAACCTACAGGACAACTACCATTAGAGGCAATTCCAGCGCTTAAAGACTCTGGTGAACTTCAAATTGAACCAATTGCAGGTACGTATTGGTATAAGTTTAACACAGAGAAAAAACCATTTAATAACAAAAAAATTCGTCAAGCATTTGCTTACGCGATTGATCGTCAGTCCATTGTAGACAATATTACAAAAGGTGGAGAAGTTCCTGCAATGGCAGCAGTACCACCAACAATGTTTGAAGAAAATGAAAAAGGTTATTTTAAAGATGGAGATTTAGAAACGGCGAAAAAGCTTTTTGAAGAAGGACTAGCAGAAGAAGGTTATGCAAGTGCAGCTGATTTGCCATCTATCATTCTCTCATACAATACAAATGAAGCTCATGCAAAAATTGCTCAAGCTATCCAAGATATGTGGAAGAAAAATCTTGGTGTAGAAGTGGAACTTGATAATGCTGAATGGGCTGTTTATATTGATAAGCTTCACAATGGCGATTATCAAATCGGACGTATGGGTTGGTTAGGTGACTTTAACGATCCAATTAATTTCTTAGAGTTATATAAAGAACAAGGTGGTAATAACGATACTCGCTGGACAAATGAAGAATTTAAAAACTTATTAAATCAATCTGCTACTGAAACAGATGAGCAAAAACGTGCCGAGATGTTAAAACAGGCAGAGGAGATTTTAATGGATGAAATGCCAATTGCACCAATTTACTTCTACACAAATACTTATGTTCATAAAGACAACTTAAAAGACGTTGTTATTTCTGGACTTGGTGATGTGCAGTTTAAATGGGCATACTTTGAATAAGAAAAAAGCCTTCTAGAGGTAAAGGTATATGGGATAAACCATATACCTTTACTTCTGATTACGCCTTTTTCAGAATATTTTGGAGGTGTGAATCTTTGTTTAATTATATTGTTAAACGGCTAATGTTTATGATATTAGCACTATTTCTTATTATTACAGCAACGTTCTTTCTAATGAAGGCGGCTCCTGGTGGTCCGTTTACATCAGAAAAAGAAATTCCAGCTGAAATTCAAAAAAGCTTAAACGAATATTATGGTTTGGATAAACCATGGTATGGTCAATACTTTGATTATTTAGTTTCAGTAGCAAAGTGGGATTTTGGTCCATCATTTAAATATAAAGGACAATCAGTGAATGATTTAATTAGTGATGGTTTTCCGGTTTCCTTTATTTTAGGGATGGAGGCAATTTTTATTGCGCTAGCTTTTGGGGTATTATTTGGAGTTATTGCTGCGTTAAGACATAACAAATGGCAAGACTATTCAGTAATGATTATTGCCGTACTCGGAATTTCAGTGCCAAGTTTTATTATGGCTTCTGCCTTTCAATATATGTTTGCGATGAAACTTGGGATCTTCCCGGTAGCTCGTTTTGAAACGTTTATGCACTCTGTATTACCAGCACTAGCCTTAGCATCTACTCCGCTTGCTTTTATTGCTCGTTTGATGCGCTCAAGTATGCTTGAAGTGTTAAATCAAGATTATATTAAAACAGCGAAAGCAAAAGGATTAAAAGAAAGTGTCATCATCGTAAAGCATGCTATTCGAAATGCATTAATGCCGGTTATTTCATATATGGGACCATTAACATCAGGAATTTTAACAGGAAGTTTTATTATTGAAAAAATCTTTGGTATTCCTGGTCTTGGCATGCACTTTGTAACAAGTATTTCAAATCGGGACTACACAACAATTATGGGTGTTACAGTTTTTTATAGTGTGCTTTTATTAGCTTCAATTCTTATTGTTGATATTCTGTACGGATTAATTGATCCTCGTATTAAATTAGCTGGAGGAAAGGGGGAATAACGATGTCACAGCATTTAGAAAAGCAAGCTGTTAGTCAGCAAAGCTTACCTAAAGAATATTTTGAACCTGCTAAAAAAGATAGTGATGAAGCGGAAAAAATCGGTCCAAGCCTTTCATTTTGGAAAGATGTATGGATGCGTTTTAAGCAAAATAAATTAGCAATTATCGGCGTAATATTGTTAGCAATGTTGGCATTTATGGCGATTTTTGGTCCTTATATGACACCATATGATTATCGAACAAACGATTTAGCAAATGCGAATCAAGCACCTTCTAGCGAACATTGGTTTGGAACGGATGAACTTGGACGTGATATGTTTACACGTACTTGGCAGGGAGCAAGAATTTCCTTATTTATCGGATTAGCTGCCGCGGTTATTGATTTAGCGTTAGGCGTTATTTGGGGTGGTATTGCCGCTTACTTTGGCAAACGAGTTGATGAAGTGATGATGCGAATTGCCGATATTCTTTGGGGAGTACCGTACTTGTTAGTAGTTATTTTATTAATGGTTGTTCTTGAACAGGGTTTAACGACTATGATTATTGCGATGTCTATTACTGGATGGATTGGGATGGCAAGAATTGTACGCGGCCAAGTGTTACAGTTGAAATCACAAGAATATGTGCTCGCTGCGCAAACGCTTGGAGCAAGCACAACCCGTATTATGGCACGTCATTTAATTCCTAATACAATGGGACCAATTTTAATTACGATGACACTAACTGTGCCAACAGCGATTTTTACCGAAGCATTTTTAAGTTATTTAGGATTAGGTGTTCCGGCACCGCTAGCTAGTTGGGGAACAATGGCAAGCGATGGATTGCCTGCATTAAAATATTATCCATGGCGCTTGTTTTTTCCTGCCACATTTATCTGTTTAACAATATTTGCCTTTAACGTAATTGGTGACGGACTGCGCGATGCTCTTGATCCAAGACTGCGTAAATAGGAGAGTGAGAAAATTGGAAAAAATATTAGAAGTAAATGATTTAGCTGTTTCTTTCCATACGTTTGCAGGAGAAGTAAAGGCTGTTCGCGGTGTTAACTTCCACGTTAATAAAGGAGAAACATTAGCAATCGTTGGAGAATCAGGATCAGGAAAAAGTGTCACAACTCAATCCATAATGAGACTCATTCCAATGCCTCCCGGTGAATTTGTGAATGGTTCGATTCTCTTTCAAGGGGAAGATCTTGTAAAGAAAACAAATAAACAAATGGAAAAAATTCGTGGGAAAGAGATTGGAATGGTTTTCCAAGATCCGATGACATCCTTGAACCCAACAATGAAGGTCGGACATCAGATCATGGAGGGGCTTATTAAGCATCAAAAACTTTCTAAAGAAGAAGCAAAAAAAGAAGCGATTAACCTTCTTGATATGGTAGGAATTCCGATGGCAGAAAGTCGAGTTAATCAATATCCGCATGAGTTTAGCGGCGGAATGAGACAGCGTGTTGTTATTGCGATCGCTCTTGCTTCAAAACCAAAGCTTCTTATCGCTGATGAACCAACAACAGCTTTAGATGTAACAATACAAGCACAAATTCTTGAGCTGTTAAAAGATTTACAGAAAAAAATTGATACATCGATTATTTTTATTACCCACGACTTAGGTGTTGTAGCAAATGTAGCAGATCGTGTAGCGGTGATGTATGCAGGACAAATTGTTGAAATGGGTACTGTTGATGAAATATTTTATAATCCAAAGCATCCATATACGTGGGGGTTACTTGGTTCAATGCCAAGTCTTGACAGCAAAAGTGATGAATTATATGCCATTCCAGGCTCGCCACCGAATTTAGTGAATCCTCCAATTGGAGATGCTTTTGCACCAAGAAATGAATTTGCAATGAAAATTGATTTTGAATTAGAACCGCCAATGTTTAAAGTTTCTGATACACATTACGCGAAAACATGGCTGCTTCACGAAAATGCGCCAAAAATTGAACCGCCCCTTGCAATTCAAAGTCGAATGAAGAAATTTCAAGAGAAAGCGGCCAAAAAGGCGGGTGAAAAAAGATGATAGAAAAGAGAGAGAAGTTATTAGAAATTGAAAACCTAAAGCAGCACTTTAAAAAAGGTGAGACTGTTATTAAGGCGGTAGACGGACTTACATTTAATATTTATAAAGGGGAAACATTTGGATTAGTTGGCGAATCAGGATGTGGTAAATCAACGACTGGTCGAACAATTATCCGCCTTTATGATGCGACAAATGGTAAAGTGATGTTTAATGGAGAAAATGTTCATGGAAGAAAATCTCGAAAAGAGTTAAAAAAGTTTAATCGTAAAATGCAAATGATTTTCCAAGACCCGTATGCGTCATTAAATCCAAGAATGACAGTTGCGGATATTATTGCAGAAGGCATTGATATTCATGGGCTGGCAAAAAATAAACAAGAGCGTATGGAAAAAGTGTATGAATTACTTGAAACAGTTGGTTTAAACCGTGAACATGCAAACCGTTATCCGCATGAATTCAGCGGTGGACAGCGTCAGCGTATTGGCATTGCCCGTGCTCTTGCTGTGGAGCCGGAATTTATTATTGCAGATGAACCTATTTCCGCATTAGATGTTTCCATTCAAGCGCAAGTAGTAAATCTTATGAAACGGCTGCAAAAAGAAAAAGGCCTTACCTATTTATTTATTGCCCATGATTTATCAATGGTTAAATATATAAGTGATCGTATTGGGGTAATGTATCGAGGTAAAATTGTTGAATTAGCGGAAAGCAATGAGTTATATAAGAATCCAATACACCCTTATACCCAATCTCTATTATCAGCGATTCCGCTTCCTGATCCTGATTATGAAAGAAATCGCAAGCGCCAAGTCTATGATCATAAAGATCATGAAGCCAACAGTGAAAATAGAGAATTACGTGAAGTAAAAGCTGGGCATTGGGTAGCATGTACAGAAGAAGAATATGCAAAATATAAAGATCAATATAGCTAATAAGAAAGGCCTCTTACTAAAAGGGGTCTTTTTTAATAATTATTTTTATTTGGTTAGTTAAGATAAAGGTAGTTTTAGGTAAGTAGGAGAAGGGAATAGACAAATAACTGCAGAGCATTTTATGTAATCAAAGCAATGCACAGCAGTGCACGCTTTGATACTAAACAGATTTTTTTATTTGATTTTCAAGTTCTTCTTCAACCATTTCATCAAGTCGTTTAATGCTTTGTAGGGCTCTTTCTTGATTTATTTTACGATAGTGGTGATTTCCCTTTGGTTCTTCGTCTGCTTTATCAGCAAGTGCAACTACTTTTTGAAGAGAGCTTAATTGAAGTTCTCCATCGGGTAAATAGGAGTCTGTATGAAGCAAAACAGCAAGTGCAATCTCTTTAGCGCTCGCAGGATGTTCGCCGCATCGAATTAACAGTTTATGGGCCCGTTCGGCACCTTTAATAGCATGAATGTCATATTTTTTGTATAGTTCAAAGTCCCATTTTCCATTTCGATACCATGTATAATGACCTATATCATGAAGAAGGGCTGCTTTTGTGGCAAGATCTACACAAACATTGTTTTTCTTTGCAAAATGAAAAGCATGAAAGGCAACAGCAATAGCATGAGCTTTGCCGGAACGACTTAAAAATTTATCTGCAATAGGATGTGTAAAAAGCTCAGTAAGTGTAACATGACGCATTTTTTAAGCCCCCTTTAATTGATTGAATTTTCGAAAATATAGTGTATACTTTAATATATTGTTTTACAATATAACATGTTCATTATGAACTTTCAATAATAGTTGTGATATTATCAAACAAAAAAAGAAATGAAACTGTATAAATAAGCATACTGTGTAAATAGAGGCTTAAAAAATAATTGGAAATAAACCTTTAAATCTTGGAAAGAGCTCATTATAATGTTACGTATTGTGTGTCGTTGTTTACGCAAAATATAGAGAAAATTAAAAGGTTGAGGTGCTGCATATGGGGAAAAAATTAATAAGTTTGAATATGATTGTAATACTGGTTTTTTTAGGTGGATTTAGTACTGTTATTGCTCAAGAAAGCAAACAAGTAGGTCTTCTTTCAAAGAAACAGTTAACTTTACAAGTAAAAGAACTTCCTGAGTTGATGCCGCGATTTAAATATGATACCGGTTTAACGTTTCAATACCCCGACGCTGTAAGAGGTATTTATGTAACTGGTCATTCAGCAGGTGGAAGTAGGTTTACTCAACTAATAAACCTCATTAATAATAGTGAATTAAATGCGATGGTTATTGATATTAAAGATGACTATGGCAACCTTACATATGTACCAAATGAAGAGGATCCGCTTCATGAATTTGGTCAGCCCTTTATAAAAGATCCAAGGGCTGTGCTCGAAGAACTTGAAAAACAGAAAATTTACCCAATTGCTCGAGTAGTGGTCTTTAAAGATTCTGTCCTTGCACAGAAAAAGCCTGAACTTTCTTTTAAAGAAAACGGCTCCTTATGGAAAAACCGGCGTGAAGAAGCATTTGTAAATCCTTTTATGAAAGAAGTATGGGAGCATAATGTTCAAATTGCCATTTCTGCAGCAAAACTTGGATTTAAAGAAATTCAATTTGATTATGTTCGATTTCCTGAAGGTTTTGAAAAACGTGATCAAACATTAACATATAATGAAGGAGAGTATGCATCATTAGAAGAGGACAATGTCCAAAAGCGTGTTAAAGCTGTTACAGATTTTGTAGCATATGCAAAAGAACAGTTAAAACCATATGATGTTGATGTTTCAGTTGATATATTTGGATACTCAGCAACACTTCCTGAAGCACCAGGAATTGGGCAAAACTTTAGTAAAATCTCCTCTCATGTAGATGTGATTTCTTCGATGATTTATCCTAGTCACTGGACTTCTTATTTTGGAATTGCAAAACCAGATTTAGAACCGTATCGATTAGTGTCAGAATATGCAAAGGTAGAAAATCAAATATTATCTAAATTAGAAAATCGTCCTACTTCTAGACCGTGGATTCAAGATTTTACAGCTAGCTATTTAGGAAGCGGCAACTACCGCGTTTATGGAAAAAAAGAGGTTGAAGATCAAATTCGCGCTTTAAACGAACAAAATATCAATGAATTTCTTCTTTGGAATGCAGGCAATAGTTATACAGAAAACGTAGATTACACGCCTCTTAGTAACTAGCTGAGCAGCATCTTGTTAAGAGAAGCCTGTAGAAATTAAAGAAAAGACACCTTTGTTGAGTCTCTTATAAGACAAAGGTGTCTTTTATGTTTCAATTTTTTCGACAAAACTAGTGTCTCATTTTTCCACTGATAGACACTGCTTGCTGTCTATATCTTTTATACTTATATACAACAAGGTGAAGGGGAGGAATTAATGTGAAACGTTATACAATATATCTTATAGAAGATGAAGCGGCAAAGTCTTGTTTTGGTCAAGAAGTCTTATTGTATAAGCTTTTCTTAAAAGGACAAGCCGATGTTTCTCCTCAACAAACTATTATAAAAAAACAAATTTCATATATAACGAGATTGATTCCTGTATTAACTATTCATAGTCGTTTACAAGAGAAACTTGGCGGATTGAACGGTTATGAGATGAAAGATAACCACATTATTTTTTGTCCTGACAGCAGAGCAGAACTGAGGATTTATTACGATCATATTGTGCTGCTTGCCAATGGATCCTTAGAGGCGGAAACAATGTTCTTTGAGATTCTTCGTCAGGTTGAAAGCTGTTTTTTTGCGATGAATTTTCAAAATCACCATTTTGGTTGGCTCAGTCCTATAAAAACAAAAAAAAATGGTGTAAAATTTGGTTGAATTAGCGTTTTATTCATATAAAACAATTCCAATTCACTAATTAATCTTGTATAATCAGTAGCGTGTGTAGTAAAATACACTGTAGATATAGTGAAGGAGGAAGTAATATATGTGGACTTATATTCTTGTGGGCGTGATAGCGCTTTTAGCAGGTGCAGCGCTTGGTTTTTTTATTGCCCGCAAATACATGATGGATTATTTAAAGAAAAATCCACCAATTAATGAAAATATGCTTCGAGTGATGATGATGCAGATGGGACAAAAGCCATCACAGAAGAAAATTAACCAAATGATGAAAGCGATGAATAATCAAGTTAATAAATAAAACAAAAAGCACTCATGGTTGTTGAGTGCTTTTTTATACGTTTTTTCCTTAGTTATTTCTTACTAAATTATTACTTTTAGCACCTCCCGTAATTTAAGGGAAAAATGATAAGATGATTATTGTATAAAATCAATTAAACAGACAGGATGAATGCTATGAAATTATTTAAAAAAATGAGTATAGGAGTAATCGCTTTAGCAGCTCTTACTGCATGTACTCCAACAGTTAATCAAGTAGAAGATCACGAACAAACTGTAAAAAACCCATCAGAAGAAACGGCCGACCATTTACAAGAAAATAATGATGAAAACAAGAAAGACTCGGATCAAGCTGCTAAAAACAATAACGAAGAAAAAAAGAAATTACCAACTCTTGCTGAAACAATTACGAAAGGAGAGAATGGAAAAGATGTAGTGACAAATCCGAATGATATTTTAGTAGTTGCAAATAAAGAAAGACGTTTACCTTCTGACTATATTCCGGATGATTTAGCTGAGCCAAATGTACCGTTTACCTTTGAAGAAGATGTACCAAAAAAGCTGATGCGAAAAGAAGCTGCTGCAGCATTAGAATCATTGTTTAATCAAGCAGAAAAAGAAAACATTCATATATTAGCACAATCTGGTTATCGTTCCTATGAAACACAACAAGCCATTTTCGCTTATAACGCCAAACGATATGGCAGTGAAGAAGAAGCGAATAAAGTAAGCGCATATCCAGGAGAAAGTGAACATCAAACAGGCTTATCCATGGACATAACGAGCTCTTCTGCCGAATATCAATTAGTAGAGGCGTTTGGAGAAACAAAAGAGGGAAGATGGGTAGCTGAAAATGCTCATAAGTTTGGGTATATTGTTAGATATCAAAAAGGGAAAGAGCAGATCACTGGTTATCAATATGAACCATGGCATTTACGTTATGTAGGAATAGAAGCAGCCTCTCATATTTATAAGCAAAATATGACGTTAGAAGAGTATTTACAATAAAAAGTAAAAATATTGTCAAACGATAGGCTGACATTAAAAAGGTTAGCCTGTTATTCTAAAGAAGGTTACAATTGAAACATTATTAATAAATAAGGGGCTGTACCTCATATGACTGACATTAATTTTTTATTAGCGTTCGGTGCAGGCTTTCTTTCGTTTATTTCTCCATGTGTCCTGCCCTTATATCCAGCATTCTTATCATATATTACAGGGGTTTCGGTTACAGAACTAAAGGAGGAAAACGGAATTTTGCAGCGTCGTGCTCTTTTACATACTACATTCTTTTTAATTGGTTTTTCGATTATTTTTGTTGTGCTCGGTATGTCTACCTCACTTATTGGTGGACTATTTATTCAATATAAAGAATTTTTAAGACAGATTGGCGCACTGCTTATTATTGTATTTGGTTTAGTTGTCGTGGGTATATTAAAGCCCAAGTTTTTAATGAGTGACAAAAAAATTATTTTTCGCAGTCGGCCAAGCGGCTACTTTGGATCTATTTTAATTGGAATGGGATTTGCAGCAGGATGGACGCCCTGCACAGGACCTATTTTAGCAGCTGTTATTGCCTTAGGGGTGACAAACCCAGAAAAAGGTATGCTGTATATGCTTGTATACAGCTTAGGATTTGCTGTACCATTTTTCCTTCTGTCTTTTTTTATTGGCAAATTTGATTGGATTAAGCGTAACAATCAAAAAATTGTATTGCTTGGCGGATACTTAATGATTGTAATGGGTGTTTTTCTATACTTTAATTGGATGACAAGAATTACTTCATTTCTTGTTGACCGTGTTTTCGGTGGTTTTCAAGGTTTTTAAATGATATAATAAAAAATGAAAAGGGGGCTGTACTAGTGAAAGCGGTAAGAACAAATGATTTAATTTTAAAAACAACGACTACAATGATCGTATTTGTTATTTTAGCCTTTTCAGTATATTTATTTTTAGCAGGGCATAATGCGCCAGGCGGTGGTTTTATTGGTGGCCTTATGACTTCAGCTGCTCTACTTCTTCTCTATGTTTCATACGGATTTAAAACGATGAAGCGAATTATAAAAGTGAATTTTCGAATGTTTATTGGATTTGGATTGTTAATAGCAGTATTGACTGGAATTGGATCTTTTTTCTTTAATGTTCCGTTTTTAAGTCATACATTTGCTCATTTTCATCATGTACCAGTTATAGGAGAAATTGAATTAGCAACAGCTATGCTGTTTGATTTAGGTGTTTATTTAACTGTAATTGGTGTTACGATGACTATTATTTTAACGATTGCTGAAGATGCTGGGTAAAAAAAGCGAGCCTTATAAAGTGCTCGCTTTTTTATTATTTTTGTTATCTAGTTGTATTTTGTGAAAAATGAAAGTACAATAAAAAAAGTGTATAACATTCCTTCTAAATGGAATCGGAAAGGGATGAGAAGGTGTTTATAGCAAGTACTGTTATTGCGGTGTTTATGGCGCTTATCGTTGTGATCATTCGTGTAAAGGCAAGTAAAAAGCCTGTTTCAGCAAAGAAAATTTTATTGCCACCTTTCTTTATGAGTACAGGATTTATGATGTTTCTATACCCGCCTGCACGCATTTCTGTGAGTGAAGCTGGTGAAGCGTTTATAGTGGGGGCTCTTTTTTCCCTTTTGCTTATTAAAACGTCTAAATTTGAAATAAAAAATAAAGCAATTTATTTAAAACGTTCCAAAGCTTTTATAGCCATATTACTTTTATTATTACTTGTAAGGATTGGACTTAAAGTTTATTTAGGTCAAACCATTTCATTTGAAGAAACAAGCGGTGTATTTTTTATTCTTGCTTTTGGTATGATTTTACCGTGGCGAATTGCTATGTTTATTACATACCGGAAATTTGAACAAATGCTTCATATGAGTGAAAGCAATAAAAGTCTCGTTTAGACTTTACTCTAAACGAGACTTTTATTGCAATAACTGTTTATATGGTTGAATGCTTATTTCTTTTTCATTTAGTTTTTTCATAAGAAACTTATGATCACGTTTTGGAGTTGCAATAATATATCCTCGTATAATTAAATCTTCTCGCATTGCTTTTGCTGACTCTTTTAAAGCGAGTTCACCAATTTTTGCAGCAATTTTTTGTTTTGCGACATCACGAAACAAACTTGGTACAGGCTCCACTAATTCATTTAATAACTTTTTTTGTTCCTCAGACCAAAGGTGATATGTTTTTTCTACGTAATATTCTTCCCAATCAATAATTGATTTTCCATCATCTTTTGGCAGTCTTTTTAAGAATTTGCGAAACATAAAATAGCCGCCGATAAGAAAAATGGTAATTAAAAAAAACATCCAAATTACAATAAACCCCATAAACCAAGGAGACATAAAACGTTCACCCCATTATAATATCTTCACTTATTTAAAAACTTTTTGCTGTGCAGTATGTAGAACTTTTCTAATCACTAGAGTATATTATAAATTTCTTTTAGTGTGAAATCAACAATATTTCATTTTATAATAAAATCCCGCACACCCTTTTTATTTTTAAGGATGTGCAGGATTGGACGGTCTTTATTTATGATTTATCGCTTGACGATGGGCATCCTGAGCTCGCTTTTGCGCCTCTTTATCATCAGCGTCAGCGAGCTCTTCTGAATATTCTTCATCATAAACGCTAACAAGCGGTTCTTCTTTATTAGCCGTTTGTGTTATTTCTTTGCGTTTAGTCACTGCTCTTCCTCCTTAAAAGTTCTAATGAAATGAAAGGTTAGTTTTAAAATCCTTCACCATTCTTTTGACGTGTATGGTTACGGTTTTTCACTTTTTTTGATCCGCTTAATGGTTTAGGCTGACCTGAATCATTTCCTTCTGGCGAATTTCTGCGAATATCCTTAAAATCGTTGCGTTCTCCCAATTGATTCGCCTCCTTTCTTGATTAGAGTGAACGAGTTACTTTTTTTTTATTCTTAGCTGTGAAGGTATAAGCAGTCGTTATTATGTTAAAAATAATTCAAGAATGTATTAAAGGAGTGAAAATATGCCTTATCATAAAGACAAACAACAAGCGTTTCAAGCGGCGCAGCAGGGATATAATGAAGCAAAAGAAGCGAGTTATGATTTAGTAATTGATTCAAGTGACTATGGAAAGCAATTAAAACATTTAAAACAAGAAGTAAATGAAGCGTATATGCAAATTGAAAATGCCCTTGAAGTGGCTTCAGAACATCAAAGAGAACAGCTCGAACGTTTTCAACAAGATTTATCAAATATTGTGAATCAATTGGATAGGGAGTAAAACAAAAATCCCGCTGTGCGGGATTTTTGTGGTTACTGTCGCTTTTTTGTTTTCTTGTTAAATTGACGCTGTTCGGCAGATAATGGTTCATTAGCAAATTCTGTTTGATGACCTTTGCTTTGACCAAATGCAGGGTTCATTTCAGGAGCACTGTTTTTTGTAGATCGTTTTGCCATTTCTATTCACCTCCACACACATAGTGTGGATAGAACTTTTAACTCTATACATTCCATAAGTATTTCTTATTAATATTGATAACATACTTGTAATTTACTTATGTTAATCAATGGTATATTATAATAATTGTGAATAAAAAGTAAAACAAATGGATTATTTCGACAACTTTTACTTTTTAGTATATCATAAAATCGAGGAGGGGAATTACATATGTCAACAAATGACGTTTATCAAGCAAAAAAGACATTTGACTCAAATGGCAAAACATATTATTACTACGATTTAGCAGCTCTCGAAAAAGCTGGATTTGGAAATGTTTCCAAACTTCCTTATTCGATTAAGGTTTTATTAGAATCTGTTTTACGTCAATATGATGGAAGAGTAATCAATAAAGAACATGTAGAAAACTTAGCGAACTGGGGTACAGATCAATTAAAAGATATTGATGTACCGTTTAAACCTTCTCGTGTTATTTTACAGGACTTTACAGGAGTTCCGGCTGTTGTAGATCTTGCATCATTACGTAAAGCAATGGCTGACATGGGGGGAGATCCTCAAGCAATTAATCCAGAAATTCCTGTGGATTTAGTTATCGATCACTCCGTACAGGTTGATAAAGCTGGTACTAGTGATTCACTTGAATATAATATGAGACTTGAGTTTCAACGCAACGAGGAGCGTTATAAATTCCTAAACTGGGCGCAAAAAGCTTTTGATAACTATCGTGCTGTGCCGCCTGCAACTGGTATTGTCCACCAGGTTAACTTAGAATATTTAGCTAACGTTGTACAATCTCAAGAAGTGAATGGTGAAACTTTAGCATTCCCTGATTCTCTTGTAGGTACTGACTCTCATACGACAATGATTAATGGTATTGGTGTTTTAGGATGGGGTGTTGGTGGTATTGAAGCAGAAGCAGGGATGCTTGGCCAACCTTCATACTTCCCAGTACCAGAGGTAATTGGAGTGAAGTTTACAGGTTCACTGCCAAAAGGTACAACTGCAACAGATGTTGCTTTAAAAGTAACTCAAGTTTTACGTGAGAAAAAGGTAGTAGGTAAGTTTGTTGAGTATTTCGGACCAGGGCTTACTGAAATGCCTTTAGCTGATCGTGCTACAATCTCAAATATGGCTCCTGAATATGGTGCAACATGTGGTTTCTTCCCAGTTGATGAAGAGGCGCTAAATTACATGCGTTTAACTGGGCGTTCAGAAGAGCAAGTAAAGCTTGTAGAAGAATATTGTAAAGCAAACGGACTTTGGTATGTTCCTGGACAATCTGAAGATCCAACATATACAAGTGTTGTTGAAGTGGATCTTTCTAAAATTGAAGCAAATCTGTCCGGTCCTAAGCGTCCGCAAGATTTAATTCCACTTTCTAAGATGCAAAGCGAGTTCCATAAAGCAGTTACTGCACCTCAAGGCACACAAGGTCTTGGTTTATCACAAGATGAGTTCAAAAAAGAGGTTACTGTAAAGTTTGCTGATGGAAGCGAAGCGGCTATGAAAACAGGCGCAATTGCAATTGCTGCTATTACAAGCTGTACGAACACTTCTAATCCATATGTAATGCTTGGTGCAGGTCTTGTTGCCAAGAAAGCAGTAGAAAAAGGTCTTCAAGTTCCTGAATATGTAAAAACATCTTTAGCGCCAGGATCAAAGGTTGTAACAGGTTACTTACGTGACTCAGGATTAGAAAGCTATTTAGATCAATTAGGATTCCAGAATGTAGGTTACGGCTGTACAACATGTATTGGTAACTCAGGTCCATTAGCAGATGAAGTTGAGGAAGCCATTTATAAAAATGACTTAACTGTTACGTCTGTTCTTTCTGGTAACCGTAACTTTGAAGGTCGTATTCACCCGCTAGTAAAAGCGAATTATCTTGCTTCACCTCCACTAGTTGTAGCTTATGCATTAGCTGGAACAGTAGATGTTGATCTAAACAATGATTCGCTTGGAAAAGATAAAGATGGTAATGATGTTTTCTTTGATGACATTTGGCCGTCAACAGAAGAGATTAACGAAGTTGTTGCAAAAACTGTTACTCCTGAATTATTTAGAAAAGAATATGAGGATGTATTTAAAAGCAACCCACGTTGGAATGAAATTGATACAACAGATGAAGCGTTATATAAATGGGAAGAGGATTCAACTTATATTCAAAATCCTCCTTTCTTTGAAAATTTATCAGCAGAGCTTAATGAAATTAAGCCGCTGAACAGCTTAAGAGTAATTGGTAAGTTTGGTGATACGGTAACAACTGATCATATTTCACCAGCAGGTGCAATCGCAAAAGACAGCCCTGCAGGTAAGTATTTACAAGAAAAGGGTGTAAGTCCTCGTGACTTTAACTCTTATGGTTCACGACGCGGAAATGACCGTGTAATGACTAGAGGTACGTTTGCAAATATTCGTATTCGTAACCAAATTGCTCCTGGTACAGAAGGTGGCTGGACTACTTATTGGCCAACAGAAGAAGTAATGTCTATTTATGATGCAGCAATGAAGTACAAAGAAAATGGTACAGGACTTGTTGTAATTGCCGGTAAAGATTATGGTATGGGAAGTTCTCGTGACTGGGCTGCAAAAGGAACAAACCTTTTAGGCATTAAGACAGTTATTGCTGAAAGTTATGAGCGTATCCACCGCAGTAACTTAGTATTAATGGGTGTGTTACCACTGCAGTTTAAAGAAGGCGATACAATTGAAAGCCTTGGATTAACTGGAAAAGAGCACTTCTCAGTTGAAATTGATGAAAATGTAAAACCTCGTCAAGAATTAAAAGTAACAGCAGCTGATGAAGAAGGAAACACAACAGAATTTAATGTAATTGCTCGTTTTGATAGTGAAGTTGAAATCGACTATTATCGTCATGGCGGCATTTTACAAATGGTACTTCGTGATAAGCTTTCTAAATAAGGATGCTTTCCTACAAAATGTTTCATAAAACTGCTGAGGCTTTCTCAGCAGTTTTATTTTATAATGAAGAGAAAATGAAGATATACATTGAAAATTTCACGTACTATATTAATTTTATAATTGTGTAAAAAAAATGATATGATAAATATATCTTCTAAAATAAAGGTGGAAAAATATAAGATGGTTTTTATTCCTAATAGTAGGGCTTGTTCTATTAACGGCTTGTTCTGACACACATAATGAAGGTATTCCTGTTACAAAAGTGGTGGATGGAGATACAATAAAAGTACAGTTAAACGGAAAAGAAGAGACGATCAGAATGCTTTTAATTGATACTCCTGAAACTGTTCATCCTAACAAGCCGGTTCAGCCTTTTGGACCAGAAGCAAGTCAGTTTGTAAAAAGTAAACTTGAAGATCAAAATGTTACACTTGAAATGGATATTAGTGAACGTGATAAGTATGGAAGACTTCTCGCATATGTGTATACAATGGACGGAGAAATGATTAATGAACGCTTATTAGAAGAAGGGTTAGCACGAGTTGCTTATGTGTTTGAACCTAATACTAAATATGTAGATAACTTTTACAAAATACAACAGCAAGCACAGCAAGAGGAAAAGGGCATTTGGAGTATGGAAAATTATGCAACAGATGAAGGTTCCAATTACGATGCTGCCGTTGATACATCAGCGGAAACAATAGAAAAACAAAATAGCGGTTGTGATATCAAAGGGAACATTAATTCAAGTGGTGAGAAAATCTATCATCTCTCATCAGGACGCTATTATAAACAAACAAAAGCAGAAAGAATATTTTGTACGGAAGCTGAGGCGAAAAAAGCAGGCTTTCGAAAAGCGCTTCAATAATAAAAACCATGAGTAATTTACTCATGGTTTTTATTATTTTAAAAAAGAAATGAAAGTGTGGGAAATTTTAATATAAAAAATATGGGAAAATCATGTAAGAAAAGTTAACATCATCTGTGACAACATCGTTAATGTATGGAATAATCAAAATTGTCAAACGGAATAATTTATTATTAGGAGAGTGGAGAAATGAGTGGAGAGACAATTTACAAAGGAAACAAAAAGATTTTAGGATTAACAACATTATCTTTTTTCTTAACATTTGTTGTATGGTTTAACATGGCACCTTTTACTTCAACAATTAAAGAAGCGCTCAATTTATCAAAAGAAGAAATTGGTGTTCTAATGTCCATTAACATTGCTTTAACAATTCCAGCCCGTATTATTATTGGAATGTTAGTAGACAGATTTGGACCAAGAAAGGTTTATTCTTCCTTATTAATTGTGATGAGTATTCCGTGTTTTATATTTGCTTTTGGTACTTCGTTTATGCAGCTTTTCATTGCAAGAGCATTTTTAGGAATTATTGGAGCAGGTTTTGTAATTGGAATTCGAATGGTTTCCGAATGGTTTCCTGCCAAACAGGTTGGCTTAGCTGAAGGAATCTACGGAGGTTGGGGCAACTTTGGTTCAGCAGCAGCAGCTTTTACATTACCAACGATTGCATTATTTATTGGCGGTGAAAATGGCTGGCGCTATGCGATTGCATTATCAGGTTTACTTTGCTTAATTTACGGTTTTGTTTATTATCGTTCTGTTCAAGATACACCTTCAGGAAAAGTATATGAGAGACCGAAACGAAATGGTGCAATGGAAGTAACTAGTTATAAAAGTATGGCCGGCTTAATTTTTATGACTCTTCCACTGTACGGTATACTTGGACTGTTAACATGGAAGCTTAGCAATACTTCATTAATTAACAGCAGTTTAGCAAATACTATTTATGTTATTTTAGCAGTTATTTATCTCTATAATGTGTATAAAATATGGAATGTAAATAAAGAGCATTTAAAAGAAGGCGTAGATAAAAAAGAGCAGTATTCCTTCCGACAAGTTGCTATTTTAGATTTTGCTTATTTAATTACATTCGGTTCAGAACTAGCAGTAGTGTCGATGCTTCCGATGTTTTTTGAAGAAACATTTGAGTTAAATATCGCTCAAGCTGGAATGGTTGCGGCAAGCTTTGCGTTTATGAATTTAGTTGCTCGTCCTGGTGGTGGGTGGTTAAGTGATAAATTTGGACGTAAAAAGACATTGATGATCTTACTGCTTTGTTTATCAGTTGCTTATATGGGAATGTCACAAATTAATTCAAGTTGGCCGCTCGTTTTAGCGATTATATTAACGATGACATGTTCATTCTTCGTTCAGGCTGGTGAAGGTTCCGTTTTCGCAATGGTGCCACTAGTAAAAAAACGATTAACAGGTCAAGTTGCAGGGATGGTAGGAGCCTATGGAAATGTAGGCGGTGTATTATTTTTAACAGTATTAAGCTTTGTAAATCCATCATTATTTTTTATGACAATTGGTGTGGCTGCGTTATTATGCTTTATCGCAAGTTTATTTCTTAAAGAGCCGGATACTGCAGAGCATTCAAGCATTGTAGTTCAAGATAAAGCCGGTAAAGAGGCAGCAATGTAAAGATATAAAAGATTATAGCGTTAATATTTTTAATATAAAACAACGTGTGGTTAGAATTCTAACCACACGTTGTTTTATTTTATTATTCGAAAAAGGTTGAAAATAAGATAATATTGTAATGAAACATAAATATTCGTACAATTTGAATAATTTATATATTTACTGGAGATAGTAATAGTAATTAAAAAATATGCAAAGGATGAGGAAAATGAGAAGAATAAAAAAGATAACATTTAACGAGTTAGTGATCCAAAATAAACAAGAACTGCTTCGTAATCCTGAGGCAATAGCGCGTATTGAACAAAAAATAGATGAAAAACATGCAAATAATTTTTAACGCAGGAAGTTACTTCCTGCGTTTTTAGTTACCCTTTAAGAAAGTTTAAATTTTAAAAGGATTAAAGATAAGAAAAACTAAGGCTTTCGCTAAAAGAACTTTGCGGCAAGCCAAGTTTTTCTAATGTATAAACATGATGAATTCGGTGATAGTAAAAGGGAGAAAGGAGGAGAGGTTATGAGTAATCCAAAACACGATCCAAGACCATTCACAAAAAATCACCTTTCTTCTGCAACGCTTGAAGCAGGCGGGAATAAAGGAAAACAAATGCAAAACAAAAGCAATGAACATCCTGATTATGTACCAGCTAAAGGAAAATAAGGGAAGAGAAAAACACCAATTTAAGGAGTTTTAACGCAGCAAAGCAAACATATTATAAATATCCAAAGGAGAATAAAACATGCCAAATCCAAAACCAGATGATCGAAGCGATAATGTCGAAAAATTACAAGAAATGGTAGATAATACACTTGAAAATATCGAAGCTGCTGAAGAAACGCTTCAATTTGCTGATGGGGAAGAAAAACAGCAAATTATTAATAAAAATAAGCGTCGAGAAGAAAGTATTCAAGCAATGCGTAATGAAATTAAAGATGAGTATCGTGATCAACATCAATAAACTTTCTGTGAAGGGGCTGTCTAGAAAGTCAGTGAAAACTGGCTTTCTGAAGCCCTTTTGCTTGTGAAATGAAAGTTACCATACCAACATTTCAGAAAGGAATGATTTTTAGGAGTAATTCTTGAAACCCGGAAAGAGAAGCAAAAACAGCGCAGTCAATTTAAGAAATCATTAAAGTTCATTCGATGAAGGTCCCCTGCCTCGTCTCGCTAAATATAAGAAACAGAACGAGGTCTTTTGGGATCGAAACAGTTATTCCAAAACAGACAAAGACTCGCTAATACAAAAACGAAATGTTTTTCCTCAGCTTCTTTACTTTTAGGGACTTATCGAACAACCCCATTTTTTATTTTACAGCTCATGATGTCTTAACAATAATGCTATAATAAATAAATTAAAAAATTCATACATGATGGTGGAAGATAAATGCGCAAAAAGAAGCTCTTTTTTTCTTTAATTTTTCTATTGTTTATTATTGGGTTGCTGTTATTTAGTGTAAATGGCCAAGATAATCATCAAAAAATCCCAATAGAAAAAGATATTGTTTCTTTACATAGCGAATGGGAGTTTTATTGGAATCAACTGCTTGATCCTGAAGCAATAAAACAAGAAAAAAACAAACTTAACTACATAAAAGTCCCTTCTTCTTGGGAAGGGAAAGTAATTGATGGAAAGCCGCTTTCTAACGTTGGTTATGCGACATATCGTTTACAAGTGAAGATACCAAAAGAAGACATAGGAACAAATAAAGCTCTGTATTTAAGATATATTGGGAGCGCTTATCAAATATGGATTGACGGAGAAAAAAAGGATGTTATCGGCCATGTAGGTAAGAGCATAGAGGAAGAAATTCCAAAATTACGTTTAAATGTTATTTTCTTTGAACCAAAGCAAGAAATAATTGAAATTGTGATTCAATTTTCTAATCATTCGTTTCGAGAAGGTGGGATTTTTGGCGATGTTTCTTATGGAGATGCGAAAGTTCTCATTCCTACTATTCTAAAAGGGCTGCTTAAAGATAGTTTTCTAATTGGTGGTTTTTTCTTTATTGGATTATATCATCTCATTATTTTTGGAATGAGAAAGCTTGAGTTATCTATTTTTATTATTGGTTTAATGGGAATGGTTGGCGCAGTTCGTACTTTGCTTCTTAGTGAATACCTTCTTTTTTTACTAGTTCCTCATATTGAATGGACATTAATGGCTAAAATGGAGTATTTAGTAGAAATTGCTGGATTTTTATTAGTCATTTTTCTAATGAAAAATATGTATCCAAAGGAAGTTAAAAAACTTCCTCTGCTGAGTTCTTATATGTTTACAATATTGTGGAGTACATTTATCGTATTAACACCTGCGCAGGTTTTTACAGAACATATTTTTATACATACAGCAATGATGATCATTTTTCTTTTTTATTTTGTTTTTTATGTAGGAATCCTTGCAGCGTATCGAAAAAGAGAAGGCGCATCTATTAACCTAGTAGGGTTAATGATTATAATGATTTGTATTTGTCATGATGCACTTTATTATACACAAATTATTGAGTCAATATCTTTACTGGAGTACAGCGGCCTGCTCTTTCTTTTAATGCAGGCAGTCATTATTTCTTATCGTTATGCAAAGCTGTTTAGAAAAAATCAAACATTAACGAGAGAACTAATAGCGATAAACGGCACATTAGAACAAAAAGTGATGGAAAGAACGAAAGAACTAAAGAAAAAGAATGAAGATTTGTTTTATCAAGCAACTGTTGATGGGTTAACAGGTGTGTTTAATAGAACATATTTTTTAAAGAAAGTAACTGAGCGATTAAGAAGTCCAAAGGCAGGACTTACTCTTTTTCTTATTGATCTTGATGATTTTAAATCGATTAATGATCGATATGGTCATATAGCCGGTGATCATGTGCTTCTTGCTTTTTCCAGCCTTTTAAAAGAAACATATGAAGACATAGGGGTTGTTGGACGAGTTGGCGGTGAAGAATTTGCGGTATGTGTAACAAAAATAAGTGAAGAAGAAGCCCTTCATGAGGCTGAACGGTTACGAATTCTTATTGAAAGTAAGAAAATTTACCTTCATGAAGAAAAGAGGATTTCAATTACAGCAAGCATCGGCATTGCTTATACAACAAGATATAATATAAAGTTTGAGGATTTGTATCACACTGCAGATCTGGCACTTTATCAATCAAAGAAGACAGGGAAAAATAAAGCAACATTAGGTGAGCTGGTTTTTAGATGAAGGCTGGTTCAATCTTTACAATATAAATGAAAAGGCATTATCAGAGCATTTAGAAAATGATTTGGTAATGTCTTATTAGTTTTTAGGAAGCATTTTTTATAGATCCTGAACCAATCGTCTTATTTTTAAGAAAGCACTAATATTTATGAGATATTTCATCACATTCGAAATATATTATACCAAAGAACATTCATGCAAGTACAAAATCTTTATAGAGGAGCTATAAAGGATGAAAATTAAGATGATGTTTTTACTCATGTTAATAATAGGGGCTCTTATTGCAGTAAGCGGTTGTCAAGGGGAGAAAGAAACGACTGACAATAATGATTCAACCAAGATTGAGGAAGAAAAAACTATTGAGGAAGAAGAAAACAATGAAGCAAAGGAAGCTGAAAAAGAACAAGATACTGAAGAAGTAACAGCCCCTAAAGTTGAGGGAGAACCCGAACAAGAAGAACCTTCTGCTGGAGAGAAAGAAGAACAAGAACAAAACGCAACGGTTTTAGAAAATGAGGCCTTTAAAATTACATCTCCTCTTCCTAATCAAAAAATCAATGGATCGTTTCTAGTCGAAGGGGAAGCGCGCGTATTTGAGGCGAATTTCCTATATCGCCTTGAAGATGGTCATAATGTGTTAGCAGAAGGCTTTGTAACAGCAAGCGAAGGAGCACCAGGATGGGGAGAGTTTTCATTTGAAATAAACTATGAAGGTGCCACAAGTCCTTCTGCTGTTTTAGTAATTTATGAAGGAAGCGCAAAAGACGGCTCACCGCAGCATGAGTTGTTTATACCTCTTCAGGTGGAAGATTACGAGTAAAAAAGTGAAATAAAAAGAAATGATAAAAGCCGTTTCAATCACTCCTATACAAAGTAGCAGGAGAGTCTGCCTTTAAGCGATTCAACACTTAAAGGCAGACTCTCTTTTGTTTTCCTAAACTATTAAACAACCTTTATAAATAGTCATATTATTGGAAAATTCAATTTAAAATACTGAAATTACTCCAATATATGATAAATTCCGCTATAATATAGGTAAAAGGAAATAGATAAATATAGATGGATCTCCTTTTTTATTTCTTATAGTGTGTGAAGAGCTCTCACCTATTTTGTTTATATATTTTGAAGAATGAAGGTGATCAAATGAAGATGGAAAACATCGAAGAAATTTATTTAGATGATATCCTTGAATATAACGAAAACAGTATAAACGCAATAGAAGAAGAGAAGGAAGAAGAGAAGCAAGCTTCTAATTTATTTGAAAAAGCAGTTCTTGATTTACATACCATTGCTGTACAAAAAGAAACTTTTAAAGAAAAAATCTCAGCATTTGTTTTGAAAAAATTTCATGGAGGCGAGATTGATAGACTACAAGCTCTTTATGACAAAATGCAGCCTGTCCATCGCTTTTATGATGAAACAGAAAGAACGTTAATTAAATGGCAGATAGATCGTGAGCGTATGCCGAATACTGCCCCATTACAATCAGAAAATGAAGGGATTGAGCATTTCTTCTCAGCATTTAAAGCCCAGCAGGAAAAAGTATCCTATCATATGACTGCTTTATCTGCAAAACAAGAGCAAATTGAAAAAAATCTTTTTAATTTAGTAAAAGATCCATCCACTCCATTGCAAGAACGTACGCAAAAAATGGTACCTTTAATGGAAGCACAAGAGAAAATCAATATGTTTATCCAAGATTTAAAAAATATTTTATCTGTGATTCAGTAATCAAACAATGATTAGAAAAGGTGATAGCTCATGAATTCATTGGTTGATGGATTTTTCGAAAATTCCAAAATAAAAAAAGCGGTTAATCCTAATCCTGCCGTAAGCCAATTTATTGCGAAATTTGAAAAAGAATTGTTTGTAAATAAAATTGTGGATGAAGCGGCTCAGGAACTATTTGATCCTTCTTATCAACTGATTTATCGAAAAAATGGGAAAGAAATTGTTACCCTTTATCCGGTAAAGAGTACCTGCAGTTTAAAGCTTGTGAGTGGAAACTGGGATATTTCGATTTTTTCTGCGATGCCTGTACATCTTGAATATTTAAAAGAAGAAATGTGCTGGAAAATTGATTCGGTTACAAAAATTAAAATTTCTGGTTTAATTGAGGCAATTAAAAAAGCACAAAAATATAAACATGATTTGCATTTATCTCTTATCCATACGTATACGGTTATAAAAGCGTTTGTTCTCAAAAATTCCCTGCTTTTTCATGATAAGGACAAGCTGTCTGAACTTGCTGTTAACTCTTTTTGGAATGGTGAAATTGAAGAGATTAGCAAATTATATAAAAGATTAACAAGTAAAAAATATGATTTTTTAAAAACCTTTCTTTTGAATTGGGATAAAGAATTAAAATATGAAAAACAAATTTCAGCCTCACTCTTTGCTTCTAGTATGGAAAGTGATTTACATGAGTTAAAAGCGTTGTTTTCAAAATTGACTGCTTCTTTAGATAGCCAAAGTGAAGATTATCTTGCTTCAGTAAAAATGATTTGGTTTAATGAGCAATTAATGAATGATTTTCAAAAGTTTCATCAAACAGTGGAGATTATGCGCAGAAATACAAATAAAACACGTCAATTTACAAAGGATTTAAATGCGGTGATTGAACAGTTGAATGAGGAAGAAGCGGAAGAAACATTTTTAGGTATGGACACCGCGGAAACCTTTATTGAAGAGCTTATTGATGAAACGACCGAGCAATTTCTAGAAAAGACAGGGGAAAATTTTTTCATAGAGGAGTCGGTTTTGAATTTCTCACCAAGCAGTATTGGAAGTCTATTAAGCAGTTATGATTTAAAAAGTGAGCATATTCCTTTTATTGTTCGCGAAGAAACGCTTCCGTATATGTATGCCGAATTACATTTAAATGAAGAAGCAGTGATGACGTTAGCAGCGCATTTAACTAACGAAGAAAAATACCATCTTGAATTAGTTACCCTCATTACTGTTTTAGTAAAAACATGCAATACAGCTGGGTATGCGGTAAAAGAAGAGCTGAAGAAGTCGTTTATGGTAAACTATGACGATACAAAAGCAATACTGGATTATTGTGAACGATATCATGTAAAGCATCTAGCTGTTCAAGCATCATTAGCAAACTTTTTTGAAAAAGTAATAAATGATTTTTACAAATTTAATATGATAAAAATAGAGTTAGAGCGAGTCCAGGAAAAAGAAGAACAACGCATTTATTGGAACTATAATGTATGTGTTTATGAATAAAACGTAAAAGAAAGAGGATAGTTTATTAAGATCTACGTCTATTTTCCTAAAGTATTTTCTTTTCTTTGAAAGAAGGCATAATAATGAAAAAGATAAAAATCGCTTTCCTGCACTTATTACCGCTTGCAGGAAATATTACACATAATCAGCAGCTAATTGAAAAAGCATTGACGTTAATACAAGATAAAAAAGTGGATTGGTTCCTTACACCGGAACTTGCTGTGAGTGGATTGCAATTCTCTAAAAAGTTTGGAACGAATTGGATCAATAGACAGCCAGATGAATGGATGACAAATTTTATAAAACTTGTTAAGACAGTAAATGTTAATGTGTTTTTAGGGTGTCCGGAAAAATCCGCGGATGGAAAGCTTTATAATACCGTTTTTGTTATTAATCGAAGTGGGGAATTAATAGGAAAACAAAGAAAAATATCAAGTGTAACAGATGACTGGTCCACATCTGGAGAGTTTATTGAACCGATTAATGTAGAAGGCAGTAAAGTCGGCATTGTCATTTGTGCGGATGCGTATACAAATCATGTTTCAAACACGTTATTAGCAAAAGGAGCAGAAATTATTATTGCTCCTTCATCTTGGGGACCAGGGCTGCATGGGCCAAATGGAGAGTGGGAGCAGCGTTCGGTTGAGACGAATTTACCTTTTATTGTCTGTAATCGTACCGGAGAAGATGAGACCGTTTCGTTTTGGGAAGCGGAAAGTTCGGTCATAAAAAACGGTAAAAGACTTCTGGCTTATCAATCAAAACAATCGGCAGTTGTAACATTTGATTGGGATTTAGATAGAAATGAATTACTTTCTAAAGAATTCGAAGTGCTTGAAATGTTGTAAAACAAGAGGGGGGCATTACAGGAGTATAAAACAGCCCGCACAAATGTGTGGGCTGTTTCTATTATTCTTTTGAAATAAGTTCAGCTTGAATAATATAGCGATCGGGCGCTGAACCGAGATAATCAAATGGATAGCAGGTTGTTAATGTTAACGTTGGGGTTGATTTTTTTACAATTACGGATCGATCGTCTTTATCCGTAATCCATATTTTTCGAACTTGGTAATTATAAGTTGTTTCTTCATATGTGAAATAGAGGTGATCTCCTTTATTCATATCTTTAAGATTTCGAAAAACGGTATCACGGTGCCCAGAAAGAACGACATGACCCTTTTGATTAGGAGAGACCGTCCACTTGCTTTCATACATTCCAACACCTTTTTTTAATGTGTTAGGATCAGCTCCCCAATACACGTCATATGCGCTGCCGATTCTTGGAATCGCAAGTTTGCCGACATGTTTCCCAGTTTGATAGGTTTTTATTTCTTCTGTTTTGACTGTTTCTTTTTCACTTACGATAGGGTTTATTGTTTTCTTCGCTGTTATTTCTTTCCAATCTTCATGCTGTTGTTGGATTTTGTCTGGATCATACGTTACAGCTTGAGCTTGATCCCACCAAGCATAACCGTTTGATAGAAGGATTGCTATCCCAATCATTATGAAAAGATAGCCAAGTTTTCTCATTATTTTCATCCTTTAAGTTAGACACTCACATGCTTTCTTCTTATCATAAATAAGGCACCAAGTACAATAAACGCACCACCAACAACCAACATTAATGGTAAAGATGTTGCAGTATCAGGAAGCTGTCCGCCGTTGTCTGATTCAACATTATCCATACGATCTCCAAATACCCATTTTCCAGCTTCATATTTATAATGAATTGTAAGCGTGTAGTCGCCTCTTAATTCATTGTTTCCGGATTGTGTTAGCTTATAATGGTTTTCGTTCATCTTTTCTAAGCTATATTCTTGATCAGTCATTAATGAAATCGGACCATCTCTAGATTCTAAGTATACATTTCCATTTTCCTCATAAAAGAATGTATCTAAGTAATGATCAGCAAGCGGCCATACCATAATGCCTTTAAGATCTTGCTCTAATTTGTCCATAGAATCATAATTCTTTAATTGACCATCTTCCATTGTTTCTTGATAAATGAAATCCTTAAACTGCTGCTCTAATTCCATAATAGGGGGTTCACCATGTTCTTCTGCAGATACTACACCTTAAAATCCTAATGCAAGTAAAGATACGACTAGTACTGCTGACAATTTTTTTATCAAATTAAAACCTCCTTAAAGTATTCTAGTCTATGTGTACCATGAATGTCTGGCTGTTAAACGTTTTTTGGAAATCTGTTGGAATCATTTCAAAAAAACAAAGATTAGCACAAAATATGTATAATTTATATGTAATAACAAAGAAAGAGGACTTGTACGAAGACAAGTCCCTGAATCGAAATTTCACTTTCAGTTAACGCAGAAGCTGCTCATTAACAAACGAAAGCAGTACCTACGATAATTAAAAGAATAAACAGCACAACAATTAACGCAAAGTTGCTTACAGGCTTATAACCAGACATAAGACACTCTCCTTCCTTTTGTATAATATAATTGAGAGTTTTACTCTCACTAATAAGGTATGTCAATTGTTTACGTGATGTTTGGACAAGAGCGGGGAATAGGAGCGGATTTTTTAAATGCAAAATTTGAATAGTATGTTTTCTAAAGCTAAATAATAGAAGCAGACTTATTTGGCGAATGGAGTGTAAAATATGAAAGCTGTAACCTATCAAGGACCAAACTCTGTAAAGGTTAAAGAGGTCGAGGACGCAAAAATCGAAAAAAAAGATGATGTGATTGTTAAGATTACTTCTACTGCTATTTGTGGATCTGACTTGCATTTATATAAAGGAAATATGCCGCTTCCTGAAGGTTATGTAATTGGACACGAGCCAATGGGGGTTGTTGAAGAGGTTGGACCTGAAGTAACGAAGGTTAAAAAAGGGGATCGTGTTGTTGTTCCTTTTAATGTTTCATGTGGGCAGTGTTTTTATTGCCAGCATGAAATGGAAAGTCAGTGCGATCATTCTAATCCTCACTATGATTCGGGAGGATACTTTGGTTACACTGAAAAATTTGGTAATCATCCTGGGGGACAGGCTGAATATTTAAAAGTACCGTTTGGAAACTTTACTCCTTTTGTGATCCCAGAAGCATGTGAATTGGAAGATGAATCGCTTCTTTTTTTAAGCGATGTTCTTCCTACAGCATACTGGAGTGTTGATTATAGTGGAGTGAAGAAGGGAGATACTGTCGTTGTACTTGGCTGCGGTCCGGTTGGATTAATGACACAAAAATTCGCGTGGATGAAGGGAGCTGAGCGGATTATTGCAGTGGATTATCTCAATTACCGCTTACAACATGCAAAAAAGACAAATGCTGTTGAGACATTTGATTTCACTCAATATGATGATATGGGTGAACATTTAAAGGAAATTACTTATGGGGGGGCAGATGTTGTCATTGATTGTGTGGGAATGGATGGTAAGAAATCACCGCTTGAATTCATTGAGCAAAAATTAAAACTGCAGGGAGGCACACTTGGACCGATTCAAATTGCAACAAAAGCGGTTAGAAAATTTGGCAATGTTCAAATCACAGGCGTGTACGGCAGTAATTATAATAAATTTCCACTTGGCGCCTTTTTCTCAAGAAACATTACCCTTAAAATGGGACAAGCACCAGTCATTCACTATATGTCCGAGCTGCTGCAAAAAATCATTAATAAAGAATTTGATCCCACCGATATTATTACCCATCGTATTTCTCTTGAAGAGGCAGCCAAAGGTTATAAACTCTTTAATGATCGTGAGGATAACTGTATTAAGGTTGTATTAAAGCCTTAACCGAGATCATTAAATTGATAAGCCGCTCATTCGCAGGATGTATGAATAAGTTTCCTTGTAAGTATGAATGCAGGAGGGGCTTATTTTTTGTTTTTATTCATATAATTGTTAAAAGATAGTTGAATTTCTTTTTTCTATATCATGTTTTTGTTATTTTTAGTAAATAGGGAGATGAGCGTTTGATTATCGAAAATGTGTATGCATTAAGTAATGAAACGTATTTTGCAAAGCTCTCTGTGAAAGATGCTTTTAGTTTGTTAGATATTGAAATGAATTTTAATGAACATGTGATGAAGAAGCATTTTAACTTTATATTGGCTGTTAACATTCATAAAGAAACAGGTGGAGAAATAATATATAGTGAAGAAACGAGAAATCTTTTTATTATCAAAGAAAAAGCTTCTCTTATTGAAATACTATTAACGGAAGAGCTTAAAGAAATTAATCCTTTTTCAACCATTGGTTTAAAAATTACTCATTATTCAACAGCACAGTTATTAAAGCGCTTTGGTAAAGTAGATAAGATAGACATATTGAAAAAGTTTCTTGAAAACCGATAGAAAATAATCGGTTTTTTCTTTTGAATAAAGCACTGTTAAATGATGAAGATGGCATAGTTTGTAAACAATCCTCTGTGAACGGTTCTATTTTGCGGGAAAAAGTAGTACTGAATAAATTATAGGAGATAAACACAAAATTTGTTTAGAAGAAAAGCACTTTTTATATGAACAAACACGATCAATATAATAAAAAATACGAGGGGATGAGAAAAAAATGGCTGGTAATCATAAGGTTGCTTTTATTGGGGCGGGCTCAATGGCTGAGTCGATTTTTTCAGGATTGCTGCAGCAAAAAAAGCTTTTACCGGAAAACATTCTTGTAACAAACCGTCAAAACGAAGAGCGTCTTAATGAATTATATGAAAAGTACGGAGTACAAGTAAGCTCGAGCAATGAGCAAGTTTTAGCAGAAGCAGATGTTGTCATTTTAGCAATGAAACCAGCAGGCATTCAAGGCGCAATCGAGTCAATTCGTCCATTCATAACTAAAAACCAGTTGTTTATTTCTGTTCTTGCAGGGATTACGACAGATTATATTTCATATTTGCTAAAAATTAATGCTCCCGTGGTACGCGTTATGCCGAATACTTCTGCAGCAGTAGGGTCATCTGCAACAGTAATTACAGCAGGAAAATATGTAAAAGATGAACATCTAAAAATTGTAGAAGCTTTATTTCAAGCAGTTGGAATGGTAAAACGAGTAAAAGAAGCTGATTTAGATGGCATTACAGCTCTTGCTGGCAGTGGGCCTGCATTTATGTACTATTTAGTGGAAGCACTGTATAAGTCAGCAGAAGAATTAGGATTAGACCGTAAGTTGGCAGAAGAACTAATTCTGCAGATGATACAAGGATCTGTCGATTTACTTCAGCACACAGATCACGAGCCATTTCAATTATACGAAAGTGTTAAAAGTCCTGGAGGTACAACGGAAGCGGGACTTAATGTGTTAGAAGAAAATCATTTTCAAGAAATTATGATGAAATGCATTAAACGTGCAGCAGCACGCTCAAAGGAAATTACTGAGGAGTTATCCATTGTACCAGTTTAATATGCTAATTCTTACTTCAAGAAGATAGTAAATAAATGGGGGTCACAGCATAAGATGGGAGAACATAAAGGAAAAAAGCGTATTGTTGTTAAAATTGGAAGTAGTTCATTAACAAGTCGACATGGTGAAATTAGTTACCGAAAATTAGTTCGTTTAGTCGATGAAATTGCTTTATTGAAAGATGATGGTTATGAAGTTGTTCTTGTTTCCTCAGGAGCTGTTGCGGCAGGATATCGTAAGCTTGGTTGTTTAGAGCGACCTGAAAATTTAGCTGAGAAGCAGGCGGCCGCTTCAATTGGTCAAGGACTTTTAATTGAGGCCTATTCCGAAAGATTCGCCTCTCATGGATATGTAGCTTCGCAAATATTAATAACGCGAAGTGATTTTTCTGATGAAGATCGTTATATGAATGCGCGAAATACACTTACTGTTCTGCTTGAACGAGGGGTTGTACCGATTGTAAATGAAAACGATACAATTACCATTAAGCATTTGAAGTTTGGTGATAACGACACATTGTCTGCTAAAGTTGCGGGCCTTGTTGAAGCAGATCAATTAATTATATTATCAGACATTGATGGTCTTTATAATGATGATCCTCGAAATAATCCAAATGCTAAGCTGTTAGAAGTTGTTGATGCGATTACTCCTGAAATTGAAGCAGCTGCCGGAGAATCTGGAAGTGAGGTTGGGACAGGGGGAATGCGCTCAAAAATTGATGCAGTAAAAATTTCATTAGCTGCAGGCATTCCAACTTTTTTAGGAAATGCGAATCGAGCAAATATTTTGTATGATGCGGCTTATCATAAAGCGAGAGGAACATATTTTAAGGCAGATAAAGAGCAGGATGAATTAGATGTAAAACAGCACTGGATTGCCTTTAGCTCTGGTCCTCAAGGCGAAGTGATCATTGATGAAGGTGCACGAACGGCGATTACGGAAGAGCAAAGTCATCTGCTTCCACAAGGTGTGCGGGATGTGAAGGGAATGTTTGATTGCGGAGATGTTGTGGTGATTCGCCATTTAGATGGACAAGAGGTTGGCCGCGGGGTAATTAATTATTCCGCAGAACAGCTTCGAGAAATTAAGCGTCTTAAGCTGAAGGAAATCCCAGCTCACATTAAAGTGACAAAAAGTGAAGCAATTAGTCAAAGTGAACTTGTATGCCATACAAATATTACACTTCCAATGCCGGATAAAGGAGAGTTTTCATCAAATACTTAAGTAAAGGAATGAACATGGTTGAGTATAGAGACGACTACAATAAATGTAAAAGATCAAGCAGTAAAAGCCCAGCAGTCAGGAAAAATATTAAGCCTTTTATTAACATCTGAAAAAAATGATGCCCTAAATGTAATCGCAGATACGTTAGAACAAGAATATAAGTTTATTTTAGAAGAAAACAAAAAAGATCTTGAGACAGGAAAGGAAAAAGGATTCAATGAGGCTTTTATGGATCGACTCCGGCTAACACAGGAGCGAGTAAACGATTTTGCGAATGGACTTCGCGACGTGGCAAAGCTTGACGATCCAATCGGCGATATTTTATCAGAGTGGACGTTAGAGAACGGCCTTCATGTAAAAAAAGTCCGTGTTCCACTCGGTGTAATTGGGATGATTTATGAAGCAAGACCAAATGTCACGGTAGATGCGACCGGGCTTGCATTAAAGTCAGGAAATGCAATTATTCTAAAAGGCGGATCTTCCGCACTTATTTCGAATCGAGCGATTGTATCTGTAATTCATCGTGCACTTGAAAAAACAAAAATTCCAAAAGAAGCTGTTCAATTTATTGCAACAACAGACCGAAGTGCGACAGAACAATTATTTACATTAAAAGAGCACATTGATGTCCTGATTCCACGCGGTGGTGCTTCTTTAATTCAAACAGTTGTAAACAATGCAACTGTACCTGTATTAGAAACGGGTGTAGGAAATGTTCATATTTATATTGATAAAGAAGCAGATGTAGAAAAAGCTTTAAACATTATGGTAAATGCGAAGACAGATCGTCCTGCTGTTTGTAATGCATTAGAAACCCTCATTGTTCAGAGAGACTGGTTACAAACGAATAAAGAAGCATTAATTTCTAAGTTTCACGAACACAGCATTACGGTTCATGGAGATGAAGAAATTTTAGAAATAATTCCTGGGGCTGTAAAAGCAGAGGAAAAAGATTGGACAGAAGAATATTTATGCTTAGAGTTAGCGGTTAAAGTTGTTAATAATGTTGAAGAAGCAATTGCCCATATTGAACAATACGGTACAAAGCACTCTGAGGCAATTATTACCGAGAATCAAACGACAGCACAGCAGTTTTTAAAAGCAGTTGATGCAGCAGCTGTTTATCATAATGCTTCTACTCGGTTTACGGATGGCGGGGCATTAGGATTTGGAGCAGAAATCGGAATCTCTACACAAAAACTTCATGCCCGCGGACCGATGGGCCTTTCGGCTTTAACAACGACAAAATATTGTATAACAGGCAATGGACAAGTTCGCTAGACTCATAAATCATATTTATAAATAAAATAAAGTGATTGATATGTGCTGATTTATAGGACACAAAACACTGCCTTTAAATCAGCACATATCAAACATTCAAAGAAGCATTATAATAAAAAATATAGTGATTTCGATAGGTTATAATGATAAAATTTTTTTTGATAAAGGATAAATGAGTGTGCTCTGAATAATAAGTGAAAGAATGATTGCACCAAAGGTTAAGGAAAGGATCGTATCGGTTTTACCTGCGCCTTGGGCAGCCAGCCCTAAAAGAAGGGCAACTGACATTGTTCCTTTAATGCCAGACCAAGTGATTAAAGTTACTTCTCCCCACCTAAACTTTTCTTTCCAAGATGGAAAAATTTTTAAAATAGAAGAAAGAACACCAAATCGAACGATTAACGATAAAACAAAAATAAGAAGGATAAAGCCTATATTGTTAAATTGTAAATACTTCATTGCTTCAAGACCGATTACAAGAAAAATAAGCGAAAGAATACTAGGTTCAATTACTTCCCAAAAGCCATTAAGATAACGGCGGAAAGTTTTCTCTTTCTCTGTTTGTTCTAATTTCCATGACAGCATAATTCCTGAAGCAACAGACGCTAATACTCCTGAGACCCCTAAGTGTTCAGCTAAATAAAAGCTTCCATAAGCTAAAATAATACTAAGCATCACTTGATATTGGTGGTGATGGGTGTAATGAATGGCTTTACTAAAGAGCCATCCAAATAGTATCCCGATGAACAGACCTCCTAACGAAACTTTGGTGAATTCAAGGAAAAAGGAAATTACTCCAAATTGTTCATTTTTTATATATACCTGGGAAACTAAAGTGAATAATACAATGCTCGTGCCATCATTAACCATTGATTCTCCTTCTACTACTTCTGCAATTTTAGGGCTGTTCGATGATTTTTTTAATATCGATACAACTGAAACGGGATCAGTTGGGGTAAGAATGGAAGCAATTAATAAGGCTTCAATAAATGAAAGTGATATGAAACTAAAAAAATAAATAGCGGTTCCGAGAAGCAGTACGGTTAGAATTAATCCGATTGTGCTTAATACGCTAATTACGCCGATATTTTTCTTTAAGCCGCCAATTTGGAACTGGTAAGCAGAAGTAAAAAGCAGGGCAGGTAGAAACCAGTTAAAAATCATATGCTTCGTAATTTCGACAGAAGAAAAGAACGAAAAAAAAGAAAGGCTAATCCCAATTAAGAGTAGCACCATTGGCACAGGAAAATTTTCTTGTTTCTTATCAATCGTAAATACGATATAGCCAATACATAATAACGTAATAATTTGATATGATTCCATAGAAAAAACTCCTTCAGAAATGATGGTAATTATATTCCCATGGAAAGGAAGAGGCAAACAGAACGGTTTATACGTTTTTTTAGAATAGATATTAAATTATTAAGTGAACCTATAAACGCGCTCAACGTAAAAAATCCGCTTCCATAAAGGAAACCGGATTTTTTACGTTATATGAGATTTTTATTATGGTTAACCAACGATTCCCTTAACAATTAAAAATAATACGGATGGTGCTAAGAGACAGCCTAAACCTGTATAAAATGTTGCAGTCATGGCACCGTATGGTACAAGTTTAGGGTCTGTTGCTGCTAAACCGGCTGAAACTCCGCTTGTGGTTCCCATTAATCCTCCATAAACAATAGCTGATTGAGGGTTATTAAGTCCAATAAATTTAGCAGCAAGCGGTGTTGCGATCATTGTTAAAATGGATTTCACTAATCCAGCAGCAATACTAAGAGCAATCACTTCTGAACTTGCTCCAACAGCTGCCCCAGTTATAGGTCCTACAATATATGTGGCAGCGCCTGCACCAATTGTAGTTAAACTTGCTGCATCTGTATAGCCGAATGCGTAGGCTGCAACAGCTCCAACAATAAAGGAAACGATAATACCTAAAAACAAGGAAATGATGCCGCTTAAACCCGCTTTTTTAATTTCATCAAACTTTACTCCAAAAGCAGTAGAGACAATCGCAAAATCACGAAGCATACCGCCGCCCATTAAGCCAACACCTGCAAATAGCTGCATATCAGAGAGCCCGCCTTTGCCGCCAGTGGTAATGCCGCCAAAATAGGCAAGCGCTAGTCCAGCGACAATTGCAATTGCTGAACCATGGATTCTTCCTTTTGTAAGCTTGTTTGAAATAATATAAGAAAGATACATAGTAATTCCAATCACTGCAAAAGCAGTAATCAGCTCGTTATCTACCATTGTCGTTTTTAAAAGTTCTACCATACTAAATAACCTCCCTTATTTTGCTTCGTCATATGCAGCAGCAGTTTCATTTTGATACGTATCTAGTTCATTTTGATTTTCATTTTTTCCAATCTTGCTTAATAATGGAACAAGAGCAAAACTGACTACAACTGCGCTAACACCTGCTATTAATGCTAGAGGACCTGCTTTTACTGCCGCTACTACATTTTGCTTTGCGGCCATTGCTACTACGATAGGAATATACATGGAGCTCCAAAAGGCAATTCCTGATTCTGATGGTTTATTTAGTTTCCCTTTCTTAATTAAATAATTACTAAGAAAGATTAACAGCAGCATCGCAATCCCTACACCGCCAATATTTGAGTCAACACCGACAATTTTACCTAACAATTCTCCAAAGAATACTCCTAACAGCATACAAATTGATAATAGTGCAACACCATATATAACCAACTATAAAACCTCCTGAATTTTATAGATTTATTAGGACAAAATTAGTAGATCGAGACAGTTTATTACTAAGCTTTCGTAATCTAGTAACTTGTCCGTTTTATTATTTAGTTAAGATAGCCTTCTTTGAAACCGCATTCATTTTTTCGTTGCTGATAAACATTGATGTGGTTGTCCTTTAAATCAAATAAATTAATAGCTTTGTATATATTAAGAAGAGATAAGAGGTAAAAAAGAATTGTGCAAATTATGTAACAAAGAGATGTAAGCGTATTGGATAAAAATAATTCACTTTTTCAACTCCTTTCTAATTGATTTAATCACAGAATTTAATGATAAATCAATATAATTAAAATATTTTGTTGTAAAAAGGTAATTTTTATACAGTCAACTGTCGACTGTATTATATTTTTCATTATAAGATACATATTTTTTATTTGCAACAACTTTCTGAAAATTTAACCTTTTTAATAAAAGTCTGACTTTTTATTGAATCTCTATATAATAGATTAATTTCAGAATATTTAAATTTGTATTCCCCTTAAAGTTATAATAAAATAAGTTTAAAATCGACTGTCGTCAATATGGAGAGGGAGATTGGTAGTGAAAAGTAATCAATTGTTTTTTAATAATTCATTATCTCATAAGATTGCTGAAAAAATAACGAATCAAATTATAACTGGTGAACTAAAACCAGGTGAAAAAATTGTTGAATCAGTTTATGCAGAAGAGTTTGGAACGAGCAGAGCACCAATTAGAGAATCGCTCTATTTATTAGCAACTGAGGGACTAATCGAGCGAATTCCTAGAAAGGGTGCTGTTGTCAAAGGTTATTCAGAAAATGAAATTTATGACATTCTTGATATTCGAGTACAATTAGAAAGTCTTGCAATGAAAAGAATTAAAATTTTTGGTGTGAATAACGAACTCATAAAAAAAATGGAAGAATTAATTGTGAGAATGACTAAAGTTGAAGACGATCGCCAGCAGTATGCTGGTCTAAATAGTGAGTTTCATATGTTTATTATTGAAATGAGCAAAAGCGACATAATAAAAGAAATGTATTGGAGACTAGGGCGTCCTTTACTTGCACTTCAGCAGCTTTCATTTTTAGAAGGAAAACATATAAAAAATTCGATCGAAGAACATGAACTTATTTTAAAATTATTAAAAGAAAGTTTCATCGATGAAGCGAGTGCTGTTCTTGAAAAGCATAATCAAGCTGTTATTAAAAGAGTTGAGAGTAAAATTATCAATAACACATCTGTAAATTAGTACCTGATTATGTTTATGAATGCTTCAATCCTTATATAGGAAAGATTAGCGGAATTCAGTATGTTTAGTAACAATATCTTTCTCTTTCACTTGCTTTGTTAAACTTCAATAGGATGAGAAAACAATTAGTGCCCGGAAGTACTTATTATCTATCTGGGCTTTTTTTCTCCAAACAACTTTATTCTTTTCCAAAACTTTTTATAATAAGTATTTAAATTTTTAGAAAATTCTTATTGACTTTTAAGGGGGAAAGGAATATTATTTACTTATAAAGTATAAAGTCGATTGTCGACAATATTCTGTATACTTATTATCGTTGTATTGGAAGTGAAAAAGTAAAATCAGGAAAATTTATTCAAGAAGGGAGAGCTTTTCTTATGAGGATTACAATTAGTCGAGTTGAGACCGATGGGAAAATTACACTTCAGGAAAGCGGTGGAATGGCTATTGTAACGATTCACCGTCCCCACTTAAAAAATGCGATGTCATCAAACATGTGGCGGGAATTAGGAGAAATTGGAAAGAGGATCCCTCAAAATCCTAAAACAAGAATAGTTATTGTGCGAGGTAGTAAGGGACAATTTACTGCTGGTTCTGATTTAAAGGAGTTTAATCAAATGACGGTTGAGGAAGCAAACGAAGCGTTTCGTTTAATGGAAGAAACGATATCTACGTTTGAAAAGATGCCGCTGCCAACGATCGCCGCGATAAGTGGTCCTGCATTAGGTGCCGGATTTGTTCTTTCCTTGGCTTGTGATCTTCGCGTTGGAACATCAAAAGCTAAAATGGGTATTCCGGTTGGGCGATTAGGAATTACACTACCTCAAGTGTTTGTAAGGCGAATTGAAAGTCTGATAGACAGAGGCAGAATGTTAGATTTAGTATATACAGGACGTTTACTAAATGCTGTAGAATCTTATCAGCTCGGTTTAATTAATTATATGCTGTCAGACGATGAAGATATTGACCACTATGTTATAGGTTTGGCAAAAAAGATAATGGGGCAGTCTCCAGCATCCCTTCTCGCAGTGAAGCGTTCTGTTGCTTATAGTAATCCTATTATTTCACTTCCATGGGATACAGGTGTTACAAGATGTGTTGATCCGGTTGATTTCCCTGAAGGGGTTCGTGCATTTGTAGAAAAAAGAAAACCAAACTTTAAAAGGAGAGGATAACATGTTACCACTTGAAGGAATTAAAGTTGTTGATTTAACAAGAATATTAAGCGGTCCATTTTGTACGATGACATTAGCTGACTTAGGAGCGGAAGTGATTAAAGTTGAAAGTCCACAAGGGGACGATACGAGACAATGGGGTCCTCCTTTTATTCAAGATGAAAGCGCATACTTTTTAAGTGTTAATCGAAATAAGAAAAGTATCGTTCTAAATTTAAAAGAAAAAAAAGGAAAAGAAGTTTTATTAAAACTAGTAAAAGAAGCCGATGTTGTTGTGGAAAACTTTCGACCAGGCACATTAAAAAAACTTCGTATTGACTATGACGTGTTAAAAGCTCATAACCCTGGAATTATTTTAGCATCGATTTCCGGATTTGGACAAACTGGTCCATATGCTCAAAAGCCGGGATACGATGTTTTAGCGCAAGGAATGGGCGGCTTAATGTCTGTAACAGGAGAGCCAAACGGTGCACCAGTAAAAGCGGGCTATTCGCTTGCAGATATCGGAGTGGGCATGTGGGCAACGATCGGTGTTTTAACAGCTCTTTGGGAAAGAGAGCGTTCTGGTGAAGGGCAGTGGGTCGATGCGTCCTTACTTGATACAATGGTTTCATGGCAAACTTATTTAGCAGGAAACTACTTTGCGACAGGGAAAAACCCTAAGCCATTAGGTGGTGCGCACCCTAACATTGCACCATATCAAGTATTTGAAGCATCCGATGGTCATTTCATTCTTGCGGTTGGAAATGACAGCCTTTGGAAATCATTTGTTGGCGCAATGAACATGGAGGAACTGAAAGGTCAGAAGTTCAGCACAAACCCAAATCGGGTTCAAAATCGAGAAGAATTAATTGGTCTTCTTGAAGAAGTATTTAAAGAGAGAACGAAGAACGAATGGGTTGAATTATTTGAAAGTGTAAAAATCCCATGTGGTCCGGTTAATCAATTCTCCGACGTTTTAACAGATGCTCATGTATTGGAGCGAGAAATGGTTATTGAAATGGCGCATCCAACGCTTGGGGCGTTAAAACAGCTTGGTGTCCCAGTTAAACTATCGCGCACACCAGGAGAGTTAAAAACAGTACCGCCTGCACAGGGTGAACATAGTACAGATGTTTTGAAGCAGCTTGGTTATAGTGAAAAAGAAATAGAAGCGCTTGTCAATGAAGGAGTAACCTCTCAATCAAACCAAATTCAATACACTTAACAGTCGACAATCGACTTTGTGTATATGCAAAATCTTCTCGCTGCACAGCCGTCAATTGTCTGTGCGGTGAGTGTAATAGTGAGGGATTTTATGTACTACATTATGTTTAATCAGTGGGAAGAGGTTATTTTTGAAAATATTAATGAAGTAACCGAAAAGCTAGTATGCGGTTGGAAATTATATGGTTACACAACAGATAAGAGATTAGCTTATTCATTAATCCATGAATGTAAACATTACTAAAATGAACGTTTTAGAACTGCCCACAAGAAAGTGAAATGGTAATGATGCTTATATGAAAATTTAAACAAAATATCGGAGTAGAGATAGTGGCAAGGATTTTAATTTGATTGATTGAAAGAAAAGGAGTATTTGATGATGCAAGTATTTGCACTTGTTGGTCCAAGCGGTACTGGAAAGAGTACCAGTGCACTTTCTTTTGCTCATAGTAAACACATACCTGCAATTATTGATGACGGTATGTTAATTTATAAAGGAAGAAAAGCAGCAGGGTTTTCGGCCAAATATGAAAAAAATTATATAACAGCCATTAAGCGAGCGATCTTTTTTTATGACGACCATTTAAAGGAAGTTCAAGAAGCTATTAACCTACTTGCCATTCATTCGATCTTGATTATCGGAACCTCTATTAAAATGGTAAATCAAATTGCTGAGAAATTAAATATTGGTATGATTACTAAGTATTATCATGTTGAAGAGATTCGCTCCTCGAAAGAAATAAATATGGCGTTATATGTACGGAAGACAGAAGGAAAACATATTATTCCGCTTCCTTATATACAAGTGGAGCATAATTTTATAAAAAGAATGATTATGCATGGAAAGAAAATTTTTTCTCCACAGAAGGAAATAATAGGTGAGACAACAATTATTAGGCCGAATTTTCAACAAGGGGTTATTCATATTTCCGAACATGTAATTAAACGGGTTGTTTCACATGGATGTACTTCCATAGACGAAGTAAGAGATTGTACTCAAATAGATGTTAATTTAACTGAGCTGCCAAAAGTAAAAGTTAACTTGTCGCTTTACTATACAGCAGATAAAACAATAACTGATATTGCGAAGATAGCCCAGGAAAAAGTAGCACAAGACATTAAAAAACTTTTTAATATAGAATTAGACACAGTTGATATTGTGGTTGAGAAATTAATTATAAAGGCTAATTAACACGTTTTGGTAAATGCACTTTCATTTTGTATATGTAATGATAAGCTGAGACCTTTTCTGAAAGTTGTTTTTATTTAAAGAAAGTTTACTTTAGTCGAGGGTTTAAAGTAAGTGTAAGAGTGTCGATAAGACTTCATCTCCTTAGATGAAGTCTTATCGACACTCTTATTTTTAATTGATAGTTTCTCAAAAAGGTGTTTTATGCTACTCTATAAACTGTAGGTAATCATACTTTAGTGCGCCGCTATGGTAACTCAAGTATGAAAAGCAATTACACATAGAACATATTTAAAGGAGTAGACCTATGGAAAAAGTACTTATTTTTGGACACAAAAACCCTGACACAGATACGATTTGTTCTGCACTTGCGTATGCTGATTTAAAAAACAAATTAGGCATTGACGCTGAGCCTGTACGTTTAGGTGAAGTGAGCGGTGAAACACAATATGCGCTTGATTATTTTAAAGCAGAAGCACCGCGCCTTGTGCAAACAGTAGCCAATGAAGCAAAAAATGTAATCTTAGTTGACCACAATGAGCGCCAACAAAGTGCTGATGACATTAATGAAGTTCGCGTATTAGAAGTTATTGATCACCACCGCATTGCTAACTTTGAAACAAGCGACCCATTGTACTATCGTGCTGAGCCTGTTGGATGTACGGCGACAATTTTAAACAAAATGTATAAAGAAAACGGTGTTGAAATTGAAAAGAACATTGCTGGGTTAATGCTATCAGCGATTATTTCTGATTCTTTATTATTCAAATCACCAACTTGTACAGATGAAGATGTAGCAGCAGCGAAAGAACTAGCAGAGATTGCTGGTGTAGATGCAGAAAGCTACGGATTAGAAATGTTAAAAGCTGGCGCTGATTTAAGCGATAAAACAATCGAACAATTAATTTCACTTGATGCAAAAGAGTTTACAATGGGCAGCAGCAAAGTAGAGGTTGCTCAAGTAAATACTGTTGATACGGATGATGTGTTTAAGCGTCAAGCTGAATTAGAAGAAGCCATTTCAGCGGTTATTTCTGAAAAAGGATTAGATTTATTTGTATTTGTTGTAACAGACATTTTAACAAATGATTCTACAGCATTAGCACTTGGTAATGAGACTGCTGCAGTAGAAAAAGCATTTAATGTAACATTAGATAACAACACAGCTGTTTTAAAAGGTGTTGTATCACGTAAAAAACAAATTGTTCCAAACTTAACAGAAGCGCTTAGCGCGAAATAAAAATAGTTATAGAACGAACCGTTGGCAAACAATCCGTTTGCCAACGGTTTTTTTATTTTCTCATATTTTGCGGGAGACAAGCGTTTATCTTGTCGACTTCTTTAATTCATTGTCGCAATAATGTGAACGTTTTCTTAATAAAATGATGCTTGTTTGTTATATAATGGTAGTAAGGAGTGTTGGTTTAATATGATAGAGAAGGAGGAAAATGGAGGTGAGTTAATTGAATATCCGTTTTATTAAATTATCAAAGCATGCCTATAAGCGTTTAATGGAAAGAGTAACATGGATGACAAGAGCAGAAGCAGAAAAATTTGTAAGAAAAGAACTTAATAAATGTCGGAGAATGGAAATTTTAGAAAATGGTGTTGCTTATATATACAAAGGAATTAAATATATTGTTCGAAATAACATTATTGTCACATTATATCTTGTTTAGCAGGGGGCCCATGTAAATGCATCTGTATAGAAGATTCCAGAAAAACTGGCGAAAGATCAAGCCGCCTTTTGATTAGTTTTTTTATAACATAACTTCTCTTTGCATGGAAAGTGTATAAAAGTAACGTCATATCTGCTTTCTCGTTAGCCTTTTCAACACTCCTTTATTAAGGATAATGAGGAAGGGACAGGGGAAATAAACATGTGTGTTATTATCCATAACTAAACGTCTGAATAATCTAAACTTCCGTATATTTGAATTCAACAGTACCGTTAAAGATTACATTTTCTCGCTCAGAGTCATCTTTTTGCGTTTCCATTGAAAATAGAATATTTTTTATTTCAAAGCAGTTTTCAAGCGGCTCTTTTTTACTAGAAAACCCAATAATTTCATTTACATAAACTTTATCGTAACAAGAGAAAGTTAAATTTTCCCCTGAAACAGTATTTTTACTTGTGACGCTTACGTTAAACAATGCATTTAAACAGCCGATTAATCGTATTCTAGTTGCTTCTGCTACGCAGCCCTCTAATTTTCTTCCAGTATGTGTTTCGTGTAATGGGACAGGAACTCTTAACATATCTGTACAGCAAACTAAATGATTTGTGTCAATTCCTAAGTGAACAGATCCATCCTTATTTATAGTAAAACCTTCAGGAATTAAAGTTGTGGAGGAAAATTTAACGACAGCATCGTTTGTTTCAACAGAGTTAGAATTATCTTCAGCATCCTTTGATGAATTAATGGTTTTCCCTACTTCAATTAACTCCCCAGTGCTCAAATTAACCTCGAAATAACGTTTCTTTTGTTCGGTGTTAGTTGACATAAAAATATCCCCTTTCCTTTATTACGTTAGGTACTTGAACCAATGTAAATACCTATTTATTACATTAGATGAGAATTAGCATTATTAGGAAACCGGCATATACCCCAGAGTAATTGCCTATTTTTATAAGATTTAATATTGCATACTGTTATTATGAAAAGAATGTATTTCTTTTTTGTTCAGTCAAAAGGGAATTGTCTTTTTATGCCGAATTTAATTTAGTAGATAAAAGGAGATGATAGCATTGGCAGCGAAAGAAAACGATCATATTATCAAGCTTGCTCATGAAGCAATTCAAAATAGAGCAAAAATCGATACATTAATAGAGCTCTTAATTGAAAAGAACTTTTTTACAGAAGAAGAGTGCGAAGAGAAGCTTCAAAAAGTTTTCAAAGTAAATAAGAAAGAATACATTGCTGATATTATGGATATGTATCCACAAAACTCTAAAGCTGAGTAAGAAAACACTCTAGCTTTAGAGTTTTTTCTTTTAATGAAAGCCATTAAAAAGAGCAGGATTTTTATTAGAAACCGGGAATATAATAACATGAAACGGTTAAAAAGGAGAAGATATCGGTGGAACCGCACTATTTTGTAAAGGAAGAAAGTGTTATTATACCGAGTGCTGAAGAAAAAGATTTGCTGAAAGAGTACAATGAAGCAAGAAGATACGGTGAAAAAGAGAAGATGTTGAAAAAAAGAGATGCACTTGTTCATCTTTATATTTATTATGGCGATTATTTTCATATGGAAAATCCGACTCCGATGTTTGTAGAGAATTATTTACAAAAAGCATTAGCATTAAATGAAACTCATCCACTTGCAAATTACCGAATTGCTCATTTTCATTATAAAAACCGCCAATATCTTGAAGCGCTGAATTCCTTTAAAAAATCTCTAATCGGTTCTGAAACAGAAAGGCTCAATGATACGCAGGAAATGCTTGCTCAAATGTTCATCGTAAATTGTGGTGTACTAGTTGCTAAAGAAGCACGAAAAGAAATTGAAACGATTAAAATCAATGCTTCTGTTCAATGTGACGAAGAGTTGGTAAATCGTTATGGAAACGAGATTGTTGTCGCAAGTGAAAAAATGATTGACCGAATGTTTTATTGTAAAATAACACCTCAGCAAAAAGAAATTATTTCAGAAGATATTTATTCTTCTATTATGGAAATGGAAGAAATCGATCGGGTACTTCTCTCAATAAGTGAACGTGGATATGAAGTGAAATTCCACGGACATAAGGCTACTCTTGATATTCCTTCTTTTTATATTTTTTATACGCTTTTAAAATCCAATCAGTTTATAACAGGAGAAGAGATTAGAAAAGAGCTGTTTGACAAATATTTAACTCAAGCAAGAAGTGATAGTTCCCTTCATCAAACATTCAGCAAGCTGAAAGAGCGCTTGCCTTTTTGGGATGAAATTATTGAAATGGCGTCGGTTGACAGTAAAACGGCTAGACGTTTAAAAAATCGATTTAGCTATTGTGTACTGTATCGAGCAAGCGATATTCTCCCAAAGCTAAAAGATAAACGGTAGAAAAATAACGTTCATAGGGTGAAATAAAGGTGAACTGGCTTACAGCTTGTAAGTCAGTTTTTTATAGTTAAATCTTATAATTCGTAACTTCTTCAATAAAGAAATTTGAGTGAGCAAAGAAAAAACAAAAAAATATTAACGCAGATGTTGACTTCCGCGAAATAAGGTGGTAAGATTAGTTTTGTCATCACGTATGACACATCATCTGGTGCTAGTTGGGGAGCTAGCGGTGCCCTGTACTCGCAATCCGCTGCAGCGAGGATGAATTCCTTTCTGAGGTTAAGATGTTTTAAGGTTAGCGTTTAAGAGGCAGTTATGAAGATTTCGGTCCTGTACAATGAAACTTCATGAATCCTGTCAGGTTCGGAAGAAAGCAGCAGTAAGTGAAATGTTTTCATGTGCTGCAGGGAAGCCGAGATTGAGCTGATTTCTGAAACAGCACTTAAAATAATTTTAATCGAAGTAAGGTGCGCCGGATATTTATTAAGAAATATTTTTTTAAAAAATATTTCGCGGATATTGACTTCTACGAAACATTATAGTAATATTGATATTGTTGCTGAGGTATGGTGACGATGAAAACATGTAGAGTTACTTTTTATGCCGGCCTAGCTCAATTGGTAGAGCAACTGACTTGTAATCAGTAGGTTGGGGGTTCAAGTCCTCTGGCCGGCACCATTTAAACTTGTGATAACTATTTGGAGTTAACTTCCTTGTTATCTTGAAATTGTAGTCCTTGTAGAGGGCGGTATTATACATCTTTGCGGGTGTGGCGGAATTGGCAGACGCGCTAGACTTAGGATCTAGTGTCTTACGACGTGGGGGTTCGAGTCCCTTCACCCGCACCATAAATATAAGTCCTGCCGGAGTGGCGGAATTGGTAGACGCACAGGACTTAAAATCCTGCGGAGGGTTGCTTCCGTGCCGGTTCGAGTCCGGCCTCCGGTACCATTATTAGGTTTATATGATAAATATAATTGATTATAATTATAATACTGCGCCCGTAGCTCAATTGGATAGAGCGTTTGACTACGGATCAAAAGGTTAGGGGTTCGACTCCTCTCGGGCGCGCCATATTGAAAAAGCGGAAGAAGCCCGCTATTTAAAAAACGGGAAGTAGCTCAGCTTGGCAGAGCACTTGGTTTGGGACCAAGGGGTCGCAGGTTCAAATCCTGTCTTCCCGACCATGCTGTTAAATTAGGATAAAATTGTTTATTTTATTTGGAGGAATACCCAAGTCTGGCTGAAGGGATCGGTCTTGAAAACCGACAGGGGCTTCACGGCTCGCGGGGGTTCGAATCCCTCTTCCTCCGCCATATTATCATAATGGCGATTGTGGCGAAGTGGTTAACGCATCGGATTGTGGTTCCGACATTCGTGGGTTCGATTCCCATCAGTCGCCCCATTTTATCATTTTATAAACAGCAAGCATTATTGGGGTATAGCCAAGCGGTAAGGCAACGGTTTTTGGTTCCGTCATGCGTTGGTTCGAATCCAGCTACCCCAGCCATTTTGCGGGTGTAGTTTAATGGTAAAACCTCAGCCTTCCAAGCTGATGTTGTGAGTTCGATTCTCATCACCCGCTCCAATTTTAAAATAAAAGTTTGAAATGGGCCTGTAGCTCAGCTGGTTAGAGCGCACGCCTGATAAGCGTGAGGTCGGTGGTTCGAGTCCACTCAGGCCCATCATTTCAATAAATTTTTCTTAAGATATGAACATAGATGGAGAAGTACCCAAGTGGCTGAAGGGGCGCCCCTGCTAAGGGTGTAGGTCGTGTAAGCGGCGCGAGGGTTCAAATCCCTCCTTCTCCGCCATACATATATTTTCATTACTATTGAAGGGTTTGACTTCTTTTTGCAAAGTCAAACCTTTTTTATAATTATCGTGAAATTTAATTCATAGAGTTTGATTTCTGCGAAAAAAATTGGTATAGTAAAAAATAATAATTGTAAAAGGGAGTATAAATGAAAATGGGGAATAAAGGGGAAATAAGTGACAGTATTGATTCCTACAGCACTTGGCTTTTGGAAGAGGGAAAATCAAAAAATACAGTAAAAACATATGTTGGCGTTCTTCATGCTTTTGAAAGCTGGTTAATTGAAAAAAAAAGAAACATCTATGAATTATCAACTGATGATATTCAAGGTTATATCAATTATTTACAAGCGTTGAACCGAAGTACTTCAACAGTAGAAAAAATATTTACAGCAATCCGCATGTATGCTCATTTTCAAAACAAGCTGGACCTTGTCCAAAATATTCAGAGAAAAGCAAAAAAGAAAACAATTGAAACACCGCCAGTTTCATTAAACCATAATGAACAAAACAAGCTGCTTCAGCGTGTAAAACAAGATCATAATTTGCGTAATATCACAATTGTTTATACCCTTCTTCATACCGGTATTCGAATTAGTGAACTATGTTTCTTAAATCGTTCAGATATTTTCATGATGGATGGAAAAGGAACCTTAACAGTTAGGAATGAAGATGGCAAAATCGACCGCAAAATTCCATTATCTCAAGAGACCCAATATTATTTAGAACACTACTTAAACGAATTAGAAACAGAAAGTGAAGCATTATTTTTATCGAATGTTTCTAACCGCATTTCACCAAGAGCTGTTCAATATATGTTAAAAAAATACAATGTCAATCCTCATAAACTCCGGCACACTTTTTGCCAAGAGCTTATCAATAAAGGAGTAAGCCTTGCTGTTGTAGCTAAATTAGCGGGTCATTCCGATATTAATGTAACAAGACGATATATTCATCTGCTATCTGATGAAATAGAAGATGCAATTGAACGAACATTTGCCTAACGAATAAAGGACTAAGCCGAGAAAAGTGGTTTAGTCCTTTATTATTAAACATGTTTAATTCGTATGATGTACTTTTTCGAGAGCGAGCTTCAAACCAAATCCTATTAACACAAAGGCTGTGATTCCTTCAATTACTTTTTGGGTTAATGGCCTTTTCATAAATGCGCTAATTTGGTTAATTAACGTAATATAAAGTAAAAACCAAAGGGCAGTTAAAAGTGTATAAGTCATTCCCATAGTAAGAAAAGGTAGAAATGCATCTTCTCCTGATTCAACGAACTGAGGTAAAAAAGTTAAGAAAAAGACTGCTACTTTTGGGTTTAAAAGATTAGTGAAAAACCCTTGTTTAAAGCACGACTTATTATTAGAAGTGCTGACTGAGTCACTATGGACAGCAGGAGTTTTTTTATTTTGTTTAATTGTCCATAACGCTTTAAAGCCTAGATACATCAAGTAAACGGCACCTACATATTTAAAAATGGAAAATAATAAAGCTGATTTTACAATAATTGCTGACAGGCCTACTACCGCAGCTAAGGTATGAATAAAAAGGGCGGAACATGTACCTGTCATCGTTTTAAATCCACCGATTCTTCCGGAAGTTAACGTATTTTTTGTAGCAACTGCCGTATCAGGTCCAGGTAAAAGGATAAGAAGGATACACATGAATACAAACAAATGAAAGTTAATCATTTTTTAACCACCATTCTTATTTTACTAAAATGAAAAAGATTTAAATTCAATTTATCACAGCAATGATTCCTTGTGAATAAAAAAATAAGCAAATTTACAGCTAAATTAATGTTTAAACGGTATAATTGAAAAAGTTAGAGTATTTAGAAAAAATAAGAGGTGAGAATAGTATGAAACCAAAGATTTTTGTTACACGTCCAATTCCAACAGAAGTAGAAGCATACCTTACAGAATATTGCAACTGTAAAATTTGGGATAGCAAAGAACCAACTCCACACGATGTGTTATTAAAAGAAATTCAAGATGTGCAAGGTATTTTAACTTCTGGGTCACGGGCAAAAATTGATAAAACTTTTCTTGATGCTGCACCTTATTTAAAAATTGTCAGCAACATTGCGGTTGGATATGATCAATTCGATCTTGAGGCAATGAAAGATCGAAATGTAATCGGTACCCATACACCTCATGTTCTTGATGAAACTGTCGCAGACTTAGTATTTGGTTTAATGCTTGGAGCGGCAAGACGGATACCTGAACTTGACCGCCAGCTAAGAAACGGTATTTGGCGAACAGAAGATGATAATAATTTTGGTGTGGATGTACATGGGAAGACACTTGGGATTATAGGGATGGGGAGAATTGGTGAAAAAATTGCCAGAAGAGCAGTCTTAGGGTTTAATATGCAGGTAATGTACTATAATCGCAGCCGAAACAAGGAAGTGGAAGAGAAACTAAATATCCAGTATGCAGATCTTCAACCGCTTTTAACAAATGCTGATTATATCGTTCTTATGATTCCTTTAACAAAAGAAACAATTCAGTTTATTGGGGAAGAAGAATTTAATATGATGAAGCCAAATGCAATATTTATTAACTGTTCACGCGGTCAAACAGTCGATGAAAAAGCATTAATTATGGCTCTACAGGAAGAGAAAATACGTGGTGCGGGACTTGATGTTTTTGAAAAAGAACCTATAGATCCAGATAATCCGCTGTTAAAATTGGATAATGTTGTTGCGGTTCCCCATATTGGTTCAGCAACTGATCAAACACGGTTTGATATGGCGATGCTTGCGGCAGAAAACTTAGTCGCAGGGGTAACTGGACAGCAGCCGTTAAATGTTGTTAAAGAATTAAAGCATCTTGTAGTATAATAAGACCTAATTATACTCTTTAATAAAGAAAGGCGATTATGATGACGGATACAAAAAAAACGGTTACAACTGTTCAATCGGTTGATCGTGCCTTGGAAATTTTAATAATTTTACAAGAATACCCGAACGGATTAGGAGTGACAGAACTGTCGCATCGATTAGATGTATCAAAAAGTACAGCCCATCGTCTGCTTATGTCTTTATATACGAAAGGGTTTGTAAAGCAGGATAAACAAAATGAAAAGTACTTATTAGGATTAAAGCTTATTGAATTAGGTGAAACGGTATCTCAATCATTGGATGTCCGCAAAGTGGCATCTCCATTTTTACATAAACTATCTGAAGAAACAGGTGAAACAGTGCACCTTGTAATTATGGAGGAAAATGAGATTGTTTATATTGACAAAATTGAAAGCTCGGCAACGATTCGGATGTATTCAAAAATAGGTAAGCGAGCGCCAATTCATTGTACAGGTGTCGGAAAAGCGATGTTAGCTTTTAAATCGCAGCAGGAAATTGACAACTTTATTAAGCATCAAACTTTTCCTGCCTATACGGAAAAAACAATTACATCTCCGCAGGAATTTAAAAAGCATCTCAATCAAATTCACATACAAGGCTTTGCAATTGATGATGAAGAACATGAGCTTGGAATAAAGTGTGCAGCAGCTCCGATTGTAAACTCTCGCGGAGAAGTAATCGCTGGTGTGAGTGTATCGTCACCAATTATGCGCATGACTGAGGAACGGCTTGTAGATTTTACAAATAAAATTGTGAAGACAGCAGCTGAAATTTCTCGTGCTCTTGGTGCATAAGTGTTGAAGAGGGAAGCTTGTCTTAATAAGGGCGACCTTGCGCTTTTTAGAAAGCTCCCTTCATAAATGTTCAGAAAAATGATTAAAAATTATTGACAACGCTTTCTTTTTATATTTTAATTAAAATATAGTTTAATAGTTATCGATTTTTTCTTTTTTATACTCCTATCACGGAACAATGTTCTGTATTAAGGAACATAAAGTGAGGTTGCTCTTAAAATGACGAAAAAGAAGGTGTGAGAATTGAAATCGTTAGATGTTGTTACCTTTGGAGAAACGATGGTGTTATTTCAGCCGGATGCGCAGCTGCCGCTTGAATATGTGCATAAATTTCAAAAGCAAATTGGTGGGGCAGAATCGAATATGGCGATTGGTCTGCAGCGGTTAGGTCATCGTGTCGGGTGGTTTAGTAAGCTTGGCAGTGATCCGTTTGGTCGCTATGTTTTGCAAACGATTCGCGGTGAAGGAGTCGATACATCAGCATGTCTTTTTACCGATGAAGCGCCGACAAGCGTCTTTTTTAAAGAAATGCGCTCTTCTGATGCGGTCAATGTTTTTTATTATCGAAAAAATGGGTCGGCAAGTTTGTTAAAACCTGAAGATTTAGATGAGGCATACATTTCACAAGCAAAAATCCTTCACTTAACCGGCATTACGCCAGCACTGAGCAACAGCTGTCTTGAAACTGTGTTTGCTGCAATTAACATCGCTAAACAACACGGCTTGAAAATTGTCTTTGATCCAAATATACGTATGAAGCTTTGGGGAAAGGAAAAAGCAAAAGCAGTTCTGCAGGAGATTGCAAGTTATGCTGATGTGATTTTGCCAGGTTTAGATGAGGGTAAGTTTATTATTGGAAAAACAACTCCTGAAGAAATTGCGTCTGCCTTCATTCAACGTGGTAACCAAACTGTTATTATTAAGCTCGGCAGTAAAGGTGCTTTTTATCAAACTGCTTATGAAAGCGGTTATGTGGAAGGATTTAAAGTAAATCATGTTGTCGATCCAGTTGGTGCGGGTGATGGTTTTGCAGCTGGAATAATAAGCGGAATCTTACGAAATGAATCGCTCCAAGAAACAGTGCGTAAAGGGAATGCAATTGGTGCAATGGTTGTTGGCGTAAATGGGGATATGGAAGGATTACCGAGAATGGAAGAAGTGGAAAGCTTTATGAATCAAACGAGTGAAAAAAGAGACGTTATTCGTTAAAAAAGAGAGGGAGAGATAGTTATTATGGAAAAACTGCAGAAACTAAATCGTTTAATTGAATCAGGACTTGTGGCGGTTATTCGTCAACCAAAGAAAGAACAAATTCATTACATTGCGGAAGCGTTAGTAGAGGGCGGTGTAGGGGCACTTGAAATTACGGTTGATACGCCTCATGCTTTTGAAATGATTCGCGATTTAAAAGAAACATATGGTGATCGCGTTCTTGTTGGAGCTGGAACAGTACTTGATGCCGAAACAGCGAAAACGGCAATTGATGCTGGTTCTGATTTTGTCTTTTCCCCAAGCTTTGATAAAGAAACGGTTGAAATAACGAACCGCTACGGAAAAATATCGATTCCGGGAGTAATGACGCCAACTGAAATTGTTCAAGCTTACAGTGCAGGAGCCGATATTTTAAAAGTTTTCCCAGGCGATGCTCTTGGTGTGAATTACATTAAAAACCTTCAAGGACCATTGGGACATATTCCGATGATGCCAACAGGCGGTGTTAGCGTTGATAATGTGGAACAATTTATTAAAAACGGAGCAGTTGCAGTAGGAGCAGGCGGATCGTTAGTAAATTCAAAAGCGATTGCTGAAGGTCGCTATGAAGTGCTTACTGAAACAGCAAAACAGTTTGTTGAAAATATAAAGAAAGCAAGAGGACAGCAGCAAATAACCGTTTAAGAAGATTTAACTTGAAAATTATTTAAAATCTTATATAATAATAAACATAAGTAAGCGCTTAACCTATATGAATTGTAAGACAGCAGCATATAAACTTCGAGATAGTGGTATGTTGTAAGTAAGCATAATGTGACTAATGAAACGAACGTATAAAAAAATTCCCCATTAAAATAATCGGAAAGTGGAACGGCACCACTTTTCAATCATTTCCATCAATAGGTTAAGCGTTTTACTTTTATGGATGTGTTGTATAAACTATTTTTAGGTACTATATAAGAAAAATGATAAAGCATAACCGTCTTTAAAGAGACGGTTATTTTTTATGTATGAATATCCTAATGCTTGATCTTTGAAACAGGGTGAATTCCAGCGTATCATTAAAAGATAAATATAAAATTTTAGTTAGAGTTAAAAGGGAGTGAGTCAATGCGGCCGATTCATAAGGAGAGTGTCCAAAAAGAATTAAACAAATATGTTGGGAAAAATAGTTATATTCATGTTGAAGTGATACCAGGAGGATTTGTTAGAAATGCAAATATTACGCTTTTAAAAGCTTTTATTGCCGAAGATGAATCATATCGAATTGCACTTAAGATTGAACATAATGGTTGGATTCGTGTTGAAGGAATTACTGATTATGAAGTAGATCATGAAGGACGACTTCTTTTAGCAGGGCATGATCCGCTCGGACGGCTAATGTCAGCACTCCAGTTAAGCAGCGTTCCTTTTAGTAAGTGAAAGGAGTAGGAAGGGTATGGAGGAAAAAAGAAAAATAGTCGCCGTATTTGCGCATCCTGATGATGAAACGTTTATATGCGGCGGTACATTAGCACATTATGCCAAACAGGGTGTTCATATTACTTTAATTTGTGCAACAAAAGGGGAAATGGGACGGCGCATGGGTAATCCGCCCTTTGTAAATCGAGAAACAATGCCAATGTTACGTGAGCAAGAATTAATTGCTGCATGCAGAGAGCTTGGTATTTTAGACTTAAAGTTTCTCGAAATTCGTGACAAAATGGTTGAATTTGAAGATGAAAATATATTAGTACAAAGAATTTTTTCAATCCTTGATGAAGTTCGGCCTCAAGTTTTGCTAACGTTTCATGAAAAACTCGGAGGCCATCCTGATCATTGCGCCATTGGAAAGGCTGCCACACTTGCTTTTCAAAAAATAACATCACCGAAATATAAGCCGAGTCTTTATTTTATCGCCTTTGAAGAAATGCTTTTAGAAGCAGGAGAGTTAGGGTATACAGACAAGAAAATAAAAGTAATAAATGTGAAAGATAGCCTTTATGAAAAAATGTTGGCATCAAGAGCCCATCGATCTCAAAGTGAATTAGAAGCAGGGTTATGGCAGTCAGATAGTGAGGCAATAAAAAGTATTCGAAAGCAAGAGTATTTTTTATGCGATGAAAAGATCGATAAATCAGAAAAAGACAGTCTATTTACATAGTAAAAAGGAGTGAGTGCATGTCTTCTATTGATGCATTATTTGTAAAAACCGAACGGCAAAAACAGCTTTTTACTAAAATAAGCGAGCTTGCAGATCGCTTTTCAGAGCGATCTGAAGAGATTGATCAAACAGGAAGCTTTCCATTTCAAAATATTGAAGAATTAAAAAGCGCTGGCTATACGAGCTTAACTGTTCCAAAGAAGTATGGTGGAGAAGGTACTTCCTTATATGAGCTTGTATTACTGCAGGAACGGTTAGCACAGGGCGATGCTTCTACAGCTCTATCAATTGGCTGGCATTTAGGAATTATTATGGATTTAGGAAATAAAGAAGCTTGGAAAGCGGAGACTTATGAAAAGCTCTGTAAAGAAGTTGTAAATGCAGGTGTTTTAATTAACAGCGCTGTAACAGAACCGATGACTGGAAGTCCAACTCGAGGCGCAAAAATGCAAACAACTGCTAAAAAAGAAGGTAATCATTGGGTATTAAATGGCAGAAAAACATTTACAACGATGTCACCGGTGCTTGACTATTTTATCGTTGTGGCTTCGGCATCAGGAAAAGACGATCCTGTTCAATTTTTAGTGCCCCGTGAAACAGATGGACTGCGAGTTGATGAAACGTGGAATACGATGGCGATGCGCGGAACAGGAAGTCATGATTTAATTTTAGAAAATGTGATACTTCCTGAAGAAAGTCTGGTCCAAGAATTAGACGCAGGTTCAAAGAGTAAAGCGAGCGGCTGGCTGCTGCATATTCCGGCATGTTATCTTGGAATTGCAGTGGCGGCAAGAAATTATGTGGTCGAATTTGCAAACAGCTACTCGCCTAACAGCATTTCAGGAACAATTGGTGAACTGTCAAACGTCCAGCAAGCAATTGGAAGCTTAGAGATTGAACTTATGAATGCCCGCTATTTTCTTTATTCGATTGCTAGAAAATGGGACGAAGAGCCGGAAACACGTTATCAGCTGCAAGCAGAACTGGGGGCAGCGAAACATGTTGCTGTAAATACAGCCCTTTCCGTTATTGATCAAGCAATGAGAATTACAGGAGCGCAAAGCTTGTTTCAGTCAAATCCACTTCAGCGTTATTATCGCGATGCGAGAGCAGGCTTACATAACCCACCGATGGATGATGCGGTTATCTCGCTCTTAGCCAAAAAAGCTTTAGATAAATTATAATAGTAAGAAATGACCGTTTTTTAAGCGGTCTTTTTTATAAAAAAATTTAAGAATGGGGATAGTAACACCTAAGGAGGTGAATTACATGGAACCATTCACACATCATATGATAAAACAAACGAAAGATGGTATTGAAGTCGTTCTTTATCTTAATGAAGAGATGATGGAATTTTCAGCTGAATTAGGAATACTTGAAAGAGAAACTAAACAAACGATAGAAGAAAAAGCATTAAGCTACATAGAAAAGAAATTACCGAATTTAAATGTAAAAGCAGCAAAAATTATGGCAGGAGCGATTCTTCTTTCATCCATTGGCTTTGCAGGCTTTACACCAAAAAAAGCAGCGGCCGCAAAAATACAACCCACTGTTTCACAGAAGGTAAATAGAACCTCTTATACAGTTCAGCCTGGTGATACATTATCAGAAATCGCTAAAAAATACGGAACAACGGTTGAAGCAATTCAAGGAGCAAACCATTTAACGACTGATTTGATTCGAGCAGGGGATCTGCTGATGATACCAAACGGACTAGCTCCACTTCCATCACAACCAGCAAGCCAAACAGAGAACACACATCTTGTTTCAGGCGGGGAATCCCTATGGACAATTGCCTCAAAATATGGAACAACGGTTGAGGCCATTAAACAGCAAAACAATTTAACTAGTGATCTCCTTCAAATTGGTCAAAACTTAACGATTCCCGGAACAGCAGCTTCCCCATCATCTGTCCAAGCTGTAAGCTCAGGCACTGCATATGAAGTTTCATCAGGAGATACGTTATCAGGCATTGCGAAAAAGTATGGAACAACGGTTGAGGCCATTAAAACAAGCAATGGTTTAACAAGTGATTTCATCCGAGTGGGGCAACGTTTAACGATTTCAGGAACAGCAGCTTCCCCGTCAGCTGGGCAAACCGAACAGACAGGAACTTCTTATCAAGTTTCAGCGGGAGATACACTGTCAGGAATCGCAAAACAATATGGAACAACGGTTGAGGCCATTAAACAACACAATGGTTTAACAAGTGATTTTCTTGCCATCGGTCAAACATTAACGGTCCCAAATAGAACAGCGGCTGTACCAGCTCCCACTGCAAACACAGCATCTAGTATCATCGATCAAGAGGAAATCGAATGGCTTGCGAAAATGATTTATTGCGAGGCAAGGGGAGAGTCAATGGAAGGTCAAATTGCTGTTGGAGCCGTTATCCTTAATCGGATGGAAAGTGATCAATTTCCAAACAGTGTAAAAGAAGTGGTTTTAGAAAAGAACAACGGCTATTATCAATTCAGTCCAGCGGCAAGTGGGGTGATTTATTCGGCAGTTCCTAATGATGAGAGTATGGAAGCGGCTATAAGGGCTGCTAACGGAGAAGATCCGACTAACGGTTCACTCTACTTTTTTAATCCAGACAAAACATCAAGCATCTGGCTTCGAAGTAAACCAGTTTCAACGGTTATCGGCAACCATGTTTTTGCGTTCTAAAAAAGTAAATACAATAAATTAAAATGATTAAGCTGGCGGAACTATTTTTAAAATTTCCGTCAGTCTTTTATTTTTAAATTAAAGAGAAAAAAGAAGTATTATATTGGAAAAACAAGTATAATAAAATGGAACATCTTATTAATCAGGAGAAGAAAACATCATGAAAAATTGGAAGAAAATTTTACTGCTTGCGATTCCATCAATTGCTTCATTTGCCTCAATGACTGTTACAGGAACAATTAACTTAATTATGGTTGGTCAGCTTGGTGCGTTAGCGATTGCGATTGTCGGTGTATCAAACATTGTTATGTATAATGCATGGGCACTATTTTCAGGGATTGGGCATACGGTTAATTATTTAGTTGCTCAAAACTTTGGTGCAAATGATATGAAAAAAGGTGTGGAACGCACTTATATTGCGTTTTATCTTTGTATTGCTGCTTGTTTACTTATTGCATTTGTTGGACTCTTTTTTTCGGAAACTATTTTTAGAATAATGGGGAGCTCCGAGGAGTTAATTCAGCAAGGAACGGGTTATTTACAAATTCGTTTTTTTGCAATGGTATTTTCTATCTTTATCTTTGTTTTTCATGGATTTTTTCGCGGAATAGGTGATACGAAAACACCGATGATCAGTGCAATCCTTGGAAATGGATTGATGATCTTTTTTACATCAGGTTTAACTTATGGAAATTTCGGGATGCCGGAAATTGGTTTAATAGGGGCAGGGTATGCATTACTAATCGGGGAGATTGTAATCTTTCTAATTTGTGCTTACGTTTATTTTATCCGCCTTCACTTAGCCTATGAAACCCGTTCTAAAGTTGCTTTTGATCGTGCAGAATCAAAGCTGATACTTGGAGAAAGCGGTAAGTTAGGAATGCAGGAATTTTCAATGAGTATGGCGATGTTTGTGTTTACTGCTTTTGTTACAAGACTTGGTACAAACGCTCTAGCGGCTAATGAAATTGCGCTTAATGTGATGAGTTTCGGCTTTATGCCTGCTTTTGCGTTTAGTTCAACAGCCACGATTTTAGTTGGACAGGAGATTGGTAAAAAACGACCGCTTGATGCGAAGAAATATGGAACAGGTACAGCAATCATCGGGAGCGTATTTCTATTTATACTAGGAATTGTCCAGTTTTTCCTCGCAGAACCGATTGCAAAAATTTATACGGATGATATAGAAGTATACACATTAGCATCAAAATTAATTATGATTTCAGCATTTTTACAGCTGTTTGATGGGCTGTTAAATTTTTATGCAGGAGGCCTGCGCGGGATTGGGGATACATCGTTTCTGCTTCGTACTTCGCTAATACTTGGTTGGTTTTTCTTCATTCCACTCGCATATGTGTTAACATTTGTACTTGGTTTATCAAGCATGGGAGCGTGGATTTCGTTATACAGCTTTTTAGCGGTTTTTGGTATTGCTGTTATGATTCGCTTTTATAAAAGAGATTGGAACAGTTTGAAAATAAAGGAAGCTGACATCGATATAAATAAAAATATAAGCTGAACGGTTAATAATATCAACCATTGTTAAATAAATAATGTATTAGCTTACCTGATCATTTTACACAGGAAAACAAAATGCTCTTGAGAAGTGCTTCTCTCAGAGCATTTTTTTCTTTTTATGTAAACCCTTTCAATTTGTTCAAAATCCTAAAATACGCCTTACACTATTTACATAGGTTTGACTAACAGGAAGTTCGCTGTTATCTGGATGGTTTAACGCAACAATTAAGTTAGATGATAAATCTCTGGAAATATGTTTAATAAAAGAGATATTAATAATGTAGGAACGATGAATGCGAATAAATGAATTTGGCAGCTTATATTCAAGCGTTTTCAGTGTATCAATTGTACTGTACTGCCCGTCTTCTGTATAAAACCATGTCTTCTTTTGGTTGCTTTCAATATAAGCAATTTTTTCAAGCGGAATGGGTCTCCAAATTTCACCTTTCTTACCCGTTAAAAAAGAAAGTGCAGCTTGTTTTTTATAGAAATACGTCGGAGGCAGGATGACAATGAGTGCACCGCTAAAGCCCATTTGATCTTCAATCGGATAACCAATTCCATAATAGGGAGTACCGAATACGGATTCATCAACGAGCGATTCAACCCGGCTTTTCTGACGATATACACGCTCTGTAATACTTCCTGATGGTACTGATTGGCCAGGGCGTATCCGAATATCATGTATACCTGAAAGATAATCCAAATATTGATCTTTTGCTGCTACTGCCACAGAAGCTTCAGGCGGAATCCAGTCTTCAATAAATTTTGTTATTTGGCGCACCATCATAATATTAGAATTTTCTCTCCCTTCTAAATATTTAATTTTATTATAACATGTATTTATGATCTGCATCCACATATTCCCTTTCATCGGAAAATAAGACGATATATCGAAAATAAAAGACAGAGAAAACAAGCTGTCCTATAATAAAACTAACTACAAACAGTATAAAAAAATAAAAGAAGAGAGGGAAAGGGATGCAGAACAATAAAGGATTAGAGGGAATTACGGCGACCACATCTTCTGTTAGTTCCATTATTGATGGTGTTTTAACATATCGCGGTTTTCACATTGATGATCTTGCAAACTTTTCTACGTTTGAAGAAGTTATTTATTTGCTTTGGTTTAATAAACTTCCAACATCAAAACATTTAGCAGAATTTCAAAACGAATTATTTGAAAGCGCTTTAATTGATGGGCAGTTAATTGAAAATTTAAAGAGTTTACCACTTCATCATACACATCCAATGGCAGTGTTAAGAACGTGTATCTCACTGTTAGGCATGTATGATGAAGAAGCAGATGAAACTTCAAAAGAAGCAAGATTGCGGCAAGCAATTCGACTGCAGGCAAAGATTCCTACTATTGCTGCAGCATATGCCCGGATTCGCGAAGGAAAAGAACCTCTATCGCCTAAGAAAGAATTAAGCTTTGCGGCTAACTTTTTATATATGTTAAATGGAGAAAGGCCGGATCCTATCGCAGAGAAAGCATTTAATAAATCACTTGTTCTTCATGCTGATCATGAATTAAATGCTTCGACATTTACAGGCAGAGTTTGTGTGGCGACATTGTCAGACATGTATTCAGGTATAACTGCTGCTCTTGGCGCATTAAAAGGTCCGCTTCATGGCGGGGCAAATGAACGCGTAATGAAAATGCTGAATGAAATTAATAAAGTTCGTAATGTGGAAAATTATCTTCAGCAGGCATTTTTAAATAAACAAAAAATTATGGGATTTGGTCACCGCGTATATAAAAACGGCGATCCGCGTGCAAAGCATTTACGAGAAATGTCGCAAAAATTAGCAGATATAACAGGAGAAGATAAATGGTATAAGATGTCAGTTAAAATCGAGGAAATGGTTGTAAAAGAAAAAGGACTGCTTCCAAATGTTGACTTTTACTCGGCATCTGTGTATCACAGTCTTGGTATTAATCATGACTTGTTTACACCGATTTTTGCGATCAGCCGCACATCAGGATGGCTTGCTCACCTTTTAGAACAGTATGAAAATAACCGTCTTATTCGTCCGCGTGCCGATTATATAGGATCGAGAAACCAAACTTATACCCCGCTTGAGGAGCGTCCAGACTCTCAATTAGTAGAGATGTAAGCTTTGTTTCGCTTTCTGATTAATTTATTTGTTAAATATCCTTCCGCTTAAAAATAGAGAAATTCGTGATGATACGAAAAGGGGGAGTTTTCAATGTATTATATTATGTTTAGTAACACAGAAGAAGTAATACTTGATAATATTCATGAGGTGACCGAAAAACTGCTCGAAGGTTGGAAGTTATATGGCTATTCAGCTGATGAAAGATTATCACATTCACTTTTGCATGAATGTAAACATTATTAACAAGGATGCATAAAACTAGGCAATTTTTAAATTTAACATAGGAAAATTTACTATCTAAGGGGGACGATTTAGAATGGAAATGCTTACTGTTAAAAAGGGAAAATTTAATCTAGAAAACTATGAAAACACGTATTCTTCATTTGACTGGACAGAAGTGGAGAAAACTTTCTCTTGGAGTGAAACAGGACTTGTGAACTTAGCATATGAAGCCATTGACCGCCATGCGGAATCAGAGAAAGCGACTAAAGCGGCTCTTTATTTTTCAGATAAAGTACGAGATGAAAAATATACGTTTTCTGATATGAAGACCCTCTCCAATAAAGCCGGTAACCTTCTTAAAGAAGCTGCAGGTGTGGAAAAAAGTGACCGCGTCTTTATTTTTATGCCGCGCTCTCCTGAACTTTATTTTGTTATGCTTGGTGCAATTAAGCTCGGTGCTGTCGTTGGTCCATTATTTGAAGCATTTATGGAAGCAGCCGTTCGCGACCGTCTAGAAGACAGTGAAGCTAAAGTTCTCGTTACAACTCCTGAACTGTTAGAGCGAGTACCAGTGAATGAACTGCCACATTTAAAGCATATTGTTCTCGTTGGAGAAGATGTAAAGCAAGAAGGCCCTTATATTGATTTTCATAAAGAAATGGAAGCAGCGAGTGAGGAGCTTCAAATTGAGTGGGTAGATCGTGAAGATGGTTTAATTCTTCATTATACGTCTGGTTCAACAGGTAAACCAAAAGGTGTTTATCATGTCCATAATGCCATGATCCAGCATTATCAAACTGGAAAATGGGTGCTTGATTTAAACGATGATGATGTGTATTGGTGTACTGCTGATCCGGGTTGGGTAACTGGAACATCTTACGGCGTGTTCGCACCGTGGCTGGTTGGCGCTACCAATGTGATCCGCGGCGGCCGCTTTAGTCCGGAAGATTGGTATGGAACAATCGAAAAATATGGTGTAACCGTTTGGTACAGTGCCCCGACAGCGTTCCGGATGTTAATGAGTGCAGGTGATGAACTTGTTACAAAATTTAATTTAAACTCTTTAAGGCATATTTTAAGTGTTGGGGAGCCGTTAAATCCAGAAGTGGTGCGTTGGGGGATGAAAGTCTTTCATTTGCGTATTCATGATACATGGTGGATGACCGAAACAGGAGCGCAGGTTATTTGTAACTATCCTGCGATGGAAATTAAGCCAGGCTCAATGGGGAAACCGCTTCCAGGGATAAGAGCGGCAATTGTTGATGATGAAGGCAATGAACTGCCGTCAAATCGCATGGGCAATTTAGCGATTAAAAAGGGCTGGCCGTCGATGATGAGAGCGATTTGGAAACGTGAAGAGAAGTATGAATCTTACTTTTTAAAAAATGATTGGTATGTATCAGGGGATTCTGCGTATATGGATGAAGATGGTTACTTTTGGTTCCAAGGCCGTGTCGATGATGTGATTATGACTGCAGGTGAGCGTGTTGGACCGTTTGAAGTTGAAAGTAAATTAGTCGAGTTTCCGGCAGTAGCTGAAGCAGGTGTGGTCGGAAAACCTGATCCAATCCGCGGGGAAATTATTAAAGCTTTTATCGCATTACGAGATGGTTATGAGCCGTCGGACGAGTTAAAAGAAGAGATTCGTGTTTTTGTAAAAAAAGGACTTGCCGCACACGCAGCCCCACGAGAAATTGAGTTTCGTGGCAGTCTTCCAAAAACGAGAAGCGGAAAAATTATGAGACGTGTTTTAAAAGCATGGGAGCTCGATTTACCAACAGGTGATCTATCAACAATGGAAGACTAAACAACTTTGATGAGGTAGACTCAAATGAGTCCGCCTCATTCTTATTATTTGTAAATATAAAACAATACAAGGAGAGGTAAAACATGAATCTATTAATTATGGGACTACCAGGAGCAGGAAAAGGTACACAGGCAGAGTATCTTTCAACCAAATATAACCTTCCGCACATTTCAACAGGAGATATGCTTCGTGTAAAAATAAAAGAAGAAACACGGCTTGGTCTAGAAGCAAAAGGGCATATTGAATCTGGTAATCTAGTGCCTGATGAAGTAATGATTGGGATAATTCTTGATCGTTTTAATAAACGAGACTGTAAGAAAGGCTTTTTATTAGACGGCTTTCCACGCACTAAAGTGCAGGCAGAAGAGCTGGATAAGATGTTAAAGGAATTAAACCGCACGATTGATGCTGTAATATATATTGAAGTGGGGCAGGAAAAAGTCGTACAGAGAATTACAGGGCGCCGCATTTGTAAAGGTTGCGGCGCAAGTTATCATGTTATTTTTAACCCGCCGGCAGAAATCGGTGTTTGTAACTCTTGCAGCGGTCAATTAATTCAGCGCAGTGATGATAATGAAGAAACGGTTAGAAAACGAATTGAAGTAAACGCCATTCAGCACCAATCTCTTCTTGAGTATTATAATGGAAAGGGTTGTTTATTTACGGTTAATGGATCGAATCCAATTAATAAAGTATTTACTGACATTGAAACCATTTTAAATAATCTTTCGCGTTCAGCTGTATTATAATTGGTTAATAAAATATCGAATTCATATAAAAATCCCCCTATATTTTGGTAGGGGGATCATTCTTTGGATAAGGTAATAAAATTAGTAGTAAGGATAGTATGGGTAAGGATATGGATAGTATGGATAAGGATAATAGTATGGGAACAGTGATAATGCAGTTAATGCAGCAAGAGGGAAAAATTGACGTCTAAAACGTCGAAATCTTTGGCGGGGAAATCCATAGCCGCCGTAAAACTGCCGCTCATTAAACCCACTATCACCTTCTTGCTCCATCACATCCTCACCAACTAACATTGATACACGATCTTGATCCACACCTTCAATAATTCCATCAAATGTATTTCCATCGCTTGTCGTTGCTGTTACATGATGGAACATGTAATTTTTACATTGATCATATAAAGGGGCTTTATGACTATAATGTCCGGAATAACCATTTCTTTCTTCAGTCATTGTTTGTTCATCTCCTTTCACATCCATGATATTCACCTAGAAGACAGAGGGTTACATAAAATTAATGCGTCGTATATCACTATATAGATTCACCTTAATTTTTCAAAATCAACATGGATATGTTCCGATGTCGAATTTTTAAGGGGAAGATATATACATAAAGGATGCAGGAAATGAATGAGGCAAAAAGGTATATTTATAAAGACATCATTTGATAGACTAAAAGAGTAAGGTAGTGGAAAATCAATTATTCACTGCAATACTTTTTCTTAAGCAATGTCCAAATGTAAAGGAGTAGTTACGATGCATAGAAGTCAAGAGTTATATAACTTTCTTGTAGAAAATTCATGGCAGTTAACCGAAGATTGGTACAGTTCAGTAGAAGATCATGATCCTAATTCAGTTTATTCAACGAAAGACCCAGCGATTATTAAGGAGTTAAAGGAGCAAAATCAAGATTATTTTGTCCGTTTATTTAAAATTTTTATTCAAGAGGAACATTATTTTTTTCATGAATTCAAACAATGGTCAGAGGAGCTTGCGAAAGATCCTAAACATTTAATTACCCCCCTTCATTATGTGATTCGTGAATTTATGAAAACCCAAGAGATTGTTTTAAATTATATTAAAAAATTTATCTCGTTAAATAAAGAAACAGTGGAGTTAGAGAAAATCTTTTTCTGGTATGATTTAGTTGTAAAGACTGTCAATCTTTCTATGAATGTTTTTATTGAAGAATATCATAAAAACACTTCTACATTATTAAATGCGCAGCAGGAAACGATAAATGAATTAAGTTCACCCGTTATTATGATAAAGGAAGATGTGGCCTTACTTCCTTTGGTTGGTCATATGGATACAGGGAGAACAAAATTTATTTTAGAAAATACATTAAATCTTTGTGCTCATAAAGGAATTGTTCATCTTTTTATTGACTTATCAGGAGTTGCCATTATTGATACAATGGTGGCACAGCAAATCTTTAACTTAATTAATGCGTTAAAATTGTTGGGTGTGAAACCGACCTTATCGGGGATTAGACCAGAAATAGCCCAAACGGCAACAAATTTAGGACTTTCTTTTGAAGATATTGATATTAAATTTTCTCTTGCTCAGGCCCTCAATTCCATCCAATAATAAAGAGCCCTATTCTTGAATAGGGCTCTTGTTAGCGGTGTAATGTTTTACATTAATGAAGCTGTTTTTAAAACAAGTTCTTCAACAACTTTTGCCACACCATCATTCATATTTGTATCTGTTACATAATCAGCTTTTTCTTTAATATCATCAGGTGCATTGCCCATCGCAACGCCAAGACCCGCAAACTCAATCATTGCAAGGTCATTGTAGCTGTCGCCCATCGCGATAACTTCTTCACGCTTAATTCCAAGTTGTTGAATTAAATGATTAAGGCTTGTCCCTTTTGTTACCCCTGCTTCTGTAAACTCTAAGAAGTATGGCTTAGAACGCATCACACTTAGTTCGCCTGCTAATTCTTTTTGCAGTTTCTTTTCAACTTCTATAAGCTTTTCAGGAGCCTCAACCATTAACACTTTTACAACAGGCTCTGTCACAGCTACAACAAAACTGCTTACTTCTACTATGGGTAATCCTGTAATATCTGCTTCAATATTTGTATAGTGATTATTCGCTTCTGTTACAATGACATCGCCAACATAGCTGTGAATCCAAACATCTTCACGACAGCTAAGATCATACAAACGATGAGCGGTTTCTGGTGATAAGGTGCTTGAAAAAATATCTTCATCTGTTTTACAATTCGTAATTTTCGCTCCGTTAAAAGAAAGGATAAAGCTTCCATACTTCTCTAATTGCAGTTCTTTCGCCACAGCGCGCATCGCATATGTAGGACGTCCGGAGGCGAGTACTACTTTAACACCCAATTGTTGTGCGTCCATTAATGCTTTTTTTGTACGTTCAGAAATTGTGTGATCATCGCGCAGTAAGGTGTCGTCCATATCAAGTACAATCATTTTATAAGACATCTTATTAATTCCCTTCTCTATTAAATTCTATTTTATCATTCTACTATAAAATGGTTGAAAGAGCGAACTAGATTTAAATACTATGAAGCCTGGTTAATATGTGGATAAGGAAGAGGACAGAGGGTTTAGGAATATTTATATGCTCCTTTTAGATTTTTAAATGTTAGAAAAAAGGGAATACCTATAATACAATTATTTGTTTAGCCTTATTTTGTTGATAAGATTGAAATTTAATAAGAGGGGGGGGGATGAGAAACTATGCCTGTCGATCATTATGGTGTATTAAAGTGCAGACCTGTTCGCACTTATTTTAATAGAAAAGAGGAGAGTCCTCATTTTGAAGTTCTTTGTATTGCGGACAATGAATTAAATTATCGTGTTTCCATTAACGTTCAATCCATTGACCATCCGTCTGCCTTATTGTATTTAGACGTAAAAAATTTTTTCCACCCAGTTATACACTCTTTTCCAAAAGAGAGCGGGTATTTTCCCCTAGAAAGAAATCAAGGAATCGACTATATTCGTCATTCTTTATTTAAAGCTTCTCATATGTCAATCTTACCGCATCATGCAGCCGGTGCAGACAATGATCTGTTAGAATTTCTAGATTTTCATATAAAAGATGCTGTTAAAAAGAAAGCCTTTTTATATGTGTTTGGTTCAAAATTTAGCAGCAGTGAAAAAGATCGGGTCTTTCATTTTAAGGAAGCAAAAGGCATTCATAACATTCATATGAATCAGGGAAACATACGAAAATATCGCGCTGATAATGGGGTTTACCAAGATGGTGCCATATTTATTTATTATCCTGAAAGCAGCTCCTACACAGCTATTTTTTTAGCATTTCAATCTCAATCTTGGTGTACGGACGATAATGGTCATCCTAAAAAAACAGCAGCAGAATGCAATCATCGAACCATGCATTAATAGAGATTTCATTAAAATTTTGTTAACTGGACAACCGACGCAGTGGTTGTACCATATGTTCATGCAAAATCATGATTGTTGACGTATAGGAGAGATGTTCTTCGTAACTTTGTACTAAATCTTGGTAAAATTCGCTTAATAAACGAACATAATGTTGAATTTCCTTATCAAATAAACCAGAACGATTGATTAAAATGTTTTCATATTTTTCAACCATTCGATATGTTCGTTTTACTAGTTTTTTTGCATCTTTCATTTTAATAATAATATTCGAAGCGGTTATCAGTTCTGATAAATCTTTTCGAAACTGTTTCTTTAGGTGTCTGTTCATTTGTCCGATATGATCAATTTTTTTATCCGCAAAAATAAACTTCTCTAACATAATAAGATCAGATTTTATTGGGTTATTACAAAAAGCAAGATAAACTCTCAACGTATTATAAGCATCATACATTGGATGATGGGCTTCGCCTTCAAACTGTAGATCGTATAGAGAGAGTGCATTTTCCACAGACATATTATTTTTAGACACTCTTTTAGAAAAGATCGCTTGAAAGTCAATATAACGTTTTTCAATTTTTTTAATCGTCGTAGGAGGAATATTATGGATTAAGGCATCCAGCTGTAAACGTGATAAGTCATTTGGTGACCAGGAAAAATATTGCGTTCGTTTTATGCCGCCAATCCATTTTAAGAACTCCTCAAAAACGTCTTGGAAACTTTTCGCACCTGCTAAATCACAGTCTTGAATACCCGTTAAATTGATACAAAATTCACTTAAAGGTGCCGTATTTTTAGGACGAATAAAACGATCAAAGGATTCCATTTCTTCTGTTTCAATATTATATTTTACAGCACCTAAACGAATCGCTTCCATATCGGCGTAAGCCATGCCTCGATCCGAACAAAGCATTTCAAAATCAAAAAATACATATTGTTTAATATCAGCCATTCATATCCTCCCCTCTATCTAACATGCAATTATAAAGAATAAGAGGGTAGTTAGGAAAGGAACAATTTTTCCCAAGTACGAATATACGATCTGTTTTTCTAGTTTAAAAGACTATGATACAATAGAAAGAAATGGAAGCTTACTTATAAACTGCAGGAACAGTCGATTTAGACATTGAGATAAAGTTTAAAATGAATGATACACATTATTCGATTGATGTACATAAAAAACATCTTGAAGAACTGAAAGATTTGTACAAAGCGCTTGTTAAAATTGCGGAGATTTCTCGTGAACATGATATTATGATAGATTAGGCACAGCAAAGCCCTTGCATCAAAAACATTAAATCACAGCAGCAGTACGAAAGGTCATTTATACGAAGAGTTTAAACAGTTAAATCAAATTTCTTTTTCGTGGCTTGTTAATACGAAAAAAGCAGCATGGTGTAAAAGGTTTTAGAGATATAGTTGAACGATATATTAATGACTAAGCTTATTTTAACCTTAAATAAAAGGAATCCCGCAGTGTGTGAATTTTTACTTTGCGGGATTTTTTTCGTATGGATGAATGCTTTTTACTTTTCTGTATCTACAGTTTCATTATTATGTCGTTCTGCTTTTTGCTGTTGTTCGGTTGTAATGTTATTGCCGTTTATTCTTTGCTTTCTTGACCCTAAATAAGTATCTCGATTATTATTTCGAACAAGTGCTTCATAATCTTCAGTGATCATATTGTATCCCCTTTCTTTAAGGATTTGTTTCTAATATAACCATTTCTATAAAATTTAGTTTGGAAATGTTTTAACAAATTTTCTTTAACAAACTTTATAATTACTTAATATCTCCTTAACAATTAATAAGTATAATAAGAATAATATTTAGTACAAAAGTATGAGTAACCCACATAAAAGGAGAGCATATGAGTAAGTCATTATTTTCTACATTAGGTCTTTATAATCACTATAACTATTTTAAATATTTAAAAAATAAACGAAAACAGCAGCTAAATGACTATAGAAAATATATGGAATTACAAAAAATAATTTAAAAGCAATCGTTAACTACTTATTTTCAGCCCATCATCGATTTAGACAGCCATCATATAATCGGGTATGAAACGTTAAATCGTCCTCCATGCTAAAAACTAGGAAGTTGATCAAATATTTAGCGGAAATCCTAAGCTGCAGGGAATTGTTGTTGTTAATTATAATGTGCCCATTGCTCTTATAACGAGAACACAATTTTATCAAAAGCTCGGTACCCTGTATGGATATAATCTTTACATGGAAAGAGAAATTGATTTATTAATGAATGTAGATCCGCTTATTGTCGATTACTATGAAACGATTACAACAGTGAGTCAACTTGCAATGAACCGAAATGAAGAAGAAATTTATGACTATGTGATTGTGACAAAAAATGAAGCGTATTATGGTGTAGTGAGCATCCGCAATTTATTAATGAAATTTGCGGAAGTACAGGCTGAAATGGCTAGCTTTATGAATCCTCTCACTGGTTTGCCGGGAAATCATGTTATTGATGAAAAGCTAAATCAAACCATTCAACAAAAACAATTCAGTGTATTATATATCGATTTAGATCAATTCAAAGCTTATAATGACACGTACGGATTTAAAAAAGGCGATGCAATTATTCAAGAAACAGCTAGAATATTGAAGGAGAATATTGCGCATCTTGGCTGCTTTGTCGGTCATATCGGTGGGGATGACTTTATTGCGATTTTAAATGATTGTGAATACGAAACGCTTTGCAGTGCTGTTATTAAAGATTTCGATGAGGCAGTAAAAAGGTTTTATAATAAAGAACATCTTAAACAGCAGTATATTATTGCAGAAAACCGCTCTGGACAAATAGAAAGAATCCCGTTCTTATCACTTTCAATTGCTGTTGTGAGCAATCAAAACTGTTCGTTCAACAGCATTGAGGAAGTCGTAAATGAAGCGACAAGAATTAAAAAGCTTTGTAAAATGCAAAAACAAAGCTGTTATGAGGTAAATGCTCCTTGTTGTGCAAAATAACACTTTCTAAACAAGCAATAAAGTGAAAGTGTTATTCCTTTTTTGATAGATAAAAGAGGTATGGAAATGAAATTAAAATGGCTTACAAGCAAAACACAAGAACAATTATTAGAGATCGTATTTATAGTCGTTATTATTATCATAAGTGCATTAGTTTGTTATTTTGTAAATAAAAGTTTTTATATTTAAGAAATAATAAAGGCTGCTTCAAGAGTACTGAAAATGAGTATTGTAAGAAAAGTTAGCAGTTTGATGGCTGCTAACTTTAGTGGACTAAATCATGTTTAAATGCATAAATAACAGCTTGTGTTCGATCTTGAACTTCGAGCTTTCCTAGTATGCTGCTAACATGCACTTTAACGGTTTTAAGCGTAATAAAGAGCTGATCAGCAATGTCTTGATTTGTTTTTCCTTCTGTCATGAGCATTAAAATTTCTTTTTCCCGATTGGTTAATTGTTCATGAAGTTTCTTGTCCGGCTTTTCACGCATTTTGAGCATGATTTTTTCAGTTACTTCTGGCTCAAGGGTAGAATGGCCATTATAAGTTTTTCGAATCGCTTCTGCAATATCGCTTGCTTTTGATGTTTTTAACATATAACTTACTGCACCGGCTTGAAGAGCTGGATACACTTTTTCATCATCAAGAAAGCTCGTTACAATAATAATTTTGGCTTTAGGCCACGTGTTAATAATTTCTTTTGTTGCTTCAATGCCGTCCATTTTCTTCATAACGAGATCCATGAGAATAATGTCTGGTTTTAGTTCAAGCGCTAGTTTAACAGCATCATCTCCGTCATCAGCTTCGGCAATCACATCAATATCACTTTGAGAAGACAAATAGGTGGACACACCAATTCGCACCATTTCATGATCATCTGCAAATAATACACGTATCAATGATGTAAGCCTCCTTTTTTTCGGTGGGGAATTTTGACTTCTAATTGAGTTCCTTGATTTTTTAAACTAATAATTTTTAATGTGCCGCCAACTTCAAGTGCTCGTTCATGCATCGTTTGCAATCCGTAAGAGCTTGTTTTTCTTTCATCTGAATCAAAGCCAACTCCATTATCAACAACACGCATAATAACCGTCTCATCGCGTTCAATCAGTATTACATTTAATAAGCTTGCATGAGCATGACGTAATGTATTTGAAAGAGCTTCTTGTAAAATTCGAAACAAATGATCTTCAATTCCTTTCTCAAGTTGGAGCGTTTCAATTTTTGTTTCAATTTTCATCGGTACTTTTTGCGTTAATTCTGACAGCAAGCTTTCTATCCCTTCTTGAAGAGACTTTCCTTTTAAGGCAACAGGTCGTAAATGAAGCAATAAAGCCCGCATTTCGGACTGTGATTGATGGATCATTGTTTCCACCATTGAAAGTTGTTTCTTGGTGACGGTTTCTTGAGGGGGATTTGATTCATTAATTGCTGAAATCATCATGGAAGCAGCAAACAGCTGTTGACTAACAGAATCATGAAGCTCACGGGCGAGGCGATTTCGCTCTTGAACCACAACTTCCTGTAAGCTTTTTTCTCTTGTAGTCGCTTTCTCTGTCGCTAAACGCTGTGAGTATTCTGTTAACTGATCAATCTTTGCCTTTATCTCAAGGATGTGAGAGTGGATGGCAGCAAATTCTTTTATGTTATTTGCTTCCTTCGATGAAATCTTCTGACCTTTTAGAAGCGCATTCAGCTCACTCTCAATGGAATAAAAGGTTTGTCTTAAAAATCCACCATAAGCAATTCCAATTATTAATCCAATTCCACACGTAACCATTAAAACAATTATTACATATGGAATTTCAAACAATTCTACTTCCAAAAGCGATGAAACATCCTCTAATGGAAATGTAAGAAAGGTTATGATAAGTAAAAGAAAAGCTGTCATAAAAGCGACAAATAGACCAATAAATATTTGCCGTATGATGAGATTCATATGCGTGTCACCTCAATATCTCCTGAAAAAATCGAGGTGATGATTTTCACGCGTGGTTGTTCGATTAAATAGTTTTCTGTTTGATAGCTGATTGATTGATTCACAAGTTTTAGATGATGTTCACCTAATATATTCGCGCGACCGAGAACCGAGCTGTGCAGAATACTAATTTCTACTTCATATGGCACATAAATTTTAATATTTCCAACAAAATGTCTGATTGAAATAACTGCTTGATCGGGGAGGACGGTATTACTTAGGTCGATGAGGCGATCTCCAAAGCCGCCGTGAATATTTATATCACGCCATCCATAAGCAGTATCATTCGTTTTTTGATCACCAAAAACACGCTGCTGAAATAATGGTTCAATTTTTATTAATGAATCATCTTCATTTTCCTTTTCTAAAGAAAAAAACTGTGGAGAGACTTCCTCTGGTTCTTTCTTTGAGCGAGAATAATTAATAAAGAAAAGTACAATTCCAGCTATTATAAAAAAACGAAAGGCAATCATATTTAAAATTGTAAAGGTGAGAGTAACTGCGCCAACTCCGAACAATACTTTACCAACAATATGATGGGCCTTCTTTCGACCAAAATAAAGAAGCAGGGAAGAAAATAAAACAGAAAAAACGAGGCCGCCATGAAAAAAGGCCACTTCAATAATAAGGAGGAAGAGCCCGATAAGTATAATCCAATTTAAGGTGTTAGTTGCTAATTGTTGAAACATAAAAGGGGATCCTCCTTTATAAAAAAGTAGAAAGGCTGACTCACATCAAAAGAGTTAAAAGAGGAGTCAACCTTTTAAATTATCTTAACTATACCATATTCGTGTTAGTTCGCATTCACTTTTTCTTCTGATTTCAATCTCTTTTCTAGCTCAGCAATTTTACTATCAAAAGTGTTGTGATAGTAGCTGCTGTTTACTTTATGTTCAATGTTTTTAATGTATTGATCAATTTCAGAAAAACGGGAATAGGAATCATTTGCTTGATCTGCGGCAGCTTGATTGATGTGATAGTGAGCACGTGCTGCATTTTCACGACCCATTAACTCCATTCTTCTTAACTGCATATCTTTTAAACGGTGTTTCATTTCTTCGTATTTTTCTTCAAGTGTTTCTAACTGCTGTACTGCTTCATTTAAAGTGTTTTTTAATTGAGTACTGCGTTCCTCATATTTGTCTGCTTCTTTGACGGCGAACTGCATCATCATTTCTTCGCCAGCTTTTTGGGCAATTTCTGCTTGCTGTTTCCGCTTTGAGGCCATTTGATTTGCTTGTTCATATTCACGAATAAATTCTTCTTTTAACCGATATTGACGTGCGACCAATCGACGTACTTTTTCTGTTTCCGCCTCACTTTCACGCAGATAGTGATTTAACTTTGCGATTGGATTGCGCTGTTCCTTTTCATCAAGCAGTTCATGTAAATCTTGTGAGATTGACTCTTTCATTCGTTTAAATAAATTAGCCATTAAAATTCTCTCCTTTAGTTTGTATTATCGGTTTAATTCAGCCCATTGTTTCTCAAAGTTTGTAAAAGGATCATCTTTTCCTTCTGTTTCTTCTTTGTTGTATTTTTCTTTTTTCCATTCTTTATACACTAAGTACAATCCATATCCTGCTGCAGCCCCGATTATCCCGTAGATGTGGGAAAGGGTGATGCTAAGTACAAGTAAGCCTAGAACGACCCATGCAATCTTTTTCGCGGTAGATTCTGTTTTTAAGAATCTTTTAAAGATTACATACAACAACCATACACTCACTCCAAGTAAAATCATTGGACCGAGATTTGCTAATAATACAGCGAGTGCAATGAGTCCACCGATAAATAACAAAAATTTTTTCATTTCTTTTTCCTCCTTTCTCATATCTTGACTTTATTTTATCGAGAAAATGAATTCGTCATAATGATCCCGAGAAATATTTTTATCTAAGACTTGAGGCGTATATAGTAGTAAGCTTTTAAAAAAATTACGAATTAAATAAAGAAAAGATAGTACAAAAGCATAGGTTGAAGAGTTCTAACAAAGGGAAATAAGAAAAGCAAATTCTTTTATGAAGGAGATGGATACAATGACAAAACAATCAAAACCGGTAATTGGAATTTCTGGATCTGTTGCTGATTATAAAGGGATTCCAAGCGTGTATCTTCATCAAAAATATGTTCAATCTGTTGAAGATGCCGGAGGTATTCCATTAGTACTTCCAATTGGAACAGAGGAAATGGCAGAGGTTTGGGTGTCAAAGTGTGATGGCATTATATTAAGCGGAGGAATTGATGTTGATCCACATTCCTATAATAAAGATCCAGATCCTGAATTAGGAAAAGTAAATGAAGACCGCGATAAAACAGAAAAGTGGTTAGTGAAATATGCGCAGGAGCAGAAAAAGCCGATTTTTGCAATATGCAGAGGACTTGCAATGTTAAATGCAGATTTAGGAGGAACGGTGATCCAAGATATTGAAAAAAATGATGAGAACGCTATTAAGCATTATCAAAAAGCAGCACGATCAGATCCGACTCATAGCATGACAATTAAGGAAAACAGCCGCTTAGCTGGCATTATTGGAAGTACGAATATTCGCGTAAACAGTATGCACCACCAAGCAATTGGCGAGGTCGCTTCTTCATTAAAAGCAGTTGCTCATGCTCCGGACGGTGTGATTGAAGGGCTTGAAGGGATAGAGGATGAGCCTGTTATGTTTGGTGTGCAGTGGCACCCTGAAGAGATGGCAGCAGAAGATGAATATAATTTTAATTTGTTTAAACATTTCGTTGAAGCATGTGAAAAACAGCTTATTGGTTTCAACAGTTAAGAAAAATAACGTTAAAGTTAAAATCCCCTCTTTCCTATAAAAAATGGGAAGGAGGGGGGGTTCTTATTTTTCTTTCAATACATCATTTAAGCGATCAGGAAAATTTGTAAATATTCCTGTAACGCCCCAGTCTAGTAGTTTTCGCATGTCTTCTTTTTCATTTACTGTATAAGGGTGGATGAAGAGGTTGTGTTCGCGTACTTTTTGAACATATGCTTCATCAATTCTTGAATAATTCATATCAAGCCCAACTGCATACTCTTTATACAGCTCCAGTTCCTCATCTGTAATTTCTGCAGGAGCTGTATACAAAAGCAGTTGTACAAGCGGAATGTTTTTATTCAAATGATATACTTTCTGTAAGCTTTCTTCACTAAATGATTGAATAATGACTTTACTTGATGGTAGATTAGGACCAATTAACTTGTTTTCTTCTAGAATTTCTAATAACTTTTCTTCCATGCCTGGATATACCTCAGGTGATTTTGTTTCAATGTAATAGTTTGCACTGCGGCCGTATTAATTTATTACTTCTTGAAGTGTCGGTACTTTTAAATGTATGTAATTTTCGCTTTCATACTCAGGATACTTTTCATTAAACCAAGAGCCGGCATCGAGCATTTTAATTTCTTCTAATGTATGCTCTTTTACTAATCCTTCGCCGTTTGTAGTACGATCTAATGTTTCATCATGCATGGCAATTAGCTCGCCATCTTTTGTCATTTGTAAATCTACTTCAACATAATCGCCTTTCATTTCTTCTCCAAGTTTATAAGAAGTAAGCGTGTGTTCTGGTGCATATCCTGAAGCACCGCGATGAGTGACATTTAAGATTTTCTCTTCATTCAAAGGTTTTTTTTCAAATGCTGAAGTTCCCTCAATTAATCCTAGTGAACTGCTAAATAAAGTAACTGCTGCAAGGGCACTTCTAATTGCTTTTTTCATGTTCATCATCCTTTACACTAGATTTGTCTTTCAATTACTAGCATAAAGGGTCAATATTAATAGTCTGTGAATGAAATGTAAAGATTTTTTTACTAGTTTGTATAAAATTGTAAAGATTGAAGGGGGAAGTACAAAAAAAAGAAGAATGAAAACGAATGATAAATACAATTATAGATAGCGATAGATACCGAAATAAATCTTTTTTGTGAAAACATTTGATTGAAGCGAACAGTTTCATTTACACTATAAAAAACTTATATGCTTTTTAAGGAGAGAAGGAATGGACAATAAACCGAGCGAAACGTATGAAATTATTGAAGTATGCCTGCTTGCGGGGAAAATTATGCTTGAGAGTGGTGCGGAAACATATCGAGTAGAAGATACAATGGGGCGCATTGCCGCTTCATATGGAATAAAAGGAGCACACAGCTATGTAACACCAACAGGAATTTTCTTTTCCATTGACGGTACAGAACCTACAAAGTTAATACGCATCGTTAATCGTACGACAGATTTATATAAAGTAACGTTAGTAAACAGTATTTCTCGAAAGATTAGTACGGGGAAGGTATCTGTAAGTGAAGCATATCGTCAGCTGAAAAAAATTCAATTGGGAAAGCTGACTTATTCAATGTTTGTTCAAGTTTCAGCTGCATCACTTGCAAGCGGCTGTTTTTTAATTATGTTTGAAGGGGGCTGGAATGATTTTCTTCCAGCGCTTATTACGGGAGGAGTTGGGTTTACTTCTCTTCTTTACTTTCATCGCCTTGTAGAAATCAAATTTTTTGCTGAGTTTTTAGCTTCCTTAATTATCGGACTTTTTTCGTTTTTATTTGTGATGGTGGGACTTGGGCAGGAGCTTGATAAAATTATCATTGGATCTGTTATGCCGCTCGTTCCAGGGCTTCTTATTACAAATGCAGTTCGAGATTTAATGGCGGGACATCTCGTCTCAGGATTATCTAAAGGAGCAGAAGCATTTTTAACGGCCTTTGCAATTGGAGCAGGTATTGCAATTGTGCTGTCATTTTTGTAGGGGAGCGAAGGATATGATGATTGAACAATTAGCGACTAGTTTTATCGCTTCTGGGGCATTTGGTGTTATCTTTAATGCACCGAGAAAATCACTTCTTAAATGCGGACTGGTTGGAATGGTGGGCTGGGTATTATACATCGTGTTAGTAGAAAGCGAGGTTGATACAGTGCTGGCGACTTTTGCAGCATCTTTTTTCATTGCTGTTATCAGCCAGGTTTTTGCGAAAGTTTATAAAACACCAATCATTATTTTTAGTGTGGCCGGCATTATTCCATTAGTTCCCGGTGGTCTTGCTTATGATGCAATGCGTAACTTTGTCGAAAATGATTACAATGCAGCCCTGCAGCTTGCCGCTAAAGCCTTTATGATCTCCGGAGCGATTGCCATGGGGCTTGTATTTTCGGAAGTGATCAATCAAATGATAAGAAGATCAAAGTTATAGTAAGGTTCATTATATAAAAAAGATGAGTGATTCCAGCTCTTGGATTTTCTGTTTCCTAACGTTTATTTCATAGTATAATGGATATTAACAATGTTGTTAAATTTTTCTATAGAAAGGATTAGTTATAATGAAACCAATAAACAATGAACATCAAGATAAAGTACTTGATAAAGCATTAAGCGCAAAAGCGGTCGCGACAGTTATCCTAAAAACGGGTGTGCAGTTAAAAGGGAAAATTGAAGGACATGATCGTTTTTGTCTTATTTTAAATTCATTTGGAAAACAGCAGCTCATTTATAAACATGCGGTTTCAACAATTCTTATTTAGCCGCAGGCGCTTCATCATATAAACTAGTAAATCCTCTTTAAGTTCGTATTGAAGATTATCTTTTATACATAACGGTTCTTTTATACTTAAAGAGGATCTTCATTTTGTCTATTGACTCTATTAATAGAAAGCGCTACCATTATAAAGAAAATTAAATTAATTAATTATTGATGGTTGTTGGAGATTTATGTATATCTTATCCTTTATAAGGGGTGGGGAAAATGAATGTATTACAAAAAAAGTTTGCAGTGCTTGATGGACAAACTGTTCATTCATATACATTAAAGAATGATGCCATGGAAGTAACGTGTATAAATTATGGATGTATTATTACTAAGATTCTAACTCCAGATCAAAATGGGGTGTTAGAAAACATTGTATTAGGTTTTGATAGTTTAGAAGAATATCAAAAATTCTCACCGTATTTTGGAGCAGTTGTCGGCCGTACTGCCGGTCGTATTAAAAACGGTGAATTTGAATTAGACGGTCAAACGTACATACTTCCTCAAAATGAAAATAATAATCATCTCCATGGTGGTATTGAAGGGTTTGATCGTAAGCTTTGGGACGCCGAAGTGATCGAAGCTGAAAATGAAGTCGGGGTGGAATTTTCATATACAAGTGCTGATGGAGAAGAAGGTTATCCTGGTAATTTAAAAGTAACCGTCACATATACGTTAAATAATCAAAATGAGTTTGTTATTTCTTATCATGGTGTTTCTGATCAAAAAACATTAGTAAACCTTACAAATCACACGTATTTTAATTTAAGCGGAAATTTAAAGCGGGATGTTTTGGAACATGAGTTAACGATCAACAGCAATCAATTTGCTGAGTTAAACATGGAGCTTATTCCAACTGGGGAGTTTATCGATGTAAACGAAACGGCATTTGATCTTCGTGAAGGTAAAAAAATTCGAGAAGGAGTAGAATCAGGCCATCCGCAAAATCTTTTAGCTGGAAAAGGATATGATCACCCGTTTTTATTAAATGAAAATAATCATAAAGAAATTGTTTTGTTTGACGAAGAAAGCGGTCGTAAGATGATCGTGAAAACAGATGAACCGAGTGTTGTTCTTTATACAGGAAATAAACTTGAAGGTCAATTTGATATTCGAGGTACAAAATCAAGAAACTATTCAGGATTATGCCTTGAAACACAAGGTCTCCCTGATTCCATTCACCATTCTCATTTTCCTTCTTGTGTTTTAGAAAAGGATGAAGAGTACTTTACTAAAACAACATACATGTTTTCTACAGCAAAATAAAGCATGCAGCAATGATTTGTCTTAAAATGAAAAACGACGGCCTATTTATAGCGGTCGTTTTTCATTTTATAAAAATAACCTTTAAACTTGTACAGCTTCTTTGGCAAAATCTTTTGCTGCTATTTTTGCTTGTTCAATCGCTTTTTCTTTTATATTTTCAGCTTCATTTGCCATTTGGGCCATTCCTTCAACAAATATCGATTGAATATTAGTAATTCCTATAAAGTTTAAAACCGTTCGTAAATAACGATCCCCAAATTCTAATTCCTTTGCCGGTCCTTCTGAATAAATACCGCCTCGTGCTTGAATATGAACCGCTTTTTTATTTTCTAATAAACCAACAGGGCCTTCAGATGTATATTTAAACGTTTTTCCCGCAATACAAATCGTATCAATATATGCTTTCATTTTTGGGGGAAAGCTAAAATTCCATAATGGTGTGACGAAAACATATTTATCAGCTGAAATAAATTGATCTGTTAATGTATTTATCGCGCTTACTTTATTTTTTTCCTCATTTGAAAGTTCTTCAAAAGCACTTCCTGTTTGTAATTTCCCCCAACCGCTAAACACATCTGTGTCGATATAAGGAATATTAGTATTGTAAAGGTCAAGTCTTATAATTTGATCATTTTTATTATGCTGTTCATATTCCTTTATAAACGCTTCCCCAACTGATAAGCCAAATGATTGGTCAACGGGTTTTGGGTTTGCTGTAATATATAAAAGCTTTTGCATGTTTTTCCCTCTCTTTCTTTTCGTGTTATGACAAAAGTCTTTTATATTGTTACCTATAAAGTTAATTCATTGCTTGGTAAATTTGACCGTTATAATATAACAATTAAAGAAGAATATTTTCGACGATTTTTCAGCAAAATTAGAAGAAAGGAGGCGGTGAAACATGTTTACGTATGGAAAAGATATTCCTTTAGAGGATATTTCTACAGATTATTTAGAAATTGATGAGTTAACAAATAATGCAAAAAATTTAAAAAATATAGAACCTTTATATGTTTACGGACAAAATATTAATTGGGAAAGCGTATCAGAGTAAGAAATAAAGCGGGTGACGTAAAGTTAGCCGCTTTATAAGCATTGCATTTTCTTTAATTTATCCTCTGCGCGTATTAAACAATTCTGACTCCCTGACTTCAAATATTCTTGCTGCAGTTTGTTGTATTCATCTAACATAGCATCAATTTTATTCTTTTTAGTATGTCATATTCTTGCTTCCAGTTTTCCTGAAGTTGTTGGAAGTAATGTAAATGTTCACTTCCTTTACAATGTCCGATCGAAGCATGTTGAAAAGGGTTTATAGAACTTTCGTTTAAATACAAAAAACAACATTACAATGGGAACGATAAACATCTAAAGCTTCAAAAATAGTTTTATCTTTTAAATCCCATGAAACGTTATTAGGAAAAATACTAATGACATGGTTTCTCCAAGAAGTTAGCGAAACAATTTGGATTTTCTTTAATAAACGCTCATCATTTAATAGTACATGTAAAGTTTTTCGAGCTTCGTCTGTTATATATTCGCATTTTGCTTCCAATTTCCACAAGAAATATTGAATAAATTTTTTTACCTCTGACTGCTCTTTAATAATCACTGTATTTTCAATATAATTTTCTAATGGAGCTCCATACAAAGAACCAGGATATGCTTTATAAGCTTCTACTGCCATGAGTCTCATTCCAATCTGTCTTGTGGTGATATAATATTTATATTTTACCATCATAATCAATGACAAAAAACAACCCTTTACCTTTTTATTGTAAAAAAAGGGTGTAAAATGATGGTAAGGCTTTGTGTGATATAGAATATGAATACTCCCGCCACTTAATTTTCTAGCGAAAATTTGAAGTGGGGGTTTCTAACGTATCGAACATTTCTGAACACTTAACGTTAGTGGAGTTGACACATTGGCGGTCTAAATACGCCCAACTCCTCTATCCCATCGGTCTTGCCTTTGGGACTTCTTTTAATAAGCCTACTGCACCATTTTCACACGTTGTGCTCGTCATGTATCACGCATCTTCGGCTTCTCTAGGCTTGAACATTTTACGCAGCAGAGCGTCTTTTCCTGCTACAACCTTATATGTTCAGTTTTCAATGAGCATGTACAAGGATGTACAACTATTATTATATCATTTATTACGTACTTGTGTTCGTAATAAATGATGGAAATTCACCCCCTCCCTACTGATTGGGCTATCGCCCTTCACATTCCTTGAGGAAGGGGTACTCTTTCCAAAAATGATAGAAGAGAGGGTTTATTATTAAAGAAACCTTATTAACTTTGATCCTTGCTTTGATAGTGTTAAGAGTACCTTTTATAGGGAAATATCTCAAAGTAGTTAATACATTAGTACATGAAGTAGTTGGGCATGGATTAATGAGTATGTTAACAGATGGAAAAATTAATAGAGTTATGCTTTTTTCTAATACAGAAGGATTAGCATTTACTTCTTATCGATCATGGTTTGGCAAAGTGTTAACGGCAGCAGCAGGCTATCCGCTTGCTTCTATCACAGCTTTCTTTTTCTTTTACTTATATAGCTTAGGAAATTATCAATGGATCGTTTATATTTTAATAGGTATTACAGCGATGTCACTTCTTTTTTGGGTGAGAAATTTATACGGCATCTATTGGCTTGTTGCTTTTGGAGGGATGTTATATGTTATTTATCAACATATTACTCATCCTTATGCGCGGTATGCTGTGTTATTTATTATTTCTGTTCAGATGATCGAGTCTGTTTATTCTTCTTTTACCATTTTTTATTTAAGTATTAAGAGAAAGAATGATGCCGGAGATGCAGCAGCACTTGCAGCCTCCACCCATATTCCAGCCGCATGTTGGGGGCTGCTGTTTTTAATGCAGTCCTTATATTTTGCATATCTTGCATTAACGACAATGATTTAAACTTTCTTTTGTTGTCAATATACAAATTTAACAGTTCATCATAGTATAATAACGATATACGAATTTTTGTTCTATTTTATGTTTAAAGAAAAGGCAGGTGCAAATAATGAAACTTTTTCATACCGCAGATTGGCACTTAGGTAAACTTGTGCAGCGCTTTTATATGACAGAAGACCAGCGCTTTGTGCTTAATCAATTTATTGAAGCAATAAAAGAAGAAAATCCTGATGCTGTTATAATTGCAGGGGATTTATATGATAGAGCCGTTCCACCAACAGAAGCGGTTGATTTATTAGATGAAGTATTAAAAACAATTGTCCTTGACTTAAAGACACCCGTTCTTGCGGTTGCCGGAAATCATGACAGTCCAGGACGTTTAAACTTTGGCAGTAAGTTAATGAAAGCAAACGGCTTACATATCGTTGGGCAGCTGTCAAAGGAATTTGAGTCGGTTGTGTTAGAGGACAAGCATGGCGAGGTGCATTTTCATTTAGTTCCATATGCTGAACCTGGGGTTGTTCGTTATATCCTTGAGGATGAAGCCATCCGCTCACATGATGATGCGATGCAAGCTGTTGTGGAACAAATAAAAGGAAAAATGAATTCAAATGCGCGCCATGTATTTATTGGTCATCACTTTATTACACCTAAAGGGGAAAAGAAGGAAAATACGAGTGAATCAGAACGACCATTATCCATTGGAGGCGCTGAACACGTTAATGCTGATTATTTCTCATCGTTTCACTACACCGCGTTTGGTCATCTTCATCAAGCGCATAAAGTTGGCAGTGAAACAGTCCGTTATGCAGGTTCACCGCTTAAATATTCGATTTCCGAACAGCACCATAAAAAAGGCTTTTATATTGTCGATCTTGATAAAGACGGCAATGTTGAAGTGGAAAAGCGGCTGTTTACACCAAGACGTGATATGCGCTCGATCGAAGGATATATTGAAGAAATTGAACAGCAGGAAAAAAATGATGATTATGTGTTTGTAAAATTACTGGATGAAGTGCCTGTTCTTTATCCAATGGAAAAAATACGGGCTGTTTATCCAAACGCCATGCATGTTGAGCAAAAATTTAATCTATCAGCTATTATTGAGAAGGACGGAGAGTGTGTTGAGCGGACAAAGCTTGATGATGTGTCCTTGTTTCAATCCTTTTACAATGAAGTAAAAGGAACAGCTGTCTCCTCTGATACAGAAAAGCTCTTTCAAGATGTGCTCAATGATATTCTCAGTGCAGAAGGGGAGCACGTATGAAGCCGATTAAACTAACAATGACGGCGTTTGGTCCGTATAAACATACTGAAGTTGTTGATTTTAATCAGCTTGAACATCACCGTTTATTTGTGATTTCTGGCAGTACAGGAGCAGGGAAAACAACGATTTTTGATGCGATTTGTTTTGCTCTTTTCGGTGAGGCAAGTGGAGAGGAGCGGCACGAAGCGAAAATGCTGCGCAGTCATTTCGCTGATGATGATGTTCATACAGCTGTTGAACTTGAGTTTCAAATCCACAGCCGAAAGTACCGTGTGCTTCGCCAAATTCCACACGTAAAAGAAGGCAATAAAACAGCAACAGGCGAGCGTTATGAGCTCTATGAGTACAAAGATGGAGAAGAGTCCCCTTGTGTGGAGCGCTTTAAAGTAACCGATGTCAATCAAAAAATCGAAGCGATCCTTGGATTAACAAAAGATCAGTTCAGTCAAATTGTGATGCTGCCGCAGGGGGAATTTCGAAAACTTCTCACATCAGAAACAGAAAATAAAGAAGAGATTTTGCGCCGTATTTTTAAAACCCATTCCTATAAACAAATTGCTGAAAAATTAAGAGAAAAGAAAAAAGCGATTCAAACAACATTTGAAGCACAAGTTCGTGAGCGGGAAATTTATATGAATCAATTAAAAGGACTGCTTCCAGAGCGTGATGGTTCAGAGTTAATCGCTATCTTAAGTGAAGAGCATTATAACACCCATCAAGTGTTAACGGCACTTAATAGCGAAATTTCTTTTTATGAAAAAGAAGCGGCAAGACAGTTAGAAGTGTTGAATGAAGCTGACCAAGCTTATCATACAGCATATGAAATATATCATACAGCAAAAGCGATTAATGACAGATTTATATTATTAGATGAAAAAAGAAAACATCAGGAAGAGCTCCTGCAAAAAGAAGACATCATCAAAGAAAAAGAACAAAACTTGAAGCTTGCAGAGCTTGCTGCAAATCTTGAAATATATGAAAAAAGTACAAATGATGCAAAAAATGATGTGATAGCGAAAGAAAACATCTTAACAAAAGCAAAAGCAGCGAAAGCACATGCCGAAAAAGCTTTACATGAAGCAAAAGCAGCGTATGAAATAGAAGAAAAAAAAGAAGAACAGCGTGAACAGCTTGCAAAAGAGCTGAATCGACTAAAAGAGTTTTTACCAATTGTAGAAGAATTAGACAAAAAACAAAAAAGCGTTCGCAAACTTGAGAGAGAGCGCGATAAATTCTTCATTCAGTTAAATGGCCTAATAAAACAGCTGCAGGATGAGCAGCAGCAAAAAATAGAGCTGATGAATCAAATTCGTCCGCTTGAACAAAGTGTCGAGCTTCTTCCTGAAAAAACAGATACACTTACAAAGTTACGAGAACAGTCAAAAGGAATTACAACTTATATAAATAAGCGGGAAGAAACGAAAGCAGCTTACAATGAAGCAAAAGCATTGTTTGAAACTTTTAATATAACAAAAAGCTCCTTTGATTTCTTAGAAAAACGTTGGATTGAAGGACAAGCAAGTTTTCTAGCTCTTCATTTAGAAGCAGGTTCGCCTTGTCCAGTGTGCGGCAGTACAGAGCATCCTGAAAAAGCAGCCCATCATACCGATATTCCGACAAAAGAAGAGCTTGATTATAAAAAGCAGGAAAAAGAAGAAGCGGAAAATCTCTATATTGCAGCAAAATCAAAGTATGAAACATTAAAAGATCAGCTGCAGAAGTTAAAAGAAGAAGTGGAGAATGAAAACTTTAACACAGACAATATCCACGAACAGTATGAGAATCTAGTAGCGCGCGGTAAGAAGCTGAAAAAAGAGGTAGACCAAATTCAAAAAGGTCAAGAGCATTTAAAAAAACTAAAAGCAGTACTTGAAGATCTTGAGAAGCAGCTTGAGCAAAGAACAGAGCAGAAAGCAGAAACCGAACAAAGCTATCACGATGCAAAGTCAACCTATACAACAGAGGCTGCTTTATTAAATCAAGCCGTTGAAAAAATTCCAAATGAACTGCAGTCACTTGATAAGCTTCATGGAAAAATCCAACAAGTTGAGCAGCAGCAGAAAAACTTCGAACAGAAATGGAAAGAAGCACAGGAACGCTATCAAAAAGCAAGTGAAACACTGCTGACGATGACAGCAAATGAAGATCATGTTGTAAACGATCTAACAGAAATAAAAAGAAAGTTGGAGCAAATAAAAGCCGTGTTTAGTGATCAGCTTCAAAAAGTAGGTTTTTCTAATGAACAAAGTTATAATGACGCAAAAATGGAAAAAAGTCTTCGTCAAACATTAAAAGAAGAAGTAGATCATTATTATAAACGAATGAGCACAACAGCAGAATTTATAAAAGAGCTTGAAAATGAATTGAGCGGGAAAGAGCACCGTAACCTTGAACAGCTTCAGGAAACTGTTACAATGCTTAAAGAAAAAGTAGAAGAAGCGAAAGAGGCATCTCAACAAACAAAGCACTATTATCAGGAAGCAGAAAAGTTAAAACAGCACCTTCATGATGCTGGTGAATCATTAAAGGATATTGAAAAGGAACTTCAAGTAATGGATGATTTATATAATGTTGTGCGCGGTGATAATCCGAAAAAAATCTCCTTTGAGCGCTATTTGCAGATCGAGTTTTTAGAACAAATTATTCTTGCGGCAAATGAGCGGTTAAAGCAGCTGTCAAACGGCCAATATTATCTTATTCGCAGCACCCGCCGTGAAAAACACGGTAAGCAAAGCGGCCTTGGGTTGGATGTATATGATGCTTATACAGGGCAGATACGTGATGTAAAGTCATTATCAGGTGGTGAAAAGTTTAACGCCTCTCTTTGTCTTGCTCTTGGAATGGCCGATGTGATTCAATCATTTGAAGGCGGAATATCAATCGAAACGATGTTTATTGACGAAGGGTTTGGCTCATTAGATGAAGAGTCCCTTCATAAAGCAATTGATACACTTGTTGAACTGCAGCAGTCCGGCCGCATGATTGGTGTTATTTCACACGTCCAGGAACTAAAACAGGCAATGCCTGCGATATTAGATGTTCAGAAAACACAAGAAGGCTACAGCCGTACAAGATTTATAGTCAAATAACAGGATAAGTAATACGAAGGCCCCAATTTTTATGAATTGGGGCTTTTAAGTGTGTTTTAAGTAATATTTACTTATTTTAATTACAAAAAGATTTTAAAAGTTAAATAACCTATTAAAAAAATCTGAAAATATTTAATATAAGGATACAGACAACAAGGAAATAAATAAAACAAAAAATGATAGCGTTTTTAAAGTCGCCTTAATCTATTGTTTTATCAAGATGGTGTAACAAGCGAAAAGTCAGATTTTCTGTAAGTAATATTTGAAAACGCTTCCCTAAATGTAAAAAAACAAAGAATATAGTTGAAGCGGAGGGAGAAAATGAGGAAATGAGAAAAAAGAAAGTGATTTATCTGGAAGATTTAATTATAGAAAATAAGAAAAAGATTCTTTCAGATGAACATGAACTAAAACGCATTGAAGAAAAAATTGACAAAAGACATATAGAGATCAGCAGCAAATTGGAAAATCATAATCAGAACTAAAGACTTCAAGGCTGATCTAAAAAGGAGAGAATAGATATGAAGACATTACGTGAAGAAACATTACAAATGCACCGCGATCATCAAGGGAAATTAGAGGTGAAAGCAAAAGTTCCTGTTCGAGACGCAAAAGATTTAAGTCTTGCTTATTCACCAGGGGTAGCGGAACCGTGTAAAGAAATCTATGAAGATCGAAACAAAGTTTATGATTATACGATGAAAGGAAATACGGTCGCTGTTGTTTCCGACGGGACAGCTGTTTTGGGACTTGGAAACATTGGGCCGGAAGCCGCGATGCCTGTTATGGAAGGAAAAGCTGTTTTATTTAAAAGCTTTGCTGGTGTTGATGCGTTTCCAATTTGTTTAAATACAACTGATGTTGAGGAAATCATTGAAACTGTAAAACGTCTTGAGCCGACATTTGGCGGAGTTAATTTAGAAGATATTGCAGCGCCGAGATGTTTTGAAATTGAAGAACGTTTAAAGAAAGAGACAAGCATTCCTATTTTTCATGACGATCAACATGGTACAGCAATTGTAACCGCTGCCGGCCTTGTAAATGCATTAAAGCTTGTAAACAAAAAAATGCAGGATATAAAAGTTGTTGCGAATGGAGCCGGAGCAGCTGGAATTGCCATTATTAAGCTTCTAAAAAGCTTTGGTGTAAAAGATATGATTTTATGTGACACAAAAGGCGCCATTTATGAAGGTCGTCCTTATGGAATGAATGATATTAAAAACGAAGTCGCCAAATTTACAAATTCTGAAAAACAAGAAGGATCATTAGAAGACGTGATTAAAGGTGCTGATGTCTTTATCGGTGTATCCGCTGCTGGAGCCTTAACAAAAGAAATGGTTCAATCAATGAATGACGATGCAATTCTTTTTGCAATGGCAAATCCTATACCTGAAATTATGCCAGCTGAAGCAAAAGAAGCAGGGGCAAAAGTAATCGGTACAGGTCGCTCTGATTTTCCGAATCAAGTAAATAATGTGCTCGCCTTCCCGGGAATTTTCCGAGGCGCGTTAGATGTACAGGCAACACATATTAACGAAGAAATGAAAGTAGCGGCAGTGCTTGCCATTGCGTCACTTGTTTCAGAAGAAGACCTAACAGAAGATTATGTTATTCCGGCACCATTTGATGAGAGGGTCGCGCCTGCTGTTGCCGCTGCTGTAGCAAAAGCAGCAATGGAAACAGGAGTAGCGAAAAAGGTTGTTGATCCCGCGGCAGTAGCAGAAAAAACGAGACAGCTTTCCATGATTGAAGAGAAGTCACTTATTGGAGTGAACTAAAAATAATTTCATATACCGTATTAAATTTAAGGAGGAAAAAATATGGCTGGTTCAAACGTAGCTAAAAAACTAACAGAAACAACACAAGTTGAAAATTTAGAAAAAGGCTTAAAACCTCAAGGGTTCCAACTTTTCAATACGCCGATTTTATGGTTTAGTATTTTTGCCATTATCGCAATTACAGCGATGTATACAGGCCACTTACCTGGAGGAATGATTGGAAGTCTTCTTATTATGATCGTACTGGGCGAATTATTTGGCTGGATTGGTGATAGAACGCCAATTATTAACAGCTTTCTAGGTGGAGGCGCGATTGTTGCCATTTTTGGTTCTGCTTTTATGGTGTACAGCAATCTTTTACCTGAAAGCACTGTAACAATGGTTACTGATTTTATGAAAACGGGTGGATTTTTAGACTTTTATATTGCAGCACTTATTACAGGAAGTATTCTTGGTATGAATTCTAAAATTTTAGTACAAGCAGGCGCACGTTATTTGCTTCCATTATTAGCGGGAGTAGTTGGAGCTGGCGTACTAGCAGGACTTATTGGTCTTCTCATTGGATACAGCCCGAAAGAAGCAATTTTAGTTATTGCAATGCCAATTATGGGCGGCGGAATGGGTGCTGGTGCGGTACCGATGTCTCAAGTTTATTCATCAATGCTAGGAAACGAACCTAGTTATTATTTATCCATTTTAGTACCGGCCCTTGCACTAGGAAATGTATTTGCAATTATTTTAGCTAGTTTATTAAATAAGCTTGGGGAAATGAAACCTAACCTTAGTGGAAATGGTCAGTTAATGAAAAACTTCCATTATGAAAAAGAAGCAACAACAAAATATGATATCGGTAAAATGGGTGCAGGAATTCTTGCAGCGGCAGCATTCTTTGTACTAGGTGAACTTCTTGGAGCTTTTATTCCGCTTCATCCTTATGCATTAATGATTCTTATGGTTGCACTTGTAAAAATCTTAAACCTTATTCCAAGTGCGGTTTCAGAAGGTGCAAGTCAGTGGTATCAATTTGTCGCGAAAAACTGGACATTTGCTTTATTAATTGGAATTGGTATTGCATACACTGATTTAGATCAAGTTATTAGTGCACTAAGTATTCAATATGTAGTGATCGTTTTTGCGGTTGTACTTGGCGCAGTTATCGGATCAGGTATTGTTGGTAAGATGATGGGCTTTTATCCAATTGAAGCAGCAATTACAGCAGGACTTTGTATGGCAAACATGGGAGGAACAGGTGATGTTGCCGTATTATCTGCAGCAAAACGAATGGAATTAATGCCGTTTGCACAAATTTCATCTCGACTTGGCGGCGCGCTCATTCTTCTTCTTGTAGGGATTCTCATCCCACTTCTAGTATAAAAAGGAATAGGTGTAAAGGATAAACAAAACAAGGAAGGGAGTAAGTCCCTTCTTGTTTTGTTTTTGTAGTTTAAGCAGAAAACCTTTATGATTAAGAAAAGAATAAGTAGTTGAGGGAGAAATGATCTGTGTCTATTATTTTAACAATGTTTCTGCTAGGTTCATTATTAGGTTTTGTTGGAGCAGGGGGAGCAGGATTTATTATTGCAGTTTTAATCCTTCTTTTTCATGTACCGATTCATACGGCATTAGGAACATCACTTGCTGCAATGACATTTACGACAATCTCTGGAGCAGTTAGTCATTATAGGGAGGGAAATACAGATGTAAAAGTAGGTACGATTGTTGGAATTTTTGGGGCAGGCGGTGCCTTTATTGGTTCAAAAATTGCTGCTGCAATTCCAACAGATTCTCTGCATTGGTTTACGGCGGTAATGCTGTTTTTATCTGCAGTTTTACTTGTAATTCGTTTATTTCTAGTGAAAAATACTAAAGAAACTGATACTAAGGAGACTGAATTAAGAAGTGTTCCATTTCTTATAAAAGCAGTTAGTGCTGGAACGATTTGTGGGCTGTTATCTGGAAGTTTCGGGATTGGATCGACACCTTTTATTCAAATTGGTCTTCTTATGCTTTTAGGCTTATCACTTCGTAAGTCCATTGGGACGACAATGCTTGTTATTATTCCGATTGCGGTTGGGGGAGGAATTGGATACCATTCTGAGGGATATTTAGATTATATGTTACTTGTGCAAATCTTAATCGGTACAATGAGCGGCGCCTATATTGGGGCGAAGTTTACAAATTTTGCTCCAAAGCTTCTTTTGAAATTTGCGATGATTGCAACACCTGCGTTAGCCGCTATTATTATGTTTTTTGTATAATTTTTTGTTTCTTATACTTGTTTATTTTAGTGGAGTGAAAAAATGAGTACACATAAGTTTAAACTGAGTTCAATTATTATTTTTCTTGTTTGCCTAGTTGTTTTATTTTCACTGCTTATAACCGATTTATTAATAACGAATACAATCAGCAATAATATAAAAAATAATTTAGAAGAAAAAGCAAAAATTATTTCTCGAACAGTCGCGCAATCATCAATTGTAAAAAATGGTTTAGAAGATGAAGTACAAGCGGGTGCTATACAGGACTACACAATTGATATTCAAAAAGCAGCAGATGTATTATTTATTGTTGTGATGGATATGAATGGGATACGAAAATCACATCCTAATCCTGACATGATCGGAAAAAGCTTTGTTGGTGGAGATGAAAAGGCTGCATTAGAAGGTAAGGAACATATTTCGATTTCAAAGGGAACATTAGGAGAATCACTGCGAGCATTTACACCTATTTATAACGACAACAATAAGCAAATTGGTGCTGCCGCTGTTGGCATCTCCTTAGAAAATGTTCAGCAAGCTCTCAATAACAGCCATAAAAATATCCTTATAGGTTCTGTTATTGGTATTTTAGTAGGAATAATTGGAGCTGTTCTTTTAGCAAGATATATTAAAAAGATATTATTTGGTTTAGAGCCGTTTGCGATTGCAAAAATTCTTGAAGAGCGAAGTACGATGCTGCAATCTGTCCATGAAGGAATTGTTGCGGTTGATAAAGATTCTACCATTACCCTTGTTAACAAATCAGCGTTACGTATCTTCAAAAAGGCTGGGTTATCTGAAAATCCAATTGGAGTAAAAATCAATGACTATATGCCTTCATCAAGGTTGGATCATGTTTTAGAAACTGGAAAAGCTCAACAAAATGAAGAATTAAATATGAATGGTGTGTCTATTTTAGTTAATAGGGTTCCTTTAATCGTAAATGATCAAGTAATTGGTGCGATTTCAACGTTTAGAGATAAAACGGAAATCAATCAGCTTGCAGAGCAGCTGACTGGAGTACGGATGTATGCAGATGCATTAAGAGCACAGTCGCATGAATTTATGAACCGACTTCATGTGATTTTAGGTATGGTGCGAATGGGGTATTATGATGAGTTAGCGGATTTTATTAGAAAAATCGTTGATCATCAACATCATGAAGTGGGTACAGTTACAAAGAATGTAAAAGACCCTGCACTAGCAGGCTTTATTATCGGAAAAATGAGTTATGCGAGAGAAGAACAGGTGAATATGACTGTTGTAAATGAAAAGGTGATTCCTGAACCGGAAAATAAGGAAACAACACATGAACTAATTACAACCTTAGGGAATTTAATTGATAATGCGATTGAATCGTTATCAGAGTGTACACAAAAGAACCTTGAAATTAAATTAATCTATTTAGAGGAAAGGTTAATAATTATTGTAACAGACTCAGGACAGGGAATAAGTGAAGAGCTTCTGCAGCAAATTTTTGAAAAAGGTTTTTCAACGAAAGGGCCAAACCGTGGATATGGTTTATACTTAGTCAAGCAAAGTATTACAAAGCTTAATGGAAATCTTAATGTAATCTCAAATGAGGATAACGGCACAAAATTCATTGTAGAAATACCTTACAATGTAAGGAGAGAAGACGATGATTAGAGTTTTAATTGTAGAAGATGACCCAATGGTAGCGGAATTTAATAAGCGTTATCTTGAAGAAATAGACGGGTTTCTGTTAGCGGGAATTGTTCATTCTGTCCATGATGCGCTTCAAGTTATAAATGAGCAAGAAATTGATCTAATCCTTCTCGATGTTTATATGCCTGGAAAAAATGGGCTGGAACTTTTAGCATCTATAAGAGAACAAGAAAAAGAAATTGATGTGATTCTTATTACAGCGGCATCTGATGTAGATAAAGTGCAAACGGCCTTAAGATACGGAGCTGTTGATTATTTAATAAAGCCGTTCGAGTTTGATAGGTTTTATCAAGCATTGAACTCATATAAAGAAAAATATTATTTTTTCAATAAGCAGAAACAGGTAAAGCAAGAAGACATTGATCAAAAATTATTAAGGAAAGATAAAAAAACACCTCTTGAATCAGTAAACACACTGCCAAAAGGATTAACGAAAAGCACACTGAAAGTTGTTGTAAATGTTATTGCAGCAATTGATAAACCGCTTTTCTCTACAGAAGAGATTGCTGAACAAGCTGATATTTCAAGAGTTTCCGTTAGAAAATATTTAAAGTTTCTAACGGATATTAATGTACTTGAAGAAACATTAACATATGGAATTGGACGGCCTGTGTATTTGTACACTTATAATCAATCACAATATTCTACTTTAAAAAAATATTTATAGAGATGGAGAAAAAGAGGCTGGGACAAAACCCTAGTCTGAAAACCTAAAAAGCATGTGAAATTTTACGCTCAGTAAAATTTCACATGCTTTTATTTTTTTCATAATAAAAAGGACATCTTCTGATAAAATTTAAGT
>NZ_QOCW01000030.1 GCF_003318295.1 Bacillus taeanensis
GGTAGCTATGTGTGGAAGGGATAAGTGCTGAAAGCATCTAAGCATGAAGCCCCCCTCAAGATGAGATTTCCCATAGCGTCAAGCTAGTAAGATCCCTCAAAGATGATGAGGTTGATAGGTCTGGGGTGGAAGCGTGGCAACACGTGGAGCTGACAGATACTAATCGATCGAGGGCTTAACCTAAAAAACATTGGAACTTCGATTAAAAGCGTCACGTCCTGTGACAACATCGAAGCTAGCACATCCTTGTGCGTCGGAAGTCGTTGTTATCTAGTTTTGAGAGAATAACTCATAAAAATCACATGTCTAGTGGCGATAGCGAAGAGGTCACACCCGTTCCCATGCCGAACACGGAAGTTAAGCTCTTCAGCGCCGATGGTAGTTGGGGGCTCTCCCCCTGTGAGAGTAGGACGCTGCTGGGCAACAAAAAACCTTCGAAGAATTTTCTTCGAAGGTTTTTTGTTTTGGTTAATTAAACTAGCAAATATCAATTAATAGTATGTTTATAGATAAGATGGCAACAATAAAAGATGTTTGTTTTATTTTTAGAGGTGCTTATAGTTGCATTCTTAACTCACCATAGTATAATAATATTAAGTCAAATATAGTCAAAGTCAGAAAGGTGGAGGGTGAATGCGAAATATATCGGATATTATTGAAGAGTATTTAAAAAAAACCTTATCCACTAGTAATCAAAATATAATTGAAATTAAACGAAATGAGATTGCTGAAAAATTTCAATGTGTACCATCACAAATTAACTATGTAATTAATACCAGGTTTACGATTGAAAAAGGGTATATTGTGGAAAGTAAAAGAGGTGGGGGGGGTTACATTAGGATTATAAAAGTTCGAACAAATAACCATGCCCATCTGCTTGATCAAATTCTTGATTTAATTGAAGCAAAAATTTCCCAGTCTACGGCAGAAAATTTTATTATTCGATTATTGGAAGAAAAAGTTATTTCCACACGTGAAGCAAAGCTTATGTTAAGTGCAGTCGATCGTACGGTTTTAAGCGTAGAACTACCATTTCGTGATCAGTTAAGAGCAAATATTTTAAAATCCATGATTTTTAGCTTAAAATATAAGTCATAATATTGTAAAAAATTATTGAATATGGTGAAAATTTCATAAAGAGAAAGTGAGGCGAGTTCTGTAATGGAGTGTCAAGAATGTCACCAGCGTCCGGCTTCACTGCATTTTACTAAAATTATTAACGGTGAAAAAACAGAAATGCACCTTTGTGAGCAGTGTGCTAAGGAAAAAGGCGATGTATTACCTGGACCAAATAGTTTTTCGATCCATAACTTATTATCAGGATTGTTAAACTTTGAACAGTCAGTCACTGAAGCCCCCCATACTGGTTTCAAGAAGTCGCAGCCTTTACACTGCAGTAAATGCAATATGACCTATCAACAATTTGCTGAAATTGGTAGATTTGGATGTTCTCATTGTTACAAAGCATTTAATCATAAATTGGATCCTGTATTAAAAAAAGTTCATGGTGGGAATACAACACATTCGGGCAAAATCCCAAAACGAGGTGGATATGATATCCAGCGACAAAAAAAAATTCGTACCTTAAGAGAACGGATGCAAACTCATATTACAAACGAAGAATTTGAAAAAGCAGCTGAAATTAGGGACCAAATTCGAATAATTGAAAATAGTGAAAGCAGCAAGGAGGAGTAGGCATGTCACTTGAACAATTTATAAGTGAAGCTATTAGCCCTTGGATGAAAGAAAAAGGTCCTGATGCAGATATTGTATTGAGTAGTCGGATTCGATTAGCAAGAAATTTAGAACAATATGTGTTTCCTATCGCTACAAACGAAGAGCAGTCTAAATCTGTAATCACAGAAGTAAAAAAAAGTATTGAAACGCTTCCAAGTGATTCAATTGACTCTTTAGAAATGATTTTAATGAACTCTCTGCAGCCAGTTGAAAAACGCGTCTTAGTTGAAAAGCATCTAATTAGTCCGCACCTAGCACGTGAATCCAAAAATGGGGCAGTGCTGTTAAGTGAAAATGAATCAATTAGCATTATGGTTAACGAAGAAGATCATCTTCGTATTCAATGTTTATTTCCAGGTTTTCAGCTTCGAGAAGCCCTTTCTTCGGCAAATCAAATTGATGATTGGTTAGAAGAAAAGATCGATTATGCATTTGAAGAAAATAGAGGATATTTAACAAGTTGTCCAACAAATGTTGGAACAGGTATGCGTGCCTCTGTGATGATGCATCTTCCCGCACTTGTTTTTACACAGCGATTAAACCGAATTATTCCAGCAATTAATCAACTTGGTCTAGTTGTTAGAGGAATTTACGGGGAAGGTAGCGAAGCATTAGGTAACCTCTTTCAAATATCTAACCAAATTACATTAGGTAAGTCAGAAACCGATATTGTTGAAGACTTACATAGTGTAGTAGTTCAATTAATTGAACAAGAAAGAGCTGCACGAAAAATGCTTTTGGAGCATTCAAAGATTCAGCTTGAAGATCGCGTTTATCGATCGTTAGGTACACTGGAAAACAGTCGGATTATTCAATCCAAAGAGTCTGCACAATGCTTATCAGATGTACGCTTGGGGATTGATTTAGAGTTAATTAAAGGCATTTCAAGCAATATATTAAATGAACTCATGATCCTTACACAGCCAGGTTTCTTACAACAGTTTGCGAAACAAGCTTTACAACCTGAAGAACGAGATATTCTTAGAGCGACTCTTATTCGTGAACGCATTAAGTTAGAACAGTAACAATACAATTTCGTTAGGAGGCTGATGAAAGATGATGTTTGGACGATTTACAGAGCGTGCGCAAAAAGTTTTAGCTTTAGCGCAAGAAGAGGCAATTCGTTTAGGGCATAACAATGTTGGAACAGAGCATATCCTTCTTGGATTAATTCGAGAAGGCGAAGGGATTGCAGCAAAAGCGTTGGTTGCATTAGGACTTAGTCCCGAAAAAGTGCAGGAAGAGGTAGAAGCACTTATTGGTAAAGGGGAAGGCCCGATTCAAACGATTCATTATACACCAAGAGCAAAGAAAGTAATTGAGCTTTCTATGGATGAAGCACGTAAGCTAGGACATTCTTATGTAGGTACAGAACACATCTTGCTTGGTTTAATCCGAGAAGGAGAAGGTGTTGCTGCCCGCGTATTAAACAATTTAGGAGTTAGCTTAAATAAAGCGAGACAACAAGTACTTCAGTTATTAGGAAGCAATGAATCCGCTTCTTCTAGTCATCAAGGTGGGAATGCCAATGCAAATACACCTACACTAGACAGTTTAGCTCGCGATTTAACGCAAGTAGCGCGCGACAGCGGTTTAGACCCTGTCATTGGAAGAAGTAAAGAAATTCAACGTGTAATTGAAGTACTAAGCCGCCGTACAAAAAATAACCCTGTATTAATTGGGGAGCCTGGGGTAGGTAAAACAGCTATTGCAGAAGGATTAGCCCAGCAAATTATTAACAATGAAGTTCCTGAAACGCTTCGTGATAAACGAGTCATGACGCTTGATATGGGTACTGTTGTGGCTGGTACAAAATACCGTGGTGAATTTGAAGATCGTCTTAAGAAAGTAATGGATGAAATTCGCCAAGCAGGCAATATTATCTTATTCATTGATGAACTTCATACATTAATTGGTGCTGGCGGAGCAGAAGGTGCCATTGATGCATCAAATATTTTAAAACCATCTCTTGCTCGCGGTGAACTTCAATGTATTGGCGCGACAACATTAGATGAGTACCGTAAATATATTGAAAAAGATGCGGCCTTAGAAAGACGTTTCCAACCAATTACGGTTGATGAACCAACACTTAACGAATCCATTCAAATTTTAAAAGGTTTACGTGACCGTTATGAAGCACACCATCGTGTCACGATTACAGATACAGCGATTGAAGAGGCAGTCAAACTGTCAGATCGTTATATTTCAGATCGTTTCTTACCAGATAAAGCAATTGACCTTATTGATGAAGCAGCATCAAAGGTACGTCTTCGTTCTTATACAGCGCCGCCAAACTTAAAAGAACTTGAGCATAAGCTGGAAGAAGTTCGAAAAGAAAAAGATGCAGCCGTTCAAAGTCAAGAGTTTGAAAAAGCTGCGTCATTGCGTGACAAAGAACAGCGTTTGCGTGAACGCCTTGAAGAAACAAAGAATGAATGGAAAGAAAAACAAGGTCAAGAAAATCAAGAGGTTACACCAGAAGATATTGCCATTGTTGTAGCAAACTGGACGGGAATTCCAGTTTCTAAGCTGGCAGAAGAAGAAACAGAGCGTCTGCTTAAAATGGAAGATATTCTTCATAACCGTGTTATTGGTCAATCTGAGGCTGTTAAGGCCATTTCCAAAGCCATTCGTCGCGCAAGAGCGGGATTAAAAGATCCAAAGCGTCCAATTGGCTCCTTTATTTTCTTAGGACCAACAGGTGTAGGTAAAACAGAACTTGCTCGCGCCGTTGCTGAAACATTATTTGGTGATGAAGATTCTGTTATTCGAATTGATATGTCTGAGTATATGGAAAAACATGCAACATCTCGTTTAGTTGGTTCACCTCCAGGGTATGTTGGATATGAGGAGGGCGGTCAATTAACTGAAAAAGTTCGCCGCAAACCTTATTCCGTTATTTTATTAGATGAAATTGAAAAAGCACACCCAGAAGTATTTAATATTTTACTTCAAGTGCTTGAAGATGGGCGCTTAACTGATTCAAAAGGCAGAACCGTAGATTTTCGTAATACAGTTATTATTATGACTTCAAATGTTGGCGCAAGCACATTAAAGCGTAATAAACATCTTGGCTTTACTGTTCAAGGTGGAGAGCAAGATTATAAAGACATGAAAGGGAAAGTAATGGACGAATTAAAACGTGCATTCCGCCCAGAATTCTTAAACCGTATTGATGAAACAATTGTGTTCCATTCCTTAGAAAAAGAACACTTAAAAGAGATTGTTACATTAATGACAGAACAGCTTCAAAAACGTCTTCGTGAACAGGGCATTGACTTTGACTTAACAGAAGCAGCAAAAGGTAAAATTGCTGAGGATGGTTATGATCCAGACTATGGTGCACGCCCTCTAAGACGAGCAATTCAACGTCATATCGAAGACCGCTTATCTGAAGAACTATTGCGAGCAAACATTCAAAAAGGACAAAGAGTTATTATTGATGTAAAAGACGGAGATTATATTGTAGAAACATTAGAAGAAGCTAAAAATTAACGGTAAAGAAACCGGGGGGCGGTCTGTGCGTCTTCCGGTTTGCTTTTTAAAAAAATATGGATCTTCTAAAATAAGCAGTAGGGAAAGAAAGGAAGAAAGATGGCTAAGAAAAAGACTAAGTTTATGTGTCAAGAATGCGGGTATGAATCAGCAAAATGGATGGGGAAATGTCCAGGCTGTCATCAGTGGAATTCAATGGTTGAAGAATTTGTAGTCCCTTCTAATCACAGAGCAAGAGGATTTGTTACATCCGCAAATACAGGGCATAAAAAGCCCGAACCTCTTCATACAATAAAGGGAGAGGCAGAAGCACGTATTAGTACAAATATTGGCGAACTTAATCGCGTGTTAGGCGGAGGGGTTGTGCCAGGTTCACTTGTACTAGTTGGTGGCGATCCGGGTATTGGGAAATCAACAATGCTTCTGCAAGCCTCAGCACGGCTTGCTGAGCAAGGGCAAACCGTCTTATATGTCTCTGGTGAAGAATCTGTTAAGCAAACAAAAATGCGTTCAGACAGGCTAAATATTTTTACAGAGAAGCTGTATGTATTAGCAGAAACTGATTTAGACTATATTGAAAGTGCAATTGATGAAATTAATCCCGCTTTAGTTGTCATTGATTCTATTCAAACCGTCTTTCAGTCCACTGTGACATCAGCACCAGGAAGCGTCTCACAAGTAAGAGAGTGTACGTCACACTTAATGCGAATTGCAAAAACAAAAGGGGTAGCTGTGTTTATAGTAGGACATGTTACAAAAGAAGGAGCGATTGCAGGACCAAGAATGCTTGAGCATATGGTTGATGCTGTTTTATATTTTGAAGGAGAGCGTCATCATGCTTATCGTCTGCTTCGTGCAGTGAAAAATCGTTTTGGTTCAACAAATGAACTTGGTGTATTTGAGATGAAAGAAGTGGGATTAGAAGAAGTGACAAATCCTTCGGAAATCTTTTTAGAAGAGCGCTCACAAGGAGCTGCAGGATCGACTGTTGTTGCTTCTATGGAAGGGACAAGAACAATGCTTGTTGAAATTCAAGCCCTTATTTCACCAACAAGTTTTGGAAATCCGCGCAGGATGGCAACAGGTGTTGATCATAATCGTGTTTCCCTTCTGATGGCCGTATTGGAGAAAAGAGTCGGTTTACTGCTGCAAAATCAAGATGCTTATTTAAATGTGGCAGGAGGAGTCAAGCTTGATGAACCGGCTGTGGACCTTGCTGTTGCTGTAAGTATCGCCTCAAGTTTTCGCGATAAAATTACAAGGCCAACTGATGTTATCATTGGTGAAATCGGGTTAACAGGGGAAGTAAGAAGGGTTTCACGAATTGAACAGCGTATTCATGAAGCTGCTAAGTTAGGCTTTGAACGGGCAATTATTCCTCAAAAAAATATTGGGGGATGGACATTTCCAGCTGGAATTCAAATAATAGGCGTCTCAACAGTAGCAGAAGCACTAGAACATGCATTAGGAGGGTAGAGCGAGATGAACAAGGACAAGAAGTCGGCGATCATTAATGAAATACTTCAATTCGTTGCACCAGGTACTCCTATTAGGCAGGGGATTGATAATATTTTGCGCGCAAAAACAGGAGGGCTTATTGTTGTAGGTTATAATGATAAAGTAAAGGGTCTTGTTGATGGCGGATTTTCTATTGATTGTAAGTTCACGCCAGCACATTTATATGAACTTGCAAAGATGGATGGAGCTATTATTTTAAATGAAGGTGGTACGCGTATTTTATATGCCAATACCCAATTAATTCCCGATACCTCTATTCCTTCGATTGAGACAGGAATTCGTCACAGAACGGCAGAACGAGTGGCGAAACAAACAGGAAATTTAGTTGTCTCCATTTCCCAGCGCCGCAACGTTATTACACTTTATCAAGGAAATATTCGTTATTCCTTAAAGGAAATTGGGGTTATTTTAACAAAAGCAAATCAGGCAATTCAAACGCTTGAAAAGTATAAGGTAGTCTTAGATCAAGGGATTACAAATTTAGGAGCATTAGAATTCGAGGAATTAGTTACCTTTCAAGAGGTATCCCAAGTGATACACCGCATAGAATTAGTATTAAGAATAAAAAATGAGATTTTAAATTACGTAAACGAGCTTGGCACAGAAGGCCGTCTAATTAGTATGCAGATGGAAGAGCTTGTAACGAACATTGAAGACGAAGCAATTTTGTTAATACGTGATTATATGAATAATACTGGGGTAGAGCCGCTTGAAGTATTAAAACAATTAAACAAACTTTCCAATGATGAGTTGTTAGAAGAGCATAATATTGTAAAAATCCTTGGCTATCCAGCAGTAAATAATCGTCAGGAGGAAACGATTGTTCCTAGAGGATATCGTATTTTGCATAAAATACCGCGTCTTCCTTCGTTGATTATTGAAAATTTAGTAAAGGAGTTTAACAGTTTAAATGAGATTCTTAAAGCTTCTATTCAAGAATTGGATGATGTAGAAGGAATTGGAGAGGTAAGAGCTCGAAATATTAAAGGTGGTTTAACGCGTATTCAAGAACAGCTTTTTATTGATCGTCATATTTAAGTAATTGTTTTCAAAAGTATTGGAAACAATTTGTAAAATAAATGTTGTAACATTATGTAAAACATACAGAAAAGAGGTTTCAAATCTCGAAATATGTTTATAATGATAAAAGGGAGGTGAAGTACCAAATGTTAAAAAGGTTTGTCCAAATGTTTTTTATTTTTATTGGAGGTGCACTAGGCTGGCTTTATATTCCTGTCCTAGTTGAAGTGTTAAATATCGGGAATATACCTGGAATTACAAATGCTTATGTAGGTGCAGTGATTGGAGCTATTATTTTATTTTTATCAACATTTTGGTTAACTGATTATATTGTTGGATTGCTTCGATGGACTGAAGAGGCGATTGTAAAACTACCTGTAACAGATTTATTATTTGGTACAATGGGATTAGTATTTGGACTTATTGTTGCATTTTTAATCAATGTGTCCCTTAGTGAATTAAATATTCCTGTTGTAAGTGATGTACTTCCAGTCTTTTTAACTATTTTAATTGGCTATTTTGGTTACCAAGTTGGTTTTAAAAAGCGTGATGAGTTAGTCAACTTTTTCTCAATGAATCGTTCGAAAGATAAAAAGAAAGAGATGGAAGAAGCAGACTCAGAAGCAGAACTCTTAAAGCTTAAAATTCTAGATACAAGTGTCATTATTGATGGGAGAATTGCAGATATTTGTCAAACAGGTTTTTTGGAAGGGACACTTGTTATCCCGCAATTTGTACTAGAAGAGCTTCAGCATATTGCCGATTCATCAGATGTGTTAAAGCGTAACCGGGGACGCCGCGGCTTAGATATTTTAAATAAAATCCAGAAAGAATTGGCTGTGAATGTAGAAATCTATGAAGGTGACTTTGAAGAAATTCATGAAGTAGACAGTAAGCTTGTGAAACTTGCAAAGCTCTTATCAGGAGCAGTTGTTACTAATGATTTTAACTTAAATAAAGTATGTGAACTGCAAAATGTAGCAGTCTTAAATATTAATGATTTAGCAAATGCCGTAAAACCTGTTGTTCTTCCCGGTGAAGAATTAAATGTCCAAGTCATTAAGGATGGTAAAGAACATAATCAAGGCGTTGGTTACCTTGATGATGGTACGATGATTGTTGTAGAAGAAGGTCGTAATTATATTGGTAAAACAATTGATGTGGTTGTGACAAGTGTACTACAAACTTCGGCAGGGCGAATGATTTTTGCTAAACCAAAATTGCTTGAAAAAGCGTTATAATAAAAAAGTGTAAGTACCCCTCTTAGTATAATTAATAACTTTGCAGGGGCTTTCATACATAGAGAAATTGATGATAAAGATGGTGGGGGAGTGTTTTGAAATACCAAGTCGTTATACCTGCAGCAGGACAAGGAAAGCGAATGAACGCAGGCAGGAATAAACAATTTATTGAGTTAAGTGGTAAACCTGTAATTGTACATACATTATCTGTTTTTGAAGATGATCAATATTGTGAGAAAATAATTATTGCAGCAAATAAAAATGAAATTGATAAGTTAGAAGAGCTTGTATCACTTTATAAGTTTTCGAAAGTAGCAGCAATTATTCCGGGTGGCTCAGAACGTCAGCATAGCGTATATGAAGGCTTAAAAGCTATTGAGGATGAAGGCATTGTGCTTGTGCATGATGGGGCGAGACCGTTTATTACCGTGGAAATAATTCATCAACTTGTGAAAAAAGCTGAAGAACATGGGTCAGCAATTGTCGCTGTTCCTGTAAAAGATACCATTAAAAAAGTGGAAGAAAATAAAGTGAATGAGACGATAGATCGATCAAGCTTGTGGGCTGTGCAAACACCGCAAGCTTTTGATCTGCCGCTTATTAAGAACGCTCATGAACAAGCTGAAAAAAGTGGTTATATAGGAACTGATGATGCCAGTCTTGTAGAGCGGCTGGGCAAGTCTGTTTTTATTGTGAACGGTAGTTATGAAAATATTAAGCTTACAACACCAGATGATTTAATTATAGCGAATGCCATTTTAGCAAAGCAAAAAGGGGAAACGTGAGAATGAGAATAGGCCAAGGATTTGACGTACATAAGTTAACAGAAGGAAGACCGCTTATAATCGGCGGTATTGAAATTCCCTATGAAAAGGGGCTGCTTGGACATTCCGATGCAGACGTATTGCTTCATGCAATTAGTGATGCTGTTTTAGGAGCGGTTGGAAAAGGTGATATTGGTAAACACTTTCCTGATACAGATCCAGCATTTAAAGATGCAGATTCTAAAAAGCTTTTATCGCATGTTTGGCAGTTAGTAAAAGAGCAAGGCTATCAGTTAGGAAATGTTGATTGTACGATTATTGCCGAGCAGCCTAAAATGGCACCTTATATTGAGAAGATGCGTGAAACAATTGCTGAGCTGTTAGAAGCAGAATTTTTTCAAGTGAATGTAAAAGCAACTACGTCCGAAAAGCTTGGTTTTACAGGACGCGGAGAGGGCATTGCTTCACAAGCGGTTGTGCTTTTGCAAAAAAAAGATTAAGAATGTAGGGGAAAGCAAACACTACTAAGAAAAACTTGACCACTGCTTAGGTTTTGGTGATAAAATAAAAGCAGCAAAAATGGTGTTTTGAAGTTAAACAATAAGGAAGAATGAACTAAAGATTGGAAGGTGTAAGATTCATGGCAAAAAAGGTACGCGTTCGGTTTGCGCCAAGCCCAACTGGACATTTACATATTGGTGGTGCTCGTTCTGCACTATTTAACTTTTTATTTGCCCGCAATCAAGGCGGGGATTTTATTTTAAGAATTGAAGATACAGATCAAGCTCGAAATGTGGAGACAGCAACAGAAAAGCTCCATGCGAGCCTTGGTTGGTTAGGTATAACTTGGGATGAAGGGATGGATAAAGACGGCGGTTTTGGTCCTTATCGTTCCATGGATCGTCTTGATATTTATAATAAATACGTAGAACAGCTTCTAGAAGAAGGAAAAGCTTACTATTGTTATATGACGGAAGAAGAATTAGAAAAAGAACGTGAAGAGCAAATTGCCCGCAGTGAAATGCCAAAATACAGCGGTGCACACCGCAACTTAACAGAAGAAGAACGAAAAAGTTTTGAAGTAGAAGGCAGGGAGCCGGTTGTACGCTTCCGTGTTCCCGAAGGACAAAACATTGTCATTGAGGACAGCGTGCGTGGAACGGTTACATTTGAATCTGACGGCATCGGTGATTTTGTTATCCGCCGCAGAAACGGCATCCCGATGTATAACTTTGCTGTAACAGTGGATGATCACTTAATGGAAATTAGTCATGTCATCCGCGGCGAAGAGCATTTATCCAATACGCCGAGACAAGTTCTTCTTTATGAAGCACTTGGGTGGGAAGCACCAACATTTGCTCATGTGGCCCTTATTTTAAATGCAGATCGTCAAAAGATGAGCAAGCGTGATGAGTCCATTATTCAATTTGTAGAGCAGTATAAAGAACTAGGTTATCTGCCAGAAGCGCTTGTAAACTTCCTTTCTTTATTAGGGTGGTCACCTGAAGGAGAAGAAGAAATTTTCTCAATGGAAGAGCTTATTAACCAATTCGGCTTAGAGCGTGTATCAAAAGCACCAGCGGTTTTTGATACACAAAAGCTTGAGTGGATGAATAATCAATATATTAAAAAGGCAGATCTTGATACGGTAGTGAACCTTGCCCTTCCTCATCTTGTGAAAGCAGGTCGTTTATCAGAAGAAATGTCAGACAGTGAGAACAATTGGGCGCGTCAATTAATTGCTCTTTATCAAGAGCAGTTATCATATGGTGCTGAAATTGTTGAATTAACTGAGTTATTCTTTAAAACAGACATCTCCTATGATGAAGAAGCAAAAGCAGTTTTAGGAGAAGAGCAGGTACAAGAAGTATTAACAGTATTTCTAGCAAAAGTAAAAGAAATGAATGAATTAACAGCAGACGATATTAAAGCGGCGATTAAAGCTGTTCAAAAGGAAACGGGACATAAAGGCAAGAAACTGTTTATGCCAATTCGTGTCGCAACAACAGGGCAAACACATGGTCCAGAACTTCCAGTAGCAATTGCGCTGCTTGGAAAAGAAATTGTCGAGGCGCGTTTAGCTCAACTTGTTTAATGAATACATGGCATTTAAATAAGTGAAAGCATCGATAAGGAGAAGTAAAAATGATTGTTTTCTTTCCAGAGAGTAACCACCATCTGGCTGAAAGTGGTTTAAGGAAACACATTTTGAAATGCCCCTTAGAGTCTTTTATCGAAAAAGGTTTTAGTAGATAAAAGCGGATACCCTCCGTTACCAGGTTGAAAGGGGATTGTATGGATTCATATACAATCTAACAGAGTGGAACCGCGGTGAAAAACGTCTCTGTGCTAACAGCACAGAGACGTTTTTTTTATTAATCAACACGTATAAAGGCGCGGTTTATTATATAGAAAAGCAGGAATAGACAGCTGTAAGAAGGACTGTGGGTGCATACGGAAGGAGGGAATTTATGTTTAAAGGATTAAAAACAATGCGTGAAGATATTGAAGTAGTTTTTGATCAAGATCCCGCTGCAAGAAGTTACTTAGAAGTTATTTTAACTTATTCTGGTCTTCATGCCATTTGGTCACATCGTATTGCCCATTGGCTTTGGAAAAAGAAATTTTTCTTTCTTGCACGTATTATTTCACAAATAAGCCGCTTTTTTACCGGCGTTGAAATTCATCCTGGTGCAAAGATAGGTCAGCGTTTTTTTATTGACCATGGCATGGGCGTCGTTATTGGTGAAACATGTGAAATTGGCAATAATGTTACTATTTATCAAGGGGTAACACTTGGCGGGACAGGAAAGGAAAAGGGAAAGCGTCATCCAACATTAGAAGATAATACTCTTGTTGCAACAGGTGCAAAAGTACTAGGGTCGATTACAATTGGCAAAAATTCAAAAGTTGGTGGAGGGTCTGTCGTGCTGCAGGATGTTCCGCCAAATTCCACAGTGGTTGGAATTCCGGGGCGTGTTGTCATCCAAGATGGTGTAAAAGTAAGCCGAGATCTTGATCATCGAAACTTACCAGACCCGGTTGCAGATCGATTCTTGAAAATGGAAGAGAAAATTCAACAGTTAGAAGAACAGCTCCAAGCTGTAAGAAAAGAAAATAGACAAGGAAGTGAATACCATGGCCGTTAAAGTTTATAATACGTTGACGCGAAAGAAAGAAACGTTTGAGCCGCTTGAAGCGGGGAAAGTAAAAATGTATGTGTGCGGACCGACCGTTTATAATTTTATTCATATTGGAAATGCAAGACCTCCTATTGTATTTGATACGGTTCGCCGCTATTTAACATACAGAGGATATGATGTAACGTTTGTATCAAATTTTACAGATGTGGATGATAAAATTATTCGCGCTGCCAATCAGCTCGGCGAAGATGTTTCAGTTCTAGCAGAGCGCTTTATTGAAGCCTATCATCAAGATACGTGTGCATTAGGGGTAGATAAAGCCGATATTCATCCGCGTGTCACAGAAAATATGGCTGAAATTATTCAGTTCATTGAGCAGCTCATTGAAAAAGATTATGCCTATGAATCAGAAGGTGATGTGTACTTTAAAACACGTGCTTTTGAAGGATATGGCAAGCTTTCGCATCAGCCAATTGATGAACTTCGCTCTGGTGCTCGTATTGAAGTTGGCGAGAAAAAACAAGATCCGCTTGACTTTGTACTATGGAAAGCTGCAAAAGAAGGCGAGATTTATTGGGAAAGTCCATGGGGAAATGGCAGACCTGGGTGGCATATTGAATGTTCAGCAATGGCAAAAAAATATTTAGGTGACACCATTGATATTCATGCAGGTGGGCAGGATTTATCATTTCCGCATCATGAAAATGAAATTGCCCAGTCGGAAGCTTTAACTGGAAAATCTTTTGCAAACTATTGGCTTCATAACGGTTATATTAAAATTAACAATGAAAAAATGTCTAAATCAATTGGCAATGTTGTACTAGTACATGAGCTAATTAAGCAGCATGACCCTGAAGTTGTTCGCTTCTTTATGCTGTCAGTGCATTACCGCAATCCGATTAACTTTAGTGATGAACTGCTGCAGAGTGCAAAAAATGGCTTAGATAGAATGAGAGAAACGGTCGATAATTTAAAGCATCGTCTTGAACAATCGGCAGATCTTGCGACATACGAAGCGGAATGGCAGGATAAATTAGCAAAATTTAAAGAACGTTTTATTGCTGAGATGGATGATGATTTTAATACAGCTAATGCAATTTCGATTTTATTTGAATTAACTAGAGAGGCAAATCGCTATAACCAAGAAGCGAATTCCTCTAAACAAATATTAAAAGAGTTTCTTGCGCTATTTGAAGAGTTTTCTGGTGTGCTTGGGCTTTCTCTTATTCCAAAGCATGAGCTGCTTGATGAAGAAATTGATGCGCTTATTGAAGAACGCAATGAAGCAAGAAAAGCACGAAACTTTGCACGTGCAGATGAAATTCGCGATCTGTTAAAAGAACGCGATATTATTCTTGAAGATACGCCTCAAGGAGTGCGTTGGAAAAGGAAGTCTTAAGCTATGATAAAACAAGGTGACGTAAAACAGCTTAATGGGCTTGCGCTTGCTTATATGGGGGATGCGGTTATTGACCTCCATGTGCGAGCGCACTTAATTGAAGGAGGTTATGTAAAGCCAAATCGCCTTCATAACCATGCTACAAAATATGTATCAGCAAAAGCGCAAGCATATGTCATTTTTGAGCTGCTTGAAGAAAAGTTTTTAACGGAAGAGGAACATGCTGTTGTAATGAGAGGAAGAAATGCGAAATCTGGGACAATTCCTAAAAATACAGATGTACAAACCTATCGTTACAGTACGGCATTTGAAGCGCTCATTGGCTATCATCATTTGCTTGAAAACCATGATCGTGTAAAGGAAATTATTTTACGCATGTTTTATTTAATTGAACATCGAAATGAAAGAAGTGAGTTAAAATGAGCAAGGAAATGATTGTTGGACGAAATCCTGTATTAGAGGCTCTTCGTTCTGGGAGAGAAATTAATAAAATTTGGATTAATGAAGGATCGCGCGGAGGTCAAATTAGTCAAGTTATACAGCTTGCAAAAGAAAACAATGTCATTGTGCAGCAAGCTCCAAAAAAGAAGCTTGATCAGCTTGCTGACTCGGATAATCATCAAGGAGTCGTCGCTTCTGTTGCCGCCTATCGCTATGCAGAAATGGAAGAGTTATTTGAAAGTGCAGAAGCAAAAGGTGAAGCGCCATTTTTTCTTATTTTAGATGAAATTGAAGATCCTCATAATCTAGGCTCTATTTTACGTACAGCAGATGCGGTAGGAGCACATGGAGTTATTATTCCAAAACGGCGTGCTGTAGGGCTGACGGCAACTGTTGCAAAAGCTTCGACCGGGGCCATTGAATATGTACCTGTTGTGCGTGTGACAAATCTAGCACAGACGATGGATGAGCTTAAAGAACGTGGTTTATGGTTTGTCGGTTCGGATGCAGCTGGGAAACAAGACTACCGGCAGGCAGATTTTGAGATGCCGATTGGTTTAGTTATCGGAAGTGAAGGCAAGGGAATGGGACGTCTTATTAAGAAAAAGTGTGATTTTCTCATCCGTTTACCGATGGCTGGAAAGGTCACTTCTTTAAATGCGTCTGTGGCGGCAAGCTTACTCATGTATGAAGTTTATCGAAAACGTAACCCTTTAGGGAGTTAGTGTAATGGATGTACTGCTTGTTGACGGCTATAATATAATTGGTGCTTGGCCGGAATTGCAGCGTTTAAAAAAAGAAGACCTTGCGAGTGCCCGTGATTTGCTTATTGAAAAAATGGCAGAGTATCAAGCATATACAGGGTATAAAGTAATGGTTATTTTTGATGCCCACATGGTTCCAGGAATACAGGCGACATATAAAGATTATCGTGTCGAAGTGATCTACACAAAGGAAAACGAAACAGCTGATGAACTTATTGAACGATTAGCTATTGAACTAAAAGGTGTGCGTACACAAATTCATGTTGCAACATCTGATTATGCCCAGCAGTGGGCAATTTTTGGACAAGGAGCGTTAAGGAAATCCGCTCGTGAATTGCTGGAAGAAGTAAAGAAAGTTCAAAAAGATATCAGTGGAAAAGTTTCAGAATCAAACCAAAAAAAACGGGCTTCTAAAATTCCTTTATCAGAAGAAGTGGCGAAAATTTTTGAAAATTGGCGCAGAGGCAAAGGTGAATAGTTGACGCTTACAAAATTTGTACTGTATAATATTTCTATATTGAGCGTTCGGGTCGGGGGGATCGTATTGAGCACAGTTGACCTCAAACAGGGCATAAATCGTCATTTTGTTGAGATGGAAGATGAAAGGCTAGTTGAGCGTGTTCATGAAGGAGACAGCGATGCATTAGAGTATTTAATTAATAAGTACAAAAATTTTGTGCGTGCCAAAGCTAGATCTTATTTTTTAATAGGAGCCGATCGAGAAGATATTGTTCAAGAAGGAATGATTGGCTTATATAAGGCAATTCGCGATTTTAAAGGGGACAAACTCTCTTCTTTTAAAGCATTTGCGGAACTATGCATTACACGGCAAATGATTACGGCTATTAAAACAGCTACAAGGCAGAAACATATTCCGCTGAATTCTTACGTATCACTGGATAAACCTATTTATGATGAAGAATCAGACCGGACGCTGATGGATGTTATTTGCGGACCACGCGTGACAGATCCTGAACAGTTAATCATTAATCAAGAAGAATTTGATGATATTGAATTGAAAATGTCAGAGATTTTAAGCGATTTAGAAAGAAAAGTATTAATGCTCTATTTAGATGGACAATCTTATCAAGAGATTTCAGCCGATTTAAATCGTCATGTGAAGTCTATTGATAACGCCCTGCAGCGTGTTAAAAGAAAACTAGAGCGTTACTTAGAGCTGAGAGAAATTAGCTTGTAATAAAAACAGGGAAATGTACTCCCTGTTTTTTTCTGCATAAAAGAAGGATAACGTAATAGTGTACAAGAAGATAGTGTAACGATGCTGTAAACGTCCATTCTCAAACTAAAAGTTAACAAAGCTCATATCCCTAACTATTTTTGTATCTTTACTGACGGATCGTTTTTTCGCTTTATTGACATTGTAAAATGGGCTGTGATAAAGTTTAAAAGTAATATGCGCAAAATGTCTGTTGATACAGCATTTACGATGGAAGGTGTCACAATGCGGAATAAAGTGATTTTAGCGTGCAATGTATGCAAAAGTCGTAACTACTCAATAAATAAAAATAAACAAGTGCATCCTGAACGGATTGAGGTCAAGAAATTTTGTAAGCATTGTAATGCACATAACATCCACCGCGAAACAAAATAGACTTTAAGTACCTTTTCTATAAGAGGTAGACGGATCTGGAGGTTGCATGGAGAGTATGAGTAAAAATCCTGGAAAGTTCTTAAGTGATGTAACAACTGAATTAAAACGAGTGAGTTGGCCAACAAAAAAGCAGTTGGTTCGCTATACATTAACAGTCATTGCAACGGTAGCTTTTGTGGCAATCTTTTTTGCGGTTGTCGACTTAGGTATTACGGCATTGCTTGATTTAATCTTAGGATAATAGTTTGAAATCATGGAAATTGGTCTATGATGATAAAGTATTATCCTTAGGGGAGGGAAGGACAGAGCTGTCCTAATGACAATGGAAAAAAGATGGTACGTTGTTCATACTTACTCAGGGTATGAAAATAAGGTGAAAGCCAATCTTGAAAAACGTGTAGAATCTATGGGCATGACTGATAAAATTTTTAGAGTCATCGTTCCAATGGAAGAAGAAACAGAAATTAAAAATGGTAAAAAGAAAACGGCACTGCGTAAAGTGTTCCCTGGTTATGTGTTAACAGAAATGATCATGACTGATGATTCATGGTATGTTGTGCGAAATACACCAGGTGTAACAGGATTCGTCGGTTCAGCTGGCGCTGGTTCAAAACCAACTCCACTTTTACCAGAGGAAGTCGAGTCTATTTTGAAACAAATGGGCATGGACGAGCCGAGAGCGGAAATTGATTTTGAAATAAGTGAAAATGTTAAAGTAACAGAGGGGCCGTTTGCTGACTTTGTTGGAAAAATTGAAGAAATCGATTTGGACAAACAAAAAGTAAAAGTGCATGTAAATATGTTTGGACGAGAAACCCCTGTAGAATTAGACTTTACGCAAATCGAAAAGATTTAGTGGAAAAATACTTGAAATCCATTTGAGATAATGGTAAAATTTCAATGTTTCATGATGTCACGCACATGAGATACATTTAAAGATATGCTGAATGTATATATTTTTGGTGGGAGGGCACAAATGCCCAAATACCACATCACGGACTTAAGGAGGTGTGTCACGTGGCTAAAAAAGTAATCAAAATGGTAAAATTGCAAATTCCTGCTGGTAAAGCCAACCCGGCACCACCAGTTGGACCAGCGTTAGGTCAAGCGGGTGTAAATATCATGGGATTCTGTAAAGAGTTCAACGCTCGTACTGCTGATCAAGCTGGTATGATTATCCCAGTTGAAATCACGGTATTTGAAGACCGTTCATTTACATTTATCACTAAAACTCCACCTGCTGCAGTATTACTTAAAAAAGCAGCTGGTATCGAGTCTGGTTCTGGTGAACCAAACCGCAACAAAGTAGCAACTGTAAAACGCGATAAAGTTCGCGAAATTGCAGAAACAAAAATGCCTGACTTAAATGCAGCTAGCGTTGAAGCTGCGATGCGCATGGTTGAAGGAACTGCGCGCAGCATGGGTATCATTATCGAAGATTAATTCGATGCTTGAATTGAAGGTTGCGAATGGAGAAATCCATCCTGTGTAGACAGGGATCGCAACCTTTCTTAGTGGGAGGTAAATCCGCTAAACCACATAAGGGAGGAAATAAAATTGGCTAAAAAAGGTAAGAAGTATCAAGAAGCAGTAAAATTAGTTGACCGTACAAAGTTCTATGACGCAAACGAAGCAATTGAGGTTGTGAAAAAAGCTTCAACTGCAAATTTTGATGAAACTGTAGAAGTTGCAGTTCGTTTAGGAGTAGACCCTCGTAAAAACGACCAACAAGTTCGTGGCGCGGTAGTACTTCCACACGGAACTGGTAAATCAAAAACAGTTTTAGTATTTGCAAAAGGCGAAAAAGCAAAAGAAGCAGAAGCAGCTGGCGCAGAGTTTGTTGGAGATCAAGATTACATCAACAAAATCAACCAAGGTTGGTTTGAATTTGACGCAATCGTTGCTACTCCAGACATGATGGCTGAAGTAGGTAAGCTCGGTCGTGTATTAGGACCTAAAGGTTTAATGCCAAACCCTAAAACAGGTACTGTTACATTTGACGTAGAAAAAGCGGTTAAAGAAATTAAAGCAGGTAAAGTTGAATACCGTGTTGATAAAGCGGGTAACGTACACGCGCCAATCGGTAAGGTTTCTTTTGAAGATGAGAAACTAGTTGAAAACCTTCAAACAGTTATTGAAACACTTATTAAGGTGAAACCTGCTACTGCAAAAGGAACATACCTTAAAAACATCGCGGTTGCTTCAACAATGGGCCCTGGTGTAAAAGTTAATACAACTAACTATACAAAATAATAGTTGACTTTCTATTTTTGATATAATATACTGTGTAATGTTGAGTTTAACAAAAACAGTTCATACCGTAGACAGTAGGGGCAGAAATGCTTAATTTCCTACCGAGGTAGTGTAAATAACCCGAGCGTTCTAGATTGAATTCTAGAAATGATCTATCGTGGATTTTACCGCCTTTATGTCTGCGGAAGCAGGCATAAAGGCTTTTAATTTGTTTTACGGTATGGTCAAAGAAATATAGGAGGTGTAGGGATGAGCGCAATTATCGAACAAAAGAAACAAGTTGTAACAGAAATCGCAGAAAAACTTCGTGAAAGCAAATCGACAGTTCTTGTTGATTATCGTGGATTAGATGTTGCGGAAGTAACTGAGTTACGTAAGCAGCTTCGTGAAGCGGGCGTTGAGTTCAAAGTGTACAAAAACACAATGACTCGTCGTGCAACTGCTGAAACAGGTTTTAGTGATCTTGATGCACAGCTTACAGGACCAACGGCGATCGCGTTTAGTACAGATGACGTTGTTGCGCCAGCAAAAATTTTAAACAACTTCGCGAAAGATCACGAAGCATTAGAAATTAAAGCTGGTATTATCGAAGGCAACGTAGTTGGCGTTGACCAAATTAAGGAACTTGCAACATTACCTTCTCGTGAAGGACTTCTTTCTATGGTGCTTAGCGTACTTCAAGCGCCAATTCGCAACTTTGCGTTGGCTACAAAAGCTGTTGCTGAGCAAAAAGAAGAGCAGGGTGCATAATACCCTTTGTTGTTACGGAAGAAAACAACCGTGTTTTGTTTTATAAATACTACTAAAAAGAATGCATAAGGAGGATTTACTCATGAGTAAAGAGCAAATCATTGAATCGTTAAAAGAAATGACAGTTTTAGAACTTAACGAATTAGTAAAAGCAATCGAAGAAGAATTTGGTGTAACTGCAGCTGCTCCTGTAGCAGTAGCTGGCGGTGCTGCAGCTGATGGTGGCGCGGCAGAGCAAACTGAATTCGATGTAATTCTTACAAGCGCTGGCGCTGGTAAAATCAAAGTTATCAAAGTTGTACGTGAAGCACTAGGTCTTGGCTTAAAAGAAGCTAAAGAATTAGTAGATGGCGCTCCAAGCCCAGTTAAAGAAGGCGTTTCTAAAGAAGAAGCTGAAGAGCTTAAAGCTAAGCTTGAAGAAGTAGGCGCTTCTGTAGAAGTTAAGTAATTAATTTCTTTTAGATAAAAAGCTCGCTCCTATGCGAGCTTTTTTATTTTCTTATTTATACTTCTATTTTTAAAAAATAAAAGTATAAATTTTTTCTTGAATGTGTAGGCTTGATAAAAGGCTTGTCTTTTCTCATTGTACTGCTTTTTTGTTATAGTAAGAATAGAGTAGTGGAAAGAAAGGGGGCAGTAAAGAATATGAGTGAGCATTATTATTCCGAAAAACCAACCGTAAAAAGCAATCCGAAAACATGGTCTTACATGTTGAAGAATCATGAATTGCGTTTCACATCTGATCATGGTGTGTTTTCAAAAGATACGATAGACTTTGGAACACGCTTGCTTATTGAAACCTTTAAGTTCCCTGAAACAGAAGGTGACATTTTAGATGTAGGCTGTGGGTATGGTCCTGTAGGCATTAGTTTAGCGAAAACGGAACCGAGTCGTAAAGTTAAAATGGTTGATGTAAATGAAAGAGCGATTGAACTTTCAAAACAAAATGCCAAAGCAAATCATGTGACAAATGTAGAAGTTTTACAAAGTAACTTATTTGAAAATGTTTCAAAAACGGGTTATGCTGCCATTCTTTCAAATCCGCCAATTCGAACGGGAAAGAAACTAGTTCATACACTTTTTGAAGAAGCTCATCGTTTTCTTGTGTCAAATGGTGAGTTATGGATTGTTATTCAAAAAAAGCAGGGAGCACCTTCTGCGAAAGAAAAATTGGAATCTCTTTTTGATGAAGTGGAGATTGTTGAAAAGTCAAAAGGTTATTTTATTATTCGAGCAAAAAAATGTTGACTCAAAAATTGCGATATGGTAGTATTATAAAATGCCAATGAATCAACTTTCTGATCGGACAAGCGGAAAGCATAATAATGACTAACATTCAACAAGATTTGCTTGCAGCATATCATCTATATGTTGGGTGGTCATTTGCATGTATAAAAATGTTCCGATCTGGAAAAACTAATATAATCGAGAGTGGATAAGGGAAATTATGGATAAAGGACCCTTTTTCTTTTTTGTCTAGCAAAATATTTTTTTGATTTTTAAGCTAGACATTGTCTTTTGATTAATTCTAAAATGCTGGATTTGAGGGGTGAATCAGTTGACAGGTCAACTTGTTCAGTATGGACGCCACCGCCAAAGAAGAAGCTATGCGCGAATCAATGAAGTATTAGAATTACCAAACCTCATTGAAATTCAAACAGCTTCTTATCAATGGTTTCTTGATGAGGGTTTACGTGAGATGTTTCAAGACATTTCACCTATCGAAGATTTTACTGGAAATTTAGTTCTTGAGTTTATTGATTATAGCTTAGGAGAGCCGAAATATCCGGTAGAAGAATCGAAGGAGCGCGATGTTACATATTCTGCGCCGTTACGAGTAAAAGTACGATTAATTAACAAAGAAACAGGCGAAGTGAAAGAGCAAGAAGTTTTTATGGGAGATTTCCCGCTCATGACAGAAACGGGTACGTTTGTAATCAATGGTGCCGAGCGCGTTATTGTTTCACAGCTTGTTCGTTCGCCGAGCGTTTATTATAGTAAAAAAATCGACAAAAATGGTAAAAAAGGGTTTACAGCAACAGTTATACCAAACCGTGGTGCATGGTTAGAGTTTGAAACCGATGCAAAAGATGTTGTATATGTACGTATTGATCGTACAAGAAAAATACCTATTACAGTTTTATTACGTGCTTTAGGGTTTGGCTCTGATCAAGAAATCATCGATTTACTAGGAGAAGATGAGTTTTTAAAGAATACGTTGGAAAAGGATAACACGGATGGTACGGATAAAGCGCTTCTAGAAATTTATGAACGCCTGCGTCCTGGTGAACCACCAACGGTTGATAATGCGAAAAGTTTGCTTGATTCGCGTTTCTTTGATCCGAAACGCTATGACCTTGCAAATGTAGGCCGCTATAAAATCAACAAAAAACTTCATATTAAAAATCGTCTCTTTAACCAACGATTAGCAGAGAAGTTAATTGATCCTGAAACGGGTGAAGTGCTTGCTAATGAGGGAGATCTTTTAGATCGTCGTTTATTAGATCGTATCTTACCAGCGCTAGAGAGCAATGTCGGCTATCGTGAAGTAACACCGCATGGCGGAGTAGTGGAAGACGAAGATATTCGTTTGCAATCTATTAAGATTTACGCGCCAGATGATCCGAACAATGAGCGTGTTATTAATGTAATTGGAAACGGCAACGTAGAACGTTCAGTTAAAAATATTACACCGGGCGATATTATTGCGGCGATTAACTATTTCTTTAACTTGCTCCATGAAGTTGGAAATACGGATGATATTGACCATCTAGGAAATCGCCGTCTTCGTTCTGTTGGTGAACTTTTACAAAATCAATTCCGTATTGGTTTATCGCGTATGGAGCGCGTTGTGCGTGAACGTATGTCTATCCAAGATCCAAATGCGATTACACCACAGGCGCTTATTAATATTCGTCCTGTTATTGCTTCAATTAAAGAGTTCTTTGGAAGTTCTCAGCTTTCACAATTTATGGACCAAACAAATCCGCTTGCAGAATTAACACATAAACGTCGTTTATCTGCATTAGGACCAGGTGGTTTAACACGTGAACGTGCTGGATTTGAAGTGCGTGACGTTCACTATTCTCACTATGGCCGTATGTGTCCGATTGAAACACCTGAGGGACCAAATATCGGGTTAATTAACTCGCTTTCAAGTTATGCAAAAGTAAACGAGTACGGCTTTATTGAAACGCCGTATCGTCGTGTTGATCCTGAAACAGGAAAAGTGACAACTCGAATTGATTATTTAACAGCTGATGAAGAAGATCATTATATAGTGGCACAGGCAAATGCGAAACTTGCAGATGATGGTTCATTTATTGATGATGAAATTGTTGCACGTTTCCGTGGCGAGAATACAATTGTAAAGCGTGAGCGTCTTGATTATATGGACGTATCTCCTAAACAAGTAGTTTCTGCTGCAACAGCATGTATTCCATTCTTAGAAAACGATGACTCAAACCGTGCCTTAATGGGAGCGAACATGCAGCGTCAAGCTGTTCCGTTATTAGTTCCTGAGTCTCCAATTGTCGGAACGGGTATGGAGCACGTATCTGCGAAAGACTCTGGTGCCGCTGTTATTTGTAAACACCCTGGTATCGTAGAACGCGTTAGTGCCGCTGAAGTATGGGTACGTCGTGTTCATGAAGTGGATGGTCAAGAAGTAAAAGGTGAACTTGATAAATATAAATTATTAAAATTTATTCGCTCTAACCAAGGAACATGCTACAACCAACGTCCGATTGTAAGCACACATGACCGCGTTGTAAAAGGTGAGATTCTTGCTGATGGTCCTTCAATGGAAATAGGCGAATTAGCATTAGGACGTAATGTTCTTGTAGCCTTTATGACTTGGGACGGTTATAACTATGAAGATGCCGTTATTATGAGTGAGCGTCTTGTAAAAGATGATGTGTATACGTCTGTTCATATTGAAGAATATGAATCAGAAGCTCGTGATACGAAATTAGGACCAGAAGAAATTACACGCGACATTCCAAACGTTGGGGAAGATGCATTAAAAAATCTTGATGATCGCGGTATTATTCGTGTTGGTGCTGAAGTAAAAGACGGAGATATTCTTGTTGGAAAAGTAACGCCAAAAGGTGTAACTGAATTAACGGCAGAAGAGCGTCTCTTACATGCAATTTTCGGAGAAAAAGCACGTGAAGTACGTGATACATCTCTTCGTGTGCCGCACGGTGGAGATGGAATTGTACATGATGTAAAAGTATTTAACCGTGAAGACGGTGACGAATTACCGCCGGGTGTGAACCAGCTTGTTCGTGCATACATTGTACAAAAACGTAAAATTCACGAAGGCGATAAAATGGCAGGACGTCACGGAAACAAAGGTGTTATCTCACGTATTCTTCCAGAAGAAGATATGCCTTATTTACCAGATGGCACGCCTGTTGATATCATGTTAAACCCATTAGGTGTACCATCTCGTATGAACATTGGTCAGGTATTGGAGTTACATCTTGGGATGGCTGCGCGTCAATTGAACATTCATGTTGCGACACCAGTATTTGACGGTGCACGTGAAGATGATGTGTGGGAAACATTAGAAGAAGCAGGAATGTCACGTGACGGTAAAACGGTTCTTTATGATGGTCGTACAGGTGAACCATTTGATAATCGTGTTTCTGTTGGTGTCATGTACATGATTAAACTTGCACACATGGTTGATGATAAACTGCATGCACGCTCAACCGGACCTTACTCTCTTGTTACGCAGCAGCCGCTCGGTGGTAAAGCCCAGTTTGGTGGTCAGCGTTTTGGAGAAATGGAAGTATGGGCACTTGAAGCATATGGAGCAGCATATACACTTCAAGAAATTCTTACTGTTAAGTCAGATGATGTGGTTGGACGCGTAAAAACTTATGAGGCAATTGTTAAAGGTGAAAATGTACCACAACCTGGTGTTCCTGAATCATTCAAAGTATTAATTAAGGAACTGCAAAGCCTTGGTATGGACGTTAAAATTCTTTCAGGTGATGAGCAAGAAATCGAAATGAAAGAACTTGATGATGAAGATGAGCAAGTGAACGAAAAATTAAACCTAAACGTTGAGTCCGATCCAGTTACTAAGTAAGGATAAAACCGGTAATTTAAAGGGAGGTAGGCCCCTTGATAGACGTAAATAACTTTGAATATATGAAAATCGGTCTTGCTTCACCCGATAAAATTCGTTCTTGGTCACGCGGTGAAGTAAAAAAACCAGAAACAATTAATTATCGTACGTTAAAACCAGAAAAAGATGGCCTTTTCTGTGAGCGTATTTTCGGTCCAACAAAAGACTGGGAATGTCATTGTGGGAAATATAAACGTGTTCGTTACAAAGGCGTTGTTTGTGATCGCTGTGGTGTCGAAGTAACACGTGCTAAGGTTCGTCGTGAGCGCATGGGGCATATTGAACTCGCTGCCCCTGTCTCACATATTTGGTATTTTAAAGGTATCCCTAGCCGTATGGGTCTCGTTTTGGATATGTCCCCAAGAGCCCTTGAAGAAGTTATTTATTTTGCTTCCTACGTTGTAACGGATACAGGTGATACACCGCTTGAGAAAAAACAGCTGTTATCTGAAAAAGAGTTTCGTACGTATCGTGAAAAGTATGGTCAATCTTTCTCGGCACAAATGGGTGCTGAAGCAATAAAGAAAATCTTATCAGATATTGATCTTGATAAAGAAGTAGAAGTTTTAAAAGAAGAAGTGAAAACAGCACAAGGACAGCGTCGTACACGTGCTGTAAAACGTCTTGAAGTATTGGAAGCTTTCCGTAATTCTGGAAATGATCCATCATGGATGATCTTAGATGTACTTCCGGTTATTCCACCTGAGCTTCGTCCAATGGTCCAGCTTGATGGTGGTCGTTTTGCAACATCGGATTTAAACGACTTATATCGCCGTGTTATTAACCGTAACAATCGATTAAAGCGTTTATTAGATTTAGGTGCGCCTAGCATTATCGTCCAAAATGAAAAGCGTATGCTTCAAGAAGCGGTAGATGCTCTAATTGATAACGGTCGTCGTGGCCGTCCGGTTACAGGTCCTGGTAATCGTCCGTTGAAGTCTCTTTCACACATGTTGAAAGGAAAGCAAGGGCGTTTCCGTCAAAATCTACTAGGTAAGCGTGTAGACTACTCTGGTCGTTCTGTAATCGTCGTTGGTCCAAACTTAAAAATGTATCAATGTGGATTACCGAAAGAAATGGCACTTGAGCTGTTTAAGCCGTTCGTTATGAAAGAACTCGTTTCAAAAGGGCTTGCACATAATATTAAAAGTGCAAAGCGTAAAGTGGAGAAATTGCATCCAGAAGTTTGGGACGTTCTTGAAGAAGTAATCAGAGAGCACCCGGTTCTTCTTAACCGTGCACCAACACTTCACAGACTTGGAATCCAAGCATTTGAACCGACACTCGTAGAAGGTCGCGCGATCCGTCTTCATCCACTTGTATGTACAGCATACAATGCGGACTTTGATGGAGACCAAATGGCTGTACACGTTCCATTATCTGCAGAAGCACAAGCAGAAGCACGTCTATTAATGCTTGCGGCACAAAACATCTTAAATCCGAAAGATGGTAAGCCGGTTGTTACACCTTCACAGGATATGGTATTAGGTAACTACTATCTAACAATGGAGCGCAGTGGTGCTGTTGGTGAAGGTTCCATCTTTAAAGATACAAACGAGGCGCTAATTGCTTATCAAAACGGTTATGTACATCTTCATACTCGTATTGCGATTCAAGCAAGTTCGCTTCAAAAAACATCGTTTACAGAAGAGCAAAATAAAATGCTTCTTCTTACAACCGTTGGTAAGCTGATCTTTAATGAAATCTTACCACCGTCATTCCCTTACATTAATGAGCCGACAATGACGAATCTTCAAGAGAAAACTCCTGAAAAGTATTTCGTGCCAGCTCATGTAAATGTAAAAGAAGAATTTGCAAATCGTGAGGAGATTTCTCCGTTTAAAAAAGGAATTCTTGGTAAAATCATTGCGGAAGTGTTTAAACGTTTCAAAATTACAGAAACATCAAAAATGCTTGACCGCATGAAAAACCTTGGATTTAGATATTCTACAAAAGCTGGTATTACAGTAGGAGTAGCAGACGTTGTAGTATTACCTGATAAACAGGAAATTCTTGACGAAGCAGATGAAAAAGTAGCAAAAGTAATGAAGCAGTTCCGCCGTGGTTTAATTACAGATGAAGAGCGTTATGACCGCATTATCTCTATTTGGAGCTCAGCAAAAGATGTGATTCAAGAGAAGCTGATGAAATCCCTTGATATTCGCAACCCAATCTTTATGATGAGTGACTCTGGAGCCCGTGGTAATGCTTCAAACTTTACGCAGCTTGCAGGTATGCGTGGATTAATGGCTAACCCGTCTGGCCGTATTATTGAGCTTCCGATTAAATCAAGTTTCCGTGAAGGATTAACAGTACTCGAATACTTTATCTCGACCCACGGTGCTCGTAAAGGTCTAGCGGATACAGCTCTTAAAACAGCTGACTCTGGTTACTTAACACGCCGTCTTGTAGACGTTGCGCAGGATGTTATTGTTCGCGACGATGATTGTGGAACAGATAGAGGTCTTCCAATTCGTGCGATTCGCGACAACAACAATGAAATCATCGAAAACTTGTACGATCGTATGGTAGGTCGTTATGCGTTTAGAACGGTTAAACATCCTGAAACAAATGAAGTCATTGTAAAGAAAAACGAATTAATCACAGAAGATATTGCCCAGTACATTTATGATCTTGAAATCGAAGAAATTTCAATTCGTTCTGTGTTTACGTGCAGCACAAGTCATGGTGTATGTAAAAAATGTTATGGCCGCAACTTAGCAACAGGTTCAAGCGTTGAAGTTGGAGAAGCAGTTGGAATTATTGCTGCCCAATCAATCGGGGAACCGGGTACACAGCTTACGATGCGTACATTCCACACAGGTGGGGTAGCAGGAGACGATATTACACAAGGTCTTCCACGTATTCAGGAGCTGTTTGAGGCTCGTAATCCGAAAGGTCAAGCGGTTATCTCTGAACTTGATGGTACAGTAATTGATATTTCAGAAGTAAAAGAAAAACGTGAAATTGTTGTTCAAGGCAATATTGAAACACGCAATTATCCAGTACCGTATGGAGCTCGTATTAAAGCTAAAATTGGCGATGTTGTAAAAGCAGGTCAAGAGCTTACAGAAGGTTCAATCGATCCGAAAGAGCTTATGCTTATTACTGGTATGGAAGGTGTTCAATCTTACCTGCTGAAAGAAGTACAAAAAGTATATCGTATGCAGGGTGTAGAAATTGGCGACAAGCACGTTGAAGTAATGGTTCGTCAAATGATGAGAAAAATCCGTGTCATTGACGCAGGACATACCGATGTATTACCAGGTTCCTTAATGGATATCCATCAGTTTACTGATGTCAATAAGGAGGCACTTGCTAAAGGTGGGCAACCAGCAACAGGACGCCCTGTATTACTCGGTATTACAAAAGCGTCACTTGAAACAGAATCTTTCTTATCTGCAGCTTCATTCCAAGAAACAACGCGTGTGTTAACAGATGCCGCTATTAAAGGGAAACGTGATGAACTTCTTGGATTAAAGGAAAATGTAATTATTGGTAAATTAGTTCCTGCTGGTACAGGAATGAATAGATATCGTAATGTCGGGGTCACTTCCGGAGCTGAAAACACTGAAGAATTAAGTGTTGACGCAGAGTTAAACGATCTTATTAAACAAGATTAAGCAGAGTGTTGACAAAGGGCGCATGGGGTGATATTATTACGAAGTGCGCCCGAAACCCTGTGCTTTGGAGGATATGCGAATGTCTTATGAAAAAGTGACACAGGCTAAAGATTTTATCGTTGGGACAAAACAAACGCTAAAAGCGCTGCAAAATAATGAAGTTGCTGAAATTGTGATTGCGAGTGATGCCGATCAGCGCATTACAAATAAAGTAATCACATTAGCAAAAGAACAGCAAATCCCTATTTCGATTGTTGATTCTATGAAAAAGCTTGGAAAAGCTTGTGGAATTGAAGTAGGAGCTGCTGCTGTAGCGATAAAAGGATAAGAAGTTTTTGCGAAAGTACAATGTACGAATTGCAAGACTTTCTTTTATCACTTTTTATGAACCACCTGGATGTGTGGGTTTATAATAAACAGAAAAGAAGGGAGGAAAAACGAATGCCTACTATTAACCAATTAGTGCGTAAAGGTCGTGTTTCTAAAGTAAAGAAATCTGACTCTCCTGCACTTAACAAAGGATATAACAGCTTCCAAAAAGCTTTCACAAACGTATCTTCTCCACAAAAACGTGGCGTATGTACGCGTGTTGGTACGATGACACCAAAGAAGCCGAACTCAGCGCTTCGTAAATATGCTCGTGTACGTTTAACAAACGGAATCGAGGTTACTGCGTACATTCCTGGAATTGGTCACAACCTTCAAGAGCACAGTGTTGTACTAATTCGCGGTGGTCGTGTAAAAGACTTACCAGGGGTACGTTATCACATTGTTCGTGGTGCGCTTGATACTGCTGGTGTTAATGACCGCAAACAAGGCCGTTCTAAATACGGTACTAAGCGTCCTAAAGAAGCTAAAAAGTAAGAATGAACTTAAAATAATATATTAATGATATGAAAGGGGGGAATCCGATGCCACGTAAAGGACCTGTTGAGCGTCGTGATGTATTACCTGATCCAATTTACAATTCAAAGCTTGTTACTCGTTTAATTAACCGTATCATGGTTGATGGAAAACGTGGGGTAGCGCAAACAATTCTTTATAACGCTTTTGAACTTGTACAAAAACGTACAAACCAAGAGCCTATGGAAGTGTTTGAGCAAGCATTAAAAAACGTTATGCCTGTACTTGAAGTTAAAGCGCGTCGTGTTGGTGGTGCAAACTATCAAGTTCCTGTAGAAGTTCGCCCAGAGCGCCGTACTACACTAGGACTTCGTTGGTTAGTAAACTATTCACGTCTTCGCGGCGAAAAAACAATGGAAGAGCGTCTTGCATATGAAATTATCGATGCTTCAAATAACACTGGTGCAGCTGTTAAGAAGCGTGAAGATGTTCATAAAATGGCTGAAGCTAACAAAGCATTCGCTCATTACCGTTGGTAAGCTAATTAATCAAATATTAATTCCCACTAAAGGAAGGAGAAATACTGATGGCAAGAGAGTTCTCCTTAAAGAATACGCGTAATATCGGAATCATGGCACACATCGATGCTGGTAAAACGACAACTACTGAGCGTATCTTGTTCTATACTGGCCGTATCCATAAAATTGGTGAAACACATGAAGGTGCTTCTCAAATGGACTGGATGGAGCAAGAGCAAGAACGCGGTATTACGATCACTTCCGCTGCGACAACTGCACAGTGGAAAGGTCACCGTGTTAACATCATCGATACGCCAGGACACGTAGACTTCACAGTTGAAGTTGAACGTTCGTTACGTGTATTAGACGGAGCAGTAGCGGTACTTGATGCACAATCTGGTGTAGAACCGCAAACTGAGACAGTTTGGCGTCAAGCAACAACTTATGGAGTTCCACGTGTTGTATTTGTTAATAAAATGGATAAAACAGGTGCGGATTTCATTTACTCATTAGGTACAATGCATGATCGCTTACAAGCAAATGCGCATGCGATTCAATTACCAATTGGTGCTGAAGATGATTTTGAAGGTATCATTGACTTAGTAGAGATGAAAGCTTATATCTACGAAGATGACCTTGGAACTCGTACAGCAGCTAGCGAAATTCCAGATGCTTATAAAGAGCAAGCTGAAGAATATCGTACAAAGCTAGTTGAAGCAGTAGCAGAGCTTGATGAAGAGTTAATGATGAAGTACCTTGAGGGTGAAGAGTTAACAATTGATGAAATCAAAGCAGCAATCCGTAAAGGAACATGTAACGTTGAATTCTTCCCTGTTCTTTGTGGTTCAGCATTTAAGAACAAAGGTGTTCAATTAGTTCTTGACGCTGTTCTTGATTACTTACCTGCACCAGTTGATGTACCAGCTATTAAAGGTATTATTCCTGATAGCGAAGAGGAAGTAACACGTGAATCTAGTGATGATGCTCCATTCTCAGCATTAGCATTTAAAGTTATGACTGATCCTTATGTTGGTAAGCTAACATTCTTCCGTGTATACTCTGGTACACTTGATTCTGGTTCTTATGTACAAAACTCAACAAAAGGTAAGCGTGAGCGTGTTGGTCGTATCCTACAAATGCACGCGAACTCTCGTGAAGAGATTTCAACTGTATACGCTGGAGACATTGCTGCAGCGGTAGGTTTAAAAGATACATCAACAGGTGACACACTTTGTGATGACAAAAATCTTGTTATCCTTGAATCTATGGAATTCCCAGAGCCAGTTATCTCTGTTGCGATTGAGCCTAAAACAAAATCTGACCAAGATAAAATGGGTCAAGCACTTGCGAAACTTGCTGAAGAAGATCCAACATTCCGTACTGAAACAAACGAAGAAACTGGTCAAACAATTATCTCTGGTATGGGTGAACTTCACCTTGATATCATTGTTGACCGTATGAAGCGTGAGTTTAAAGTAGAAGCTAATGTTGGTGCTCCACAAGTATCATACCGTGAGACAATCCGCAGTGCTGCAAAAGTTGAAGGTAAATTCGTACGTCAATCTGGTGGACGTGGACAATATGGACACGTTGTTATTGAGTTCGAACCAAACGAAGAAGGCGCTGGTTTTGAATTTGAAAACAAAATCGTCGGTGGTGTTGTTCCTCGTGAATACATCCCAGCTGTTCAACAAGGTCTAGAAGAATCATTGCAAAATGGTATGCTTGCTGGCTATCCACTTGTTGATGTAAAAGCACGTCTTGTTTTTGGTTCATATCATGACGTTGACTCAAATGAAATGGCGTTTAAAATTGCCGCTTCAATGGCACTTAAAAATGCAAAATCTTCTACAAACCCAGTTTTACTTGAGCCAATGATGAAAGTCGAAGTTGTAATTCCTGAGGAATACATGGGCGACATCATGGGTGACATTACGAGCCGTCGTGGTCGTGTAGAAGGTATGGAAGCTCGCGGTAACGCACAAGTTGTTAAAGCGTTTGTTCCACTTTCTGAAATGTTTGGTTATGCAACATCTTTACGTTCCCGTACACAAGGCCGTGGAACTTATACAATGCACTTCGATCACTACGAAGAAGTTCCTAAGTCAATTGGTGAAGAGATTATTAAAAAATCAGCAGGTCAATAAATATTACCTGTTGTGTCAATAAATGTTTTATTGTAATCTAAGATAGGCGAGACAATAAGCTCGTCTCTCTTAGTACAATAGTAAAAAAAAATACTTAATACTTGCTTTTAAAGGAGGAAATTACTCATGTCAAAAGAAAAATTCGACCGTTCGAAGCCCCATGTTAACATTGGTACTATCGGACACGTTGACCATGGTAAAACTACATTAACAGCTGCAATCACTACTGTTCTTCATAAGAAATCTGGTTCAGGTACTGCGATGGCTTATGACCAAATCGATGGTGCTCCAGAAGAGCGTGAGCGTGGTATCACAATCTCTACTGCACACGTAGAGTACGAAACTGATAACCGTCACTATGCACACGTTGACTGCCCAGGTCACGCTGACTATGTTAAAAACATGATCACTGGTGCTGCACAAATGGACGGCGGTATCTTAGTAGTATCTGCTGCTGACGGCCCAATGCCACAAACTCGTGAGCACATCCTTCTTTCTCGTCAAGTAGGTGTACCTCAACTAGTTGTATTCTTAAACAAATGTGACATGGTTGATGACGAAGAGTTACTTGAATTAGTAGAAATGGAAGTTCGTGACCTTCTTTCTGAATACGACTTCCCTGGTGACGATGTACCAGTAATCAAAGGTTCTGCTCTTAAAGCTCTTGAAGGCGAAGCTGAGTGGGAAGAAAAAATCTATGAGCTTATGGCTGCTGTAGATGAGTACATCCCAACTCCAGAACGTGACACTGACAAAGACTTCATGATGCCAGTTGAGGATGTATTCTCAATCACTGGTCGTGGTACAGTTGCTACTGGACGTGTTGAGCGTGGAGTAGTTAAAGTTGGGGACGTAATTGAGATTCTTGGTCTTACTGAAGAGCCAAAATCTACAACTGTTACTGGTGTAGAAATGTTCCGTAAGCTTCTTGACTATGCTGAAGCTGGTGACAACATCGGTGCATTACTTCGTGGTGTTTCACGTGACGAAATCCAACGTGGACAAGTACTTGTTAAACCAGGTACTGTAAAAGCACACACTAAGTTCAAAGCTGAAGTTTACGTTCTTTCTAAAGAAGAGGGTGGACGTCACACTCCATTCTTCTCTAACTACCGTCCTCAGTTCTACTTCCGTACAACTGACGTAACTGGAACAATCGCTCTTCCAGAAGGCGTTGAGATGGTAATGCCTGGCGACAACATCGAAATGACTGTAGATCTTATCGCACCAATCGCAATCGAAGATGGTACTAAGTTCTCTATCCGTGAAGGCGGACGTACAGTTGGCGCTGGTGTAGTAGCTAGCATCATCGAATAGTTTATAGTTTGATGATTAAAGCACCTGGTTAAACCAGGTGCTTTTCTATATTATGTATAGAAAATTTTAGAAATTATTAAAACCACTTGCATTTCTACTACAAACTCATTATAATAGGAAAAGTGTGATCGACTTAAATTTCCGCTTGCAAACAATCTCAGTTGTTTGGTATAATAGTGAATGTTGGTCGTTTACAGCGATGATGTGGAAGGTTGCAGACACGCCCGGCCCCTTTGCCATGGCGGGTAAGTCAGGAAATTTCCACGGAGAACTGTCTATTTTGAAAAATGGGCGATAAAGGAGGGGAAATAATGGCAAAGCAAAAAATTCGTATTCGTTTAAAAGCTTATGATCACAGAATTCTTGATCAATCTGCAGAAAAGATTGTGGACACAGCGAAACGTGCTGGAGCAAAAGTTTCAGGACCGATTCCGCTACCAACTGAAAAAGCAGTTTACACAATTCTTCGTGCGGTTCACAAGTACAAAGATTCTCGTGAGCAGTTCGAGATGCGTACACATAAGCGTTTAATTGATATTGTTGAGCCAACACCACAAACGGTTGATTCATTAATGCGTTTAGATCTACCGTCTGGTGTCGACATTGAAATCAAACTGTAAACCATTAAAATAGAAAGTTCTTTCATAGAATTTATAATAATTTAGGAGGTGTGACTTATGGCCAAAGGAATCTTAGGTAAAAAAATCGGCATGACACAAATTTTCGTTGAAGGCGGAGAATTATTACCTGTAACAGTTATTGAAGCTGCACCAAACGTTGTACTTCAAAAGAAAACTGTTGAAACTGACGGATACAATGCAATCCAAGTAGGTTTTGATGATAAAAAGGAATCTCGTACAAACAAACCTGAAAAAGGTCATGCAGCAAAAGCAAATGCGAACCCTAAGCGCTACGTAAAAGAATTCCGTCTTGAAGATGCAGCGGAATATGAAGTTGGTCAAGAAGTCAAAGTTGATATCTTTAGCGAAGGTGACATCATTGACGTAACAGGAATTTCTAAAGGTAAAGGATTCCAAGGTTCAATCAAACGTCATAACCAGTCTCGTGGACCTATGTCTCACGGTTCTCGTTATCACCGTCGTCCTGGTTCAATGGGTGCTGTTGATCCAATGCGCGTATTTAAAGGTAAAGCATTACCTGGGCGTATGGGTGGCGAGCGCATTACTGTACAAAACTTAGAAGTTGTTAAAGTTGATACAGAGCGCAACCTATTATTAGTAAAAGGTAACGTACCTGGAGCGAAGAAAAGCTACGTTACAATCCAAAGTGCTGTAAAAGCAGCTGAAGCTAAGTAAGAAAGGAGGATAAATCGTGCCTAAAGTAGGATTATTCAACCAAAGCGGTTCACAAGTCGGCGATATCGAATTAAATGACGCTGTATTTGGAATTGAACCAAACCAAAATGTTGTTCATGACGCTGTTGTAATGCAGCAAGCTTCATTACGTCAAGGTACACACGCTGTAAAAAATCGTTCTGCGGTTGCCGGCGGCGGACGTAAGCCATGGCGTCAAAAAGGAACTGGACGTGCGCGTCAAGGTTCTATTCGTTCCCCTCAATGGGTAGGTGGTGGAGTTGTATTTGGTCCAACACCAAGAAGCTACAGCTACAAACTTCCAAAGAAAGTACGTCGTTTAGCGGTTAAATCTGTACTTTCTGCGAAGGTGCAAGAGAACGAACTAGTAGTTTTAGACGCATTAACTCTTAATGCTCCTAAAACAAAAGAAATCGTTGCTATTCTTTCTAACCTTTCAGCAGACAGCAAAGCATTAATCGTTACTGGCGATTATAACGAAGCAGTTGCAATGTCTGCACGAAATATCCCTGGTGTTACTGTTGTTACAGCTGATGGTGTAAATGTACTTGACTTAGTTAAACATGATAAGCTAGTAATGACAAAAGACGCAGTGGAAAAGGTAGAGGAGGTGCTAGCGTAATGAAAGACGCACGCGATATTATCAAGCGCCCGGTTATCACGGAAGCTTCAACTGATGTAATGGTAGACAAAAAGTATACGTTCGAAGTTGATCCTCGTGCTAACAAGACTCAAATTAAACTTGCAGTAGAAGAAATTTTTGATGTGAAAGTAGCTAACGTAAACACGATGAACTACAAAGGGAAGTTCAAGCGTTTTGGACGTCATTCAGGCTACACTGCACGTCGTAAAAAAGCAGTTGTTCAATTAACACCAGAAAGCAAAGAATTAGACTTTTTTGAAGGTGTTTAATATTACTAAATAGCGAAGGAGGGAAATAACAATGGCTATCAAAAAGTATAAGCCGATAACAAACGGTCGTCGTGGTATGTCTGTATCTGATTTCGCTGAAATCACAACAGATCAACCCGAAAAGTCGCTGTTAGCTCCTTTAAAGAAAAATGCTGGTCGTAACAACCAAGGTCGCTTAACAGTACGTCATCAAGGCGGCGGCCACAAGCGTAAATATCGTATTATCGATTTTAAACGTAACAAAGATGGAATACCAGGACGCGTTGCTACAATTGAGTATGATCCAAACCGTTCTGCAAACATCGCACTTATCAACTATGTTGATGGTGAAAAACGTTACATCCTAGCAGCAAAAGGATTAACAGTAGGTACTGAAATTATGTCAGGCCCTGAAGCAGACATTAAAGTAGGTAATGCATTACCACTTGCAAACATTCCAGTGGGTTCTACAATCCACAACATCGAATTACAACCTGGTAGAGGTGGACAATTAGTTCGTTCTGCTGGTGCTAGCGCACAATTACTAGGTAAAGAAGGTAAATATGTACTTGTACGTTTAACTTCTGGTGAAGTTCGTTTAATTCTTGCGGAGTGCCGTGCAACAATCGGTCAAGTAGGTAACTTAGAGCACGAACTTATCAATATTGGTAAAGCTGGTCGTTCTCGTTGGTTAGGTAAACGCCCTACAGTTCGTGGTTCTGTAATGAACCCTAACGATCACCCACACGGTGGTGGTGAAGGTCGCGCGCCAATCGGACGTAAGTCTCCAATGACTCCTTGGGGTAAACCAACACTTGGTTACAAAACACGTAAGAAAAACAAACCATCTGACAAGTATATTGTACGTCGTCGTAAAAAATAACGCGGTTGAGCTACGGTTCAATAGAACCGTAGGGCAATCACGAAGGGAGGTTACCTTATGGGTCGCAGCTTGAAAAAAGGACCTTTTGTAGATGATCATTTAATGAAAAAGGTAGAGGCACTAAACGAAACTGATGCTAAGAAAGTAATTAAATCTTGGTCTCGTCGTTCAACAATTTTTCCGCAGTTTATCGGGCATACTATTGCAGTATACGATGGCCGCAAACATGTGCCGGTTTATATTACTGAAGACATGGTTGGTCACAAATTAGGTGAATTTGCTCCAACACGCACATATAAAGGTCATGCTTCAGATGACAAGAAAACAAGACGTTAATTGAGAGGAGGTACACTCGATGCAAGCTAAAGCTGTTGCTAAATCTGTACGTATTGCTCCTCGTAAAGCTCGCTTAGTCGTAGATCTAATTCGGGGAAAGCAAGTTGGTGAAGCAGTTGCCATTCTTCGTCACACACCGAAGGCAGCTTCTCCAGTTGTAGAGAAATTATTAAATTCTGCGATCGCCAATGCAGAACATAACTATGAAATGGATCCAAATAGCCTTATTATCACTCAAGCGTTTGTTAACGAAGGGGCAACTCTTAAACGTTTCCGTCCACGTGCAATGGGACGTGCAAGCCGTATTAACAAGCGTACGAGCCACATTACAATCGTAGTATCAGAAAAGAAGGAGGGATAACGCGTGGGTCAAAAAGTCAATCCGGTAGGACTTCGTATTGGTGTCATTCGTGACTGGGAGTCTAAGTGGTATGCTGATAAAGATTATGCTGATCTTCTTCACGAAGATATTAAAATTCGTGAATATGTTGAAAAGCGTTTAAAAGACGCTGCGGTTTCAGCTGTTGAAATTGAGCGTGCAGCAAACCGTGTAAATATTACAATTAAAACTGCTAAGCCTGGTATGGTAATTGGTAAAGGCGGTTCTGAAGTTGAAGCACTTCGTAAAGCACTTAACGCGTTAACAGGCAAACGAGTACACGTAAACATCTTTGAGGTAAAAACACCTGATGTTGACGCTCGTCTTGTTGCTGAAAATATTGCTCGTCAATTAGAAAATCGCGTTGCATTCCGTCGTGCGATGAAACAAACAATCCAACGTGCAATGCGTGCTGGGGCAAAAGGTATTAAAACAGAAGTATCTGGTCGTTTAAATGGTGCAGATATTGCCCGTTCTGAGTCATATAGTGAAGGAACTGTTCCACTTCATACTCTTCGTGCAGATATCGATTATGGTACTGCAGAAGCTGACACAACTTACGGTAAATTAGGTGTGAAAGTCTGGATTTATCGTGGAGAAGTCCTTCCAACGAAAGGAACGAACAAAGAGGAAGGAGGAAAATAATCATGTTAATGCCTAAACGTGTAAAACACCGTAAAGAACATCGTGGAAAAATGCGCGGTCGTGCAAAAGGCGGTACAGAAGTAGCATTCGGTGAATTCGGTCTTCAAGCGTTAGAAGCGTCTTGGATTACAAACCGTCAAATCGAAGCTGCGCGTATTGCGATGACTCGTTATATGAAACGTGGCGGTAAAGTTTGGATTAAAATTTTCCCATCAAAACCATACACTGCAAAACCTCTTGAAGTACGTATGGGTTCCGGTAAAGGTGCTCCTGAAGGCTGGGTAGCAGTTGTAAAGCCCGGTAAAATTATGTTTGAAGTGGCTGGTGTATCTGAAGAGGTAGCTCGTGAAGCACTACGTCTAGCTTCTCACAAGCTTCCTGTTAAAACTAAGTTTGTAAAACGCGAGGAAGTGGGTGGTGACACAAATGAAAACTAATGATATTCGTAATCTAACCACTGCTGAAATCGAACAAAAAGCAAAAGGTTTAAAAGAAGAGCTTTTCAACCTACGCTTTCAATTAGCTACAGGTCAATTAGAAAACCCAGCCCGCATTCGTGAAGTCCGTAAAGCAATTGCACGTTCTAAGACTGTATTACGTGAAAGAGAGCTCGGTATTAACAACGGATAATCTGAGGGGAGGTTTAATGAATGAGTGAACGTAACAACCGTAAAGTCTACGTAGGCCGTGTTGTTTCTGACAAGATGGATAAAACGATCAGTGTTCTTGTTGAAACATATAAAAACGACAGCCTATATGGCAAACGCGTAAAGTATTCTAAAAAGTTTAAAGCGCATGATGAAAACAACACTGCTAAAGTCGGCGATATCGTAAAAATTATGGAAACTCGCCCTCTTTCTAAGGACAAACGCTTCCGTTTAGTTGAAGTCGTTGAAGAAGCAGTTATTATCTAATGAATCGGATCATGATTTTCAATCCGAAAGGAGGTCCTTTGAATGATTCAACAAGAATCCCGTTTAAAAGTTGCAGATAACTCTGGTGCTCGTGAAGTACTTTGTATTAAAGTATTAGGTGGTTCTGGTCGTAAAACAGCTAACATCGGTGACGTTATCGTTTGTACTGTGAAACAAGCAACACCAGGCGGCGTTGTTAAGAAGGGTGACGTTGTTAAAGCTGTTATTGTTCGTTCTAAGTCAGGTGCACGTCGTCCAGACGGCTCATACATCAGCTTTGATGAAAATGCAGCTGTTATCATCCGTGATGATAAGAGTCCGCGTGGAACACGTATCTTCGGCCCAGTTGCACGTGAACTTCGTGAAAAACAGTTTATGAAGATCGTTTCTCTAGCTCCAGAAGTATTATAATTGTCAAATTATGAAGCCTTGTAAGGAGGTGCGAAGAACGTTATGCACGTTAAAAAAGGTGATAAAGTACAAGTAATCTCAGGTAAAGATAAAGGAAAACAAGGTGTTATCCTTCAAGCATTACCGAAAAAAGACCGTGTTATTGTTGAAGGTGTGAACATTGTGAAAAAACATGCGAAACCTTCACAACTAAATCCACAGGGCGGCATTATTGAAATGGAAGCAGCTATTCATGTTTCAAACGTTATGCCGCTTGATCCAAAAACTGGTGAGCCGACACGCGTTGGTTATAAAGTTGAGGATGGTAAAAAAGTTCGTATTGCGAAAAAGTCCGGTGAAGCTTTAGATAAGTAATCTCGCTGTGAAAGGAGGTCAATCCATTGAATCGTTTACAAGAAAAATATCAAAAAGAAATTACTCCTGCTTTAGTAGAAAAGTTTAACTATTCTTCTGTAATGCAGGTTCCAAAGATCGAAAAGATTGTAATCAATATGGGAATCGGTGATGCAGTACAAAACCCTAAAGCGTTAGATAACGCTGTGGAAGAGTTAACTGCAATTGCTGGTCAAAAACCACTTATTACAAAGGCGAAAAAATCAATCGCTGGTTTCAAACTTCGTGAAGGTATGCCAATCGGTGCGAAAGTTACTCTTCGCGGAGAGCGTATGTATCAGTTCTTAGATAAACTAATTGCAGTTTCATTACCACGTGTACGTGACTTCCGTGGTATTTCTAAGAAAGCATTTGATGGACGTGGAAACTATACATTAGGTGTTAAAGAGCAATTAATCTTCCCTGAAATTGATTACGATAAAGTAAACAGAGTTCGCGGTATGGATATCGTTGTTGTAACAACTGCGAATACAGATGAAGAAGCACGTGAATTGTTAACTCAAATCGGAATGCCGTTTCAAAAGTAATCAGACTTGATCCAAGGGAGGGAAAAGTGTGGCAAAGAAATCGATGATCGCCAAACAACGTCGTCCAAAAAAATTCGATGTTCAAGAGTACACGCGTTGTGAACGCTGCGGACGTCCACATTCAGTTATCCGTAAATTTAAATTATGCCGTATTTGTTTCCGTGAACTCGCATATAAAGGTCAAATTCCTGGCGTGAAAAAAGCTAGTTGGTAAACCCGAGTTAGGGAAGGAGGTAATTAGTAATGGTCATGACAGATCCAATTGCAGATATGCTTACAAGAATTCGTAACGCGAATACTGTTCGCCATGAGAAACTTGAGGTTCCAGCATCTAAAATCAAACGTGAAGTTGCTGAAATCCTTAAGCGCGAAGGTTTTGTACGCGATGTAGAATTCGTTGAAGATAGCAAGCAAGGTATTATTCGCATTTTCTTAAAGTATGGATCAAATAACGAACGCGTTATTACTGGTCTAAAACGTATTAGTAAACCTGGTTTACGTGTATACGCGAAAGCAAACGAAGTACCACGTGTACTTGGTGGGTTAGGAATCGCAGTTGTTTCAACTTCAAATGGTGTAATGACAGATAAAGAAGCTCGTCAACAACAAGTCGGCGGCGAAGTATTAGCATACATCTGGTAATATAACGATCGGAATGGAGGTGTAAGGAATGTCTCGTGTAGGTTTAAAACCAGTTGAGATCCCAAGTGGAGTAACAATTACTCTTAATGAAAACACTGTTACAGTGAAAGGTCCTAAAGGCGAATTAACTCGTTCTTTTGATCCGGAGATCACAATTAAAGTAGAAGACAATCAAGTGCTTGTTGAACGTCCAAGTGACAACAAAAATCACCGTGCCCTGCATGGTACAACTCGCAGCTTGTTAAATAACATGGTAGAAGGTGTAACGAACGGCTTTGAAAGAGCTCTTGAGCTTATCGGGGTAGGTTATCGTGCGACTAAGTCTGGTAACAAACTTGTAATAAGCGCTGGTTACTCTCACCCTGTTGAGATTGTTCCTGAACAAGGTATTGATATCGAAGTACCTTCTAATACAAAAATTATTGTAAAAGGTATCGATAAAGAGCGTGTTGGAGCAGTTGCTGCAAACATTCGCGCTGTACGTAAACCTGAACCTTATAAAGGTAAAGGTATTCGCTACGAAGGTGAGTATGTTCGTCGTAAAGAAGGTAAAACTGGTAAATAACGCGTAAAGCGAACGGAAAGGAGTGGCAATGGATGATTACGAAAGCTGATAAAAACAAAGCTCGTAAAAAAAGACATGCGCGTGTGCGCCGCAATCTTTTCGGTACTGCTGAGCGTCCTCGTTTAAATGTGTTCCGTTCTTCTAAGCACATCTATGCGCAGCTAATCGATGACATTAACGGTGTTACATTAGCTGCAGCATCTACGGCAGACAAGGATTTAAACGTTGAGAACGGCGGTAACGTTGAAGCAGCTGTAAAAGTTGGCGAATCAATTGCTAAACGTGCGGTTGAAAAAGGCTATGAAGCAGTAGTATTTGACCGTGGCGGTTACTTATATCATGGTCGTGTAAAAGCATTAGCAGACGCAGCTCGTGAAGCTGGTCTTAAATTCTAAGATACAAAGGAGGGAAACTAATGCGTCATATTGACCCAAACAAACTCGAACTTGAAGAACGCGTTGTTACGGTCAACCGTGTAGCAAAAGTAGTTAAAGGTGGACGTCGCTTCCGCTTTGCTGCAGTGGTTGTAGTTGGAGATAAAAATGGCCACGTTGGTTTTGGTACGGGTAAAGCTCAAGAAGTTCCTGAAGCAATCCGTAAAGCTGTAGAAGATGCAAAGAAAAATTTAATTACAGTACCGCTTGTAAACACAACAATTCCTCACCTAATCACTGGTCGATTTGGTGCAGGTAAAGTGTTACTTAAGCCTGCGGTTGAAGGTACTGGAGTTATCGCTGGTGGACCTGTACGTGCGGTATTAGAATTAGCAGGTGTTGGCGATATCTTATCAAAATCATTAGGTTCAAATAACCCGATCAACATGGTTCGTGCTACAATTGAAGGTCTTAAAGATCTTAAACGTGCTGAAGATGTTGCAAAACTACGTGGCAAATCAGTTGAAGAATTGCTAGGATAAGGAGGGAATTGATATGGCTAAGAAATTAGAGATCACCCTCTCACGTAGTGTTATTGGTCGTCCACAAGATCAACGCGTGACGGTAAAGACACTTGGGTTAAAGAAAACTAACCAAACAGTCGTTCATAATGATAATGCTGCTATTCGCGGTATGATCAACAAGGTAGCTCACCTTGTAACTGTAAAAGAAATCGAAGCATAATAGATAAATTTTAATTATAAGGAGGTGCCCCTATGAAACTTCATGATTTAAAACCAGCAGAAGGTTCTCGTAAAACACGTAATCGTGTGGGTCGTGGAACAGGTTCTGGAAATGGTAAAACATCTGGTAAAGGTCATAAAGGTCAAAACGCTCGTTCTGGCGGCGGTGTACGCCCTGGATTCGAAGGTGGACAAATGCCTCTATATCGTCGTTTACCTAAACGCGGCTTTACAAACATTAACCGCAAAGAGTATGCGATCGTAAATGTAGAGACATTAAACCGTTTTGAAGATGGTACAGAGATCACTCCTGAACTTTTACTAGAAAACAAAGTCGTAAGCAAGCTTAATGATGGCGTTAAAGTTCTAGGAAATGGTAAACTTGAAAAGAAGTTAACTGTTAAAGCTCATAAGTTTTCTGCTTCTGCTCAAGAAGCTATTGAAGCGGCAGGCGGAAATGTAGAGGTGATCTAATGTTCCGTGCATTCTCCAATATTTGGCGAGTGAGTGATTTGCGAAGCAAGATTATCTTCACTCTCTTAATGCTTGTTGTATTCAGGCTTGGGACATTTATTCCAGTGCCTGGTGTCAATCGACAAGTATTGCAGTTCGAGAATGAAATGAGTTTGTTTGGTGTACTCAACACGTTTGGTGGTGGTGCACTTCAAAACTTCTCGATTTTTGCAATGGGAATTATGCCGTATATCACCGCATCCATTATCGTGCAGCTTTTGCAGATGGATGTGGTACCAAAGTTTGCTGAATGGGCGAAGCAAGGTGAAGTTGGGCGTCGTAAACTAGCACAATTTACAAGGTATGGTACAATTGTGCTTGGATTTATTCAGGCGATTGGATTATCGATCGGATTCAACAACTTGTTTCCAGGACTTATTCCGAACCCAAACATTTTCTCTTACTTCTTAATTGCGCTTGTTCTGACTGCTGGAACGGCATTTTTAATGTGGCTTGGTGAGCAAATTACAGCACATGGTGTTGGAAACGGGATTTCAATTTTAATCTTTGCTGGGATTGTTGCTGCCATTCCAAGTGGCGTAAACCAAGTATATTTACAAAAGTTTACGAATGCAGAAGATACATTATTCTTAAGCATTGTTACTGTCCTTATATTGTTGGTTGCAGTATTAGCAATAGTGATTGGTGTCATTTTTGTTCAGCAAGCACTTCGTAAAATTCCTATTCAGTATGCAAAGCGAGTAGTGAATCAGAAGGCAGTTGGCGGACAATCGACACACTTACCATTAAAAGTAAATGCTGCCGGCGTTATTCCAGTCATCTTTGCGATATCACTAATCATTACTCCGCCAACGATTGCAGGATTTTTTGGAAGCAATGATGTTACAAATTGGATCCAAAAAATCTTTGATTATCGGGAACCTATTGGAATGGTAATATATGCAGCACTAATCATTGCTTTTACGTATTTCTATACGTTCATTCAAGTGAATCCAGAACAAATGGCAGAAAACTTGAAGAAGCAAGGCGGCTATATTCCGGGTATTCGTCCAGGGAAAAATACGCAAGTATATATTACTCGTATTTTATACCGTCTGACGTTTGTCGGTTCAATTTTCTTAGCAGTTGTATCTGTCATTCCAATCTTCTTCACCACACTTGCCAACCTGCCTCCGTCTGTACAAATTGGCGGAACAAGTTTGCTGATCGTAGTTGGAGTGGCACTTGATACAATGAAACAAATTGAAAGCCAATTGATCAAGCGCCATTATAAAGGTTTTATTAAATAAGGGTAATTTTCGTTAAATTATTACTAATTTAACAATAGGGGAGAGTGGTCTTCCCTTTACCCTAAAAGGCGAGTTTGACCTATGGAGGGATTTGATGGATCTAGTATTAATGGGACTACCGGGTGCAGGTAAAGGAACCCAAGCAGAAAAGATTGTTGAAAAATATGGTATCCCTCATATCTCGACTGGAGATATGTTCCGTGCAGCAATTAAAGGTGAAACACCACTTGGAAAGAAAGCAAAAGAATATATTGATGCGGGAAATTTAGTTCCGGATGAAGTAACGATTGGTATCGTTCGCGAGCGTTTGGGTAAAGATGATTGTAAGGAAGGTTTTTTACTTGATGGTTTTCCACGTACAGTGGCACAAGCTGAAGAACTTGAAAACATCTTATCTGAAATGAATCGAACAATTGATTATGTAATCAATATTAATGTCGATCGTAACAAATTAATGGAACGTTTAACAGGTCGCCGAGTATGCCGTAATTGCGGTGCCACTTATCATGTAGTCTTTAATCCTCCAAAAGAGGAAGGCGTTTGTGATAAATGCGGCGGGGAACTTTATCAACGTGAAGATGATAATGAAAAAACCGTTGGCACTCGTTTAGAAGTGAATATTAAGCAGCAGCAGCCGCTTCTTGATTTCTACGAGGAAAAAGGTTACCTGCAAAACATTTCTGGTGATCAAGACATCAATGATGTCTTTAAAGACATTGACCGACTTCTTGGAGGTCTTACTAAATGATAATTTGTAAAACACCGCGTGAGATTGAAATCATGCGCGAGGCAGGTCGAATTGTTGCGCTAACTCACCAAGAGCTGCAAAAACATATTAAACCTGGTATTACAACACTAGAACTAGACAAAATTGCTGAACAGTTTATCCGATCAAAAGATGCGATTCCTTCTTTTAAAGGTTATAATGGTTTTACCGGAAGCATTTGTGCATCAGTTAATGAAGAACTCGTGCATGGGATTCCTGGTGATCGTGTTTTAAAAGAAGGCGATATTATCAGCATTGATATCGGTGCAAAATATAATGGCTATCATGGTGACTCAGCTTGGACATATCCTGTAGGTAAGATTTCGGATGAAGATCAGCGCTTGCTTGATGTAACAGAAGAATCATTATATCTTGGGATAAAAGAAGTAAAACCAGGTGAACGTTTGTCAAATATTTCACATGCGATTCAAGTCTTTGCAGAAGCAGAAGGGTTTTCGATTGTGCGTGAATATGTTGGGCATGGAGTTGGTCAAGAACTTCATGAAGATCCGCAAATTCCTCACTTCGGACCTCCTGGAAAAGGACCAAGATTAAAGCCAGGCATGGTCCTTGCAATTGAACCAATGGTAAATGCAGGATCGCGCTATGTAAGAACACTGGCAGACAATTGGACTGTGGTTACAACCGATAGTAAACGCTGCGCTCATTTTGAGCACACCGTAGCGATTACAGAAGACGGTTATGAAATTTTAACGAAACCCTAAGTGAAGGTGATGGTTCGTGAGTGACTCTGAATCAACTCCCCAAATAGGTCAAATCGTGCGTGTTCTTCGTGGGCGTGAAGTTGATCAGTACAGCATTATTGTTGGTCTTATTGATGAACGCTTTGTTCTTATCGCAGATGGCGATAAACGAAAGTTTGATCGTGCCAAGAAGAAAAATATTCATCATTTAGAGTTGATTAATTATATCTCTCCAGAGGTGAAAAACAGCATGGAAGAGACTACTCGCGTTACAAATGGGAAGTTGCGCTTTGCACTAACAAAATTTCTAAATGACTCAGTCATTGATCGAAAGAAGGGAGAGCAAATCGATGGCTAAGGAAGACGTAATTGAAATGGAAGGTACTGTCATTGAGCCTTTGCCAAATGCCATGTTTCGAGTAGAACTTGAAAATGGTCATAAAATCCTTGCTCATGTTTCTGGGAAGATTCGCATGCACTATATTCGGATTTTACCTGGTGACAAGGTGACGGTTGAATTATCTCCATACGACTTATCACGTGGACGTATCACGTATCGTTATAAATAATCGATTTAACTCCGTACACTCAAGGAGGGTTAAAATAATGAAAGTTAGACCATCTGTTAAACCTATTTGCGAAAAATGTAAAGTTATTCGTCGTAAAGGTAAAGTAATGGTAATTTGCGAAAATCCAAAACATAAACAAAAACAAGGTTAATTAATAAGGAGGTGCTGGCATGGCTCGTATTGCAGGTGTAGATATTCCTCGTGACAAGCGTATCGTTGTATCATTAACATATGTTTATGGTATCGGTCAAACTCGTGCGAAGGAAGTTCTTGCGGCAGCAAACGTTTCTGAAAATACGCGTGTACGCGATTTAACAGAAGAAGAACTTGGTCGTATTCGTGAAGTTGTTAATGGATATAAAGTTGAAGGTGACCTTCGTCGTGAAATATCTCTTAACATCAAACGTCTAATTGAAATCGGATCTTATCGTGGAATCCGCCACCGTCGTGGTTTACCAGTTCGTGGACAAAATACGAAAAACAACTCTCGTACTCGTAAAGGTCCTCGTCGTACTGTAGCGAACAAGAAAAAGTAAGGGAGGTTCATTAAATGGCAAAGCAACGTAAAACGAATACACGTAAACGTCGTGTCAAAAAGAATATTGAAGCTGGTATTGCACATATCCGTTCAACATTCAACAACACAATCGTTACGATTACAGATACTCATGGTAATGCAGTTTCATGGGCTACTTCTGGTCACTTAGGTTTTAAAGGTTCTCGTAAGTCTACTCCATTTGCGGCACAAATGGCTGCTGAAACAGCTGGTAAAACAGCAATGGAGCACGGTATGAAAACAATCGAAGTTTCTGTAAAAGGCCCTGGTGCTGGACGTGAAGCTGCGATTCGTTCTCTTCAAGCTGTAGGTCTTGAAGTAACAGCAATTCGTGACGTTACACCAGTTCCTCATAATGGTTGCCGTCCGCCAAAACGTCGTCGCGTTTAATCGGGTGTTTAAATAATATAATAAATAGGCATTGAGACTAAGCTTAAAATTTAATGTTCGGGGATAGTATAGTTTAGTCAAACATGTCTATAATGATTATGTATAAAATGTTCTTGTTGTTGCGAATCCTATAAGGTTATGCACTGTCAGGAACCGCCTAATGAGAAATTTCGGTTAGACAATGTCGTCTAACCGAGGTTTGACGTTTTGAAGGAGGGTTTGTTGAATGATCGAGATCGAAAAACCAAAAATTGAAGCGGTTGAAATCAGCGATGATGCAACATACGGGAAATTTGTCGTAGAACCATTAGAGCGTGGATATGGCACTACGTTAGGGAACTCCTTACGTCGTATTCTGTTATCCTCTCTACCTGGTGCTGCTGTCACTACTGTACACATCGACCATGTTTTGCATGAGTTTTCAACCATTGATGGCGTTGTAGAAGATGTAACAACAATCATTTTGAATTTAAAAAAGCTGGCGATGAAGATCTATTCTGATGAAGAAAAAACATTAGAAATTGATGTTCAAGGTGAAGGCAAAGTTACGGCTGCTGATATTACCCATGACAGTGATGTTGAGGTTTTAAATCCTGATCTTCATATTGCGACGTTAGCTGCTGATGCACATCTTCGTATGAAGTTAACAGCAAAGCGTGGTAGAGGGTATGTTCCAGCTGAAGGAAATAAGCATGAAGATTTACCAATCGGGGTTATCCCAATTGATTCCATTTATACACCTGTTTCCCGTGTTAATTATCAAGTTGAAAATACTCGTGTCGGACAAGTAACAAACTATGATAAACTAACCCTCGATGTGTGGACAGATGGAAGTATTCGCCCTGAAGAGGCTGTTTCCTTAGGAGCAAAAATTGTAACAGAGCATTTAAATATTTTTGTCGGTTTAACTGATCAAGCACAAAAAGCAGAGATTATGGTTGAGAAAGAAGAAGACCAAAAAGAGAAAGTGCTTGAAATGACGATTGAAGAGCTTGATCTTTCAGTGCGTTCTTATAATTGCTTAAAACGTGCCGGTATTAATACCGTTCAAGAGCTTGCTCAAAAATCTGAAGAAGATATGATGAAAGTTCGTAATCTTGGCCGCAAATCTCTTGAAGAAGTTCAAGAGAAGCTTGAGGAACTTGGTTTAGGTTTACGAGACGAAGAATAGTCTTCAATAGAAAAACAGTAAAAAGGAGGGACCTCACATGGCATACAGAAAATTAGGTCGTACATCTTCACAACGTAAAGCGATGTTACGTGACTTAACAACAGACTTAATTATTAACGAGCGTATCGAAACAACAGAAGCGCGCGCAAAAGAATTACGTAAGTTTGTTGATAAAATGATTACACTTGGTAAACGTGGTGATCTTCACGCACGTCGTCAAGCTGCAGCATTTGTACGTAATGAAGTTGCAAACGAAGAAACTGGTGAAGATGCACTTCAAAAGCTATTCAGCGACATTTCAACACGTTATGCAGACCGTCAAGGCGGATACACACGTATCCATAAACTTGGTCCACGTCGTGGAGACGGTGCACCAATGGCGATTATTGAATTAGTTTAATTCAGACGCTAAAGTTAAATAAATAGTCCTGAAAGAGTACCTTTCGGGGAGGTTGCTTTTCAGGAAGGTTTAAAAAGGGTGGACAGGATCGAAGCTATCACGATAATTGCTGATTCTGTGCCCTTTTTTTATACACACTAATTTTTTTATCGAGCTTCAGGCGCTATCGGCTCAAATATATAGTCGATAGGCGGGCGTCTTATGCTTTTTAAACAGGCTTGGCGTCTGCCAAGTTTTCTTTGTGTTTCAAAAAAGCAGTGTATATAAACCGTTAGCCGTATGATAAAAGGGACTTAGGTGAAGTGAGGGAGTGAACCGGCGTTGAAAAAACTTGTTACAATTGAAGATCTCCACTTCCGTTATCAAGAGGATGCTGATTGGAGTTTAAAAGGCGTTAACCTCTCCATTTATAAAGGAGAATGGCTTGCGATTGTCGGCCATAATGGTTCTGGAAAATCAACGCTTGCTAAGCACTTGAATGGCTTATTAATACCCCAAAAAGGCACAGTTGCTGTGGAGGGTTTTTATACGAACAATAGCGATGATATATGGGAGATCCGCCGCCGTATTGGTATGGTATTCCAAAACCCTGATAATCAGTTTGTTGGAACATCGGTAAGGGATGATGTGGCTTTTGGTTTAGAAAATATAGGAGTGCCTCGTGAAGAAATGATTGAACGAATCACGGCGAGTATTGAAAAAGTAAAGATGACAGCATTTCTTGATCAAGAGCCGCACCATCTTTCGGGTGGACAAAAACAGCGGGTAGCAATTGCAGGGATTATTGCTTTAAAACCGTCGCTTATTGTATTAGATGAGGCTGCTTCTATGCTTGATCCGATGGGAAGACAGGAAGTGATAGAAGTGGTACGCCAACTCAATCGAACAGAAAATATTACTGTTATCTCTATTACCCATGATTTAGAAGAAGCTGCTGAAGCTGATCGAATGATCGTTATGAATAAAGGAAAGCTGTTGATGGAAGGAACACCAAGAGAAGTATTTCGACAAGGGGAAAAGCTGCAGGAGATCGGTTTAGATTTGCCCTTTTCAATTAAATTAAAAAACAGTCTTAAAAAAAGAGGCATTCAATTAGAAGAGGAGCATTTAACCCAAGAGGAATTAGTGGAGGCATTATGGACATTAAAATCTCAAACTTAGAACATCGTTATATGCCAAATACACCTTTTGAAAGAATGGCGCTTCAAGATATTAACCTAAGTATTCCTTCAGGCACCTTTCTAGCTCTCATTGGGCATACTGGTTCAGGGAAGTCAACATTAATTCAGCATATTAATGGACTTCTAAAACCAACCCAAGGTTCCATAACCATTGGGGAAACAATGATTACTGCTAAGAAAAAAGCAAAAGCACTCAAAGAGCTCCGAAGACGTGTAGGAATTGTTTTTCAATACCCTGAACATCAGCTTTTTGATGAAACTGTGGAAAAAGATATTTGTTTTGGTCCCATGAATTTTGGCGTGAGTGAAGGTGCAGCAAAAAAGCGAGCGAAAGAAGTGGCGGAAATTGTAGGACTTCCCACAGAGGTTCTTCAAAAATCACCATTTGACTTAAGCGGCGGACAAATGCGCCGTGTCGCGATTGCTGGTGTGCTTGCTATGGACCCTCAAGTGCTTATTCTAGATGAGCCAACAGCGGGATTAGATCCCCGGGGCCGGGTTGAAATCATGGAACTGTTTTCAAAGCTTCATAAAGAAAAAGGTTTAACAACGATTCTCGTTACTCATAGTATGGAAGATGCGGCGAGATATGCGGATAAAATTGTGGTTATGGAAAAAGGGACTGTTCATATGGAGGGAAATCCGGAAGAAGTTTTTGCTGAACCAGAAAGCATTCGTTCTCTCGGATTAGATGTACCTGAAACAGTTGAATTTTCCCTTAAGATTGAACGGAAATTTGGTGTAAAGGTATCAAAAAACGTTTATACAATGGAAGCACTTGCTGATGAAATTGCATCACTTCTGAAAAAAGAGAAAGAGGGGATAAAAGGATGATTCAAAACGTCATCATTGGTCAGTATGTACCTGGAACATCCCCTGTCCACCGCTTAGATCCACGAGCAAAACTGATCGCCGTCTTTTTATTTGTTCTCATTGTGTTTCTAGCAAATAGTTGGCTTTCTTATGGGATATTGGGTAGTTTTACACTGTTTTCTATTCTTTTAAGTCAAGTACCGCTGCGTTTTCTACTCAATGGTTTAAAGCCAATTTTCATTATTATTTTATTTACCTTTATTCTTCATCTTATCATGACAAAAGAGGGACCGGTCGTGTATGAGAGCAGCTTCTTTACCATTTATGAAGAGGGACTTGTGCAGGGGGCATTCATTTCATTTCGGTTATTATTTTTAATTTTATTCACATCTCTCTTAACATTAACAACAACACCGATTGATATTACAGATGGGCTTGAAAGTTTGCTTTCACCTTTTAAAAGGTTTGGACTTCCTGTACATGAATTTGCGCTCATGATGTCTATATCTCTTCGCTTTATTCCGACATTGTTAGAAGAAACAGAAAAAATTATGAAGGCCCAATCTGCTAGAGGGGTTGCATTTACAGGTGGCCCTTTAAAGGACCGGGCCAAGGCGATTTTGCCGCTTCTTGTTCCCTTATTTATAAGTGCTTTTAAGCGTGCAGAAGACCTAGCGCTAGCAATGGAAGCAAGAGGATATAAAGGCGGAGAAGGAAGGACAAAACTGCGGCTTTTACAGTGGGGAATGAAAGATAGTTTTCTTATCTTTTTCATTGTTGTTCTTACTGTTCTGCTTGTTTTATTCCGGGGATAAAGGAGAGTTCTTTTATGAGACGTCTTAAAGCGCTGATTTCTTACGATGGAACGAATTTTTCAGGCTATCAAGTTCAGCCTAATGCAAGAACCATTCAATGCGAAGTGGAAGCTGTATTGCAAAAAATGCATAAAGGGGAAGTAATCCGTATACATGCTTCAGGGCGAACGGATGCTGGTGTTCATGCTGTAGGGCAAGTGATTCATTTTGATTCCCCGCTTGTGATTGATGAAAAAGCATGGAAAAAAGCATTAAATGCGCTGCTTCCAGATGATATTCGGATACTTGATATTTCATATGTCTCAAGTGATTTTCATGCTCGATTTTCAGCTGTTAAAAAAGAATATCGCTATCGTGTCTTAAAGACAGCCGATCATGATGTGTTTAGAAGAAATTATGTTTTTCATATGTCCCATCCTTTGAACATAGAAGCAGTGCAGAAGGCGCTCGCTTTCTTAGAAGGGACCCATGATTTTTCAGCTTTTTGTGCTGCCAATACTGAAGTTATTGATAAAATACGAACGATTTATAAAGCAGAGATTGTTGAAGATAAAGATGAACTTGTCTTTCGCTTTATTGGCAGCGGCTTTTTATATAATATGGTGCGTATTCTTGTTGGTACGCTGCTGGAGGTTGGGCAAGGAAAGCGAAAGCCTGAAGAAATGAAGGCAGTCATTGAAAGTAAGTCGCGTGCTGAAGCAGGAAAAACAGCACCAGGACAAGGGCTTGTACTATGGAAAGTTTTTTATGAATAAATTTATTGAAATCAGCCCAAAACGCTTGACATAAACTATCAGCTGTTATATTATATTCTTTGGTATTTCTAAATCCACAGCCCCGGATCTAGAGATCAATGATACTGAAATAACGATTAAAAATTATAGAAGATTAGCTAATTAGGAGGGACAATCATGCGTACAACATATATGGCGAAAGCAAACGAAGTTGAACGTAAATGGTATGTTGTAGATGCGTCAGGACAAACACTTGGTCGTTTAGCGAGTGAAGTTGCTGCCATCTTACGTGGTAAACATAAACCAACATTTACTCCACACGTAGATACTGGAGATAATGTAATCATTATTAATGCAGAAGAAATTCAATTAACAGGTAATAAAATCAATGACAAAATGTACTACCGTCACTCTGGTCATCCAGGTGGTTTAAAATCTAGAACGGCTCTAGAAATGCGTACAACTCGTCCAGAGCAAATGCTTGAGCTTGCTGTTAAAGGTATGCTTCCAAAGAACAAGCTAGGACGTCAAATGATTAAAAAGCTTCACGTTTATCGTGGAAGCGAACATACACATCAAGCACAAAAACCAGAAGTTTACGAACTTCGCGGTTAATTTTAAAGGAGGTTATTACTTTGGCACAAGTACAATACTACGGTACTGGACGTCGTAAGCATTCAGTAGCACGTGTACGTTTAGTTCCAGGAGACGGTCGTATCGTTGTAAACGGTCGTGAATTAGATGAGTATTTCGGTTTAGAAACATTAAAGCTTATCGTTAAGCAGCCGCTTGCTGCAACAGAAACAGAAGGAACATATGATGTTCTTGTTAATGTTGATGGTGGTGGATATACAGGACAAGCAGGTGCGATCCGTCATGGTGTTTCACGTGCGCTTCTTCAAGCAGATCCTGAATACCGCGCTACATTAAAAGCTGCTGGATTCTTAACACGTGACGCTCGTATGAAAGAACGTAAGAAATACGGTCTTAAAGGCGCTCGTCGTGCACCTCAGTTTTCAAAACGTTAATTCGTTTTATACAAAAACCTTGGTTCCATTGCGAACCAAGGTTTTTTATTTATTAATTTTCTCTATTTCCCTTTAAAAATTTACCAATCTCTTGTTTGTATGAGCCACAGCCCCGTGTTAGAGACTAATATAAACAAAAGAAAGAGGAGATTGGCAAAGATGAAAGTGATTACAAATTTTTATGAAAAAAAACGTAAAAAACGAATGCAGTTCGAGCGTAATATGCTAAAGCAGTTATCCCTCTCAAAGATCAACAAAGATGTGCAGCTTACGTTTATGCCCTTTTTAAATTCTTCTTTATTAATGCAGGAAGATCTTGAGAATATTTGTGTCGATTTAGCAATTGAAGCTTATTTAATCGGTGCTGAGTTCAGTAAGTTTGGCTATTATGGAGAAGAAAGAGAAGTGGTAAGAAGGCGTTCAACTAATGAAGAGAACATTCTTATCTCTACCTTGTTTGATTATTGGCGTTTTTGGAATGCGAACAATACCCCAATGGAGGACTCGATTTGGATTGCGTGTGAGTCCTTTATATCCAAATGGTGGTCTGAAGGTTTTGAACTAGGGCAAAAGCGTCGTCGTCTTCGTCTTCAGTAACAAGTGAAGTTGCAATCTAAAGAATATCTTTTTTCATATTTAAATTCCTTGTCCCATATATATTCATTAAGATGACGGGTATGGAGGGGACAAGGAAATGAAGAAGCATCTAAAAGCTTTCTTTTTTTTAATTGGTATTGCCCTATTTTTAATTATCGTTAAATATCAGTTTTTAAGCGATCATTCTTGGTCTACGTGGAGTTTACCTTTAACAGGAAAAGTAATTGTAATTGATGCAGGGCATGGAGGGCCGGATGGAGGGGCTGTCGGAAAAGGAGATATTATTGAAAAAGATATTGCGTTAGATATTTCCTTAAAGCTGCGTCATTACCTAGAAGAATCAGGAGCCCTTGTTGTGATGACAAGGGAAAAAGATACAGATTTAGCTGATGCTGATACGAAAGGTTATCGAAAACGAAAAGCTGAAGATTTGCGAAAACGAGTAGAAATGATTAATGAAGAAGATGTTGATTTGTTTATTAGTATTCATCTAAATGCTGTTCCTTCTCCAAAATGGAGTGGGGCCCAAACGTTCTATAACCCTTCTAATGAAGAAAGTGAAACAGTGTCACGGTTTATTCAAGATGAAATTAGGCGTAATTTAGAAAATACAGCACGTCTAGCTAAAAAAATGGACAGTGTTTATCTGTTACGAAATGTAAAAACAGCCGGTGCGCTCGTGGAAGTAGGTTTTTTATCCCATCCAACTGAAAAAGAGTTATTAAACACAAAAAATTATCAAAATAAAATCGCGGCATCGATTTATCAAGGGATTTTACGTCACTATACAGATGAAGAACCCCCTCAATCTTAAAAAAGTCATTGTTTTATAAAGAACAGGCATTCATATGGTATACTTGACTTGTAACCGAATACAGTAAAGGTGGTGTCCAAATGATAACAGAAAACAAGGTATTAGATTTATTAAAACATATTCAAGATCCTGTTCTACATAAAAGTATTATCGATACAGGTGGCCTTAAAGAACTGAAGGTAAAAGAAAATTATGTGAGTATCAAATTAGCGTTAGCACAAACAGGTACACCTGAACAAATGCAGCTGCAGCAGGAAGTTGTTTCAGTGTTAAAAGAAGCAGGAGCAGAGTCAGTAGGGCTGCGTTTTGAGCAGTTAATGGAAACAGAAATTGAAAAACATCAAGGTAAAGCAAAGAAAGAAGAAAGTCCATCTCTGCTTTCTCCAAACAGCAAAACAATGTTTATTGCTGTAGCAAGCGGAAAAGGGGGCGTAGGAAAGTCAACAGTTTCTGTTAACTTGGCGACAGCACTAGCGCGTTTAGGAAAAAAAGTGGGCCTTATTGATGCAGATATTTATGGTTTTAGCGTTCCGGATATGATGGGTATTGAAGAACGCCCTAAAGTGGTAGATGAAAAAATTATTCCTGTTGAGCGCTTTGGTGTAAAAGTAATTTCAATGGCCTTTTTTGTTGAAGAAAACGCCCCTGTCATTTGGCGCGGACCAATGCTTGGTAAAATGCTGAATAACTTCTTTACAGAAGTTAACTGGGGGGAGTTGGATTATTTACTGCTTGATCTTCCTCCTGGTACAGGAGATGTTGCGTTAGATGTGCATACGATGCTCCCAGCTTCAAAAGAAATTATTGTCACAACCCCTCATCCGACAGCAGCATTTGTTGCAGCAAGAGCAGGAGCAATGGCATTAAAGACAAACCATGAAGTGCTCGGTGTTGTTGAAAATATGAGCTATTTTGAAAGTCAGCTTACGGGGGAAAAAGAATATGTTTTTGGCAAAGGTGGCGGTTCAAAGCTTGCAGAGGAATTAACGACAGAAGTAATTGGTCAAATCCCTCTTTCCCAGCCGTATATGGATGAAGATATTTTTGCGCCATCTGTTTATGAAAAAAGACATCCGATTGGAACTATTTACGGAGAAATTGCTAAAAAAGTGATTAATAAAACAGAGAAGTAAAGACCCATTGTTAAATGGGTCTTTACTCTCCTCCAGCTTCTCCTCCACCTTCTTCTTCACTGCCTTCTTCTTGACTTTTTTCTTCTTCTCCACCCTCTTCTTTCTTACTGCTTTCTGCTGCTTTTTGCTGCTCTTCCGCTAATTTTTCTAAAAGCCCAGCAATTTCTGCTTTAAACAATGGATTTTGTAAAGCTTCAGTCATCATCTCTTGAGTTTGTTCCCGATATTGAGTGCTTTTCATTAAATCCAAAAATTGTTTTTCCATCTCTGGATCCTTTAAAATTTCTTTCATTTTCTTTTGATATTCAGGATCATTCATAAGACCTTTTAATACTTTTTCATTTTCTTTTTGCATGCTTTTAGCTAGGGATTCTACAAATTTTGGGTCTTTCATTTGTTCTTCCCAAAACTTTTTCCCCTCTTCAGATGTAAGAGTCGTTTGAATTGTTTCTTTTACAAAATCTTGCTCCATGAGGATTTCTTGTTTTATTTTCTCATCTGTAAGTATTTCTTGAATTGCTTTTTTGCCATCATCTGTTTTCAATATATCAACAATCATTTTCTTTGTTTCTTCATAATTAGGCTGACTGCCTTGATTTTCATTTGCAGCACATCCAATAAGGAAAATAAATAAAGAACAAAAGATGAGCAGTTTTTTCCAGTAATTCATTTTTTCTGCCCCTTTCACGATTTATAATTTACTCTTAATATGAATAACAACATAAAAAAATATGCTTGGTTTATTAAGGAAGACTGGCTTTTTAAAGCATGCATTGGTAAAATCGAGAAGGGAAAGTGAACAAATAATATTTAATTTTTGTTAGAGGAAGTGAAGGTGTGAACTTTCGTAAGTGGGTTTATTTATTTTTTTCCACATTAGCTCTTGGTGGACTTAGCGGTATGATAACGGGTTTAGTGATAAAAGGAGATTTAAATCAAGGCATTGTACCATTGCTCGGGTTGGCGGTATGGTTTTTAGGAGTTGCCATTATCTTTAGTTTAATTAGCCAAATGGGTTTTTTTGCGTATTTAACGATTCATCGTTTTGGGTTAGGAATATTTAAATCCGTGAAGCTTTGGAATGCCGTGCAGCTTGTATTAGTAGCTTTTGTATTATTTGATTTAGTTTTTTTTCGTTATACAGCATTTGCAAAAGCGGAAGAGACAATTTTTTCTTATTTAGTTTTACCATTTCTCTTGCTTATACTTGGTCTTATTGTAGCTTTTATTAAACAAAAACAAACGAATAAACAAGCATTTGTGCCGGCGCTCTTTTTTATGACTGTGGTCACTACTTTAGAGTTATTCCCTGTTTTACGTGCAAACGATTCAAAATGGGTGTGGATTATGTTTGTTCCTTTAATTGTTTCAAACATATGGCAGATGTTAACTCTTCACAAATTAACGGGTACAGCTTCAAAATAATTATAAAAACCCAGCTTCGTTTTGAAGCTGGGTTTTTACGAAAAAGGATTAATTGATTTCTTTGCTTTTTGTATTTGTATCTGCAATTAATTCTGAAACTGTTACAAAGGAAAAACCGCGCTTTTTAAGATCATCAATAATAACAGGAAGCGCTTTTTCAGTTTGTTTTGCAGAGTCTGAAGCATGAAGCAGGACGATGTCTCCGCCTTTTACGTTTTCTGTAACGTTCTTAATGATTTGATTAGTCCCGGGATTTTTCCAATCTTCTGAGTCGATACTCCAGTGTACAATTGTATAGCCAAGTTTTTCAGAAATAGTCAAAACCCTTTTATTAAAACTGCCATTAGGAGGACGAAGAAGCTTGGAGTTTTCTTTCGTAATATCTTTTAATGCGTCTTGTGCAAGATAAATATCCTGTTGGACTTTAGCATCTTCCCACTCCGTATAATTTTGATAGCGGTAGCCATGGAGACCAATCTCATGCCCGTCTTCTGCAATACGCTTTGCGATGTCAGGATGCTTTTCTACCCAGGAACCTGATAAAAAAAAGGTCGTTTTATTTAAATGGTGTTTTTTTAAGATCTCCAGAATAGGCATGGCTTTTGTTTCTCCCCAACTAATATCAAAGGTTAAGGCAATCTTTTTCTCTTTTGTATTTACTTTGTCGATTGCTCTTGGGCCATCCTTTGTTGAAAAGACGGCAAGCTGGTCTTGTTCAACATATAAAATCCCTGCTGAAAAAAGAGCGGCTACAACAATAATAAGGAGCTGCTTAAGCTTTCTTCCATTTAATGTATAAAAGAAGTTCATAAAATAAGGCCTCCTGTTTATAGCGTTGTCACATCTTATGCTCGTCTTATTCTCTTCATGAGTAGTTTTCAAAAAATAAAAGTTCTTCTTCATAAAAAAATAAAATTTTGGTAATAATGAACATTAAACCTAAATGAGGAGTGAGAATGTGCTTGGATTATTAATCAGTCAGCAGGAAATAAAAGAAGTGGAGTACTTATTAAAAAAAGAAATGGAAGAGCTCCTTCTTGATCTCCAGGATTCACGTATTAATCATCTTGTAAAGCGAGCCTTGGAGGAGCGTTATCAAATCTTATTTCGGTTGTTTCGGCGATTTGCTTCTTCAAAAGACTGTTTAAAATATATGAGACAAATTAAGAATGGCTAATTTATTAAAAAAATTTAAAAAGGGTTGCATTATAAATATATGCATGATATATTATTACTTGTCGCCAAAACAAGGCGGTTTAATAAAAAAACTTTTTAAAAAACATGTTGACTTTTAAAAAACAACATGATAAGATGATAAAGTCGCTGTTGAGAAACAGCATAATTGTTCTTTGAAAACTGAACAAAACGCCAAGCGAATTTATGCAATATCCCGAAAGAAGCAATTCTTTCGACAACAACTATTGAGCAATTCAAACTTAATTTGAGAGTTTGATCCTGGCTCAGGACGAACGCTGGCGGCGTGCCTAATACATGCAAGTCGAGCGCGTGAAACTAACTGATCCCTTCG
>NZ_QOCW01000031.1 GCF_003318295.1 Bacillus taeanensis
GTGGAAACCGCAAAAAACGAAGCCATCGAATGTATCATTGTCCATGCGGGTATAAGGAACACCGTGATCTTCATGGCGCAAGGAACATCCTCACCAAACATCTGTATGGGAAAATGATTTATTATCCCCTCCATGATCCCATGTATATAAGACCAACGTATCTACGACCTGCAGTTTCAGCTTAAGAAGACCTTTTTCTGCTGGAAGGAAGTAGTAGACGGGCAGAACCGCCCCTTGTTCGTTGTGAAACGCACAAGTTGCCTACGGTGGCAGTTTTCTGTCGGGAGACACGAAACGGAAAGACCACTATCCTCAAAAGGGATGTTTGGTTCCAAGCACAAAGGCAGTGTTGATGACACTTGTTCCAGCTGGGACGGCTTTTGGACTTGGAAACTTCAAACAGGAAACCCCTTCCTCAAGCGCGAAGCGGTAGGGAGGGGAGGTTCATGTTTTTCTAGTAAGTCTTGTCAAAAAGAATAATAAACACTTTGCCGCTCTCACACAAAAGTGAGGGCGGTATTTTTATTGAAAGATTTCAACATAAGGTATCTTCTTCAATTAAGTTAGTATCTTAAACAATTGCGAATAAATTCCAAATAAATGAAAAAACTAATTATAACATCTTTCATTGGACAGGAGGCATAAATGATGAAGAAACTTATTCTCTCAAGCGTACTTGGTTTGGCTGCTTTATTTGCAGTGATGCTTTTCAATTATGGAACAAATGATGTTCATGCGGAAAATGGGCAAGCTGTTTTTTCTGGAGTTAACCTTTCTTGTGAAGGGTGTGAACTGCAGGTAAGGGATGCTTTACAGAACATTGTTGGGATCCAAGACTTTCATTTAGATTCTCAAAAAGGGTTAATCACTGTCAGTTACAATGAAGCTGTTATGAAACCGGAATGGGTTGAAAAATCTCTTGAATCTTTTGGTTTTCATTCCATAGAATTAGAATGAAGACTAAAGTCTATAAACACTATTTGTAAAAAAAGATTGCAGCCAGCCATTAGGAGCTTCCTGCAATCTTTTTAAATTTAACTTACAAAAAAGTTAAAAATGGTTGACAAAAAAATGAAATAATATTATTATCAAAAGTGATAATAATGAATAAAATATAGTAAGTGTAAGGGTTCTATTTTTTTACTCTAATATTATCAAAAATGATAATATTAGAAAGGAGATATTCATATGGATAAATTGAAAGTGATGATGCATCCAGAGCGAATCAAAATTCTTCAAGAATTAATTGGAGGTAAGAAGTTAACGCCGTTAGAAATTTCGAAAAGACTAAAAGGAATTTCGCAAGCAACCTTGTATCGCCATATTAAAAAGTTAGAAGAAAACAGCATTATTACGGTTGCTGAAGAGAAGCAGGTAAGAGGAACGGTTGAAAAATATTATGTTGTAAACGAAAAAAACGCGAATTTAACAGAAGCAGAACTAAGAGTAATGTCTAAAGAGGATCATATGCAGGTGTTTATGATGTTTTTAATCAGTCATATGAAAGATTATGAACAGTACATTCAAGATGATGATGCAGACCTTTTAAAAGATGGTGTGTCGTTTCGTCAGGCTGTCATGTATATGACAGGTGAAGAGTTTATAGAGTTTGCTCACGATTTAAAGGAAGTGTTTATGAAGCATCTTTTTAATGAGCCGAGTAAAAACCGCAAAAAAAGAACATTTACAACGATTACCTTTCCGTTAGATCAAGGAGATGAGAGGGAAGAATAGGGGGAAATAGGGATGAAAACGATGATTGAAAAAGAAGTCGTATTAAAAGGGGATGTAAACATAACAGGGACGCTTACGGTTCCAGATAAAAGCAGTGAAAAATTTCCTGCTGTATTACTAATTGCTGGGAGCGGTCCTTTAGATCGAGATGGAAATGGTCCAAAAGGGAAGTTTCAGTTAAATCTTTATAAAGAGCTTGCAGATTTTATTTCATCACTCGGTTTTGTGACGTTTCGCTATGATAAACGAGGCACAGGTAAAAGTGAAGGAAACTGGCATGAAACAGGGATGTGGGATTTAGTAGAAGATGCAGAGCGAGCGGTCGATTTTTTGAAAAATGAAGCGTGTGTTGATCCTGAAAAAATTATTTGCGCAGGTCACAGTGAAGGAAGGGTTATTGCGACAGCATTAAATGAGAAAGTAGATTTAGCTGGTCTTATGCTGTTATCAGGTGGGGTTGATAATATTGAGCAGGCGTTAATCCACCAGCGCCAAAATGCTTACGGTGAATTAAAATCGCAACCTGGGCTAAAAGGATGGGTGAACAATAAGCTGAAAATTGATAAAAAAGGAGAAAAAGCGGCCGCTAAAATGCTTAATAAAGCAATAAATTCAAATAAAGATGTGATTCGCTACAATTTTGCGAAAGTAAACGCTAAATGGTTTAGAGAGCACTTTGCATTTAATACGAGAGAATCATTGAAAAAGGTGGCGATTCCTGTTTTTGTGATTCATGGCGATAAAGACGCGCTCGTAAATAGTGACGTTTTACTAGAATTAGAGCATTTAGTGCAGGGTAAAAGTGAGTATCATATTATTCAAAACATGGAGCACGGTTTAAAAGAACAAACCCATGAAAAATCGATTTTAAAAGCGAAGAAGCTCATGAATGAAAGCATTGGCAAACCGCTTCACAGTGAAGCAAAAGAGGTTATGGAAAACTGGTTAAATCAGTTTAAAACAGCAAATCAAAATAAAAAAATTTTAAGATAATAAATTCATTCAAAAGTAAAGAGTCAAACTAGATCGAGCAGTTGACTCTTTTTGTTTTTTAGAAATCGTTTATAATAGTTGAGAAACCGTTAATGAAAAGAGGTATGAAAGTGAAAACATTATGTATTGATATGGATTCTGTTATATGTGATTTAATGTCAGATTGGCATAAGCGCTATAACAGCGACTATGATGATGATTTATCCTTTGAAAAATTAAAATGCTGGAATTCTGAAAAATATGTAAAGCCTGAATGCGGGATGAAAATTTATGATTACTTAAATGAACCTGGCCTTTTTTTACATTTAAATCCATTACCAAACGCACTAGAAGTATTAGAAAGGCTGCATCACAAGTATGATCTTTTAATTGTAACAAGCAGTGTGTCTACTGCCTTTCGGGAAAAGGAAAGATGGATTGAAAAACATCTTCCGTTTATAGGAAAGCGCAATTTAATTTTCTCTCACCGTAAAAATATGATCTGCGGTGATTTATTATTTGATGACGCCCCGCACAATTTAAGAGAATTTTCCGCAACAGGTCGACTCGCCGTTGCAATGGATTATCCTTATAATAGAGAGGTAGATGTGCCGAGAGTAAAAAACTGGTTGGAATTCGAAAGCGCCTTAAACGATAAAAGCTGGGGAATATGAACCTCCCCTCCCTACCGCTTCGCGCTTGAGGAAGGGGTTTCCTGTTTGAAGTTCCCAAGTCCAAAAGCCGTCCCAGCTGGAACAAGTGTCATCAACACTGCCTTTGTGCTTGGAACCAAACATCCCTTTTGAGGATAGTGGTCTTTCCGTTTCGTGTCTCCCGACAGAAAACTGCCACCGTAGGCAACTTGTGCGTTTCACAACGAACAAGGGGCGGTTCTGCCCGTCTACTACTTCCTTTCAGCAGAAAAAATGCTTCTTAAGCTGAAACTGCAGGTCGTAGATACGTTGGTCTTATATACAAGGGATCATGAAGTGGATAATCGATCATTTTCCCATACAGCTGTTTGGTGAGAATGTTCCTTGCGCCATGAAGATCACGATGTTCTTTATACCCGCATGGACACTGATACGTTCGATGGCTGACTTTTTTGCGGTTTCCACAAACGGGACACGTTTGGGATGTAAAATGCTCGTCAACTTTTTCAATGGTTATGCCTCTTGCTTTTAGTTTATAGACAAGAAGGACATACAGCTTTCCAAACGACCAGTTGGACAGCTTTTGATTCGTCTTTTTGTTTTTTTTCTTTTTCGTGTTTCGCTGGACCCCTTCTACATCGCCGATTACTATATGATTGACGTCATGTTGAAGACACCAGTCCACGAATTGTTTTGTTGTTTTATGAAGCGCGTCCTTTAGTTGTTCCTCACTTTTAGACAGCACATATTTTTTGGCACGGTTGTATTTTCTCCATTGTCTGGATCCTTTTTTACAGCGGCTCATCAGCTTCTGCAGTTCTTTTACTTTTTTATTTCGTAAACGATGGATGCTTCTCAGATAGCGGCCGGTGATGACAAGGCTGTCACCGTTTTCGGTTACACTGGCAATGGTATGAATTTCTCCGGGGTCGATACTTGCGGTTATCCCTTGTTTAGGGGGTTCTTCTTGGATGTTGGTTTCATACGAAAGACAAATCAACCATTTTCGATCATAGACTAATTCGACTTCTTTTACGTTTCCTGGAGGGACTTTAGGGAGTTTAAGTGTTAATTTCGGCTGACGTTTGCCATTCCATATTCCTAATGAAAGAGTGATTTTCTTTCCTTGGAGTGTAAACGATTGTCCGACCCATTTGGGGTTGAATACAAATTTATGCTTCCAAAGGTAGCGGACATTGAATCCTGCTTTTCTCGCTTTTTGCGCCCCTTCTCTTGCTTGAAGGAATTTATGAGCGACAGCTTGAATCGTTTGACTGTGAAGACAATAGAGACCTTTTAGTTCCTTTTGAAGATCGCTTTTGGTGATCCAACCACCACCAAGCCGGTAATAATAACGAGCGATTTGGGCACAATCATTCCAAACAACGGCACAAAGACGGCGGATTTCAAACAACTTTTGAATGACAGCAACAGAAGCAGAAAACGGGACTTTCATTGTGCGATACATGGGTTTCACCTCCATACTTCTATTTTACTATCAAGAACAAAAGTTCGCCTATAGGAAGATGTGATTATTTTTTATTTTCAAACACCAAAACAAAAACGCCATTCATCCCCCACCTAAAATGCCATTGAATTTTTGAGGAAGGGGACTTCTGGCTGAATTTCGTTAAAACAGTCAAGTCAAACTAAGGAGTTTAAATCATGCTTCAAACAATGAACAGTTATTTACAAAAAGCAATGCCGTTTATTACACCGTCTGCGGTAGCAATTGGGGTGCTGTTGGCCGAATCGCTTCATACATACGTTTATTTAGTACCGTGGATATTTGCGTTTATGACGTTTTCAGGAAGTCTCAGCTCAAACTTTAGTGATTTTAAAAAAGTACTTCAGCATCCTCTGGCTATGATTACTTGTTTAATTGTGCTTCATGTATCAATGCCGCTTTTAGCACTAGGAATTGGAAGTCTTGTATTTAACGACGAACCTTATCTTGTGATCGGCCTAATCTTAGCATTTTTAATTCCTACGGGGATCACAAGTCTTATTTGGGTATCGATGTATAAAGGAAATGTGGCGCTTACACTTTCCATTATTCTTATTGATACATTGCTGTCCCCTCTTATTGTGCCGTTTTTTCTGCAGTTTTTTGTTGGAACAGCCGTTGAAATGAACGAAATTGAAATGATGAAAGGTCTTTTATGGATGATTGTGCTTCCTTCTTTAGCGGGAATGATCCTTAACCAAGCAACAAAAGGAAGAGTAAAGGAAACGCTCGGTGTAAAGCTTGCCCCGTTTTCAAAAATTGGTCTTGGGTTTGTTGTCGCCGTTAACAGCTCAACCGCAGCGCCATATTTTAAAAATATAAATGGTCAATTTATATTGGTTGCGAGCCTTGTTTTGCTTATTGCGATCATCGGTTATATGAGCGGCTGGCTTGCTGCTAAGTTGTTAAAAGCAGATAACTCTTCCACCGTTTCATTAATCTATAACAGCGGAATGCGAAATATTAGTGCAGGCGCCGTTATTGCGATTGCTTACTTTCCACCGCTTGTTTCTCTTCCTGTTATTATCGGCATGCTTTTTCAGCAAGTGCTGGCCGCGTTTAGCGGTTACTTACTGGAGAAGTATTACGCTTCTTCTGAGACAAGAAGTGTAATAAGAAAAAGAGCCTAAAGATAGAACGGCAGTTTACGCCGTTCTAAGAAATATCTTGCCCTTTTTATTTCATGATACAAGCAGCTTTTCTTTAACTTCGATTTGTTTCAAACACCGTATAAACCTCTCCCACTTACCTACAGTAATAGACTCATAAATTTTCAAACTATCAAATAAGGAAAAATATGTTAATATATAATTAGAAAAGTATAAAAGATAGTCTTATTAAATTTGAAAGGTGAGATGGTTATAAGAAAAAGTTTTTGAAACTTTTTTTAATTTGTTCTCGTTATGTATAGTGAGGAAAAAATAGGGGGTTGAGGTGTTGAAAAAATACATAATACAGCTATTTGTCATCAGTGTTCTTTTATTTTCACTGCTGCCGGGCTGGGGACAAACAGCCGCAGCTGACACAAAAAATCGGTTAGACATAAAAATAGAAGCTGGATTAAAAGGAAAAGCTCAATATCAAAGGGGATTTCCGGTACAGTTAACGATTACAAACAATGGAGAAGATTTTGCTGGTGATTTAGCAGTTACCATTCCTAAAAGCTACGGCTCAGTTGGAAACATGATTATCCCAATTGACATTGCCTCTGGAACAACGAAAACCATTTCATTTTCTATTCCATCAATTGAACGAGATTTTTTGCAGTCACAGAGTAATAATCAAAATGTTGAGATGTTTCATTTATATGAAGGAAGCTGGAAAGATGGAAAAGAGGTTACCATTGATTCTAAATTAGATCTTCTGCCAAACTATTTACCTGAAGATCGCTTAGTGCTTGGTGTATTAAGCACAAATCCTGATTCATTGAATTATTTAAAATTAAGTTCCCATCTAGGAAATAGTCCCGAACTTATTCAGCTTGATCAAGAAGATTTGCCAAAACAAAGTACCGGCTTTGAAGTGCTGGATGTGTTAGTTGTCCATGATTATTCAATTGCTTCGCTGGATCAGGATGTACAGCAAGCGCTGATGAAATGGATTGAAGAAGGCGGCCGCCTTGTTGTTGGTGATACGCCGAATTTATCTTCCAAATTAGGTGAATTAGCGAATTACTTGCCGGTAAATGTTACGGAAACGAAACCATTAACCTCTTTCACAACTTTAGAACAGCTCGGCCAAGAACCTTTTGGAGGTGCGGCGTTAGAAGCGGCTTTTGGAGAACTGCAGGAAGGAGCGGAGGTGTTATTTTCAGAGAACGATCTTCCTCTTATTTCTTCACTGCCGGTTGGCGAGGGTGCGGTGACCCAAATCGGTTATGATTTAGGAAGCAGTAAAATCATCGATTGGAAAGGTAACAAAGCATTATGGAACACATTGTTTGCGAGTATTATAACCGCTGGAGCACAAGATCCGAAAGCACAGCATATGTATGAAGACTTTTCACAGCAGCTTTCTGACATTACAAGTATGTTTCAATCACTAGCAAATATTCCATTATCAGTGCTTGTTCTTTTATTTGTCCTTTACATTGTGGTTGTGGGAATTCTTCTTTATTTCGTATTAAAACGCTTTGATAAACGGGAATGGAGCTGGATCATTATTCCGGTTATTGCAATTTTATCAAGTGTGTCTCTTTATATGGTGGGCGCAAAAGATCGAATTGGTCAAATTCAAACGAGTACAAGTGCGGTTGTATCGTTAAATGGAAGTGGTCAGGGAAGCGGTCATGGCGGTGTGTCGATGCTGTCTAATGATGCGGGCACTTATACGATGACAATTGATTCAAATCTTCATCCTTTTCCAACTGGGGCAAGACATCACTTTGCTCCTGGATCGGAAGCTTTTTATGATAGTGTGCCAATAATTGAAGTGAAGGAACAGCAAACTGTAACGTCATTTCGTGATGTTGAATTTTGGACACCACGAAGTCTCGGTTTTACCCTTCCGTTTGAGGAATATGGCGCGTTTGAAAGCAGCCTTGTTTTTGACGGTGCTTCAATTAGCGGCACAATTACGAACAATACACGGTACAGCTTTGATGAATTAATTGTTTTAAATGGGCCGAGTCACTTTAAAATTGACGCTCTTGAAGCTGGTGATTCAAAAGAAGTTTCGATAAAGACTTCAAAAACGAATTTATTTCAGCCGTTAAATGAACAAACAATCTTTTCTCTTTACGGTTATAACGGCGGACCATTTCTTGGAAACAGAGAAGAAGAAGCCAAGCGCCGTCTGCTTGAAATGAGCTTTTGGTCAGGGTTATTAAGTAATAATAATTCCGAAGGTCAAGCAGGATTATTTGTGATTGGTTTTACGAAAGATCATTTAGTCGATGTTTCAGTTAACAGTAAAGAAACAAAAGAAAGTAATCTGCACTTGTTTGCTCAGGCGCTTTCATTTGAGCTTCCTGCTGATCAAAGCATTTCTTTAAATGTTGCGCTTTCTCATCCTGATGTTAACGTCATCACTGGGCAGCTTCATTTTAATGGGGTATTACGAGGCGAAGGGTTTATTGATGGAACAGCAGGAACGTATGAATTTAATTATGAGGTTCCAAGTGTACTTCAAAAACGAGGGTTTGAAGTAAAAACATTTAAGCTTTCAAACCAAAGTTCTCATGGCAATATTGCATCCTATCAAATATTTAATAGAAAAACAAGCGCATTTGAACCGATTGAAATTAGTTTTGGAAATAACATCACAAAAGAACAAATCGATGCATTGATCGCCGAAAACAGGCAAATTCGTCTGCGCGCTGTAACGACAACAAATAATGGTCCAATTGCTGTACCGGCAGTAACGATTGAAGGGGTGACAAAACCATGATTGAAATTATCAATTTAACAAAACAGTACGGATCGTTTACGGCATTAAATAATTTGTCATTAAAAATTGGTAAAGGGACAGTGTTTGGCTTTGTCGGTCCTAATGGTGCCGGGAAAACGACAACTTTTTCGATTTTGTCAACCTTACTTGCCCCAAGTTCAGGAACGGCGTATGTAAACGGCTATGACGTGACAAAACAGCCAAAAATGGTTAGAAAACACATCGGCTATATGCCTGATTTCTTCGGTGTATATGATCAGTTTAAAGTTCATGAATACTTGGATTTTTACGGAGCGAGCTATGGTATTCCGCGCGCTGAGCGGGAGGCGTTAATGCCCCAGCTGCTTGAACTTGTTAATTTAAGTGCGAAAAAAGATGCTTACGTTGATTCGTTGTCGCGCGGAATGAAGCAGCGTCTCTGCCTGTCAAGGGCATTGATTCATGACCCAGATGTACTCATCTTAGATGAACCGGCTTCAGGACTTGATCCAAGAGCGCGGATTGAAATGCGAGATATTTTAAAAGAATTAAAACAGATGGATAAAACAATCTTAATTTCTTCTCATATCTTGCCTGAGCTTGCGGAAATGTGTGATGAAATTGGTGTGATTGAAAATGGTGAACTGCTTGCACACGGCAACGTAAAAGAAATTGAACAAAAGCTGCAGGGGAATAAAATAATTCGTGTAAAAGTGAATGATGAGCTCGAAAAAGCAGCAGCCTTTTTTAAAGAAGATGCTTCTGTTTATAATGTCGAAGTTGATGAGGAAGAAGAAGGTGTTCTTCATCTCACATATAATGGGACGAATGAAGAGCAAGTCTATTTATTAAAACGAGCGGTAGAAAACGGGCTTTTGATTTTAACCTTCTCACAAAAAGAAAGCAATTTAGAAGATATCTTTATGGAAATTACGAAAGGAGCGGGTTAAATGTCAAAGCTGTCAGCATTTTTTATTAATCCGATGTTAAATAAAGAAATAAAGCTGAGGTTTCGTTCTTTTAAAAGCTTTCTTGGTCTTTTCTTTTATTTAGCTGTGCTCGGTGCGGCGGCACTTGGTTTTATTTATATTGAAACCGGCTTTGGAATGGACTTTTTTCGTGCCGAAGACAGCAGAATCTTATTTATCGTGCTTTCTATGGGGCAGTTAGGGCTGATTTTATTTATGACGCCAGGCCTTACAGCAGGCATTATCAGCAGTGAGCGCGAAAAGCAAACACTGAACATTTTGCTTACAACAGAACAGTCATCTTTATCGGTTATTTTAAGTAAGTTAATTTCTTCGCTCGCCTTTTTAATCTTAATGGTATTTGCGTCACTTCCGCTTTACAGCATTGTCTTTTTATATGGAGGTGTTTCGCCAAATCTTGTTTTTATTACGTTTGGCATTTATCTTGTCACAATGCTTGCGGTCGGGAGTCTTGGTATTATGCTTTCAACGCTGCTTCGAAAAACAATGACAGCGACCATTACGACGTACGGGATTACCGCTGTTGTTGTATTAGGGATTGTCTTTTTGTTTCTCCTATTTCAAGAAGTTATGTTCGGTTATATTCCAGGACAGCAATCTCCAACAGAAACACCTTTACCATATTTATTAATGATGCTTAATCCGCCTGCAGTGCTCGTGTCCGTTTTAGAGCCGGGGTTTGAACAAGAATTTTTACGAAATTCATCAATTAAACTGCCGCTTACAACGGGATTTGTCATTACGTATTTAAGTGTTAGCGTGATTACGTTAGCGGTTAGTATAAAAAAGCTTCGTCCATCAATGAAAAAAGGTAGAAAAAAAGCATGAACCAAAAACAGCAATTTTTTACGTTGTTAGTAAAAATGCGAAACCGAATTTGGCTGCAAAATATCGTAATTTCTGCTTATGCTGTGCTTTTTACAGTAAGTGCTCCAGCCTTTCTTATTGTTATTTTTAGCCGCTTTGTTGTTGTAACACATCTTTCTTTTAAACTGCTGCTGCTCATACCAGTAGCGGTTCTCCTTTTTATTGGTTTAATTTTTTATCGGAAACCATCATTTACCGAGACAGCGAAAGCTTTTGATGTGTTCGTTTTAGGAGACCGTGTTATTACCGCATTCGAACATATCGATTCCGATCAAAAAATGATGAACATGCAGCGTGCTGATGCGATAAAGCGCATGAAGGAAGCAATGTCGGAAGTTCGCTCGCAAAAGGTTCAATTTTTCTATCTAAAAAAGCTAACTGCTTCTGTTGTATTAAGCAGTGTCATTGTGCTTAGCTTTCTGTTTCCAAACAGCATGATGGAAAAAGAAGAGCAGCTTGAAAGAGAAGAGACAATTGCTGTTGAAACGAAAGAAAAAGTTAAAAAACTTGTTGAGGAACAAAAGCCTAAACTAAATCAAGAAGCAGAAGAGGCACTTCAAAAATTAGAAGAAAATGTGAAGGAAACGAAAGATGCCGAAAAAATTCTTGAAAAGCTTCTCGAAACAGAAAAAAAGCTTGCTGAACTTCAAAAAGAAGCGCTGAACGAGAAAAACAACCTCCAGGAGCTTGCGCGTTCATTACAAAACCAAAAACTTAACGATACCGCGTCTTCACTAAATGAGTTAAATAAAGAAAAGCTTCAAAAAGCACTAGAAAAACTTCAAAAAGAGCTGAAAGAAAGTAACCCTGAAAATCGCAAAGAACTGCTGGCTGATTTACAAAAGCTTATGAATGCTGTAGGAGCAGAAAATCAGCCTTCATTAGAATCATTAAATGATGAACAGTTAAAAGAAGTACTCGTCGCCCTTGAGAAACAGCTGCAGGGAAAAATCGATCAAGCGGCCGCTGCAGGAGCGCTTGCAGATGCAAATTCCGAGCTTCTGGGATTGGCAGAAGGATTAAATAATGAAATGATTGCTGCCAATTTATCAACTGGTGCATTAACATTTTCAAACAATCCTTCTTCTCCAAATGGCAGTAATGGCGGGCAGCCTGCTGGTAATACAGCGGCCCCCGGAAACGGGAGACAGCCTAATTCCGGTCAAAATCCAAGTAATGGCTCAGGGAACGGGAGCGGACAAGGAAATGGATCAGGAAGCGGCTCTGGCCAAGGTTCTGGTTCAGGAAGCGGTTTTGGAGGAGGAACTGGTGGAACTGGTGCAGGCAGCGGACAGGGAGAACACAGTTTGTTAACCGTCCCAAAGCAGCTTGACGGAAAGCAAAATAGTGAAAGAGACGGCGGTCAATTAAACAGCGGTGACGGTGAACTGCAGACAGCGCCAAACTCGCCAATTTTACCAGGAGAAGCAAGAGAGTATGAAAGTGTATACGGAAACTATGAAACAACATATAGGGAAAGCATGGAACGAATGGATCTTCCTAATCATTTAGAAGAAGTTGTGAAACAATATTTTTCAGATTTAGAGCCTAGAGAGGAGTAAGGAATATGACAGAACGAAACGAAGAGCAGCTTGATATTCAAGACATTACCGAAAGAGCAGCATTGATTAAAGAAGAGCTCGGCAAATTTATCGTCGGCCAAAAGGATGTGATCGATTTTATTCTTTTATCAATTTTTGCCGGCGGTCACGTCTTACTCGAAGGACTGCCGGGACTTGGTAAAACGATGCTCGTTCGAAAAATTTCTGAAGTGATGGCACTTGATTTTTCAAGAATTCAATTTACACCAGACTTAATGCCGACAGATATTACCGGTACAAACATAATTCAGCCGGGCGAACGAGGAGAGCAAACCTTTGTTTTTCATAAAGGACCGCTATTTGCAAACATCGTGCTTGCTGATGAAATTAACCGGGCAACCCCGAAAACGCAAAGCTCTCTTCTTGAAGCGATGCAGGAGCAAACCGTCACAACGATGGGAGAAGTGAAACAGCTTCCGAAGCCATTTTTTGTTTTAGCTACACAAAATCCAATAGAGCTTGAAGGAACATATCCGCTTCCTGAAGCACAAATGGACCGTTTTTTATTAAAAATAAATGTAAGCTACCCAACGCGAGAAGAATTAAAAGAAATCGTCCAAAAAACGACGAGTTCCTCTAATGAGCAGCTTGAAAAAGTTTGTGATGGTGCGTTTATTAGAGCGGTTCAAAGCCAAGCACGCGATATTTTACTTGCTGATTCGGTGCTTGATTATGCGGTAAAGCTTATTATGGCGAGTCATCCTGACGATGAAAATGCTCCTGAGCGTGTCAAAACATATGTCCGTTATGGTTCAGGACCACGTGGACTTCAAAGTCTTATTTTAACAGCAAAAGTAAAAGCGCTTCTTGATGGGCGATACAATGTGTCAACTGCGGACTTAAATGATATGGTAAAGCCTGTTCTTCGTCACCGCATCTTTTTAAACTTTGAAGGAGAAGCTTCTGGGATTTTAACAGACAGTTTAATTGATAACATCATCGAAGCGGTACAGAAAAAGGAAAAAGTATCATGAGTGAACTGCTGTCACCAGCGATTTTGAAGCAGTTATCACGATTTTCATTTGCGGCACCGCCCTTTATTCGCGGAACCAATAAAGGCGAGCACCGTTCAACAAAACATGGCTCTTCTTTAGAGTTTTCTGATTTCAGACTTTATTATCCCGGCGATGATCTTAGGCAAATTGATTGGAATACGTACGCGCGCACGCACAAACATTACATTAAACGTTTTTTGGATGAAAAAGAGCTTACGGTAAGTGTTTATGTAGACGCGACTCGTTCAATGGGAGCACATGAAGAAAAATGGCAGCGCACCAAACAATTAGCAGCAGTTTTTTCGTTTATTACGCTTATGAACAATGATCGCTTAAGCTTGAAAGTACTCTCAAACAGCAATCAAACCTTTCATCCAATCATAAAAGGGAAAGCTGCTGTTCATAACATCTTCAATATGATCGCAAAGTTTGAGACATTGGCTCACGAGGAGTCTTTTGCTTCTGTTCTTCAGCATACGGTAAAAAATAGTAAAGGACATGAAGGAATTAGCGTCATGATTAGTGATTTTCTTGAAGCGCCTGAGCCAATCTTTGAAGGCATTAAACTGCTTCAGGCTCGTAAACAGAAGATTTTACTGATGCAGGTACTGCTTCCTGAGGAAAAATCACCAGCATATGCAGGTGATCTTAAATTAATTGATATTGAAAACGGCGCATCGCGTGATGTGTCGATGAATCGAGCTGTATTAGAAAGTTATGATCAACGGTTTCGCGAGCACGAAAAAACGATTCGAGCTTTTGCAGGAAAACGAGGAATTGGTTTTGTATCCTCTTTAACAAACGAACCGCTCGAAGAAGTTGTTTTTTCTCGTATCGCTGCGAACGGTTTTATGATGGCGAGGTGAAGAGATGGGCTTTTTATCACCATTTTCATTTTTATTTTTAAGTACGGTCGCTGTTTTAATCTCTTTTTACTTTTTTAAAAAGCAATTTGATCGGCAGACAATTTCTTCAATTTATTTATGGAATCAAACGGTGAAAGACTTTGAAACGAACCGCTGGCATAATAAATTAAAAACAAATTTTTTACTTTTCCTGCAGCTCCTATTTATGATTGCTTTAGTTTTTGCCCTCGCTCGTCCTTATGTAACGAGTGAAGGAATTAATAGTGATCATCTTGTCATAATTGTCGATACATCAGCAACGATGGCTGCAGCAGAAGAAAACGGTACACGCTTTGAACTTGCAAAAGAAGCAGTCGAAAAGATCGTGAATTCATTAAACAATGAACAGGTTGTTACCGTTATTGAAGCTGGAAGAATACCCGAACTTTTAACTGTGAAAGAAACCGATCAAGGAAAAATAAAAAGACTTCTAGATGAGCTGTCAATGTCGTATGAAGAGGCTGATATCAAAGAGAGTGTAAAGCTTGCACAATCGATGCTTCATAGTGCAAGCGGTGAAATTCACCTTTTTTCAGACAGCGTTCAAAAAGAAATGATGCAAAAGCTGACGTTAAGTCACTCAATAACCGTACATAATTTTGGAACAAACAATCGTAATATCTCCCTTCAATCGTTTGGAGTAAAGGCAGAAAGTGACAGCGTAAGCGGAGTTGTAACGATTTTAAATGAAGAGAAAAGTTCTAAAACCGTTTCATTAACAATTTCAAGTGATGAAAAAAAGCTGAAAGAGTTATCGGTAGAGCTTCCGCCGAACGAGGTAACGGTTGTTCGCATCAATGATCTTGCAAAAGAAGCAGTTTATGAAGCAGTGATCGCTGAAAAAGACGGTTATCAACTCGATAACAGAAAGTATGCTTTTTTAGGAAAACAGGAAGCACCAACTGTTTATGCGGCTGGCAATGTGAATTCTTTCGTTATAAAGGCACTGCAGGCGTTTGGAACAGAAGTTGTATCTGTATCTAAAAACGGTGCTGATCGTTACGTGTTTTCAGAAGAAGAGGAAGGAAGTATTTATCTTCTTTCAGGAGTTCCAGCGGAGCAGTGGCCAAGCGGACCAAAGCTTATCTTTTCACCAACAGAAGGAGGACCGCTTAAAATCGAAAGTAAAAAAGAGCTCTCGGTAACGTTAAGCGGAAAGAGCGATCCGCTTTTAGATTATGTGGATGTAAACTCTTTCTATCTAGCAAAAAGCTATCCGATTAGAGAAAGTGCTCATTTACAGTCTATTATTACAAGCGGAGACGAAACAATTGTTGCAAAAGGAACATCAGCAGGCGCACCGCTCGTGTTATATTCGTTTGATATGGAAGATTCTGATTGGCCGCTTCATCCTTCTTTTCCAGTACTTTTAAATAACAGCATCACTTACTTAGCTGAGCACCAGCAAGCGTTAGGAACCTTTTTACCGGGGAAAAGCGAAGAAGTAACATATTCTTCATCAACGAGTGAAGCATTTATTACGAGGGATGGAGAAAAGCTTATGGAAATAAATCTTTCAGATAGGTCTCTTACTCTGCCAAAGCAGCCTGGCTTATATGAGCTGCAGGAAGAAACAAAATCAGGAACACTATCACGTTATTTTGCTGTTGAACTTTCGAATAATGAACGGACAGCGCGAGTTGAGCCTTCTTTTTCATTATCTATTAATCATGAAGAAAACAGCAGTGCAGGATTTTCGCAGCAGGACATTTGGCACTGGTTTGCAGTCCTCGCATTAATCGTGCTTTTTATCGAATGGGAGGTGTATCGCTATGGGATTAGAGGTCGCTAACCCGTTATGGCTGTTTGCTTTCATTCCAGCGCTTTTCGTTTTAATACTTTATTGGAAAGAACAAAAAACAGCACGGAAATCTAAGAAATTAACAATTCTCGTTTTGCGTTCACTCGTTTTTACATTCCTTATTTTAGCGCTCTCCGGACTGCACGTGCTTTGGTCTGTAAAAGACGTCTCGACCGTCTTTGTTGCCGATACGTCCTACAGCATGAATGGACAGGAAGAGGAAGTGCGGTCTTTTATAAACAAGGCAGTTACAGGGAAGGATGAAAGTGATAAGGCTGCTGTGATTGCGGCAGGTGATGAAGCGATCGTTGAACGTCCTCTTACGAAGCGAGAGTTATCCATTCAAGAGTTTCAAACAGAGATCAGCTCTCACTATACAAATCTTGCCTCAGGTTTACAGCTTTCAAGCAGCTTGTTTTCTGCTGAAGATCGCGGTCGGGTTGTGTTACTTTCAGACGGAAATGAAAATATCGGTGACGCAAAAAAACAGGCAAGCTATTTAAAAGAGCAGGGCTATACGGTTGATGTTGTGCCGTTTTCACCCCTGAAAAGTGCGGATGTTTCACTCGAAGCACTTCACGTGCCGCGAACGATGTATACCGGAGAAAACGCAAAACTAACGATTGAAATGATGAGTAATATTGAAAGTAACAGCCGCCTTATTCTTTATGAAGATCATGAGGCGATTTTAAATGAAGAAATTAAAATAACGAAAGGGAAAAATAGCTTTACATTTCCTCACCTTGTTACTAATTCAGGATTTCACACCTATAAAGCAGAAATCGTCTCAAAACAAGATACAGTGATTGAAAACAATGTAAGTTATGCTTTTTCTGATAGTAGAGGATTACCAAGCATATTAATTGTCGAGGGAAACGAAGGAGCTGCCGAAAATTTAAAGCGAGCACTCGATGCTTCTTTCGCAAACACTGATGTGATTTCACCAGAGCTTTTACCGTCAGAGCTTAGTGCTTATCTAAACTACAACGCAATTGTATTTAGTAATGTTTCTGCTCCTGATGTAACCGAAACACAAATGCTCTTAATCGAAGAAGCGGTGAAAAATTTTGGTGTTGGTTTTATCATGACAGGCGGTAATGAAAGCTACGGACTTGGCGGTTATTTTAAAACACCGATTGAGCGGCTTCTCCCTGTTCATATGGATGTAAAAGGAAAGAAGGAGCTGCCGTCATTAGGATTAATGATTGTGCTTGATCGTTCAGGAAGTATGGCTGGTCATAAAATTGAACTTGCTAGAGAAGCAGCTGCCCGTTCAGTAGACCTGCTTCGCGAAAAAGATACGCTCGGTGTGATTGCTTTTGACAGCGAGCCGTGGCAAATCGTTGAAACAGGTCCGATTAAAGAGAAACAAAAAGCAATCGACCAAATTCGCTCGATTACTGAAGGGGGCGGAACAGATATCTTTCCGTCACTTTCAATGGCATACGATCAGCTTAGCGATCTTACGCTTAAGCGAAAGCATATTATTTTATTAACAGACGGCCAGTCATCGACAGCACCAAACTATCAAGGAATGATTCAACAAGGAAAAGAAAACGGCATTACGCTTTCAACCGTTGCAGTCGGCCAAGGTGCTGATGTTGCGCTGTTAGAAGAATTAAGCGGTCTTGGCGGCGGACGCTTTTATAACGTCCATGATGCTTCAACTATACCGACAATCTTTTCAAGGGAAACAGCACTCATTACACGAACATACATTGAAGACGACCCGTTTATCCCCAGCCTTGTTAACGGCTATGAGTGGGACCGTTTGTTTACAAATGGTGTGCCGCAGCTGAATGCCTATATCGCAGCCTCTTCAAAAGGAAGAGCACAGCAAATTTTTGTTAGTCATAAAGAAGATCCTGTTCTTGTGCGCTGGCAGTACGGCTTAGGTAAAACGATTGCTTGGACGAGTGATTTAAACGAGTGGGCAGGAAGTTGGCCGGCTTGGGAAAATTGGTCACCGCTTTGGAATGAAATGGTTTCATGGACATTTCCGCAGTACAACAAGCAGCAGTATGATGTAAAAGAAACGATGAACGGAAATACAATGACTGTCGAGATTTCGGCTGTTGATTCGAGTGCAGGAGAGGTGGAGGCTGGTCTTTTAAACAGTGAAGGAAAGCCTCTTGATTTTTTTCTTCACATGAAAGCTCCTGGTGAATACGAAGGAACGTTTACAGCAAATGAGCCGGGTGCTTATTATTTACAGCTTTCTGAAAAAGAAGGGGAGAACATTACCGGCACATTTAAAACAGGCGTTGTTGTACCATATTCCGAAGAATACAAATTTCAAGAACAAAACATGAAGCTGTTAGAAGAAATTGCATCAGCAGGGGGAGGGAAGGTTATTGAAAATCCAGAAGAAGCTTTTTCAAAAGATCTTCCAAAACACTATGAAAAACAAGACATCTTTTACCTTCTCCTCGTATTCGCACTGCTTCTTTTCCTGCTTGACGTGGCAGCAAGGCGGTTTGAACTTTCATTTGCATTTCTAACTAAAATGAAACGAACGGTTGAAAAGCAAAATGAAGAAAAGAAAAACGTCATCCAAAACAAGAGCTCACAGCTTGAACGATTAAAAAAAGCGGCAGGAAGTCATACGGAAAGTGTAAAGAAAACGCCAACAGAATATGCTTTTAAACGAGAAAAATCAGAAATTGAAGCTCCTGAGCGAAAAGAACAAAAGAAAGAAGGATCAAAACAAAAGGACATTACAAAGAAAACGCAAACTCAAGAAGAACGAAATGAGCGGATGAATCGTTTATTAAATGCGAAAAATCGGCGTAAATAGAAAAAAGTGGAGGGGGGAATCCTCCGCTTTTTTAATACTTAATATGGCTTAGAAGCATGGCCCATTTCTTCTGCCTGCTGCACTGCTTCTTCCATTTTATTGTCATTATCCGCCATTTCTAAACCATCCACAACTCGTTTATCATAAATCTTTATCACATTGTGTAAAGATATCAATTCATGTGAATCTGACAGATTTTCGTTGTCTTCATTTTGCATCCTCCTTTTTCATAACTTTGGATTATTACCCGAATTTTCCTTGGGATATTCATGTTAAAAGTATAATTATTGGTAATAATAATTTTTGCGTGCTAAATTCTTATTGTAAGATTAAAAATGAAGAGGAGTTGAAAGATGTATGGAATTACAAAACGTGCTTAATAAACAAATTGCCAATTGGAATGTCTTGTATGTAAAACTTCACAATTATCACTGGTATGTAAAAGGTGAACAGTTTTTTACGTTACATACGAAATTTGAGGAACTTTACACAGAGGCTGCCGTACATATTGATGAATTAGCGGAACGTCTTTTATCAATCGGTGGTGAACCAATCGCGACAATGAGAGAATACATTGAAACTTCTTCTGTAGAGGAAGCAACAGGGGAAGAGGAAGCACAGCAAATGGTGCAGTCAATTATCAGTGATTTTTCAACAGTGATTGAAGAATTAAAAGCAGGTATGGCACAAGCTGAAGAAGCCAATGATGAAACAACGGGTGATATGCTGCTTGCGATCCATTCTAGTCTTGAAAAACATGTCTGGATGTTAAAAGCATACTTAGGTAAATCTGTATAATATAATATTAAAAGTGCTGTCTCAAAATTGGGATCTGATCCCAATTTTGAGACAGCACGATTTTTACTACCATAAAACCTTTAAAATTTCGCCTTTAAATAGATTTGTATCAATATTACACGCTTTGGCGTCAATTCCGTACTGCCAGCCTGCTGTTAGTGAACCTTCAGGTGATTCCGGTTTGTACTCGGGGGCATTCGCTTCTGTCGTAACTCCAATGTTTGGTGCTGCTGTCCAGATATAGGTATTCTTTTTTATGTTTTCGTTATTTTTAGCTGCCGCATTGAAAGCTGTAACTAAAGCTTTTTCTGAATCAAAAATCCCGTAAATGCCTGGTTTATAAGGTGAAGCTGATATAACGTCATACCAGCCGTTAATAAAGGCCGAATCGACAGGGTAACTAGGCTCGATATCTGCAAAAATGGCTACATCTTCAGGAACTCCTAAATTTTCGGCGAGACGAATCGCTTCATTTGCTTCCGTTTTTCCTTTCTCATAGCCGATCGCTTCTGTAAAATGATTAAAAATTAGCAGCACTTTAGCTCCCTTATTGTGGATTAATTGTGCTTCTTCTTTTGAAATTCCTTTTGAGACATCCTCTTTCGTCCCTAAATAACGTCCCCAAACAGATGGTGTTCCGAAGTTTTCTTCCACACAAGCACACATCTCTTCAGTCGTCACACTTGCAGAATCGACACCCCAAACGAGTTCAGGGAAGTTTTGCTGTTTTTCATTTTTTTTTTCATCATTATTGTTTTGATTTTCGGAGTTTTTATTAGAGTTGTTGTTTGAACTGCTGCTTTTTTCGCTGTCCGTGGAGCTGTTTTCTTGTTCATTGCTTTTTACATTATTTTTAATGTTATTTGAGATAGAAACATCCACATTTACTTCAATATTATTTTTAATATTGTTGTCGATTTCGTTTTCGCCATTACTATCAATGTTGTTTTCAATTGAATTGTCTATTGAACGATTTCCATTTCCATCAACGTTATTTTCCACATGATTTGAAATGCTATTTTTTTCTTCAGTATCTTCAGCCGATTCGTTTGTGTTTTCACTTACGTTGGATTGGACAGCTTCCTGCATATGAAGCAGCGTGGACTTAATAGTATTTAATTGATTATACGAAGAAAAAGTAATTATTGAAATGAACAATAAGAAAGTTAAACCAACAATTGTCGTATACTTTCCCCATTTCATCTTCTCACAACCTTTCCTGCTGTACGTTTGCAGTCTATGTGAGAAGATAAATGGCTGTGTGGGCGTTTTTCTATTTATTAAGGGAGAAAATGGTAATCATAACTAATAGAGGGCTTTTGTTAAATCGCTGTATAGAATTTCTTCTTTCGAGGCAATATACATATTTTTAAGTTAAAAGAGGAAGGGGGAAAACTGAAAATGTTAAAAAAGCTGCTGGCTGTGTTACTAGCTGTTTTTCTTTCTGTAAGTGTCGCTGCCTGTGACGATGCACCAGGTGAGGATGAAATCGGTGATGGAGAAATTAATGATGAAGAATAAACATGAAAAACGGGCTAATTAGAAGTATCAAAGGTTCTAATCAGCCCGTTTTATTTAGGATACAGCCGCTCGTCAGCCTATTATTTCACCAGGATTCACATTATTTGTGACAATAGTACCCGCTTTAATGACAGCACCTTTTCCAATTTGTATTCCTTCCATAATGACAGCATTTGGTCCAATGATAACATCATCTTCTATTATGACAGGAGAAGCGTGGGGAGAGGAGATTACGCCTTTAATGACAACACCTGCACCAATGTGACATCTTTTTCCGATTGCAGCACGGCCGCCAATTACCGCATTCATATCAACAAGGGTTTTTTCTCCAATCGATGCGCCAATATTAATGCATGCGCCCATCATTACGACTGCATCACCTTCAATTGTTACACCTTCACGAATAACGGCGCTCGGTTCAATGCGTGCGTTAAGACCTTTTGTATCCAATAAGTCAATCGCAGAATTTCTACGGTCATTTTCAATGTAGTAATCTTCAATGAGTTCGGCATTGTTTTCAAGTGCTGTTTTAACATCATCCCAGTTACCGATAACGACGCCTCCCGCACCCATATTGATTACTTTACTCGTCTGTCCAAAGTTAATTTCGGAAATGTTCCCTTGAATATAAGCTTTTACAGTTGTTTTCTTTTTCGCATTTTTAATTAAATTAAGAATATCAGTATTGTCCATGTTTCCTCCAATAAAGGTTGTAATAATAAGTAATTAAATGATGTAAAAATAAAGTGAATGAAACCACAGCTAATATCATATTATCAGATCGAAAATGAACAAAGATACTATTAAATAGAAAATTTTTATAAGAGATAGAAAAAGGAGAAGCGGCTGATACTTCTCCTTTCATTCATTGAAATTAAATTTATTTCAAGTTGTAGTTACGATAAAAATTCATTCGGATTTAGTTGCAGTTCATGGCATATTTCACTTACAATCTGCTGTTCACGAGGCTCAAAGTGCCCATCGGCAAAACCGATTGCAATGCAGTAGCGGACAACTAAACGAGCGATTTCTCGTTTATCATTTACTTTCCCGACAGCCCTCATTGCTTCACCTTTTCCGACAATCGGATCAAATTCGAGCTTTCTAATAAAATCATTAAAGCGCTGAATGACAAGATTTGTATCAAAAACACGCAGCTCATCGCTTTGATGAATAAAGTCCATCATTTTTTGCCTTTCTGACGGATCTAAACGTCCATCTGCCATGCTGACAAGCGCGCATCCAGCTACTACGGCATCTAAGACGTCTTGACTTTTATAACGTTTAAAAAGAGTCATGGCTTTTTCTTTTTGTTCATTGGCAAGCTTCATAAAATCGGTTTGATCAAGCGACCATTTGTAGGAGCAGGAGGTGCAGGTAAACTGCATTTTTTTACTGCCAACAAATCCTCCCAATAGCCCAACAGGACCTAAAATAAGTCCGCCAATTGCTGCTTTTCCAATGCCAAAGCCTTTTTTTCCAGAAGTAATATTTGTTGATTGACAGCGCGGACATTGAACGTCACCATTTCCAGTATGAGGGTAATTTCCTTGATTCATAGGAGAAGCAGGTTGACTAAATGGCTGTGAGGGCTGTTGATTGTTTTGAGTTTGCACGTAACTCTGGCTATTCAACTGTCCGCTGTTTTGTGTTTGAAAAGGAGCCGCAGCGGCTTGACTATAAGACGGACTCGGAGCGGCAGAATTGGTGGATGGGCTTGCTACCTCTAATCCAAAATTTCTGCATAAAGCTTCTAAACCGCCTTGAAAGCCGCTTCCAATCGCATTAAATTTCCATTCTCCATTATGTCGGTATAATTCTGCTGCAACGATAGCTGTTTCAACTGTAAAAGTTTCTCCTAAATTATAGCGTATTAATTCTTCTTGGGAATTTTCATTGAATACGCGCACATAGGCATTTGAAATTTGACCAAAATTTTGTCCTTTTAGCTGTGCATCGTGAATAGTAATTGAAAAGGCAACTTTTTCTATGTAAGAAGGGACGGATTGTAAGGAAATATGAATTAGTTCATCATCATGATGTCCAGCGCCAGTTCTATTGTCTCCGCTGTAAAGTACAGAGTTATTAGCACCTTTTGGGTTGTTATAAAAAATAAAATCTTGATCATTCCGGACTTTGCCGCTGCCATCTAACAAAAATGCAGAAGCATCTAAATCATAGTTGGCACCAATACCTTGATTAACGTCCCAGCCTAAACCTACACCAACTGTATGTAATCCAGGATGTGTTTTTGTTAAATCTACTTTTTGTCCTTTTTGAAGAACAACTGCCATTGCATGACACCTCCATAATAATCTAAACTTTTTCTTCATTTTGTGGTAGTTTATGGTTCATAATAATAGTATAACATTTTATGGGCGATCACATAGTCTATCAAAACCTATCTATAATAATTTTAACATTCGCACGAATGAGGCAAAATCAACACAGACATGTTCCACTAGCGCATTCTAAAGGTGAATCTATATACAACTAGGAGAATGATAACTTGAAAAAAGGAAGCGTATGCAAAGTTTTAAAAGGAAACAAATAGAAACTTATCGAAGTAAGAAGTAGTTAACATATTTATCGTTGATATGGAACTTTTATAATAGAAGTAATTTTTAAATCTTAAAAAAAGTAGTTAATAATTAGTTGTTAATAGAAAGGAATGAAAACATGCATAGCGGAGATGAAGTTTATATTACAAAAACAGGGAAGTATTATCATTATTTAGATGACTCTTGCCTCATAACAGCAAGAATAGTAAAAGGAAACATGAAATCAAAGAAAGTTTTAGAAACAGAAGCACAAAGGCTTGGCTATACACTTTGTCGTCAGTGTGCAAAAAACATGAAAGAGGATACGACTTTGGTAGAAAAGCAAAAAGATAATTCTAAGACTGCACCGCTCTTATTAATGGAGGCTGGATTATCTTTTTATCTTTTTTCTTATAAACTAGTTAGCGGTGCTTTCTATAAACGAGAGAAGTAATATCTTTATAAAACCCAACATAATAGATATATTTTTATTAAGTACATTTTTATGCCAAAGAGGTTGACTCTAATGAGTCAACCTCTCCTTTTTTATGAAACTTATTTATCTTTCATTATAACTAGAAAGTAACGCCTATATATAATACAGCAGGCCAATTTGCGGCTGTTTTACTTTACATGAAACTCTTCAGGATCTGGGCCGATACGTTGATTACGATCTAATGAATCAATTTTTTTAATCTTCTCGTTTACTAGAATTTCTAATGGGGTAAGAGTGTTATGTATTTGTTTTACATAAATTTCTTACAGAGAGGAAGAATGGAATGAGCGATCATAAAGAAAATAAAAATAGTAAAAATGAGCAGTTAGAACAGTTTCGAGTGGATGACCGCCACAAAAAACTGACAACGAATCAAGGAGTAAAGGTAGCAGAAGATGAATTTTCTTTAAAAGCAGGTTCACGCGGCCCAACGTTAATGGAAGACTTTCATTTTCGTGAAAAAATGACGCACTTTGACCATGAGCGTATCCCAGAACGTGTCGTGCATGCACGTGGTTTTGCAGCTCATGGCGAATTTCAAGTATATGAATCTATGAAAAAATATACAAAAGCAAAGTTTTTACAAAATCCTAACGTGAAAACGCCTGTTTTTGTTCGTTTCTCCACAGTTGCAGGTTCACGCGGCTCTGCTGAAACTGTCCGTGATGCGCGCGGTTTTGCGACAAAGTTTTATACAGAAGAAGGAAACTATGATTTAGTTGGCAATAATATCCCGGTTTTGCAGGGACGTTTGTTTTCTTATACAGATACACAGCTAATTCGTCTAGGCGGTCCAAATTTTCATGAGCTTCCGGTAAATAGATCGGTTTGTCCGTTTCATAATAATCAGCGTGATGGCTATGGACGTCAAACCATTAATAAAGGACAAGTTAGCTATCATAAAAACTCGCTTGCAAATAATACCCCTACTCCAGCAAGAGAGGTTGAGGGCGGCTATACTCATTATCAAGAAAAAGTCGAAGGACGTAAAATTAAAGCCAGAAGTGAAAGCTTTAACGATCATTTTTCTCAAGCCACTTTATTTTGGAACAGTATGAGTAAGCCTGAAAAAGAGCATATGATTCAAGCGTTCAGCTTTGAGCTTGGAAAAGTAAAAAATAAAGCTGTCCAAAAACAGGTTGTTGAGATGTTCTCCAATGTAAGTTTAGAATTAGCATCATCGTTTGCGAAAGCTGTTGGTATAATCCCATCTGAAAAAGGGTCTTCAAATGTAACAAAATCTTCTCCAGCACTTAGTCAGGAAAACACAGCGAAAAAGGCAGCTTCTCGTAAGGTTGGTGTGATTATTTCTGACGGATTTAATGAAAAAGAAGTAATGGCTGTATTTGATGCATTAAAAGAAGAAGGCGTCATGGTTGAAACAATAAGTAACCAGCTTGGTACAGTAAAAGGAAGTGATGGTACAGAGCTTGAAATTGATCATACTTTCTTAACGGGTGAATCGGTACTATTTGATGCTCTTTATGCGGTAGGAGGAAATAAGGAAGATAACAAGTTTATTAGCGATGCATCTTATTTTATTAATGAAGCATTTTCTCACTTTAAGCCGATTGGTGCTACCCATGAAGGCATAAAATGGATTGAACAAAATAATATTGAAAATAGTCCTGGTGTTATAAAAGGTGATAGCATGAAAAGTTTTGCCGATAACTTTATTAAAGCGATTGCTGCTCATCGCCACTGGGATTGTCAAGTTGTTTAAAACACTAAAAAAAGGGCTCCAGAAAATCAGTTTTCACAGATTTTCTGGAGTCCTTTTTATTTTTCTTACTTATTTATAAAAAACACATAAAAAATCGTTCCATTAGGGACTTATCGGATAGCCCCTTTATTTATATATAAAGATAATAGTAATGAAGCCGATTTTTTATAAGAAAAGGGAAGGGGGATATGATAAAATATGATTTGGAATAAAAGGATAATATGATAAGTAGGCAGTTTTTCACTTACATAAAATATTTCCTTATAAGTGAAAGGAATGAGAAGTCATGCATGTTTCAAAATCAGAAATACAAGTACGCTATGCGGAAACAGACCAAATGGGGGTTGTGTATCACACAAACTATCTCGTATGGTTTGAAATTGGGCGTACACAGTTAATAGAAGACCTAGGTTTTAGCTATGCAGGTATGGAAGAGGAAGGGGTGTTATCTCCAGTACTTGATATTCATGCATCCTACAAAAAACCAGTACGTTATGGTCAAAAAGCAGTTATTCATACTTGGATTGAGAAATATGATGGACTACGAGTCGCTTACGGCTACGAAATATATGATGATCAGCAGGATTTGTGTGTGACTGGGACAAGTTCTCATATTTGTGTAAAAAGAGAGAATTTTAGACCTATCTCAATTAAAAAATACTTTCCAGATTGGGACAAGGCCTATCGTTTGGCAAAAAAACAAGATGCTATTTAGAGGAGAGTGAACATGGCATTCGGTCTTTCGAGAGCAGAATTAAATCAATGGAAGAAGAAAGTAAAAGCAGGAGAAATTGCTTTTATAACACATTATTGGCTTCATCCAAAAGACCCTTCTATTCGCACGGTAACAAAGGTAGGGTGCAGTAATCTAACACGTCTTACTGAGTGGGGAAACCAGTACGGCTTAAAGAAAGAATGGATTCATCAGCGCGATTTTTTTCCTCATTATGATTTAGTTGGGCATAGACAAAAGGAAATATTAATTCAGGAAAACCAATGGGAGCAATTAAAACGTTTTAAAATAAAGTAAAGTCGGAATATATCCGACTTTACTTTATTTTAATAGGTGATAAACGCTTCCTATCAATTTTGATATTCAAATTCAATTTCATCTTTATTTCGGCTGTATTTTACTTTTAAATCATGACCGTCAAAAAACCAAAGATCGCTTTCTTCTACATAAAACGTAATATCATCGATTGTTTCGCTTACACCAATTTCTTTTGGTTCTCTAACAGCTACACCAAGAGAAAAGCCGCTTTGTACGGTGCTGCAGCCGCCGAGCCGTACAAAAAACCTCACAAAGTCACCATTTTTCACATCCATTTCACGTTTATAATATTGAAGAGCTGGTTTTGTTACAACTATATTCATTGCAAGGACTCCTTTCATCATGAACGCCTTTCTATTATCTTTATCATACCATTATTTCGATAGCGAGGAAAATACTAGTGTTTTAAAACTTTTTAATAGTGGTAAAAAATTATAAAAAGTACTAGTTAGAGGTTTCTTTTATTAAATTTTATACTACAATAAAATAAGATAGACTTTTTTCTAGGAGGCAACATAATGAAGGTAAGGCTCCAAAAATTCATTATTGGATTATTTATATTAATTGTATGTTCTATTATCTTATTAACATATTTTCAAGTTCAAGAAGGAAAACGATTAAATGAAATGCTGTTAAAAGATACAATTATTAATCAAGAAATGCTGTTAAATGAAGAAACGGTTTATGAACAGACAGACAACAGTGATAAAAAAACATTAACAGAGGAACTTAAAGCAGAAAATCAAAAAAATGAAAAAAAAGATAAGCAAACAGAAACAAAAGAGGAAGTAGCAGCGGCTGCTGTACCATCAGATATTACTATTGTAGGATTGGGAGATTCTTTAACGAAAGGAGTCGGGGACCGTAATAAGCAAGGTTATATTGGAATGGTAAAAGATAAGCTTACTGAAAAATTAGGAAATGAACCTATTTTAAAAAATTATGCAGTAAATGGGAACCGTACTGATCAATTAATTAAAGTACTCCGCAAAGATGAAGTAAAAGAATCTTTACAAGAAGCAGATTATGTATTTATTACAATTGGCGGAAATGATATTTTGAAAGTATTTAAAAGCCATTTTCTTGATTTAGATGTAGGCTTGTTTCAGACGGAAAATAAAGATTATGAAAGAAGATTGCATGTTATTATGCGCTTAATCCAAGAAGAAGCGCCTAATGCCCAAATTTACTTTACAGGTTTGTTTAATCCTTTCTTTCAATATTTTAGAGATATTGTTGAATTTGAAGAAGTATTACAGGAATGGAATGAAAGCAGCCAAATTGTTTTAGGAGAATATGAAAATACACATTTTGTTTCCATTTCTTCGTTATTTGAAACATATGATGAACAATTGTTGTATAAAGATAATTTTCATCCAAATGAGCGGGGTTATGAATTAATTGCCAATGCTGTTTACCAACAAATTATGATTAATGAAGGGAAAAGCGAAAAGAGTGAAAAAGAATTAAAGGAATAATGTTAGAAAAGCTGTTATAAATAAAATATAATCAACAACCGAAATAATAGTGGATTTTTAAGGTTGATCCACTATTATTTCGGTTGTTTAGTGTATAAACGTATAGATGGAAAAGATTGATAAAGGTTATGGGAAATCATGTCGGGAATTGTCTAAAAATAATTGAAAGAATTTTAAGTTTTTTATAGAAGTAATATAGTACAGAAGAGAGGAGTGTGCAGCAATGAATCGATATGAAATTCACGAGAAAATTACACATTTAAAAAGCAGATTAGAGCAGGGGGAATATGGGTTTCTAAATGCCAACGATCCTATTATTCATTCATTGGTAAAAGTAAAATTATCTGAAGACGGCATAATCGACCTGGATACGGTTGATACTTCTATTATTTCTGCTTTAAATTCTTTAAAATAAAGATAAAAATTAATGATAAAAAGCACAGCAGTTGTATGCTGTGCTTTTTATCATTAATAATACTTACGAAACATCGTGTCACTTTCATCATGATAATGATTTTTATCATAAGCAATTAATACAATGTTTCCATTTGTTTGTTCATTAATTTCTTGTTCAAGGTGCTTTATCTTTTGAAGAACATCTCCTTTTAAATCGGCAGGAGCATAGCGTTCATCCATTTTTTCATCACCCCAGATTAGATAAAATGCTGTTACATATCAATAGTTTTACATTTACCATATGAAAATATACTTTATAAAAAAACACCTTCGCAAATTTCATATACCGTATGTAAAAAAATAAAATCCAGTGCACCACACACTGGATCAAACAGAATAATCACGGTACTTGTCCGCACGTATTCTTTCTATAGCAATCATATATGAAACTTTATTAAGCTTCAATACTTAAATAATGGAGATAAAACCAAATAGTGGGGTAAAAAAAGTTGTTTTTGTATGTTTAAAATTAAACAACAGTAGAACAAAATTTTACATAATAAGATTCTGGCTTTTCTGCACCTTGTTTATGTAGTTCATTAAATAAGAAGTAATACTGTTTCAAACAATATTCTCCGCTAACATATTGTTTTTGTAGAAAGTCTAATAGTTCATTGGGATTTGTTGGTTGCTGCTGTTTTACATTAGAAAATTGATCAATTAATTGCGATAATAACATAATTAGATCCCCCTTATTAGTTACTTTTCTTAATTTAAGAGTAACATAAAAAAGTTGTTTTTTATTATTTTAGAAAATTGAAACTTCCGACAATTATTTACAAGTTTCTTATAATTTCACGTACCGTATTTAAAAATAAAAATTAGGATAAGTTTTTGAAACACTATATAAAATAAGATAAAATAAAATAAGATAAGATAAAATAAAGAAAGCAGGAAAATAATGATTTCAAAAGATTATTACCATCAAATTATTGATAAACTAAGCATAAATTTTAGCGTAAACAGTTTATTAACACAGCAATCAGATTTTATTTTTATTCTGGAATCACCTCATGTTCAAGAATTAAAACATGGAGTACCAGTTGCAGGAACTTCAGGAGGGACAATGTCTAAAAACCTATTCGGAGAACAATTTAATAAACCATTAGGATTATTATTAAAGAAAAACTTAGAAGAAACTAAAAATCGTCCTACATTAAATCGAATTGGTTTAGTAAATGTCAGTAATATTCCAATGCAAAAAGCGGCTTATCATGATAAAAACATTCAAAAAGAGTATGCTCCATTTTTTGAAATGCTTGAAGCTATTCGAACAAGCAATCAAAAAGATACATATAAAGATGAAGAGTTAAATTTACTACAACATGTATTAATCGAACGATTTAATGATCATTTAAAACCAATCATAAATCGTAAATGTACTATTATACCTTGTGGAAAGTTTGCTCAAAAATTTTTCAGGCTGGCAAATGTAAAAGGGGAGAATTGGAACATTATCGATGATGTTCCACATCCGTCGTATAATTCTTGGAGTCGAGAGCGATATGCTGCTGTTATTCAAAAAGTAAAAGATGCTCTTTATAACTAATATTCTCTAAATCAAAGTTCACAATAACATGATTATGTAAACTTTGATGATGTAAAAATAAGTTGTATAACTTTACATTAGAATGAAAAAATACTTTTATAGATATACTATAGGGTGAAAATCAAGTTGCAATCTATGGTATTAAGTGTTAATGTTAGTAAGTTAAATAAAATCTAAGTTATTGTGATTATAACTGAATTAAGCTTAAGGAGATTGAAAGCATTTGAAAACATTTTATGAATTTGGTTTACAAAACAAAACCGTTAAAGCACTAAGTGGTATGGGATTTGAAACGGCTACTCCGATTCAAGCAGAAACAATTCCTGTTGCTTTAAGTGGAAAAGACCTTATTGGACAAGCACAAACTGGTACTGGTAAAACAACAGCATTTGGCGTTCCATTAATTGAGAAAGCTGATGTTGAAGCACCATTTGTACAAGGCCTTGTCTTAACACCAACTCGTGAGCTAGCTGTGCAGGTAGCTGAAGAGCTAAACAGAATTGGTCAACAAAAAGGCGTACGCACACTTCCTGTTTATGGAGGACAAGATATTAACCGACAAATTCGTGCGCTGAAGAAGGTTCCACAAATTATTGTTGGAACACCTGGGCGTTTAATTGATCATATTAAAAGAAAAACCATTAAATTGATGAATGTTCAAACTGTCGTTTTAGATGAAGCAGATGAAATGCTAAACATGGGATTTATTGAAGATATTGAAATGATCCTTCAAGAAGTACCATCACCGCACCAAACGCTGTTATTCTCTGCGACAATGCCTAAACAAATTCAAGCATTAGCAGAAAAGTTTATGCACGAACCAGAAATCATTAAAGTAAAAGCAAAAGCATTAACGGTGAAAAATATTGACCAACAATATATTGAAGTTCAAGAACAGAAAAAATTCGATGCATTATGTCGTTTACTTGATATTCAATCACCAGAACTTGCAATTATTTTTGGTCGTACAAAAAAACGTGTTGATGAATTGTCTGAAGCATTAATGAAACGCGGCTATTCTGCGCAAGGAATTCATGGTGACCTTTCACAAGCAAAACGTGATCAAGTAATTCGTCGTTTTAAAGAACAAACAATTGAAATTATGGTCGCAACTGATGTTGCCGCGCGTGGTTTAGATATCTCAGGTGTCACACACGTTTATAATTTTGATATTCCTCAAGATCCTGAAAGCTATGTTCACCGTATTGGACGTACAGGGCGTGCCGGTAATAAAGGATTAGCTGTTACATTTGTAACACCAAGAGAAATTGATCATTTACGTACAATTGAAAAAGTTTCTAAAACAACAATTGATCGTCAACCAGTTCCTTCTTATCAAGACGTAATTGTTGAAAAACAGCAAGAAGTTGTTGGTGATATGATTAAGGCAATTGAAAAAGGAAGCATGACAGAATATAAAGGGACTGCAGAGCGTCTACTAGAAGAATATGATTCTGTATCACTTTTATCTGCTGCCTTAAAGATTCTTACAAAAGAGCCTAATCAAACGCCTATTAGACTAACAGAAGTTGCACCTTTACGAAGTAAAAAATCTCAAAATAAATCGTTCGCATCGAAACGTAAAAATGATCGCAAATACGATCGTAAAAACGACCGTAAAAATGATCGTGATCGCGATCGAAATAAACGATTTAGAGCGAAGCGCAGTAAAACTAAATAATATTTATTAAAAGACTAATTTCATTTGAGATTGGTCTTTTTTATTTAATTTTTTATAAAAATCAGTTCTTTCAGTTTATAATTCACTTTTAAAACGTTATGATAATAAGTATAATAGAAAATTGCAAAGGATTGGAGAACGAAAAATGAGTGCTAGCACTGTCCCGCTTTCAAATGAACAGTTAAAAAATATCCGTTCAACCAAAGAATGGATAGGTCGCCTTTCTTTACTGTACAATTATATGAACAGCAATGGAGATGAGAATACAAGTCAGAAAGTCCTGCAGTATATTCATAAACTTCAAAGAAATGAATTTTCCTTAGCATTTTGTGGACATTTCTCAGCTGGAAAATCAAGTATGATTAATGAACTTTGGGGAATTGATCTTTTACCATCAAGTCCAATACCTACAAGTGCAAACTTAGTAAAAGTAAAGACAGGACAACCTTATGCGCGTGTGTATTTTAAAAATCAAGATCCTATCGAATTTGCTTATCCATACGATATTAATAAAGTAAAAGGGTATTGTATAAATGGAGATGAAGTAGAAGCTGTGGAAATCAGTCATCCTACAACTCTTTTTCCTGAAAATGTTGTGGTGATGGATACCCCGGGCATTGATTCCACAGATGATGCCCACCGCGTTTCAACAGAATCGTCTCTGCACCTTGCCGATGTTGTTTTTTATGTAATGGATTATAATCATGTACAATCAGAACTTAATTTTCATTTTGCCAAACAGTTACAGCAGCAAGGAAAAAAAGTGATTTTTATTATCAATCAAGTAGATAAACATAACGAAAGCGAAGTTCCTTTCTTTGCATATAAAGAAGGTGTAATTGAATCATTTTATAATTGGGGTATTGAACCAGAAGGGATATATTATACTTCCTTATTTAATAAAGAGCATCCTTTAAATGAACTGCAGCAGCTAAAAAAGGTGATTCAATCCATTATTAATGAAAAAGAACGCCATCAAAGCGAAAGTGTCATGCATGCTGTTTTATCTTTAATTGAAGAACATTATAAATGGTTCCTTGAAGAAAATGAAGCAATGAGAGAAACGTACGAAAAGAAGCTTTCTTCCATGAATGATAATGAACGCCAATCACTTTATTCTCATTTTCAAGAATGGAAAGAGAAAATGGAACACTATCAAAGATTAGATCAAGTTGTTCAAGCGTCTTTTCAAGAAGAATTAAACCAACTTCTTAAAAGTGCCATATTAACTCCTTTTGAAATTAGAGAGCTTGCGAAACAGTTTTTAGAATCTCAACACCCTAAATTTAAAGTCGGTGTTTTCTTTTCAACAAAGAAAACAAATGAAGAAAAAGAACGACGATTGCAGCAATTTTTTGAGGCATTTTCAAAACAGGTAGAAACACAGTTGTCTTGGCATCTAAAAGAACTGTTAAGTAAATATGCTAAAAAACATACGATTGATCATCCTGATCTGTTACAAGCTGTTTACAATGATGAACAGAAATTGATTACAAGAGAAACCCTTAAAGAGACAATTAAAAAAGGGGCCGAAATAAACGGAGAATATGTGTTAAATTATATGAAAGACCTTTCAGAACATGTGAAAAGTATCTATAAAAAAGAAGCCCTTCTTAAATTGGAACCGTTCACTCAAGCTTTAATAGAACAAACAGCTAAGAAAGTGGAACGCTTAACAATAGAAGGGGAGGAACTGAAGCGAAAAGTGAAAGCTTTTGAAGGGATGAAACATTTAAAACATAAAGAAGCTGTTGTAAAAGAAGAAGCTTTTGAAATTCTGTTAAAGCATTTAAAAAGTGATGAAATCGAAGAGACGATATCGCATCTTCCAAAAGAAAGAAAGCCTAAAGCAGCAGCCATCATTGACGACGCTCAGTCATCTAAAGAAGAAAGCGTGGAAAACGAAGAAGAAGACAACCAGGCTGTTTCAACTGAACATTTAGAGAAGCAATCATTCTCTCATCATTATAAAGAACGCCTTTTGGATACAGCAGAAAGATTAAGAAAAACCGCACATGTATTAAAAGAGTTAAAAGGAATGAAGCGTACTGCAGATGAAATGAATGCTAAAGCAAACCGACTGCAAACAAGAGAATTTACGGTTGCGTTATTTGGTGCATTTAGTGCTGGTAAATCGTCCTTTGCAAACGCCTTAATTGGGGATCTTGTTTTACCTGTATCGCCTAATCCGACAACAGCAACCATTAATAAAATCAAGCCGGTAACAGATACTTATCCGCACGGAACAGTAAAAGTAAAATTAAAAACAGAACAGGCTCTCCTTCATGATTTGAATATGTCGCTAAAATATTTTGAGTATTCCATTCAGACGATTTCTGAAGTGAATGCGGCTTTTGAAAAGATTAATGTGAGTGAAATTGAGCCAAAAGCTAAACCACACTATTCCTTTTTACATGCTGTCGTAAAAGGATATGAATTATACAAAGATAAAAGCGGAGAAGAACTAATTGTTGGTCTAGAGCAGTTTAATGATTTTGTAGCGAAAGAAGAAAAAGCCTGCTTTGTTGAATGGATTGATTTATATTATGATTGTCCACTAACAAAGCAGGGCATTACACTTGTTGACACACCTGGAGCAGACTCTATTAATGCACGTCATACTGGTGTAGCATTTGATTATATTAAAAATGCAGATGTTATTCTTTTTGTTACGTATTATAATCATGCCTTTTCAAATGCGGACCGTGAGTTTTTAATTCAGCTTGGTCGTGTAAAAGATGTATTTGAAATGGATAAAATGTTTTTTATTGTCAATGCGGCAGATTTAGCAAAAGATCATACTGAACTGCAGCTCGTATTAAAACATGTGGAAACAAATCTTTTAGAATATGGAATTCGAAATCCTAGAATCTTTCCAGCTTCTAGTCAACTTTCTATATTGGCTAAGCGCAAACAAAAAGAGCGATTGTCAGATGAGGAAAGGGAAAGACTTCGTTCATTTTTACGATTACCTGCAGAGAATAAGCTGCCTTCAAGCGAAGAAATTCTGAAAACAGCGGGAATTCTCAAGTTTGAAAAAGCATTTTTACAATTTACAATGGAAGAACTTACTGAAATGGCTGTAAAATCAGCATACCGTGATATTAAAAAAGCGGTGCAGGTATTGTCAGAATGGATTTCTGCTGCAAATGAGAACATAGAAGAAAAAAATAATAAGAAAAACCAAATTGAACTTATACAAGAAGAGGCAGCAAACATTGTAAAAAATAGTGAAACGATTTCAAGTGAAAAGGCGCTTTCACAAGAAGTAACTGAACTGATTCATTATGTAAAACAGCGGGTTTTCTTACGATATAATGACGCCTTTTATGAAATTTTTAATCCCGCAGCATTAAAGCATGATAAACAAAGTATAAAAAAGAAACTAGAGCAATGCTTAGAGGAGCTTATAGAGTTTCTTCGTTTTGATATGATCCAAGAGATGCGCGCTACTTCATTAAGAGTTGAAAAATATGTGAACCAACTTTTAAAAGATCAGGAATTACGTATACATGAAAAGCTATCGACTGTTCATCATTCATTCGACTTTATTGAATTTGAAGGACAAAAAAAGGAACTGCCAAGCTTTCACGAAGAGTTCGATACATTAAAACGCGAAAAACTTACACAGCTTTTTAGCATGTTTAAAAATCAAAAGCAGTTTTTTGAGCAAAATGGAAAAAAAGAAATGCGCGAAGCTTTCCAGCACGTTCTTGAAGAACCTATTGCTCATTACTTACAATTAAATCAAGAAAAGCTTTATACTCATTATAAAGAGGCTTATGACAAGGAAATGAAGAGATTAAAGACTTTCTTGATCAATGAAATAAACGACTATATTGATGGCATGCTTGCTGCATTATCAGTTGATGTCAATGTTAAGGAATTAAAAGAAGCGCATGCAAACCTTCAAGAATATTTAAATTAAAAGAAGGAAGGGACACCCTTCCTTCTTTTAATAAGAAAAAGGAATTTACATACAAACCTAGAATAACACTATGATTTGTTAAAGGAGGGCTGGAAATGGTACAAGCTTTTGTAACAACAAAATGGCTGCATACTCATCTCCATGATAAAAATCTTGTTATTTTTGACTGCCGCTTTGATTTAAGTGATTCTGAATTAGGAAGAGAATTATTCGAAAATTCCCATCTTCCAAATGCGCGCTATTTGCATTTAGAAAAAGATTTATCTGGTCCTAAAGAAAAACAAGGGGGAAGACACCCGCTTCCAGATCTTCACGTATTTAGTGAAAAGCTGGGTCATGAAGGGATAGATAGAACAAAGACTGTTATTGCTTATGACGATCAAGATGGAGCAATGGCCGCAAGATTATGGTGGTTGCTTCGTTTTATCGGTCATGACAACGTATTGATATTAAATGGAGGATTTTCTAAATGGGTTCAAGATGGTTATCCTGTCACTAAAAATGTACAGCAGCCAAAACAAACAGTCTTTACCCCGGCTGTACGGAAAGAAATGCTCGTTTCAATGGAAGAAGTAAAAAAGAAGCTGGGGGATAAAAAAACGGTTCTTATTGATTCACGTGACCCTGAGCGTTATAAAGGAAATGTTGAACCAATTGATCCAGTTGGTGGACATATCCCACATGCTGTTAATTTATTTTGGAAAGAAAACATTGATGAAAACGGCATTTGGAAAAGCGAAGAAATCCTTCGTGATCAATTTTCTTCAGTCGATAAGAATAAAGAATTAGTCGTTTACTGTGGTTCTGGTGTAACCGCATGCGCCAATATTATAGCTCTTTACTCGGTTGGACTGGAAGCGAAATTATATGCGGGAAGCTGGAGTGATTGGATTAGTTATGAAGAAAACCCTATTGTAAAAGAAACAACCGCTGACAAGTAATGTCGGAGGTTGTTTCTTTTCTTTATTCAATTAAAAACTGATTCATTCTCTAATTGATTTATAAATGTTTCAAGACGATTCAGCCCTTTTTCTAACAATTCCATTGAATAAGCGAAAGATAGACGAACATAGCCTTCCCCAAAGCTTGAAAAAGCATCACCAGGTACGACGGCTACACCTGCTTCTTTGACTAATTTTAACGCAAAATCAAAGGAAGACATTTGGTATTTTTTAATAGAAGGAAAAATATAAAAAGCGCCATTTGGTTTTTCTACCTCAAAGCCCATTGCCTTTAAACGCCCGTAAACATATTCCATACGCTCCCCATAAGCCTTTTTCATTGGAAGTGCATCATCAATGCCTTCTGTTAATGCCGCTAATGCTGCATGCTGTGTAATATTAGAAGCGCATGTTACATTATATTGATGGACTTTAATCATATGTTTGGAAAGATAAGCAGGTGCAAATGTAAGTCCGATGCGCCAGCCTGTCATTGAATGTGACTTTGAAAGACCGTTAATAACGATTGTTTTTTCACGACATTCAGAAAACGATGCAATAGAATGATGTTCTCCTTCTAATACAAGTTCACTATAAATTTCGTCTGATAAAATAAACAGCTCTTTATCTTTTAATAGCTCCGCAATTTCAGCCACATTGTCTTTACTCAATGTACAGCCTGTTGGATTTGAAGGATAAGGAAGTACCACACAGCGTGTTTTATCTGTAAGATGTTTTTCAATTAAAGCAGCATTTAACTGAAAATTATGCTCCCTTGTATCAACATACACTGGTTTAGCTCCGCAAAGTTTAATAATTGGTTCATATCCAGGGTAAACCGGTCCAGGTAAAATAACTTCAGAGCCTTCTTCTAAAATCGTTCGAAATGCAATATCAATTGCTTCACTTGCTCCGCTTGTGACAATCACTTCGTCTTCGGGGTTATATGTAAGATTATATTTTTTCTTTACAAAATGGGCTGCTGCTGCGCGAAGTTCGATTAACCCTGCATTATGTGTATAGGTTGTTTTATTTTCATCAATTGCACGTTTTCCTGCTTCTTTTACATGCTGTGGTGTATAGAAGTCAGGTTGACCAATGGTTAACGAAACAACATCCTCATATTCTGCTACCATATTAAAAAACTTTCGAATTCCTGATATTTCAATATTGCGTACACGATTATTGATTAAGTGTTCCATTTTTTCAATCCTTTCAAAAACTTCATTCCATAGTAATAGTGTGAGTGTAATAAAGACATTCTATCATAGCTTTTCAAAAGGCGCCCAATGGAATTAAAAAAATTTATGATTTTCTTAATATGGAGGAAGAAAGACATTTTAATGGAATAACAATTAGTAAGGGGGGGAACGACATGAACAGCCAACCAGTTGATTACGAAATAAAAATTGAAACGAGCGACAATTATACGATCACCATGTACATTGATTATTTTAACAGCCGCCTTCGTATAGATGATTATCGCGGAAATTTAGCAGCAATTGCCGAAAAAGTAAAAGCGCTTAGTAAACACTATGCATTTTCAAAAATCATTTGGAAAGCAAGAGAACATGACTGGCCCACTTTAATGCAGCAAGGTTATGTATTAGAAGGTATTTTTAAACACTATTTTAATGGTGATCATGCTTATAGTATGTGCTGCTATTTAGAACAATCTCGAAAAAACAGCAATCATTGGTTAAAAGAAGACGAAATCATTACGAATATTTATGGGCTTGACATACAGGGAGAACAGTCAAACCTTAATGAGGATTATATAATCCGGCATGGAACGTTAAAAGATGTACAGCAGCTTTCTGTTTTATATGATACGGTTTTTAAAGTGTATCCAACCCCTATGAATGAACCGGATTATCTCAAAAAAATTATAAAAGAAGGAACTGTTTTTTATGCAGCAGAGTATAAAGGGAAAATTATTAGTGCTGCTTCAGCGGAGATTAATTACACCTATCATAATGCGGAATTAACGGATTGCGCCACATATATCGAGCACCGCAAAAACGGCTTAATGAAACATTTAATCCTCCAGCTTGAAAAGGAGTTAAAAAAGAAACAGATTTATTGTGCCTATTCATTATCAAGAGCGCTCTCATTTGGAATGAACCAAGTTTTTTATCAATTGGGCTATCAATATAACGGCAGATTAATAAATAACTGTTATATCTTTGATAAATTAGAAGATATGAACGTATGGGTGAAAGATTTATCGCACTCATAACTGCCAAATTTTCGGCATGTAACTGACGAAAATTTGGCAGCTTTAAAAAACATATGGGGGCGAGAAAATGTTTATTCAAACAGATAATGCCCATAGTATGCTTGAGTCTATATTAGAAAGTATTGATGAAGCCATTCATGCAGTTGACGAAAATGGCATTACCATTTTTTATAATTCTGTTGCCGCTAAACATGATGGTGTTACGATTGAAGAGGTATTAGGCAAGCATTTTTTAGAAGTGTTTCCTTCGTTAACGAAAACAACAAGTACCTTACTTCGCGTTATTGAAACGGGGAAGCCCATTTATAATGAGCAGCAAACTTATAAAAACATACGCGGTAAACACATTTTAACCGTTAATACTACACTGCCAATTAAGGTAAAAGGAAAGCTTGTTGGAGCAGTAGAAATAGCAAAGGATGTTACAAAAATAAAAGAGCTTTCTGAAAAACTGGTTGATTTACAAGTGAAAATGAATAAGAAACAAGTAAATAAAAAAACGAAAACTGAAGAAAACGCAAAATATTATTTTAATGACATTCTTACTGAAAATCCCCATTTGATATTTGTAAAAAATATGGCTTGTAAAATAGCAAGAACAGATTCTCCGGTGTTGGTATATGGAGAAACAGGTACAGGAAAGGAACTTCTCGTGCAATCGATTCATAATGCCTCACAGCGAAAAAACCAACCATTTATTGCCCAAAATTGCGCCGCCCTTCCCGCTCCTTTGTTAGAAAGTATATTATTTGGCACTGTTAAAGGAAGTTTTACTGGAGCAATTGATAGGCAGGGTTTATTCGAATTAGCGGACCAAGGCACCCTGTTTTTAGATGAAATTAATTCAATGCCGCTTGAATTACAAGCAAAACTGCTGCGAGTTATTGAAGAAGGAACATTAAGAAGAGTTGGAAGCAATAGAAGTTTTTCAGTAGATGTACGGATTATTACCGCTATTAATGAGACACCTAAGAAAATTCTTGAGGAAAACCAGTTAAGAAAAGACCTTTACTTTCGCTTGAATGTTGTTTACTTACAAATTCCTCCTCTACGTGAAAGAATGAATGATCTCTCTCTTCTTGTTCACCATTTTATTAAAAAATATAATCAAAAATTTAAAAAAGCAGTTACACATATAGATGAAAAAACACTTTTATTATTTGAAAGCTATCATTGGCCGGGCAATGTAAGAGAATTAGAACATGCGATTGAGTCAGCGATGAACATTGTCGATGGGGATACAATTGATAGTGACCATGTCCCCTCTCATTTAATGGTATCCAATTATACAGCGACATGTCAAACATCCAAACATCCTTCTCTCAAACCTTTACGTAAAACGTTGGAAGAAGTTGAAAAATCATTAATTCATCAAGCTTTATATGAAACAAATGGAAATATTCAACAAGCTGCTAATCTCCTCGAAATACCAAGACAAACACTTCAATATAAGCTAACAAAACGAAAAAAACACCAGCGCTGATTTTTCGGCAGCTGGTGTTTTTAAGTACTTTTAAACCTCTGCAAGTGTTGCTGTTACATGATTGTGGGCATCATCAAAATTGGCATAGATCTTGCATTATATAGTAGGAGAAGAAAATAAGGAGGAAATGTTATGATATCTGTTTATAAACCAAAAAGACATTGGAAAGATATAGAATTATGGAAAGATGTTACGAAAGAGCAGTGGAATGATTGGTTGTGGCAGTTAACGAATACAATTCGAACATTAGACGATTTAAAAAAAGTGGTAAATCTTACTCCTGAAGAAGAAGAGGGAGTTCGCATTTCAACAAAAACGATTCCACTTAATATTACACCGTATTACGCTTCACTTATGAACCCTGATGATCCCCGCTGTCCAGTGAGAATGCAGTCTGTGCCTATTTCAAAAGAAATTTATAAAACAAAATATGACCTTGAAGATCCGCTTCATGAAGATGAAGATTCACCAACTCCCGGTTTAACACACCGTTATCCTGACCGCGTGCTGTTTTTAGTAACAAATCAATGTTCGATGTACTGCCGCTACTGTACACGCCGCCGTTTTTCCGGACAAATTGGCATGGGCGTACCGAAAAAACAGCTTGATGATGCCATTCACTATATTCGCCAAACACCTGAAGTAAGAGATGTATTAATTTCAGGGGGAGATGGGTTACTTATTAATGATAAAATACTTGAATATGTATTAAAAAATTTACGTTCCATTCCTCATGTTGAAATTATTCGCATCGGTACTCGTGCTCCTGTTGTGTTTCCGCAGCGTATTACTGAAAATCTCTGTAATATTCTCAAAAAATATCACCCTATCTGGTTAAATACTCATTTTAATACCTCTATTGAGATTACAGAGGATTCAAAACGTGCTTGTGAAATGCTTGCAAATGCCGGTGTTCCTTTAGGGAATCAAGCTGTTATTTTAGCAGGAATTAACGATAGTGTTTCTATCATGAAAAAATTGATGCATGACCTTGTAAAAATCCGTGTACGTCCTTATTATATTTATCAATGTGATTTATCGGAAGGGATTAGTCATTTCAGAGCCCCTGTATCAAAAGGAATTGAAATTATTGAAGGACTAAGAGGTCATACATCAGGTTATGCAGTACCTACATTTGTAGTAGATGCTCCAGGAGGCGGCGGGAAGATTGCGGTGCAGCCAAATTATCTTATCTCACAAAGTACAGATAAAGTCGTGCTTAGAAACTTTGAAGGTGTGATTACCACATATCCAGAACCGGAAAATTATCAGCCAGGTCGTGCTGAACCTTATTTTCAAGAAATATATGGGGAAGAAGCAGTGAAAAAACCAATGATAGGTATTGCTTCTCTTATGAATGATAAAGAATCTTCACTTATACCTGAAGATTTACAGCGGCTTAATCGAAGAAAGCGTTATCAAGAAGATCCAACTCATACTTCATTAAAAGACCGCCGAACAAAGCGTGATGAATTAATTGAAAAAAAATATCAAGCAGAGCAAAAAAAATACGAGTCAAAAGAAGATTAAACAAAAGAATCTTAACATTCTATAGAAATAACATGGAAGGAGGAATATTATTGCAGTGTTTATGGTGTGAAACAGACAGTGCTTCTCATACAAAATTAACAGGATATTGGGAATTGCCGGATGGCAGTCGAGCGATTGAAATTCAATCTATTCCATCCATTATTTGCGCAAATTGCGGAATGGAGTATCAAGAAGATCAAACGGTTGAAGACATTGAAGAACAACTTTTGTTAATTGATACTAAAAAATTACCGAAAATAATAACTTACCAAGGGTTAATGGAACAGCCGAGGCGATTGAAGAAAAATTATTTTGATTTCAATAAATACCCACTTTAAAAAAGAAATTTCTACTAAGCAGCGAGTGAGTGATCGCTGCTTATCTCTAATTTATATTAATAAGTCAAAAAATAGAAATCGCTCATATATATAATGATAAGATTCTAATACAGCGGGGTGAGTTCTGTGACGAAACGAAAAACACACCTTATTAAACCGCTATTAGGTTTAGATTATCCTGAAGTAACTCATGGTAAAGGAATTTATTTATATGATACAGAAGGAAATGAGTATATTGATGCTGCATCTGGAGCTGCAACTGCTAATATCGGGCATGGTGTCATGGAGATCGCAAAAGTAATGTATGAACAGGCAACACGTGTTTCTTTCGCTTACCGTTCTCATTTTACGAGTGAACCTGCCGAAAAACTTGCTGGAATACTGGCCAACTATGCACAAGGTGATTTAAATTGGGTATTTTTTGTAAACAGTGGTTCAGAAGCAACAGAAACGGCTTTAAAAATTGCGCTTCAATATTGGCAGGAAAGAGGAAAACCTGAAAAAAATCATATTTTATCAAGGTGGATGAGCTATCACGGCATTACATTAGGCGCCTTATCGATGTCAGGGCATATCATTCGTAGAAGGCGCTTTGAATCTCTTTTAAAAGATTATCCAGCAGTACCCCCACCATATTGTTATCGCTGTCCCTACAACCTTTCTTATCCGCAGTGCAAAACAGCGTGCGCCTCTGAATTAGAACAAGCCATTTTAAAAATCGGAGCTGACAAAGTAGCAGCATTTATATTTGAACCGGTTATTGGTGCTGCAGGAGGAGCGGTTGTACCTCCTGATGATTATTATAAAGAAATAAAAGCCATTTGTGATAAATATGAGATTTTATTAATTGCAGATGAAGTAATGACAGGAATAGGGCGTACTGGAAAGATGTTTGCGATGGAACATTGGAATGTGCAGCCCGACTTAATCGCACTTGGAAAAGGGATGAGCGCAGGCTATACACCGATGGCGGCGACTATTGTAAGCGATCGTATTATTGAAGTCATTGAGAAAGGATCAAAAGTGATATTAAGCGGTCATACATTTAGCGGTAACCCGCAATCCGCTTCTATTTGTGAAGCTGTATTAGAATATATTGAAAAACATAACCTAGTCCAAAATGCGAAAGAACAAGGCGAACGTTTACTGATGGGATTATCAAACTTAGAAGCAAAGTATTCGCTTGTTGGCCATTCTCGTGGACTCGGGCTTCTTTGTGGACTTGAATTTGTTCGAAATAAAGAGACAAAAGAGCCATTCCCGCTTGAACTTGAAATCACAAACCGAATTATTCAACGCGCGTTTCAAAAAGGATTAATACTCTATAATGCAGCAGGAGGAATTAACGGGAACAGCGGTGATGCTGTCCTTATCGCCCCTCCTCTTACAATTAATCGTGTTGAAGTTTATAAAGTATTAACGGTTTTAGAAGAAGTCATTCGTGAAATTTCTCTTGAACTTAAAAATGAAGGATTGTTAACAAATCGCTCCATTAGCTAATCAAAAATGGAGGTGGGAAAATTGCTGAAAACAAAGGTTGTCGAACTCGATCAAGCGATGATTCATATTAAAAACGGGATGACGATGATGTGCGGCGGCTTTGGAGGTGTAGGGTCTCCGCCAACGATTATCCGTGCCATCTTAGATAAAGGAATTAAAGATCTTACATTTATTTGTAATGATGCGGGGTTTCCGTGGATAGGACCTGGTAAGCTTATAGTTGAAAAACGCATTAAACATTTAATTGCCTCACATATTGGTTCTAATCCTGAAGCGGGAAAACAAATGCATGAGGGGCGCTTAAAAGTAGATTTCTTCCCTCAAGGCACATTAGCAGAAAAAATTAGAGCAGGCGGAATGGGTTTGGGCGGCATACTCGTTGATGTTGGGATAGGGACGATTGCAGAAAAAGGAAAACAAAAAGTAATCGTAAATGAAACAGAATATATGATTGAACCTGCACTTATGGCAGATGTTTCAATTGTTTACGCAAAAAAAGCCGATCCGTATGGAAATTTAATTTATGATAAAACCGCCCGTAATATGAATCCTCATGTGGCCGCAGCTGGGGCGATCACCATTGCAGAAGTAGAAGAAATTGTTTCGTTTAATGAGCTTGATCCAGAATCGATTGTCACACCTGGCGTTTATATTGATTATGTGATTTTAAGTGAAGGGGTGGACTGGAAATGGCCGTGGGAATTACAGAAAGATACTTGATCGCAAAACGAGCTGCACAAGAAATTACCCGAGGGATGATTGTAAACCTTGGTATTGGTATTCCGACATTAGTTGCTGATTATATCCCAAATGATTATGGCGTGATGCTTCATACAGAAAACGGCATATTAGGAATGGGTCCATCACCTGAAACAGGAAAAGAAGATGGCCACCTGTCGAATGCAGGCGGCTTTCCGGTAACAATAAAGAAAGGTGCCTCTTATTTTGATAGCGCGACAGCCTTTGGAATTATTAGAAGAGGATATCTTGATGTTACTATCCTCGGTGCTCTTCAAGTTAGTGAATGCGGAGATATTGCGAATTGGATTGTACCAGGAAAACGAGTTCCTGGGATGGGCGGTGCAATGGAGCTTGCTCAAAAAGCGAAAAAAGTGATTGTCCTTATGAATCACACATCAAAGGATGGATCTTCTAAAATTTTAAAAACATGCACACTGCCGTTAACTGCTGTCAAAAGCGCGAACCTTATTATTACTGAAAAAGCTGTATTTAAAGTTCAAGATGAGCGGCTGTATCTAAAAGAAGTGATGCCTGGTTCTAGTATCAATGATATAGTGAACTCAACAGATGCTTCCGTCACTATTTGTGATTCACTTACGAACGGCAAGTAAGGGGGTGTTTCATTAGAGGCTGACCCCACAACCTCGTACAAGAGATAGATCCGTTTTATAAAACGGATACTATATATGAGGCGGGGAGAGTCTACTCTATGCTTTTGAGATAGCCCCTTACTCTTTATACCCCAAATCTTACATGACTAAGGTGATCGTGTAGTTTTTCTTTTTCAATTCTCTCTAAATACACATTTGTTGTTGAAATATCTTCATGTCCTGCAAGCTGCTTGACAACAGAGAGCGGTACATCGTTTTCTAACAGTGTTGTAATATACGTATGGCGAAACCAGTGCGGAGAAATATGAGGATTTTTCTCCGCATATTTCGCTGCTGTTTTTACAATATGATAAATGTTTTTATAAGACATTCTTTTCTTATGAAAACGAGTTTCCTCATTATAATAAGTGCGAATCGAAAAGAAGAGCGGGGACCTGTCATACGGATCGATCTCAGCTGATTCTTCAAAACTTCTTCTGTATTCAAACAATGCGTTAAGAAAGCGATCATCAATGACTGGTATCGTTCGTTGTTTATTTCCTTTTCCGATCACATCGATATTCACTTCACCGCGCCGGTTATAGCGAAAAGATCCCCAATTTAACGAAACAATTTCACTGGCACGCATTCCGGTTTTATATAATAAATGACCGAGCAGCTCATTCCGTTTCGTTCTCTGGACTCTATAAGCTTTTTGTTTTACAAGTTTAGAAAATAACCCAATCAATTCTTCCGCATCTTGCTGTGAAAGCTCCCGTACTTGGCTGTATGTTTGAGTTTCGGATAAGAGATCGGAATAATGCCCTTTTTTTATCGCGGGTTTTTTAATCCATTCGTAGAGCGGCCCTTTATAAAAATGCGTTTTATAACCAAATGCTAATAAACGGCGGAAGAAATTTAATTTCCGCGCTGCTGATCTTGCTGCGTATTTTTCATTGATGTAACGGTTATACATTCTTACTTCTGGAAAACCAATCCCTTTAAATGTAATCTGATAATCTTCCATAAATGAAAGAAGAGTTTGGGCATCTGTTCGATAAGCTTTAAGCGTCTGAGGAGATAACGGTTTTCCGCGATCTTCATTATTGATTTCCTCAAGAAAGAAAATTTCAAGGAACTCTCGATCTGAACAAGATGATAAGTCCAGCTCACCTCGTTCATTTAATAAACCATTTTTCTCCATCGACATTCTTAGTTTATGTACATAATCACGATCCTGCAGGCTGCTTTGTTTTGGAATTAAATTCACTGTTCATCACCACTTACTTTAGATTAGTTTACAATAATAATATTATGTATACAAATGAAAGTAGATTGCTAGTTTACTTACTTTATTTATGTCCGATAACTGATACTTATCGGACATAAACTTATTTTAACACAAAATAGGACGTAATGAACGGATAAATTAAATATTATATCCATTATTTCCTATTTTTATTACCATTATTAGCTTTTTTCTTTTTTGCAACGAGATGGACAACTTATAAGGAAAGAGGTTTTCGATGCACGTGAGAGTGATTCTCTGCATACCATAAACTGGTTTTTTGTGAATAAAAGATGAAAGGTTTTCTTACAAAATTATTGAAAAATATTGTTGATTTCTATCAATAAGCGCGATAAAATTTAGCTAGTTTAGTTGAACGGTCATTAGAGAAAGAAGGGTACGAAATGGAACATACGTGGGATTTGTTAAACATCATCGGAACCATCGCATTCGCGATCAGCGGAGCCATTGTTGCGATGGAAGAAGATTATGATTTGTTAGGGGCATTTATTTTAGGACTGGCAACCGCTTTTGGCGGAGGAGTTGTCCGAAACTTACTAATCGGTGTCCCTGTTGAAACACTTTGGCAGCAGGATGGTCTTTTAAAGCTGGCCATTATTGTCATCGCGATCGTCTTTTTTATGCCGAACGGCTGGATTAAACATTGGCGCCGTTGGGGGAATTTCTTTGATGCTCTCGGTTTAGCGGCTTTTGCGATCCAAGGGGCATTATATGCTGCGGACATGAATCACCCAATTAGCGCCGTAATGGTTGCGGCGGTATTAACAGGCTCAGGAGGCGGGGTTATTCGCGATGTACTAGCGAGAAGAAAACCGACCGTACTTCAGGCGGAAATTTATGCGGTTTGGGCAATGCTTGCAGGTCTTGTAATCGGCTTAGGAATTGCTACTGATATATGGCACTTTTATGCACTATTTATTATTGTTGTGGCGCTTCGGATGTTTTCTGTTATGTATAATTGGCATCTTCCTAGACGTTCACTACGAATTTAGTAACAAATAAAAAAACAGGCTGCGATTTTGCAGGCTGTTTTTCTTTATAAAAAACAACGTGATACTTAGAAATTAGTTAAGAATGTAGATATTTTCTTTAAATAGTAAATTTAAAAGAATTTTCAGAAAAAACAAAAAAATATATTGAAATATATGAATATACCATTTATAATAGGAAAAAGAGCACCGAGGGGGAAGCCAAAATGAAACATGAAAATTTTTATAAAGAGAACATGAAGCAATCTGCAATGAAAAAACAAAAAAGTTCAGAGAGTTTTATTTTGGAAATGTATACTCAAATGGTCATTGATGAATCATTATTTAAAATGAGAAAAGCAACACTGCTGTCAGCAATCGACTCTGCCTTAGACAATAGAGATAAGGGGTTATTTCAAACATTATCGACAGAATATAATAAACTTGTTCGTGCAGTTAGTTGACTTAAAGCTGTACGATCACAAAAAAGGAAGCTGGGATTAAATACAGCTTTCTTTTTTTGTGTTTTTCGGTAAAATATGTAGAAAAGCAAGTTTTTCAGAAAGGACATGGAAGCCTATTGAATTACATAGAATCCACAAACTATTTAAAACAATTTTATTCAAGAACCACTAACCGTACTGCTAATCATCACTTGTCTATTATGGAGGAACTCTTTCATTTATTTCATTTGAATGAAAGTCAATTTGATATTGTCCAGGTAACGGGTTCGTGCGGAAAAGGAAGTACCGTTACGTACATTTCGCACATTTTATTACAAAATAACATTTCTCACGGTGTATTTACCGGACCTCACTTATTACGGTACGAAGAACGTTTTGCTGTAAATGGAAGCCTCATTTCTTCTCATGACTTTTGTGAAATAGTTACAACGATTGCGCAAATATTAAAAAATTATCCGAAAGAAAATGAAGTTGGTCATATGCACGTGATGACCTTACTTGCATTTTTGTACTTCCGGAAACTGGGGATAAAGTTAGTCATTTTCGAAAATGGTTCTGGCGGCCTATCTGATCCGTCCAATATTCTAAATCCCGTTATTGCTGTATTCACTGAAATCACCTTTGATCATACACACTTACTCGGAAATTCTATTGAAGAAATCACACGTAATAAAGCAGCCATTATTAAAAATCGGACAAAATATGTCGCGGCAGGGATGCGAAATAAGAAGGCAAGAACGTTACTTAAAAGCCTTGCAGCAGCAAAAAATGCTTCCTTTCGATTTATTGATGAACACTATAAAAGTACTTACAAAAAACAGTTATTTCATTATAGAGGGTTTACAGAATGGATCTTACCCATGTCATTTCCTGCTGAATATCAACAGCAAAACTTTACAAATGCCGTTTGCGTTATGGAGCTGCTGCAAAAAATAAGATATCCTATCTCACAGTATTCCCCTTTCAATACGGGGGATGTGCTGCTGCCTGGACGGATGGAATGGACGGAGATCTGCGGGGAGGAAATTCTGCTTGATGGTGCTCATAATGAATACGAGCTGGCATCATTAAAAAGAGAAATAGAGAAACAAAACTTGAAAAATCCACTGTTTTTTATGGCTTTTTCTTCTAATAAAGATATCGAAAAAATGGTAAAATCAATTGCATTAAAAGAGGCTTTTTACATCATTGTTCCTTCCCCCTTTCATGAGCGAAGAATCAATCATAAAGTGGTGGAATCGGTCTTTCATTCTCTTCAATTACCTTATACTTATCATGAAAATATTGAGAGGGGATTACAAGACTTTTTAAGGCGAAATAACAATCAATCGAAAGTGATTACAGGTTCTCTTTATCTTATTGGTTTTATTAAACAAAAACAAAAAGAGGGGTTTATAAATGACACTTACAACACTGAAACAAGCTGAGAACCTGATCTACCAATCATACATGCGTGCTGTACCAAACATCCTCCATGAACAGGATGATATTGTGAAAAAGCCTGAGTTAACAAGATCCCTTCTTGACGATATCGGAAAACCAGATCAAAACGGGACAAATATTTTAGTAACTGGAAGTAAAGGAAAAGGCTCTACTTCAAAGATGATCGCTTCCCTTTTAGGACACCTTGGATATAAAGTGGGTCTTTTCACTTCTCCTCACATCCTTCATTTTACTGAACGCATTCGAGTGAATGGAAAGTCAATTTCTGAAGGTGATTTTATTCGCTTAGCCAATCAGGTTGCTCCATCTTTTAATGAAATTGAAAAAACACTTCCGCCACACCATTATCAAGGTCCGATCGGAGTGGCTTTATCGATTGCATTATTATATTTTAACGAACAAAAAACCGATGTAAATATTATTGAGTGCGGTAGAGGCGGGAAATATGATGATACAAATGTAATTAATAATGAGCTTGCTGTTATTACACCTATTATGGAAGAACATTTAAACCACCTAGGTCCAACACTTGAAGATATTATCATTCATAAGCTGGGAATTGTAAAAGAAAAAACAAAAAATGTTGTCATTAGTAAACAATCTCCATACGTTCAAGAAGTTATTAAAGAGAAATTAAACACAAACAATGTTCACGCTTTTTATGACAGCACTCATTTTCACGCATTTAACATTCACATAACTCAAGATGGAGTATCGTTTTCTGTGGAAACAAATGAATCAAACTATAGTAATATATTTTTATCTTTATTAGGAGAATTCCAAGCGAATAATGCGGCTGCCGCTTTAAAAACATGTGAAGTTTTCCTTAATAAAACACTTCCTTTAAAGGATGTTAAGAAGTGTTTTCAAAAATTAAAATGGCCAGGAAGATGTGAAATCATTGATCATTCACCTTCCGTTATCGTTGATGGCGCCATTCACCGAGAAAGCGCAAAGTATGTAAAGAAAATTTTAGATGAAAGTGGATTTAAATCTATTGTTTCTATTCTTGCTGTTCCAGAGGATAAAGATTACAAAGGCGTTATAAAAGAAGCAGCATCCTTTTCAAAACAGATTATCATTACAAAGCCCTCTGTTAGTCATAAAACATTTCCAAAGGACGCATTAGCTGTATCAGCCGCTTATCTTTCAAACAGCATTGAAATCTATCCTCTTGAATCAGCTGTTCAAAAAGCTAAAGCTAATCCAAGGATAGATTGTATTGTTATTCTTGGTACGCAAACGTTTATTAGCGATGTAAAAAGAATATGGAAACAATCTTTAGCTGACCTTGGGATTTAACAAACAAGTTAGCTCTTTCAAAAGAGCTAACTTGTTCTCATTAGTTCGTGAAAAAGCGATTCACTTCTTCGCGATCCTCTATTTCTTTTTCTTTTGAAAGATAGGGGTTATTTTCGGTATTGTTTTTTATGTCTAGGTTTGTTTTTGCGCCGATTGATGGGCTGGAGCTTGCATTTAAAATTATGCGATCATTTAACTCCTTAAAATCGGGCATGTTCGTTTGCTTTTCCATGTTTATCACCTCCTAACTATAGCATCGGCGGGGATTGCTTTTACTATGTATAGAAAGAAGATTTATGAATAGCCTTTACATCTAAAAATAAAGCGTGCTATATTTGGTGTTTGAAATAAAAAATAAAAACAATAAAAAGGATGGACTATGAACAAAGAAAAATTATTGTTAATTGATGGATTTAATTTATTAAGCAGGTGTTATTTTGCGACTGCATATGGACGAAGCGAAGAACAGCTCCAATCACATAATGGCTTTTATACGAATGCGATTCGTGTAATGCTTCAAAAATTACAAAACCTCTGGAATACTTATCAGCCTACACATTTTGCCATTGCATGGGACGTAAAACGTGAAGAGACGATTCGAAAACAGCGCTATCAGGAGTATAAAGCAACAAGAGGAGAACTTCCTTTTCCGCTCATTCAACAATTCGAAACATTACAAACCTTATTCAACCAGCTGAGCATCCCTCAGCTAACTATTCCTCAATATGAAGCAGATGATATCATCGGAGCTCTTTCGATGAAATGGAAAGCTGAAAGAAATGAACCTTGCTATATATACAGCAATGACCGCGATCTGCTGCAGCTGTTAGATGAGAATACATCCCAAATTATTTCAGTAAAAAAACAAGGCGATGTTCTTTATACACTTGCTGATTTTAAGAATGACTATCAAATTACACCAGCACAATGGATAGATGTAAAAGCATTATTAGGAGATAAAAGTGATAATATTCCGGGTGTAACGGGAGTAGGAGAAAAAGCAGCGCTTCCGCTCGTACAAATGTATGGTAGTATTGAAAATATTTATAATCATTTAGACAGCTTAGACCCAGTATTTAAACGTTATACAAAAAAACTGTTAGCCGGAAGAGAAAGTGCTGTTTTTAGTAAAGAACTTGTAACCATTTATCTAGATATCCCAGCCCTTGATGAATTAACTTGGGATTTGCTGCGCTTTTCAATAGATAAGGAAGTACTAAAAAAAGCAGTAGAACCATTTGATATAAGGCTTAAATAAACATAAACAACGCAAAGCATCATGCTTTGCGTTGTTACTTTATTCCCAATCAAAAGGTGTTTCTTGGTATACATAGTAATTTAGCCAATTTATAAACAATAAATTTGCGTGCGAACGCCACGTATGAAGCGGTCGTTTCGTTGGGTCATCATTTTGAAAATAATTGATTGGCTTTTTAATTGATGCCCCTTTATTTATATCGCGTTCATATTCTTGTTTTAGTGTCCCAACTTCATATTCTGGATGTCCTGTTAAGAATATTTGTTTTTCATCTTTGCTGATCACTAAATTCACGCCTGATTCTTCTGATTCTGATATAATATCCACTTCGTTTATATTCTCAATATCTTCACGCCGCACTTCTGTATGGCGAGAATGCGGAACGTTAAACAGGTCATCAAAGCCTCGCAGCAACTTCACGTTTTCTTTAGAAATGGTATGCGGGAATATACCAAAGCATTTTTCGTTAAGAGGACGCTTATTTACTCCATAATGATGAAAAAGCCCAGCTTGTGCTCCCCAACATATATGAAGGGTGGAAGTAACATTTGTCTTTGTCCAATCCATTATTTCTTTTAATTCATCCCAATAAGTAACCTCTTCAAACTCTAAATGTTCAATCGGTGCTCCTGTAATAATCATTCCATCAAACTTGCGATGTTTAATATGCTCAAATGTGGTATAAAAAGACTCTAAATGAGCTTGCGCTGTGTTTTTTGGATTATGAGTTTTTGGGATTAATAACGTAATATTTACTTGCAGCGGTGAATTTCCCAGCAAACGCATAAATTGTGCCTCTGTTTTTTCTTTTTCCGGCATTAAATTGAGAATTACGATATTTAAAGCGCGAATATCTTGAGAATATGCACGACTATCATCCATCACAAATATATTTTCTCTCTCTAAAATTTCTTTTGCAGGTAAATCATTCGGAATATTAATCGGCATACGCAAACTCCCTCTAATAATATTTTGACTTTTTACTATTATAAGAATATTGTCTGTAATCTTCAATCCTTTTGATCAATTTATTTCAGGTCAAACTGTTATAACTTCTTCTTATTGGAAAGGGACTCATTTATAAAACGCCTTCATGTTTGGCATTCCTTATGAATAGGGCTTTTTTACTATTTAATCCTTTATAAACAAAATGAACAAAAAAGAACTAAAATTTTTAATAAAGAATATCATGAAAACGCTTTACAGAAGGGAGAATTGGATATATACTGAAGGAAAAGTTTCATTAACTACAAAATCAGCTAAATTTCCCGAAAATAATTGAAATATTTACTTCATTTTATTATGGGCGAATCTATTAATCTAATATTACATATGAAAGAAGCTTCTTAATCAAAAAAGATTAAAACAAGAGTCGTCAGTATGAAGTTCTTTTATAGGAGATTGGTTTTTTTACTATCAATTATGGGAAAGCATTTAGTAAAACAGTAAGGAGGGAGCATCTAATGTCGTCCAATACCAACCAAAAACCGTGGGGGAAATTCCATGGACCAAACCTAGGTTATGTAATTGAACAATATGAGAAATACGAAGAGGATCCAAATTCAATTGATGAAGAACTTCAAGAGTTTTTTAGAACATGGGGAAGCCCAGCATCAAATGCTCAGCTTTCAAAATCTGAAACAATTTCTGAGCAAGAGACGATTCCAGCTCCAGCTATTGAGAAGATTGTAAATGCAGTAAAACTGTCAGATGCAATTCGCACATATGGACATTTAGCTGCTAGTATTTATCCATTAAGTGAAGAAAACAAAAATATGAGGTTGCTTGATCCTCATACGTATAACTTAAGTGAAGAAGATCTGAAAGCGATCTCGCCAAAAATTGTTTGGCAAGATGCTCCAGAACATATCCAAACAGGGTTAGATGCGATTAACGCCTTAAAAGAAATTTATACACAGTCTTTAGCATTTGAATTTAGCCACGTCCACACAGAGGAAGAAAGAAAGTGGTTGGACCGCCGCGTAGAAACGGGTATTGTAAACCAAGAGATTTCAAAAGAAAAGAAACGTGAGCTTCTTAAAAGACTAACAGAAGTAGAAGGATTTGAAGCATTTATTCATAAAACGTTTGTTGGTCAAAAAAGATTTTCAATCGAAGGTGTCGATGCTTTAGTACCAATGCTTGATGAAATTATTCGTTCAAGTGTCTTAGATGGAACGAAAGATATTATGGTTGGAATGGCTCACAGAGGGCGTTTAAATGTGCTGGCACATGTTCTTCAAAAACCATATGAAATTATTTTTTCAGAATTTCATCATTCACCAAATAAAGATCTTATTCCATCTGAAGGATCAAAAGGAATTAACTACGGTTGGACAGGTGATGTGAAATACCACCTTGGCGGCAATCGAGCAATTGGTGAATCACAAACAGCACAAGCCTGTTTAACGCTTGCTAACAATCCAAGTCACTTAGAATTCGTAGATCCAGTCGTTGAAGGGTATGCGAGAGCGGCACAGGAAGACCGCAAAGAAGCAGGTTTTCCAAAGCAGGATACGAGAAAAGCATTTTCAATCTTAATTCATGGAGACGCAGCCTTCCCTGGTGAAGGAATTGTAGCTGAAACACTGAACCTCAGTCAGCTAAAAGGATACCACACAGGAGGAACTGTACATATCATTGCAAATAATAGACTTGGCTTTACAACAGATAGTGAAGATTCACACTCAACGAGATATGCAAGTGATCTGGCGAAAGGGTATGAAATTCCAGTTGTACACGTGAATGCAGATGATCCAGAAGCCTGTCTTAAAGCGATGTGTCTCGCTTATGAATATAGAATGCGCTTCAATAAAGACTTTCTTGTTGATCTCATTGGTTATCGAAGATTTGGTCATAATGAAATGGATGATCCTTCTACGACCCAGCCTAAACTATATGAACTTGTGAAAAAGCATCCAACAGTACGCGCCTTATACGCAAAACAGCTGCGGGATGAAAAACTTGTTAGCGCTGACGAAGTAGAAAACATGAAAAATGAGTTTGAAGGGATGCTTCAGAAAAAATATGAAAGCGTAAAAGCGGTTGGGGAAGAAGATGACGTAAAAGAGGTTGAAGTACCAGAAGAAGTGTTAAATGGGCTTCCTGAAGTCGATACAAGAGTTTCGAAGGATATCCTTCAAAATATTAATCGTTCATTACTAACATTTCCTAGCGATTTTCATGTGTATCCTAAATTAGAAAGAATTTTAAAGCGACGCAATGACATGCTTGCGGAGAATGGAAAGGTAGATTGGGGATTTGCTGAAACATTGGCGTTTGCCTCTATCTTACATGATGGCACACCAATTCGATTATCAGGACAAGACTCAGAGCGTGGGACATTTGCACAGCGTCACCTCGTTCTTCACGATAGTGAAACAGGAGAAGAATATTTACCGCTTCACGGCCTTCCTGAAGCAAAGGCATCATTTGCTGTTCATAACAGTCCATTATCAGAAGGTGCTGTACTTGGCTTTGAATACGGCTATAATGTTCACGCTCCAGAAACGCTTGTACTTTGGGAAGCACAGTACGGGGATTTCGCGAATGCCGGACAAGTGATTTTTGACCAATTTATTTCTGCGGGACGAGCAAAATGGGGACAGAAATCAGGTCTTGTTATTTTACTGCCGCACGGTTATGAAGGACAAGGACCAGAGCATTCAAGCGGAAGATTAGAGCGCTTTTTAACATTAGCTGCTGAAAGCAACTGGACAGTAGCAAACGTAACGAGTGCCGCTCAATACTTCCATATTTTAAGAAGACAAGCGAAGATTTTAAATAAAAAAGAAGTTCGACCGCTTGTAATTATGACACCAAAGAGCCTGCTTCGTAATTCGCTTGTTGCTTCAGAGCATCAGCTGCTTAGTGAAGGGAATTTCCAAACCGTTATGGAACAGTCTGGTTTAGGTGAAGAGAATGAACGTATTAAACGTTTAGTGTTATGCAGCGGAAAAATAGCGGTGGATCTAGCTTCAGAGCTTGAATCAAGCGATAAAGACCTAGATTGGCTGCACATCGTGAGGATGGAACAATTGTATCCATTCCCTAAAAAGAAGCTCCAAGAAATTGTGAACCGCTATCCTCATTTAAAAGAAGTGGTTTGGGTACAGGAAGAGCCGAAAAACATGGGTGCTTGGACATTTATGGAGTCCAAAATCAATGAGCTTGTATCTAAAGATGTTGCGGTTTCTTATATTGGACGTGTTGATCGATCAAGTCCAGCTGGAGGAGATCCAATCGTTCATAAAAAAGAACAAAAACGCATTATAACTGAAGCTTTTGAACCATCATTTTCTGAAGGAGGCCAAGACAATGATTGAAGTGAAAGTACCAGAACTTGCAGAATCGATTACAGAAGGCACAATTGCACAATGGTTAGTAAAAGTAGGAGACAAAATCCAAAAAGGTGACTATATCGTTGAACTTGAGACAGATAAAGTAAATGTTGAAGTGAGCGCAGAAAACGATGGCGTTATTAAAGAGCTTTTAAAATCAGAAGGCGATAATGTGGAAGTGGAAGAAGTGATTGCACTTCTTAGTGAAGGAATTGAAGAAGATCTAAAAGAATCCGAACAACAAGCTCCTCCGGCAAATGAAGAAGTGAAAGAAGAAGCAAGCACACCAACAGCAGCGGAAGAGCGAAAAGAAACTCCTCAAAATCAGAAACCGATCGCTTCACCGGCAGCAAGAAAGCTTGCAAGAGAACTGTCCATTGATTTAAATCAAGTAAGTGCTCGTGACCCTTTAGGGAGAATCCGACCAGACGATGTAAAAGCACATGCTGAAAAAGATTCAGCTCCAAAAAGTGAGCAAAAAGAAACAACAGCAGCACCGAAAGAAACAAAACAAAAAGCATCTGCTGAAGCTGCTGATCCGAATAAACCGGTAGAACGCATTAAAATGTCGCGCCGCCGTCAAACAATTGCGAAACGTCTAGTAGAAGTCCAGCAAACGGCAGCGATGTTAACGACGTTCAATGAAGTCGATATGACAGCGATTATGGACGTCAGAAAGCGTCGAAAAGATTCTTTCGCCAAAGAAAATGATGTGAAATTAGGCTTTATGTCTTTCTTCACAAAAGCGGTTGTAGGCGCACTTAAAAAGTTCCCAGAGTTAAACGCAGAAATTCAAGGTGACGAAATGGTGCTTAAAAAGTATTATGATATCGGAATCGCTGTTGGTACTGATGAAGGTCTCGTTGTTCCTGTTGTACGCGATGCAGACCGACTCAGTTTTGGCGACATTGAAAAGGAACTTGGCGAACTTGCAAACAAAGCAAGAAATAATAAACTTACCCTTAAAGAACTGCAGGGCGGCACATTTACGATTACAAATGGTGGGATCTATGGTTCAATGATGTCTACACCAATCTTAAACAGCCCGCAAGTTGGAATTTTAGGAATGCACAACATTCAATGGCGTCCTGTTGCAATTGATCAAGAACGGATGGAAAACCGTCCAATGATGTATATTGCTCTATCTTATGATCACCGTATCGTAGACGGAAAAGAAGCGGTTAGCTTTTTAGCGAAAGTAAAAGCACTGCTTGAAGATCCGGAAGCACTGTTATTAGAAGGATAATCCAGTTTACCATTGGAGAAGTTTACGGGAAGAGACGAATTAGCTCTTTTCAGCTCTCTTCCTTTTCTTCTCTATTTATATAGTATTGTTATAAATTTTGATAGGGGGATGAAAATGAATATCCATGAATACCAAGGAAAAGAAGTATTAAGAAACTACGGTGTAGCGGTTCCAAACGGGAAAGTTGCTTTCTCTCCAGAAGAAGCGGTGAATGCTGCCAAAGAATTAAATTCAAACGTGTATGTCGTAAAAGCGCAAATTCACGCGGGCGGCCGCGGAAAAGCAGGCGGAGTTAAAATTGCTAAAAGCCTTGATGAAGTTCATACATATGCAGAGGAGCTTATTGGCAAGACGTTAGTAACCCACCAAACAGGTCCTGAAGGAAAAGAAGTGAAACGCCTTTTAATTGAAGAAGGCTGTGATATTAAAAAAGAATATTATGTAGGTCTAGTCCTTGATCGTGCGACTTCTCGCGTTATTTTAATGGCATCAGAAGAAGGCGGCACAGAGATTGAAGAAGTGGCAGAAAAAACACCGGAAAAAATCTTTAAAGAAGAAATTGATCCGGCTGTCGGCTTACAAGGTTATCAAGCGCGCCGTTTAGCGTTTAACATTAACATTCCAAAAGAACTTGTTAATAAAGCGGTAAAAT
>NZ_QOCW01000032.1 GCF_003318295.1 Bacillus taeanensis
ATCACATGTCTAGTGGCGATAGCGAAGAGGTCACACCCGTTCCCATGCCGAACACGGAAGTTAAGCTCTTCAGCGCCGATGGTAGTTGGGGGCTCTCCCCCTGTGAGAGTAGGACGCTGCTGGGCAATCTGAAACCTGTGAATGAATATTCACAGGTTTTTTAATTATCCACTTTTAAGTGAAAAACCTTTATTTTAAATAGACAGACACAATGACGTCAATATACACATAAGCTAAAAGTGTATGGAAAAATAAAAACATGTATATTTAATTGACGAATTGTCAAAGATGGAAGCATACAGAATTTGTTTTTAATAGGGAGGTGTGAACTGTGCGTTCATTGCTTCAAACAGAGAAAACATGTTTAATATGCGAAGAAAAAAAGGAAAAAGGAATTCATATTTTTAATCAATTTATTTGTGAACCTTGTGAGAGAGAAATGATAGCAACAGAAACGAGTGATCAGCATTATCATTATTATTTAAAACAGCTCGGAAAACTGAAGCTTAGTTTGCGTTCTTCATAACCCAAGCAGGCCCAACGGCGGACCTGCTTTTTTTATTTCCTATTAAATAATAGATTATTTAATAGGAAAAGAATTAGCAGATAGCATGAACTGCAGTAAGAGCTAAAATTTTATGATAAAATAAAAATAGAAGATGAAATTGTAAAGGAATGTCACGATGAATCAGGAAGAGGCTCCATTATATAACGCACTGCAGGATTGGAAAAAGCAAAGAGTAACTTCTTTTCATGTACCAGGTCATAAAAACGGTACTATTTTCCCGCGATTTGCTGCAAAAGAATTTCAACAATTGCTTAAGATTGATGCAACAGAACTAACAGGTTTAGATGACCTTCATAATCCAACTGGTGCTATTGATAAAGCACAGCAGTTAGCTTCGCAGTATTATAATGTACAAGCAACTTTTTTTCTTGTGAACGGATCAACAGTTGGAAACCTCGCGATGATTCTTGGCTCATGTAATGAAGGAGATATTGTACTTGTGCAGCGAAATGCGCATAAATCAATTTTCCACGGATTAGAACTTGCAAATGTTAATCCGGTTTTTTTATCTCCTTTTATTGATGAACAAGCACAAGTTGCAGTAGGTTTAACAAAAGAAGCACTAGAAAAGGCGTTAAAAGCTTATCCAAGTACGAAGGCAATTATTTTGTCAAATCCTAATTATTACGGCATGACAGTTGATTTAACGGATATTATTCAGCTTGCACATGCTTCTCATATTCCTGTCCTTGTTGATGAAGCACATGGCGCGCATTTTGGTTATGGCTCACCTTTTCCGATTTCAGCATCTTTAAAGGGAGCAGATGTTGTTGTACAATCTGCTCATAAAACGCTGCCGTCCATGACAATGGGCTCTTTTTTACATTTTAACAGCAAAATTATAAATGAAGACAAAATTGCTTCTTATTTACACATGCTGCAATCGAGCAGCCCTTCTTATCCAATTATGGCTTCTCTCGATTTAGCAAGATATTATCTTTCCCAGTTAGATGAACAGCAGGTAAAAAAAATAATAATGCAAATTAATCACTTTCGGGAAGAATTAAACGAAATAGACAGTATTCGTGTGCTTCCTGCTTCTTCTCACTATGAACTTGATCCATTAAAAGTTACCATTCAAACAAACGGTGCGTTAAATGGCTTTCAAATTCAAGAACGTTTAGAAAAAGAAGGTATTTATACGGAACTTGCTGATCCGCTAAATGTATTGTTTGTATTCCCACTTGCTGAAATAAGGGGACTTAAACAAATAACCGCCAAAATTAAACAGGCATTATTCTATCAGAAGCAGGCTGATTATAGCAAGAAGCGTCAGAGTAAGACATTTAAATGGCATACTGACTATTCAGAGTTAGTAGTTACTTATAAGGAAATGAAGCACTATCATAGAATAAAAGTACCGTTCAGTGAGGCAATAGGCTGTATTGCCGCAGAAGCAGTTATTCCGTATCCGCCTGGTATTCCTTATTTAATAGCTGGGGAAAAAATTACAAAAGAACAGATTGAAGAATTAATGAGAATGATACAAGAAGGGGTGCGTCTCCAAGGAGGAGAGCATGTGAAACAACAAAAAATCTATGTTTATGAGCATAAAGGAGAATAAACGTGCAGGGATTATTTATTACATTTGAAGGTCCAGATGGTGCTGGGAAATCTACACAAGTTCAAAAACTTGCCCATTATTTACAAGGAAAGGAGATCTCTTATATTCATACAAGAGAACCAGGGGGCACGGCGATTAGTGATAAAATTCGTTCTCTCATATTAGATCCAGAACACAGTGAAATGGTAAATGAAACAGAAGTATTGCTGTATGCCGCCTCACGCGCTCAGCATGTTCGTGAAAAAATTATACCAGCCCTAGAAGAAGGAAAAGTTGTCTTATGTGATCGGTTTGTTGATGCTTCTATTGCTTATCAAGGATTTGGCCTAGGGATTGGTCAAGATAAAATCAGCGAGATTAACCGCTTTGCAACAGGAGGATTAAAACCAAGTCGTACGTATTTAATCGACTTATCTCCTGAAGAGGGAAGAAAGCGTATGATGGAGCGCTATAAAGCAGCAAATAAAACAGAACAATTTGATCGAATTGAACAAAAGGAATTAGCATATCATGAAACCGTTAGAAATGGATTTCACCAAATTTATGAAACAGAAAAAGATCGGATTTATATAATTGATGGACGTCAAAGTGTGGAAGAGATTTTTCAACAAATAAAAGATGATTTTGATTCCATTTGCAGCAAGCAAGGCTTAAAGATGGAACGTTAAAAAAGGAGGATTTCCATGAAATTGGTAATGGCTGTTGTACAGGATCAAGATAGCAACCGTTTATCACAAGCGTTAATAGAAGAAAATCTTCGTGCAACAAAGCTTGCCAGTACAGGGAGTTTTTTAAAAGCTGGAAATACAACTTTTTTAATTGGTGTAGAAGATTTCCAAGTAAATAGGGTCCTAGAGATTATTAAAGAAAATTGTCAAAGCCGAGAACAATTAGCAGCACCAGTCTCTCCAGTGGGAGGGAATGCAAATTCATATATTCCAAATCCAGTAGAAGTAAAAGTTGGCGGTGCGACTGTATTTGTTCTTCCAATTGAACAATTTCATCACTTTTAAAATAATAATTAGAATGAATAATATAGGTGTGTGATTTTTTTGGAAAACTGGAATGAATGGCAGCAAAAACAACCAAAAATTGTTAAAATGTTAACAAATAGTTTAGTGAAAGATCGTCTTGCACATGCCTATTTATTTGAAGGCAGTACAGGGGTTGGGAAAAAAGCAATTGCCATTCAACTTACAAAAAGCTTTTTTTGCATGCAGCGTCAAGGGATTGAACCTTGTAACAGCTGTTCAGATTGCAGACGTATTGATTCACATAATCACCCTGATGTTCATATTATTTCACCCGACGGTCAATCTATTAAAATTGATCAAATTCGCCAGCTCCAAAAAGAATTTTCTTATTTAGGAATGGAATCGAACCGCAAAGTGTATATTTTAGAACATGCTGATCGTATGACCACACAGGCGGCGAACAGTTTATTGAAATTTTTAGAAGAACCGAGTCGGCAAACTCTTGCAGTGCTGTTAACTGAGCAAATACACAGGATTTTGCCAACCATTTATTCACGCTGTCAAGTTCTTTCATTTCGACCTTTAACTTCAGAGGAATTAGTGCAGCAATTACTTGATCAAAATCTTCCAAACAACCTTGTTCGATTGGCTGCTTCTCTCACAAATAATAGCAGAACAGCAAAGGAAATGATTGAGGACGAGTGGTTTGCACAAGCACGAAAAATAGTGATACAATTGACTGAAGAATTACTAGAAAGACCACATCAAGTACTGTTAACAATTCAAGAGAAGTGGCTTTCGCATTTTCAAGAAAAAGATCAACTCACAGTTGGATTGAACCTCCTTTTATTATGGTATAAAGATTTGTTACTAATAAAATTAAATCAAGGGGAGAAAATCGTTTATACTGATGAGCAAAATAAGTTAGAGCGTTATGCACTTCAAACTTCCCAACAACGAATCAGCCGTGATATGACGGCAGTTCTTGACGCGAAGAGGCGTTTGGATGCCAATACAAATGCACAGCTCGTTATGGAACAAGTGGTGCTTAAATTGCGGGAGGGATAACTCATTGTGTATGAAGTAGTTGGAGTCCGCTTTAAAAAAGCGGGTAAAATATATTATTTCAATCCCGATGGAATTGAAATACAAAAAAATGATTTTGTTATTGTCGAAACTGCTCGCGGCATTGAGTATGGAAAAGCTGTTATTGAAAAGAAGCAGGTTGGTGAGAATGATGTTGTTTTACCATTAAAACGCGTGCTTCGTTTAGCAGATGAGAAAGATAAAATGACAGTTGAAGATAATAAACAGGCTGCAAAAGAAGCGTTTGAGATGTGTGTAAAAAAAGTTGAGGAGCATAAGCTGGAAATGAAGCTTGTCGACGTTGAATATACATTTGATCGCAATAAAGTTATTTTTTATTTTACTGCTGACGGCCGTGTTGATTTTCGTGAACTTGTAAAAGATCTCGCTGCTATCTTCCGTACAAGAATTGAACTTCGACAAATTGGTGTGCGTGATGAGGCAAAAATGCTTGGAGGCATTGGGCCGTGCGGTCGTATGCTGTGCTGTTCAACATTCTTAGGTGATTTTGAACCCGTATCAATTAAAATGGCAAAAGATCAAAATTTATCATTAAATCCAGCGAAAATTTCCGGATTATGCGGTCGATTAATGTGCTGTTTAAAATATGAAAATGATGCCTATGAAACAGCAAAGCAAGAACTTCCTGACTTAGGGAAAGAAATCAAAACACCGAACGGAAGAGGAAAAGTTGTCGGGCTTAATATTCTTGAGCGCCTTGTTCAAGTTGAACTTTATGAATTAGAACGAGTAACTGAATATACATTAGACGAGCTTATAAATGAAGAAGCCGTTTCTGCTCAAGCCACAGAACAATGAGGTGGATAACAGGTGGGGAAAAAGGAATTTTTTTCACAATTAAGCTCAATGGAAGAGCAAATTGGAGATCTATATCGTCAATTAGGAGATTTAAAAGAGCAATTAGCAGCACTATTAGAAGAAAATCATCATCTAGAAATTGAAAACCGCCATTTAAGGGAAAGATTAGAAAAAGTAGTTGAGCAGCAAAAGAAAACATCACTAAAAAATGAACAGGATCCACAGACAAAAAGCAAGCAAAAAACGAAGCCTGAAGTAAGTGAAGGCTATGATAACTTAGCCCGCCTTTATCAAGAAGGATTTCACATTTGTAACTTACACTATGGCAGTATTCGTACAGAGGGTGATTGTTTGTTTTGCTTATCCTTTTTAAATAAGCAGTAACTTTTAGTCTTTCCATTGAGTGGAAAGACTATTTTTTAAGATAATATAGAAACTATTAATAGAATAAAAATGTTTAACCAGTAAGGGGAACAACAAGATGTTTGAACTTTATGAAGATGAGCGTATTGATTTTATTGGGAAAGAAGAGCTGCAAATTATTCAAAGTCATCGTGTCTTTTCCTTTTCATTAGATGCGATTTTGCTCGCAAATTTTGTCCATGTTCCGATTCAAAAAGGAAATTTGCTTGATTTATGTACAGGCAATGGGGTCATTCCATTATTGTTAAGTCAGCGCAGTAAAGCAAATATTACCGGAATAGAAATTCAAGAGCGTTTGTATGAAATGGCTCGTAGAAGTACGGCGATGAATCATATGGAAGAAAGAATCGAGTTCATGCGTGCAGATATTAACGATGCACCGAAGCTATTAAAAGGAAAAAAATTTGATGTCGTAACCTGCAATCCGCCTTATTTTAACACTGCTGCAAAAGACTTGATTAATGTTAATGAACATTTAGCAATTGCACGTCATGAAATTTACTGTTCGTTAGAGGATGTTGTCAGAGTAAGCGCCCATCTTGTAAAACACGGAGGAAAAGCAGCTTTTGTGCATAGACCCAACCGCTTATTAGAGATTGTAAACTTTATGCGTGCTTATCATATTGAACCAAAGCGTCTGCAGTTTATTCATCCGGTAGAAGGAAAAGCAGCGAATATGCTCCTTATTGAAGGGACAAAAAAAGGAAAACCAGATTTAAAAATTTTACCTCCGATTATGATTCATACAAAAGAGGGTCATTATACAGAAGAAATGAAGCGGATTTTATATGGAAAATAATTATTATGTATATATATTAGAATGCGGAGACGGCACTCTTTATACAGGGTATACGAATAATTTAAAACGACGCCTTCTTGTTCATCAGCAGGGAAAAGGGGCGAAATATACGAGAGGAAGACAGCCAGTTGAGCTTGTATATGAGAAGACCTTCTTAACAAAGCGTGAAGCCATGCAGGAAGAATATCGAATTAAACAATTATCTAGGAATCAAAAAAAGCAGCTTATTGAAAAGGAGAAATGATTGTGCAGCAGCAAAGTTTTCAGCAAGCTTCATCTAAGGGACAATTATATTTAGTGCCTACACCAATTGGAAATTTAGAAGATATGACATTTCGGGCTGTTAGAATTTTAAAAGAAGCCAATGTGATTGCAGCAGAAGATACGAGACAAACAAAAAAACTTTGTAATTATTTTGAAATTGATACCCCGCTTATTAGTTACCATGAACATAATAAAGAAGTAAGCGGACAAAAATTAAAGGAACGAATATTAAATGGTGACACAATTGCTCTTGTTAGCGATGCTGGTACCCCAGCGATTTCCGATCCAGGCTATGAGCTGGTTGTAAGCTGTATAGAAGCTGAAATCGCTGTAATTCCGCTTCCAGGCGCAAATGCCGCGCTAACCGCATTAATTGCTTCAGGACTTCCAACAGATCAATTTTATTTTTACGGATTTTTACCACGTCAAAAAAAAGAGAAAAAAGAAGTATTAGAAGAACTGAAAAACATAAGAAGTTCGCTTATTTTTTATGAGGCCCCTCACCGTGTAAAAGAAACATTAAAAGAAGTTGAAGCATTGTTTGGAAACCGAAACATGGTTACTGCGCGTGAACTTACAAAAAAGTATGAAGAGTTTATTCGTGGAAGCATTTCAGATGTGCGTTCCTGGTTTCAAGAAAATGACCCTCGAGGGGAATTTTGTTTTATCGTTGAAGGGGCCTCAGAGTTGGAAATAAAAAGTGAAGAAGTTTGGTGGGAAAGTTTTACATTAAAAGACCATGTTAATTATTACTGCGAGGAAGAAGGACTCAATCCAAAAGATGCAATAAAAAAAGCAGCAAAAGACCGGAATCTTCCAAAACGTGAAGTTTATCAAGCTTATCATGTTGAATAATGAAAAAATGTTGAATAATGAAAAAACTCCTTCTACAATAAAGCAGAAGGAGTTTTTATATTTAATTAACTGTTTGTCAGTTGCGATTGAAGTTCTTTTAAAATTTGCTCTGCGCCTTCTTTGCTTAAAATAACTTTACCATTTGCAAGTGTAAAGTTATCGTCAGATACTTCACCAGTTACTTGACAAGTCATTGTTGGCTTATATTTTTTTAAGATGATGCGATCATCATCAACATAAATTTCAAGAGCATCTTTTTCTGCAATACCTAATGTACGGCGAAGCTCAATTGGAATAACAACACGACCTAATTCATCAACTTTACGAACAATACCAGTAGATTTCATGAAGTGTTCTCCTCTCATGCAATTTTATATCACACGTCACTTTTCGACAAAATTCTATCTTATAGTTTTATAATACCAACGTTTCCAAAAGTCGTCAATCATTTTTTTTAGAAAATGGAATTATTTTTAAAAAATAACAAACTGCGTTATATCAAGGTTTGCGAAGGCGACAAAGTGTCTTCTTAAACATTATATAACATTTTTTCTAACAATAGTGAGGAAATTTTATAGTAATATATGGTATATAGAGATATGAAGGTTTGTCGAAAAAAATTTCATTCGACAAAGAATTTATTTTTATTTCGACAAAAATTCCATAAAATAGGTTATTAATAGGAGACCGCTTGACAATGACTTAGGCAATTAGGTATATTTTGATGAAAGAAGCGGCAAAAATGAAAGAAAGATCTTTTAATAAGAAATGGAGCGGAATGGTTAAAATAGTAGGTTATAGGCCAATAAATCTCATGCTGTGTAAGAGCTTGGCAGGAGAGTGAAGAACGTTTTGGTTGTAGAAATAACTTAGCTTTTGTCCGCATAGGGCGAAAGCTTTTTTATTATGATAGAAATGGTAAAATAGAGTGTGGCAATTTAATTATGGATGAAGTAATTAGGAGGGAACAAAATGGCTGAAAAGAAAAAGACCTTTTATATAACAACCCCGATTTATTATCCGAGCGGAAAACTACATATTGGACATGCTTATACAACAGTTGCTGGGGATGCTGCTGCTCGTTATAAGCGTCTTCGCGGTTATGATGTTATGTATTTAACAGGAACGGATGAACATGGCCAAAAGATTCAGCAAAAAGCAGAAGAACAAGGTGTAACACCACAAGCTTATGTTGATAAAATTGTAAGCGGCATTCAAGATCTTTGGAAGAAACTCGATATTTCCTATGATGATTTTATTCGTACAACAGAAGAACGCCATAAAAATGTCGTTGAAAAAATATTTGATCAGCTTGTTGCTCAAGGTGATATTTATCTTGATGAATATGAGGGATGGTACTGCACACCTTGTGAGTCATTTTTTACAGAGCTGCAGTTAGATGAGGGAAATTGTCCCGACTGTGGTCGGCCTGTTGAAAAAGTAAAAGAAGAATCTTATTTCTTTAAAATGAGCAAATATGCGGACCGTCTGCTGAAGTTTTATGAAGAAAATCCAGAGTTTATTCAGCCGGAGTCACGTAAAAATGAAATGATTAATAATTTCATTAAACCAGGTCTTGAAGATCTAGCTGTCTCTCGTACATCGTTTAACTGGGGCGTGAAAGTGCCTAACAATCCAAAGCATGTTGTTTATGTGTGGATTGATGCTCTTTCTAATTATATTACAGCACTTGGTTATGGAACAGAAAATCAAGCAAAGTATGAAAAATATTGGCCTGCAGATGTTCATTTAGTCGGAAAAGAGATTGTTCGCTTTCATACGATTTATTGGCCAATCATGTTAATGGCACTCGATTTACCGCTGCCAAAGAAAGTTTTTGCACATGGATGGCTGTTAATGAAAGACGGCAAAATGTCAAAATCAAAAGGAAATGTTGTTGATCCTGTTACATTAATTGAGCGCTATGGCTTAGATGCGCTTCGATATTATTTACTGCGGGAAGTGCCGTTTGGTTCTGATGGTGTCTTTACACCGGAAAGCTTTGTGGAGCGTATTAATCATGATCTTGCAAATGATTTAGGAAATTTATTAAATCGTACCGTTGCCATGATTGATAAGTATTTTGATGGGGTAATTCCAACTTATCAGGGAGCTGTGACACCATTTGATGACAGCTTAGTGGAAGTAGTAAACAGTACCGTCAAAAAAGCAGAAGATGCCCTTGAAAGTATGGAGTTTTCTGTTGCTTTAACAGCAGTTTGGCAGTTGATTAGCCGTACAAACAAATACATTGATGAAACCCAACCATGGGTATTAGCAAAAGATGAAAATGAACGTGAAAAACTTGCTTCTGTTATGACTCATTTAGCTGAATCATTGCGTTATGTATCCATTTTACTGCAGCCGTTTATGACGGAAGCACCTAAAAAAATCTGGCATCAGCTCGGTGTACAAGAAGGGGCTGGAACTGTATGGGACAGCTTATACCAATTTGGTAAAACGATTGGCGGGCAAACGGTTCAAAAAGGTACGCCATTATTTCCTCGTTTAGAAGTAGCAGAAGAAGTGGCTTATATTGTAGAACAAATGGGTGGCGTATTAAAGCAGAAGGAAGAAAAGCCTGTTGAAAAGCCAGATACAGATGAAATTACAATTGATGATTTTTCAAAAGTTGATTTGCGTGTAGCTGAAGTAATTGCTGCCGAGCCAGTTAAAAAAGCAGATAAGCTTTTGAAATTGCAGCTTGATGTTGGGTATGAAAAGCGCCAAGTTGTTTCAGGTATTGCAAAATTTTATAAACCTGAAGAATTAGTTGGTAAAAAAGTGATTCTTGCTGCCAACTTAAAGCCTGTTAAACTGCGCGGTGAGCTTTCAGAAGGAATGATTTTAGCAGGTGAAAAAGATGGAAAACTTGAGCTTGCCTCAATTGGTGATGCGCTTCCGAACGGTACGAAAGTAAAATAAGGTAAGATATTGATGAATAGGGTCAGTGTTCTTGATAAAGGATGCTGATCTTTTCACCTTGTTCGACAAGAATCCTTCTAATTCGCTGTTTTTGTAAAGGAAATGTAATGGAAATGAAACTGTTTTGAATTAGAAATGTATTTATTCTTTTGTTACACTTAGAGAAGAAATTAATGATAAGGTGGGTCATTGCATGCTATTTGATACACATACACATCTAAATGCAGAACAATTCATCGAAGATCGAGCGGCGGTGATTCAACGAGCTAGAGAAGCTGGTGTCTCACAAATGGTTGTTGTAGGCTTTGATGAAGTGACAATTAACGGTGCGATGGAGCTTGCTGAAGCTTATGATTTCATTTATGCGTCAGTTGGATGGCATCCTGTTGATGCAGTGGATATGACAGCGGAACATTTAGCTTGGCTTGAAAAGTTAAGCAGTCATCCAAAAGTTGTAGCACTTGGTGAAATGGGTCTTGATTACCATTGGGATAAGTCACCAAAAGAAGTGCAGCAAGAAGTATTTCGCAAACAAATTCAACTGGCTAAGAAAGTAAACTTACCTATCATTATTCATAATCGCGAAGCAACACAAGATGTGATTGATATTTTAAGAGAAGAGGGAGCAGAGGCTGTAGGGGGAATTATGCACTGTTACAGCGGAAGCTTAGAAGTTGCCAAGGCTTGTGTAGATATGAATTTTTACATATCGTTTGGCGGACCTGTTACCTTTAAAAATGCGAAAAAGCCAAAAGAAGTCGCAGCAGATTTACCAATTGATCGTCTGCTTATTGAGACAGACTGCCCATTTTTAGCGCCACATCCATACCGTGGAAAGCGAAATGAACCAGCATATGTGAGGCTTGTGGCCGAACAGATTGCTGAGTTAAAAGGAATTTCTTATGAAGAGCTGGCTGAAAAAACGTCCGAAAATGCTAAAAAACTATTCAAACTAAATTAGGTAAATGTTGGGTTTTACTTTGCGTCTAAGCTGTATTCCTTATAAGGTGTAAATCGTTGAAAGTCCAGGACGATTCACGTCGGGAAGTTTCTCTTTTTAGGTAGTCAATTTTTTCAAAAATTCCTTGTTTGAAAAGTCGAGAGGTTGACAAAAGGAAAGTTCATGGATATAATCCATGTTCATTAAGGAGGAGTTTAAACCGATGAATAAAAACATGAAAGTTTTTTCCGGATTCTTAAAGGGGAAAAGGCTGTTCATGTCCATCCTTAGTGTTGTGGTGCTGGTTGCTGTAAGTGGTGTGGTCATTTTTGAGATGACGAAAAAACCTATAACCCTTGTTGTAAATGGCGAAGAGAGTCAAATTAAATCACATGCTGAGACAGTTGAAGAACTTTTGATGGACAATAATATAACAGCAGCTGTACATGATGAAGTAAACCCTAGTTTAGATACAGCCCTTCAATCAGAAATGGAAATTGTCTATAAAGCTGCGAAGTCTCTTGTATTAACAGCAGATAATGAGCAGGAAAAGAAATGGACAACCAAAGAAACGGTTGGCGAATTTTTAAAAGCTAATGGCATTGAAGTAAAAGAGCATGATCAAATTAACCCTGCATTAAATACGAAAATTACAGAAAACATGCAGGTAAACTATAAGTCTGCCTTTGAAGTACCTCTTGCAGTGGGGAACGAAAAAGAAAAGGTATGGACAACTTCGACTACGGTCGCTGACCTTTTAAAACAACATGATGTAACATTAAACGAACTTGATCGCGTAGAGCCGGGATTAGCGGAAGAAGTTACACGAGAAACAAATATAAATGTGATTCGGGTCGAAAAGGTCACCGATGTAGTGGAAGAAGAAGTGGATTATGCAACAGTTACGAAAAAGGATTCATCATTAACAAAAGGAAAACAAAAAGTAGTTGAAGCGGGAGAAAAAGGCCGGATTGAAAAGAAATACGAAGTGGTATTAGAAAACGGTAAAGAAGTATCTCGAAAACTGCTGGAAGAAACAACAGTAAAAGAAAGTTCTGATAGAATTGTTGCTGTAGGTACAAAGCCTGTTCAAACCGTCTCACGTGGAAATAGCGGTACTGTTAAAAATGAATTTTATGTCACAAGTACAGCTTATACAGCATCCTGTGCAGGCTGTTCAGGAGTAACAGCAACAGGTGTGAATTTAAAAGCAAACCCTGGGGCAAAAGTTATAGCCGTTGATCCTAGCGTGATTCCGCTTGGAACGAAAGTCTATGTTGAGGGCTATGGCTATGCGATTGCTGCAGATACAGGCGGTGCAATTAAAGGAAACAAAATTGATGTCTTTTTTGCAAGCAAATCCCAAGCGTATGCATGGGGACGTAAAGCAGTCCGTATTAAAATTTTACAATAAAAGTAATGAACAGAGGGTGCTGATCCCTCTGTTTTTTAATTTTTTAGCGCTAGTAAATAAGGGTGTTGTTTTCTATGTTTAAGACGATTTATACTTAGAAAAGGTTTCAAAATTGGAGGAAAACATGAAAATTAAAGAAATTATTGTTGTGGAAGGAAAAAGTGATACAATTGCGATTCAGCATGCTGTTGATGCGGATACATTAGAAACAAATGGATCTGAAATTAGTGAAGAAACATTAAAGCGTATTGAAGTAGCTCAAAAAAAGCGCGGTGTTATTATTTTTACAGATCCTGATTATCCTGGTGAAAGAATTCGTAAAATCGTAAGTGCCCGTGTTCCGGGGTGTAAACATGCATTTTTACCAAAGCAAGAAGCAATCGCTCGGTCAGGTAAAGGTCTAGGGGTGGAGCATGCTTCTAAACTCGCCATTCAGCAAGCCCTTTCTAAAGTAAAAGAAGAGATGGAAAGAGATGCAGAGTTAATTCCATGGCAGGATCTTGTGGATGCCGGGTTAATTGGTGGTCCAAAAGCAAAACAAAGACGTGAAAAGATTGGTCAAAAGCTAAATATCGGTTACATGAATGGGAAACAACTATACAAGCGATTACGCATGTTTCAAATTACGCAGGAAGAGTTTATCGATGTGATGAGAAGCGTGTTACAGGAGGAAAAGAAATGAATAAGGAAATTGCTACGCCACAGCGGACAAAAGCTGTTTTAGAAAAATATGGTTTCTCGTTTAAAAAAAGTTTAGGGCAAAACTTTTTAATTGATTCAAATATTATCCGTAATATTGTAGCCAGTGCCGGGTTAACGGGAAACTCTGGAGCTATTGAAATCGGACCTGGAATTGGTTCATTAACAGAACAGCTTGCCAAAACAGCTGAGAAAGTAGTGGCTTTTGAAATTGATGATCGACTGCTTCCTATTTTAGAAGATACATTATCACCTTATCAAAATGTAAATATTATTCACTCGGATGTATTAAAAGCAGATGTAAAAGCGGTTATTAAGGATAATTTTCCAAATGGCCAAGATATAATGGTAGTTGCAAACCTCCCTTATTATGTAACAACGCCAATTTTAATGAAATTAATTGAAGAAAAGCTTCCCATTCGCGGAATTGTTTGTATGATTCAAAAGGAAGTGGCAGATCGGATTGCGGCATCTCCTAGTACAAAAGAATATGGATCATTATCGATTGCGACTCAATATTATGCCAAGGCAGAAACCGTATTTATAGTGCCGAGTACGGTGTTTGTACCAAAGCCGAATGTGGATTCAGCAGTGCTTCGTCTAACAATGCGAGAAAAACCGCTCGTTGATGTAATTGATGAGGAATTTTTCTTTACAGTTGTAAGGGCAAGTTTTGCACAGCGCCGCAAAACATTACTAAATAATCTTACACACAATTTATTTTCAAAAAACCAAAAGCCTCTTGTTGAAGAAGCATTGGCAAGTGCAGAAATTGATCCAAAACGAAGAGGAGAAAGTCTTTCTATCGAGGAATTTGCCCGCATGAGTGATGCGCTTTACAAACGCTTAAAATGATAATCATGTTTTGCCTTTCTGCACATATCATTTTAATAAGACGTAAGCCTCAATGAAAAAGCTGTGCAGGGAGGCATTAAAATGACGATACGGGTAGGCGATATTGTTGCAAGAAAATCTTACAAATGCGATTTACTATTTCGAGTTCAAAAAATATCTGAAGAAAAACAGATCGTGGAATTAATTGGGGAGGAAATGCGTCTTATTGCAGATGCTCCTCTTAATGATTTAATCATTGTTTCTGCGCCTGAAAGACAGAAGCTAAGGCAGGAATTAAAAGAAAAAGAAGATCGTTCTTACCGCCTTTTTCGCCAAGATTACCAGCTGCTTAGGCGCAAAAGGGAATATACAGCTACAAATGGTTATCAAACGAAAAAAAGTTATTTTGAACTTCCTGGTAAAGTACTGCATATTGATGGAGATGCTCTTTATTTAAATAAATGTTTGGAGTTGTATAAAAAATTATCGGTACCTGTATTTGGTGTACATATGAATGAAGTGGACATGCCGCAGAAGGTTCCGCCTTTAATAGACAAGGTTCGTCCTGAAGTGCTCGTCCTTACAGGTCACGATGCTTATTTGAAAAATAAAGGAAAGAAAAATGATCTGCAGGCATACCGGCATTCCAAACACTTTGTTCGTACAGTAAAAGAGGTGCGCTCAAAAATTGGAAATCTTGATCATCTTGTGATTTTTGCAGGAGCCTGTCAATCTCACTTTGAGTCGCTTATAAAGGCAGGAGCAAACTTTGCAAGCTCACCTTCAAGGGTAAATATCCATGCGCTTGATCCGGTTTATATTGTGTCAAAAATTTGCTTAGCTTCATTTATGGATCGTGTTAATGTCATTGAAGTGCTGCGCAATACATTAACAGGAGAAGAAGGTCTTGGTGGTGTTGAAACAAGAGGTTTATTAAGAACAGGGATGCCGATTCAAGAAGATGAAGAAACCTTAAACGACCAAACATAATCTTGTTTGGTCGTTTAAGGTTTTTTAATCGCACTATGAAATAGGATTCACTAATATAGAACATTCACATGTATCATTTGTTAGTCACTCATACATAATTTTAAAAATTAGGAAGATACTAAGGAAAGTATAATATGGAAAGCGAAAAAATGGTTGACATTAAACTTGTTTAATTGTTATAATTTAAATTTTATTTGACAAAATTCAACAAAAAATGTTATAATTTAAACTAAGTGAGGTGGGTGTTCCAAAATGGGTAAAACAATTGTCGAAATTAAGAAAACTTTAGAAGAATGTGTGGGTCAGCGTCTAACATTAAAAGCAAATGGTGGACGACGAAAAACCATTGAACGTTCCGGCGTGCTTGAGGAAACGTATCCATCAGTATTTATTGTGAAATTAGATCAAGAATCAAACTCTTTTGAGCGTGTTTCTTATAGTTATACAGATGTATTAACAGAGACAGTAGAACTAACATTTGGTGAAAGCCATGGACATCTTGCGGTAAACGGGCAGTAGACATCGTCTAACTGCTTTTTTATGTTGTTTTATTAGATAATTTTTCAATTTTAGGATACATACAACTCTTATAGTTTTCTGCACCTTTCAAATACTAAATGTACAGAGGATGAAAGGGGAAGATAGTGTGGCAAGGAGACGAGGCATCATGTCTGATCGCTTAAAAGAAGAAATTGCGAAAGAACTTGGCTTCTATAATGTTGTAGAAAAAGAAGGCTGGGGCGGAATTCGCGCAAAAGATGCAGGCAATATCGTAAAACGTGCGGTAGAAATTGCTCAAACAAAGCTCACTAATAATAACTAAATCCCTCTGTAAAACCGAAGTCCAGGACTTCGGTTTTTCTTTTTATTCAGTGCTTTGAGACAATAATCTATACTTTTATATAGCGTTTTATTTAAATAAAATAAAAAGAGAAGGTGAGCTGAAAGAACTTGGCTTTTACCGAGTTTTCTTTATGAAAGCGGTATGTTACAATAAAGTGCGGAATGTAGAAGGTAGAAGGTGATTTGGTTGAAAATATCAGTAAAAGCTCCAGCTAAAATTAATTTGTCACTAGATGTTTTACATAAGCGTGAAGATAACTATCATGAAGTGAAAATGGTAATGACGACAGTTGATTTAGCGGATCGCATTAATTTAACACTGCGTAATGATAACGTGATAAAAATTGATTCAACAAGCGGATTTATTCCAAATGACCGCCGCAATTTAGCGTATCAAGCCGCAGAATTACTGCAGGAACGTTTTCATATTAAAAAAGGTGTTTCAATTCATATAGAAAAAAACATCCCTGTAGCCGCTGGTTTAGCAGGTGGAAGCAGTGATGCAGCTGCCACATTAAAAGGATTAAACCAGTTATGGGGATTAGGACTGTCATTTGATGAACTAGCAGCATTAGGTGCTGAGATTGGATCTGATGTTTCCTTTTGTGTATATGGAGGGACAGCGCTTGCAACAGGACGTGGCGAAATTATTAAGCACATTCCTTCACCGCCTTCTTGTTGGATTATTCTTGCGAAACCATCTACTGGTGTATCGACGGCTGAAGTATATCGCCGTTTAAAATTAGAAGATATCGTTCATCCTAATGTTGAAAAGATGGTTGAAGCGATGCATACAAAAGATTATAAGTTGATGTGCAGTGAACTTGGCAATGTATTAGAAAATGTGACGCTTTCTTTATATCCTGAAGTAGAGCAAATTAAAAGACAAATGGAGCAGTTGGGGGCAGATGGCGTCCTTATGAGTGGAAGCGGACCAACTGTTTTTGGAATTACGAAATATGAAACGCGTATGAGAAGAATTTATAACGGATTAAGGGGTTTTTGTAATCAAGTCTACACTGTTCGTTTATTAGGAGAGAGTGAGGGTTGATTAAATCCGTATGAAAATGATATATTATCTATATAATATTCGGATTTTGGAGGTCCTCCTATGAAGTTACGGCGAAGCGGCAGACTTGTTGATATGACACGTTATATGCTGCAGCATCCACATGAACTAGTACCATTAACATTTTTTTCAGAACGATATAAATCTGCTAAATCTTCTATTAGTGAAGACTTAGCAATTATTAAAGAACAATTCGAGCATCAGGGTGTTGGTTCAATTCTTACGATTCCTGGGGCTGCAGGTGGTGTGAAATTCACACCGATGATGAATGAAAATGAAGCAAAAAAACTTTTTGAAGAAATTCAGGAAGTATTCGCTAAGTCAGAACGTTTATTACCGGGCGGATATTTATATATGACAGATATATTAGGTGATCCCCGCTTAATGAATCAAATTGGCCGTTTATTTTCATCTATTTTTGCAAAAACAGAAATTGATGTTGTTATGACGGTTGCAACAAAAGGGATTCCATTTGCATATGCCATTGCAACACATTTAAATGTTCCAGTGGTTATTGTAAGACGTGACAGCCGTGTGACAGAAGGATCCACAGTCAGCATTAACTATGTATCAGGTTCTTCTAAACGCCTTCAAACAATGGCACTTTCACGAAGAAGTCTTGATGCTGGTTCAAATGTATTAGTTGTGGATGACTTTATGAAAGCTGGCGGTACAATTCATGGAATGATTAGTTTACTTGAAGAATTTCAAGCAAACCTTGCCGGAATTGGTGTATTAGTGGAAGCTGAAGGTGTTGAAGAAAGACTTGTTGAAGAATATACTTCAATGATGCGTCTTGAAGTAGATGAAAAAGAGAAAAAAATCAACATTGTAGAAGGAAATTACCGAAGCTATCCCGAACGACTATTAAGACCAACTGATTATACAATTGAGTAGTAAGGAGAGGATTACAAACATGAAAGCAGTTCATACAAATAAAGCACCACAAGCAATTGGTCCATATTCTCAAGGTATTATCGTAAACAATCTGTTTTACAGTTCTGGACAAATTCCATTAACAGCAGAAGGCGATCTTATTGAAGGTGATGTTGTTGAACAAACACATCAAGTATTCAAAAACATTCAAGCTGTATTAGAAGAAGCTGGTGCATCGCTTGATACGGTCGTTAAAACGACTGTATTTATTAAAGATATGAATGATTTTCCAGTTATTAACGAAGTGTACAGTTCATACTTCGCTGAACATAAACCTGCAAGATCATGTGTAGAAGTAGCAAGACTACCAAAAGACGTAAAAATCGAAATGGAAGTTATTGCTCTTGTAAAATAAGAAGCTGACTCAATTGAGTCAGCTTCTTATTTTTTAGGTGAAGTTTCTGTCATTATTTGTAATATAAACGTTGAAAATTTAAAATTATTTTAATTATTTTTCTAATTTTAGAAGGGATTTTTTAGAAGGTGTTGAATAGAACTAGTATACTCTTATATCTGGAAAAAGGTGGGGTTAAGGAAAATGGAAGTAACTGACGTAAGATTACGCCGTGTGAATACGGAAGGGCGAATGCGTGCAATTGCATCAATTACCATTGACCATGAATTTGTTGTTCATGATATCCGTGTAATTGATGGCAATAATGGTTTATTTGTAGCTATGCCAAGCAAGCGTACACCAGATGGTGAGTTCCGCGATATTGCACATCCTATTAATTCGAATACAAGAGATAAAATCCAAACAGCTGTATTATCAGAGTACGAGCGTGTAGGGGCAATGGAAAATGCATTAGAAGAAGCAGGTGCTTCCTAATAAGATTTACAACCAGAACCTAATGAAGAATGTTAGGTTCTTTTTTATGTTTAATAGAAGTGAGAGCTTTTATGATAGAGCATTTACATAGATTTACTTAAACAAAATCATCGAATGTCTATCAATTAAGTGAAAGTTATGGACGTACTAATTGTAATCGTTTTAAATGATAATGAAAAAGCTGTAAATGTTTTAAATTGAGTATAATTCGTGACATTTCTTGAAATAAAGCCGTTTTTAAGATAATATTCATAGTGGAAAAAATGTAATCCTTGGAGGTTAAAATAAACATATGGCAAATCGGTATGCGGTAATTTTGGCAGCTGGTCAGGGAACTCGTATGAAGTCTAAGTTATATAAAGTTCTTCATCCAGTATGTGGAAAATCGATGGTTCAACATGTCGTGGATCAAGTGAATGAGCTCGAACTTGAAAAAATTATTACAATTGTCGGTCATGGCGCGGAGATGGTTAAGGAAACATTAGGCGAGTCGGTTTCGTATGGTCTGCAGGAAGAACAGCTTGGGACAGCTCATGCAGTCATGCAGGCGAGTGAATATCTTGACGGTAAAGAAGGAGTAACCATCGTATTATGCGGGGATACACCATTAATTACAGCAGAAACGATGGAAGCGCTGCTTCACTGTCATGAAGAAGAGAAAGCAAAAGCAACGATTCTGACAGCACATATTGAAAATCCTACAGGATATGGTCGTATTATTCGTAATGCCTCTGGACAAGTAGAGCGCATTGTAGAAGAAAAGGATGCTAGTCTAGAAGAAAAAGCCGTCAAAGAAATTAATACAGGAACATACTGCTTTGATAATAAAATTCTGTTTGAAGTGTTACAGCAAGTTAATAATAATAATGCCCAAGGGGAATACTACCTTCCTGATGTGATTGAAATTTTACAAAAACAAGGTAAAGTTGTAGCGGCATATCAAACTCCACTATTTGAAGAAACAATTGGTGTAAACGATCGTGCAGCATTGTCAAAAGCTGAAGAGATTATGAGAAAGCGTATTAATGAGGAGCATATGCGAAACGGTGTCACACTTATTGATCCTTCGCAAACTTATATTTCAGCTGACGCAGTGATTGGCCAAGATACTGTTATTTATCCCGGAACATTCCTTCATGGTGAAGTTATAATTGGAGAAGAGTGTGAAATTGGACCGCATTCTGAAGTGAAAGAGAGTCGTATTGGAAATAACACAACTATTAAACAATCCGTTGTCCATGAGAGTAAAGTTGGTGATGGAGTAAACATCGGACCATTTGCTCATATTCGTCCGCAATCAATTCTTGGAGATGACATTAAGATTGGAAATTTCGTTGAAGTGAAAAAGTCAACAATGGGTAACGGCAGCAAAGCCTCTCATTTAAGTTATGTTGGTGATGCTGAAATTGGTGAAAATGTAAATTTAGGCTGTGGTTCCATTACCGTTAATTATGATGGAAAAAATAAATATTTAACAAAAGTAGAAGATGGCGCTTTTGTTGGATGTAATGTAAATCTTATTGCTCCTGTTACAGTTGGAAAAGATGCCTTTATTGCAGCTGGTTCAACGATTACAGATAATGTGCCAAGTGATGCTCTGTCAATTGCACGCGCTCGTCAAACAACTAAAGAAAAGTACGTTTCAAAACTACAAGATAAGAAAAACTCATAACGGAGGGAAATTTCCACAATGGCCAATTATTTAGATCCAAATTTGAAGGTATTTTCATTGAATTCAAACCCTGAGCTTGCTCAAGAAATCGTTGAGCAAATCGGCGTGAATATGGGAAAATGTTCAGTTACACGTTTTAGTGATGGAGAAATTCAAATTAACATTGAAGAAAGCATTCGCGGCTGTGATGTATATATTATTCAATCTACAAGTGAACCGGTAAATGAACATTATATGGAATTACTCATTTTAATTGATGCATTAAAACGAGCTTCTGCAAAAACAATTAATGTGGTAATGCCTTATTATGGGTATGCGCGTCAGGACCGCAAAGCAAGAGCGCGTGAGCCGATTACAGCAAAGCTTGTAGCAAACTTATTAGAAACGGCTGGGGCAACGCGCATGATTACGCTTGATCTTCATGCTGCACAAATCCAAGGTTTCTTTGATATTCCAGTTGATCAATTAGTGGGTGTCCCGATTTTATCTGATCATTTTGAACAGAAGCATTTAGATGATATTGTCGTTGTTTCTCCAGATCATGGCGGGGTAACACGTGCCCGTAAAATGGCAGATCGATTAAAAGCACCAATTGCGATTATTGATAAGCGCCGCCCGCGTCCAAATGTTGCGGAAGTAATGAACATTGTCGGAAATATTGAAGGGAAAACGGCGATTTTAATTGATGATATTATTGATACGGCAGGAACTATTACATTAGCAGCAAATGCATTAGTGGAAAATGGAGCAAAAGAAGTGTATGCTTGTTGTACACACCCTGTTTTATCAGGACCAGCTATTGAGCGCATTCAAAATTCAAAAATTAAAGAGCTCGTTGTGACAAATACAATTCCGTTAAAGGAAGAAAAGCGAATCGAAAAGGTAACACAGCTTTCAGTGGCGCCGCTTTTAAGTGAAGCAATTATTCGTGTTCATGAAAAACTATCTGTCAGCAAGTTATTTGATTAATTTTCCTGCTTAATGTTTAAAACACCTAAAAATCGGGAATATCTTTATAGACGATAATCTCGTTGGAAAGGTGGTCTTTAAACAGTGAGTGCAACATTAAAAGCAGAAATACGCGATACAAAAAAATCATCGGTTTTAACACAAATTCGTAACAATGGCGGTATTCCAGCTGTTCTTTATGGGCAAAAAAAGGAAAGCAAACCTATTTTTGTGGATAGTCCCGAATTTCTTAAAGTGTACCGTTCTGTCGGAAAAAATGGTGTTATCACGTTAAAGGTGGAAAATGAATCTCATTCCGTTATGGTATATGATCTTCAGAAAGATCCTTTAAAAGATGCCTACGTACACGCTGATTTTTATGAAGTGGATATGAATCAAGAAGTTGATGCAGATGTACCTGTACATTTAATTGGTGAATCAGCTGGTTCTAAGGACGGCGGTGTCACTCAGCAGCTTCTTCATGAAATTTCTGTACGTGCACTGCCTGCAGAGTTTCCAGAAAGCATTGATATAAATGTAGAAGCATTAGATATTGGTGACACGATTCAAATAAAAGATATTAAAGCATCAGGAAATTGTGAAATTTTAAATGACCCTGAAGAAGTAGCCGTCTCCATTATTGCTCCAACTCAAGAAGGAGCTGTAGCAGAAGATAAAGAAGAAGCCGCCCAGCAAGATGAGCCAGAAGTAATTGGCGAAAACAGTGAAAATGAAAATAATCAAGAATAGCGTTCGTCCTAGAAAGGCGTAACCAAACGGTTACGCCTTTTTTACGATGATGGATAAAATATCCTAAGAAAAAATACGGAAGAAATGCAGGAAAGCGGGGAAATAAAGGTGAAAGTAATTGTAGGGCTAGGAAATCCTGGAGTAAAATATGATCATACACGTCATAATGTTGGCTTTGATGTCATTGATTTAATAAGCGACCAGCTTACAATACCACTTGATAAAAAAAAGTTTCATGGCATCTATGGGATGAAGAATATAAATGATGAAAAAGTTATTTTATTGAAGCCGCAAACATATATGAACTTATCTGGTGAATCAGTAAGACCGCTTTTAGATTACTTTGATCTTTCAGTTGAAGATTTACTCGTTATTTATGATGATTTAGACTTACCGGTTGGAAAAATTCGTCTCCGTCAAAAAGGCAGTCCAGGTGGTCATAACGGAATTAAATCATTGATTGCTCATCTTGGCACCCAAAACTTTAAGCGCATTCGAATTGGAGTGGATCGTCCACCATCAGGGATGTCTGTACCAAATTATGTACTTGGAAAATTCCGTCCGGATGAACAGGATGATATTCATACAGCAATGAAACGTTCTGCTGATGCATCTATTAGCTGGATAGATACCCCATTTTTAGAAGTTATGAATAAATTTAATCAGTGAATAGACTTCTTTCTTAGCGTTCATAATAATAATAGAATGTTAAGAAGGGACTGTTTGTTTGTGGCTATTTATTATAACTGCCGTCACTGCGGAGTAAATGTAGGTGTGTTGGAGGAAAAAAGCCTTCACATCGAGCAGCTTGGTTTTCATCTGTTAACAAATGAAGAGCGAATGGAAATGATTGAAACAGATTATCAAGGAAATACAGTTGTTAAGATAATTTGTGAGGATTGTCAAGAAGCTTTAGAAAGAAACCCGGTCTATCACCAATTAGATCGTTTCATCCAATAGGTGGCTTTGGTTTTTACCAAAGCGTTTTTCTATTGCGTTTTCATAATAAAACAGCCCCAAGAGATTTCCAGTTCTCTATTGGGGTCTAAACGTTATGATTGTATGTTTTGAAGTTGTGTAAGGGGGGAGAACAAACATGTTAGGATTGAGGCAGTATTTTAGTAGAGAAAATAATATTGAAACCATTTTAAGCGGCATTGAAGAGGGATTAAAGGAGCAGCTCGTGACAGGATTGTCAGGTTCAGCTAGAACGCTTTTAACTGCAGCAATTTATGAGAAAACAAAGCACCCGCAGCTTATTTTAACTCATAACTTATATCAAGCTCAAAAAATTTATGAAGATTTAAGTGAGCTGGTAAGCGGTGATGAGGTGTTTATGTATCCTGTAAACGAACTCATCTCATCGGATATTGCAGCGGCAAGTCCGGAATTAAAAAGCCAGCGTGTAGAAGCATTAAACTATTGGAGTAAGCATAATAGGGGAATTATTATTGCACCTATTGCAGGTGTAAAAAGGTTGCTTCCGCCAAAATCATTATGGCAGGCAAGTCAGTATACCTTTCAAACGGGTACGGAGCTTCATGTTGATAAAATGTTAACAGAGCTCATCCAAATAGGGTATACACGGGTGCCGATGGTTGCATCCCCAGGTGAGTTTAGTATGAGAGGCGGCATTATTGATATTTACCCGCTTACTGAAGAAAAGCCGTTAAGAATTGAACTGTTTGATACGGAGATTGATTCGATTCGCTATTTTGAAATTGAAACACAGCGCTCTGATCAGATGATCGAAACGGTCACCATTGGACCTGCTGAAGAAGTCATTTTGCGGGGTGACCATTTCAAACGCGGAAAAGAAGCGCTGGAAAAGGGCCTTCACGATTCTCTCTCAAAAATTAAAGATCAAAGTGTAAAAAAATCAATGAATGAGAAAGTTTCCTATGAAATTGAGCGTCTTGGAAATGAAGAGGTTTTTCAAGGAATCTATAAATATACTTCATTGCTTTATGAGCATCCTGAAAGCTTGCTAGACTATCTTCCGAAAAATGGACTTGTAGTATTTGATGAAATTAGCCGCATTCAAGAAATGTCAGTTAGTCTTGATAAAGAAGAAGCGGAATGGCTAACATCGCTCTTGCATCAAGGAGATTGTATTACTGATCTTAAAATGTCGGCTTCATTTGAAGAGATTATTGGAAAAGCAAGTTCGTCAGTTCTTTATTTATCGCTGCTTTTAAGGCATGTACCGCATACGAATCCGGAAAATATTGTAAATGTAAACTGTAAAGCGATGCAGGACTTCCATGGTCAAATGAATGTGCTAAAAGCGGAAGTAGAAAGATGGTTAAAAGGGAACTTTGCAATCGTTTTTTTTACAGTAAACAAGGAACGAGCAAAACGACTTGAACGAGTATTAGCAGATCAAGATATTGAATCAATCATTACCGATGAGAAGGTAGCTCTTCTTGAAGGAAAAGTTCAAATTATGATTGGCGATTTAAGCAGCGGCTTTGAAATGCCAATCCAAAAGCTTGCTGTGATTACAGAAGAAGAAGTTTTTACAAAAAAGGCTCGAAAACCTCGCCGTAATGCAAAGCTTTCCAATGCAGAGCGCATTAAAAGTTATTCAGAACTAAAAGTAGGCGATTACATTGTTCACGTTAATCATGGGATAGGAAAATATTTAGGGATTGAGACGCTTGAAATTAACGGCATTCATAAAGACTACTTACATGTAAAATATGCAGGAAATGATACGCTTTATGTGCCTGTTGAACAAATTGATCAAGTACAAAAATATGTTGGTTCAGAAGCAAAGGAACCAAAAATCTATGCACTTGGTGGAAATGATTGGAAGAAAGTGAAAAAGCGGGTCAAATCTTCGGTTGAAAATATTGCAGATGATTTAATTAAACTTTATGCAGAAAGGGAAGCAAGTAAAGGATTTGCTTTTCCAAAAGACGGACTTGAACAGCAGGAATTTGAATCTGCCTTCCCGTATCAAGAAACAGAAGATCAGTTAAGAGCGATTGAGGAAATAAAGGTGGATATGCAAAAAGAGCGTCCAATGGATCGTTTGCTGTGTGGAGATGTAGGCTATGGAAAAACAGAAGTGGCCATTCGTGCCGCTTTTAAAGCTATTATGGCTGGCAAACAAGTTGCTTTATTAGTTCCAACAACGATTTTAGCTCAGCAGCACTATGAAACAATTAGCGAACGCTTTAGTGAACATCCAATTAATATTGGGTTATTAAGTCGTTTTCGGACTCGCAAAGAACAAAATGAAACCATTAAAGGGTTAAAAGAAGGTGTCGTTGATATTGTAATTGGCACCCACCGTCTCCTTTCAAAAGATTTAAAGTTTCAAGAGTTAGGCTTGCTTATTGTTGATGAAGAACAGCGTTTTGGGGTTACACATAAAGAAAAAATTAAAAAAATGAAAGCAAATGTTGATGTGTTAACCTTAACGGCTACACCAATTCCTCGAACGCTTCATATGTCCATGCTCGGGGTGCGGGATTTATCTGTTATTGAAACACCCCCTGAAAATCGTTTTCCTGTTCAAACTTATGTAGCAGAATACAATCCAGTGCTTGTAAGAGAATCGATTGAGCGTGAACTAGCACGGAATGGACAGGTATATTTTTTATACAATCGGGTTGAAACGATTCAACAAATGACTGAACAAATTTCTGCTCTTGTGCCTGATGCGAGAGTAGCTTATGCTCATGGACAAATGAGTGAAAGTGAACTTGAAGCCGTTATGCTTAATTTTCTAGAAGGTGAATATGATGTGCTCGTCAGCACAACGATTATTGAAACAGGTGTAGATATTCCAAATGTAAATACATTAATTGTGTATAATGCAGATAAAATGGGTCTTTCGCAGTTATACCAACTGCGAGGACGTGTAGGGCGTTCAAACCGGGTGGCCTATGCTTACTTTACGTATCAAAAAGATAAAGTATTATCAGAGGAAGCTGAAAAACGTCTGCAGGCTATTAAAGAATTTACAGAACTTGGATCAGGCTTTAAAATTGCCATGCGTGATTTAACGATTCGCGGAGCAGGTAATTTATTAGGAGCAGAACAGCACGGCTTTATTGATTCAGTTGGATTTGATCTATATTCTCAAATGCTTAAAGAAGCTATCGAAGAGCGTAGAGGAGATAGTTCAGAAGAAAAAGCTATTTCTGTGGAAGTTGATCTTGGGATTGATGCGTATATTCCAGCTGGTTATATTTCAGATGAACGTCAAAAAATTGATATGTATAAACGCTTTAAATCATTGGAAGATATGCAGGACATTTATGATTTAAAAGATGAAATGATTGATCGTTTTGGTATGTTCCCAGAGGAAGTGGAATATTTATTTTCCATTTCGCGAATTAAAGTAATGGCAAAACAGGCTCAAATCGAATCCGTTGTACAGAAAAAGCAGGAAGTAACGCTTTTATTCACAGAAAAAGCAGGAGAGATCGTGGATATTCCGAAGCTATTCGAGGGCGTCAGCAAACTTGGCAGAGATGTTCGTCTTGGTTCTGACGGTGAGAAAGTTAAAATTGTGTTTGATGCAAAAAAGTATTCCCAGCAGCAGCTTTGTGAGCAGCTTGAAACTATTTTAGAAACCGCTAAGGGCGCCTGTAAAGAAACAGTGAATTCTTAACAACATGTGATCGGTATTGTCTAATTAAGGCAATACCGATTTTATATTAGATCAGAAAGTATAAGTTTTGGTGTCCAGCTCCAGCCCCTACCCCCTCGAGTCAAATAACCTTACGCCGTAAAGGCAAAAAGCGTCTTTTCGTTGTAAGAACATTTGCTTGTCGGGGGTGAACAAGGCGCTTGCGCTTTTCTTATATGTATGGTTTTCTAACATTTTTCCAATCATTGTGTATAGAAAGGAAAGGAAGACGGATAATAAAAGAAAGGCATTGGTGAAATCTTCAAAATTAAACACCATTTATGTCATTGTTCCAGTTTTTACACCAAAGAAAGTGAGGCATCGAAGAAATGAAAGCAACGGGAATAGTTCGTCGTATTGATGATTTAGGACGCGTAGTCATTCCGAAAGAAATTCGGAGAACATTACGAATTCGTGAAGGTGATCCTCTAGAAATCTTTGTAGACCGTGATGGAGAAGTGATTTTAAAAAAATATTCGCCAATTAGTGAACTTGGTGATTTCGCAAAAGAGTATGCTGAATCATTAGCAGAACATTCTGGTCATCTCGTTTTAATTTCTGATCGTGATGCATATATCGCTGTTTCAGGGGGTTCAAAAAAAGAATACTTAAACAAATCGATTGGAACCACAATCGAAAAAGCGATGAATGACCGTGCAACACTTCTTCAAGAGTCGAGTGAAGGTGTTGAACTCATAGACGGAATGGAACATTCTAGTTCTTATGTGATCGCACCTATTATTGCGAATGGTGATCCAATTGGTACTGTCGTTCTTACTGCCAAAGAAGAAGAAACTGTAGGCGCAGTTGAACAAAAGCTTGCTGAAACGGCTGCAGGGTTTTTAGCACGGCAGATGGAACAGTAAAAAGGATAGCCAAAAATAGAACAAAACATAACCGTAATTTTTAAAAAATAAAAATTAGTGGATTACCATGAAGGAAGAGGCAGGAACGGCCTCTTCTTTTCTGTTGAAACAATAAAAAATGCTCTTTATAATACGGATAGGTTGTAATTGGATTTACGGGGGAAGGGGCGGCTTCATGAAAGAAGATGATCGCAGCGTTATTTGGCAAAGTACGATGATTTTAACGATCGCTGCATTTTTAACGAAAATATTAAGTGTAGGTTATCGAGTTCCCTATCAAAATATTGCTGGAGATATCGGGTTTTATGTTTATCAGCAGGTTTATCCTTTTTATGGAATTTTATTAATTTTAGCAATGTATGGATTTCCTGTTATTATTTCTGCATTTCTTTCAGAATATCATGAACAAGAAGCGAAATGGCGAATTGAGCAGGTTATCGTTGTTTCTTTTTGGACGTTAACTTTTTTGAGTCTGCTCTGTTTTTTTGGGTTGTTTTTTGGAGCTGAAAAGCTTTCAGTATTTATTGGCGATCCAAAGCTTGTGTTTCCATTTCAAAGCATGTCTTTAGCTTTTCTGTTTATGCCCTTTCTTGCAGTCATGCGCGGTGCCTTTCAAGGAAAAGGAATGATAAAGCCAACTGCTGTTTCTCAAGTGTTTGAACAGGTTTTTCGAGTGATAACCATTGTTTGTCTTTCTTTATTCTTAATTTACAGTGGATCTAGCCCTTATCTTGCAGGAGCAGGAGCGGCTTTTGGTTCATTTATCGGAGGTTTGGCTGGAGTTATTGCCCTTTTTATTTTTTATCGGCAGTATCAGTTATCATTTAAGTGGTTTCAAAGGTATCCTATTCAAGATTCTTTTCAAATTGTAAAGCGGTTATTAATTGAAGGATCTGCTGTTTGTATAAGTGCATTGTCACTCTCAGCTTTTCAATTAGTGGATTCTCTTATCATTTTAAGTGAATTAAAAAAGTTTGGAATGCCGCTCGAAATGGCAAAACTAACAAAAGGAATATTTGATCGCGGTCAACCGCTTTTGCAATTTGGCACTGTCCTTGCAACATCTCTTGCGTTAGCGATTGTACCGATGATGACGAAAGCAAAATTACAAGGCAATAATAAATACATTCGCGAAAAAACATCTCTTGCTTTAAAAATTAGCTTTATTGTTGGTACAGGCGCAGCAGCTGGTTTAGCGGCAGTCATTAGACCGACAAATATCATGTTATTTAAAGACCATTCTTTATCGGTAGTATTAGGCGTTTTAGGTGTTACCATTTTGTTTACATCAATCGCGATGACGGCTGCAGGAATTTTGCAGGGCCTTGGTTTTACTTATAAACCTGCAAAACATGTAGTAATGGGAATTGTTATAAAAGCTATTTTAACAATTATATTGATACCTTTTATTGGGATTATGGGAGCTGCTTTAGGAACAGTCCTCGGTTTTGCGGTCATAGCTTTTTTAAATATAATGAGTGTGCAAAGAGAAACAAATGTCTTTTTAAAAAATGGTCCTTTTCACAGCATGAGAATTCTTATTAGTATGCTGCTAATGGTGTTAAGTATTTTCCTTTGGCAAAGCTCGCTTAAAACCTTGCTTATTTCGTTGGAAAGTGAACGGTTTGCAGCGATGATTACGTCTCTTACAAGTGTGATCATTGGCGGCAGTATCTATCTTTTAAGTTTACTTTATTTAAGAGTGTTTTCTAAAGAAGAACTGCTGGAGCTCCCAAAAGGTGATAAGCTGGTAGTATTGTATCTTAAATTAACGCAAAAAGGAGCGTAACTACATGACTCGTATAACGGTTATTGGACTAGGAGCAGGAGATATTGAGCAGCTTCCTCTTGGTATTTATAAAAAGTTAAAAGAGGTAAAAAATCTATTTTTACGCACTAAAGGTCATCCAGTTGTAACAGATTTGGAAAAGGAAGGTATGTTATACAAATCGTTTGATGAGATTTATGAGTCTACAAATAACTTTGAAGAAACTTACCGGAAAATTGTGGATCAATTGTTTGAAGAAGTAAAAGAGGGGGAACTGATTTATGCAGTACCAGGACACCCGCTTGTAGCTGAAAAAACGGTACAGCTTTTGCTTGAAGAAGCAGTTCAGCATGGTATTTCCCTTCACATTGAAGGAGGCCAAAGTTTTCTTGATCCCATGTTTACAGCATTAAAAATTGACCCTGTTGAAGGTTTTCAACTTGTTGATGCTACCTCATTAAAAAAAGAGGAGCTCCAAATGCGTCATCATATTATCATTACACAAGTTTATGATGCCTTTACTGCTTCTGAGGTAAAGCTAACATTAATGGAAAAGTATCCTGATGATTACGAAGTTAAAATTGTGGAGGCGGCTGGAAGCAAAGAGGAGAAGATTACTGAAGTTAAGTTGTATGAACTTGATCGAGTATTGGAGCTTAATAACTTAACAGCTGTGTATGTTCCACCTGTAAAAGAGGAAGAAATGCTTTATCATCAGTTTGATAAGCTGCGTGAAGTGATTGCTGTATTAAGGGGACCAAACGGCTGTCCGTGGGATAAAAAGCAAACCCATAAAAGCTTAAAAAAATATTTAGTTGAGGAAACGTATGAAGTATTAGAGGCGATTGATAATGATGAGGATGACCACCTCATCGAAGAACTCGGTGATATTCTGCTTCAAGTGATGCTTCATGCACAAATTGGAGAAGATGAAGGCTTTTTCTCTGTTGACGATGTGATTTATGCCGTAACAGAAAAAATGATTCGGCGCCATCCTCATGTTTTTGGTGATATCAATGTAAAGGATGAAGCTGAAGTGCTTCAAAACTGGGAAGAAATTAAACGGAAAGAAAAGGCAGGAGAGCAGGAAACGTTTACGTCACGACTGGATAAAGCGCCACAAGGACTACCTGGACTTTATCAAGCATATGAATTCCAAAAAGAAGCAGCAAAAATTGGGTTTGATTGGCCTGATGTTCAGCCTGTATGGGCAAAAATTAAAGAAGAAATAGAAGAATTCCGTCAAGCAGACAGTGCGGATGAGCAGTTAAAAGAATTTGGTGATATTCTTTTTGCACTTGTAAATTTAGCACGTTTTTACAGCATTGATCCTGAGGAAGCCGTGCGTGCAACAAATCGCAAATTTTATAATCGTTTTTCTTACATTGAACAGCAATTAGAGAAGAATTCCCTTAATCCCAAAGATGTTACACTTGAACAGCTCGATGTTTGGTGGGAAGAAGCAAAGAAAAAATTATAATTACAGCAGGAAAATGTATGAGTAACGAGAATTATGTTGAGGAATAGGACGATGCCCCCTTTTTTTATTAAAAAAGATCGATTACAATATATAGCAACAGCTTGTTTATAATGTTAATTTTTTGCAATGTTTTATACCATCTTGTTGAATGAATAAGGAGGTTTTTATGATGAATAAGAATGAACTAATCACAAATATTGCAGAAAAATCTGGTGTGACAAAGAGAGATGTTGAATCTGTTATAAATGGACTCATTGATGAAATAACAGATGCCTTACAAAAAGGTGATAAAGTGCAATTTGTGGGATTTGGTACGTTTGAAACAAGAGAGCGTGCAAGCCGTGCAGGGCGCAACCCGCAAACTGGGGAAACCATTACAATTCCTGCATCAACTGTACCAGCATTTCGACCTGGTAATAAATTAAAAGAAGCGGTGAAATAATTGCGTTTAGACAAATACTTAAAAGTTTCAAGATTAATAAAGCGTCGTACTGTTGCAAAAGAAATCGCCGATCAAGGGCGCATCCGTATTAACGGCAATGCAGCAAAGGCAGGTTCAAATGTCACAGTAGGTGATGAGCTTCATATTCAATTTGGAAATCGTCTTGTAACAGTAGAGGTAACAGAAATCAAAGAAACGTCAAAAAAAGAAGAAGCTTCCTCCATGTATAAAGTGGTGAAGGAAGAAGCGGTTGATCAAGGGTCTTTTTAAAAAGGCTCTTTTTCTGTGCTTTTTAAGTTTAGTTTAGTAATTTATGCTTGTCGGGGGTGAGCAAGGCGCTTTCGCTTTTCTTAGATGTCCAGCTGCAGGCGCTAACGGCTCGAGGTCATAAGCCGTTAAACAAGCGCCTTCCACTTTTCTTTATACAGCTTGTTCTAAATTGTTTTCTCTTTTCATAGATATATTTTGAAAAGAGGGGGATAGCATATGGAGCGATACAATTATGAATCTTCTATGGATAAGGTTATGAAAACTCCTGAACATGATGTTGTCATGAAGGGGAGGAAGTCCCTTGAAATTACAGGAGTAAAACAGGTGGAGAGCTTTGACAATGAGGAATTTTTACTTCAAACAACAATGGGTTATTTGGCAATTCGCGGTCATCATCTAAAAATGAAAAATTTGAATGTTGAACAAGGTCATGTCTCTATTGAAGGAAGAATTTTTGACTTGGTTTATTTGGAAAACCAAGATGGAGACAAGACTAAAGGTTTTTTTGGCAAACTATTTAAATGACATTAACGGTGCAGTTTTATACGATGATGACTATGATTGCTATGGGAATTTGGCTTGGTGCCGCTGTTGATACGTATGGAAGGTTTATGCATCCCGGAAGATGGAACTGGTTATTATTTTGCAATGATATTTTATTTTGGATTTTACAAAGCTTATTTATTTTCTATGTACTGCTTCAAGTAAATGAAGGAGAAATTCGTTTTTACGTCTTTCTTGCCTTATTATGCGGCTTTGCCGCCTATCGTGCCTTTTTACAAAAAGGCTACCAGCTCTTACTGGAAAAAATTATTACTTTTACGATTTCATCCTTTCATTTCCTTAAAAAACTAGTATTAGGACTTCTGGTTTACCCTACTATTCGCTTATTGCAACTCTTACTCGCCTTCGTTATGATTGTATTAAATCTTACTATGAAAATACTGCTTATTCTAATGAAAATTTGTTTTCTTCCATTCAAATGGATTGGCTATCTTTTGAAAAAGATGATACCTAATAAATGGAAAAAACATCTTGTTCTTCTAGAAGGAATTTTCGAATCCTTCAAGAATAAGTTCAGTAAATGGTTTAATAAGAAGAAGGATGATTGAGTAGGAGGAAATTTATGCTCAGTGCTAAAGATAAAAGGGTTGCGCAAATTCAGTCTTCATATGTAGAAGAACAGCAGGTTAAAGCGCACTTTCAAGAACGAAAAAAACGTGGACTTGCCCGTCGTTTATCCTTTTTATGTATTATATGCGGCATTCTCTTTGCGATGTTTACCTCTATTTTTATTTCACAAAATACAGTAATCACGGATAAAGAACAACAGAAGAAAGAACTGGAAAAACAGCTGTCAACAATGGAGAAAGAAGAAGGTAAGCTAAAAGAAGAAATAAAGAAGTTAAATAATCCTGAATATGTCGGGGAAATTGCAAGACGCGATTATTTTTATTCTAAGCCTGGCGAAACCATTTTTAAATTACCTTCTTCTAACGGAACAAATTGACATGGTGTTTTTTCACACGGTATAATAAAGGAAATTTTATTTTTTTAATTTCAAGGAGGAGCATTTCTTTCATGTCAATCGAAGTAGGCAGCAAGTTGAAAGGCAAGGTAACAGGCATTACAAATTTTGGAGCGTTTGTTGAGCTACCTGAGGGTAAAACTGGTCTTGTCCATATTAGTGAGGTTGCTGATAATTATGTTAAAGATATTAATGACCACTTAACAGTAGGCGACGAAGTTGAAGTAAAAGTAATTCAATTAGAAAATGATGGTAAAATCGGCTTGTCCATAAAAAAAGCTAAAGATCGTCCAGAACGCCCTGAGCGTTCAGAACGTCCATCTCGTCCAGCTGGTAATTCAAATTCTAGAGGATTTAAGCGCGGCGGCGGTGGTAAAAAGCCTGGCGGTCCCCGAGGTCCGCAAACACTTTCATTTGAAGATAAGCTAAGCCGTTTTTTAAAGGATAGTGAAGAAAGACTTTCAACGATTAAGCGTCAAACAGATTCAAAGCGCGGTGGTCGTGGTTCACGTCGCGGATAATAACTCGCTGTTTACAGTCAGCAAAGCAATGCTATTATAAATAAAGCACCTTAAAAAGGTGCTTTTTATTATGCATTCAATAGTTTTTTAGAAAAACTATTGACATGGGAAATTGAATCTTGTAATATACTAGATGTGCTTATGAAGCAAACAATTTGGCGGTGTAGCTCAGCTGGCTAGAGCGTACGGTTCATACCCGTGAGGTCGGGGGTTCGATCCCCTCCGCCGCTACCAAGTTAGATTGTTTTAAAAGATATGGCCCGTTGGTCAAGCGGTTAAGACACCGCCCTTTCACGGCGGTAACACGGGTTCGAATCCCGTACGGGTCATCTAAAAAGCAAGCTGCATGAATTTCATGCAGCTTGCTTTTTGTTTTTAATAAAAAAATTTTAAAGGAATAATAAAAGATAGGTGAAGTTTTTAGTCATTCGACAAATGTAACATGCAGTTTCTGTCGTAATGTTACCTCTTTTTTCCTTTTAGAAGAAACTGTTTCTCTTATTTGCAAGGATACAAGAATATAGTCGAACGTTTTTTAAAGCCACTTCTTACCTTTTGACAAAAATTGAAAAAAAGGTGTGTTTTAATTAAAACCATAAATGAATCTAGACGGTGTGATAGTGATTTCCAAAGCAGAAAGGAATGTTGCGGAAATGAGAGGATTAGCGTGGATAAATCGTTCGCAAACCATGCCATGGGATTTTGCTAAACGTTTAAAAGCAAAAATTGAAAAAAGGATTATTCAAAGCGGTGTTCTTCTGTTTATGATTGGTTTTTTATTAGGACGAGCCTTTATCTTAAGTGAAATGATGCCTTTTGCTTTACCTTTTTTTGCTTCTGTCGCTTTTTTAAGAAAGGATCGGGCAAAGCTTGCAGCATGTGCTCTTCTTTTAGGATCAATTTCGCAAAATATTGATCAGATTTTATTTATTATTTTAGCCATTGTGCTTTACGGATTTATTCGAAAGTTAACAATGAGATGGGAAAAACATTTATTAAAAACCGTGCCTCTTCTTGTTTTTAGTGCAAGTGTTAGTGCCAGAGTGATACTGCACTTTCTTAATGAAACAATGACAACAACTAACTTCTTTATTGCTGCTGTAGAAGGCGGTCTTAGCGCCATATTAACCGTTATCTTTTTACAAAGCATCCCCCTTTTATCCACTAAGTCATTAAAACGTTCATTAAAAAATGAGGAAATTATTTGTTTTATTATTTTATTAGCATCTGTTATGACAGGTACGATTGGATGGGTGCTTTATGGACTATCAGTTGAGCATATTTTAGCTCGTTATCTTGTTCTTGTTTTCGCATTTGTTGGAGGTGCAGCCATTGGTTCTACGGTCGGTGTTGTTACAGGACTAATTCTTGGACTGGCAAATGTGTCAAGCTTATACCATATGAGCTTATTAGCTTTTTCAGGATTATTAGGAGGATTATTAAAAGAAGGTAAAAAAATGGGGGTGGGAATTGGTTTACTTATTGGTACGCTGTTAATTGGGATGTATGGCGAAGGAAATCCAGCAAATATGGGACCGATTCTTCTTGAGTCATTATCAGCTTTGTTTTTATTTTTAATTACTCCAAAATCTGCTATTTCTCAAATTGCTAGATATATTCCCGGGACAAATGAACACTCTCAAGAACAGCAGCAGTACTTAAGAAAAATACGGGATGTTACAGCACATCGAGTTGAACAGTTTTCAGCTCTGTTTCAGACGTTATCGTTAAGTTTTTCTCCACTTAACTTTTCAGAGGAAGAAGATCAAAATGAACGAGATATTGATTATTTATTAAGCCGTGTAACAGCCAAAACATGTCAAAACTGCTTTAAGAAAGAACAATGCTGGGTAAAACAGTTTGATAAAACATATACCTTTATGAATGAAATTATGCAGGACCGTGAAAAAGTAACAGCAGATTATCTCTTTCAAAAAGAATGGGACAAGCATTGTGTGAAAGCGAAAAAAGTATCAGAACTTATTCACCATGAATTAAGTCATTATGAAGCGAGTAAAAAGCTGCGAAGGCAGGTTCAAGAAAGCAGAAGGCTTGTAGCCGATCAACTTCTTGGTGTATCCAAAGTAATGGGGAATTTTGCAACAGAAATTCAAAAGGAACGTGATAACCATTACCAGCATGAAGATCAAATCATTGAAGCACTTGGTGAAATTGGCTTAGAAGTGGATCATATTGATATTTACAGTGTAAAACAAGGGAATATTGATATAGAAATGACGATTCCATTTTGTAAAGGACATGGGGAGTGTGAGAAAGTCATTGCACCGCTTTTATCAGATATTTTAGATGAAGCGATTATTGTGAAGCATGAAGATCATGCTCATTACCCGCATGGTGAATGTCGGGTAATGTTCGGGTCTGCTAAAGCGTTTATTATAGAAACCGGAATTGCCAATGCAGCTAAAGGCGGGGCATGGGTTTCAGGAGACAGCCACTCTCTCATTGAGTTAAGTTCAGGAAAATATGCGATTGCAATTAGTGATGGAATGGGCAATGGTGAACGTGCACATTTAGAAAGCAATGATACACTAGAGCTTCTGCAAAAAATTCTTCAATCAGGGATTGATGAGACAGTTGCCATTAAGTCTGTTAATTCTGTTCTTTCTCTTCGCACGACAGATGAAATTTTTTCAACACTTGATCTAGCAATTCTTGATTTACAAAATGCATCTGCAAGATTTTTAAAAGTTGCTTCCACACCGAGCTTTATTAAACGAGGTGATCAAGTTAAGACGATTCAATCAAGCAATCTACCAATTGGAATGATCCAAGAGTTTGATGTTGATGTAGTAAGTGAGCAGTTAAAGGCGGGAGACTTACTTATTATGATGAGTGATGGAATATATGATGGCGCTCATCATGTTGAAAATAAGGATATTTGGCTTAAGCGAAAAATAAGAGAAATGGAAACAGAGGACCCGCAAGAAATTGCAGACTTATTAATGGAAGAGGTGATTCGAACAAGGTCAGGACAAATTATGGATGATATGACCGTTATTGTTGCAAAAATAGAGCGTAATTTACCAAAGTGGCAAACAATTCCACGTTATTCTTTTGCAACAAATCGAAAAAAGGCCCAATAATCGTATAAACTCCTCCTGAATGGTCGATGATGTGTGATAGGTAAAGCAAGGAGGAGGAAAGCGATGAAAAAAGGGACATTAAAGCAAATTCTCTTAATTACAGATGGGTGTTCAAATCAGGGCGAAGATCCAATTGCTGTTGCGGCACTGGCCCATGAGCAGGGAATTACAGTAAATGTAATTGGTGTTGTAACAGATGATGTAATAGGAGAACAAGGAATAAAAGAAATTGCAGACATTGCACTTTCCGGAGGCGGAGTTAGCCAAATTGTTTATGCAAAACAGTTCGCTCAAACTGTTCAAATGGTTACTAGAAAGGCAATGACACAAACAATATGTGGAGTTGTAAACAAAGAACTAAGTGCGATATTAGGGAAAAATCAAGAAATGGAAGACTTACCCCCCGATAAGCGAGGGCAGGTAATGGAAGTAGTAGATGAGCTTGGTGAGACACTTCCATTAGATGTTTGTATTTTAGTTGATACAAGTGCCAGCATGAAAGATAAGCTGCCGACTGTTCAAGAGGCATTAATTGATTTATCTGTTAGCCTCCAATCACGAGTTGGAGGCAATCGTTTTGCGTTATGTGTATTTCCTGGGAAACGTAATGATGTAGATAAACTGTTGAATTGGACACCGCGTCTTCAACAGTTAACAAATACATTTGAAAAATTTTCCTCCGGAGGCATTACACCGACAGGACCAGCGTTAAAAGAAGCTGTGCAAATGTTTTTAACAAGACGTTCTTTAAAAGGTATGATAGAAGATGAAGCGTTTATCGAAGAATCAGGAATGTAATATTCATGCAGGTACTGTTATCTCTGGAAAGTGGAACCATAATCATTATTTAATTATTAAGAGGCTTGGCTCAGGAGCAACAGGAACGGTTTATTTAGCACAATCTAAAAACGGACTTGCAGCCTTGAAAATAGGAAATAACAGTCTTGGAATTACTTCAGAAGTTAATATATTAAAACGGTTTTCAAAAGTCCAAGGAAAATCCCTTGGACCTTCTTTCATTGATATGGATGATTGGATTAAAGATAACGAATGTTATCCATTTTATGTAATGGATTATATGAGAGGCGAACCGTTTATAGATTTTTTGAAAACCAAAAATAAGGAGTGGCTTGGTATCTTAATCATTCAACTGCTCAATGATCTAGATCATCTTCATAAAGCAGGATGGGTGTTTGGTGATTTAAAGCCTGATAATTTATTAGTGGTTGGTCCTCCTCCAAAGGTTTGCTGGATTGATGTAGGCGGAACAACACTTATTGGACGCTCTATAAAAGAATATACTGAGTTTTTTGATCGAGGTTATTGGGGACTAGGATCGCGAAAAGCAGAGCCAAGTTATGATTTATTTAGCACAGCGATGATTATAATTAATGCCTTTTACCCGGAGCGTTTTGAAAAGAAAGGGGATGGCATTACCCAGTTGGAGCGATTGATTCGCAGCAATGAACAGTTAAATTGTTATAAATCTATTATAATGAACGCTCTTAAGGGAAAATATAATCATGCAGCGGCCATGCGTCAAGATATGATTCATACGATGCAGCGGAGAAAAAGTGAGAAAACAAGGAAAGGGGAAAAGGTTATAAAAAATCCCCCGGTTAAAAAGGAAAATAAACAAATCAAAAAGTCATTTTTCCGAGGGATGGAAACTTTAGTAATTGTTGCTTTAATTTTGTTCCTATATATTTTATACTTAATAAATCAATAACTTATAATAAAGTGTAAACTGCAAGCGATTAGGGTAGATAAAAAGGAAAGCAAAGAATAAAATGTTTTTGTTTTAAAGCAGAGGAGGAAGTCTTGCTTTGCAAGTGGTTGATCAATTTATAACGAAACATAAACTCTTAAAAAAACGTTCATGCGTTGTTATTGGAGTTTCAGGTGGGCCGGATTCAATGGCACTGCTTCATTATTTATTACAATTAAAAGAGCGATGGCAGTTAACGATCATTGCTGCACATGTTGATCATATGTTTCGCGGTGAGGAGTCTAAAGAGGATTACCGGTATGTAGAAGGATATTGTCACAAAAATGACATTGTTTTTGAGGGAACCCATCTTAATGTTACTTCGTATAAAAGAGAACAAAAAATAAGTGCCCAACTTGCAGCAAGGGAGTGCCGTTATGAATTCTTTGAAAAAATTATGACTAAATATGATGCACATTACTTAGCACTAGGACATCATGGAGATGATCAAATTGAAACAATGTTAATGCGTCAAGTTCGCGGAAGCTTTGGAAAAAGTCGTGCCGGTATGCCGGTGAAGCGTTCGTTTGCATGCGGGGAAATTATTCGCCCTTTCTTATGTTTAGAAAAACGTGAAATTGAAGACTACTGCTGCCGTATGCAGCTTAAACCGAGACGTGATCCGTCAAACGAAAAAGATGATTACGTAAGGAACCGCTTTAGGCATTCCATTCTGCCTTTTTTAAAAAAAGAAAATCCAAACGTTCATGAGCGTTTTCAACAGCAGAGTGAATTTATTTATGAAGATGAACAATTTTTGGATGAAGTTGCAGAAAAACATTATCGAAAAGTAATAATAAAAAAAGCAGAAGATAAAATAATTTTTTCGGTATCTGCCCTACAATCGGTGCCGATGTCTTTACAAAGAAGAGTGATTCATCTAATATTAAAATATCTTTATCAAACAATTCCATCGTCCCTATCGTCTATACATATTGAAGATTTATTAACTTTGCTTCATGCAGAGCGGCCTTCGGGTCAACTATACTTTCCTGAGGGACTGCGTGTTGTTCGTTCTTATGATCGTTGTTTTCTAACATTTGAACAGTTAAACAAGCCTGAGCCTTATAATTTAATCTTTGATGTACCAGGCTTTATAGATGTTCCAAGCGGGGTTTTAACAGCAGATATTAAGGATTATAGTGGTCAACAGTTTCCGAATAACCTACACTCTTGTATTTGTGATGTAGAGCACATAACGTTTCCATTATGTGTAAGAACACGACAACCTGGAGATCGAATTGCTGCTTTAGGAATTAATGGTACAAAAAAGGTGAAAAATATTTTTATTGATCAAAAAATCGATCGTACTAAAAGAGACAGTTGGCCGATCGTAGTAGACGGTAATGGGGACATTTTGTGGATTGTTGGTTTGCAAAAATCAAGGCTTGCCCGTGCTTCAACACAAACAAAGCGGGTATTAACTTTAATGTTTCAAAATTAAAAAGAGCTAGTGTAGGAGGGGCTTTACTGTTATGTTGGAAAAGGATATGTTGGAGGTCTTTATTTCTGAAGAAGAAATTCAACAAAAAGTAGCAGCACTTGGGAAAGAGTTAACAGAAGAATACAAAGATAAGTTTCCACTAGTTATTTGTGTTCTAAAAGGTGCCATGCCCTTTATGTCCGATTTAGTTAAAAAGATGGATGTTTATCTTGAAATGGACTTTATGGACGTATCAAGTTATGGCGAAGGGTTCGTTACAACAGGTGAAGTAAAAATTGTTAAAGATTTAAACACATCTGTAGAAGGACGTGACCTTTTAATTGTCGAAGATATTATTGACAGCGGATTAACGCTTAGCTATTTAGTCGATTTGTTCCGTTACCGTAAAGCGAATTCGATTAAAATTGTTACACTTTTAGACAAGCCTTCTGGCCGAAAAGCGGATCTTAAACCTGACCTTTCTGGGTTTACTGTTCCAGATGCTTTTGTCGTTGGATACGGGCTGGACTATAAAGAGCGCTATCGTAATTTACCGTTTGTCGGTGTATTAAAAAAAGAAGTATATGAAAGCTAATTTGTTGTTTGTCACTCAAAGTCTATGGTAGCATAACAAATGTTTGTTGTTTGTGGGAGGAGGTAAGGAATGAATCGTATCTTCCGAAATACAATCTTTTATTTATTAATTTTCTTGGTTGTCATTGGTGTGGTGAGCTTTTTTAGTGGTTCTAACCGCGACCTTAACCAAATTACGTATGACGCATTCCAAGAGCATTTACAAAACAATGATATTGAATCCCTTACAATGCAGCCTGAACGTGGGGTATTTATCGTTAGAGGTCAATTAAAAGGAAGCGAAGAAAATGAATTTTTCGAAACAAGCATTCCTTTTAATGAACCAACAGTTACACAAGTTTTAGAAAGTGAAAATGGTCCAGAAGTTACTGTAAAACCGGCTGAAGAGCAAAATGGCTGGATTACCTTTTTTACGTCAATTATTCCTTTTGTGATTATTTTCATCTTATTCTTTTTCCTTTTAAACCAAGCTCAAGGCGGCGGAAGTCGTGTCATGAATTTTGGTAAAAGTAAAGCAAAACTTTATAATGATGAAAAGAAAAAGGTTACGTTTAAAGATGTAGCAGGAGCCGATGAAGAAAAGCAGGAACTTGTCGAAGTTGTGGAATTCTTAAAAGACCCTCGCAAGTTTTCAGCGCTTGGTGCACGTATTCCAAAAGGGGTATTATTAGTGGGGCCTCCAGGTACAGGTAAAACCCTTCTTGCTCGTGCCGTAGCAGGTGAAGCTGGTGTCCCGTTCTTCTCGATTAGTGGTTCAGACTTCGTAGAAATGTTTGTTGGTGTCGGAGCTTCACGTGTACGTGATTTATTTGAAAATGCTAAGAAAAACGCACCATGTATCATCTTTATTGATGAAATTGATGCAGTAGGTCGTCAGCGTGGGGCTGGTCTTGGCGGCGGTCACGATGAGCGTGAGCAAACGTTAAACCAATTGCTTGTGGAAATGGATGGATTTAGTGCAAATGAAGGAATTATTATTGTTGCCGCAACAAACCGTCCAGATATTTTAGATCCAGCTCTTCTTCGCCCAGGGCGTTTTGATCGTCAAATCCCGGTAAATCGTCCAGATGTAAAAGGTCGTGAAGCTGTACTGCGTGTTCATGCACGCAATAAGCCGCTTGCAGAAGAAGTGAATTTAAAAACGGTGGCAATGCGTACACCTGGGTTTTCAGGTGCCGATCTTGAAAATTTATTAAATGAAGCAGCACTTGTTGCTGCGAGATATGATAAGAAAAAGATCGATTTAACGGATATTGATGAAGCGACAGATCGCGTTATTGCAGGTCCAGCAAAGAAAAGCCGCGTCATTTCTGAGAAAGAGAAAAATATCGTTGCCTATCACGAAGCAGGGCATACTGTCATTGGTGTTGTATTGGATAATGCGGATGTGGTACATAAAGTAACGATTGTGCCGCGCGGACAGGCTGGCGGATATGCGGTCACATTACCGAAAGAAGATCGTTACTTCATGACAAAACCGGAATTGATCGATAAAATTATTGGCCTTCTTGGTGGTCGTGTTGCAGAGGAAGTTACCTTTGGTGAAGTAAGTACCGGCGCAAGCAACGATTTCCAGCGTGCAACAGGTATTGCCCGCCGCATGGTAACGGAATTTGGAATGAGCGATAAGCTTGGACCAATGCAGTTTGGTGCCGGCCAAAGTCAAGTGTTCCTTGGACGCGATATCCAATCTGAACAAAATTATAGTGATGAATTTGCGCGTTTAATTGATATTGAAGTTCAAACGATTATCAATGAAGCATATAAGCGTTGTAAAGAAATTTTAACAAACAATCAAGAACAGTTAAATCTGATTGCAGAAACGTTAAAAGATGTTGAAACACTTGATGCAGAACAAATTCAATCTCTTTTCCATGAGGGGAAACTTCCGGAGCGCAGCGGAGAAGATGTTAAAGTTAACATCAACAAAAAAGCTGATGAAACAGAAGATAAAGATTCAACTGAAAAATAGCGAAAAGGATGCCCTAGAGATGGGGCATCCTTTTCTATTATATAGAACTTCAACATAGGCATGTTCTGGTGTCGAATCCTCAAGTTGAATCTGTATATGGTAAATAGCGGAGAAGATTTTAAGGTGCACCTCTTTGCAAATTAATGATAATATGGCAGAGAATGTAGTATGATTAGTTGGGATGCTAAAGCATTTTAGTTAGAATGGCTTTAGAAAAGACAGATTGGTTTTTTCTGCTGACAGCTAACATATGGTATAACTATAATTGATGGTTAGATGATGGAATAGGATGTGGTGAAATATGATTTTTGTATTAGATGTAGGGAATACCAATATTGTATTAGGAGTTTATAAGGAAGATGAACTCATTCATCATTGGCGTATTTCAACAAGCCGCCAAAAAACAGAAGATGAATACGGCATGGTTGTTAAAGATTTGTTTCATCATGTCGAGTTATCTCTAGAGGAGATTGATGGCATTATTATTTCATCTGTTGTTCCTCCGATTATGTTTGCATTAGAAAGAATGTGCCAAAAGTATTTTAATATTCGCCCTCTTGTCATTGGGCCAGGTATTAAAACAGGATTAAATATTAAATATGAAAATCCAAGAGAAGTAGGTGCAGACCGTATTGTCAATGCGGTAGCAGGGATTGAAAAGTATGGAAGTCCGCTCGTTATTGTGGACTTTGGAACAGCTTCTACTTATTGTTACATTGATGAGGAAGAGCAGTATATGGGTGGTGTAATTGCTCCGGGTATTGGAATTTCTACAGAAGCTTTGTATACACGTGCGGCTAAACTTCCGCGTATTGAAATTGCAAAGCCAAATCGTGTAATTGGGAAAAATACAATTAACGCCATGCAGGCGGGGATTTATTACGGATATATTGGTCAAGTAGAAGGAATTGTATCACGGATTAAAGGGGAGTACGGCACAAATCCAAAAGTTGTTGCAACAGGAGGACTTGCTCCATTAATTGCTGAAGGGACAAATTTAATTGATATTGTTGAGCCGTTTTTAACATTAGAAGGATTAAAGCTGATTTATTTAAAGAATAAACGTGCATAAGGAAAGTATACATCGAGAGGAGCAATAGTATGTCAGATTATTTAGTAAGAGCATTAGCCTTTGAAGGGAGTATCCGTGCCTATGCAATTCGTACAACAGAAATGGTATCCTACGCCCAAAAAAACCATGATACATGGCCAACAGCATCAGCAGCGCTTGGACGTGCTCTAACAGCTTCTACAATGATGGGAGCTTCATTAAAGGGTGAGGCAAAGCTTACAGTTAAAATTGAAGGCGGCGGCCCAATTGGTGCGATTATTGTTGATACGAATACAAAAGGTCAAACAAGAGGTTATGTAACAAATCCACATGTTCATTTTGAGCTGAATAAACATGGGAAACTTGATGTAGCAAGAGCGGTAGGGAAAGATGGCTTCCTATCTGTTGTAAAAGATTTAGGTATGCGTGAAAACTTTACAGGACAAGTACCTCTTATCTCTGGAGAACTTGGTGAAGATTTTACGTATTATTACGTTTCATCTGAACAAATTCCTGCTTCTGTTGGAGTAGGTGTCCTTGTAAATCCTGATAACAGTATTTTAGCATCGGGTGGATTTATGATCCAAGTAATGCCGGGTGCTTCTGAAGAGACGATTGCTTTTCTCGAAAAGCAGCTTTCGAGTATCCGCCCTATTTCTAAAATGGTGGAGGCTGGATTAACACCAGAGGAAATTCTTGCAGAAATTGTTGGAGAAGATAATTTAAAAATTCTTGATAAAATGCCTGTTCAATTTAAGTGCAGCTGTTCAAAAGAACGTTTTGAAAATGCTCTTATTAGTTTAGGGAAAGATGAAATTAAGGCGATTATTGAAGAAGAAGGCAAAGCGGAGACAGTTTGTCATTTCTGTAATTCAGCTTATCATTTTACAAAAGAGGAACTGCAATCATTGTATGAACAAAGCAAATAAGGAGCGCGGATCTTTTGAAAGCGAAATTTGTTTGGGTTATTGTAGGTATTTTGCTGTTTACGAATAGTATAACAATCTGGATGCTGATTCTTTCTGAAGAAGCAGTAATTGAAACTTTAGGAGAGTCCTCTAATAATACTGCTGTATATGTAGGGGAAAAGCCTATTTTAGAGCAGGATTGGATTGCTGTCCTTAAAAATCGTTATGGCCAGCTTGTGATGGAAGAAATGATTAATAAAGAAGTGGTCTTTCAACTAGCTGAACAAGAAGGGATTAAAGTTTCTGATGAGGAGATTCAACAATATTTAGTATTGTTTGGAGGCATGGCTGGAGAGGATATGACAGAACAAGAACAAAGCCCCTCTCTTAATCAAGATCAGCTTTATGAAAATATCCGTTATTCTATTCTGCTTGAAGAGCTTGTGACAAGAGATGTTGTCATTAAAGAAGAAGAACTTCAGCGTTTTTATGAAGAAAATCAGTCATTATTTACAAATGAGACATTATATCGATTATCTCATATTGTTTCCCCTACAATTGAAGAGGCTCAGCAAGTATGGAGTGAGTTAAGTGAGGGTTCGGATTTTTCTACATTAGCACGTGAACGTTCGATTGATATCTTTTCTGCCAATCAAGGCGGGGATTTAGGGGTTATTTCTAAGGATAGCACTTATTGGCCGGATGGTTATAAAGAAAAAGCAGAAAAGCTTGAAGAAGGAAGTTATAGTGAACCAATTTCCACAACGGATGGTTATGCAATTTTAAAATTAGAAGATAAAATCAAAGGAAATTCCTATGATTTTAGTGAAGTAAGAAATCATGTGCGCAGGTTCCTTGCGCTGCAGCAGTTAGGAGATAGTTTTTCACCAAAGCAGTTATGGGATGAAATCGGAGTTCGTAATTTTTAAAAATAGGTAATTAATCCTGCTATTTTTTAAGAAAATAGGCAATTGACACTAAAAGTAAAATCTGGTATCTTAAAATTAATAAATCCAATAAAAATACTTGGTTTTGAGGAGTGAAGGGAATGCGCGTAGCAAATTCTGTAATTGAACTAATTGGACAAACACCAATCGTAAAATTAAACCGTTTAACAGGCGAAAATGATGCAGATGTATATTTAAAGCTTGAATTTATGAATCCTGGAAGCAGTGTAAAAGATCGTATTGCATTAGCAATGATTGAAGCGGCTGAGAAAAACGGTGATTTAAAAGCTGGAGATACAATTATTGAACCTACAAGTGGTAATACAGGAATTGGTCTTGCAATGGTAGCAGCAGCAAAAGGTCTGCGCGCTATTTTAGTTATGCCGGATACAATGAGTATGGAGCGCCGTAATTTATTAAAAGCCTATGGTGCTGAACTTGTCTTAACACCAGGCGCTGAAGGAATGGGAGGAGCAATCCGTAAAGCAGGAGAACTTGCTGAAGAGCACGGCTATTTCATGCCTCAGCAGTTTAAAAATGAAGCAAACCCTGAAATTCACAGCAGAACAACTGGAAAAGAAATCGTCGAGCAAATGGATCAATTAGACGCATTTGTTTCTGGAATTGGAACAGGCGGAACAATTACAGGTGCTGGCTCAGTATTAAAAGAACATTACGAAAATGTAAAAATCTATGCAGTAGAACCAACAGATTCACCGGTACTTTCTGGAGGAAAACCAGGTCCTCATAAAATTCAAGGCATTGGTGCAGGTTTTGTTCCAGACATCTTAAATACAGAAATTTATGATGAAGTAATTACTGTTAAAAATGAAGAAGCGTTTGAAATAGCGCGCCGTGCAGCGAAAGAAGAAGGAATCTTAGGTGGTATTTCATCAGGAGCTGCCATTAAAGCTGCATTGGATGTAGCGAAAAAGCTTGGAAAAGGTAAAAAAGTATTGGCAATCATTCCAAGTAATGGTGAGCGTTACTTAAGTACACCACTTTACCAATTTGAAGACTAATCACACCTTTTATAAAGAAGCGTCCCTCAACAACTCTGTTTGAATGGGCGCTTTTTTTGTTTTCTTCCATCATTTCCTGCATTTTTATTAGTTAAACTTTGTTTCATATGGTAAGCTATTGATAAATTATTTATCACCATAACATTTTAAAATAATTGTATTTACTTAAATTCATAAATGAACAAATGAAGTAAATTGTGTACAATAAAGAATAAGTGACTTTGTGTAGGAGCGTGAAAGAATTGCCATCTAAACATCAACACCATTCATCTCGTCGCCTGCTTACGAAAAAAATATCTGGGGTCGAAAAAGACTGGTTTGAACGTTATAAGCACCTTTCAAAAGATGAAACCCACCATGTGCTTCTTGAAAGTGGGCGCGGGGGGCGTTTCAATATTATCGGTTTAGAGCCCGTTGCTGTTTTACAAGGAAAAGATAAGTTCCTTACAATTCAAACAAAAGAAGAACAAATAGAGCAGCAGGGAGACTTGTTAGAACTTACAAAAGAATGGTTATCTCACTATGTTGTTCCTTTTAAAGAGGGGCTCCCTGATTTCCAAGGTGGGGCTGTAGGCTATATTAGTTATGACTTAGTTCGTTCTATTGAAACCCTTCCAGAACTTGCAGAAGATGATTTAGCGATGCCTGACCTTTATTTTTTAGTATTTGAAGATGTGTTTGTATATGATCATGAAGAAGGTGCTCTTTGGATTATAATCAATTATTTTTCTGAGCAGGAAGAAGAGGCTCGTTTAAAGTTAAGCTATTATGAAAAAGCTTGGTCTTCTTCATTTGTAGAGAAAAATCAATGGCAGTTGGAAGCATATAAAACAACCTCATCTTCTCGTGCTGTTTCCATGAATGAAGCAGAGTTTCAACAGGCAGTTCATCAAGTTCAGGAGTATATTAGTCAAGGTGATGTGTTTCAAATTAACCTTTCTGTAAGGCAGAGTGAGCCATTAAAAACTGAACCTCTTCATATTTATGAAAGGCTTCGTACCCTAAACCCATCACCATATATGAGTTATTTTCATGTTCCGGAATTCCAACTTGTAAGTGGATCGCCGGAATTACTTGTAAAAAAGAAAGGGTATGAAGTCAGCACACGGCCGATTGCAGGAACACGGTCGCGCGGTAAGACAGATAGAGAAGATCAAGAGCTTGCAGAGTCCCTTATTACAAATGAAAAAGAACGTGCGGAACATGTAATGCTTGTTGACTTAGAGCGCAATGATTTAGGACGTGTATGTGAATATGGCACTGTTGAAGTGAATGAATTTATGGTAATTGAAAAATACTCTCATGTGATGCATATCGTATCAAATGTAAGAGGGAAAATGAAAGAAAGCCATGATGCATTTGACCTTATTCGCGCTTCATTTCCCGGCGGTACGATTACAGGCGCTCCGAAAGTTCGTACTATGGAAATTATTGAGGAACTTGAGCCGGTAAGGCGCGGCATTTATACAGGGTCAATTGGATGGATTGGCTTTAATGGAGATATGGAATTAAACATCACAATTCGTACATTAGTAGCAAAAGATGGACAAGCACATGTTCAAGCTGGAGCAGGAATTGTGATTGATTCAAATCCGAAATGGGAGTATGAAGAATCTTTGAAGAAGGCGCGTGCCTTATGGCGTGCTAAAGAGTTGAGTGAAGAAGAGCTGGCAGTATCATTACAAAATAAGTAAAAGAGTATAGCTGAGGAGGAAAATAAGATGATTTTTATGATTGATAATTATGATTCATTTACGTACAATTTAGTTCAATATTTAGGGGAAATGGGCGAAGAGTTGATCGTAAAGCGAAATGATCAAACATCTATTGAGGAAATTGAGTCATTAAACCCTTCGTTTATTATGGTTTCTCCAGGCCCCTGCAGTCCGAATGAAGCGGGAATTAGTATGGATGTAATCCGCTATTTTGCAGGGAAAATTCCGATTTTTGGTGTTTGTCTTGGTCATCAATCCATTGCTCAAGTATTTGGAGGAGATGTTGTGCGTGCGAACCGCCTTATGCATGGTAAAACATCAGAAATGCATCATGACGGCAAAACAATTTTTAAAGATATTGAGCAGCCAATGATTGCAACGCGTTATCATTCATTAATTGTGAAGCCAGAAACACTACCAGAATGTTTTGAAGTATCAGCATGGACGGAGGAAAAAGAAATTATGGCCCTTCGTCATAAAACTCTTCCAATTGAAGGTGTGCAATTTCATCCAGAATCAATTATGACAGGTGCTGGGAAAAAGATGCTGAAAAACTTTATTGATACGTATAAAAATAAGGAGAAATCATGTATCACTACTTAAACGGCAAAATTGTTAAAGAAGAAAACATGAATATTTCTGCATTTGATCACGGCTATCTATATGGTCTAGGTGTATTTGAAACATTCCGCGTTTATAACAACCATCCATTTTTGTTTGATGACCATTTTGAACGATTAGAAAACAGCTTAGCAGAGCTTTGTATTTCTTGGAATGAAACAAGACAATCCATTCGTAAAAGCTTGTCCGATTTGCTTCAAGCTAATGAATTAACAGACGCCTACATCCGTTTAAATGTTTCAGCGGGTGTAGGTGCTGTTGGTTTGCAGGTAGAGCCTTACAAAGATCCTACCGTGATTATGTACGTAAAGCCCCTTTCTAGCAAAACTGTATTTCACCCTAAAAAAGGATTATTTTTAAATACAAAGCGAAATACACCTGAAGGCATATCTCGTTTAAAGTCCCACCATTATTTAAATAATATCATCGGAAAACGTGAAATTGGAGAAGATCCTTTAAAAGAAGGTGTTTTTTTAACAGAGAGCGGTTATATTGCAGAAGGAATTGTCTCAAATTTATTTTGGGTAAAAGAAGGCGTTGTTTATACACCCAGTCTTGAAACAGGCATCTTAAATGGTATTACAAGGCAATTTATATTAAGGCTTTTGCAAGCGAACAACATTCCATATGAAATCGGTTTTTACAAACGTGAGCAGTTGCTTTCTTGTGACGAAGCATTTATGACAAACTCCATTCAAGAAATTGTGCCATTTGCTCAAATAGGAACAAAGCAGCTCCCGGTAAAAGAAGGTTGTTTAACCAATAAACTAATTACATTGTACAATCAACACAGGGAAAAGCTATGGACACGTAAACAGCTGACCTAGAAAGGATTCGATATTATGTTCATTCATACACCAAAAAAGTCTTTAGTTGAAAACGATACAGCTCATCACATAAAAAAAATAATGAAGCAAAATGAATTAGTGAAAACTCCGTGCTTTCTTCAATTAGGGAACAATGTCTATGACTTAAATGAAAAAACATTAATTATGGGTATTCTTAATATTACGCCTGACTCGTTTTCAGACGGTGGAAGGTTTAATGAGGTAGAACAAGCAGTTCAACGGGCTAAGGAGCTTATTGAAAATGGTGCCCATATTATTGATATCGGTGGTGAATCCACACGTCCGGGTGCAGAAAAAGTAGGAACTGATGAAGAATTAGCTCGAGTTATTCCGATTATTAAAGCGATTCGTAAAGAGTTAGATATTCCAATCTCCATTGATACGTATAAAGCAGAAGTAGCTCGTCAAGCAGTTGAAGCAGGAGCGAACATCATTAATGATATTTGGGGGGCAAAAGCTGATAAGGAAATGGCAGCGGTAGCCGCAGATTATCATGTTCCTATCATCTTAATGCATAACCGGAAAAATAGAGAGTATGAACATTTAATGATAGATATGGTTGCGGATTTGCAAGAAAGCATCTCCATTGCCCATGAGGCTGGTGTTTCTGATCATCATATTATTTTAGATCCTGGAATTGGCTTTGCGAAAACATCTGAAGATAATTTAACAGTCATGCACCATCTAAATGTCATCACAAGCCTCGGTTATCCGGTTCTTTTAGGGACGTCAAGAAAAACATTTATTGGAAAAACGCTTGATCTTCCAGTTGATGAGCGCGTAGAAGGAACAGGAGCAACGGTTTGTCTTGGCATTCAAAAAGGATGTCAGATTGTTCGGGTGCATGATGTAAAAGAAATAAGCCGCATGGCAAAAATGATGGATGCAATGCTTGGAAAAGGTGAGGCAATCAATGGATAAAATCCACTTAAATGAAATGGCCTTTTATGGCTATCACGGTGTTTTGCCAGAAGAGAATAAACTCGGTCAGCGTTTTTTTGTCGACCTTATTCTAGGATTAAATTTAAAAAATGCTGGTCTTACTGATGACTTAAAGAAAACAGTTAATTATGCTGAAGCCTATGAGACTGTTAGAAGCATTGTAGAAGGAAAGCGGCGTCAACTTGTTGAAGCGGTTGCCGAGGGAATTGCTAAGGAAATATTCGATGCGTTTCCTATCGTCGAAGAAGTAAAGGTGAAAGTAGTAAAGCCTGACCCGCCAATTCGGGGGCACTATCGTTCTGTTGCTGTTGAAATTACGAGGAAGCGTTCATGAGTCATACAGTATATATCGGAATAGGTTCAAATATTGGGGATCGAGAAAAATATTTACAACAGGCACTCGTGCAATTGAACAAGCATGAAGAGGTTAGTGTAACAAATATTTCCTCTATTTACGAAACAGATCCAGTTGGGTATACCAATCAAGCCGCTTTTTTAAACATGGCAGCTGAATTGAAGACAGAATTACCACCGTTAGAACTCTTAAATGTGCTTCAAAAAATAGAACATCATCTTAACCGTAAGCGAGAGATTCATTGGGGACCTCGAACAATTGATCTTGACATTTTACTGTATAATGATGAGAATATAGAATCAGAGAAGTTAAAAATTCCGCACCCTCATATGTATGAGCGTGCGTTTGTATTAATACCGCTGTATGAAGTCAATTCCAATTTGATCTTAAAAACGGTCAATCAGCCGATAGGGGAAATCATTACGGAATTACCAGATAAAGAAGGTGTACGCCTATGGAAGAAGAACAATGGGGTAGGAGAATTCGGGCTTTTAGAAAGCTAAAAGGATATACTCAGGAAAGTTTAGCAAGAAAATTAGGAGTTTCTGTTTCAGTTATTGGAGAAGTTGAAAGAGGTAATCGAAAACCTTCCGATGAATTACTGCATTTAATTGCGTTAACGCTAAATATATCAGTAAATGAACTTCTTCCAGAAAGAATAAATTAATAATAAAGGAGAGTCATTCTGTGTTAAAAATCGGTCGCATTGAGATGAAAAACCCAGTAGTACTAGCACCGATGGCTGGTGTATGTAATCCTGCATTTCGTCTTATTGCAAAAGAATTTGGTGCTGGTTTAGTTTGTGCGGAAATGGTTAGTGATAAAGCGATTCTGCATGAAAATGAAAAAACATTAAAAATGCTTTATGTTGATGAGCGTGAGAAGCCGCTAAGTTTACAAGTTTTCGGGGGCGAGAAGGAGACGCTTGTTGGTGCTGCACGTTATGTGGAAGAAGCAACAAACGCAGATATTATTGACATTAATATGGGATGTCCCGTCCCTAAAATTACAAAATGTGATGCAGGTGCCAAATGGTTGTTAGACCCTGATAAAATTTATGAAATGGTCAAAGCAGTTGTTGATGCAGTGGATATGCCGGTAACAGTTAAAATGAGAACTGGCTGGGATGCCAATCATATTTATGCTGTTCAAAATGCTCAAGCAGTTGAAGCAGCTGGTGGCCAAGCAGTTGCTTTACATGGTCGTACGCGAGCGCAGATGTATGAAGGAAAAGCAGATTGGGATATTATTCGTCAAGTAAAAGAAGCTGTAAACATTCCGGTCATTGGTAATGGTGATGTCGTCACACCGCAGGATGCAAAACGTATGCTGGATACAACAGGAGTAGACGGTGTCATGATCGGACGCGGGGCGCTAGGTAATCCTTGGATGCTTTATCAAACAGTAAAGTATTTAGAAACAGGAGAAATGAAGCCAAATCCTTCGGCAAGAGAAAAGATTGATGTCTGTATGCTTCATTTAGACCGTCTTATTAATCTTAAAGGGGAGCACTTGGCTGTAATGGAAATGCGTAAGCATGCAGCATGGTATTTAAAAGGGTTACGCGGTAACGGGAAAGTCCGCGATAAGATTAATCAATTAGAAACGAAAGAGCAAATCTCTTCCGTACTTTATGAATTTGTCGAGCAAATTGAAGCGGTTCAAGTAGAAGCAGATACACAAGTAGGGTAAGAGAAGCGTTCATTGTTTCCCGTAAGTTGACATCTAATAGACCGTCACCTATAATACGTGAAGATTATTTAATATACTGCCAGCTTTACCTGGCAGTTTTTCTAATGTGGTTTTCACAATGTTTTATGCTTCATTTCTATGATAAGATAACAATGGTCTTTGCTGTTGGATACGGAACAAAAAAGGTTTAGGAGTGATGATGATGAGTCAAGAACTAGAGTTAAATGATCAGCTGGTCGTTCGTCGTGATAAAATGAGCACTTTAAGAGCAGAAGGGATTGACCCATTCGGTAAACGCTTTGAGCGAACACATACTGCGGCAGAAATGAAAGAAGCATTTGATGGCTTTACAAAAGAAGAACTTGAAGAAAAAGAAACAAAGATTATCTTTGCTGGTCGCGTTATGACAAAACGTGGAAAAGGAAAAGCAGGATTTGCTCATATTCAAGATTTAACAGGACAAGTCCAAATTTATGTTCGTAAAGATGCTGTTGGAGAAGAGCAGTATGATCTCTTTAATACAATTGATATTGGTGATATCGTTGGTGTTTCGGGAACAGCATTTAAAACAAAAGTAGGGGAACTTTCAATTAAAGTATCAGAGTTTACACTGCTTACCAAATCGCTTCGTCCACTTCCAGACAAGTTTCATGGTTTAAAAGATGTGGAACAGCGTTACCGTCAGCGCTATGTTGACTTAATTGTAAACCCAGAAGTCCGTGATACATTTGTTACACGCAGCAAAATCCTGCAATCAATGCGTCGTTACTTAGATAATCATGGTTATTTAGAGGTAGAAACACCAACAATGCATTCTATTCCAGGGGGAGCTTCTGCACGTCCTTTTATTACGCATCATAATGCGCTTGATATGGAGCTATATATGCGTATTGCAATTGAACTTCACCTTAAGCGTTTAATTGTAGGCGGACTTGAAAAAGTATATGAAATTGGCCGTGTATTCCGTAATGAAGGGGTTTCTACACGTCATAATCCTGAATTTACAATGATTGAGCTTTATGAAGCTTATGCTGATTATAAAGATATTATGGCATTAACAGAAAATTTAATTGCCCATATTGCAAAAGAAGTATTAGGCACGACAACAGTAATGTATGGAGAACACGAAGTAAACCTTGAGCCGGAGTGGAAACGAGTTCATATGGTTGATGCTGTTAAGGAAGCGACAGGTGTGGACTTCTGGAAAGAGATGAGCGATGAAGAAGCTCGTGCACTTGCTAAAGAGCATGGAGTCGAAGTAAAAGAGACGATGGCATTTGGTCATGTTGTAAATGAATTCTTTGAGCAAAAGGTTGAAGAAACATTAATTCAGCCTACATTTGTGTATGGGCATCCTGTGGAAATCTCGCCACTTGCAAAAAAGAACGAAAAAGATCCACGTTTTACAGATCGTTTTGAGCTCTTTATTGTCGCTCGCGAACACGCAAATGCTTTTACAGAATTAAACGATCCTATTGATCAAAGAGAGCGTTTTGAAGCGCAGCTAAAAGAGCGTGAGCAGGGAAATGATGAAGCACATATGATGGATAATGACTTTATTGAAGCATTAGAATACGGAATGCCTCCAACAGGTGGATTAGGTATTGGAATTGACCGTCTTGTTATGTTATTAACGAACTCTCCGTCTATTCGTGATGTTTTATTATTCCCTCAAATGCGTCATACCGAAAAGTAAAATATCAATCTTTACTGAAAACTGCCTGCTTGAGCAGGTAGTTTTCTTGTTTTTTAGCTTTTTTAAAAAATATATAAAAAGTGCTTGTATTTTTATTTGAATGGTGATATATTAATAAACGTCGCTGAAAGACAGCAAACATGTTAACAACATAAATGACAAAAAATGTTCAATAAAAGTTGTTGACACAAACGAGTGGATATGATAAATTAAGAAAGTCGTCATCGAACGACACTTAAACAAAATGTTCTTTGAAAACTGAACAAAACGCCAAGCGAATTTATGCAATACTACGAAAGAACAATTCTTTCGACAACAACTATTGAGCAATTCAAACTTAATTTGAGAGTTTGATCCTGGCTCAGGACGAACGCTGGCGGCGTGCCTAATACATGCAAGTCGAGCGCGTGAAACTAACTGATCCCTTCG
>NZ_QOCW01000033.1 GCF_003318295.1 Bacillus taeanensis
AATGGCTGTGAATTTAAGAAAATTCACAGCCAACAACAACTGATATAAGGCATAATAATGAAAAAAGAGAAATTGCGTCCGCAATTTCTCTTTTTTCATTATTTGAAGCTAGTTATGTCCCAGCCTCATCTTTCTACTGCTTATCACCAAGCCATGCGGCAAGATTTTCTGCTTCCTCACCCTGCACAAGTCCGCCAGGCATGCCTCCACCTTTTCCATTTTGGAGAATATCTAGAATTTCCTCTTGTGAGTATTTACCGCCAATTTGCTTTAAGGTTGGACCTACTTTCCCCTCTAAATTACCGCCGTGGCAGTTCGAACAGGTCTGTTGATAGACTTCTTCTGCAGCTGCTGCATCAAAGCCTGCCGCTTCTTGATTTGTATCCTCTTGTTCTGTCTCTTCAGTTGGTTCTTCTGCCGGTTCTTCCTGGACCTCATCTTCTGCAGGCTCTTCCTGCGCTTCATCGCCGCCCCCACATGCAGCAAGTCCGACTGCGAGTGTTGTGCCCATTAAAAATGCGAGTAATTTCTTTTTCACTTTGTCATCCACCTCTTTTTCATAAATTAGCTAATTTTTCACAGCATACCACCTTATTATAACCGTTTCAATTCCGTTTGAAACCTTCTCCAAGCACCTCTATCGCATTTGAAACAACGATAAAAGCAGAAGGATCAAAGCTTTGAACCAATTGTTTCAACTTTGTGACTTCATTTTGAGAGACAACACACATTAATACAGGACGTTTATCGTCTGTATAACCCCCATAACCAGATAATTTCGTCACACCTCGATCAATCTCCGTTAAAATCGCTTGACGAATCACTTCTTCTTTTGAGGAAATAATAATTGCCATTTTTGCATACCCAAGTCCGAGCTGGACAATATCAATCGTTTTTCCTGTTAAGAACATCGCAACAAGCGCATACAGCGCCTTTTCAATTCCAAATACAAGCGCTGATGCCGCTACAATGGCCCCATCGATTAATAAAACAGAAGATCCTAGTGAGAGGCCCATATATTTATGCACAATTTGCGCTGCTAAATCGGTTCCGCCGGTTGAGGCTTTGCCGCGAAACACAATGCCAAGCCCAACTCCAACACCAATACCACCAAACAATGCTCCTAACAGTGGATCTGTCGTTGCCGGAGGCAGTGTTTCCGATAAGTACACAACAAGCGGTAAAAAAATCGTTCCTACTAATGTTTTCGCACCAAACTGCTTCCCTAAAAAAATCACGCCTGAAATGAACAGCGGAATGTTAAACGCCCACTGTACATAGGAGGCTTTCCATTGAAAGATTCCGTATGTAATCGTACTAATCCCGCTTACACCACCTGAAGCAATTTGATTGGGAAGCAAAAACACATTAAAAGTGAGAGCAATAATGGCCGAACCTATTAATACATAAAGATATTCCCTTATCGAATGTACTTTTGTTCCTGAAATAAACTGTTCTTTAAACATTGTCATCATTTTAAAACACCTACTTTTTTTCATCTATCATTTAGTGTTTGCTAAAAGCCTGAAAAAAAGTATAGCACCTGACGAACACAGTGTAAATGCCACTAAATCACCGCATTAGTGAATTAAACAAACGTTTGATTAATGTAGAAAAGCGAAAGCGCCTCGGTCACCTCCGACAAGCAAATGTTCTTGCGACGCAAGGTTATTTGACTCGAGGAGGTAGGCGCTGGAGCTGGACAAATAGAAAAGCGAAAGGTGCCTGCTTATCGGCGACAAGCACAAGGCAAGACGGTTGGAAGATTGCTTTTTATCTTCCAGACGGATTGACTTGTGACCTCGAGCCGATGGCACCTGGAGCTCGACAATAATCAAGTTTATATTTTCTTAACAAAAAAAACCTTTGAACCAACATGGCTCAAAGGTTTCAGCTTATACAGAAATACGTGAACGCAAATACGCATCAATAAACAAATTAAGATCTCCGTCCATCACAGCCTGTACATTTCCATTCTCCACATTTGTACGGTGATCTTTTACCATACTGTATGGATGGAAAACGTAAGAACGAATTTGGCTTCCCCAGCCAATCTCCTTTTGTTCGCCGCGAATTTCATCAAGCTGTGCCTGCTGTTCTTCAATTTTCTTTTGATACAATTTCGCTTTTAACATTTTCATCGCATGTTCACGGTTTTTAATTTGCGAGCGCTCTGATTGACAGCTTACAATTGTGTTTGTTGGTGTATGTGTAATACGAACCGCTGAATCTGTTGTATTAACGTGCTGTCCGCCGGCACCACTCGCGCGATACGTATCAATTTTTAAATCTTCGGTACGAATTTCAATTTCAATCTCATCATTAAACTCCGGCATCACTTCACATGATACGAATGATGTGTGACGACGTCCAGAAGAATCAAACGGTGAAATACGGACAAGACGATGAACACCTTTTTCCGCCTTTAAATACCCATAAGCATTATGCCCTTTAATAAGCAGTGTGACACTTTTAACACCCGCTTCATCACCTGGCAGATAATCAAGTGTCTCCACTTTAAAGCCTTTTTTCTCACCCCACCTTGTGTACATTCGTAAAAGCATCGAAGCCCAGTCTTGAGATTCTGTACCGCCTGCTCCAGGGTGAAGCTCTAAAATGGCATTGTTTTTATCATAAGGCTCGCTTAAAAGAAGCGTAAGTTCAAATTCATTCATCTGTTTTGTTAATCCTTTTAACTCGGATTCAAGCTCACTGCGAAGCTCTGCATCTTCTTCTTCTTTCACAAGCTCATAAGAAACTTCTAGATTTTCATAGGTTTCATACAATTCTTCAAACTGATTCACCATATCTTTTAACGCATTGGATTCGTTAATAACGGTTTGTGCTTTATTTTGATCATCCCAAAAAGTTGGTGCGCTCATTTCTTCTTCAAGTTCAGAAATACGAGCTTTCTTATTATCGAGGTCAAAGAGACCCCCTAAAGTCTGATAGTCGTTTTGAGAGGTTTGAAAGCTCTTGTTTAATTTCAACAAGTTCCATAGTTATTACCACCTTTTTAATGATTATTATTCAAAGACAACAAGGCTGTCTCAATAGGATCTGACCCCCTCAAATCCATACAATATATCGTGTTTTTTCACAAAGAGTAACCGATATATTAAATGAGGAAGGTCTGATCCTGTGCTTTTGAGGCAGCCTGTTTAGTCAAGTTCTCTTTTAACAGTATACGTTATTTTAAAAGAATGTAAATGTTACTTTCCATGACATTGCTTATATTTCTTACCGCTTCCGCACGGACAAGGCTCATTGCGTCCGATTGTCTCTGTTTTGCGGGTCGGCTGTTTTTTCTTTGGCTGCGCGTCTTCTTTCGGGTTAACAGCCGTTCCTTCTGCCACTTTTTGACGTTCAAGATTGCTGCGAATTTCTGCTTTCATCACATACATCGATACTTCTTCTTCAATTGAAGCAATCATTGCCTCAAACATTTGGAAGCCTTCAAATTGATATTCACGAAGCGGATCATTTTGACCATAAGCGCGAAGGTGAATCCCCTGGCGCAGTTGATCCATTGCATCAATATGATCCATCCATTTGCTGTCAACAGCGCGAAGTGTAATCACTTTTTCAAATTCACGCATGCGCTCCGGCTCAAAATCTTCTTCTTTGCGATCATATTTTTCATTTACCTTCTCGATAATCTCTTCAATCATTTCTTCCGGCTCTTTGCCGCGCAGTGACTTTTCTGTTATTTCCCCTTCAGTAAAGAACGTTGCATTTAAATAGTCTGCAAGAGCTTTTACATCCCATTCTTCTGGGATTTCTTCTGCTGTATGAGAAGCGACGGCGCGTTCAATTGTTGATTTCATCATCGCTTCAATAATATCACGCAGATTTTCCGCTCCGAGTACTTCCGCACGCTGTTTATAAATAATTTCACGCTGTTCACGCATCACATCGTCATATTGAAGCAATTGCTTACGAGCGTCAAAGTTATTTCCTTCTACACGTTTTTGCGCAGATTCAACCGCTTTTGAAACAAGCTTGCTTTCAATTGGCTGATCATCTTCCATTCCTAAACGTTCCATCATATTCATCATATTTTCAGAACCAAAACGGCGCATTAACTCATCTTCCATGGAAATATAAAAACGAGATGCCCCAGGATCGCCTTGACGACCAGAACGTCCGCGAAGCTGGTTATCAATACGGCGGCTTTCATGACGCTCTGTGCCAAGAATAAAGAGACCGCCTCGTTCTCTAACTCCTTCACCAAGCTTAATATCTGTTCCGCGTCCTGCCATGTTTGTCGCGATGGTTACCGAGTTTTGCTGGCCGGCATTTTCAATAATTTCCGCTTCACGCTCATGGTTTTTCGCGTTTAAGACATTATGAGGAATGCGCCGTTTTTTAAGCAAAGTTGAAATGAGTTCCGATGTTTCAACGGCAACTGTACCAACAAGCACGGGCTGACCATGTTTATGGCGTTCTTCAATTTCTTTCACAACCGCTTTAAATTTGCCTTCCATTGTTTTATAAATCAGGTCAGGCATATCATCACGGGCAACCGGCTTATTTGTCGGCATTGCGATCACATTCATATTGTAAATGTTGCGAAATTCTTCTTCTTCCGTTTTTGCTGTACCTGTCATACCGGCAAGCTTATTATACATGCGGAATAAGTTTTGGAATGTAATCGTCGCAAGCGTCATGCTTTCTCGCTGAATTTCAAGTCCTTCTTTTGCTTCAATCGCTTGGTGGAGGCCATCGCTGTAGCGGCGCCCTTTCATTAAACGCCCTGTAAATGAATCAACAATCATCACTTCTCCGTCCTGTACAACATAATCCATATCAGCCTTCATGACGATGTGAGCTTTTAACGCTTGATTAATGTGGTGGTTAAGCTGAACATTGTTATAATCATAAAGATTTTCAATAGCAAAGAATTTTTCCGCTTTTGTAATGCCTTCTTCAGTTAACTGAACATTTTTCGTTTTTTCATCGTACGTATAATCTGTTTCAGCCGTTAACAAACGTGCAAATTGATTGGCTTTTATATATAATTCTGTTAATTTTCTTGCTGATCCTGAAATAATTAGCGGTGTGCGCGCCTCATCAATTAAAATTGAGTCAACCTCATCAATGATTGCATAATGAAGCGGCCGCTGCACCATTTCCTCTTTATACAGCACCATGTTGTCACGTAAATAATCAAACCCAAATTCATTGTTTGTGCCATATGTAATATCGGCAGCATATGCTTCTTTTTTCTCTTCTTTTGATAAACCTGATACATTTAATCCAACTGTTAAGCCTAGAAATTGATAAAGCTCCCCCATAATTTCAGCATCACGACTTGCTAAATATTCATTCACTGTTACAACATGAACGCCTTTACCTTCAAGGGCATTTAAATAAACAGGCATTGTCGCAACCAATGTTTTCCCTTCACCTGTTTTCATTTCGGCAATATTGCCTTCATGAAGAACAGCCGCCCCCATAAGCTGAACAGGATATGGACGCATATTCAATACGCGTGCCGCAGCTTCACGTACAACGGCGTAAGCTTCTTCTAACAGTTGATCGACTGTCTCCCCTTTTGTCAGTCTCTCCTTAAATTCATTTGTTTTCGCTCGAAGCTGGTCGTCAGATAGTTTTTCCATTTCAGGTGCTAACGCCTCGATGCGATCGGCAACTTTTTGAAGACGATTTATTTGCCGATCATTTCCACTTGGAAGTATTTTTTTAATTATTCCTAACATAAAGACCGCTCCTCTATAGTTAAATACTTGCTGATCGTAAAATAAAAGATGCAAGTTTATTCTTTTACATTTTAAGTCTCATAACATCATTTTATCAATTTGAGGATAGCGACACAACAAAGAAAGAAAATTTAGCGTTTTTAATAGTCGTGTTGAAACAAAAAGAATTTCGTCATAAAAAGCACAGCAACTAGTGCTGTGCTTTCCAACATTCCGCTTTTTTCGAGTTATTCTGGTTCAATTAACCCATATTTGCCGTCTCTTCGTCGATAAACGACACTTGTCGTATTGCTTTCTGCATCAGAAAACACAAAAAAGTTATGTCCAAGCATATCCATTTGAAGAATCGCTTCTTCGATATCCATTGGTTTTAAATTAAAACGCTTTGTACGCACAACTTCTAGGTCATTTTCTTGTGCCCGTGCTTCATCTGCAACCTCAACAGCATCTTTAAACATATATTTCACGCTGCCTTCTTGGCGGAATTTACGGTTTACTTTTGTTTTATGTTTACGAATTTGACGCTCTAATTTTTCGACAACAAGGTCAATGGCAGCATACATATCTGTATGAGATTCCTCAGCTCGCAGTAATAAGTGCGGCATTGGAATAGTTACCTCGATCATTTGTTCATCATTAAACACTTTCATGTTTACGTGTACGTCGGAGTTAGGTGGAGTATCAAAATATCGTTCTAGTTTTTTTACCTTCTTTTCAACGTATTCTTTTAGTGCGTTCGTTACCTTAATGTTTTCTCCACGAATATTAAAATTCATTCATTACTCCTCCTTTCGAGTATGTATCTAGTTTCTATATACCCCTGTTAAAATCCTCTATAAACATTTAAAAAATTTTAATAATTTCGACAAATTCTTTATAATTTCTTAACATGCTTAACATTCAGGGGTGAGGTGGTGATTTTAACTCCTACCTTATGGCTGAAAGCGTGCGAGAAGATCATTTCGCACGTCGGAGTTAAAATCATTGCATTATTTAGATCGTTATGAATTATGAAATGAACAATCAAATAAAAATACAAAAACCCTTCCTCGTGTTGAGGAAGGGATATTTTCCATTAGACATGTTTATGTGTTTTGTATGATTGTAGGGTGTTAGCGTTTGATGACGTTGGCCGCTTGGGGGCCGCGGGGGCCTTCTACGATTTCAAATTCGACAGATTGGCCTTCGTCTAATGATTTGTATCCATCTCCTTGGATGGCTGAGAAATGAACAAAAACATCGTCACCATCTTCACGCTCAATAAATCCAAATCCTTTTTCTGCGTTAAACCATTTTACTCTACCTTCCATTCCATTCACTTTCCTTTCAATCATAAAACTTTGTCTTAACGACATATTATAACTATACCCGCTTCTGCTTAAAATATGTCAAAAATTGATCATCTACCCTCACACTTTTTGGAAGTGTTTTTCAGCTTCTAGCCAGGGTCATTGAAGCAACACGAGCCGCGCCATTGTCATATAATATTTTTGCCGCTTGGCGTAATGTTGCGCCTGTTGTATAAATATCATCAATAAGAACATACTCATTTCCATATAATTACAAATGACTTTCTTTTAATTCAAACGGATTCATTCGGTTTTCTAACCGCTCTCTGCGTGTTTTTTTACTTTGTTTTGCTTCATGTACTTTTCGCTTTAACAAATCGTAAACCGGCTTTTCTAAAAGAACTGCAAGAAGAAGAGATTGATTAAACCCTCGTTCATAGAGCAGCTCGTCACTTAATGGAATTGGCACTATGTTCATTTCTTGATACTCTTTTTTATAAAGCGCCTTCCACTCATTTTGAATGCCTTTTATCATTTCTGTATCGCCTCGGAATTTAAAGCGATTTATAATTTCCTTTAAAAAATCATCATACACATATAAGGAACGATTTTTTATTAAAACATGCTGAAAAACAAGATCGTTCTCCCATCTTGCACAATCATAACAACAATTCCCTTGTCGATAATCAGCCCCTATTTGTTTAAACGCCCTTCCGCAAATTCGACAAATTTCCCCGGAAATAGTTTCGAGAGATTGTGTGCAGGTTTTACAAATTTTTTTAGGTTTCGCAAGTTGACATACTTCATGCCAAGACACCTCGAAAAAAAACGGCTGATCACACCAAAGACAGTAATTCAAACACCTGCGCCTGGTTACTAAAATCTATAAAAAACTACAAATCGCCCCCTAACCAAGAAAAGGGACATACTGCGGAGGTTCTCACTCCGTTCCATCAGGAGAGGGATCACACCTCTGTCATGCATCGAATATATAAGACAACCTGTGGTGCTCTGTTGGAGCCAGCGGGGTGCGGCACACCATTCCTTCCAACGGTCAGTGTGACGCAAAGATTTTAGCTGCCAGGATTACACCTCCTTTAATTGTAATTCCTGGTTCTTTACGAATAACGTTTTATGAATGACATTCCAAAGTTTCCATCTGTGATGCTCTTGAAACGTCTCCATATTGCTCAACATCATTCCGATATATTTGCTTCGTTGTTTGCCGTTCTTTGATCGTTTCTCGGATTCTTCCATCGACCCAAGAAGGGAAATCAAATGCGGCTTTACGAGAGAACACAACCTTTCTACTAACTGCTTAGGAATTTTCTCTTCAAAATCTAACCCTCTTCTTCCGATCACAAAAGCAGTGGCTTCATGAACAGATAAGCCATAACGTTTGCTGTATTTAAAGCGGCCAATCACAGACGTATAAGCAGGGTTCACCTTTTTAATCCTAAATCCAAACTTTAATCCTCTGGCTATAATGGCTTTTTGAAGTTTTGTTTTCGCAAACTGATGGGTCAAACGGTTCAAGCGTTTATTCGTATCATGATCTTGTTTGAAGGAAAGATCTTCTAACACGATTGCTCCGACATTCCATTTAATAAGATACTCGGTGATTTCTTTTGCCGTTTCTCCGGCAAGATTGCTTCTTTTATGACTTGAAACGTACTCCATTTCATGACAATAAAACGTTTTGCTTTTAAGAAGATTACCTTGTTTCGTCAGTACACTGATGGCAATTCGATCGACATTCACATCAATCCCCGCAATCCTATCAGCATTGATTTTTTCGTTCCATTTCAAAACCGAACCGTGTGTCTTAACGTCATAGGTGATGTGCACGTAATACTTGCCGTTTTTTCGTTTTAGTTCAATCGAGTACACACGGTATGACTCGATTGGTTTTCCTTTTGCATTTTCCCCAACCACATCAGGCATCACAACCTTTACGATCTCATCAAAGTGCTTATCAGAAATTCTTAATGGAAACAAAAGTCGAGGCGCTTTTGTTTTCCCTTCTTCTGTAAGAAGAGGATTGGCCACTTCTAGATAAAACTGCTGTTCTTCTTCATGAAAAGTGATTCTCAGATTAGCGTTTCCTTTTTTCGAGCGATCACCGCGGGCATACAAGGTATTTGAACGAAGATCTTTCCATTCTTCGTTTGAGAGTTTCCCTTTCATTCTTTGATGAAAGTTTTTCTTCCCGCCAAATAGAACAGGGGGAATCGTTCCCTTTTCTTGATGGTTTAAAAGGGCTGCTTCTTTTTTTCTGAGTTTCTCTAAACGAGCCTCTAACCCTTTGATGCAGACCTCGACAGGAACTTTCTTCGGTGTTTTTTTACCTGTTTGGTAATCTTCAAGCTTTTTTTCAGACTTTCCAATTTTAAGTTGGACGCCTTCAATCCGGGTTGGAAGAAGCTCTTTTTGACTGGAAAGAACCGCTTGTGCCTGCATCACAGCATCTTCTGCATAACGCTTATTGATTCGAAACAAAAGATTCACTTTTTTAATTAAGTCTCCTGTTTTTTCATGTTCTAAAAGGCGGTTAAACGAATAACGGACAGCCGAGCAGAAAACAGTCATTAAACGATCTAAGTGATGACGTTCTGTTTCTCCCTGCATGTGAATTTGACAAATTTTCGTTGTTTTCATTTTGCACCCTCCTTTAAACGAACGATTGTTCTATATTCATTTTAAAGGGAAATTTAACCTTTTAAAATAGGTATAAAGGTGCATGTTATAAGATAGCATTTCATACATTTCTGTAGAATTTATTAAGAAATTTTAAGCTGTTGTCAACCTCATTCTTTATTTAAAAAAGCCTTTCCTAACTTATTCATTTTGTTAATATGTTTTTTCGCTGCGACCATGGCATTTGTTTTTCCATAATGAAAAAAGATGACATCACCGTTTGGATCATCACTGCTTCTCCCTACTCTTCCTGCAATTTGAACGAGAGCACTTTCTGTAAAGATCGCATCTTCACTTCCTAATACAGCGACATCAACATGCGGTACGGTTACACCGCGCTCTAAAATGGTCGTTGTAACGAGAATACGGATTTTCCCTTCCCGAAACGCGGTTACTTTTTCTTTACGCCGAACATCTTCAGCATGAACGCTTTCAATGCGTTCATCAAGCGCTTTTAACAGTTCAACAATTTGCGCCATCACATCAATTTTAGGAACAAACAAAAAAAGCTGACGATTAATAGTAAGTTTTGTTTGAATCCAATTCATTATAATCGAGGGAAGCTTGTTCTTCTGAAGCTGCTTTTTCCAATTGCCACACCAATAAAAGGCTGGAACAGGAAGAGAACAGCCATGATAACGAATAGGAATTTTCACATAAGGAAGTTTGTTCGAAGCAGCTTGCCGCTGTAAAGAAGGATTGGAGTAGCTGTTAAATAAATAATTGCTGCTGAGTTTTTCGCAGCGCGCTGAGCCGCAAATGACAGCATCGGATCAATCGAATAAGGAAATGCATCCACTTCATCAATCACAAGTACATCAAACCAATTGTAACAGCGCAGGAGCTGATGGGTTGTAGAAATTACAAGACTTGCATTTTGTTCTTTCGTATCACTTCCCCCATATAAGGCAGAAAGTGAAATCTCTGGAAATACTTTTTTCAAGCGGGGAAACAGTTCTAATACAACATCGGTGCGCGGGGCGGCGATGCACACCCGCTTGCCCATTTCAAAGACCCTTTTTAAACCTTGAAATAACACTTCTGTTTTTCCGGCTCCACATACAGCCCAAATAAGAAGCTCCGACTGCTGTTCAACAGCTTTTATAACTTCATCTGAAGCAATCTGCTGTCCTTTTGAAAGGAACCCATCCCATTTTAAAGGTTCATTCAGCGGCTCATTTATCTTTGTTGGACCCCGCCAGCTCACTAATGGTGTGCATTGACTCGCTTTTCCCATCACAATACACTTCCGACAGTAGATACACTCACTTTGACAGCGGGCACAAGAAAAGGAAGCAAACAGACGCTGAATAGTATTTCCACAGCGTTCACATCTATAACTCTGTTTGTTTTTCACAATCGCTTTTTCATACCCTACATAACCATTTACATAATGCTCGTGAATAAGTTCAAGTGAAAAGGGAAGTTCGTCTAGTAAAAGAAGTTTTCCCTGCAGGTAATGCTGAAGTTCGGTTGAATAATGATAGTGTTCATTAAGAGGTGGAATTTCAAGCGAAGAAAGCTGACTAATTGATATAAACGAGGGAGATTGTAAGTTGTACTGCCCGGCAAGAGGCTCTGGGCACAGCAGCTGATTATTGTTAAACGAAAAGGAAGCAAATCTCATTTTTTACCTCCATCGATTTTTTCAAATGCTGAGGCGCCCTCAAGCGAAAAGCCGTGCAGCATCGGGCGCTTTAGCTAGAATTGAAGAAAACTATCTTACTTTAACCCAACCATTTTTAATCGCTTCTACAACTGCTTGCGTGCGATCATTTACATTCATTTTTTGTAAAATATTTGAAACATGATTTTTTACTGTTTTTTCACTTATATAAAGCTGTTCACCAATACTGCGGTTGCTTCTGCCATCTGCTAAAAGTTGAAGCACTTCGCATTCACGGCGCGTTAACAAATGAAGCGGTTTACGATATTCAATATCTCCAATCCCGACAAAATCAGATGACGTACTTACACCTACTGCTGCTAAACGGCGATATTCAGTAACAAGTTTATTCATTACTTTTGGATGAATATAAGCGCCGCCTTCTGCCACTACTCTTACTGCCTCAATTAATGAATCAGTGTCCATCTCTTTTAATAAATAGCCCGAGGCTCCTGCTTTTACGGCATGAGTGACAAATGACTCATCATCATGAATTGACATCATGATTACTTTTATATGAGAATACTCATCCGAAAGCTTCTTTGCTGTTTCAACCCCATTCATGCTCGGCATATTGATATCCATTAATACAATATGCGGGGAATAGTTTTGAACAAGCTTTAAAGCATCTGCACCATCACCAGCTTCAGCAACGACTTCAAATTGCCCTTCCATTTCTAAAATGCGCTTCATTCCTTCACGAAACAAGCGATGATCGTCAATTAAAACAATCTTATTTTTTTCACTTAACCCTTTCATTGTAATCCTCCTCCACTAAAAAAATAGAATGGCTCTTATTTTTTCTAAAACAATTCTTTACACTGAAGCAGCTATTATGTATTTTCTACTACTATCCATGCAGCAAGTAATAAAATACGTTACCCTTATTTATAGTCTTTTAATCTAGTTGTATTTTTTATAAAATCTGCCATTATAATTCCTTTTTTTGTAACTCCACTTCTATTTTATACTATTTGTCTTTGCAACTATAGTACTTCGAGGAAATTTATTTCTTTATGACTTTTGAACGAAAACAAATTGAAGGAATTTACTATGCCTACTATAATAGGCATAGTAGTTAATAAAAATAATAACGATGTTTTTTAGGAGGAGTACAAGGGTGCTAGCATCTTACTATACAGTAAAAGAATTTAAAGAACATGAGATTGTGATTCAAAAATCTCGCTTTATTGCCTATGTAACGCGGGTATCCACTGAGGAAGAAGCACAGCAATTTATTCAAAAAATAAAAAAACAGCACTATAATGCTAATCACAACTGCTCTGCATATATGATTGGTGAAAAAGATGAAATCCAAAAAGCAAACGATGATGGAGAACCGAGCGGTACTGCCGGTGTTCCGATGCTTGAAGTGCTGAAAAAGCGCAATCTAAAAGATACTGTTGTTGTTGTGACACGTTATTTTGGCGGAATAAAGCTTGGGGCCGGTGGCTTAATTCGCGCTTATGGCAAAGCAACAACTGAAGGAATTAATGCAGCAGGAGTTGTTGAGCGAAAATTGATGCGTCTCATGCATACAACAGTCGATTACACACTTTTAGGTAAGGTCGAAAACGAGCTCCGCCATTCGAACTATATAATGAAAGAAATCCATTATTTAGAGCAGGTAACTTTTGAAACATATGCAAACAGCGGTGAGGAGGAACATTTCCGAAATTGGATGATTGAATTAACAAACGGACAAGCTTCCATTAAAGAAGGGGCCGTTGAATATTTAGAAGAAGAGCTTTCATTATAAAAACCTTAACGATAACAGTTTATCTTTTTTAAACAAGTGAAAAAGATAAATAAGGATAGTTTAATTTAAAGGAGACCACACGAATGCGTCGGACACAAGTAAGAAAAAACAAGAGAAAAAAGCGTTTTTTCTCCTACATCATTGCAGTGCTTTTACTAGTTGGGATTGGATCTTTAAGCTATGGCGGATACCTTGCATATAAGTTTGCAAATGCCACCTCAGATGCAAATCAGGAGTTAGAACGCGGCGAAAAGTCAGCAAGAAGAATTGCACCGGTCGATCCGAGCAAAGATAATTTTTCAGTATTATTTGTTGGGATTGATTCGAGTAAAACACGTGTTGAGGAACGAAATTTAAGTGAAGATCACAGCCGAACGGATGCTCTTATTTTAGCAACCTTTAATAAAGACAAAGAATCAGTTAAAATGGTCAGCATTCCGCGTGATTCACGTATAGAAATTGTTGGAAAGGGCTTTAACGATCGCATTAACCATGCCCATGCATTTGGGGGAATTGATATGACTGTTGCGACCGTTGAAGAAATGTTCGATATTCCGGTTGATTACTATGTAACACTTAATTTTAATGCATTTATCGATATTGTAGATACATTGGGCGGCATTGAAGTAGATGTACCATTTGAAATAACAGAACAGGACAGCCAAGATAACCAAGGGGCGATTACACTTAAGCCTGGTATTCAAACATTAAATGGCGAAGAAGCTCTTGCATTTTCACGCTATCGTAAAGATAGTGATATTTACCGGGGCGCTCGTCAACAGGAAGTTATTAAAGCAATTGTAAGTAAAAGCATCTCTATTACAGCTCTTCCAAAATATGATGAAATCATTGATCATTTTGGTGAAAATATTTTAACAAACTTTTCATTAGGAAACATTGTTGCATTAAGTAAACATTCTGGTTCTCTTCAAGACATTGAATCGTTTATGTTGGAGGGACAAGACCTATGGCTAAACGGTGCCTACTATTATCAGCCAAATGAGGAATCTGTTGAAGAAATCTCGCAAACATTTAAAGAACATCTTGCACTAGATTAATGAAAAATAGTTGACTCGTAGACTGCGAGTCAACCATTTTTTCTATCAAGGATGTCCAGAGTAACTCTTCTTTAAGCGTGAAAACGATAAGGAGGGGAAGTTCATTCTTGTATGAATTTTTCAAGCATAAATGCTGTTATATAAAAACCTTCTTTTTTCTGAAGTTCCCGGTTTTCCGTTATTTTATTATAAATTTCTTCATTACCGTTTCAGAAAAAAGTGTTAACACCTATTCTGGCTCTTTCCCTTGCCCTATCTTTTGGAAATTTTATGCTTCACAAAGATGAATTTATCTCAAATACAGTCGTGGCCGCAGAAGGTCAAGGACTTTTAAATTATCAAGTTGTAGAATTCTACTCTGGCGCTGAAAAAGCAAAGCCGCTCGCAGATATTGTCGCAGAAAAAGAGCTTCAAGAGGAAATTTATCGCTTAAAAGGAATTGAACCTCTTTCACCGGAACAGAGAAAGTATTTCGGCATTGCCGATGATTATCACTTAGTTGCTGTTCAATTTGAAGCAATGCAGGAGTTTCCAATCGGCTTAGAAATTGAAGGAAAAGAAGTTACACCGTTTATGAACGAGCTATTAAAAGAAAGTTTCTATTTTCCAAACGTTTATCAGCAAGTTGGCGGCGGAAACACATCGGACGCAGAATTTATTATGAATACGGCTTTATTTCCGGATGCCTATACACCAACATCTGAAAAATATGGAAAAAAGGCTATTCCGAGTTTACCAAAGCTTTTAAAAGAACAAGGTTATACAAGCTTAACTTTCCATGCTGATGAAGTAGAATTTTGGAACCGTGACGAGTTATATCCTGCCTTAGGGTTTGATGCTTATTATGACGAGAAGTTTCTCGGAAATGAAGATATGATTGGTTTTGGTGTTTCAGATGAAGTCCTATTTAAAAAAGCGGTAGAAGTTATCGCAGAAAAAGATGCACAAGGTGAAAAAGTTTACAGTCATTTAATTGGCGTAACAAGCCACCATCCATTTAAAATTCCTGAATCAAAAAATGTCATTGATCTTCCAGCAAGATTTAAAAATACACTTGTTGGTGATTATATTCGCTCCATGAGCTACTCTGATTTAGCGCTTCAATCACTTGTCAATGATTTAAAGGAAAAAGGCTTATGGGAAAAAACCGTTCTGCTTGTTTACGGCGACCATTTTGGACTGCAGGACAGTACAATGAGTGAAAAAGATAAAAAGCTCGCCAGTGAACTTGTTGGTCGTGAATACAACTTGTTGGATCGCTTTAACATCCCTTTACTGATTACAGTGCCTGGAAAAACAGATGGACAAGTATTTGAAACAATCGGCGGGCAGCTTGATATGATGCCAACAGCCGCAAACTTACTCGGTGTTTCGTTAAATAACTACATTCATTTTGGACAAGATTTAGTCAACTATGAAGAAAACTTAATCGGTGCCCGCTATTATTTACCGGTCGGCTCCTTTATTAACAAAGATATTTTCTTTAAACCGGAAAAAGGATTTGAAGATGGAAATGCTTATCAAACTGACACATACGAAAAAATAGCAGACTTCTCAAGCTATAAAGGAGATTATGAGCGTATTTTAAAACTCGAATCTCTTTCAGATTCTTATCTTGACAACCTGCCAAACCGCTAATAAGAAAAGCGCCTTTACAGTGTAAGGTTATTTGACTCGAGGGGGTAGGCGCTGGAGCTGGACACCAAAACTTTCTTTCTTATCTAATAACAAAAGAGAGGTTGACTTCTAGTCAACCTCTCTTTTGTTTAGTTTACAAACTGTGAAATATGTTCTTCAATGTCTTTTCCACTGTCATGGCCATCTACATTAATTCTTAGAAGCTGAAAGCGGTTTGCTTCTTTATGATTTAGTCCTGGCGCAATCGTCATCATCACTTCATAACCTGCTTTTTTGCCTAACTCAACAGCTGTTTCATTGGAAACACCGTATGGAAACGATAATGTGACAACCTTATTGCCCACATGTTGTTCAATCAACTGTTTTGATTGCGACAAATCATTGTAAACACGCTCTTTATATTCCTTTTCTGTTTCAAGCTTTTCGCCATGTGGTATCGGTGAAACAAGAAGCGGCTTCATTACGCCATCTACTTTCGCTTTTTTATGGGAATCAAATGTATGACTTTGAATTTCTACAAGACCAGAATCATACATTTCTTTCGCTTCCTCCCACGTAAAATGCGGATATTTATCAAGCAGCTTTCCAACTGTATTGACAACAACATAAATGGTTGCCTTCATGTTTAATTCTTTTAAAATCGGGAATGCTGCTGTGTAGTTGCTTGTATACCCATCATCCATTGTGATTAAAAGAGGCTTTTCTGGAAGAAGGATTCCTTCCGTCAAATATGCTAATAAATCATGATCCATAATCGTTGTATAACCTTGTTCTTTTAAATAAGATAACTGCTCTTTAAACACTTCCGGATCGGTAATAATGGAACTAGCTTCGCCCTTCATAAAATGATGATACATTAATACAGGAATAGTAAAGCTAGATTCATAGTTTAACTGATCTTCTTCTTTATCCCAATTCATCGTAACATTAAAAACTTTTGTTATAAATGGCGCAGGCACCAATGTGCGGTTCTCTATAAGAACGGCCTTCTCTATTAATGGCATTTTTACCCATTTACAACAGCATACTCTTCACCAATTGTTAAGGTCACAATAACTCTGTCTTTTAAAAGAGTCACCTGTTTTTCAGTATGATTCCAAGCTGCTGCTGCCCCGATCTCTTCTGAAATTTTCCGAAGCGGCACAAGCAGATTTTCCTCAGACTTTTTAATAGGTGCTGCATCAAAATCTATGATATTACCATTAACGGAAACTTGAGTGGTGTTTGTAGCTAACACAGAAGTACTATTTAATACTGCGATTGTTAGACAAACAAGTAATAGTAAATAATATAGTTTGTTAGTCACTATCATTTCCCCTTACATCTTTTCACATTTTACACACAGCTTCCATTATAATACATATATCTAATAAGATACATACAAAAAAAAGGATTCTTTTTGTAAAAGAATCCTTTTTTATCTTATTTTTTTAAAGCTTGGACCACTTTTTGAGCAAGTTCAGACGTCTCCAGTTTTAGTCTGCTTGTGAAAAACTTCAGCTTTGTTTCTTCTTTTACTTTTTCTCGTAACTGCAGGGACAGCATATTGAAAAGCTCTTCTTCCTGCCACTCATCGTCAACATGTCCAATTTGCGGCTGTTCAGCCATTTCAGCAAAAGAATCAATTTTTGGATCATATGAAAGCGCAACAAAAGGTGTATGAGTGACCGCTGCAAAAATAAGAGCGTGCAGCCTCATTCCAACTAATAGATCAGATGCTCCAATAAAAGCAACTTTCTCATGAATTTCAGCATCATAAGGAGCAATCACACTTTTTTCCTTCATCATTTCAGCCGCTCTTTTTGAGGTTATATCATCATGTTCACCGTGCATCGGAATAAAGACAACTTCACTGCCAGCTTGTACACAGCGATCTAACGCTCCCGCGATTTTTTGCAAATAATTTTGCTCACTCGGCCAATCACGTACCGATACACTAATCACATTCCCTTGAAAGTTTTGTTTTGTAAACCAGTTGTTTTCTTCGTCTATTACATCAATACCAAGGACCGGATCAGGCACTAATTCAATTGGCTTCTTAATGCCGATCTCTTCTAACAATTTTTTAGAATCTTTATCACGCACACTAATAAACGCCGCTTTTGAAAGCACATGTTTGATAAAGCGTTTATGATATGGGATAGCGACAGGGCCAATTCCTTGTGCATAAATAAAAAAGGGTTTTCGTAAAATGACTGCCATCATCATAATTCCTAAATAATATGGAATCGTTTTTCGACCTGTTTTATCCTGGAGCAAACTGCCGCCCCCGCTAATCAACCCATCGGCATTTTTTAACGTCTTCATTATTTCTGGTATTTTCCAACGATTGACCGCTTTGACACGATACGTTTTTTCCGTATAAGCGGGGTCATTTGATAGGACGACAATTTCAATCGCTGGATGCTGTTTTTTTAATGAAGCAATGATTGAGTATAAAATCGCTTCATCTCCAACATTATTAAAGCCATAATACCCTGATAAAACAACTCTCATTCTTTCCACCTCACAATCGCTTTTTCCGCATATTTTGAAAGCCGCTTATAAAGAACAATCAGGACCGCTCCGATAATAAAGCCAAAGAACAAGCTGTAAAAAGAGCGCAGCAGCGAAACATACAGCGGAATATGCAGATGTGTAAAGGTATTAACGAGCGATAGAAAGCCAATCACACTTGGAATGAATAAAAGACGTCCGTTTTTAGTTTTTGCTGATACATAGAGCGCCACTACAAAAAGCGGAAAACCAATTAAAAATTCTTTCGTTCTCGGGCGCACATAAAGAATGTTTTCAAGCGTTTGGCGAATTTGAAGTTCTAATCCGCTCACAACGGCATCATTTCCTGAACGACTTACATAATAATAAAGCACCACACCGATTAATCCGATCAAAAATAAATGACCATATTTAACAGTTTTGCGATAAAGCGCTAAGACAAGTGTTTCTATCTGATCTGCTTTAAAAAACGGGATTACGACATATAAAGCTGTCACCACAATTGGCAGAACATAGAGAAGCTTTACCCCTCTAAATTCATCAATTTTTACTAAAAAGTCATTTCCATAAAGAAGAGCGGAAATAAACCATGCACCTAATAACGCAATGCCTGCTGCCTTTATATAATGAAGAAAAAGGCTTGACCATTTTTGTTGAATGTTTCGTGCCGATAAAACAGCATAAACAGCAGCTGTCAAGCTTACCGCCAATGCGAATCCTTTCATTAATAAACTAAAACTTACAATATATAATCCTGCCGCCGCCATACTAAGAAGCAGGACAGCTGGTAAAGCAAGCTTTGGCATTAATGCTTGGGTTGCTAAACCAATGAACGCAATAACACCGACAATCGCTGCAATTCGTGCCCAGCTATAATCCTTCATTGCTGCAAATGGTTCAGCATTGCCTAAATGAAAAGTACTTGGCATTTCGTTCTTTACATTTGAAATAAATGTACTACTATCCTTTAAAATTCCCTTAGCTTCATCTAAATCACCTATACTACTCTGCATATCGTAAATGTGAATATATAAATTTCGAATGTTCCGTTCTTTTACCGCACGAATCAATTTTTCCTGGTTTGAACTGCTGTTGTCTGCATCTGTACTAAAAAGACGAATAATGTTCTCATCCATTGTATGGGCAAAGGACAAATCACCTTTTTGATTGGCAAATTCAATCATTAAAAATGAATAGCCGCTGTTTTTAAATTTCTCCGCATTTTGAATAACTTCTCTCATATCACGAAGTTTTTCGGAATCAAATCCAAGCACTTCTTCTCCAGTGAACAAAATTTTATTAGCAAATGGCGGAAAGTTTAACATTTCCTCTTCTACAATAAATTGATTAGATGAATCAATGTCATTGCTTATTCTCGCTACAAGCATAAAGCCGTAGTCTTTAATCGTATTTAAAGAAGTTGGATCAAAGCCAAGCGGTTTATTAATAATACTTCCTTCGCCTTCTTCAACAAAATAAAGCGTTGTCTGCTTTGTTTGAATTTCTGTTAGCTGTTCACCGAAAATTTTATAGACATTTTCTAACAGAGGATGCTGCTCATCAACCACTTGAAAAAACACGCCCTCTTCTTCTGGAAAACTGTTTGGATCAATATTTTCTCCTGTTAGCGCAAAAAACATCCGAATGTCTTTTTTAGAACTTAAAAGCAGGACTCCCTTTTCCTGTAAAGTCCACAATGTTTCTGGGGTTAAACTTAATGATTGAACACCTGCTTCTTTTAATGATGTAAACACGTTATCTTTATTAAGTCCCTCGTTCATTAAAGCTTCCGCTTCCTCATAGGGAACAGTAATTTCATACGTATTATTTTGCCATTCTGTTTTTACGCGTTCACTAATTAACGGAACAGTAAGTACAAATGAAATAAGCAGCAGTACGATTAAGCTCTTTTTCAAAACGACCATCCTTCCACATATCATTCTCTCTAGATTTTAACAGAAAAATGGCATCAGCATAAACATACTGATGCCCCAAACGCCCTTTATATTTTTAAGAAGCTTTTTTTACATTTGAAATTCGGCGAATAAATTTTAACATTGGACGATAGTTCGCATCCACGAGTCCAATCATTTCTACTGTTAATTCAATAAGGAACAGCAGGACTGTAATAATAAAAACGGATCCCCATAATGTTGTCATTGAAAACAGCATGGCTGCTGCACCGAAGATGGCACTCATTGCATAAATAATTAATACTGTCTTTTGGTGTGAAAACCCTAATCTTAACAAGCAATGATGAAGGTGTGATTTATCAGGCGCCGACAATGGTTTCTTATTCACAAAACGGCGAATGATCGCAAAGAATGTGTCTGAAATTGGTACACCAAGCATAATTACCGGAACGACTAGAGAGAATAACGTAATGTTCTTAAAACCAAGCAGCGATGTTACCGAAATCATAAAACCGAGGAACAGTGCTCCTGTATCACCCATAAAGATTTTGGCAGGATGGAAGTTAAAAATAAGAAATCCTAGCGTACTTCCTAATAAAATACATCCCATCGCAAACACAAATTCATTTCCATTAATAATCGCCATAACCGAAACAGTCATAAGCACAATGGATGATACCCCAGCTGCTAATCCGTCAAGACCGTCAATAAGATTAATGGCATTTGTAATTCCAATAATCCAAAGCATTGTTAATGGAATTCCAAAAATCCCTAAATTAAGCTGCGTGTTAAACGGTAAATTAATAAATTGAACTTCAACACCACCATAAATAACGACAGCAGCCGCTAATACTTGTCCAAAAAGCTTGACTTTTGGAGAAAGCTGTAAGATATCATCCGCTACACCAGTTACAATAATGATAAAGCTTCCAATTAAAATTGGAATTAAATATGGACTTTCCGGCTGCAGAACCGCAAATCCAATTAACGTACTAATATATATTGCCAAACCGCCTAATCGAGGCATAATTTTTTGATGAACTTTTCTTGGATCAGGTTTATCAGTTGCACCAATTTTAAAAGCAAGCTTTTTTACAATTGGTGTCAAAAGCACTGCTGAAATAAAACATAAAAGCAATGTTACATATTCCATTTTGACACTCCCAGTACTTTAAAATTTTTATACAATCATGTGCAGCAAAATTATCTTTTACACTCAAAAAATTATACCACACAATTTTCAATTCAGATAAAAGAATTTTCGACTATTTTTTGTTTTTTTATGTTATTTTCTGTAAAAATAGTCGTTCTATAAACGTTCTCTCTTAAAAAATTTTCCTATTAGCGGGAACGATGAAAGTTCTTGACGAGACAAACCTTTTAGCACAACGACAAATACTACATAAACCATTGCTCCAATAACAGCTGCAAGCCCGCTGTAAACCAGCGCAAACAGCCTTGTCCATTCTTTAACAGCTAACCAATAAAACGGCAGCACAAGAATAATGCCCATGACAATACTTCCGCCAAAGAAGACAGACCATTCCTTTGTAAGACTGCGAAATGGAATCTCCTTCTTTATAGCCTGCGCATTAAGAAGGACAATCATGAAATAAACAATTAATGTTGAAACAGCAGCACCAATTAATCCGTAATAAGCAACAAGCACAAAGTTTAACACTACTTTTAAAATACCGCCAACTACAATAATAACAGCAGCGAAAACAGATTTATTTATTCCCTGCAGGATTCCTGTTCCTAAAACGGCGAGTGACATAAAAACAGAACTAAATACGGTAACAGCGAGCACATCACTTCCCTCAAAATTCGTAAATAGCGCTAGGTTAAGCGGCAGTGTTAACACAAGCATTCCGACTGCTGCCGGCCATGAAATGAAATGTGTCATTTTAAAAGAGCGCTCTATTATTGTTTTCGCTTCTGCTTCATTTTTTTTGGCCATCATCGATGTAATTAACGGAATTAATGGCAATACTAACGATGTTGAAAAAACGGTCGCAATTTGAACAAGCGACAATCCTCGACCGTATATGCCATACAAATACCCGACCTCTGTTTCTTTAAAACCTGCAAGCTTTAAAGAAAAAGGAATGGTAACCGAATCAACTAAATTAATTAATGCCATCGTTAAAGCCCCGATACAAATCGGGATCGACAGCTTTAAAATGCGTGCTGACCAAAATTTAAAAGCAGTAAAATTATAAGATCCTTTTCCTTTTGGTTTTACAGGCGAACGTGAGAAAAGCGTCCGTAAATAAACAAGCGAGCTCAGTGCGCCAATAATAGAACCAACCATAATCCATGCGGCAATTTGTTCGGATGAACTTGACTTTGATACTAAATAAATCGCAATCACAATCATTAATCCAACGCGTACAAACTGCTCAATTACTTGTGAAATGGCGGTTGGCTGCATGTTGTTATGACCTTGAAAAAAGCCGCGGTAAACAGCCATATAAGGCGCCACTAACAGTGTTGCCGATACGAGAATAAGTGAATATTTAGTGCTTTGACCGCCAAGCAGTTCAGCGAGCGGTGCTGCAAACGCGTAAATGAATCCAAAGCCGAGCACACCGAAGGAAAAAGCTAAAATGGATGCCGTTAGAAAAATACTGCGCACATTTTCTTCATTTTTTTCTGCACGTGCTTCAGAAATTAATTTTGAAATTGCAATTGGAATACCGGCAACCGAAAGAATGAGTGCTGTCATATAAACTGGATACACAAGGCTGAAAATTCCTAACACTTCATCACCGGCAATATTTTGAAGCGGAATTCGAAAAATACTGCCCAACACTTTTGAAATAAGTGTTGCAAGTGTTAAAATAAGCGTTCCTTTTATAAATGACTGTGCCATCTTACCCTTCACTGCCTTCGTTTTTACGTTTTTTCACTTCGAGCATAAATAATGGAAGAACGAGCATTCTCCGCCAACGAGATGGCTGTTTAACTAAACGATAGAGCCACTCGACATTTAATTTTTGCCAAATAACAGGCGCACGCTTCACTTCGCCTGCAAGAACGTCAAAGCTTCCGCCTACACCCATAAAAATTCCTTTTTTATACATATCATAATAACTTGCAATCCACTGTTCCTGTCTTGGAAATCCAAGTGCTACAAACACGAGGTCTGGCTCTTTTTCTGCAATCTCTTTAGCAATTTCTTTGCTTTGTTCTTCGTTAAAATAACCGTCATGGAACCCAACAATGTTTACATTTGGATATTCGTTTTTGACATTGGATACCGCTTTTTCAAGTACTTCAGGTTTTGCGCCAACCATATATACTTTTAACGCTTCATCATTTGCAATTTGTAATAAACCGCGGAGCATATCATAACCTGTGACGCGTTCTGTCATCGGCTCGTTCAGCATTTTTGCCGCCTTTACAACACCAATGCCATCAGGTGTAATATAAGTAGCTTTTTTTAAGAGCTGTTTATAATCGGAATCTTTTTCTGCAAACATAACTATTTCAGGATTTGCCGTGACGACAAATGTTTTTTCTTCTTTTAATAAGTGACTTTTTAAACAAGCGAGCATGTCCCGCATTGTTGTATTTACAAAATCAACGCCTAAAATCGATACTTTACGAAAAGACATTTTTCTCTACCTCTTATCATTTAAATTTAAATTTCATACAAACATATCAAATATAACACAAAGGGAATGCAACAAAAAGATGCTGCATTCCCTTTACCATGTACTTTAATAGTTCGTTTTCTTTTTTTATTTTACGACCGGAACTGCTTTTACCAATGTTCCGTATGAGCCATTGCTGTACACATAGTTTTTCTCAAAATTATAGCCGTTAATATTCATTGCAGCCACTTCATACCAAACGCCGTCTTTTTGCGATACTTCATTTAAAACAAGCACACTTACGCCTGGATAAGGCAGTGCAAATGCTTTTGTTGTACTGGAAACGTTTGGTTCTGTGCGAACGTTAAGATCCGGCACTAGCGAAACTGCAAGTGAATAACGATTAACTTCTCCACCTTTTAAATATTGATCCGCACGATACATAATTCCGGCAATCTTTTGTCCCCAATATGGATCAGACGCATAGCGGACATTCATACCAATGCCTTTGTTTCCTAATAGTGCGCCATTGTATCTCCAATTTCCAGTGTTAAAATATTGAGCAACAATATATGTTTTTGCCGCTTCATAAATACCTTCTTCTAAACTTTCAAACGTATAAGCATTTTCATATGGATTGCTGTCAACGGCACCTAATCCAAATAAATTGTTTTTATCAACGGCAATTTTACTCGTTCCCCAGCTGCTTTCATGAATCGCATGTACTAAGAAATAAAGAGCGTTAATGCCATAGTCGCTTTCCGCCTTTTTAAAAGCATGTCCCATTTCGGCAAGCGGACTGTTCGGATTCTGACTTTTCACAAAGCTGTTCAGCTGTTCTGCCGTATAGCTTGTTTTTGTATAAAGAGGCATCATATTAAAATATTGATACGCTTCGCCAACTTGTGAGCCAACACTGTTTGTAAATGTTGAACCATTCCAGCTGTAATAACGCTCGCCCTCTTTCATAAACATTGGTGCTTTTCCGTATAAATACGTTCCCACATATGACGCAGTAATCGGACTGTAAATTTTATGATAAAGCGCATTGTTGGAAACATAATAATAGGAGCGTTCTTTGATCATTTTTGTTGGCACAAGGGTTATTTTTTCTTTTTGCACATATCCTTGCGCATTGGCAATTTCAACTTTTACAAACTCTTCACCTGTGTCAAGATAGTTTAACTCTGTACCTGTTGCAACGTATGTTTTAGGAGAAGAGGAAACAGATGGACTTGTATAAAGCACTGTATAACCATTTGTCGTCACAATTCCTGACTTCATCCAAACGATTTTATTCCCGTATACAACTACTTGGTCGCTGCCTGCATTTGCTGCGGCATCAGCATATGTTTCATAACTTTTTAATTCTTTTAATGAACCATCGCTGTTAATAGAAGCGACTTTGTAATCAGCACTTGCTGGTGTTTCAATCACTTTAAGCATCCCTAAAATCACGGCTGCGGCATCAGCACGCGTTGCGTTTCCTTTTGGATCAAATTTATTGTTATAACCTTGAATTAAGTTTAATGAATAAATTCGTTCCAATGGTTCAATATAAGTGGAATTAATTTGATCTTTATCTGAGAATGGCAGCGGCTCTCCTTCTGTTACAATTCCTTTGCTGTTTAAAGCACGATCAAGCAGAATCGCCATTTCTTCTCTCGTAATCTTTCTTTCCGGCTTAAATGTCCCATCTTCATAGCCGCTGATTAAATTAGCTGCTACTGCTTTTTGAACATCTTCAAAAAAGAGGTGTTCTGGCGGAACATCAGAAAAAGGCGGTACTTCCTCGACATCTGAAAGTTCCAAGGAGCGGTTTAAAAATGCGACAAATTGTCCGCGTGTGACCGGGACATCTGGTGCATAATTGTCATTTCCGACCCCAGCAATAATTCCCCGCTTATTTAATTCTAAAATATCTTCTTTTGCCCAATGATTCTCAATATCTGAGGCAAATCCGACTGCAGTAAAAGTAAAAAATACTGCGATCATACTGATCATTCCTACGAGACATCTCACAATCTCTCTCACTCTCCCTACTAATTTCTAACGTTATTCTAGCATTAATTCTATTAGTCTGTTAATCGTTTTTAAAAGATTAGGAGAACATACCTATAACTTTTTTTGACAAAAAACGAGGCTGTCTCTATGCTTTTGAGACAGTCCCGTTCTTTTTTAATGCAGTTTTAAATTTTCATTAATCACACGTGCTAACAGTACTGAAAATTCTGCTCTTGTAATATTGCTTTGTGGACGAAATGTTCCATCTAGGTAGCCTGCTGTAATCTTATTTGCGACAAGTGCTTGAATCGGTTTATAAGACCAGCTGCTGCTCTTCACATCTATAAATGAAACAGATGCTTTTCCAGAAAGCTCATATGCTCGAACAAGAATCGATGCCATTTCTTCACACGTTAACGGCGCATCTGGTTTAAAAATATTTCCGGCATAACCCTCCCATGATCCCAGCTTTATTTGTCGCGGCAATTACTTTTGAAGCCCAGTGGCTTTTTGACACATCGTTAAATGAAGCCGCTGCCCCTTCTGAAAGCCCGAGCTCTCTTGCGATAATCGCTGCCGCTTCAGCGCGGACAATCTTTTTATTTGCGCCAACTGCTCCGTCACGATAGCCTGATAACAAGCCATTATCCGCTAAATAATAGAGTTCTTTTTGAGCCTAGTGACCTTCTGCATCTGGGAAAAAAGCGCTTGAATCAGATTTTAACCTGTAAACATATGAAGCTATACTGCTCGTCTTTTCATTAAATACTTTAATCGCTTTTAAAACTGAACTTTCATTAATAAGGATTGGATCTTCCTAAATTTTCCCGTTCGTTAATGTTGGATTCGTTCCATTATTCCCATAATATATACTTTTTAGTTAAAAATCACTAGTATAGTAACTCTTTTCATCTGTTTGGATAAAATAAAAAAGCCGCCGAATCAATCGACAACTTTAGATGTTAATAGCTTTTAATCCTATTAATTAACTGGCTTCCATATAATAGTCAGACGCATTTATTCGTTTTAACTGGAATGACCTAATACAAATAAATTACAATTTAACTATTTTTTTGGAAACTTTATTACAAAAAAGGTGAAAGCGTCCTCAAAATTGTTAAGCTTGTTACATAACTGTAATGTAATCGCCCTTTTAACTATGCTAGACTAGTAGGTGTTGAGTCATCAAATGACAAAGATAGAGAAAACATAACAAAATTTGACATATACTTTCAAATAACTTTAGGGGTGGAACAAGTGCGAAAAGTTTTAATGCTGGTGTTGACTTTAGCTTTATGTGTAGTAAGTTTTCCGAACAGTTATGCGAGTGCTAGTGTAAGAGACGATATTATTTCAACAGCTAAACAATACATAGGAGTACCATATAAATGGGGCGGCACAACGCCGAGCGGGTTTGACTGCTCAGGATTTTTAAATTATGTATTTGAAAAACATGGTGTAGACCTTCCAAGAACAGTAAGCTCAATTTATCCGCTTGGAACATCTGTTTCTCAATCAGAACTTGAGCCTGGTGACCTTGTCTTTTTTGAAACATACAAAGCTGGACCATCACATGCCGGCATTTATGTTGGCAGCGGAAAATTTATTCATGCCTCTTCTTCAAAAGGAATTACAATTTCATCTGTAAATAATCCTTATTACTGGGGACCGCGTTATATTGGAGCAAAACGAATTTTAAAAGATGAAGCAAAAGTACAAGAAGCGCCAAAAGAAGAAGCAAAACCGGCTCCAAAGCCAAAACCACTTCCAGATTTACCTGCAGGTCAGTATCATGATGTGGCTTCCAACTACTGGGCAATTGATGAAATTCGTGCGTTAGGAACAAGCAGTATCATTAACGGCTATCCACATAGTTTATTTAAACCAGAACAAGCGATTACACGTGCAGAAGTGGCTGGCGTGGTTTCATCAGTGCTTAACCTAGATAAATCAAAAGGAAGTCAAGTAAACTATAATGATGTGTCACCAAATCATTGGGCGGCTGGTGCGATTCACGCTGCTACACAAGCTGGCATTCTTTCAGGTTATGAAAATGGCACATTTAAGCCAGATACAGAAATGACAAGAGATGAAATTGCTGCCGTACTAGTAAGAGCATTTCAGTTAGCAAACAATGAAAATGCTGCCGTAAACTTTAAGGATGTTGCTCAAAATAGCTGGGCATATTATGATATTCAAAGCTTAGTTGCAAACAATATTACAGTCGGTTATGCAGATCATACATACCGTCCAACAAATGATACATCACGAGCAGAATTCAGCGTATTTTTGCATCGCGCAATGAACGCAAACTAAAAAAATAAGCGGTCCTCTCAGCTGAGAGGACCGCTTATTTTTTAATTTGATATGCTGGATGCTCTTCCTAATATGGCAATAAACTCCGCTCTTGTAGCAGCACTGTAAGGATGGAACGTTTGATCAGGATATCCTGATAACAGCTTTTGTTCTACTAAACTAATAATATCATTATATGCAAAATAGCTTTTGTTTAAATCAGAAAATGGATTTCCTTTGCTGCTCGTTTCAATCTGAAAAGCGCGTTTTACTAATGCAGCAATTTCTCCTCTTGTAATCGGGGCGTTCGGATGAAAAGAACCATCCGGATAGCCTGCTGAGATGTTCTGTTCATAACTGCTTTGAATCATTCCTGACGCATAAAAGGATTCTCTTACATCAGAAAAAGCTGTTTTCCGCTGTGCATCATTAAGATGTAGGATTCTTCCAAGAAAGGTGACAACTTCAGCTCTAGTAATAGGTAAACTTGGACGAAATGTACGATCACTGTATCCTTTAATATAGCCTGCTTTTGTAAGCTCGTTTAATTCATTTATATACCAAGCACTGCTGAAAATATCAGTAAAGTCAGATGCTGTCATCACACTGTTATCAATCGTTTCAGCAACATGAATAAGCCCAAATCCAAATTCTTTATCTCTTCCGGCAGCCCCTAAATCAACTGCATTTTTTTGTAATAATGCTCTTAATTGACTCGTTCCAAGCTCAGGATTCGCTTGTTTATATAAAGCTAATACTCCTGCTGCAAAAGGTGCGGCCATGGATGTGCCGCTTTGTGTAAAATAGCTATTTCCAATTCCTGTACTATAAATGAATTCACCGGGTGCAGCAAATGACAGCTCTGGTCCAATGGCTGAAAATGAGGCCCTTTTATTTTGCTCATTAATGGCTCCAACCGCAATAACACTTGGGTATTTTGCAGGATATTGAACAGGTAATGGTTGTCCATCATCCGTTAAATCGTTTCCGGCAGCAGCAACAATGAAAATTCCTTGAGCATAAGCTTTATCAATGACTAGTTTCACAGCTGTTGAGGAGTTCGGTGTTGCTAAGCTTAAGTTTATAATGTCCATTTTCTTTTCAATCGCCCACTCGATGCCTTTAATAATCGCTGATTCATTTCCCGAGCCGCTGCTGTTTAACACTTTTACCCCATACAAAGAAGCTTCAGGAGCAACTCCCACTGTTCCAATTTCATTATCTTTCGCCCCAATAATACCGGCTACATGTGAGCCATGGCCGTGGTCATCATTATAATCATTCGTATAGCTGACAAAAGACACACCGCCAGCTGCGGTTAAATCGCTATGACTGCGGCTAATCCCTGTATCTAACACAGCAATTTTGATTCCCTTTCCTTTATAAGCATCTTTCCATGCACGAGAAGCCTCAATCTTCGGTATGCCCCAATCAACCTTTTGAGCACTAATCGATACTTTATCATCTTTTTCAATTGCTTTGATTTCTGGTAATTTCATTAATAGCGGTACAGCGCTTAGAGGTAGTAAAGCAGCTGCCGCATCAATACTGTGAAACTCTTCATACACCGTTCCACCAACCTCTTCAATTAATTCGGTATTTATTTCTTCATTATATATAATAATGAATCGCTCTTTCTCAACATTCTCGGCAGCAAATGAAAAGTCCGCCATGCTGCATGTAAACACCATTACTACTAGTAATAAAAAGGAAGGCAATCGCCGCTTCATTCTCTCATCCTCTCATCCTGCTTCTTAATCTATTACTTTATTTTACAATTTTATCATATGTTTGTATATGAATACTAGAAAAGCACGGAACACAATCGTCCGCGCTTTTTCTACTATTATTATTTATTTTCATAATAATCTTTAATTCCTAAATAAATCGCTTGTCCAGCTTTTTCTCTCACTGCATCGGAAGCCAGCTTTGCAGCGTCCCCGCTGTTTGATAGAAATCCTAGTTCCACGAGTGAACTTGGAACACTATTATTTTTTAATACATAAAATCCAGCAGTTTTCACGCCGCGGTCATACGTTCCTAATGCGGCAACTAATCGTTTCTGAATCGCTTCTGCTAATCTTTGGCTTTCTATTGACACTTGACTTGCCGCCGCATAATAGTATGTTTCTGTACCACTAGCGGAGCCATTTAAATAATTATTAGAATGAATACTAATAAATGAACTTGCGTTTACATTTTGAGCAATGCTTGAACGTTCATCTAATGAAAGGAACGTATTATTATCTTGTCGTGTCATCACAACATTTACCCCTGCTGCTTTTAAATAGTTTTCTACTTTTAACGCAACAGCTAAGTTTACTTCTTTTTCAACAAGGCCGTTGTTTATTGCCCCCGGATCATGTCCGCCATGTCCAGCATCAATAACAATCGTTTGTCCTGCTAACTTTCCTGAAGAAGAATTTGTATCTTTCAAGTAGGATGTAGATACATACCCTTTTAATGTTCCTGCTTGAATATACGCCCATCCGTTCGCTTCGCTAAGAATTGTGACAGCTGTTCCATTGGATAATGAACCAAGAATGGAATAGCTTGTCCCAGCCCCTTTACGCACATTTAATGTCCCGTTTGAGACTGATACAAATGCCTGCTTTGTATTGGGATCAGATGAGGATAAACGAAATTCTTCTGTTAATGCTCGTGCTAAGAAAGCGGAAAACTCTTCTCTTGTAATCGTATTAGTTGGACGAAATGTTCCGTCTGGATAACCAGCGGCAATTCTTGCAGTTGTTAACCTGTTAACTGGTAAATAAGCCATTGAGTTTTTTGGTACATCACGATACGTTACATTACTAGTATTTATTAAATGAAAGGCTTTTTCAAATAAGTAGCTCATTTCCGCTCTGGTAATTTTTTTATTTGGGTGAAATGTTTTGTCTCCATACCCGGCTACAATTCCCTTTTCATAAGCGGTTTGAATAGCCCCGGAAGCATAATGATTAGCAGGAACATCAGAGAAATATGTTTTCCTCTGTGTATCACTATAATTAAATGCCCGTACAACCATTGCTGCTGCATCTGCTCTTGTCACACCGTCTTTTGGATGGAAACCGCCGTCTGGAAATCCTCTAATAATGTCCTGATTAGATAAATAAACAATTTCCTTTTTCGCAAAACTATCCCCAATATCAGAAAATGATTGATTTGCTTCTGCACTTTCACCAATAAAACCAATAATTACTGCCAACACAACAACCTGTACCCATTTACGCATAATCTTTGATTTCCCCCTAAACCTTTCTCTATCTTTTCTATATCATTCTATCGCCCTCAACTATCTTTGTGCAACAGGTAGCATTTAATATTTAACTATCATTATTTTTCTATCAGCCGTTTGCAGCTCCTTTCTGTGCTTAGCTTACACACATCCTTTATGTTACTATAAATAAGCACCCTGCTGTATAAGGCTTAAGCAACAATTTTAACATAAAGAGGGAACATCATATGAAGAAAATAGGGATAATGGCATCTATCATTTTGTTAATCAGCTGTTTATCCAGCTCATCGATCGCAAATCCAAACGTTTCGTATACACCTCCTGTAAAAATATTAATCGATGGTTATTATGTAAAAAGCGATGGGCTTGCAGAGTTTTATGGAAATGCATTATACCTTCCATTACAAGTGATAAGCAGCCATTTAGGAGCAAACGTTACGATCGATCAAAATGCAGAAAAAATGACGATTTCACATAAAAACATTCAGCTATCTTTTACATTTAACAGCAAAACAGCTCTGTGGAATGGAGAACGAATCACCCTGCCGAAACACTATATAAAAAATGGACAAGTAATGGTGCCGCATTCCTTTATTCGCACTCTCTTTGGCGCCTCTATTGAATGGCAATCAGCGACAAAGACAGCCGCTATTCTGTCACCTGAAGTAGGCAAACTGCCGAAATCGACTGTTATTTCCGATCAAACGATTGCTTCACTGCTTGATCTTAATCTGTTTTTGCAGCAGCATCCTTTTGAAACTCTTACAGCAGAAGAACAAAAAGTCATTAAACGCGTCAGAAAAGAATGGGCCAAAGAAACACCCTTTCTTATGTTAGGCGAAAAAGTGTTTAGTAAAGATGGTATTTTTATTGAAGAACTTAGTCCAGCAAACCGTCCGATCAAGCTGATGATGGTTCCGCTCGACAGCCGTCCTGCAAATGTTTACTATCCAGTTAAAATCGGGGCATTATCAGGATTTTCTGTGATGACACCGCCAAATGATTGGCTTGGAGATTTACATGAAGAAGGAAACACTGTGCTTATTAAAGATTGGATGAAACAGTTTGCTCATGAAGCAGCCGGATTTATCATTTCAATTGACATGCTTGCATATGGAGGCCTTGTCCCATCGCGCTCTTATAACCATTCGCTTGAGGAAGTATATGAAAATTTAGCAGTTATAAAAGAGCTTAAAAAGACGTACCCTGATAAACCCATTTACGTGTATGATTCCATTCAGCGTCTAACCGTTACCATTAACAGCAAATATTCTCAGAAAGATTATAGTCGTGTACGTGAATGGGCTCAGCTTTATGATCGTGTATATCATTTCAATGAAAGAAATGATAGAGAACGATTAAAAGAATTAGAAACATTGATTCCAACTGAACTGCTTGCGGATTATCAAAAAGCTCGAAAACGAAACCATGAAATTAACAAACTGATGATTGATTTATTGGATGAGGGGACAATTGATTATCTCATATTATCTCAAGACGATGCGGCTGAATATGGTTTTCATAGAATCGAGTCAGAGCAGCTTCAACAGAAATTGGCGGAGCTTGGTATTGAAGAAGATCGAGCTGTCATCTTTCCAGGAACAGATGAAATTGACATGGTGCTGCTAAGCCGCTTTAGCAGTAAGTTTTATAAAATTTCGCCAAACTATTTTATCTCATACAGTGGAACACATGGAGAAGATTATTTGCCAGAGTATGAAGATATTATGTTAGATGAAAATATTAATCGTCATATTATCGCTTCAGGAGGAACAATAACGACTAACCGCGACAAAGCAAATATTCAGTTAATGGTTCACACCCCTCCTATAAAAGAGAAAGACCGCGTTAATAGTGTACAATTATTTATAGATGAAATTAAATCATTAACAAATTTAGGAATTCCAACAGCAGTTATTGATGCTTCTACCTTCACAGCTGAACCGCTGTTTACTAAAAAGCTCCTTGAAGAAATAGATTTTCCACAGTTATATGGTTACAGTGCATGGAATACAATGGGAAATCGAATTGGCATTGCAATCGGACAAGCCTCGCCGCGCTTTGCTTTTATGAATAATCAAACCGCTTTATTCGATTCTGATGTTTTTAAAGAAGCAACAAAACATCAAGCAGAATTTTTATTAAGTCGAATTTCAACGGATTGGGATTATAAAAGCAATACAATCAAACAATTACGGCAGTTTGCAAAAAGTATTGGAGCAAATGGAGATGATCTTCAAGAAGATTATCCAATTGTTAAACGTTTTACATTAAGGTTTATGGAAGATATGGTTAAACAGCGAGGCGCTGAAAACTTCGACAATAAACGGATCCCTCACTTCATAAAAGATGGAAACGTTTATTACAAAACAATCTCTACTTATGAAGATGCATTTATTGATCTTCCATGGAAACGAGACTTTGACATTGCCATTTACCCAAAGGTTACTATGAAAAATAATGAAGAAGTAAACTTAATAAAATGAAATTCTGCTTCTGATTACATTCTTTTTGAAGCTCTTCTTACCCATCTTGAATCATACAATTTAAGATAATCGAATGATGTCGAATTTTACAATATTTTCTCAACTTCATTTACAATGATATATTATGATAGAAATAAGGGGATTCCCTTATAAGTTGATAAGACTTTGGTTGATAAGCTTATCCCCTGCCGGCTCTCACTTGTCCCAGTGAGGGTCTTTTTTGTCGAATTTAACTCCTATTTTTTCCCTCTATATGTGTAAATTGTAAATTATATAGACAACCTTCTAAAGATTTAATAGAATAAAAGAGTACAACTAAATATTAGGAGGAAAAAGGATGCTGAGAAAACGGTGTATGACTATATGCCAATTGATATTGGCGATCACTGGGCATTTGATTCCTTAATTACGTTTGTTGACGCAGATCTTTTAAGCGGTTACAAACTGGATGGCGAGACTTATATTAAACCAAATACATCTATTACTCGTGCAGAATTTGCAGCTATTTTAGTCCGGGTACTAGGCTTAGAAAACAGCCCGATTACAGCAAAAGAATTTACTGATGTTAAAAAAGGAACATGGTACTATGAACCTATTATGATTGCGCGCTCTAACGGCATCGTAAATGGGATGACAGAAACAACATTTGAACCAAATACATTACTGCAGCGCGACCAAGTTGCGGTCATGATTGTAAATACGTTTAAAGCGACAATTTCTTTTAATCAAGGAACTCCCAAAAAGTTTACAGATGTAAAAAATTATTGGGCCACTGAATCTATTAATCAAGCAAGCCGTGTAGGCATTATTACCGGTCAAACAAATACATTATTTAATCCATACGGCAAGGCAACTCGTGCTGAAGCTATCACAATGGCAGATCGCGCTTTAAATTTAGAAACAAATAACGTTCCAGCCGATGAAGTATTACAAAATCTCGTATTAGCCCAACAAGTAGGGCTTTTCCAATCATTACAGGCAAAGGATCTTACTCAACTTGCCCAAGTTAATAATATGTATAATACCGGTTACTATAAAGCATCTGTTACAGAAGGGATTATCTATCTTTCTGAGTTTACTCAAAACGGATTTGATATTTCTTTCAACATGACAGGTACACCGAAAGCAACAGTTGTTCAAAAATCTGATCGTTTTGCTGAAGTAACTGTAAACGGCATGACGTACGAAATCACGGTAAAATTCGGAGGCAGCACATATACAGAAACACTAGATTCCATGACATATTACTTAAAACTTATGCCTAATGAAAACAAATGGAAAATCTACAGTACATTGGAAGACCTTCTCTTTAAAAAAGGTTCTTCATCATACTATGAACTTCCTGGAAAATGCACAGATGCTCGGTTCATCAGTGCTGCCATCTGTCCTCGCGTTACTTTATCAAGCGGCTGAAATTTTTGATCTCCCATCCCTTTGACAACGCCAAGGCTGTCCATGCGCGCAATGGACTGATAGGACCAGCGATCAGCTGAAACATCTTGAAAGGAGGAAGTTTGTGCTGCTTGAGCTGTAGTTCCTGAAATAACCCGATCTAAAATAACGGCAATTTGTTCTCTCGTAATCGGCGCGTCTGGTGAGAACTTTCCTGTTTCTGTTCCGATAATAATCCCATAATCGGCGACAAGCTCGATATCACTTTTTGCCCAATGATTGGCTGTATCTTGAAAAGAGGCTGATTGATTTCCTGTCGGCTGTAAATTTAACGCACGTGCAATAATCGCTGCCGCCTGTGCTCTCGTTAATGTTTGGTCAGGTGCAAATAGATCTTGTTCCATTCCTTTCATCCAGCCTTTTTCGTGCATCGCTCGTGCATCATATCTTGCCCAATGTGTGAGCGTATCTTTAAATGGTTCTCCCTGAAGCCACTGCTCATAATGACTCCAAATCGCTGGATCTTCTTGTCCTAACGCCCAACTGCCGGTTCCTTTTAAATTATATTTATGCACTAAATCCATTTTTGCTTGAATCGACTGGGCATTTTCATACCAAACTGTATAATTTCCCGGCGTGAGAGCTCTACCGTATACATAAGCAGTAGGATCTTCTGCATTTACCGTAAATGCTGCTTTAGCAGAAGCTGTTTTGGAATCGTAAGTTACCGTTCCGTTAAACTGCTGCACAAGTTCATCAACACGATACTGCGCTATCCCTCTTCCTCCATAAGATTCTTGTTCATTCCAATAACGCCCAAAGAATGGGAGGCCGAGGACAATTTTTTCAGAAGGCACATTTTGATTCAACGCATATGTAATTGATTTTTCAACCCATCCATAACTTGCAACAGGGCCGGCTGGTCCTGATTCATAGCTTTCATCATATGCCATAATCATTAAATAATCGGCGTACTCGGCAAGATTTTTGTAATCATATGAACCGTGCCAGCCTGTTTTCCACCCGTATGGATTAGCAGCCACCGCGACAGACACTTCTTTTTCAGGAGGAAGCTTTTCTCTTAAAAGTCTCACTAAGTCTGTATACGCATCACGATCAGCTTCTGTGACATTTTCAATATCGACATTGACGCCACCTAAATTATACTGCTCGATTGTTTGCGCAATCTGGTTGGCAAGCTGTTCACGGTTTTCGAGTGCTGCACGACCAAGATCACGGTTCCAGTGATTGCTTAAAAAAGGAACTACTTTTACATTTTTCGCTTTCATTTCGGCGATAAATCTTGTACTGAACTGATTGCTCAGCTTTAAGGTACCGTCAGGATTAATATCAAAATAGCTCGGTGCCGCAACTTGCAGTGACCCTTCAGTGCGATCAACAAACTGAATTTGCGAGGTCGTTGTTCCAAAAAACAAATAAGACATATTAAAGTCAGCGGCTTCGGCCTGAGGGGTACTTGTTTCGCCTAACGAAATTGTTGTAAAAACCATTGTCCCAAACATAACTTTAATCATGCCTTTTTTAACGGTTGGGAAGTTGTTTTTTACGTACGTTTTTACAGCTTCTTCAAAACGCTTTGATTTCTTTTTATCCAACAATCCAAGTTCATCAGCAAATTCGGTGATCAGTGGATTTAAGTAGAGGATAATTGTTTGTGTGCCGTCTTTTTCAATCAATTTATGCCTTTGAAAAAGTTCCATATTCCTTTCACCTTCTTTCTCTCCTTCCTATTGTTCGCAATATCCCCCTTTATCAATACAAAAAAACTGCAGTACGTCTTTGTACTGCAGTTTTCCTTATATATCCTATACTTCAAATCGATCAGGCTTTGTATGTTGTTTACCGAAATGATATAAAATTGCCTCAACAATTCGTCTTGAAGCTTCTCCATCCCCGTATGGATTTGACGCTTGCGCCATTTTTTCATAGGCTGCCTCATCATGAAGAAGCTCTTTCGCTAAATTATAAATATGTTCTTCATTCGTTCCGGCAAGCTTTAAGGTGCCTGCCTCAATTCCTTCGGGGCGCTCTGTTGTGTCGCGAAGTACAAGAACTGGGACACCAAGTGACGGTGCTTCTTCCTGTACACCACCTGAATCCGTTAAAATAATGTGCGCGCGTGATGCGAAATTATGAAAATCTAATACACCAAGTGGTTCAATTAAACGAATGCGCGGATCATTGCCGAGAATCTCATCCGCTATTTCTCGCACAACCGGATTTAAATGAACAGGATAAATCACCTGCACATCATCATGCTCATCAACGAGGCGTTTGACTGCTCTGAACATATTGCGCATTGGCTCTCCTAAATTTTCGCGGCGGTGTGCCGTTAATAAAATGAGGCGGTCGTCTCCAAGCTGATCGAGCACTTCATTAGAATACGCCTCATTCACCGTTGTTTTTAACGCATCAATGGCCGTATTACCTGTAATAAAAATCGATTCTTCCCGCTTGTTTTCTGTTATTAAATTGTTTGCGGATTTTGAAGTGGGCGCAAAATGCAGATCTGCAATCACCCCTGTCATTTGGCGGTTCATTTCTTCAGGAAAGGGCGAGTATTTATTCCACGTACGCAAGCCCGCTTCTACATGGCCAACTGCGATTTGATTATAAAGCGCGGCAAGACTTGCCACAAACGTTGTCGTTGTGTCACCGTGAACAAGCACAATATCAGGTTTTACTTTTTTCATAATATCGTCTAACCCCTGCAGAGCGCGGGACGTAATATCTGTTAAGGTTTGACGGTCTTTCATAATGTTTAAGTCATAATCAGGAGTAATTTCAAAGATTTCTAATACTTGATCAAGCATTTCACGGTGCTGTGCTGTCACCGTTACAATCGATTCAATTTCTTCCGTATGCTTTTGAAGCTCTAATACGAGCGGTGCCATTTTAATTGCTTCAGGTCTTGTTCCAAAAATCGTCATTACTTTAATCCGGTTTGCCATCATTTTCTCTCCTTACTGCTGATTTCTTCTCTATAGTAAAGTTCTTACTTTTATTCTTCCAATACTTTCTTTAAATAATCGAACAGCGGCTTTTGTAAATCTTCCCGCTTTAACGCAAATTCAATCGTTGCTTTTATAAAATTTAATTTGTCTCCAACATCATAACGTTTTCCTTCGAATGTATATGCAAGAAGTGGCGATGAATGATTAAGTGTATTCAATGCATCTGTTAATTGAATTTCCCCCGCTCTTCCCGGCTCCTGTGTTTCTAAAATTGGAAAAATAGCAGGCGGCAGCACATAGCGTCCCATAATCGCTAAAGATGAGGGCGCCTCTTCAGCTGTTGGTTTTTCAACAAGCCTTGAAATGGTATGAACTTCATTCTCATGTATTGTTTCTTTTAGAGCAATAATGCCGTATTTTGAAACATCTTCTTGTTGGACATGCTGAACGCCAATTACGGGAAGATTGTATGTATGATAAACATCAATAAGCTGTTTTAAGCACGGTACCTCTGACTGGACAATATCGTCTCCAAGCAGGACAGCAAAAGGTTCATTGCCGATAAAACGGTGGGCACAATAAACCGCATCTCCCAGCCCTTTTGGTTCTTTTTGACGAATATAATGAATATTGCTGAGTTCAGAAATATTCCTCATGCTCTGAAGTAAAGCTGTTTTTCCTCTTTTAACGAGCGTTTCTTCTAACTCATAGGATTTATCGAAGTGATCTTCAATCGCTCGTTTTCCTCGGCCTGTTACAATAATAATGTCTTCAATACCAGAAACGGCAGCCTCTTCCACAATATATTGAATCGTTGGTTTATCTACAATAGGAAGCATTTCTTTTGGCTGTGCTTTTGTTGCAGGTAAAAATCGGGTACCAAGGCCAGCAGCAGGGATAATTGCTTTTCGCACCTTCATTTTCTCACCACTTTTTTAAATATTTAAAGAACATTACGAACTTATCGCTTAACAAGAGGAAACAACACCTTAAGCTTACCATAAATTGAAAGTTCTATATATTATGTTTTGGTTCCTTTTTTTCAGCCTGCCTATACAATAATCATTCGAAGCTGGAAAGCACTTTTTGTTCTATAAAAAGGGAAAGTTATTAAGGTTAAAAACCAATAACTTTCCCTTTCCGCTCATTTCATTATTTACTTAAAAAATAGTTTCCTAAATAATCAGCCCAAAGCTGATGACCTTTTTCATTTGGTGTATCATCTTCTTTATGAATATATTGTAATAATTCTTCACTATCAGGCTTCGGCCAACTTGCCCAATGATTAAGATAATAATACCCTTTCTCTGCTGCATAGGCTTCAAGCACTGCAACTTGTGCTGAATAATAAAGGACATTATATGCTGGATTTGGCGGCTGCAGGAAGATAACTGCATCAGGTGACGATTGTTTAACCGCATATACGATTGCCTCAATGCTTTGTTGATTATTTTCTGATTCCACTGCCCCTGTATCATTTAAGGTAAACGGCTCTAACAATAAAATATCAGGCTGCAATGCTGCAATTTCGTACTGTTTCTGATTTTGGACCACTGTTACAGAGTGATCATCTCCATAGCTTTTTACAACAATGTCAAACACGTCTTCTCCATAAGCTGTGTCTAACTGCTGCTGCAGAAGTGCAGGCCAGCCTTGTTCACCCTCTGAGACAGCCTTAGAACCTACTACCACAAACTTAATTGTCTCTTTACTCGCAAGCTTTGCTTGAATTTTCTCTGCAAGATCTTCAGGTAAATTTGCTGTTAATGTGTCAACATTTACTGGAGTTGTTTCTGATGAAGCGAGTTCCTTTGCTTCTGCTTCCACAGGACTTCCTTCTAACAGTGCATCAACCGCTGCCTCTTTAATTTTTTGATCCCAATGAATTTTACCAGCTATAAGTGCACTAAGGCTTGCGAGGCAGACAACTGCGATAAATAATTTCTTCAACATATTCCCCCCTCTAATGCACGACATCAATGCCGAACAATGCTTTTTCCAGTTTTATCATATCGATTAATAGGGTTAGAATCAAGAAAGTTTTACAAAAAGACGGATAAATCTAAACGTATCACCATCTTTTATTTTTTCCTTACTTTATAAAACCCAACCATGATTACAATTCCAATGACAGCGCCAAATGTATCTAACATCACATCGTGAAATAATGGGGTCCGGTTTGGTGTTAAGCTTTGATGAAACTCATCAGAACAAGCATAGCTAAATGCTAACAATACTGCTAAGGCGATTTTTTGGATAGAGAAATTGGTACGCTGAACAAGTGCCCGATACAAGAGCGCTCCTAACAGCAGATAAATCATAAGATGGGCGCCTTTTCGAATAAAAAACTCAACAAAGCCTTCTTCACCAAGACTTTGAATGCTTATTTCTTTACCTGCATATGTAAATGACACATTGCTAAAATAAGTATGCACCAACGAAAGATCAACATAGGAAGAAAGTGTTGGTCTTAAATCTTGATTTTCATACGGCTGCGCTGAAAAACTAAAAATAATCCCGGCACAAATAATGACCGGAAGCCAATATATGCTAAATTGCTTCATTATGAACCTCCTGTCACCTCTTAATAAACACATACAATTTTATCATAGGACAGTGAAATTCCCTATGAAAGAAAAGAAAAAAACAAAAAGAGCTGCCTCCCTAGGGTCAGACCCTAGGGAGGCAGCCACTTGTTCATACTGATTTATACTTCCTGCTTTTCAAGATGAATAGCATTTTGAAAAACGTTTACTAAAGTCTTCATTCCTTGTTCAAGCTTATCAGGTGTTGAATGGGTGAAGTTTAATCTTATTGTGTTTTGTTCAGGATTTGACACGTAAAACGGTGCCCCAGGTACATAAGCTACGCCGTTTTCTACAGCTGTATTTAACAGCTCTGTTGCATTAATTTCTTCCGGAAGGCGCACCCAGAAAAACATCCCGCCTTTCGGTTCAATGTAAGAAAGACCTGGAAGATCTGCCTGATCAAGCAGATTCTGCATAATTTTCATCCGGTTAAAATATTCTTTCTGAAGTGTTGCAATATGTCTGTTAAGATCAAAGTCACAGCACAAATGATAAAGGGCATGGTGTGCGAGAGAGTTTGAATGAAGATCGGCTGCCTGTTTTGCCTGCGCCATCATCCGAATGATTTGATAAGGGCCTTTAATCCAGCCTGTTCTTAGCGCCGGAACAACTGTTTTTGAGAACGTACTCGTATAAAGAACATGTTTGCCGTTATCAAGTGCTGCAATTGGCGTATATGTTTCTTTAGGGTTAAATTTAAGCTCACCATATGGATCATCTTCAAAAATAACAACATTTTTCTTTTTCGCAAGCTTCAATAAAAGCTTGCGTCTTTCTAAGGACCATACTTTACCTGATGGATTTGAAAACGTTGGAACAACATATACACACTTTGGCATATACTTTTTCATTTTATATTCTAAATCTTCAGGAATCATGCCGTGCTCATCCGATTCAACTGGAATAATGTTTACTTCATAGGACTGAAATACTTGAACAGCCGCTAAGTATGTAGGGTTTTCTGTTAATACAACATCCCCTGGGCTGAACATAATCCGCGCAAATAAATCAATCGCCTGCTGGGAACCTGTTGTAAGCATCACTTCTTCAAGTTTTGCTTTGATTCCTTTTGCTCCCATTCTTTCAATTAATACTTCACGCAGTGGTTCGTATCCTTCTGTTAAGCCATATTGAAACGATTTTTTACCTGATTGAAAAGTTTTCGAAAAGGCTGCTTCCACCGCTTCAACTGGAAATAAATCATCGTCAGGAAGTCCTCCCGCAAATGAAATGACATTTCCACTATTCACGACCTTTAAAATATCTCGAACTGCAGATGACTGCAGATGCTGCACTCGTTTTGCAAATGCATATTTCATAATTTCCCCACCCTTAAAATGTTTTGCAATTATCTAAATCTTATTATTAATACTATTATTCTGATATAAAAAGTCAATAGTTATTTCTTAATTTTTAATAGAGAATAAAAAATTATCCCTATAATTTGCTCCTCACCTGTAAAAATTCTGTAATAAAGGATTGATAATGAAACTGCAGCGCAATATAACATGTATGTGACTGCTTTATATTGATATCAGGTTTTTCACAAAAATCAGCAATCGTCATTCCTCTAGCAGGCCCTTCTTGTTCCTCCACTATAACAGGGCGCAGCGCAAATTGAAAGATCTCTAGATTTACAACTGCCCTTATTGTCAATAGATTATGCCTCGGACTTCCGCCTAATGATGGCTTTTGTTTTTTATAAAGAGCATAGTAATAATCAAACATTGGTTTAATGAGATTGCCTCATTTTGTTTTCTTTTGTGCATCCATTTGTGCGGCCATTTGCGGAGTAATCACGGCGTAGTTTGTGACTGTGACATTAAGAGGAAACAGCTTCACAACCTTTGCCGAAGAATGACTAATGACAATATTTGCTGCTAACTCTAGTAAATAAAAGGTATTACGGAACCGTATCTTTTTGTGAGACATTTCCGTACTCAGCGACGATTCCGACTAACTCAATGTTTGGATGATGAAGAGCATACATAAGAGCAATTGAATCATCAATGCCGACATCACTAAAAAGTAAAATGTTTTTCTTTGTCATCCAATCACCTCTGCCTAAATATATTGGTAGGAAATGCGATTTATACATGGGAGAGCTTCGCGGCTTATTTTTGTTCGGGAATACCCGGCGGAAGATAATGAGGTGGTATTTTTAACCATCCTCTACTTTTCATTAAGTTCTTTAAAGGAGAGGCAAATTTCATTAATTCCACTTGAACTTGAAAAAATAACATTCCAACATCTGTTCGCACATACTGCGACATTGCCTGCGCACAAAATACAATAGCTGCTGCTACCTTTACAGAAATTAAATTGGCGATTTCATCATCAGTTAGTTTCACGCCTTCAGGAACAGACTTTGGATCAGATTTTGGCTTTTCTTCATTTATTGCAGATAACGGAATACCTTCTTGCACCATAAACTTTTTAATTAGCTCATAATCGGCCTTTGAACCTTGAATGGCATTTTCTAACGTATGAATAAGGTCTTTATCTGTTGTTGTATTTAACGCAGCTTGATACAATGCTCTTGCTTCTTGAAATCCTGTTAGAGAGGTCCATAAATTCATTACTTCGCCGACATGTAAAGGAGGTTTTGATTCTTCATCTACTAAAGATTTCATTAATTCCGAAATCGCTTCAAGCGCTCGAGTCATAACATTCACTCCAAAAATTTTTATGACTATTATTTGCTTAAAAGCTAAATATTATGTATAAAATTAACAAATAAGACCATTCAGTTTCCCCATCCATAAAAAAAGACAAGGCTGTAATTACAGCCTTGTCTTTTTTTATGGATGACCCGTACGGGATTCGAACCCGTGTTACCGCCGTGAAAGGGCGGTGTCTTAACCGCTTGACCAACGGGCCATATAATTTAAATAAAATAAATGGCGGAGAAGGAGGGATTTGAACCCTCGCGCCGCTTACACGACCTACACCCTTAGCAGGGGCGCCCCTTCAGCCACTTGGGTACTTCTCCATGGCTCCACAGGTAGGACTCGAACCTACGACCGATCGGTTAACAGCCGATTGCTCTACCACTGAGCTACTGTGGAATAAAATGGTGGGCCTGAGTGGACTCGAACCACCGACCTCACGCTTATCAGGCGTGCGCTCTAACCAGCTGAGCTACAGGCCCATTAAAAATGGGTAATAAAATGGTATTAATACCGGTGGTCGGGGTCGAACCGACACTCCCGAAGGAACACGATTTTGAGTCGTGCGCGTCTGCCAATTCCGCCACACCGGCAAAGGACAGATAACTTTTGGAGGCGGCAACCGGATTTGAACCGGTGATCAGGGTTTTGCAGACCCATGCCTTACCACTTGGCTATGCCGCCATCTTAAGTTTAAATGGAGCGGAAGACGGGATTCGAACCCGCGACCCCCACCTTGGCAAGGTGGTGTTCTACCACTGAACTACTTCCGCAAATAAATGGCTGGGCTAGCTGGATTCGAACCAACGCATGACGGAACCAAAAACCGTTGCCTTACCGCTTGGCTATAGCCCAACAACCTAAATAAAAATGGGGCGACTGATGGGAATCGAACCCACGAATGTCGGAACCACAATCCGATGCGTTAACCACTTCGCCACAATCGCCACAATGACTTTAATAATATTGGCAGGGGCAGTAGGAATCGAACCCACACTGGAGGTTTTGGAGACCTCTGTTCTACCGTTAAACTATGCCCCTATATAAATGGTGGAGGGGGACGGATTCGAACCGCCGAACCCGGAGGGAGCGGATTTACAGTCCGCCGCGTTTAGCCACTTCGCTACCCCTCCACATATAAAGGAAAAAGAAAAAAATGGTGGCTCGAGACGGAATCGAACCGCCGACACGAGGATTTTCAGTCCTCTGCTCTACCGACTGAGCTATCGAGCCACAATTTTATAGAATGGCGGTCCCGACCGGGATCGAACCGGCGATCTCCTGCGTGACAGGCAGGCATGTTAACCGCTACACCACGGGACCAAGATAAAATTAAAATCATTCAACCTATTTAGTGTGAACAATTTTGGTTGCGGGGGCAGGATTTGAACCTACGACCTTCGGGTTATGAGCCCGACGAGCTACCAGACTGCTCCACCCCGCGATAATATATAAATAAATACTTTGTTCCCTGCTTAAAGCAAGAGTAAAACTCATTTCACATTTTAAAATAATATGGCGGAGGAAGAGGGATTCGAACCCCCGCGAGCCGTGAAGCCCCTGTCGGTTTTCAAGACCGATCCCTTCAGCCGGACTTGGGTATTCCTCCGTATTTATATGCAGTAAAAATAAAAATGTGAAACGTAATAGCGGCGGAGGGGATCGAACCCCCGACCTCACGGGTATGAACCGTACGCTCTAGCCAGCTGAGCTACACCGCCAATTTAAAATGGAGCCTAGCGGGATCGAACCGCTGACCTCCTGCGTGCAAAGCAGGCGCTCTCCCAGCTGAGCTAAGGCCCCATGATGTTTATGCTGCAAACAATTTTCAAATGGTCGGGAAGACAGGATTTGAACCTGCGACCCCTTGGTCCCAAACCAAGTGCTCTGCCAAGCTGAGCTACTTCCCGTTTTTTAAATAGCGGGCTTATTCCGCTTTTCCAATATGGCGCGCCCGAGAGGAGTCGAACCCCTAACCTTTTGATCCGTAGTCAAACGCTCTATCCAATTGAGCTACGGGCGCAGTATTATAATTAATTATATTTATCATATAAACATAATAATGGTACCGGAGGCCGGACTCGAACCGGCACGGAGGCAACCCTCCGCAGGATTTTAAGTCCTGTGCGTCTACCAATTCCGCCACTCCGGCAGGACTTATACTGCCTTCACACGTATGTGTGAAACGATATGGAGCACCCTACGGGTACTACTGATTTTACACTTGCAACGAAGCATATTCCCCGCAGTATGTGTAAGTTTAGATGGAGCGGAAGACGGGATTCGAACCCGCGACCCCCACCTTGGCAAGGTGGTGTTCTACCACTGAACTACTTCCGCATTTTTAATTAATTTTATATGGTGCGGGTGGAGGGACTTGAACCCCCACGTCGTAAGACACTAGATCCTAAGTCTAGCGCGTCTGCCAATTCCGCCACACCCGCATATAAAATTGTAAATGGTGAGCCATGGAGGATTCGAACCTCCGACCCTCTGATTAAAAGTCAGATGCTCTACCGGCTGAGCTAATGGCTCTCACTAACTAATGTTAATAATAAACGGTGCCTCTACAATTACTACGATTTTACGATAACCAAGAAGTTAATTCAACGCAGTAATTGTAAGTTTAAATGGTGCCGGCCAGAGGACTTGAACCCCCAACCTACTGATTACAAGTCAGTTGCTCTACCAATTGAGCTAGGCCGGCATATATGGTGGAGGATGACGGGATCGAACCGCCGACCCCCTGCTTGTAAGGCAGGTGCTCTCCCAGCTGAGCTAATCCTCCGTTATAATGTCCAGCTTCAGTGATCAGACTGACGGTTATCTGCCGTGTCTAAACAATCACTTCAGCTTTTCTTGCCTGGCAGCGTCCTACTCTCACAGGGGGAGAGCCCCCAACTACCATCGGCGCTGAAGAGCTTAACTTCCGTGTTCGGCATGGGAACGGGTGTGACCTCTTCGCTATCGCCACCAGACATGAGGC
>NZ_QOCW01000034.1 GCF_003318295.1 Bacillus taeanensis
TCCATGATCATTTGTAACTTGTAGTTGTTTCATTTGAACCGCTCCTTTGATTTTGTTTTCTTAGGAGCAGTATTGACGGTTTTGTATACAGTTTAAACGTGATGAAAAATCAAAGTGAACTTATATATTACCGCCTAAGACAAACAGTTCGAAACGGATAATACGAATTGATGACGGATTAATTTCTCTGCTTAAAAAACATAAAGCTGAACAAAACGAGCAATTTCTAAAAAATAAGGCCAACTACTACAACGAGCAATTTGTGTTTGCTCGTGAAGATGGTTATCCTACTTTGCGAAAGCTCGTTGACATCCGGTTAATTCGGTTATTAAATAAAGCCGGCATTGGTAAGAAGATCACACTTCATGGTTTCCGGCATACCCATACATCTTTATTAATTGAAGCTGGCGTGGGCGTAAAAGAAATCCAACTTCGTCTTGGCCACTCTGATTACAAAACGACCATGAACATTTATGCGCACATGACCAAAAACATGGAAGAAAATGCTGCGGAGAAATTTAGCCAATTGATGCGTGGATTGTTATAAAACCTTTTTAAATAAACGCTGTTCTCATAAACTTTATTGCTTGTGGAGAAAGAAGATCTTAATCAAAAATTCTAAGTTGTTTTGACAGTTCTTTTCCTTCCCCTTGGAGTCCAAGTTTTTTTTGTAATTGAATTGGGAGTATACAAGTTATATTTTTAATAACCTCTACAGTTATTTCTTCTTGATTTGTATAACCTGAAATTTCTTCTCCAATCATCGCAAAATCAAAGGGCGAGTTGCTGAATATGATTTCTGCCAACTGTGTATACATCTCGTCGACTTTATTTAACCAAGGGTTTAACTCTTTTGTAAGGGGATATTTATAAGGATATTTCTTTTCAAATGTTGCTTGGGGTATAGCAATATCTAACCAATCTGATTCACCACTCACTCTAACCACGCTAATAACACAAGGTAGTTCATTGTCTTCCGAAAGAAATAAGGTCCCATAAAATTGATTTACGCTCTCACCTTCAATATCTATTGGTAGAGAAATAGAATGTTTTTTATAATACTTTTTTTCTTCCCAAATCCCATTAAAAAAGCTACTCTTACACAGAGCATTTAGAGCTTCATTTAGCCTTTTCTCATCATCAAATGGACGATATTCAATAGAAAGCTCATAAAAACCACCAACCCAATTTTCAGGATTATTATAGTCACCATATTCCATTCCATTTCCACTCCACTTTAGAACTTTTATTTTCATTCTTACTATTTGTACTTATCCCCCTTTAATGCAGCAAGGAGGATAGTAGGACTTTGAATATTTGCAAACAAAATTTCGATACGACTTTTTTATATGTTATCAATCTTTCATGTCATTGTTCAAACTTTATTTTCAAGCTATTAGTAAAGATAAAAATTTCCATATGAGTTTTTTAATTAGAGAGAAAATAAAAAAAGCGTCAAACCCTGTTAGATCAGGGTTTGACGCTTTTCCGGGGGCTTGAAATTACATCATGCCGTCCATCAAGCCACCTATAAAATTGAAAGAAATGTATTGGAAAAATGGCTTTAAATCAACGTTTTTCGATTTTGTTTTAAAGGGAATTAAGCCGATATGAAAAATACTATGAGAAAAAGTATGAGTTTTTAAAATAAATAATTCTGTATGATGTCTCAGCCAGCTTTGAATTATCATAAAATATTAGAGTGGAATCATGTAATTATTTTTTAGAGTTAGTCTTAACTTACTACATTATAGTGAAGTGGAGATCCTAGTTTAGCGCGTCATCCATGTTATTTAAAAAGGGGGAATCGCAGAGAGATACTGCCTATGTCCACCTTTAGAATAGCAAAATGTATAAGACTTCATTTAGAATATGTGATCTTTTTGACATTATGTTATAAGTTTGAAATTTTCTCTTCTCCTTCATAAAGGCTTCCACTCAAATCGATCTCTATTAAACTCAACTGTAAAAAAGATGATAAAAAACGTGACAACATCAGCATTTATTGAATTAGGGCATGCTACAATCAAAATAATCCACGAAAAATTTTTCTTTAAGTATTAAATTTCTTCACCCTCCTTCTAGAGCCTACCACAAAAAGGTAGGCTTCTTTTTGGCAAAAAAATTGGATAAATATAGCTGTTCAAGCTAATTCGTTTTACCATTGTAAAGAAGGTTAAGGTTTTGTTTATTTTCGGTAGTAACCTATACAACCACTTTATTATGTTTTATGATTAAATGGTTATTAAATAGTCAAAGTGGTTGCTTATGATGCAAGTTTAGCCACACCAATAAGAGTATGCAAATAGGGGATCTTTGCGAGGGAGATTGCCTGTTTGTTTTGCACATAAAAAATAGGGATTTAGTTACACAAGAAATGGTAAAATGGCAGCGATTAATCTTTCCAGATCGTACCACATTTGAGTATTATGTCACACTCAGTTAATGAAGGATTTACCTCGAATACTATAGCGTAACTCTCTTCACTGAACCTAAAGACTAATCGGAGATCCATCAAACATCTTAACATTCTTCTTTTATGGGAACAAACAGCCTCCATTTAATGTAAAGTGGAGGCTGTTTGTTGTTCATTATTCAATATGTCAAATTTGATGAAACAATCACATTCAAAATGTTAAATTAAAAATGTTTTTTTGAATCCCCAAAAGCCAAACCTTTGATTTTATCAATGTTTTGGCTTCTTTTTCATGCTGCTAATGAGTTTAACAAAATAACCATTTTGTTAAACTCATCACATGCAATTTTCAATTTATATTTTCTAGATAATTTAATCGTAAATCAAACGAATTTTGTGTTTCTACGGCGTAAAAAGTATGTTTCTAAACACTTTTTACGAATGAAATTCCTTTAGACCATCTATGCTCGGCGTAAAGTTGAGATAGAAAGCGTGTTTGGTCACATCAAGGGCAATCGGTCGTTCCACAGATTTCCTTGCGGGGTCTTGACAAAGTATACTGCGAGTTTAGGATTGTGGCATTAGCCCACAACCTACTGAAAATATAAAAAACAGGAAACGAAAAACGGTAAGTTTTCGTTTCCTGTTTCCTTTTTTAGGGACTTATCAGACAGACCATTCTCTTTTTCCTATACCCACCACATTTGTGATGGTAATTCTTCAATTAATACAGAATGAAGATTTGTTACCGCACGTTTAAAACCTTCTTCAATCGATATGATTGGATCTTCATGCTCAATGCTTACAACATAATCATAACCGTATGTGCGAAGGGCGCTTATCATATCAGACCATTCTTTTAAACTATGACCGCAGCCTACTGAACGGAATGACCATGCACGTGTCTGCACGTCACCATATTGCTGCATATCAGTTAATCCATACATGTTCACATTTTCTTGATCAATATACGTATCTTTCGCATGGAAATGATGGATCGCATTTTCTTTTGCTAAAATTTTAATCGCCGCAACAGGATCAATGCCCTGCCACCATAAATGACTTGGATCTAAGTTTGCACCGATCGCCTCACATGTTTCTTCGCGAAGCTTTAACAGCGTATAAGGGGTATGCACTAAAAAACCACCATGAAGCTCTAAGCCAATTTTTACGTTATGTTCTTCTGCGTATTGGCCAACTTCTTTCCAATATGGAATAAGTTTTTCTTCCCACTGCCATTTTAGAACATCACCGTATTCATTCGGCCAAGGTGTGACCGGCCAGTTCGGAAATTTCGACCCTTCATGATCACCTGCTGTTCCTGAAAAACAGTTCACAACCGGGACATCAAGTAATGATGCAAGTTTAATTGTTTTTAAAAGCGTTTCATGTGACTCTTTCGCAAACGACTCTTCCGGTGAGATTGGATTGCCATGACAGCTGAATGCGCTGATCGTTAAATCACGATTCTGCACTTTTTGCAGATACTCTTTACGTTTTTCTTCACTTTCTAATAGTACATCTAAATTACAATGCGCATTTCCTGGATAGCATCCTGTTCCGATTTCAACAGCATGCAGTCCTGCTTCTTTTACCGTATCAAGCATTTGTTCAAATGATTGATCAGAAAACAAGACTGTAAAAACACCTAATTTCATCTCTGGACATCTCCTTTGCTAAAATTTTAGTAAGAATAAACACTTTTCCTTTTTTCACTTTTCTATAAATAGCTGCATCCGCTGCCGAACACTTAATGGTTTGAAAGCCGGAATCACTGATGTTAGGCAATTCTCTCCAACATAGATGATTCCAATTACTAATTTACTTATACAGACACCGCAGTTGAAACACGAGCAATTTTTTTCGTTTCATTTGATTCAAGTGCTGCTAAAATAACTTGTAACGATTTCATGCCTTCTTCACCGCTAACTGGTGGTTCTGTATCATGAAGTACGCAATTTACAAATTGTTCAACAATATGTGAATTGACTTGACCACCTGATTCATTTGATTGAATTTTTCCTAATTCATATTTTACGACTTCTCCATTTTGATACTGCACAACAAGTGAATGTGTTGGATCATCTTCTAAACGAAGAATCGCTTTTTCACCGTAAATAATGGTTGAGTTATCTTCTTTTCCAACATAAGACCAGCTTGCAGCTAGCGTACCGATAATACCGCTTTCCATTTTTAATACACACACCGCATTATCATCAACATCAGAAAAATCTTTAGCGCTTGTTTCAACAAATCCGGCAACCTCTGTCACCTCTTCACCAAGCAGATAACGAATCAAATCTGTTTTATGAACACCTAAGTCACCCATTGCACCAATGAACGCTTTTTCTTTTTGGAAGAACCAACCTTCTTTGCCCTCTACACTCCATCCTTCTGGACCGCCATGACCAAACGCCGTGCGAAAACTGTAAATTTTACCGATCTCACCATTCTCAATTAATTTTCTTGCTTTTTGATGCGACGAAACAAAACGCTGGTTATGAGCAATCATTAATTTTTTACCATTGCGTTTTGCCGCTTCAATCATTGCCTCTGCTTCTTGTTGTGATGTGGCCATTGGCTTTTCACAAAGAACATGCTTTCCAGCATTTAACGCCGCAATTGAAATCGGGGCATGTAAGTAGTTTGGTGTACATACACTTACTGCATCGATTTCCTTATTTGCAAGTAATTCTTCATAGCTTGTATACGCTTTTGCCCCATATTTTTCTGCGATTTCTTCTGCACGCTCCTGCACAATATCACAGACGGCAGCGATTTCTACTGCGTCATTTACCGCATACTCTAGTAAATGACGATGTTGTGCAATACTTCCACAACCAATAACTCCGATTTTTAATGTACTCATGTGTAAATTCCTCCCTATAATCTTTTTATCATTTAGTGTTAAATTTCTTTTATTGAGTTCTTCTGCCAACAACGCAATAAAATCATTGTCAAGATTTAATTCTAAAGCTTTAATAAAACTATGAATCAGAGTTTGGTTATTTAATATCTGGATCATTTGTTAATCTTTCTACTATTTTTTCAAAGTAATTGATTTACTTGACAGCAAGCAGTTCTAGCGGTTTTGCATTTCCGTAAACAGGTCTCTTGCGATCGACTGGTTTTGCCCAGTTCACAGCATTGATAATCACACGTTGAATGTCTTTGTTATAATATGTTGGATATGTTTCATGTCCTGGTCTAAAGTAAAAGACTTTTCCGTTTCCTCGTTGATACGTGCAGCCGCTTCGGAACACTTCTCCGCCTTCAAACCAGCTCATAAAAACAAGCTCATCTGGTGCCGGAATATCAAAATGCTCTCCATACATTTCTTCTTTTTCAAGTTCAATAGATTCACCAATTCCTTCTACAATGGGATGGCTTGGATCAACCACCCAAAGGCGTTCCTTCTCATCCGCTTCACGCCATTTTAAATCACAGCTTGTCCCCATTAATGTTTTAAAAATCTTCGAAAAGTGACCGGAATGAAGAACGATAAGTCCCATACCGTCTAATACACGCTGCTGCACTTTTGCAACGACTTCATCGCTGACTTCATCATGGGCAAGATGTCCCCACCAAAGTAAAACATCTGTTTCATTTAATACCTCATCTGTTAAACCGTGTTCCGGCTCATCTAACGTAGCCGTTCCTGCTTCAAACCCTGCTTCTGTTAAGAATGCCGCAATGGCACCATGAATACCTTCAGGATAAACCTCTCTCACAACTGGATTTTTTTGTTCATGTCGATTTTCATTCCATACGGTTACTTTTATCATGTAAAAACACTCCTTCTAATTTAGTAAGTTCAAATGCTAAAAGTTTAAACTCTGTTTTTTACTATCCCTTCACTGATCCTGACGTTAAACCAGAAACAATACGTCGTTGGAAAATAAGAACCATGATGACAAGTGGTACTGTTACAACTACCGTTGCAGCTGAAATCTCTCCCCAAGGAATTGTATATTGACCCTGGAACATCGCAATCCCAACCGGAACTGTTTTATAATTTTCTGCAGTGTTAATGGTTAATGCAAATAAGAACTCATTCCATGCGGCAATAAATACAAGAATAGCCGTTGTAAAGATCCCTGGTACAGCTAATGGTAAAATCACCCTCCAATATGTTTGTAATAAAGAAGCACCATCGATCTTAGCTGCCTCCTCTAAATCAAATGGAATTTGACGGAAGAATGTGACTAAAATCCAGATCGATAAAGGTAATGTAATGGTTGTATAGGGAATAATTAATCCCAAGTAGCTATTTGTTAAACCAACATTTTTCAAAAAGATATAAATAGGTGAAATCGTTGCAATTTGCGGGAACATTGAAACAGATAAAACAATTCCCAAAATGATTGGCTTCCCTCTAAAATTTAAACGGGCAATCGCATAGGCTGCAAACGATGCTACAAGAATGGTATAAATCGTTGTTACACCAGACACAACTAAGCTGTTCCACAAGTATCTTAAAAATGGATATTGTGTAAAGACAGATACGTAGTTTTGAAACGTTGGATCTGCTGTAAATGGTGTAAATGCTTGTTCTCCAAACAACTCAGATAAAGGTTTAATCGAACTAATTAACATCCATAAAAATGGGAACATCACGATAAAAACAAAGATGAATAAAAACACATAAAATAATGGACCTGCTTTCTTCTTCATGCTATATAGCCCCCTCCCTATTTTGCGGAACCATCTTGCGTAAGTTCTGCTCCTAAAAACTTAATATAGATTGTTGAAATCACCGCTACACATATAAATACAATCACTGAAAGTGCTGAACCCTCACCAAAGTTTGTTTGGGAGAACATCACTTTATAAGCTAAAATCGAGATCGTTTCTGTGGAGTTTGCAGGTCCTCCACCTGTTAGAACGAAAATCAAGTCAAAAACACGGAATGCATCAAGTGTACGGAATAATAAAGCAACAAGAATACTTGATTTTAATAATGGCAATGTAATGGTCATAAACTGTTTCCATTTCGTTGCTCCGTCAATTGAAGCCGCTTCATATAACGAACTTGGAATTGTTTGCAAACCTGCTAAAATGAGTAACGCCATGTATGGTGTTGTTTTCCATACGTCTGTAAAAATAACGGAGAACATGGCACCTGTATCGGTTGTTAAAAGATTTGCCATCTTATCAACAAGACCAATTTCTTCAAAAAACTTTGCAATGACACCATTTTGGCCATCATATAAGAATTTCCACATTAACGCCGATACCGCCGTCGGGATTGCCCAAGGTATTAAAATGCTTGCTCGAATAAGTCCACGACCGATAAATTCCTTATTAATGAGTAACGCAATTGCAAGGCCTAAAAGTAACTCTGCCCCAACAGATAAGATGGTAAATGTAAATGTATTCCACATCGCACTCCACATACGTTTATCTGTTAAGTTATCTTTATAATGTTTAAAGCCAATAAAGTTTGGTTTAATAATGGTGTCGTTTAATGCAGAAGATAGTCCAGTAATTTTATCTCCTACTTCAAGGTTTCCTTGATCTCGAAGTGAGACTAAATCCGCATTAATTGATTTAATCGTTTTCAAAAATTGTTCAGCTGTCTCTTTTTCAATCGTCACGACACTTAACTCTTTATTGATCTGTTCAAAATTAGCTAATTTCCCGTCAATCAATGCGTATTTTTCAGCCACATTTTTATCTTCTTTTAACTTTGCATCTAATGCTTGAAGTTGTTCTTTCGCTTCTTCGAGTTCCGCTGCTGCATTTCCATTTCTTATCTCGCTATCAATTCCTCCAATTAAGAAAGGATAGTTATTTAAATAACGTTCTAAGTCAATGTTATAATTTAAATGAATAGCAGATTTTGTCGGATCATTTAACTTATAGTCAAATAAGCTGTAGTAAAAGGACTGAAGAACTGGCCAGATCGCAATGACTGCAATTAAAAGTAAAGCCGGAGCAACCATTAAGTAACCTGCCGTTTTCTCAGAAACTCCTTTTTTTCGATTATGACCTTTAGGTGCTTTTTGTTTTTGAACATTCTTATTTTTTTCTTTTTTCACTTCAAAATGCTCCTTACTTTGTACTTCAGCACGTTTTTCTAATTCCGCACTCATTTTTACACCCCTTTTTATAAAATTGAATTAGCCTCCCTATTCAAAATGAAGGCTAATTCAATTGTCAACAAGTAAGATTATTTACCTAACTTCTCTTTCATTTGTGTTTCCATGTTTTTAACAGCTTCTTCAACTGTTTGTTGTCCAGCAATTGCCTTTGAAACTTGAATTTGAATAATCTCAGAGATTTCAGCGTAGTTTGGTACAACCGGACGAGAAACAGCTGCATTTAAACCGCTTACAAACCCTTCATTTGCGAAGAATGGATTTACATCTAACACTTCTTGATCTTCAAATAGCGCTGGAATTGTTGGTGCTAGTCCACCATGAATAGCAGAGATTTTTTGGCCTTCTTTTCCTGCTATAAACTTCACAAACTCCCATGCTTCTTTTGGATGTTCAGAATACTTACTAATCGCGGTCATCCAGCCACCAAGTGCCGCTGCTGAGCCTGCATCACCTTGTGGTAATGGTGCAACACCAATTTTGTCGACAATTTTAGATTCCTCAGGGTTATTTGCGACATTCCATTGATATGGCCAGTTGCGAATAAATGGTGACTGACCTTCAATAAATGCTGTATGTGATTCGATTTCTGTAAATGTTGTAATGTTTGCTGGAACATAGTCTGAATTTGCTACTTCTACTAATTTGTTTAATCCTTTAATTGCTTCAGGGCTATTAATAATGACGTTGCCGTTTTCATCAAGGAAGTTACCGCCATAAGCTGCAATGTATTCTAATGCGTTACAAACAAGGCCTTCATATTGCTTTGCTTGCATTAAGTACCCAAATTTTGTTCCGCCTTGACCGTTTAACTCCGCTGATTTTGCCGTTAAGTCATCCCATGTTTGCGGAACTTCATCTCCAGACACAAGATCAGTACGATAGAACAATAAACCTGTATCAATAAATCTAGGTAATGCCCATTGTTTACCATTAAATGAAGCGGCGCTTACTGCCCCTTGGTTATACTCCCCTAAATCAAGTCCATCCTGCTGGATAAAGCGATCAAGCGGCAGGACATAACCGGCTTGTGCAAATTCTGCAGGCCATACAACATCTAAAGCCATTACGTCAATTGAAGTATCACCCGCATTTAACGCTGTTACAAATGCATCATGTATCGCTCCTGAATCAGAAGGCATTTCACGAAATTCAACTTGAATATTTGGATGTGTTTTATTAAATTCTTCTATAATCATATCTGTTGCTTTTGTCGTATCTTTTCCACTTGCATAAACAAGTTTTACAACTTCTTCTTTTGCTTCATTTCCATTATCAGTGCCGGCCTCTTCCTCCTCAGATCCTCCAGAACTGCAGGCTGCAAGAACGAGCATGAGCGCCATAACAACCGCGAATAATTTACTAAACTTCCATTGTTTCATATAAACATCCTCCTTTAAATTTAACCGGTTAACCAACTAAAAATAAAACTTATAAAATAATTAATTTTTAAAGATTAAAAACTTGATTCTAGTTAACCGGTTAACAAAACAAAAAATTTTCAGTTAACCGGTTAACTAAGCAAAAATGTCTGTAGTTTGTAATTGATGTCACGATTTAACTGTATATATTAGCGCTTACAAAAATATATGTGAAAACATTTGAGCTTTGGCTATCTACGTTTTATTTATTCACCTCCTTTCATTACCCAAAGCTTCATGTTTTCTTCACAACTCGTTAAGAAATGCTCTTATAGCGGCTTTGTTGAGTCTCTAACAATTAACTTTACAGGAAGCTCAATACTTTTTGGCTTTGAAGATGGTATTTCAATGGCATCAATAAGCATCTTAGCTGCTTCTTCACCTTTATTAAAAATATCTTGTTTCACTGTTGTTAAACTCGGTAAGATATAATTACACATACTAATATCATCAAAGCCAACCACTGAATAGTCTTCCGGCACTCGTTTTCCATGCTTTTGAAGTGCATTTATAATCCCTATAGCATAAATATCTGATATTGTAACAATTGCTGTAATATTTTCTCGACTTTCTAAGATTTGTTCTCCTATTTTATAACCGCTTTCAAAAGTAATTGCACCTTCAAAATTAAGTAGAGTTTCAAAAAATAAATTATTATTAAATGGAATCTTTGCTTCATTCAAAGCTCTTTTATAACCTTGAAAACGTCTTTCATCAACTAGGCTAACTTTTATATTTGTAGCAACAAAGGCAATATTTCGATGTCCTAAATCCACTAAATGTTTTGTAGCTAAATAGCCACCTAGTTCATCATTAATATTCACATTTTTGTAAACATTTGTATACTCTTCATAAGTATCAATTAAGACAATCGGAATATCAATTTTTTTCATTTCATTATACAATTTTGGTGGAAATAGACCTAAAAAAAGAAGCCCATCTAAGTTTCTTTTTTTAACCCAACTTCTATATTCTTCTATATTTCCTATACCTGTAATTAAAATGTCAAAATTTTTTTTCCTAGCAACTATCTCAATTCCACTAATCATTTCATTATAGTAAGGGTTTTCCCTCATAACTTCTGCAAACGAATTATCGATTAATGAAAACACAATACCGATTAAATTAGATTTTCTTTTTGATAAACTAATTGCCGTAAAATCAGGATAATAATTTAATTCTCCAATGGCTTGAAGAACTCTTAGTTTTGTTTCTTCTGACACTTTTTTAACCCCGTTCAAAACATAGGAAACGGTTGCAGGAGAAACATCTGCATATTTAGCTACATCACGTATTGTCGTTTTTTTACTCATGGGGTCCTCCAGTTAACCGGTTAACTTTTTTTGATAAACTAATCATATAAAATAATCAGACAATTGTCAAATGTATTTTTGGGTTTTGGTGCAAGAAATCTATCAAACTTGCAAAACTGATAACATATTCCCCTTTTTTGAAAAAGCATCTTCCTCTTTTTGTGGAGGTAGATGCTTATTTTTTGACGTGTTTCTTCCTATTATATAGGTTTACTATCATCTATGATTCTTTCTTTAAAGCATCTAATGTTCTATATAAAGCTGATCGGGATACATTGGTGATCTCACATATTTATTTCACCGTCATGTTCCTCTCTTGACAAAGCTTGACTGTATGATTCATTCCAGCATGTTTGCCATGATACTTTCTTAATCGCCCTTTCGTATAGGTTTAATGACTTCATATTTTTTCATAGCCCGTTTTCGTGATTCTTCAGAGTAGAATATGATTTCATGATGATCGCTGCCCATTATATCTCTCCAAAGGATTGTTTTATTGTGTAGATCTATTCAGCTCGCTTTTCAGTTTCTGATACTCCCTCCATCGACGATAAAAGGTGGCTTCGCTTATATTCGTAATTTTACAGATCTCTTTTACAGGTTTATTGGTGGTTTCATGTAACTCCATCGCATGTTTGACCCCATCATGCTTTAAAGTAAATTTCTGTTTTTTTCCTTTGTATGTACCTTTTCTTTTCGCAATGGCAATTCCAGCTTGCTGCTTTTCTTTGATCATGGTTCGATCAAGCTCACTAAATGCAGACATGACGGTTAGAATAAATTTCCCTGAAGGAGTTCTGGTATCAATTCCTAGATTCAATATCACTAAATGAATACCACGTTCTTCTAATTCTTCAATGAACTCTAATAATTGTTTGGTGTTTCTTCCTAGACGATCCATTCTCGTCACGATGAGGGTGTCACCCTTCACTAATTGATGGAGTAGTTGATTTAATTCTTCTTTTTGGTTTTGTATTCCCGATACTTTTTCTTGAACAATGCGATCTACTTTTGCCTCTCTCAATTGTTCGATTTGAGAATCTAAATTTTGATCAAAAGCAGACACACGTGCATACCCAAAAATCATAAAATTCCCCCTAAAACAGATAATCAAAAGACAAGTGTATATGATAGCCAAATTATACAGTAAAATCAACACTCGGACAAACTATCAATAAGGTATACCCTATTGATAGTTTAGTAAACAACTATCGATCCATCTCTTTATGTTTATTTATAAGGTCGTGCAAATCATCGCGTCAAAAATACGCAAAATAAAATGTAAAATAACAAGAATGTAACTTTTGTATTTATTTTGCACTTTTCTTAATACTTATTTTGCGTGAATAAAAAATAAAAGGAGCATACATATTAGGCAGGATTATATGTATGCTCCTTTTTTCATCAAACGCAATTTATAGTTGAAGAAAGACGATAACCAATTAAGGTATCATCCTTTAGTACATTTTCTACTGAACAGTATTGTTGTACTGTGCAATAACTATAAAACAAAAGAAGCGAAAGTTGATAAACACTTCCGCTTAACGTTAATTATGCGTTGTTACAATAACCTTTATCCTGTCCAAGAAAGTCATTCATTTATTATTTATATTATAAACATTAGAAAAACCAATATGTTTCAGCCCTCAACTTGGCTCGAATGGTTATCGCAGACATTATGATATAGTAGTGTTTACTAAAATATATTAATTCTCAAGGTGACATTCCTTTATTTCTTTACATTAAAGATTTTTCTCAAGATCATTAAATAATTTAAATACCATCACTCGTTCACCTGTACGAGAGCTTATATCAGTATGGAAATTTTTAACTTTATCTCCAGTAATAGTTAGTATAATATTCTTAAGATCTTCTATACCTGATTCAACTAACTCTGAACGAATTTTCTTTACCGATAACATTCCCTCTTTTGTTTCACAAACCGTATATTCAGCTTGTGTTAGAACACCTTGTAAGTTCACAATTATCATATCCCGTAATATATCTGCCTTTACAGATACAGATCCACGCCCAAGATATTCCTTCTCCCATTGAGTAATTGACTTACTTATCTCTGATTCCAAAGAACCTTTCGATATTTTCATATATAATACATCTCCTATTTAATAAAAAAATTGGTCTAGTCCATATGTTTTTTAAGTCTCTAAGACGATTTTCATCCTTATAAAATAAAGTTGAGCGCCCGTCGTCAATCCTGAATTCGAAAAATTGCTAAGATGCATGCTATATTGACAAAGCTGATTATACAAGTGATGATCAGGTAAGATTTGACGCTGTTTTATTAGTAGGAACCTCAACAATTGAGGATTTTCCATCATTATTATTAACTATTAAACCTCGAACTTTAACATGTGACGGCACTAATGGATGATTACGAATGATATTAACATTCTTTTCGATATTATCACTAGCATTTTCTTTTCCATTTAGCCATTCATTGACCGTAACACTTGAAAATTCGGGCCTACTATTTTGAAAAAGATAATCCAATGTTTGTATTTTGTCTTTCATTGAATCAAGTTGAGTTAGTACATTAGCTGAGGCATTCCCCTTAACTTTTGTTCCTACAACAAAAATCTCCTCAACATTTTCCTGATAAATAGCAATGATAACAGACCTCATTATATCTCCATAAGGGTGTGAGATTACACTACCATAGCTTTGTATAGTCAGCATGTTTTCTGGATGAATATTAGTCACTTCTTGTAAAATAGTCTCCAACCCGTTTTCAATATCTGTTAAAAATAATGCTTTTTGAATTTTATCTAAATTCATTTAGTACACTCCTTCTTTATGTTTATAAATTGTTGATTAAGCAGCAAATAGTTGATAGCAGTTACCAATTTTCCCAGCGTCCTTCTGGATCAACACTAGCAAGTCGAACCCATCCATTTTGAACTTTTTCACGTAATGCAGAATCATTATTTAATAACCGTTCTACAAATTCGCTAGGTGCTTGAATGACAATCAGCAAACGAAGAGGAGAATGATAAGCCTCGTGATCTGATTGCATGACGGATTGCCAAGGTAGTCCGGCTAACAAGTCACTTGCATTCCCCTGCATAACACCAAGACCCGCAGTAACGGTTTGAGTTGCTTTATTTCCGCTACCATAATAATGAGGTGCTACCGTTGAAGCGTAATATTGTAGATTAATCCATTGGGTCACCGTTCCTGGTCCTGCAATAATATTAGCTAGGAGATTACCACTTTCATCCTGCTTCCAATCATAATTATGAAGGAAGGCTCTACCTTCCAAGTCACAATCCTGAGTTAGTTCGCGTTGACCGATAATAAAAGCGGCATTACGAGCTAATCCCCATTCCGGACGTACCTCACTCCAATCTTCCGCAAATCGCTGTGCCTCAGCATGCGGATTTTTAAGTTCCTTTTCGAAATTCGGTAATTGGGCAAGTCGTTCTGCATTTGCATGATGACTCACTTTCGGCATAACAGCTTCCATACGATCAAATGCTTCTTGTGCAGCTTCGGAAAGTTCCGGAACATACACCCACTGTAATTCATCTACTGTTGTTTTATGCTCAGCAGCTGCAAAAACAGTGTCCTCAGGGATTTCAATTCCTTCAGAAGAAAGCTTCTCTCTTACTTCTGGAAGGTTGCATAAAGCAGCTAAAACCCGAGCGTTGAATCCACCTGCCGCTCCACCGCACGCCCCACATTCAAGCGCTGCAGCATAAGGATTGTTGCTGCTTTGACTACCATGTCCGCATATGACGATTAATGGTGCGAAATTTTTTGTTAATCCCATCGTTTTCAAAGCTTGGCGGGCATAATTTACTTTTTCTTCGTCAGAAAAACCAACAGGGACCTCCGCTTCTGTATGAGAATCATGATGAAGCGAGAGCGTTGTATTCGGTTTGCGCAGCCAAGACTCACGAAGGTTACGAAGAAAACGCTCTGCACTTCTTGGCACAAAGCTGCGTGCTGCCATTTGGAGACTGAGCCAAGGTCCACTTACCTCAGGTAACAGTAAACTCGCAAGGACATTTTGTTTCATCTTTTTAAATGTATTGCTTACGGAATGAACTGTCTGCTTACGCTGCTGATATAAGTTAAGTTCATTTTCATCTGCGGACTCTTTTATTTTGTGCTGAGGTTTCAGTATAACCGGCAGCGAAGGATGACTGTGATTGCTGCCAAGTTCACTAGTCGCAATCGGTAATCCAAAGAAACCAGCAATGCCAATCGTTTCAAACGGACCTTCTTTTTCAAGCTGACGACGAAAAGGTTCTGATCGTACATCAATGCAAAATGCTAATTGAGCTAATGCAGTTTTTTCACCTTTAGTCTCACGTTGTTTAGAAGTAAGCTTCTCACTTAATTGATCTGCGTGTGTTTGTTCCCAAGCTTCTAACCAAAGCTTCCTAAAAAGCTTCTCATCAAAGCTGTGGGCAAATGATAAATATTCGTTTTGTTCAGAGGCTGACATCTGTGACCATTCCTCAATTGTCAGCTCTCCCCAATGAATCCAAGCTGCTAAAAGGGGCGGTATCGAAACGTTTTGCTCCGATCGTTGATTGGTCAAAGGTAAATAAGGCTTTACAAGCGCCCACTCCATGGAAATTCGAACTGCTAAATATTCTGTTAGAAGTGCATGTTCACGGCTCGATTGCTGGGAGCGCCAAAGCATCATTCCTGCCCATCCTGGTAAGGAAAGTAAATGACCTTCAAGATACGTCTGTATTTCTGATTGAGGAATTTTCAGTGCAGATAACGCTTCTTTTAACGCCGTATGTGCATCTTGCGGCCAATCTTTGAAACTTTGACGCTGTTTTTTACTAAGTGCTGGATCATATTGAATGAGACGCTGCCAGGCACGATAGAAACCTTTCTCACGATTTGGCATTGTCCAACCTGCCTGAGAGTCATCAAGATATAATTTACACCACTTAATAACATGATGATCGAGAATATTAACTAACCTTTCACCATCTTGATTTTCTATATACGAACTGATTGGCTGCATGAAAGAATTCTCGATATTCTCCGTATTCAGCCCACTAAATTCATCTACTAATTTCTCCAGCTGTTGTGATGATAAAAGATCAGATGGTAATGATTCTAATTTTAATGCAGCATGACAAAATCGCTCTGCCGCGTCACGTGGGATATTAAAAGAATGTGAAGCAAGCCAACGCTGCAGCCCCATTTTCAGAAAAGCTTCATCAATCTCACCTTTATTCTTCGCCGAAAGAATCATAGAAGCACTAGGATATATATCAACATCACGCGTATTTTTTAACCAATCTGCAGCTTCGTCAAAAGATTGCTTTTCAAGCCCCATCCACGGATTACGTGCTGCAAAAGCAGCAATCGGCCAAAGTGGTGCAATCACTCGACTCGCAGATTTAATTAAATCGGTCATATCACTTTTTGGAAGATTAATAGTTGTATCTTTCTTTTTTACATTTTCTTTCGTTAATACAGATGTTTCACTCATCACTGGTTACCTCCTTGAGTTAAAAATTGTTTAAGGTAGTTTGGATGACTTTCTACTGACTTTGGTTTTGCTTCACCTAATCGTACTAACCAAAGATAGAGTACTGCGAAGGAAACAGAAGAACGATTACGAGCAGCCCACGAACCTATCACACTACCAACTAGTAAGAGACATACGACAGTAATGACAACTGACATTGGCGGCTGCGCACTTTGAAAAACGCTTGTATGCAGCCACTTATAGAAAAGGTTATGAATTAGAAAATAAACGATGGCAGCTCCTCCTAAAAATGATAAGCCGGCAATTCGACCAATTCTTCCCTCTCCAAAAGCGACGAGCTGTGTCCAAGAAACGGACAATGACCATCCTAAGATTAGCGCACTAATTAAGTGATACCCCTCTCCAGGAGCATTGAACCAAAAAGCAACCCCTACAGCTACACTTAAAATCCGACCAGCGATAATCCATAAAGAGGATGATTTTTCATTCACGGAAGTTGGTGCTTCGAAACGACGTACTGCTGAACCAGCCTGTAAAAACAGCGCCGCTTTGAACAAACCATGTAAGATAAGATGAATAATGGCTGCTGTATAGGCACCTAATGCACACTGAACGAGCATAAATCCCATTTGTCCGATCGTCGAGCCTACTAACTGACGTTTATAGTCAACCTGCACTAAACTAATTCCTGATCCAATTAATACAGAAATACTTGCAAAAATAAGTAAAACAATCGAAGCAATATCACCATTAAAAAGAGGTGAAAATCGTGTTAGCATAATCCCGCCTGCATTTACTAAACCTGCGTGCATAACCGCAGAAACAGGAGTCGGCGCAACTACAGACTCAATTAACCATCTTTGGAACGGCCATTGGGCTGCAGGAATGATTACCGCTAACACAATCAATAAATTAATTCCAGTTCGCTCCCATGCCTCAAGCTGCGCTAAACTTTCATTCGTTAGAGCTAATGATAACTGCCATTGACCTGTAACTTGAAAAAGCCAAATGACGGTGAATACTAATGAAAACCAACTTAACGTAAATAAGCGGCCAGAAACCTTGGCTGCTTCACTAGCTACTTTCCATCCACTATTTAACCTTATAAGTAAGGTTAAACCGACGAGAGTTGCTCCCCAAGATATAACCATCAAGCGGAGATCACCACTTAACCATGCAATTGAAGCAGCACCTGTAGTGAAAGTAAAAAGCGTAAAATATTTTCGATAAAAACGATCTCCCATTAAGTAACGTACAGAAAAACGCTGAATGATTAAACCAACTGCAAGAACAAAGAAAACCATTAACCAAGCTAAGGAATCCAAGTACCAATGACCAACATTTTCATTCACACTAGTATTAGCAAGAGCCAATAAGGAAATCAAAGGCGGTAAAGCAGCAATACCAATATGAATGCGAACAAAACTCAAAGGTACTCGTGGATGCAAAAACATTAGACCACTAAGTCCAGAAATAACAAGCATAATAAAAAATAATGATAACAATGATGATGAACTCAAAGAACCTAACATAAAACATTCTCCCTTCTAAACAGCGCTAACACATAAAAAATTATTTTTAGAAAAGGTCATCTATCTTTCTAAAAGTCATACATTTTATTTGCTGCATTACGATTTTTTAAATAAATTTGTATTTACTCAATAAAAAAAACCGACAACTTCAAAATTCAATGATGATTTAAAATCATTGAATCTTGAAAATTGTCGGTTTTACTTCAACTAACTTCAACGAAGTTTTTTGAAGAACTCCCTTTTTTAATATCAAAATAAATTATGTTTATAATTCTCCTTCTAACAAAATCGATATATCTCTAATCTAGCACTCTAGATTATGAAATATACCGATTCACGCTACCTTTTCATTCTTATATTTTTAGAAGCTTTTTCATCCAATCAATATGAAAATATTAAAAGAATGCTAAAGCTCAAATTATTTAAGAAGTTAAAAATAAACATCTACCGATTATTAAGCTAAGTATAAGATACACCAAATTTAAAAAAGTGTCAACAAGAAAGTCCCAAGTCCCCTTATTTCAAAGGAATTCAACTTGGATGTTGGAATACAGAGAATGAAGTATCAATTCCCTCTTTTATAAACAACATATTTTTTATACTATCACTTTAGCTTAATACAAACTTATCAAAAAAGGTTGTTTGTTGCGGAGTATCAGTCTACTACGTAATATAAGAGTTACCCCATAACCTGGCCCCGATTGTGGAAGATCAACAGTATAGAACACTTGATAAATGATTTCGTAACGGATCTCTTCTAATTGTACAATTTGCCTTTTGGGGTTTTGATCAGACGAACTGACTCGGCAATACTCTATTTCTCTCATTTTTTTACCTCTATTTTGGGATAAGTCTTATGGGACATGATCATTATAGAATTCTCGTGAAAATACGAAAGTCCCAACAGAGTTTACCCCATGCCCATCAAGCTAACATAGACAAGTGAAGGATTAGACATTATTTCTACAAAGTAAATGTCTATGTTTTTAAAAGAAGGCATGCCAAATAAGCCTAGTATAGGTCATTTTTTTAACACTATGCTAATTTCTGACGACACATGGTATACTGATAGACAACACCCAATATATCAAAGACGGTTTGTTTCTCATATCGGTGGGATTTTCGCCCGTTTCGCTGTAGGAGGTTGAACAGGCGGAGCAGCATCTTTGATAGTTCTTGGGTGCTTTTTTGTATGTTTTGAAAGAGAAGTGGAAAATAATCTTTAATCATGTAAATGGCTTTACACTCGCTAAGCTCTTGCTTTTTCTTTTTGAGAAGTAGTTGTCGCATTTGAAACATGGTAGAAGAACATAATAAAATTCCGATGAGCTGTCCATATAAATGACACTCTAGCCGTTCCAGTTTCATGGATTTACAGCGATGAATACCAAAAAAAGACTTCCAGGTTTTAAAGAGAAGCTCGATTTGCCATCGTAGCGAATAAAGAGAATAAACATGTTCCGTTGGGACTTTCTCCAAAGGCATATTCGTTATATAGACGTTGATAGCACTTAGCTTTTTACTTCGTTCCCTATAGACAAAACCTTGCTTCTTCTCTTTCTCTGTTTGGAGTGTTCCTCTCTGTTGAGCCTGTTTTTCTGTCAATCGATGAATGATGACGCGTGTAGGGAGTGTTTGTTTCTTTCCAATATAAGCTTCAGAGATTTCTACTGTTTGACCAGGCTGTAATCGATTCATCATCTCTTCCATATCTAGCTGAACGTATTCAGTATTTTTCTTTATCCTTCCATCCTTGAAGTAGGAGGGATCAGGGTTTCTTTGATAAATACGTGCATTTACCTTTAAGCGTGAGATATAATAAGCTCCTTTTGTATGGATGTTATACAAGTCGTTCAGTTTAAAATAGCCAAGATCTCGTATACATAAATCTCTTTTTTGTACAGTTTGTAAGCAAATGGAACCATAGGGTTTATCATTCTGTTTGCCGGGTCCCGGCTGAACGTGAAGAAATTGACCACTTAGAAGATCATACTCTAATTGAATTTTAATCCCGGCCTTACCACCACTTCCTCCAGTTCCTTGATAGGTAGAAATAAATCCATCGGGAAGTTGAAAGGATGTTGAGTCTAGGATACGAATACGTTGAAAGTGAGAAGCGTAACGATGAGAAAGATTCTGAGAGGTATAAAGCTTATGAGTAAGTAAAGAAGTGAACAACTGTCGAAGGAAACGAACAGCTGCCTGATTAAATCGTTGATTAAGTCCTTCAGGACTTATTAATACATCTGTAGATGTCTCTAACTGGCTGCATAACTGGGTAAGCGATGTACTCCCTACTCATTGGCTGCACCATACACATAAGGCGACTAACTCTTGAGCTTGAAATTTACTTGAACGCTGAACAAATCCAACCTTTTTCGCTAGTTGTTGAAGAGCTTCGGGAGACAAATACCGTTGGAGCTCTTGAGAAAAAAGCTTTAGTTCATCTGAAATCGACAGATTCATAGAAAAAACGCCATCCTTTCTGAGTGATATACAAAAAGAATAGCGTTTTTTTCATTTTCAAGGTATTAATTTGCCTTAGCTTGATGGGCATGGAGTTTACCCTATTGGGACACATACTTATTGAGTTAACTAAGATTTTTAGTTTAGTAGTTATTGACTTAAAATAAAGTTTGATCATTTTCTATCTGTATTATTTAACAAACGCATCCGTTCAGCTTAATAAGACTTGATATTTCGGTTGCTTAATTTACTTATAATTAAAGGTATTTCCTCCAAATCATCCACTATGAAATCTGCTTTAACGTCATCCCATTGATAGTCTTTTTTCCAAACACCTTTCATCCCAATACTTTGAGCAGCTTTCACATCTTTTTCTGGATGATCGCCAACAAATATACTTTCAGTAGGTAAAACGTTGAGTTTTTCTAAGGCTTTTTTGAATATTTGAGGTTCAGGCTTTTTCATCCCTTCCCATTCAGATATGAGAATTGTTTCAAAATATTTTTCAATACCTAAAGCCTTAATATTATCCATTTGAAACTGCCCTTTTCCATTTGTGATCATTCCAAGAACAAGGTTATTATTCCTCAATTCTTCTAACATGCTAATAAGATTAGGAAAAGGAACACAGCTATCTCTAAATTGACTGATATAATCTTGAAGTAATTCTTCCCAAGTAAAACCTGTAATATCAAATTCATCAACTAACTGTTGATACACTTTATCCTTCCAAACGTAACCTCTATTATCAAGCTCTATAAACCTTGTTATGTATTTATCTTTTGGGACATGACTTATCCATTTATTTAATCGCTCGTATTGCTTTTCAATAAACATCTTTACTGATTTATCTCGATTTAACAAAGTTCCATCTAAATCAAATACGACAGCTTTTATAATTTTTATCCACTCCCCAAAAATCATTATTATAGTTTTCTTTATAATTAAGACAAATACCTTCTTCAAGGATTTTTCCTGTTATTTTAATAGAAAAAAGCGATACCCCTTGTTTAAGTATCGCACCTGTTCGTAAAAGTACACTTTTCGAACGGTTCTTTATAAAGTCTATGTTCATATAAAGTGCTTATCTATAATGATTTTGGCTCTTCCCTCTAATTGAGAAGGTAAATCTTCTAAAGAAAAGTATTTTAAATCTAAACTCTCTCCATCATTCATTACTAATTTACCTGAGACTTCATTCGCTATGTATAAAGCAATAACATTATATACCTCATCACCATGAGGATATTTAAAATATAATTCCTCACCTGACAAAACATCAATCAATTCAATACTTGTTGCTGTTAGACCAGTTTCTTCAAACAATTCTCGTTTCGCCGTTTCCTCTAATGATTCACCTAATTCCATTGCACCGCCAGGTAATCCCCAATCTCTAGTATCAGAACGATATTGTAACAATATTTCTTTATGATCATTAAAAACAGCAATTGTTGAGCCCACTAATATAATAGGTCTGCTTCCTACAAAACTCCTTAATTCCTTGACGTAATTAGCCATTTCAAATTCCCCTTTTTAAATCCATTCAATGTCCAGTTAAATTTTAGTTTAATGCTTTATAGAATCCTGTTGCTTTCCCTTCAAATCCTCTACGAGTATAAAACTGGTGAGCGTCTTTCCTTTCGCTGCGATTTCCGCTATTTAAGCTTATCAAGGTAGCCTCTTGCTCTTTTGCCCATTTTTCTGCTGCTAAAAGTAGGGTTTTTCCAATCCCTTGATTTCGATATTTTGGTGCAACAACAAAGGCAACTATTCTTACATAATTATCATTGTTCTCAAAACGATAACCTAAAAACAAACCAATCATTCCAACAACTTTACCATCTAATTCAGAAATGAAAGTGTTATAAATCGGATTTGAATTAATTTTAACGAAACGCTGCTCCATCTCTTCTGTTGTTGTTGGATAACCTAATGTTCCCATCAATGTTGCTAAACTTTCAATATCTTTTTCAGAAGCTTTTCTGATAATCACAGCATACACCTCTAATAAATTTTTGTAAGTTCAAAATTTATTTTTTTCCTAATGAAAAACCGTCGAATAATCGACCACCATAGGGATCCAGGACTTTATCAACTAGTTGTACGACTTTATTTTTCTTACCCGTTTTATAAAAGAAGTCAAATGCTTCTACAAATTCTTCAGTAAATTCCTTATCAAAATCTTTTAATGATCGTACAATCCATTTAGAAGTACCAATCCAATAGCCATTTGTTCTTAAGACAAATTCGTGAATAAGTTCAGCTAATGTGTTAGCAATAAATATTTCTTCAGCTCTATTCGTACAACCAATAAAATCATCGAGTGCATCTGTTATAAAATATCGTTTTGTTTTAATCGTTTCTTCCGACCATTCTTCAGGTCCCTTTTCCAATATTTCTTTAGCTTCTTTCTTTATAAGTCCGATAACCCCTTTATCTTTCAAAACAATCCCTTCTGAAATCATCCTTGGCATAGAAGGTGTTGCTCTTTCACAGTCACTTTCAAAAAATTGCTTATAAGAGGTTAAATTATGTACAAAAATTTCTATTGCCCATCCAAAATCAGTTAAGGACTCCCTAAAAGATTCATGAAGATTATCATCAAAAATGACAATATCAAGGTCAGAAGTTTCTGTTGCTTCCCCCCTTACTACACTTCCAGCTAATACTGCACCGTGACAACGAGGAAAATGTTTATCAACAAATTGTTGCGCTGCTTCAAAAGGATGCAGCCTTTTGAACTCTCCCACTAACACCACCCCTTTGGGAATTTATGTATAAAAGGTTATTTCTCGTTTATTATCAAAAATACCTTTAAAATTAGCTCCTTTTATCCATCAAAACAGCCTTTCATTAAAAAAAGCGATACTTACTGAAGTATCGCGGACTATTAATCCAAGGATATATATTTGTTCTACTTTTCTATTACATTTCTTCTGGTGCACTTATTCCTAGTAAACGAAGTCCTTCTTTCAAAACCACCATAACAGTGTAAACAACCGCAAGTCTTGCTTCTTTTTGACCATCTTCTTCTAAAATTCTTACGTTACCGTAATACTTATTAAATGCTTGCGATAAATCAACGACATACTTTGCTATCTGTGATGGATCATATTTTTCAACGGCTCTTTCAATGACATCAGGAAATTCTCTTAACATCGTGACTACCGGCCAGGATTGATCATCATCAATAACAAAATCATGGTTGGATAGCTTAAATTCACCTTTTCTTAATAATGAGCAGGCACGAGCATGAGTGTACTGAACATAAGGGCCGGTTTCACCATCGAACTTCAGCATGTCTTCTAATGAAAATTCAATGTCATTCATACGGTAGTTTTTTAAATCATGGAACATAACGGCTCCAACACCAACTTGGGCTGCAACTTCATTTTTGTTTTGAAGTGAAGGGTTTTTTTCTTCAATCGTTTGACAAGCAAGCGAAATGGCTTCTTCCAATACTTCTTCAAGAAGCACAACCTTCCCTTTTCTTGTCGACATTTTCTTACCTTCTTTTAACATCATTCCAAACGCAATATGCGTCATCCCACTTGCCCACTTATAACCCATTTTTTCTAAAACAGTAAATACCTGCTTAAAGTGAAGACTTTGTTCATTTCCTACGACATATAAGGATTTTGTGAAATGATATGTTTCTTGGCGATACAATGCAGCTGCAAGATCACGCGTTGCATAAAGTGTAGCTCCATCTGATTTTTTTATTAAACAAGGTGGTAAATCTTCGTTTTCTAATGGGACAACTTGAGCTGAATCAGATTCAACTAATAAATTTTTTCCTTCTAGAATCTGAACAATGCGATCCATTTTATCATTATAAAAAGCTTCACCGTGATAAGAATCAAATGAAATGTTAAGAAGAGTATATATACGCGAAAATTCTTTCAGTGATTCATCACGAAACCATTTCCAAAGTTTAACTGCTTCTTGATCGCCATCTTCTAACTTTTTGAACCAATAACGTCCTTCGTTTTCGAGTTCCGAGTCCTTTTCGGCTTCATCATGGAATTTCACATAGTATGCTAGCAGGGTTTTAATAGGGTTTTGCTTCACCTCTTCTTCATTACCCCATTTCTTATAAGCCGTAATAAGCTTACCAAACTGTGTTCCCCAATCACCCAAATGGTTAATACGAACAACTCTATAGCCACACTTCTCCGTAATATGTGCTAATGCATTTCCAATCACAGTTGAACGTAGGTGTCCCATCGAAAATGGCTTTGCAATGTTTGGTGATGAAAAATCGATTGTAACAACTCCATTATTACCTAAATTCAAATCTCCGTAATGATGCTGTTTCTTAATAATTTCTTTTATGATTTCAGAACTTACTTTTTGCTTATTTAAAAAAACATTTACATAGCCGCCAACTGCTTCTATTTTTTCAAACAGGCTGCTTTCAATATCACATGCAATATCAGAGGCGATTAATTGTGGGGATTTACGCAGCAGTTTGGCAAGTTCAAAACAAGGAAATGCCATATCACCCATTTGTGCATGCTTTGGCTTTTCAATAAGGTTTATAATCTCTTTTTTATCAAGTTTCCCCTCGAGTTCCTTATAAAGATGGTTTGCAAAATCATGTTTATATTTCATGAAAATTTCCTCCTTTACATATAAAAAACTCCCGCCTCTTTCTAAAGAAAGAGACGAGAGTACATAGTTATCCCGCGTTGCCACTCTAATTGTTCCATAAGAACCAACTCAATTATTGTTAACGAGGTTTTCCCCGTTCTGCCCTACTTTATATTCAGGCAGACATCTCAAAAGTCCGGTTCATTACCTGCTTCGTATTAGGCTCACACCCTCCCTAACTCGCTTCAACGCTGCAAAGTAACTACTCTCTTTATCATTGATATTTGTTGTTTTATTAGTTATTGATTATTCATTATACCTAATTTAAATAGTATTTCAATATTTCTCAATATTTTCCTTCTTAAATGTTTGTTTTCCACTCATCTAAAAAAAAAAAAAAACAATTCCAGTATAGAACTTTTCTATTAAGTTGTCATTTACCAGCGTGATCTAACATCGAAAAACTTTAAATATAGCTACAATAATACCCATTTTGTTAAATCAGAAGCCAGTTTTCCATGTTACTTTTATTAAACTAACATCTCCGTGGTGAAGAACATATTAAAGGTATTCTTCTAGTGTATGTTCCTCGATCAAATCCAAGTTTCTTTTGTTTTTTGCATATTCAACTATATGTTTTCGGATATTAGGATACAGAACAATGTCATTTAATTCGGATAGTGGTATCCATTTTACACCGGTTTGATTAGGATCTGGATGACTAGGAAGCTGCGGTGTAAGACCATCTTTTATACTACAATCAAACATTAAACCTAAAGAATGGATGGCTCCATATTTATTCTGGGTAAGGTGAGGAGAATATTCATAAATAAACGCTAATGGACCCACTTCAACATCAACGGATGCTTCTTCTTTCACTTCTCTTTTAACAGCATCAATAATGGATTCATTAGGTTCAGCCCCTCCAGCTGGTAAATTATAATGTAATCCTTTTTCATCTTTAAATTCAATTAAAAGTATCGATTCATTTTCTATGATAACAGCCCCAGCTCTTACCCTAATATGATAAGACATTCTATTTCCTCCCTATTTGTATAAAATAATTTAATTTCATTCTTTTCTATCATTAAAATTCCTTCTCTTGTTCAATTAATCATTCCATTGACTGAATATTTTGCTGTAGTGTTAGATTTTTTAGCTTTAATGATTAAGAAATTAGGATTTTTCATCAATTTCTCATAAGACTCAGGTTTCTTCCCTTTAAACGCTTCTGTTGGCAATGGTTCAATCAGACGGCTTATAACAAAGTAATGAGAAGTAACATTAATGATTTCGTGAAGGGGACGCCGATAAAACCAAACATCTACCCGTTCATCGCCACGTTTCCATTTATCTTTTATTATCTCCCTAGAGAAATAATTTTTTGAAGGTGACATACTTACATCCATAAAAGGGTGATGAATAGAAAATAGAAATATTCCATTAGGCTTCAATATCCTAGAGAATTCCTTAAACACCTTTGTCCAATCTTCAATATAATGAAGAACTAATGAACTAACGACTATATCATATACTTGATCCTGAAAGGGCAAATCATTTGATAAATCTAAACACATCACTTTTGCTTTATTGCCTACTCTTCTTTTAGTAGCTGCCACCATTTCAGGACTTATATCAATAGAGGTTACATTTGCTCCCTGTAAAAGGAATGTCTCTGTGTACCATCCTGCAGCACAACCGGCATCTAAAATATTTAAATCTTCTACAGACTTGGGTAAGGAACACATCATGGCAGGACGCTCATAATCTGTGTTATAAGGACTATAATGATCAACGTTATGTTCATAGTCATGAGCTAGCTTATTATAAGCTTTAATCACTTGATTTTTTATCATTACTACTTACCCCCTTTATTGGATTTATAGATATTGTGACATCATAGCAAAAATAAAAATAGACTTATATTTTCATTTTTGCTATGATGTTGAATAAGGAATGCCTAAAAAATAAAGGGTCTGTGCCATAAGTCAGAGTAACTGACTTATGGCACAGACCCTTTTAAATAATTATTAATTTATAAGTTCATTAGTTAAAGTTTCTTCTTCATAAATACAGTTTTTACGGTATCTCCATTAGGTTTTGTAACAACTTCTTCTCCACAAATCTCGTATCCCACAGATTCATATAACTTTATGTTCTTTGGGACAGACATACGAGTTCGACAACACACTTCTTTTTTTCCATATTCTTGGGCATATGCCTCAAGCCATGAAAGCATAGATTTAGCTATTCCTTTTCCTCTTTCCTCTGGACAAACTGAAAGGCGAGAAAAGTAAATAGAGTGTTTATTCAATTTAAATCTCGCTGAACCTATTGGAACGTCGTTATTCATATACAATAAGGCCTTCTCATGATTATTGGTTAATAATTCCTGTACAAAACTTGCCGTCTCACTTAATGCGCTGGATGGAATATCTATATGCCGATACTCTTCAAACGCAGACATCATAACTGCATGAACCAAATGTTCATCTTCTATCCCTGCTAAACGAATCATACTATCTCCCCATTAATCAACTTTCTTTTCATTCTTCCGTCAATATAGAACCGTAATATACGCTATATAAATGCTTGAAAGCGTTTATTGTATTGAAAAAAGTCTCGTTATAACTACCATCTTCCTGAATAGTCCAACATGTTGCTAGAACAGCATGTGAAAAACCCCATAATAGAATTCTTTTTTTGTCTAAGTTCAATTCTTCTACAAATATGTCAATACGCTTCTCAATCACTGTTGTTAAATTTTCGTTTGGCAATTTATTTAGTAAAAATTGAATGACATCGTATTCTCTGTCTCCAATTAACCCTTTAGGATCAATCGCTAACCAAGATTCCCTACCAGCCATTAAAATATTGTAATGATGTAAATCACCATGTAGTAAAAATGGTTTGTTTAGCATACTATTCATTGATTTAAAGGTCCCTACTGCTTCTTGAAGTATTTCTTTTGTAATTGGACCGATACCTTCAGTATATCTCCTATAAATATTTATTAGTTGCTTTTCCCTTTGTACAGTAGTTGGAACTCTAGCAGCATTTGGTGAAGGAATCCACAATTTTTTCATTACTTGTGAAGCAATATGTGTTGCTTCCTCATCATTTTCTAATGAGGCTAGTGTCTTTCCGGGAATTAATCGTTCAAGAAGAAGAACCCCTTTTTCTATATCAACATCAATTATTTTAACAATTCCATTACCATCAAAAAGTTTAAGAGCTTCTACTTCAGCAAGAAACTCTTCACCTGGCACGACAAGCTTTATTACTATTTCAGTCCCATCTTTTAGCATTGCAGGGGCAACAAAATTATAAGATAAAGCAAACGGAGACATAATTTCCATTTGCCAACGCTTCTCACAATCGTAAATAAGTCTATCAAAATCTTTTAACCATTTTTCGGCCTTTTCCTTATGCACATCTTTAATGGTTTTAACGAATTGTTTTGGTAAACGAATCATTGTATGTTCCCCTTGTTTAAAAGTTTCTTTATAAAAATTCTTCATGTTATCAAAATCCTGTAATCATGCTCTAATTCAAATTTTCTGACTCACTTGTTTAATAAGACTGCACAAAAACCTTTAATCCAATGCCTTCGCACCTAGAACTGTCCGTTGTAAAAATTTCTCTTTTGCCATACGGTGATTGATAAAAAATAAAACACAAGAAACGATACTTAGAATCGAAGGGATAAGGAAAAGTAAAGGTAATCCCATCAGATGTACACCATAACTACCAATAAAACTTCCGGCAATAAATGAAAAAGATTGAGCACTAAAAAAGATAGAGCTGGCTAAGCCAATATTATGAGGGCTTAACTGTTGAGCATAGGTAACGCCCAATCCAAAAATAATGGCTATAAAGCAAGCATTCATCATTTGACCTAAAAACAGCAGCCATGGATGATCACTGGTTGAAAACAAAAGAAACCCTAATCCTCCAATTAAAAAGCCGCCTAACAAAATTTTATGAATACCGAATCGGTCAGCGAACGCTCCTACTGCAGGCATGACAAAAATCTCTGTAAGAGGAGCCGCAGACATCATGAGACTGAACGTCATCATATTTATTTTTAGTTCATCCACAACATAGATCGGCAAATAAGCTAGCCGCACAGCTTCTCCACTTAACACAAGGGCACAAATCAAACCAAAAAACAGTAAACTCACATTGGCCGTTCCCCATGATTTCAACGATTTTGTTTTTTCACGTTCATTTGCTGTAGCTTGTTTAGTCTGTACTTGCAATTTTCTTAATGGAAATAAAATCGCCAAAAATAAAATGACCGGAGCTAAAAATGCAATACGATAGCCTGCTAAGCCAGCAATTACACTTCCCATCACTGGTCCTAATGCCCAACCAAATGAATAGGTAGAACGTATAGTACTTGTTATCGTTGCCTCACGTGACTCTTGTTCTCGATTAATAACATCTCGTACAACTCCAAAGGTTTGAGCATTTAGCGTTCCCATCATACTAAAAAAGACAACACCTATGATAAATACTGTAACTGAATGGGTTGAAAGACTTATTAAACCCCAACCAATTGCCAGCCAGATAGCACTTCCTTTTATTAGTGAAATCCTCGATAACATACGATCAGAGATCCGTCCTATGTATACATCTCGTCGACTTTATTTAACCAAGGGTTTAAATCTTTTGTAAGGGGATATTTATAAGGATATTTCTTTTCAAATGTTGCTTGGGGTATAGCAATATCTAACCAATCTGATTCACCACTCACTCTAACCACGCTAATAACACAAGGTAGTTCATTGTCTTCCGAAAGAAATAAGGTCCCATAAAATTGATTTACGCTCTCATCTTCAATATCTATTGGTAGAGAAATAGAATGTTTTTTATAATACTTTTTTTCTTCCCAAATCCCATTAAAAAAGCTACTCTTACACAGAGCATTTAGAGCTTCATTTAGCCTTTTCTCATCATCAAATGGACGATATTCAATAGAAAGCTCATAAAAACCACCAATCCAATTTTCAGGATTATTATAGTCACCATATTCCATTCCATTTCCACTCCACTTTAGAACTTTTATTTTCATTCTTACTATTTGTACTTATCCCCCTTTAATGCAGCAAGAAGGATAGTAGGACTTTGAATATTTGCAAAGAAAATTTCGATACGACTTTTTTATATGTTATCAACCTTTAGTGTCATTGTTCAAACTTTATTTTCAAGTTATTAGTAAAGGTGAAATTTTCTATATGAGTTTTTTATGAGTTTTTTAATTAGAGAGAAAATAAAAAAAGCGTCAAACCCTGTTATATCAGGGTTTGACGCTTTTCCGGGGACTTGAATTACATCATGCCGCCCATACCGCCCATGCCGCCCATGTCAGGCATTGCAGGACCGCCGCCTTCTTCTGGCTTATCTGCGATAACAGCTTCAGTTGTAAGAAGCATTGCAGATACAGAAGCAGCGTTTTGAAGTGCTGAACGCGTTACTTTAGTCGGGTCCACGATACCAGCTTCGATCATGTTTACCCACTCACCAGTTGCAGCATTGAAACCAACGCCTACACCTTCGCCTTTTAAGCGCTCAACAATAACAGATCCTTCAAGACCCGCGTTGTGTGCGATTTGACGAACTGGCTCTTCTAACGCGCGAAGAACGATATTTACACCCGTTGCTTCGTCGCCGTCTGCTTGAACAGCTTTAACAGCTTGAATAACGTTAACTAGTGCTGTACCACCACCAGATACGATACCTTCTTCTACTGCTGCACGAGTAGAGTTAAGGGCATCTTCAATGCGAAGTTTGCGCTCTTTTAATTCAGTTTCAGTTGCAGCACCAACTTTAATTACGGCTACACCACCTGCAAGTTTCGCAAGACGCTCTTGTAATTTTTCGCGGTCAAATTCAGAAGTTGTTTCTTCGATTTGCGCTTTAATTTGGTTTACACGAGCAGAAATTTGCGCAGTATCGCCAGCGCCTTCTACGATTGTTGTGTTTTCTTTTGTTACAACAACTTTAGAAGCACGGCCTAATTGTGTAATATCCGCAGATTTAAGATCTAATCCTAAATCTTCCGTGATTACTTCACCGCCAGTTAAGATGGAGATGTCTTCAAGCATTGCTTTACGACGATCGCCAAATCCAGGCGCTTTTACCGCAACAGCATTAAATGTACCGCGAAGTTTGTTTACTACTAATGTAGCAAGAGCTTCACCTTCAACGTCTTCAGCGATAATAAGAATTGGACGACCTTGCTGAACAACCTGCTCTAATACTGGAAGTACTTCTTGGATACTTGCAATCTTTTTATCTGTAATTAAGATATAAGGATTTTCAAGCACTGCTTCCATTTTATCAGAATCAGTAACCATGTATGGAGAAGCGTAACCGCGGTCAAACTGCATACCTTCTACCACTTCTAGTTCAGTTGCGAAACCTTTTGATTCTTCAATTGTAATAACACCATCGTTACCGACGCGCTCCATTGCTTCAGCGATCAGCTGACCAACTTCGTTATCTGCAGCAGAAATCGCCGCAACTTGTGCGATTGATTCTTTGTTTTCAATTGGTTTAGAAATGTTTTTAAGCTCTTCTACTGCAGCTTTTGTTGCTTTTTCGATCCCTTTACGAACAACCATTGGGTTCGCACCAGATGTAACGTTCTTTAATCCTTCACGAATCATTGCTTGTGCAAGAACTGTCGCAGTTGTTGTACCGTCTCCTGCCACATCATTTGTTTTGCTTGCTACTTCAGAAACAAGCTTTGCACCCATGTTTTCAAATGCATCTTCAAGCTCGATTTCCTTTGCAATTGTTACACCATCGTTTGTGATTAGAGGAGAACCGAATTTCTTCTCAAGAACAACGTTACGTCCTTTTGGTCCTAATGTTACTTTTACTGCATCTGCAAGTGCGTCAACACCACGAAGCATTGAACGGCGTGCTTCTTCACTAAATTTAATATCTTTAGCCATTGCGTAACCCTCCTTAGAAATTTATGTAGTTTATTTTATCGATTGTTTGCAATTACTTAATAATTGCAAGTACGTCGCTTTCACGTAAAATTAAATATTCTTTCCCGTCATACTTTACTTCAGTACCAGCATATTTAGAATAAATTACGCTGTCACCTTCAGCAACTTCAAGGGCGATACGTTCGCCATTATCAGCAACGCGTCCAGCACCAACTGCTACAACACGACCTTCTTGAGGTTTTTCTTTTGCAGTATCTGGAAGAACAATACCGCTTGCTGTTTTTTCTTCTTGTTCAACAGTCTCAATTACAATGCGATCACCTAAAGGCTTTAACAAGTGAAACACCCTCCTCGAATGGAATGATTTTCATTTTTATTAGCACTCACCAACACCGAGTGCTAACAACACTTATAATATTAAAAGATCTTTTTCTATTTTGCAAGTAGTTCAAATAATTTTTTTTGCACCTTTTTTTTGTTCCCCTATCCCTCTTAAACTATACATTAAAATTATTGGCAATAATATTGAAAGCCCTTTCTATAAAAAGAGAAAAAGAGATTCTTTTCTTACGTGACGCTAAACGTCAAAAACAGACATGTTCCGCTCACTTATGTTAAAATAAAACAATGTTAATTTTGCTTAAAGGAGAACAGGATGTTGCAAAAAAAATATTGGTGGATTTTAACCACATATATCCTTATGCAGTTATCAAGCTTAGTCGGGATGCCGGTATTAATTAACTTAGAAGTTACAAATAGTATAGAGGAGACCATTGCTGTTTGGAGCATGATAAGCTTTACAACCGGTTTAATTATTATTTTGGCACTCCTAAAAAACACAGGAGATTATCCATTTAAACGTTCTGAAAAAGCATCCCCTGCTCAAGCTGCAGGGTGGGCGATTTTCGGTATTTTCCTTGCTTATATGGCCCAAGCACTAGCTGTAACCATTGAAATGAACGTATTTGGGATTGAACCTGGTTCAGAAAACACCCAGGAATTAATGACTATCGCAAAAGCTTTCCCGCTTTTCATTATTTTAACGTCCATTATTGGACCTATTTTAGAAGAAATTGTGTTTCGAAAAGTGATATTTGGCTCGCTTTACGCTAGGTTTAACTTTTGGATTTCAGCATTGATCAGTTCAATTATTTTTGGACTTGTGCACATGGAACTTTCCCATTTGTTAATTTATTCCGCAATGGGCTTTACATTTGCTTTTTTATATGTCAAAACAAAACGAATCCTTGTACCAATGATTGCACACGTATCAATGAATACACTTGTAGCAATTGTTCAAATTTTATTAGGAGATCGACTAATTGAAATCCAAAAACAGATGGAGCAAATGCAAAATTTTATCGGGGGATTTTAGTTATGAAATTATCACCACTAGTATTAGGATTTCTATTTATGGGGCTTGGCATTTTCTTTACATCACTTGCTGTAAGGAATGCAGATGAGACGATTTGGAATACGACAAGCATGATTTTTATGCTGCTCGCAACAATGGAATTTGTTTACGCGATTCGCTTTTTCATCTTCCGCTTTAAAGTAAAACAATTAAAAAAGAAACAAAATAAAAAGACCTAATAATTATGTTTCGCTAACTATTTAAAAAAACCTTCCAAATTTGGAAGGTTTTTTTAAACTATTTTGTCCAACTTCAGGCGCCTTACGCTTTTCTTAATCATTTTCCACTTTCATCTGCGCCCGCAGTACTTTTTTATATGAAAAGCGTGAAATAACAATACTAATTTCATATAGAAGCAGCATCGGCACGGTTACCATCATATGTGATAACAATTCAGGTGGTGTGATAAAACCCGCAATTACTAATAAGACAAAATACGCGTATTTTCGCACACTTGCTAAAAACATTGGGGTAAGAATCCCTAAACGTGTTAAAAACATGACGACAACCGGAAGCTGAAATAAAATCCCAAACGGAATCGTTAATTGAAATAAAAAAGAAAAATATTCATTAATACCGTATTGTTCTGTAATATTTAATTTCTCTGCTAGTCCGCTGATAAAGCGAATAATGAATGGAAACAGAACAAAATATGCAAATAATAAACCGCTAATAAAAAGAATCACGCTTAAAGGAATATAACCTAATGTTACTTTCCGCTCATTTTCATATAGACCGGGACTAATAAATGCCCACAATTGATAAAGCGCAACTGGTGACGTGACAATCACAGCCATTAAAAACGCAAACTGCATATAAACCTTAATGGGATCTGTTAATTTAAAAGCATTCATTGGAATACTTTGTGCTTCAGGAGCACCTTGTAAAAAAACAATAATCGGCTGTGCAATAAATAATCCGGCAACCATCGCAATAAGAAAGAAAGCGACAACAATAATAATTCGCTTTCTTAATTCATCAATATGTTCATAGATGGTCATTTTTTCTGTCATAAAACCCATCCTAACATTAACTGTTCAATCTTCATTGATTTCTTATTATTTATCCTGCTTTTTATTCGGCGTCTCATCATCGTCATCTGCAAGCCCTTTTGTTGCATTTTTAAATTCTCTTAACGTGTTTCCAGCGGCACGACCTAATTCAGGGAGTTTCTTTGGTCCAAAAATAATTAACGCCACAATCGCGATAATTGCAATACTAGCTGGTCCTAAGCCCACACTTGCCACCTCCTTTTATTTATTTTAAATGTTTTTGAAATTCACTTACAATGGATAATGTTTCAAGAAGTAAACTAACGCTTGAAGTTCAACTGCTAAATCAATATGGTGAACACGGATATGTTCAGGTACTGTTAAACGCGCTGGCGTAAAATTCAAAATCCCTTTAATACCAGAATGGACAAGCTGATCGGCAATTCCTTGTGCAGCTGGGAGCGGCACTGTCAAAATAGCGACCGTTACCCCAGAAGCAGCTGCCTCTTCAAAACTTTCAATATGATAAACAGGGACACCGCCAATTTTTGTACCAACTTTTTTAGGATCTGTATCAAATGCCATCACAATTTTTGTATTATTATTTTTCGTAAAATTATAATGTAAAAAAGCGGTTCCTAAATTCCCAACACCAATGAGAGCTACTTTTGTAACCTCATCTTGATCTAATGTTTTACGAAAAAAAGTTAACAGATAATCAACATTATACCCATAACCTTTCTTCCCAAGTGCACCAAAATATGAAAAATCTCGACGAATTGTCGCAGAATCTACTTTTACCGCTTCACTTAACTCCGCAGAGGAAACACGATGTTTTCCTGAGGCAGATAAGTTTTGCAAAAAGCGATAATAAAGCGGTAAACGTTTTGCAGTTGCTCGTGGTATTTTTGTTTGATCACTATTCATACAAACCCTCCACACTCATTGACAATGGGGCCTCACCTCTTCTAATTAAAACTAGCAGATACAGCAGCCTTTCTTCTATTCGGAGCTGCTGTTTGTACGCACATAGTCCCCCGTTTTCCCACCGGTCTTCTCAACTAAATAGGTTGGTCCAATGACCATCCCTTTATCAACTGCTTTGCACATATCATAAACAGTTAGCGCTGCTGCAGAAGCAGCAGTTAAGGCTTCCATTTCAACACCCGTACTGCCCTTTGTTTTTACACGTACTTCAATAAGTAAATGATAGCCTTTTTCTGTCTCCCAATCAAATGTAATATCAACCCCTGTTAAAGAAAGAGGATGACACATCGGAATCCAGTCAGATGTTTTTTTAGCTGCCATAATGCCGGCAACTTGGGCTACTGCTAATACGTCGCCTTTTTTCATTGTGCCTTCTTTTACTTTTTCATAGATGTCACGATTTACTTCCACACTTGTTTTTGCCACAGCCGTTCTTGCTGTTGTTTCTTTATCCGAAATATCGACCATTTTTGCGCGGCCTTGCTCATTAAAATGTGTAAAAGAGGTCAAGAGTTATCCACATCCTTCTACAGTTGAATATACACTATTTTAAATCGATCTGTCTTTATTTTTCGGTGACAAACTTCACAAAATTATGAACGTTGCCCTTACTTCCTATGATGCGCTAAACTAAAGAAGGAGATGAGGTGAATCAATTATGATCGTATTACAAGTCAATGGTTTATCTAAATCATTTGGTGCTGATCTTATTTTATCGAATATTAAATTAGAAGTACAATCTAAAGATCGAATTGCGATCGTCGGTAGAAATGGTGCCGGCAAATCAACATTATTAAAAACCATATCAGGACAACTCTCCTATGATGAAGGAGAAATTATGATTCCTAATGATACAGAAATCGGATATCTTGCCCAACATACAGGGCTTGAATCAGAGCGTTCAATTTGGGATGAGATGATGACTGTCTTTGAATCATTAAAGAAAATGGAAGTAAAGCTAAGAAAATTAGAAGAAAAAATGGGCGATCCAGACCTTTTAGCAAATCCGCATGAATATGAAAAGCTGCTAAAAGAATATGACGGCCTTCAAATTACTTTTAAAGATCAAGGCGGCTATCAATATGAAGCAGATATTCGTTCTGTGTTACATGGATTGCAATTTCAAAACTTTGATTATAGTACGCCGATTGCATCCTTGAGCGGCGGTCAAAAAACAAGGCTTGCCCTAGGTAAACTGCTTCTCACAAAGCCCGACTTACTAATTTTGGATGAGCCGACAAACCATCTAGATATCGCAACATTATCATGGCTTGAAAACTACTTACAAAGCTATCCAGGTGCTATTTTAATTGTTTCTCATGACCGCTATTTTCTTGATAAAGTTGTAAATATTGTTTATGAAATTTCACGAACAAAATCAACAAAATTTCATGGCAATTACAGCAGTTATCTTGATGAAAAAGCAAAGCGGTTTGAAATTGAATTGAAAGAATATGAAAAACAGCAGTCTGAAGTCGCAAAAATGAAAGACTTTATCCAAAAAAATATTGCCCGTGCCTCAACAACAAAGCGTGCGCAAAGTAAACGAAAACAGCTTGAAAAAATGACACTCGTTGATAAACCCCAGGGCGATGAGAAATCAGCCGTTGTTTCATTTGATATTGAACGGCAAAGCGGAAATGATGTGCTGCGTGTACGTGACTTAACCGTTTCTTATAACAGCGAAAAACCGATTTTCTCTAACCTGCAATTTGAGTTAACACGCGGTGAAAGTGTCGCCATCGTTGGGCCAAACGGCGCCGGAAAGTCTACATTCTTAAAAGCAATTATGAAACAGCTTACGCCTAAAAATGGCACCATTAACTATGGGACAAACGTAAAAATTGGATTTTATGATCAGGAGCAGGCAAACCTTTCCTCAAATAAAACGGTTATTAATGAGCTTTGGGATGAGTACCCGCTTATGAAAGAAAAAGATATTCGCTCCATTCTTGGAAGCTTCCTATTTAGCGGTGATGATGTATTTAAACCGGTTTCCGGCTTAAGCGGCGGCGAAAAAGCGCGCCTTGCTCTTGCAAAGCTTATGCTGCAAAAAGCAAATGTCCTTATTTTGGATGAACCGACAAACCACTTAGACCTTGATAGTAAAGAAATTTTAGAAGGCGCATTAATTGACTATCCAGGTACGATTTTGTTTGTTTCTCATGACCGTTATTTTATTAACCGAATTGCTACTCGTGTTGTAGAACTAGTAAATAATGAGTTTACAAACTATCTGGGAGATTATGATTACTTCCTTGAGAAAAAAGCTGAAATGGATGCTGTTGAGGCGTTAGAACAAGCAAAGCAGCAAGCAGCTGAAGATAGCGGTTCTGATAAAAAACGCTACGAACAAGATAAAGAAGCAAAACGCTTAGAAAGACAGCGAAATCGAAGAATCGAAGAAATTGAAAAGAAAGTAGAAGATCTTGAAGAAACAGTGTCAAAAAAAGAAATATTACTTGCTGAGCCTGAAGTATATGAAAATTATGAAAAAGTACAGGAACTTAATGAAAGCATTAAAATAGCGCAGCAGGAAATTGAAGCATTAATGGAAGAGTGGGAAGAACTGCAAACCTAAAAAAGAAATGGGAAATCCCATTTCTTTTTTTATTAACTAAAACTTTCAAGGTCTAAGCCGGGATTTCCATTTAACTTCATATCGGCACGACGACCTTTTTCATATTCAATACTTCCTGCCGCCGCAATCATTGCTGCGTTATCTGTACAAAGTGATAATGGCGGAATAATGAGTTCAATCCCACTCTCATTAAACGCTTCATTAAGACGTTTACGAAGACCTTTATTTGCCGCTACTCCACCTGCGAGAAGAACTTGTTTTACATTATAAGCTTGTGCCGCCTTTAATGTTTTCGTAATAAGCACTTCAATAACACTTTCTTGAAAGCTTGCCGCTAAATCTTCGCTTTTAATTTCTTCATCACGCTGTTTAGCGTTATGCAGGGTATTAATGACCGCTGATTTTAGTCCGCTGAAACTAAAATCATAAGAATCAGCTTCAAGCCATGCCCGCGGTAAATCAAGTGAAGGCTCGCCTTCATGTGCAAGTCGATCAATGTGCGGCCCGCCTGGATAAGGCAGATTTAATGTTCGTGCTACTTTATCGTAAGCCTCTCCGGCAGCATCATCTCTCGTTTCACCAATCACCTCATAGGAGCCATGTTCTTTCATATAAACTAGTTCTGTATGACCACCTGACACCACAAGGGCAATCAGTGGAAAATGAAGTTCTGCGACAAGACGGTTGGCATAAATATGACCCGCAATATGATGAACACTTACAATCGGGATATTATGAGCAAACGCTAATGCTTTAGCCGCATTTACGCCAATTAATAATGCCCCCACAAGACCTGGTCCTTCTGTCACTGCAATCGCATCAATTTCTTCCCACGTAACTTTTGCCTCTTTTAATGCTTCTTCAAATACAATTGTAATTTGCTCAACATGATGACGTGAGGCAATTTCAGGGACCACTCCGCCAAAACGTTTATGACTTTCAATTTGCGAAGAAACAATATTCGCCAATATTTCTGTTCCATTTTTTATGACAGAGACCGCTGTTTCATCACAACTTGTCTCAATACCTAAAATAATTTGTTCTTGTTTAGTTATCATTTAAATTCACCCACATTACATATGCATCTTCTAGATTATCGGTATAATAATTTTTCCGAATACCGCCTTCCTGAAATCCAAGCTTACGATATAACCGTTGTGCTGTTGTATTAGACACCCTTACCTCTAATGTCATATGCTCTGCTCCGAGACCTTTTGCTACTTCCATCGCCTTGTCCATTAGTTTTTCCCCTAATTTCTTTCCACGATAACTAGGCATAAGAGCAATGTTAGTAATGTGGGCTTCATCAATAATCACCCACATTCCGCAATATCCAATAACCTGTTCATTGCTTTCAATAACGATGTATGTTGCAAAATGATTGTTTGTAAGCTCATTATAAAAGGCGGTACGACTCCAAGGCTTCGGAAATGACGCATATTCAATTTCAAGGATTTGATCAATATCGTGCAGCTCCATCAAACGAAACGAGTAGTTCTCTTCCATTCAAATCTCCTATTTCTTTTGTGAAGCAAGCCAGTTTGCTTCTGCTTCAGCTAGTCGAATATAATTTGGTATAAAAGTATGTACGTCATCAGCTGGCTTTCTTTCGATTCCTAAGGCAGCTAACTCACTCGGGCGCGGATTATGCTCACTGACTTTTCCAAAAACAGCTTTCTCCCCTAATAACCCTTTGAAATGTTCCTGATGCAGCGGTAAATCATTTCCTAAAAATAATACAGGCTGATCAAGGTTTTGAAGCTGTTTTGCCCAATCTGAAGAAAGTAAAATTTTATCTTCCTCAATGTTTTGAAACTTACCATTTTTCATGCCGTATAATCCAGTATAAATTTGTCCTCGTCTTGCATCAAACAGCGGTACGACATATCCTTGAAAATAACGCCCATTTTGCGCAAGCACTTCTAAACTTGACACCCCGACAATCGGAATATTTAATGACCAGGCAAGCGTCTTTGCGACTGTTACACCAATTCTTACCCCTGTATAGGAGCCTGGACCGTTCGCTACAATGATTCGCTCTAGTTCATTAGGTTTTACCTCTACTTCTTCTAATAACTGCTGTACTGCAGGCATCAGCCTTACAGAATGATTTTTCTTTAAATTTGTGATTAGCTCGCCAATAATTTGATTTCCATCGATAACGGCTGTGCCCATTACTAAATTTGTTGTATCAATTGCCAATGCCTTCATTCTTCTGCTAACTCCTTACATAACGAGACATATCTTTCACCTTTTGGGGTAAAGATGATTCTTCGCTTTGATTCACTTTCATGATAAATTTCAATCATCATGTACTCCTCAGGAAGCATGTCCTGAATAAATTTCGCCCATTCGACAACCGTTACTCCATTTCCAAGAAAATACTCATCAAAGCCAAGGTCTTCATCACTATCTTCTAACCGATAAACATCCATATGATATAAAGGCAATGTACCTTGATATTCTTTAATAATTGTAAATGTAGGACTGCTTACTACACGCTTTATTCCAAGTCCTACTGCTAAGCCTTTTGTAAAGGTTGTCTTTCCTGCACCTAAATCCCCTTCAAGTGTTAACACATCGCCAGCTTTTAAAAGACGTCCTAAACGCTGTGCTAACTCCTTTGTTTCTTCATAGGAATTTGTTATGAACGAAAATCGCTTCATTTTATCACCTATTCTTCCGTTCTGAAATGATTAAATCCTTTTTTAGCCAACACCTTTTCCTCGTTTTCCTTTTTAAGAATGACTTGGGGCTCTCCCTTTTTAATATACCCAACTGTTTGTATTGTTTGACCCGCTTTTTTACATGCTTCACAAATCTCAGACCATGCTGTTTTAGGAACAGTCCCAATCAACTGAAAATCTTCTCCACCAAACAATACCCAATTTTCCCGTTTTTCATTTGGATAAGTTAATAATGCTTCACTCATTAACAGCTTCTCATATTCTAATACAACTTTAACATTGCTTGCTTCAGCAATTTCATTTGCTTCACTTGCAATGCCATCACTAATATCATTTAAAGAAACTCTAAGTCCGCTTGCTGCAAGGATACGCCCCATTTTTACTTGCGGACTTGGAAGTTGATGAGCTTGTATCAATGTTTTTTCTATTTCATTATAAGAATAGTCTAGTCCTTTTTCTAATAAAAGCTCAAGCCCCCCAGCAGAATCACCTAAACAGCCTGTTATAAACACAATATCACCGTCACTCGCATTACTGCGTAAAAGATGACGGTTTTTCTCTACTCTTCCCATAACTGTTATACTGATCACAAGCTCAGAAGAAGTAGACACTGTATCTCCGCCAATTAAATCCATTTTATATTGTTCAGCTAATGCATTCATCCCTTGATAAATTTCATCAAGCTCAGCATCATTCCAGCCTTTTTTTGGAACAGCTATTGACACGAGATAATAGGTCGGGATAGCCCCCATTGCCGCAAGGTCACTTATATTTGCTGCAAGTGCCTTATATCCAATATGAAAAGGCCGCATCGTATTTTTTTTAAAATGAATGCCTTCCACCATTGTATCAAGACAAATCACTTCTTCATATTTACTATTTCCTTGAAAGAGTGCGGCATCATCACCAATTCCAGTAATAAGAGAAGACTGATATGTTTTTTTGGGTATAATAGATTGTATAAATCCAAATTCATCACGCATTACGTTTTCACCCAATCATGTTAGTTTTCCTTATATTCTTACCCAATCCATCATTAATTTTAATCGTGTAAAAAAACCTTAGGATAAAAAACCCTAAGGAATGATCTGTTCTTACTATATAGTGTAGCTTATTTTATATAAAAATCCTATTTTAAACACAAAAAAAACGAAACAATTATTGCTTCGAATGAAAATGGCGGTCCCGACCGGGATCGAACCGGCGATCTCCTGCGTGACAGGCAGGCATGTTAACCGCTACACCACGGGACCAATATATAATAGACAAAATTTTGCTAGCTAGTGTAAATAATTTCGACGCAGTTAGTGTGAACAATTTTGGTTGCGGGGGCAGGATTTGAACCTACGACCTTCGGGTTATGAGCCCGACGAGCTACCAGACTGCTCCACCCCGCGATAATATAAATGTTTCAATCGGACAATTAATAATATAACACTTTAAAATAATAAATGCAAGTACTTTTATAAAAAATTATTAAAAAAGCATCCTCTTCTATCGAAGGGATGCTTTAACAGCTTGCTTTAATGCTGAAATAATATCTCCTGAGTCTTCAATTCCTACTGAAATCCGCACTAATCCAGGTGTTATTGCAAGCTTTTGACGTGTTTCTTCAGGCACTTGGCGATGAGAAGTTGCAATTGGATAGGAAACAGATGTGTCAACACCAGCTAATGTAGCAACCATTTTCACCCATCCAAGTGATTTAAAAAATTCATTTACATCACATGTTTCATCAAGTTCCATTGATACAATAGCGCCGTTGCCTTTTTCAGAAACAGTGGATGGGTAATAAACTTTCTTTACTCCTACTTCACCTTGCAGAACTTCTGCCAAACGCTGGGCATTTTTAGCATGACGCTCCATACGAATGCTTAATGTGCGCAAACCGCGGCAAGCAAGCCACGCTTCAAAGGGACTTAAATTCGCTCCTAAATTAACAACTTTATTTTTCGCCTGTTCCATATACTCTTCTCTTCCAACCACAACACCAGCCGTGACATCACTATGTCCGCCGATATATTTAGTCGCGCTGTGTAATACAATATCAACGCCCAGCTCATACGGTCTAATGAAATAGGGAGTTGCAAAGGTATTATCAATTACAGAAATAAGTTCATGCTTTTTCGCTAAAGAAACAATTCCTTCTATATTTTCAACGCGAAGAAGAGGGTTTGTAACAGATTCAGAATAAAGAGCTTTCGTATTTGATTGAATTGCTTTTTCTACCTCATTTAAATCGGTAAAATCAACAAAGCTTACTTCAATTCCAAATGATGCTAATTCGTGAGCCATTAACTGATATGTACCACCATATAAATCTTCACAAGCAACAATATGATCTCCGTGCTTCGCAAAAGATAAAACAGCTGCAAGAACCGCTGAAAGGCCGGAGGAAGTAGCGACCCCTTTTGGTGCTCCTTCCAATTGAGCAACACCAGCTGCCAAGTCATCCGTATTTGGGTTTCCAACTCTTGTATATAAAAAATCCTTTTTCCCTCTAAAAAAATCTTCTAAGTCATCTAAGTCTTTAAAAGCAAAGGCAGTTGTTTGATAAATTGGCTGACCTTTACTTACATTTGCCGCATCCATTTTTTGTTGAAACTGTACAGTCTTTGTATCAAATTTCACTTTCGAATCCCTCCACCGCTTACTCAATGTTGATTGAAAATTTTGTCGTTTAAAGTTATTTTATTATTGTACCACTAATTAAGAAAAAATTGTGAATGAAAAGGAAAATTACAATTATTACTTGATTAGACTATTTGTTAAACCTAATAAAAAAACCCCCGAAGAAAATTCTTCGAAGGTTTTTGAGGGCCTAGCAGCGTCCTACTCTCACAGGGGGAGAGCCCCCAACTACCATCGGCGCTGAAGAGCTTAACTTCCGTGTTCGGCATGGGAACGGGTGTGACCTCTTCGCTATCGCCACTAGACATGTGATTTTTAT
>NZ_QOCW01000035.1 GCF_003318295.1 Bacillus taeanensis
AATGGCTGTGAATTTAAGAAAATTCACAGCCAACAACAACTGATATAAGGCATAATAATGAAAAAAGAGAAATTGCGTCCGCAATTTCTCTTTTTTCATTATTTGAAGCTAGTTATGTCCCAGCCTCGTTATTTTGAGCGTAATTGGCGGACGAGATCTTCTGTTGGTGTTACAAAAACGGTTTGTTGGTTATCGTAGGTGACAAAGCCAGGTTTTGCTCCGCTTGGCTTTTTTACGTAACGAATTTTTGTGTAATCAACTGGCACACTGCTTGAAAACTTCGCTTTGCTAAAATAAGCAGCAAGGTTAGCAGCTTCGATTAAGGTTTGTTCAGTAAATTCTACATTTCGAATGACGACGTGTGAACCAGGAATATCTTTCGTATGCAGCCATGTTTCATCTTTGCGAGCTAATTTATTTGTTAAATACTCATTTTGCTTATTATTTTTTCCAACTAAAATTTCAATGCCTTCACTCGATATATAACGTTCTAGAAGCGGTTTATCATTTTTCTTTTTCTGAGGTCGTTTTTTACGCTTCATATAGCCTTCTTCTTCTAATTCTTCACGAATTTCCTCGACATCGCTTGAAGTGGCTGCTTCCATTTGCTGAATTAACCGATCAAAATAGTCAATTTCTTCTTTTGCTTTTTCGATCTGTTCGCTGACAACAGAGAGTGAATTTTTTGCTTTGTTGTATTTTTTAAAATAATGTTGTGCATTTTCGGACGGTGATTTTTGAGGATCAAGGGAAATCGTAATCAATTGATTTTCATCATAATAATTCATCACTTCCGCTTTTTTGTCTCCTCGTTTTACTGCATACATATTTGCTGTTAATAATTCACCATAAAGCTGATACTTATCAGCTTTATCTGCTTCCTGCAGCGTTTTTTCGAGTTTGCTAATCTTCTTTTCATTTTTATTTCGTTCATTTTGAAGAAATTTTTCTAAGTCATTTGCCTGCTGTTTAATGCGATCACGGCTTGCTTTTTGAAAGTAAAAACGATCTAATAAATCACTGATCGTATTAAACGTTTTTCTCTCCCCTTCAAGATGTGTTAAAGAAAGGACCGAGTATGCTTCTTTCTGTTTGGATAACACCATTTCAGGTTGATAATGATGGTTTTTAAATTCATTCATTACTTTAAGAAAGGCATGCGGCAACCTCGTTTTAGCAGCAAATCCTGATCGATGAATAATTTCTTTTGTAATAAGCGGTGATAAACCACTAAAAATGTTTACCAACTGGCGATCGATTCTCCCTGAATTAAAATCAAGTTTTCGTAACAGCACCTCTTCATCTGCTTCAAATGGACTTATTTTATCTTGCTCTGGCGGTGCAACATAAGGTTGGCCCGGCATAAGGGTGCGATGACGATTTTGCGCCGGAGAGACGTGTTTGATGCTGTCAAGAATATTATTTTTTGCTGAATCAATTAAGATAATATTGCTGTGTTTTCCCATTATTTCTGCGATAAGAATGCGTTCTGTTTTGTCGCCAATTTCATTTTTAGATTGAAACGTAAAATGAATGACTCTGTCGTTATTTACTTGCTCCACTTTTTCTAAAATACTGCCCTCTAAATGTTTGCGCAGCAGCATACAAAACATTGGCGGCTGTTTTGGGTTTTCATAACTTTCCTTTGTTAAATGAACACGTGAAAAATTTGCGCTTGCTGATAAAAATAATTGGTGACTTTTTCCGTTAGCGCGAATATTAAAGATCAAATCGGTTTTATAAGGTTGATAAATTTTATTCACACGACCGCCTGTTAGATTTTCAGCTAGTTCTTTTGTAATTGCTCTTGTAACAATACCATCAAATGCCATATTCTTTCACCTCTACTATTCATGGTATCAGTATAGCATTTTTTTAAGCTTGTCTGAATATAGATGCCTTAAGAGATATCGTGAAATTTCTAAAGAAAATGTGAGGTGTGACAATGAAGTGGTATGAGCACTCTATTGATGATGTTGAGAAAAAAATGCAGACGAATGGATCGTCAGGATTATTAGAAAACATTGCAAAGAAAAGACTTGAAAAACATGGTTATAATGCACTAAATGAGGCGGAAAAAACGTCGCCGCTATTAATGTTTTTAGCGCAGTTTCGTGATTTTATGGTAATGGTGCTGCTGGCAGCTACTCTTATATCAGGTTTATTAGGAGAATACATTGATGCTATTGCTATTTTATTAATTGTTTTTTTGAATGGTATTTTAGGTTTCATCCAAGAATTTAAAGCTGAAAAGTCTCTTCAAGCGTTAAAAGAATTATCAGCTCCTAAAGTAAGAGTAATGCGTGATGGTGTATGGAAGGATATTCCATCAAAAGAAGTAGTAGTAGGAGATGTTGTCTCGATTTCTAGTGGAGATCGAATTGGTGCTGATTTACGTTTAATCGAGGTAAAAGGCTTATATATTGAAGAATCAGCTCTAACAGGGGAATCTGTGCCAGTACAAAAACACTCACGGCCTCTTACAGGTGCCGATTTAACGCTTGGCGATCAAGAGAACATGGCTTTTATGGGAACGATGGCGGTAAAAGGAAGCGGAGTTGGAATTGTTGTTTCCACAGGAATGAATACAGAAATGGGTAAAATTGCCGATTTGATTCAGAAAACAGAAACGATGGCCACACCGCTGCAGCGGAAATTAGAAGAACTTGGTAAAATTCTAATTGCGGTTTCCTTAGTGTTAACATCTTTAGTTGTCGTTGTAGGTGTATGGAAAGGGCATGATTTATACTCCATGTTTTTAGCAGGGGTATCACTTGCTGTTGCCGCCATTCCTGAAGGGCTGCCTGCGATTGTTACGGTTGCTTTAGCAATGGGTGTTCAAAAAATGATTAAACGAAAAGCCGTTATTAGAAAGCTTCCTGCGGTTGAAACGCTTGGATGTGCGACTGTGATTTGTTCTGATAAAACCGGGACATTAACGCAAAATAAGATGATGGTTACCCACTTATGGAGCGAGGGAAAAGAGTGGCAAGTATCTGGATCAGGTTATGAACCAATTGGTGAATTTTATGATGAAGATAGGGCGATACAAGTTGAGCAATATAAATCGCTGCAGCAGCTTCTTACGTTTGGTCTATTATGCAGTCATGCTGTTATTCGTGAAGAAAAGACAAAAAAGGGTTCTCGGTACATACTAGATGGTGATCCAACAGAAGGGGCCCTTGTGACTGCGGCGATGAAAGCGGGAATTCATCCTAAACTGCGCACGAGTGATTTTCAAATTATAAAAGAATTTCCATTTGATTCAAATCGTAAAATGATGAGTATTGTTATAGAAGATCAATCAGGACAGCGCTACATTGTTGTAAAAGGAGCCCCAGATGTTGTTTTAGCAAACAGCAATCGAATATTGTGGAATAATAAGCAAACCCCAATGACTGCTTCTCTTGAGAAACAAGTAAGAGAAGCGACAGAAGGATTAGCATCCCAGGCTCTGAGAACAATTGCGGTTGCTTATAAACCATTGAGAAGTTCACAAATTCCTAATCATGAAAATGATGCAGAAGCTAACCTCACTTTTATTGGGTTACAAGGTATGATTGATCCGCCGCGTGCAGAAGTACAACAAGCCATTCGAAATTGTCATGAAGCAGGCATTAAGACTGTTATGATTACAGGCGATCATTTAACAACAGCAAAAGCAATTGCTAGAGACTTAACAATTTTACCTAAAGAAGGTCAAACACTTGATGGTCATGCATTGTCGACTATGTCAACTTCTGAATTGGAAAAGGTAGTAAATGATGTGTATGTATATGCACGTGTATCGCCTGAACATAAATTAAAAATTGTCAAAGCGCTTCAAGCAAATGGTCATATTGTAGCGATGACAGGAGATGGAATAAACGATGCTCCGGCCATTAAAGCAGCCAATATTGGCATAGCTATGGGGATTACAGGCACAGATGTGACGAAAGAAGCTTCTTCATTAGTATTAAGTGATGATAATTTTACAACCATTCGTGCAGCAATTGAAGAGGGAAGAAATATTTATGAAAACATTCGAAAATTTATTCGTTATTTACTCGCATCGAACGTTGGAGAGATATTAGTGATGCTGTTCGCGATGTTAATGGCTCTTCCCCTTCCACTCGTTCCGATTCAAATTTTATGGGTGAATCTTGTAACAGATGGTTTGCCTGCAATGGCGCTTGGTCTTGATCCTGCAGAAGGAAATGTGATGAAAAGACCGCCAAGAAGACCTGATGAAGGCGTTTTTGCTAGGGGAATGGCTTGGAAAATTATTTCAAGAGGTTTATTAATTGGCATTGTAACTGTCATAGGATTTGCATACACTCTTCAATATGAAGAGCTGCTGAAAGCGCAAACTGTAGCTTTTTCAATTTTAGTCTGTGCTCAGTTAATTCACGTATTTGACTGCAGAAGTGAACGTTCTATTTTTCACCGAAATCCGTTTGAAAATTTCTATTTAGTGCTTGCGGTGTTATCTTCCCTGCTGCTTCTTATTGTTGTTATCTATTATCCGCCGCTGCAAACTATTTTTCATACTACACCTCTTTCAATACGGGAATGGATTTTTATTTCAGCCCTATCGGCATTTCCTATGGTAGCGTTGGCCGGTTTTACGTTTTTAACAAAAAAGTAACCAATTGGTTACTTTTTTTGTTTTATTGCGTTTAAACAATGCTCATGAATTTTAGAAGAAAACTTTGCTCATATTATATGTATTTCTAGTGAATCCCTTTCGTAATACTTGTTGTAGGTGATAAAATTGGTTAATATAGAAAAGTGGATGTGATATGATGATTAAAAGCATGACAGGTTATGGAAGAACAGTATTAGAAACAGATTCTTTATACATTACGGTAGAAATGAAATCAGTTAATCACCGTTTTACTGAAGTTTCTCTTCGTTTACCGCGGGCACTTCTGGTATTTGAGGATAAAATTAAACGTTATATTAATCAATATGTGCAGCGTGGAAAGGTAAATGTATTTATTGCTGTTGAGGGTGAAAGCATCATGAAGCGTGCAGTTGAAGTTGATTGGGGATTAATGGATCAATATGTAGCCATTCTGCAACAAGCAAAACAGAAGCATCATTTATCTTCCTCTTTAACATTAGAACAGCTGCTGCAAATTCCAGAATTGTTTACAGTAATTGAAAAAGAAACGGAAACGGAACAGTTAGAACATTATTTATTGCAAGCAGTAAAGGAAGCATCATTACAGCTCGTAAAGATGCGCCAAATAGAAGGTCAAGCAATTTTTGAAGATTTGGCAGCTAAATTAACAACTATTCAAAAAAATCAAGAAGACCTTTACCAATATGCTCCTTCTGTTGTAGAATCATATCGCAGCCGTCTTCAACAGCGGGTTAATGAGTTTTTGAACGGAAGTCAGGTTGCTGATGAGGCTCGGATTTTAACAGAAGTTGCTGTTTTTGCTGATAAAGCAAGTATTGATGAAGAATTAACGCGACTAAAAAGCCATGTTAAACAGTTTTATTCTATATTAGAAAGCGGCGGTGTTGTCGGCCGTAAGCTGGATTTCCTTGTTCAAGAAATGAATCGTGAAATTAACACAATTGGTTCAAAAGCAAATGATGCAGCAATTAGTCAAAAAGTTGTTGATATGAAGAGTGAACTAGAAAAAATAAGAGAACAAGTTCAAAATATAGAATAATTATTTTTAGAACGCGATTGCTATATAGTTTGACTAGGAGGAAAACAATGAATAACATTAAATTAATTAATATTGGCTTCGGTAATATTGTTTCAGCAAATCGAATTATTTCGATTGTAAGCCCAGAGTCCGCTCCAATCAAGCGTATTATTCAAGTGGCGAGAGAACGCAATATGCTGGTTGATGCGACATATGGACGTAGAACGCGTGCGGTTATTATTGCTGACAGTGATCATGTTATCTTATCTGCGGTTCAGCCTGAAACGGTTGCACAGCGTGTTTTACATAAAGAAGATTTAAGTGAAGAAAATTAAAACTTCGAAATAAGAGATTTGTTGGAGGTACAGCATGGAAAAAGAACGAGGCTTATTAATAGTTCTTTCAGGTCCTTCTGGGGTAGGAAAAGGGACAGTGAGAAAGGCAATTATGAATGAAGATACAGATCTTCAATACTCTATTTCAATGACAACACGTCAACCGCGTGAAGGTGAGATGGATGGAGTTGATTATTTTTTCAAATCAAAAGAGGAATTTGAAAAGATGATTGCTGATAATAAATTATTAGAATGGGCAGAATTTGTAGGGAATTATTACGGTACTCCTGTTGATTATGTGGAACAAACGTTAAGCGAAGGAAAAGATGTGCTCCTAGAAATTGAAGTTCAAGGCGCTATGCAGGTGCGCAAACATTTTCCAAATGGTGTGTTTATCTTTTTAATGCCGCCGAGTTTATCAGAGCTTAGAAGCCGCATTACAAATAGAGGTACTGAAACAGATGATGTGATTAATAATCGTATGAAAGTTGCCAAAGAAGAAATTGAACTAATGGAAAACTACGATTATGTGGTTGAAAACGATCGAGTAGAATTAGCATGTGAACGCATTAAAGCAATTGTCACAGCTGAACATTATCGAAAAGATCGACTTGTTGATAAATATAAAAAATTACTGGAGGTTGAATAATTATGCTTTATCCATCAATTGATTCTCTCATGGAGAAAATTGACTCTAAATATACCCTTGTAACGCTTTCCTCTAAAAGAGCTCGTGTTATGCAGGAAAATAATGATGCAAAAGTAAAATCACCAAAATCCCACAAATATGTTGGAAAAGCGCTTGAAGAAATTCATGCAGGATTATTAAATTGTACTCCTGCAGATACGAAAATGGATGAATAACAACCTTTTTGGGTTGTTATTTTTTTACGAAAGAGAGAGCTTTAGTAGAGGAGGGTTATGATTATGTTAAAAAATAAAAAAGTCTTGCTTTGTGTAACCGGTGGAATTGCTGTTTTTAAAGCAGCTGCATTAACGAGTAAATTATTTCAAGAAGGTGCAGAAGTAAAAGTAATGATGACAGAATCGGCACAGCAATTTGTGACACCGTTAACGTTTCAAACACTGGCAAGAAATGCTGTTTATGTTGATACGTTTGAAGAAAAAGACCCAGAAAAGATTGCTCATATTGATTTAGCCGATTGGGCGGATGTTATATTAATAGCGCCGGCTACAGCAAATATAATCGGTAAGGTTGCGAATGGGATAGCAGATGATATGATTTCAACGACCATTCTTGCGGCGACTGCACCTGTTTTAATCGCACCAGCAATGAATGTACATATGTATCAACATCCTGCTGTAGTAAAAAATATGCGCACTGTCGCTTCGTTTGGTTATCAATTTATTGAACCAGGGGAAGGGTTATTGGCATGTGGGTATGTAGGAAAAGGAAGGTTAGCAGAGCCTGAAGAAATAATCGCGGGTCTGCATGCCTTTTTTACACCTAAAGAACAATTATTTAAAAATAAGCGAATGCTTGTTACAGCAGGACCGACAGTGGAGGCTGTTGATCCTGTACGTTATTTTACCAATCGTTCTTCTGGAAAAATGGGATATGCCATCGCTGAAACAGCCGCCGCATTAGGAGCTGAGGTTACGTTGATTTCTGGTCCGACAAGTCTTTTAACACCATCAAATGTAACGCCGATTCATGTCACATCCGCACAAGAGATGTATGAACAAGTCATAAGAGCATATTCTCATCAAGATGTTGTCATAAAAGCAGCAGCGGTTGCCGATTATCGCCCAAAACATTACTCAAATGATAAAGTGAAAAAAAAGCCAGATGGTTGGTCAATTGAGTTAGAAAGAACAAAAGATATATTAGCAGAATTAGGAAAACAAAAACAGCAGCAGATTTTAGTCGGTTTTGCCGCAGAATCAACTAATATAGAGGAATACGCTTTACAAAAACTAGAAAAGAAAAATTTAGATCTGATTGTAGCAAACAGCATCGTTCAAGAAGGCGCGGGATTTAAAAGCGATACAAATATTGTCACAATCCTTCATAGAAATGGAAAGAAAAAAGAATTACCTCTTTTAACAAAGCAAGAGGTAGCCTTTGAGATTTTAAAAGAAGTTCACAGCTGTTTAAAGGAAAATAAACAGAGATGATTGCAAAAGTAATCGTTGATGTTGCTGTAAAACAAACGGACCGTATGTTTGATTATCAAATTCCTGTTAAGTGGGAAGGAATTGTGGAACCGGGCATGCGTGTAATTGTGCCGTTTGGCCCCCGCAAAGTTCAGGGATTTGTTATGGATGTTGTGCAGGAATCATCAGTCAAAAAATTAAAGCCGCTAGTTGATGTTCTTGATATTGCACCTGTATTAACTGCAGAGCTTTTAAAGCTTGGATTTTGGTTAAAAGATGAAACGTTATGTTTTGCCATTTCAGCTTTTCAAGCAATGCTTCCAGCAGCAATGAAGGCTCGTTACAAAAAAGAAATTACACTTGCCCATCAACAAACGCTTGATCGACTCCCAGAAGAAGTTCAGAAGCGATTTCAGTATCAAGAGCGTATTCCTTGGGAAGAGCTTGAACAAACAGACAGTAAACTTTTAAGACAATTTCAACAGCAAATTAAAGCCGGCGCATTAGATGTTATTTATCGTGTGGAGGAAAAAGGAACAAAAAAAACAAAGCGCGTTATCTTTCCAAACGTTTCAAATAAAGAACTTTCTTCTTATATCGAAACACTTGATAATCGTGCCTTAAAACAGCGGCAAATTTTATCGCTTTTTTTAGAAAGCAATCAACCGATTATTGTTCAAGATCTATTAGAAATGGCTGACACAACCCGTTCAACCGTTAAGACACTTGTAAACAAAGGATTATTAAAAGAGGAAAATGTCGAGATTTACCGAGATCCTTATGAAAATAAAACATTTGCAAAAACAGAACCGCTTTCTTTAACAACAAAGCAAGAGACTGCCATTTCCCCTATCCTTGCAGCTGTGGAAGAAAACAGATATGAAACAGTGCTGCTTCATGGTGTAACAGGAAGCGGGAAAACGGAAATTTATTTGCAATCCATTCAAAAAGTATTAAATAAGGGGAAAGAAGCAATTGTACTCGTCCCTGAGATTTCGTTAACTCCCCAAATGGTTTCTAGGTTTAAAGGAAGGTTTGGTTCGCAAGTAGCTGTTTTACACAGCGGCTTATCAAAGGGCGAAAAATATGATGAATGGCGTAAAATCCATCGCAAACAAGTAAAGGTAGTCGTTGGAGCAAGATCGGCAATATTTGCTCCGTTTGAAAAATTGGGAATACTTATTATTGATGAGGAACATGAAAGCAGTTATAAGCAGGAAGAAAATCCCCGTTATCATGCAAGAGATGTTGCGATATATCGCGGAAAATATCATAATTGTCCTGTTGTGCTTGGAAGTGCAACACCAACACTAGAGTCTTATGCGCGGGCACAGAAAAATATTTATCGATTGATTGAACTGCAAAGTCGCATTAATGATCAGGCAATGCCGGAAGTGAATGTCATTGATATGAGGGAAGAATTACGTTCCGGAAATCGATCCATGTTTTCAAATAGTTTATTTGAAAAGTTAAGCGATCGTCTTCAAAAAAAACAGCAAAGTGTTCTTTTTTTAAACCGCCGAGGCTACTCAACGTTTGTAATTTGTCGCGATTGCGGCCATGTAGTAGAATGTCCGCACTGCGATATTTCACTTACTTATCATAAAAATAATCATCAACTAAAATGTCACTACTGCGGCTATCAAGAGCCAATGCCGCGTGTTTGCCCCTCTTGTGAAAGTGAGTATATTCGCTTTTTTGGTACCGGAACCCAAAAAGTGGAAGAGGAACTTGCAAAGGTTCTTCCAGAGGCGCGGGTCATTCGAATGGATGTAGATACTACCTCACGAAAAGGATCTCATGAACGGCTTCTTTCGCAGTTTGGTGAAAAAAAAGCAGACATTTTATTAGGAACACAAATGATTGCAAAAGGATTAGACTTTCCTGATGTTACGCTTGTAGGTGTATTAGCTTCGGATGCAATGCTTAATCTCCCAGATTTTCGCGCATCAGAGCGTACGTTTCAGCTGTTAACACAAGTAAGCGGACGAGCAGGACGTCATGAGTTAAAAGGAGAAGTAATTATTCAAAGCTATAATCCTGAACACTACAGCATTGAGTTAGCAAGTGCCCATAACTACAAAGACTTTTATAAAAGAGAAATGCACACTAGAAAGCAGCATGGTTATCCGCCGTATTATTTTTTAACCTTAATTAATGTTTCACATCCTGATTTAATGAAAGCTGTAAGTGTGACAGAGAAAATTACAAGTTATTTAAAACACAAATTAAAAGATCATTCGATTGTTCTAGGACCTGTTGCTTCGGCAATTCCTAGAATCAAAGATAGATATCGTTATCAATGCATGGTAAAATACAGAAACGAACCCAATTTAACAGGGTATTTACGGGAAATACTGCAGCATTTTGAAAAAGAAACGAGTCAAGGAAAGCTTCTTCTTTCCATTGACCGCAATCCTCATATGATGATGTAATGTTAGGTGAATTATAATAGAAATAAGATGAATATATGCAGGAATGAAAGGTTGAGTTTTAAAGATGAAAATTGTTTTTATGGGAACCCCTGATTTTTCAGTACCGGTTTTAAAGCAGCTTGTTGAAGATGGTTATGAAGTAGTTGGTGTTGTGACCCAGCCCGATCGACCTAAGGGAAGAAAAAGAACATTAACACCGCCGCCTGTAAAAGTTGAAGCAGAAAAGCAGGGTTTAGCGGTTTTTCAGCCTGAAAAGATTAGAAATGAGTATAAAGAAATTATAACTCTTAATCCTGATCTCATCGTAACGGCTGCCTATGGTCAGCTGCTGCCAAGAGAGATTCTTGAAGCACCTCAGTATGGCTGTATTAATGTTCATGCCTCGCTTCTGCCCGAGTATCGCGGTGGCGCACCTATTCATTATGCAATCCGTGATGGTAAGGAAAAAACAGGTGTTACAATTATGTATATGGTAGAAAAGTTAGATGCAGGAGATATTTTAACACAGGTGGAAGTTCCTATCTTGGAAGAAGATCATGTTGGTTCCCTTCATAATAAATTAAGTGCAGCAGGAGCAAAACTGCTGTCTGAAACGATTCCAGCGCTTGTGCGAGGAGAAATTAAACCGATCGCACAAGATGAGGAAAAAGTTACTTTTTCGCCAACAATTAAACGAGAAGAAGAGTTAATTGATTGGACGAATAATGGCGAACAGATTTATAATCAAATTCGCGGGATGCATCCATGGCCTATTGCCTATACAACTTTTGAAAACAAACTAATGAAAATATGGTGGGGCGTAAAAGTGCCTATAGTGAAAAGAGAAGAACCCGGAAGAATTATTACTGTTGAAGACGATGGCTTTGTTGTTGCGTCTGGAAACAATACGGCAATTAAAGTAACTGAATGTCAGCCTGCAGGAAAAAAAAGAATGACAGCATCACAATTTCTTCAAGGACGTAAGAGCATAGAAGGAATAAAGTTAGGAGAAACAAATGAGTAATTCAAATGTTCGCCAACTTGCACTTGAGTTGTTATTAAAAATAAATAAAGAGCAAGCATACAGCAACTTGCTTCTTAATCAAACCATTAATAAGCATGATTTAAATGATAAAGATATTGGTTTGTTAACAGAGCTTGTATATGGAACCGTACAACGTCAATTAACGCTTGAATACTACTTGAATCCTTTTTTACCGAAACGCATTAAGGCAAAAGATAGATGGGTGCTAACGCTGCTTCATATGTCAATTTATCAAATGGTCTATTTAGATCGAATTCCTGCTAGAGCGGTACTATTTGAAGCTGTAGAAATCGCAAAGAAAAAAGGCCACTCCGGTTTAGCGAGTATGGTAAACGGCATTTTACGCAATTTTCAAAGAAAAGATGTGCAGGATTTTTCGGAAATTAGTTCTCCATCAGAACGCATAGCTGTTGAATATAGTCATCCTATATGGCTTGTAAACCGCTGGATTGCCCAATATGGAGAAGAAGCCGCGCAAAAAATTTGTGAAGCCAATTTGAAGATTCCTGCCGTTTCAGCGAGAGTGAATACGTATCGAACAACGAGAGAAGAAGTGATTGAAAGTCTGGCAGATGAAGGTGTAGCAGTAAAGCCTGGAAAACTTTCAAGTGATGCTATTGAAGTAGTGAATGGAAATATACCGAAAACGAAAACATTTAAAGAAGGGTATGTTACGATACAAGATGAAAGTTCCATGCTTGTAGCACGTGCGCTTCATCCTCAACAAGATGAACGCATTCTTGACTGCTGTGCAGCGCCTGGAGGAAAAACCACTCATATTGCTGAACTATTACGAAATACAGGTGAAGTTACAGCGCTTGATCTTCATGCACATAAAATCAAACTAATTAATCAAGCTGTAGGGCGTTTAAAACTTAACAATGTGAAAACAATGACTTTAGACAGCCGAAAAGCAAAGGAGAGCTTTAACAAAGAGTCCTTTGATAAAATTCTAGTGGATGCCCCATGTACAGGCTTTGGGGTGATTCACCGCAAGCCTGATATAAAGTGGAGCAAACAAGAAGAAGATATTGCTGCAATTCAAAGCGTGCAGTTAGAAATATTAGAAGCAGCTTCTTCGTTATTAAAGCCGGGCGGTATGCTTGTATACAGCACCTGTACAATTGAAAAGGAAGAAAATGAAGAAGTAATCAAACAATTTGTGCAGTCTCATCCGGAATTTACGTTTGACAGCATGTTAACGGAACGTCTTCCAGCACAGCTTTTGCCTTATATAAATAAGCAAAATGGTTATGTGCAAATATTGCCGCATTATTTTAACAGCGATGGTTTCTTTATCGCTTGTATTAAAAAACAAACAACATGAAAGGTGGTGACAACATGGAAGCAGCAGTAGGAGAAAAAACAAACGTAAAAAAACCTTCTATTTATTCCATGCAGTATCACGAATTAAAAAAATGGTTAAAAGAAAACGATGAACCGACATTTAGAGTAGACCAATTGTTTGATTGGTTATATAAAAAACGTGTAACAAGCTTTGATGATATGACAAACCTTTCAAAATCATTACGAGAAAAATTAACGGAACAATTTCAAGTCACACCAATGAAACAGCTTGTTCGCCAAGAATCAAAAGATGGTACAATTAAATTTTTATTTGAATTACATGATGGTTATTCAATTGAAACTGTGCTGATGCGCCATGAATATGGAAACAGTATTTGTGTCACAACACAAGTTGGCTGCCGCTTAGGCTGTACGTTTTGTGCTTCTACTCTTGGTGGATTAAAACGGAATCTTGAAGCAGGTGAAATTGTCGCACAAGTTGTGCAGGTGCAGCGGGATCTAGATGCAACAGAAGAACGTGTAAGTTCAATTGTCGTAATGGGCATTGGTGAACCTTTTGATAATTATGATCCTTTACTCTCTTTTTTAAAGACGGTTAATGATTCAAAAGGGTTAAATATTGGTGCTCGCCATATTACCGTTTCAACTAGTGGAGTTGTGCCTAAAATTTATCAATTTGCAGATGAAAAATTGCAAATTAATTTTGCGATTTCCCTTCATGCGCCAAATACGGAGATTCGCAGTCGATTAATGCCGATTAACAAAGCATTTCCGCTTCCGAAATTAATGGATTCGATTCGTTACTATATTGAAAAAACAGGAAGACGTGTTACGTTTGAATATGGATTATTCGGTGGGGTGAACGATCAAGTAGAGCATGCGGAAGAACTTGCTAATTTAATTAAAGATGTGAAATGCCATGTTAACTTAATTCCGGTAAACTATGTTCCAGAACGCGATTATGTACGCACACCTAAGGAGCAGATCTTTGAATTTGAGCGCACATTGAAAAAATGTGGGGTAAATGTAACAATTCGTCGTGAACAAGGACATGACATTGATGCAGCCTGTGGGCAGTTACGTGCTAAGGAGCGCAAAGAAGAGACGAGGTGACAAGGGTTGGAAACGGTGTTTAAAACGGATAAAGGCAAAGTGAGACCGCATAATGAAGACAGCGGTGGTATTTTTATAAAAAATAATCAGTCAGTGCTTGCTGTTGTTGCTGATGGAATGGGAGGTCATCGTGCTGGAGATGTAGCCAGTACGATGGCAGTCTCTTTTTTAAAAGAAAAGTGGGAACATGTAAACGAGGTACTTACTCCTCACGATGCAGAAAAGTGGTTGGAAGCTGCTATTTTAGGAGCTAACCAAAAAATATTAGACTATGCAAAGAACCACCCTGAGTGCAAAGGAATGGGAACAACCCTAGCTGCTGCATTATGTACAGAACAATACATAATAATTGCTCATATAGGAGATAGCCGTATTTATTTATTAAATGAAAATGCGTTTTCATTAAAAACAAGCGATCATTCCCTTGTAAATGAATTATTAAAAAGCGGTGAAATTACAGAGGAAGAGGCTTCAAATCATCCAAGAAAGCATGTATTGCTTCGCGCGCTTGGCACAGAAGAATCAATATATATTGATATCCAAACCGTTCTTTGGGAAGAGGATGATTTATTACTTTTATGTTCAGATGGACTAACAAATAAAGTTTCAGATGAAACGCTTGAAGAAATGACCCGTTCTGAATACAGTTTAGATGAAATGGCAGTCCACCTCATACAACTTGCAAACAAAGCTGGGGGAGAAGATAATATTTCAGTAGCTTTATTAAAACATTCTTCTGATCATAAGAGCAAGGGTGAAGGTTAATGATTGGGAAACGAATAAACGATCGTTACAAGTTGTTAAAACGAATTGGCGATGGAGGTATGGCCATTGTTTATCAAGCACATGACTTAATTTTAGATCGTATCGTGGCTGTAAAAATCCTTCGTTCGGAATTTTCTAATGATGAGCAATTTATTAAACGGTTCCATCGGGAAGCAGAATCAGCTACTAGTTTAGATCATTCTAATATTGTCAGCATTTATGATGTAGGGGAAGAAGAAGATACTTATTTTATTGTAATGGAATATGTGGAAGGAAAAACACTTAAAGATTTAATTAAGGAACAAGGTCGAATCCCTGTAGAAGAATCTTTAGCGATAATGAAGCAAATTACATCAGCGATTGCACATGCACATGAACATCATATTATTCACCGTGATATAAAGCCTCATAATATCTTATTAAATACAGAGGGAGAGGCTAAAGTTACTGATTTTGGAATTGCAATGGCGATGACGTCTGCAACAATTACACATACAAATTCAGTACTTGGCTCCGTTCATTATTTTTCTCCCGAACAAGCAAGAGGCGGTATTACCAATGAAAAATCTGATATTTATTCACTTGGAATTGTGCTGTACGAAATGGTGACAGGTGAACTGCCGTTTTCAGGAGAATCACCAGTGACAGTAGCGTTAAAACATTTGCAGGAAGAAGTAAAATCGCCTAAGGCTCTTAATCCAATTATTCCTCAAAGTGTTGAAAATATTATTTATAAGGCACTTGCAAAAGATCCATTTCACCGTTATGGAAGTGTATATGAAATGGAAGAAGACATTAATACAGCTCTTAGTCCTTCGCGCATAGAAGAGCCTAAATATGAACCACCATCGGATGATGAAGAAGCTACAAAAGTGCTAACGCCAATTTCTCCTAAAATGAGTGTTCATAGCGAGGCGCAGACGAAACCAGCACAGGTGGAAAAAAGGGACATTAAAAAGCAGGAAAGCAGTTCTGAAGGGAAACCGAAATTATCAACGAAACCGTGGAAAAGAATGCTGTTATTTTTACTTCTATTTTTCTTTTTGTTTGGCGGCGCAGCAGTAGCGGCCATTACATTTATTCCAGGCTTTTTTAAAGGAGAAGAAGTAACTGTACCTGATGTAAGAGATATGTCTTATACAGAGGCTTATGAAACGATAAGAGATTTAGGTTTAACGCCAAAACGACAAGAAGAATTTCATGATGAAGTAGAAGCGGGGAAAGTTTTTCAACAAGATCCTCTTCCAAACACAGTAGTTAAGAAAAAAGAAACAACAATGGTCACCTTATTTGTCAGCAAGGGGAAAGAAAAAGAGCCTCTTGAAGATTATATTGGGAAAGATTATGAAACAACTAAGAACATTATAGAAGGCAGTTATGAAGACGTTGTATGGATGGGTGTTTCAACAGCCGATCATCCAGAAGGTGTGATATTTGAACAAAGTCCTGAAGCGGGTACAATGGTTGTTCCGGAAAACACTAGTCTGATTTTAAAATACAGCACTGGCCAAGATACAATAACTATTCCTAACTTTACAGATTGGGGGGTAGATCAGGTCAGAGAAACACTCAATCTTCAAGACATTGAACTGGTTACTCAGGAAGCACGTTATTCAGACACGATTAAAGAAGGATATATTATCGACCAGGATCCTGCTCCAGGAACAGAACTAGCAAAAGGCAGCCAAGTAAAGGTAGTTGTTTCAAAAGGACCCGAGCCGCGTCTTGAAGAAAAAGAAAAAGAGAAAGAACAAGATGATAAAAAAGAAAAAACAGAAAAGAAGCTGGAAACGATTAAACGAATTATTAATTTAAATGTCGAAATACCGGAAAGTGAAGAGGAAAAAGAATATGCTTTGAAAATTACTTATAAAGATTCTACTACTTCTGAAGGTGTACTTGTTGAAGAGGAAAAGATTACAGCAACAAAACAATTTATTCTTCCTCTTGAAGTGAAAGAAGGAGATAAAGCAAGCTATGCAGTATTTATTAATGGTGAAGAAGTTTCGACAAAATCATATACGTATGATGAATTAAAAACTATAAAAAAACAAGAAGAAGGGACATAACATGGCAGAAGGTAGAATTATAAAAGCATTAAGCGGCTTTTATTATGTAGCTGACGGAGAAAATACAATTCAATGCCGTGGACGTGGGAATTTCAGGAAACGAAAGATAACACCGCTTGTAGGAGATATTGTCGAATATGAAGCCGAAAACATGACAGATGGTTATGTTTTAGAAGTGTATGAGCGGAAAAATGCGTTAATTCGTCCTCCGATTGCAAACGTTGATCAAGCAATCTTAGTTTTTTCGATTAAAGAACCTGACTTAAATTTGCAGCTGCTCGATAAATTTCTTGTTCATATTGAAGCAAACGATATCGAGCCGCTTATTTGTTTTTCAAAATATGATCTAGCAGATGAAACATTAAAGCACCAAGTTGATGAAATTGTTAAACAATATGAGCAGGTTGGTTATACAGTTCTGTTAACCTCTACAATAGAAGAAGAGGGAATAAAAAAAATTCGACCTTTTCTAACAAACAATATCTCAGTAGTTGCTGGACAATCTGGTGTAGGAAAATCGTCTTTGTTAAATGCACTGGAGCCTTCCCTTCACATTGAAACTAACAATATTTCAATGCATTTAGGACGCGGTAAACATACAACAAGGCATGTAGAGCTTCTTCAGATTGAGGGAGGGCTTGTCGCAGATACACCAGGGTTTAGTTCGCTTGATTTTCACAATATTGAAGCAGAAGATTTAACTTACTGTTTTCCGGAAATGCGTGCCCTTATTAATGATTGTAAATTTAGAGGATGTACCCATACTCAAGAACCAAAGTGTGCGGTAAGAGAAGCTGTAGAAGGCGAAAAAATATCTTCTTCACGATATAAACATTATGTTGAATTTCTACAGGAAATAAAAAGTCAAAAACGGAGGTACTAATCATGATTAAAATTGCACCATCTATTTTATCAGCAGACTTCGCAAAGCTGGGGGAAGAAATTAAAGATGTGGAAAATGGAGGAGCGGATTATATTCATGTCGATGTAATGGATGGCCATTTTGTGCCAAATATTACAATTGGTCCGCTTATTGTTAATGCAATTCGTCCTGTTACCAATTTACCGCTTGATGTTCATTTAATGATTGAAAATCCAGATCTATATATTAAAGAATTTGCAAAGGCAGGAGCGGATATTATTTCTGTTCATGTGGAAGCATGTCCGCATTTACATCGTACCATTCACCTCATTAAAGAATGCGGTGTGAAAGCAGGATTGGTTTTAAATCCTGCTACACCAGTGTCTTCTATTCAACATGTTATAAAGGATGTAGATCTTGTATTATTAATGACTGTTAATCCTGGTTTTGGAGGTCAGTCATTTATTGAAGAAGTGGTTCCAAAAATTAAAGAAGTGGCTGATATGGCGGTACAAAGAGGTCTTCATATTGATATCGAAGTAGATGGCGGTGTGAATGCCGAAACAGCACAAAGATGTATCGATGCAGGAGCGAACGTATTAGTGGCAGGCTCAGCTATTTTTAATAAACAAGATCGTGCAGAAGCAATTGGAAACATTCGTGGTTAACATGTAATTTTTAAAAAGAGCAGGAGGATGACTCACTAGGGTCTGACCCCCTCAAATCCATGGAGCATATAGCGGTTGTTTACAAAGAATTACCGATATATTGGATGAGGAGAGTCTGACCCTGTGCTTTTGAGTTAGCCTCCTATTTTTTGTGTAATAAAAATTTTATACAACCTAGGAGGCATTTATGCATATTATTATTTTAGCTAATGGTCCTGAAATAGATTATCACGATTTAATGCCTTATAAAGAATTAAATGCTGTTTGGGTAGGTGTTGATCGTGGGGTTCATTATTTATTAACAAAAGGAATTACACCTCGCTATGCATTTGGTGATTTTGACTCTTTAACAAAAGAGGAAACAGAATGGCTCTCCTCTCACTCATTGGACAAACAAATTTATGCTCCTGAAAAAGATCAAACAGATTTAGAAATCGCAATTGACTGGGCTGTTGCACAAAAACCAGAACAAATCACCATTCTAGGAGCTACTGGAGGAAGGTTGGATCATGCATTAATAAACATTCAGCTTCTTTTAAAAGGGTTTCAAAACAATCTAAAAATGTCCATTGTAGATAAGCAAAACAAGCTGTCGATGGTAGGACCTGGAAGTTATATAATCAATAAAGAAAATTATTTTAAATACGTCTCGTTTATTTCGTTTTCTCATTCGGTTGAAGGTTTGACATTAAAAGGATTTAAGTATCCTTTGGAGAATGAGCAGCTTAGTTGGGGTTCCTCTTTATGTATTTCAAATGAATTAGTAGAAGAAAAAGGGTGTTATTCTTTTTTAAACGGCATATTAATAATGGTAAAGAGCCGCGATCATTCTAATTATTGAAAAAGGTACTATTTTTAAACAGCTGAATATAATAGTAGAGAAATTGTCTTTTTCTTATATCTAGTTAGTATTTTCCTAAGAGGAGGGGAAATATGAAGTTTTATACGATTAAGTTACCTAAATTTCTCGGGGGGGTTATTCGAGCGCTGCTAGGGTCATTTAAAAAGTAATAAAACAAAAAAGCACCGATTCGGTGCTTTTTTGTTTTATTACTTTCGTCCTATTATACACGCTCTACTTTGCCAGACTTAAGAGCGCGGGCAGAAACCCAAACTTTTTTAGGTTTACCATCAACTAAAATTCTTACTTTTTGTAAGTTAGCGCCCCATTTACGCTTTGATGCATTTAATGCGTGAGAACGCTTATTTCCAAATGTTGTTTTGCGTCCAGTAACTACACATTTAGCCATTCAAAAAACCTCCTTCAATCCAAACATCAAGTATGATAACTTTACAGTCAATACTTATACATATTATCATCTCACTTTAAATAATGCAACATATTCATTGCATCTATCAAGAAAAAAACTTAACACCAACTAAAATAACAGTTTATCATTCAAAACAGTTTGGTTTCTTTTAAAAAGGAGCTGGGTATAGTAAAATAACAGTATAAATGGACACAGTAATCCTCTTTACAATTCTTTTTATTGGAAAAAATGAATTGAAATTCATAAAAGGAGGTCCTTATTTTGACAATTGAAATGAATACAACATATGGTCAAATTGATATTAATAATGACGTAATTGCTGCAATTGCAGGGGGGGCTGCAATTGATTGTTATGGAATCGTAGGGATGGCATCACAAAAACAATTAAAAGACGGAATTTCAGAATTATTAGGACGAGAGAATTTTAAGCGAGGCATTATTGTTAGAAAAGAAGAAGAGAGAATACATATTGACTTGTATATTATTGTGAGTTATGGAACAAAAATATCAGAAGTCGCACATAATGTCCAAACAAAAGTAAAATATCAACTTGATAAAATGCTTGGATTATCAGTAGACACAATTAATATTTATATACAAGGAGTCCGAGTGGTGAACGCTGAGTAAGGAGGAGTTTTTGTGACAACTAAACAACTAGATGGAAAGCAATTTGCGGCAATGATTCGTGAAGGGGCGAACTTTTTAACTCAGCAGGTAAAAGTAATTGATACCTTAAATGTTTTTCCTGTTCCGGATGGAGATACAGGTACAAATATGAATTTAACGATGATATCAGGGGTACAAGAATTAGCACAAGTAACAAATAATCACGTTGGAGAGGCAGCAAAAGCTTTTTCTAGAGGATTATTAATGGGGGCGCGTGGAAATTCTGGTGTTATTTTATCTCAGCTTTTGAGGGGCTTTTCAAAAGCGGTAGAATCAAAAGAGGTTATTAATGCACAAGATCTTGCTCAAGCCCTGCAGCAGGGGGTACAGACGGCATATAAAGCGGTAATGAAACCAGTAGAAGGTACTATTCTTACTGTTGCAAAAGATGCTGCTAATAAAGCGACCCGGTTAATAGATGAAGGAATAGAAGATATTGTCTACCTTATAAGAGAGGTTACAAAAGAAGCAAAAATTTCTTTAAATAAAACTCCTGAACTGCTTCCGGTTTTAAAAGAAGTCGGAGTGGTCGATTCAGGGGGAAAAGGTCTTGTTGTCGTTTATGAAGGGATATTAGCCTTTATAGAAGGACGTTCTGCATCTAAAGCTGATAATGAATTATCGATAGAGGATATGATAAAAGTTAGTCACCATCAAAGTGCCCAATCTCATATGAAAACAGAAGACATTGAGTTTGGGTATTGCACAGAGTTTATGGTAAAGCTTGAAGCTGATAAGATTCGCAAATATCCTTTTGATGAAAAAGAATATCAACAGATTCTTAGTAAGTTTGGTGATTCCTTACTCGTAGTAGCAGATGAAGAATTTGTAAAGGTACATATTCATGCTGAAACCCCAGGTGAGGTCATGACAATTTCGCAAAAATATGGCAGTTTAATTGATATAAAAATTGAAAACATGCGCGAACAGCATAGTCGGATTTTAGAAGAGTATAGTCGTGTTGAAAATGTGAGTAAGCCGAAACAAAAGTACGGAATTGTAACAGTCGGTTCTGGAGAGGGAATTATTGATTTGTTTAACAGTATTGGCGCTGGAGGAGTAATTGAAGGCGGTCAAACAATGAATCCAAGTACAGAGCAGATTGAAAAAGCAATTTCTGAAGTACACGCAGAAGCAGTCTTTGTTCTGCCTAATAATTCAAATATAATCATGACCGCTGAGCAGGCTGCTTCCCTTTCTGAAAAAAATGTTATCGTAATCCCTACAAAAACAATTCCTCAAGGGATTTCATCACTCCTTGCTTTTAATCCTGAAGCAGAACTTGATGAAAACAAAGCAAATATGAGAGAAGCTGTAAACGCGGTAAAATCTGGTCAAATTACCTATGCAGTTCGCGATACAGTAGTGGACAACCTTGAAATTTATAAAGGAGATTTTTTAGGCATTTTAGATGGGGTTATTAAGACGGCATCTAAAAATCGTTTTGATTGTACAAAAAATCTTTTGCAAGCAATGCTTAATGAAGAATCAGAAATTATCACATTAATCATTGGGACAGATGTGGAAACGAAAGAAGTTGATGAATTAACTTCTTTTCTGACTGAGCGATATGAAGAGGTTGAAATAGAAGTCCATAAAGGAAATCAACCTGTCTATGCTTATATTATTTCAGTTGAATAACCTGATAATTGGAAATGTGCAAATGGGTTAAAATCAACAGTTTTTTGTTTTGACGGTGAACCTTTAGAGTAAATCTATAGAGTATTCCTACCAAATTTGCAAAGATGCTAAAGTTTAGGTAGGAATATTTTTGGTTAGAGGAGGAAGATTATGGGATTTGCGGAAGTGTTTAAAAGTAATAATTGTATGATAGATCAAATAGGACAGTCTATGTTTGACGTGAAAATTGTTGGAGCGGTTTTAAATAAAGATGGGTGAGCTTTTTTCAATAGCCTCTATTCAAGGAGTAGGCCCTGAAACAGCTAAAGAATTTAATGAGTTAGGTATTGAGACTGTCCAACAGCTTTTTGAATATTTTCCTTATCGGTATGAAGATTACCAGCTCCGTGATCTTGCTGAAGTGAAGCATGAAGAAAGAGTAACCTTAGAAGGTAAGGTTCATAGTGAGCCTTCGCTCCAGTTTTTTGGAAAAAAACGATCAAAATTATCTGTCCGTGTATTAATTGGTCGTTATTTAATAACGGCAGTCTTTTTTAATCGTGCGTTTTTAAAAAAACAATTGTCTTTAGGACAAACAATTACTTTGACAGGAAAATGGGATCAACATCGTATGACATTAACGGTAAGTGTTGTGAAATTTTCAAACTATACAAGTGATGAGTCCATTGAACCTGTTTATTCTGTAAAGGGCAATTTAACCCAAAAGAAATTCCGTCGAATTGTTGAAATGGCTTTTAAACAATATAGTAATCAAATAAAAGAAATACTTCCAGAAAGCTTTTTGTCTCAGTATAAATTGCTGCTGCGAAAAGAGGCTGTAAGAGCAATACATTTTCCGCAAACACACCGTCATTTAAAACATGCTAGGCGGCGTTTTGTTTATGAAGAACTCTTACTATTTCAATTAAAAATGCAGGCATTTCGTAAAGTGGAGCGTGAGCATACAAAAGGAATGCCCCGTGTATTTTCAGAACAATCGGTTCAGCAGTTTATTACTTCTCTACCGTTCCCTCTTACAAGTGCACAAAAACGAGTGGTAAAAGAAATTTTAACCGACCTTAAAGCCTCTTATCGAATGAATCGACTTCTACAAGGGGATGTAGGCTCAGGAAAAACTGTTGTTGCGGCTGTTGCTCTTTTTGCTGCTGTAAATGCTGGTTATCAAGGCGCCTTGATGGTACCGACCGAAATTTTAGCAGAACAGCATGTAGAATCTTTAAAAGAACTTCTTGAACCGCAGGGTATTCAAGCTGCACTCTTAACAAGCTCGGTAAAAGGAAAGAGAAGAACAGAACTGTTAGATAAGCTAAAATCACAAGAAGTCCAAATTATAATTGGTACTCATGCACTTATTCAAGAAGAAGTCCAATTTAATAAGCTTGGTCTTGTCATCACTGATGAACAGCATCGCTTTGGTGTCGGGCAGCGCAGAGTGCTTCGCGAAAAAGGGGAAGAGCCTGATGTGTTGTTTATGACGGCGACGCCAATTCCGCGTACATTAGCTATTTCTGTATTCGGAGATATGGATGTATCAGTGATTGATGAAATGCCGGCTGGAAGAAAACCGATTGAAACGTATTGGGCAAAACAAAGCATGCTTGAACGGGTTCTTGGTTTTGTCGAAAAAGAGCTGCGGCAGGGAAGACAAGCTTATGTGATTTGTCCTTTAATTGAAGAGTCTGATAAACTTGATGTGCAAAATGCAATTGATGTACATGGACAGCTTCAACAGCATTTCCAAAACTATCAGGTCGGATTAATGCATGGTCGTCTTTCGTCAGAAGAAAAAGAAAAAGTAATGGTTGCCTTCAGTAAAAATGAAGTTCAAATTCTTGTGTCAACAACCGTAGTAGAAGTTGGAGTGAATGTACCAAATGCTACTATGATGGTTATTTATGATGCAGAACGATTTGGCCTTTCTCAGCTGCACCAACTTAGAGGCCGAGTGGGCCGTGGAAAGTATCAATCTTATTGTGTGCTTCTTGCTGACCCAAAATCTGAAGTAGGGAAAGAACGAATGAGAATTATGACGGAAACAAATGATGGTTTTGTGCTCTCTGAAAAAGATTTAGAGCTTCGTGGTCCAGGCGACTTTTTTGGGAAAAAACAGAGCGGTTTACCAGAGTTTAAAGTGGCCGATCTTGTTCATGATTATCGCGCTTTAGAAGTCGCACGACAAGACGCTGTAAGGCTGATTTCTTCATATGAATTTTGGAAAGAAGAACCTTATAAATATTTAAGGGAATATTTGCAGAATGAAGGGATATTATCAGGGGGGAAATTGGATTAAAAGCGTAGTAATAGGAATGATGAATCGGAAAATGGGTTCTTAATCTATATTGCATTTTATCACTAATTATTATATATTACTATTAGTACCTAGTCATAATAATTGAATGGTGGCTATTATTATGAAACGAAATAAGAAAGAACGTCAAAAATTATTAGAGCAAACGATACAGCACACTCCTTTTATTACGGATGAGGAACTGGCTGCAAAGTTTAAAGTAAGCGTTCAGACGATTCGTTTGGATCGGCTTGAATTATCGATTCCAGAGCTTCGCGAGCGAATTAAGCATGTTGCAGAGAAACAGTTAGATGAAGTGAAGGCTCTTTCGATTGAAGAAGTAATAGGTGAAATTATTGATCTTCAGCTTGATCAAAGTGCCATTTCTATTCTTGATATCAAAGAGGAACATGTTTTTTCCAGAACGAGTATTGCAAGAGGACATCATTTGTTTGCACAGGCAAACTCGCTTGCTGTTGCAATTATTAATGATAAATTAGCATTAACTACAGCTGCTAATATTCGGTTTGCTCGTCAAGTGAAAAAGGGAGAACGAGTTGTTGCAAAAGCAAAAGTTATCAGAAATGACCAAGGTCGAACGACAGTGGAAGTAATGAGCTATGTAGATCAGGAACTTGTTTTTTCAGGTGACTTTAATATGTTTCGTTCCAACAAGCATGGGAAGGATGAACAGCGTTGAGACTTGCAATAGATGCTATGGGAGGCGATCATGCACCTGAAGCAATTGTGCATGGATCTGTCAAAGCAATTGAAGCGTATAAGGATTTAAAGATTTTTTTATTTGGAAATGAAAGTCGGATTCGATCTTACCTTACAAATGAAGAACGAATTCAAATTATACATACAGATGAAGTAATAACAGCGGACGATGAGCCGGTGCGTGCCGTGCGTAGAAAAAAAGATGCTTCGATGGTATTAGCTGCTCAATATGTGAAAGAGGGAAAGGCTGATGCCTGTATTTCAGCTGGAAATACGGGAGCTTTAATGGCAGCAGGTCTTTTTTATGTGGGGAGAATGAAAGGCATTGAACGTCCAGCGCTTGCACCAACATTGCCAACGGTAGATGGAAAAGGTTTTATTTTATTAGATGCGGGAGCCAATATGGATGCAAAGCCAGAACATTTATTGCAATATGCGATTATTGCTTCTGTATATGCAGAAAAAGTTCGTAATATTGAAGAGCCTAAAATAGGTTTATTAAATGTGGGAACTGAACAAGGAAAAGGAAATGAGCTTACAAAAAAGGCGTTTGAAATGCTTAAAGAAGCGCCTATTCATTTTATTGGAAACGTAGAATCAAGAGACCTTTTAAATGGTGTTGCTGATGTTGTTGTTTGTGACGGATTTGCCGGAAATCTTGTGTTAAAGTCTTATGAAGGAGCAGCTTCTACAGTTTTTTCAATGCTTAAACAAGAGCTTACAAGTTCATTAACGAGTAAACTTGCTGCAAGTGTATTAAAGCCTCGATTAAAAGGTTTAAAAAATAAAGTCGATTATTCCGAGTACGGCGGTGCAGGGTTATTTGGATTGCAATCACCTGTTATAAAAGCCCACGGTTCCTCCAATGAAAATGCTATTTTTAATACGATTCGTCAAGCACGAGATATTGTTGAAAAGAATATGTATGAAAAAGTATCTGCAGCAATACAGCAGCTTAAAATTAAGGAAATGGAGTGAGAAGAAATGGGGGAAATTGCATTTATTTTTCCAGGACAAGGCTCTCAAGCTGTCGGAATGGGAAAAGAACTTGCAGATAAGTATGAAGCAGCACAGAAAATTTTTGAAAAAGCAGATCAACGATTAGATTATAAATTATCTGAAATTATTTTTGAAGGTCCTCAAGATGTTTTAACAAAAACAGAAAATACACAGCCAGCTCTTCTAACAACAAGTACAGCCATTTTAGAAGTCTTAAAAAAGTATCATATTACTCCTGATTATACGGCAGGACACAGCCTTGGAGAATATTCAGCATTAGTTGCTGCAGGAGCTATGTCATTTGAAGATGCGGTTTATGCTGTAAGAAAACGTGGACTTTTTATGGAAGCAGCAGTGCCGAATGGTCAAGGTGCGATGGCCGCGATATTAGGAATGGAGCGTGCTGAGCTAGAAGCCATTACGGCTGAAGTTAGTGAATCTGGTCATGTGGTACAGTTAGCAAACTTAAACTGCCCAGGGCAAATTGTTATATCTGGAACAGCAGAAGGAGTACAAAAAGCTTCAGAGGCTGCGAAAGAAAAAGGGGCACGTCGTGTAATCCCATTAGTAGTAAGCGGTCCGTTTCATTCTGAATTAATGCGCCCGGCTGCAGATAATTTAAGAGAAGTACTAGACAGCATTGCCATTTCAGATGTGACGATACCTATTATTGCAAATGTGACAGCAGATGAAGTGACGAAAGAGAACGATATTCGCGAAAAGCTCGTTGAACAAATTTATTCTCCTGTATTGTGGGAAGATACTGTACAAAAATTATTAGATTTAGGTGTTGATACGTTTGTAGAAATAGGCCCAGGTAATGTATTATCAGGACTTGTAAAAAAAGTACAGCGCCGTGTAAAAACAATAGCAATTAATGATGAAGAAACACTGCTTAAGGCGGTTGAGCAGCTAAAGGGGGAAAGATAATATGTTGCAAGGTAAAGCAGCTCTTGTTACAGGAGCGTCAAGGGGGATTGGTCGTGCAATTGCCCTTCAATTAGCAAAAAATGGGGCGAAAGTTGCTGTCAACTATGCAGGAAGTGAAACAAAAGCAAACGAAGTAGTGGATGAAATTAAGTCTTTAGGCGGAGAAGCATTTGCTATTCAAGGAAATGTGAGTGAAATGGATGCTGTACAAGCAATGGTGAAAGAAGTTGTTTCACAATTTGGCTCACTTGATATCTTAGTGAATAATGCCGGCATTACAAGAGATAACTTGTTAATGAGAATGAAGGAAGATGAATGGGACGATGTTATTAATACGAATTTAAAAGGCGTATTTAACTGTACAAAGGCAGTGACAAGACAAATGATGAAACAACGTCAAGGTCGGATTATTAACATTGCTTCCATTGTTGGTGTGGCAGGAAATGCGGGTCAAGCAAATTATGTAGCAGCAAAAGCCGGTGTAATTGGACTAACGAAAACAACAGCAAAAGAACTAGCAAGCCGGAATATTACGGTTAATGCAATTGCTCCAGGTTTTATTGAAACAGATATGACAGGCAAATTAAATGAGGATGTACAAGAAAGCATGCTTTCACAGATTCCGCTTGCACGTTTTGGGAATCCTGATGAAGTAGCAAATCTTGTGAAATTTTTAGCTTCAAATGAAAGCAGTTATATTACAGGCCAAACAATTCATGTAGATGGCGGAATGGTTATGTAATTTATAAAAATTTTTCTAGTTTTTTATAGAAGAATCCACTATAATACTTGAGGGGAGGTGAGAACATGGCAGACGTATTAGAGCGTGTGAAAAAAATCATCGTTGATCGCCTTGGCGTAGATGAGTCTGAAGTTACACCTGAAGCTTCTTTTAAAGATGACTTAGGTGCTGATTCCCTTGATGTTGTAGAATTAGTGATGGAACTTGAAGACGAATTCGATATGGAAATTTCCGATGAAGATGCTGAAAAAATTGGAACTGTTGGCGACGTAATTGATTACATAAACGCCCAGCAATAATTGATAAAGTCCCGTATGTTGTACGGGACTTTCTATCCTTTTAGCACTTTGACAAAATCCTAAGGTTATGTATTAGTATGTGAAGGAACCGTTTTAATTTTCAGGTCGTGGAGGTTACGTATGACAAAACCACAGAAAAATGTTCAAAAATCAAAGAATGGATATCGATATAAACATAAACATTCACGACGTTTTACGATTAGTGCGGAACAAAAAATGAAATTTGAATCATTTCAGCAAAAAATTGATTTTAAATTCCATCAAGAACAGCTGATGATTCAGGCATTCACACATTCATCTTATGTGAATGAGCATCGACGAAAACCTTATGAGGATAACGAACGCTTAGAATTCCTTGGTGATGCGGTATTAGAACTGACAATTTCTCAGTATCTATATAAAAAATATCCACAAATGAGCGAAGGAGAGTTAACGAAGCTTAGAGCTGCTGTTGTTTGTGAAGCATCCCTTGTTCAATTTGCAAATGAATTATCATTTGGAGATCTTGTGTTGCTTGGTAAGGGAGAAGAAATGACAGGTGGTAGAGAACGTCCAGCACTTTTGGCGGATATTTTTGAGGCTTTTATTGGAGCCCTATATTTAGATCAAGGGTTAGAAGCGGTAGTCAGCTTTTTAGAAGTACATGTTTATCCTAAGGTAAATGCGGGTGCTTTTTCTCATGTGATGGATTATAAAAGTCAGCTGCAGGAATTAGTGCAGCGTGAAGGCCTAGGTCAGCTTTATTACCGAATTGTGCAGGAGAAAGGCCCTGCACATAATCGGGAATTTGTATCAACGGTTTCGCTTGATAATCGTGTGTTAGGTGAAGGGCATGGACGATCGAAAAAAGAAGCAGAGCAGGAAGCGGCGCAAAAAGCGCTTGCGGATCTGCGTATAGAAATAAATGAATAAAATAATCCCCCTCTTTAAGGGGGATTATTTTATTCATAATTAATCTTTTATCTTTTATTTAGTCATATAACGGTTTATGATAAAATATAGAAGCCAAAAACATGTTCGGATAATTGGTAGTAATGGATGTAAGGGGGGAAGTATATGTTCCTCAAAAGATTAGATGTTGTAGGATTTAAGTCTTTTGCGGACCGAATTGGGGTTGAATTTGTTCCAGGTGTAACAGCTGTTGTCGGTCCAAATGGAAGTGGAAAAAGTAATATTACAGATGCTATACGTTGGGTATTAGGTGAACAATCAGCCAAATCACTTCGAGGGTCCAAAATGCAGGATATCATTTTTTCAGGAAGTGATTCTCGAAAATCATTAAATTATGCTGAAGTAACATTAACTCTTGATAATCAAAGTAACTATTTGCCGCTTGATTACAATGAAATTAGTGTAACGCGCAAGGTATATCGTTCCGGTGATAGTGAATATTTTATAAATAAGCAATCTTGTCGTTTAAAAGATATTGTTGATCTTTTTATGGATACAGGACTTGGACGAGAATCTTTTTCCATTATTGGTCAAGGTAAAATTGAGGAAATACTAAACAGTAAAGCTGAAGAAAAACGGAAAATTTTTGAAGAAGCAGCAGGGGTATTAAAATATAAACAGCGCAAAGTAAAAGCGGAATTAAAGTTATCAGAAACAGAAGACAATTTACTGCGTGTAGAAGATATCTTATATGAGCTTGAGGACCAAATAGAACCTTTAAAAATACAAGCATCAATTGCAAAAGATTACCTTGAAAAACGTGAAGAATTAGAAAAAATTGAAGTATCGCTTCTTGCATATGAAATTGAAGATTTTCATGAAAAGTGGCAAAAACAATCAAGAGTGCTTGAGGAATTAAAAGAGCAGGAGCTTGATCTCTCAACTTCCATCAAAAAAGGGGAAGCAAAATTAGAAAATAATCGCCATGAACTTCATGTGTTAGATGAATCTATTAATGATTTACAAAACGTTTTACTTCTGACAAGTGAGGAACTTGAAAAGCTGGAAGGAAAAAAAGAAGTACTAAAAGAACGTCAGAAAAATGCAGGGAAAAACCGGGAAGAGCTTTCAGAGCGGCTTCTTCATTTCCAAGCGAAAAAAGACTATTATGAAACAACACTCGAAGAAGAACAACAATGTCTTGTTTCTCAAAAAGACAAATTAGAACAGCTGCATGCTCAATTAGATCAGGAAACAGAAGTATTAACATCTCTTGAGGAAGATGTGGAAGCAGTCATTGATTCTTTAAAATCCGATTATATTGAGTTATTAAATAAACAAGCTGCCCTTAAAAATGAAATTCGTTATTTAAATGAGCAAATCGGACAGCAGGAAAGAAAGTCTGCTCAATTAGATCAAGAATATAAAAACCTTTTACAGCAGCGCAGCGAGCTTCAATCTAAAAAACAAAAAGCTGAACAAAAATTAGCAGAAGTGAAAGTAAAGCTTGAAGATCACTTAAATCGTTATTATGATTTACAGCGCCAACTTGAAAAAACAGAAGAAACTTATCGCAGGAAAGAGTCACAGCTTTATCAAGCATTTCAATATTTGCAGCAAGCACGTTCCCGAAAAGAAGTGCTTGAAGAAATGCAGGAAGATTATGCTGGATTTTATCAAGGGGTTAAAGAGGTTTTAAAAGAACGAGACACCCTTAAAGGAATTGAAGGAGCGGTTGCTGAATTAATTTCTGTTGATAAACAGTATGAAGTGGCGGTTGAAACAGCTTTAGGAGCAGCCATGCAGCATATCGTAGTCGATGATGAAGAAAATGCCCGCCAAGCAATTCGTTATTTAAAGTCACAGCGGTTTGGCCGTGCTACGTTCTTACCTCTATCGGTGATAAAGCCAAGAAAATTATCAGAATTTGAGTTTAATCAACTTCAAAATCATGCGTCATTTATTGGAGCGGCAGCGAATCTAATTACAACAAACGAGCGTTATAAACCAATTATTTCAAACTTATTAGGACATGTTATTGTAACGAAAGATCTAAAAAGTGCAAATGAACTTGCCAAGCTTTTGAAATATCGTTATCGAATCGTGACGCTTGAAGGGGATGTTGTAAACCCTGGTGGTTCAATGACAGGGGGAAGTGTAAAGCAAAGCAAAAATTCACTTTTAAGCAGACAACGAGAACTAGAGACGGTTCAGCATAAATTAGTAGAAATGGAAGAACAAACTCGTCAATTAGAAGAAGTGGTGAAAAAGCTAAAAAGTGAGCTTGAAGAAGGAAGAAGTCAGCTTGAAGTAATGCGTGAGCATGGAGAAACGATTCGCCTTGATGAACAAGACTTTTTAAACGCTGCAAAGGAAGCTGCATTAGAAGAAAAAAGTATGAATGAGCGTTTAATGCTATATGATCGTGAAAAAACTGCCTTTCAATCAGAAAAAGGATCCATTCATAAGCGGCTTAGCGAATTGGAAGAAACGTTATCATGTGTCACTAGGCAAGCGGAAGAAATGGAAGCTGAAATTGAAAGCTTAACCGCAAGAAAAAAATCGCAGCAAACGAACAAAGAAGAAGTCCAGGAGAAAATAACTTTCTTAAAAATTCAAACTGCTGAACAGCAGCAATCTTTTAAAAATCAACAAGAAAAAGTAAGCCGTTTAAAAACTGAACAAAAGGAAATACTGCAGGAGTTATCCTATACAGAAGATTCTCTTCGTTATTTATCAGAGGAAATTAATTCAGAGACATCCAGTGAAGGTGAATTAGAAGAGATGCTTTCAATTAAACGTGCTGAAAAAAATGAAACAGCAAAATTAATTGCAGAAAGACGCGAAAATCGTCTGACTAATCAGCAGAAAATTGAAGATCAAGAACAGGAATTAAAACAAGTCAAACGACAGCAAAAACAAGTTCTTGAAATTGTTCGTCATGAAGAAATAAAATGTAATCGTTTGGATATGGATTTAGAAAATCGATTAAACAAGCTAAGTGAAGAATATGAACTTACATTTGAACGGGCAAAAGAAAAATATCCGCTTATGTTTAGTGCAGAAGAATCTCGAAAACAAGTAAAGCTTCTTAAAATGGCAATTGACGAATTAGGTACTGTGAATTTAGGAGCGATTGATGAATATGAGCGTGTACAGGAACGCTATAATTTTTTAGTGGATCAGCGCGATGATTTGCAGCATGCTAAGGGAACGCTTCACCAAGTTATTGGCGAAATGGATGAAGAGATGAAGAAGCGTTTTGAACAAACATTTTTTGAAATAAGGGAACACTTTCAAATTGTTTTCCAAGAACTGTTTGGTGGAGGACAAGCTGATTTAGCATTAACTGTTCCCGAAGACTTGTTAAACACAGGGGTAGATATTTTGGCGCAGCCTCCGGGGAAAAAACTGCAGCATTTAAACTTATTATCAGGAGGAGAAAGGGCTCTCACAGCGATCGCCTTATTATTTGCTATTTTGAAGGTCCGTCCTGTGCCGTTTTGTGTGCTTGATGAGGTAGAGGCAGCTCTTGACGAAGCGAATGTCGCTCGATTTGCAGGATATTTAAAACGATTTAGTAAAGAAACACAGTTTATTGTTGTAACTCATCGCAAAGGTACCATGGAGGAAGCTGATGTATTATACGGCGTTACCATGCAGGAATCAGGGGTTTCAAAGCTTGTGTCTGTTCGTCTTGAAGAATCTAAACAGTTAGTAAAGTAGGAGCTAAATAAATAATCGTAATAAGGATGTGAAAACATGAGTTTTTTTAAGAAGTTAAAAGAAAAATTTACGACGCAAACAGATGCTGTAACAGAAAAATTTAAAGATGGTTTATCAAAAACGAGAGATTCATTTGCAGGAAAGGTAAATAACCTTGTTAAACGCTACCGTAAAGTAGATGAGGAGTTTTTTGAAGAGCTTGAGGAAATTTTAATTAGTGCAGATGTTGGTGTAGTTACAGTTATGGACTTAATTGATTTATTAAAAGATGAAGCACGGACAAAAAATATTCAAGACACAAAAGAATTACAATCTGTTATTTCAGAAAAACTGGCAGAACTTCTTCATAAGGAAGAAGAGGATAGTACCCTTAATATCCAACAAAATGAAATGACTGTTATTTTGTTTGTTGGGGTAAACGGGGTAGGGAAAACAACCACAATTGGTAAGCTTGCCCATAAACTAAAATCGGAAGGGAAATCGGTTTTATTAGCAGCTGGGGATACGTTTCGAGCGGGTGCTATTGAACAGCTTGCCGTGTGGGGAGAGCGAGTTGGGGTAGATGTTATTAAACACCAAGAAGGGTCTGACCCAGCAGCTGTTATATTTGACGCGGTTCAATCAGCTCGTTCAAAAAACGTTGATGTACTTTTGTGTGATACAGCGGGCCGTTTGCAAAATAAAGTAAACTTAATGAAAGAACTTGAAAAAGTAAAACGTGTTATTTCCCGAGAAATTCCATCTGCCCCTCATGAAGTACTGCTTGTATTAGATGCTACAACAGGACAAAATGCGATGAGTCAAGCCAAAACGTTTAGTGAATCAACCGATGTATCAGGTATTGTCTTAACAAAGTTAGATGGAACAGCCAAAGGGGGAATTGTCCTCGGTATTCGTCACGAGTTAGATATTCCTGTAAAGCTTGTTGGTCTTGGAGAAAAAGTGGATGATTTGCAAGAATTTGATGCTGAAAAATTTGTATACGGACTTTTTTCTGAGTTAATTGAAGAAGATACAAATGAGTGAGAGTTGAACGAAAGTAGAAGGTGAGCAGCATAAAAAAGCCGCTCATCTTTTTATTCATGCGACAAATCATAAGTTCTCATCCTATAAAAAAGATGTTAAGAAAAAAACTTGACAAATCCTTCTCAACTCTGTACTATGTAATAATGTAAAGGCGATTCACTTAACAAGGGGCTGACGCCATGTTAGAAAAGACAACGAGAATAAACTATTTATTTGATTTTTATCAAGCACTGCTTACGCCAAAACAGCGTAATTATATGTCGTTGTATTATCTGGATGATTACTCCCTTGGCGAAATTGCGGAAGAGTTTCAAGTAAGTCGTCAAGCTGTATATGACAATATAAAGCGAACTGAAGCAATGCTTGAAGAATATGAGCGAAAACTTCTTCTCTTTAAAAAGTTTGAAAAGAGAAAAAAGTTAGTTATTGAATTGAAACAACTACTAGTAAATCAAGAGAGCTATTCAAGCGAACTTCGTGAAGTAATAGACACTCTTGAAAAGCTGGATTAGGAGGCGGCATAGCTTATGGCATTTGAAGGTTTAGCCGACCGACTGCAAGGTACGCTGCAGAGAATTCGCGGCAAAGGAAAAGTGACTGAGGCCGATGTAAATGAAATGATGCGCGAGGTGCGGCTTGCACTGCTCGAAGCAGACGTAAACTTTAAAGTTGTTAAAAGTTTTATTAAAAATGTTAAAGAGCGTGCAATCGGACAAGAAGTTTTTCAAAGTTTAACACCAGGACAACAAGTTATTAAAGTTGTACATGAAGAGTTAAAAACACTGATGGGTGGAGAGCAAAGTAAAATTGCTGTCTCAAACCGTCCTCCAACTGTTATTATGATGGTTGGTTTGCAGGGGGCAGGTAAAACGACAACAACCGGAAAACTTGCAAATCATTTGCGCAAAAAACATAATCGCCGTCCTCTTTTAGTTGCTGCAGATATTTATCGTCCAGCGGCAATTGACCAACTTCAAACATTGGGTAAACAGTTAAGCTTACCAGTGTTCTCATTAGGGGATCAAGTAAGCCCTGTCGAAATTGCAAAACAGGCGCTTGAAAGGGCAAAAGAAGAGCATCATGATTATGTACTTATTGATACAGCGGGTAGACTTCATATCGATGAAGATTTGATGAAAGAACTTCAAGATATTAAAGAGTTATCAAATCCGAATGAAATCTTTTTAGTTGTCGATGCAATGACCGGTCAAGATGCAGTAAATGTTGCTGAAAGCTTCAATGAGCAGTTAGAATTGACGGGTGTTGTGCTTACGAAACTTGATGGCGATACTCGAGGTGGGGCAGCCTTATCAATAAAATCAGTAACAGACACACCGATTAAATTCGTTGGTATGGGTGAAAAGATGGATGCATTAGAACCATTTCATCCTGAGCGAATGGCTTCCAGAATTTTAGGGATGGGTGATGTTTTAACATTAATTGAAAAAGCTCAAGCCTCTGTGGATGAAGAAAAAGCAAAAGAGCTTGAACAGAAAATGCGTACAATGAGCTTTACGTTTGATGATTTTCTTGATCAGTTAGGTCAAGTTCGCAGCATGGGACCGCTCGAAGATTTAATTGGTATGCTTCCTGGTGCGAATAAGATGAAGGGCCTAAAAAACGTTAATATTGATGAAAAGCAAATTAGTCATGTGGAAGCCATTATTCAATCGATGACAAAAGAAGAAAAACAGCATCCTGAAATGATTAACGGAAGCCGTAAGAAGCGTATTGCTAAAGGAAGCGGTACTTCTGTTCAAGAGGTAAATCGGTTGTTAAAGCAATTTGAAGATATGAAAAAAATGATGAAACAAATGACAAGTATGTCAAAAGGAAAAGGTAAGAAAAAAGGCGGATTTAACCTTCCGTTTATGTAATGTTTCTTATTTCGTTATTTACTAAAGGCGAAATTTGTGATATAATAAAAATTTGTGTAGTTATTTTAAAGGAGGAAATATAAATGTCAGTAAAAATTCGTTTAAAACGTATGGGTGCAAAAAAATCTCCATTCTACCGTGTAGTGGTTGCTGATTCTCGTGCTCCACGTGATGGCCGCTTCATCGAAGAGGTAGGTTACTATAATCCAGTAGCAAATCCAGTGGAAGTTAAAATTGATGAAGAGAAAGCTCTTCAATGGATGCTAAATGGAGCAAAACCATCTGATACAGTGCGTAACTTATTTTCAAAAGCTGGTCTTATGGAAAAGCTTCACAACACAAAAAATCAAAAATAATTAGACAAATGTAAGGTGGCTATCAGATGAAAGGATTAATTGAAACGATTGTCAAGCCATTGGTAGACCATCCTGAAGAAGTGCGTATTGAAGAGAAGATGTCTGAACAATCCATTACGTATCAACTCTATTTTCATCAAGAGGATGTAGGGAAGGTAATTGGTAAGCAAGGAAAGGTTGCAAAGGCAATTCGAACAGTTGTGTATGCAGCAGCATCGAATCAAAACAAGCGCATTTATTTGGAAATTATGTAAGAAGGGGGAGGGGCTAACCTCTCCTTTTTTTATACCCAAAAATATAACAAGTAACAAAGAGCGGGTATTATTATTTTTTTCAGCACTCGCTCATCTGTGGAGGTGAGCATTTGAAAATTATTAAAGCTGTTTTAGTAAAACGAGTATTAACTGAAAAAAGTAAAGAAACCATGTTAACAAGTTTTGAAAGTGAAAGAAACAAGTTGAATTTAGCTTGTAAACAGCTGGAATTTGAAAAACGAAAAGTGTTAAAAAGGCAGCCGAATCAATATGACGTGGTTATTAATCGGTTTGAAGAAGAATTAAATTCACGTCGTAAGCGAATTGAGCAGCTTGAGTTTGAAATTGAACAACTGCAAATACTACCATTAGGCACGGAACTTCAGGCGAAAAAAATTCAAGCAATTGAAGAAGTAGAAATCGGTGATGATTGGGAGAGGTTAACTGCTCCTTCTGAAATTATCATTAAAGATGGAATTGTAGTAGAAATTCGTTAAACACTTTATTAAATAAGAAATTGAGCAAGGAGGGGTTTTTTTGAAGTGGTTTAATGTTGGTAAGATTGTTAATACACACGGAGTAAGAGGAGAAGTTCGCGTTATTTCTAAGACTGACTTTCCAGAAGTTCGTTATCAAAAAGGAAATGTCTTATATTTAGAACAAGCTGAGCGGCGTGAAAAGCTTCCTCTCACTATTACGAGTTATCGGAAACATAAGCAGTTTGATTTATTAACATTTCAAGGATATGAAAACATTAATGAAGTGGAAGCGTTTAAAGGTGGATTGCTTAAAATTTCGGAAGAACAGCTAAATGAAGATCATCTGGATGAAGGGGAATTTTTCTATCATCAAATTATTGGCTGTACTGTTTTTACGGATGAAGGGGAAGAGCTTGGGAAAATCACTGAAATTTTATCTCCTGGTGCGAACGATGTTTGGGTGATCCAATCAAAAAAATCTAAAAAACAGCTCCTTATTCCTTATATTGATGAAGTTGTAAAAGAGGTAAACATCAATGAAGGAAAAATTATTATTCATGTAATGGAAGGGCTGCTCGAATGAAAATTGATGTATTAACACTGTTTCCTGAAATGTTTGACGGAGTATTTAATGGATCAATCCTAAAGAAGGCACAGGAAAAGGGAGCTGTATCTTATAATGTTGTAAACTTTAGAGATTATACATTAAATAAGCATAATAAGGTTGATGATTACCCTTATGGTGGGGGGGCGGGAATGGTGCTTGCTCCACAACCAATATTTGATGCAGTTGATGATCTGCAGAAGGCTGAAAATGCTCGGATTATTTTAATGTGCCCTCAAGGTGAGCGATTTACGCAAAAGAAAGCGGAAGAGCTTGCTGAGGAAGAGCATTTAATTTTTATTTGTGGTCATTATGAAGGTTATGATGAACGGATTAGAGAGGCTCTTGTAACGGACGAAATCTCGATTGGTGATTTTGTGTTAACAGGCGGTGAACTGGCCAGTATGGTTATTGTGGATAGTGTTACACGCTTATTGCCTGGGGTGCTTGGCAATGAAGAGTCTCCTGTTAAAGACTCGTTTAGTACGGGATTATTAGAGCATCCTCAGTATACAAGGCCAGCGGAATACAGAGGGATGAAAGTTCCTGAAGTATTAACGTCAGGTAATCATGCTCATATTGAAGAGTGGCGCCGCTATCAATCGTTAAAGCGTACATGGGAGCGCCGACCAGATTTATTAAAAGATTGTGAGTTAACAGAGGAAGAAAAAAAATGGATTCAACAATTTGAATTAGAAAAAAAATAATTTGATTGTTGCTAGAGTTTTCTATTTATGCTATGATTATTTTTGTGGCTAACGCCAGTATTACGATGTTCCGCTGCAATGATAGCAAAGCATATGCAAGAACATTTGTATGGAAGGAGGGTATACCTGATGAGTCAACAAATTATTGAAGCAATTACTAAAGATCAACTTAAAACAGATCTTCCTGCATTTCGTCCAGGAGATACAGTACGTGTACACGTTAAAGTTGTTGAAGGTACGCGTGAGCGTATTCAGGTATTTGAAGGCGTGGTAATCAAACGTCGCGGTGGTGGAATCAGCGAAACATTCACAGCTCGTAAAGTATCTTACGGTGTTGGTGTTGAGCGTACATTCCCTGTACATTCACCACGTATTGATAAAATTGATGTAGTTCGCCGTGGTAAAGTTCGTCGTGCGAAACTTTATTACTTACGTGCACTTCGCGGTAAAGCTGCTCGTATTAAAGAAATTCGATAATCAAGAAAAAGAAGCTTGGGAACCAGGCTTCTTTTTTTCACTTTAAGATTGTAATACAAAAGAAGGTGATGTAATCATGACAATACAATGGTTTCCTGGTCATATGGCCAAAGCAAGACGTGAGATTACAGAAAAGCTTAAACTAATTGATGTCGTCATTGAATTAGTTGATGCACGTATTCCGATCTCGTCACGAAACCCAATGATTGATGAGATTGTTAAAAATAAACCGAGGCTTGTCCTTTTAAATAAAGCCGATATGGCGGATCCCTCTTTGACGAAGGAATGGCAGCGATATTTTGAAGAGAAAAATATGAAAGCTATTGCTATTAACTCACAAACAGGGCAAGGTGTTCAGAAAATTCCGTTAGCAGCAAAAGAACTAATGAAAGATAAACTTAATAAAATCATTGAAAAAGGGATGAAACCAAGAGCAATTCGTGCTCTAATTTTAGGAATTCCTAACGTAGGAAAATCTACGTTAATTAATCGATTAGCTAATAAAAAAATTGCAAAAACTGGAGATCGACCAGGAATTACAAAGCAGCAGCAGTGGATTAAAGTTGGGAAAGACTTAGAGCTGTTAGATACACCAGGAATTCTGTGGCCGAAATTTGAAGATCAAATCATTGGGCTCCGATTAGCGGCAACAGGGGCAATAAAAGATGAAATTTTGGACTTTCAAGAAGTGGCTGTATTTGTGCTTCGCTTTTTACAGGAACGCTATCCGGATCGTCTAAAAGAACGCTATCGAATTGAAGAGATTCCAGAAGATGTGATTGAGCTTTTTGACGAAATTGGAAAAAAGCGCGGTTTTTTAATGAGCGGCGGCTTTATTGATTATGATAAAACAGCAGAAGTTATCTTAAGAGAGCTTCGTTCAGAAAAATTAGGTGCGTTAACATTTGAAAAACCGAGTGATTTTTAACAAAAAGGCAGGCATTCATGCGTGCCTTTTTGTTATACTCAAATTACAAAAGATTATTAATAAAGCGGAAAGTGATGAGTGTATGAAACTAACATCCATTAAAGAAATTGAACAAGCATTGACTGCAGAAAGTCTTTCAATAGAAGAAATTGAATCATTAAAACAAGATCGTCGAAAAGGAGTTCAGCGTCTCCTTACAAAGTGGCAGAAACAGCAAAACGAGTTAGAAAATATAAAAAGAATGTTTGAGGACATGTCAGTCTATGAAAAAGACTTGAAGCTGCAGGGAAAGCAGTTTATTGCCGGAGTAGACGAAGTAGGACGGGGGCCTCTCGCTGGACCTGTTGTGACCGCCGCGGTTATTTTACCTAATGAGCCGATATTAGGATTAAATGATTCTAAAAAACTCTCTAAATCGAGACGGGAAGAATTGTATAAACAAATTAAAAATCAAGCAGTGGCAATTGGTATCGGAATTATGTCAGCAAAAGAAATTGACCAACATAATATTTATCAGGCTACAAAAAAGGCAATGGTACAAGCTGTCAATAACTTAACAATAAAGCCGGATCATTTGTTAATTGATGCAATGGAACTGCCTCTTCCTATCTCGCAAACATCCATCATTAAAGGGGATGCGAACAGTATTTCGATTGCAGCAGCATCAATTGTTGCTAAAGTAACCAGAGATAAGATCATGGAAGAATTATCACAAACCTATCCTCAATACGGCTTTGAAAAAAATGCAGGCTACGGTACAAAAGAACATTTAAACGCCTTGTATAAATATGGCGTAACAGAAGAACACCGTAAAACATTTTCTCCAGTCAAAGAAATGATAACATTAGATTAGGTGATTGTTTATGAATATAAATCAAGCGGCTTTACAGCTGTTTCATAGTTATGGACATCAAAAAGTGAGCTTAAGTGAAGGACAGCTGTTTGTCGGAAAGGTTACTAAGCTGTTTTCAGGAGGATTCGCGCAGTTAGAAGCTGTTAATATGAAATTGACTGCTAAACTTGAGATTCCTCTTTCAGCAGGTAAAAGCTACTTATTTCAAGTAGAAAAATTAGATGAGATGCCTCATTTAAAACTAGTAGAGGCAAGAGGAGCTTTTAGTAGTTATAACGATGCTACTATTATTTCCAAAGTCATATTGCGACAGCTTTCACTTTCTTCTTCTGGACAAAATATTCAATTTGTCCGCCGGTTATTAGATGAAGGGCTTCCAATATCAAAATCTCTTTTAACGAGCAGCATTCAATGGTTTAACAATGGAGAAATAACAACACATGAAATGGCAGCTGTTAAAACACTTGTACAACATCAATTACCATTGACTGAACAAACATTTAAAGCTATTCTTATTTTATTTTCAAAGGAATCATTAACAAGCTTATTAACTGATTTATCTAGAGTGATAGAAGAAGCTGAGCCTTCAAGCGTAAATGTAGAAAAAGTACAACAAGTAATACGTCAATTGCTTGAGCTTACACGGAACGTTAAAGAAGAATTAGCAGTAAACGATTCAAAAGGACCACAATCTTCACCTTTTCTTCTGTTAAAACAGCTTATTCATTTGCTTGGTGTAAATTATGAAAATGCGGTGCATCGCTTTTCGCTTCAAACAATGTCGTCTAAAAATTTTGAAGAAGAATTGCACACTTTAAAGCCTTTACTATTGAATATACTAAACGAAGAGTCTTCTTCTCCACTTAAGATGATGGCAGAACAAGTTGTCAATCGGTTAACAGGAATTCAGCTTGCTAATTATGAAGATTTTCTCCAAACTATTCTTTTTCAAATTCCTTTTGGAGATAAAACACTTAATCAAGATGCTGTTATTCAATGGCAGGATAAGAAGAAAAATGGAAAAATTGATGCAGATTTTTGTAGAATATTATTTCATTTAACCCTTAAAAATTTAAAGGAAACAGTTGTTGATGTTCAAGTTCAAAATAGAATAGTGTCTATTCAAATTTATACAGAGCATAAAATGGCGGTAGAAACCGTAAATGTATTATCAGGATTATTAAAGAAACAGTTAGCAAATTTCAATTATCACTTGTCACATGTTAAATTTGTAGAACCAGTTAAGAAAAAAAGTTTTCATAGTCCTTCTCTTCATGAGAAGTTATTTCACTCTTATAAAGGGGTTGACATACAAGTATGACTCCTAAAAAGGTAGAGAAAAATGCTGTTGCCCTTTCATATGATGAAGCATATGCTCCGGCTCCTAAAGTCATTGCGAAAGGACAAGGAAAAATAGCAGATCAAATTTTAAAAACCGCAAAAGAAAATAATATTCCCATTCAGGAGGATCAATCGCTTGTTGAACTGCTTCAACAATTAAACATTAATGAAACAATTCCTGAAGATTTATATGAAGCGGTGGCCGAAATATTTGCTTTTATATATAAGCTTGATCAAAATTTAAAATAAAAGATATAAAAATGATGAGGACCCCGAAATAAGTTAAGGATATATAGTAGAAAACCTCGTTAAATTGGATAGGCTATACTTATAACCAGTTTAAGGAGTGTTTAAAATAGAGTGAAAGAATACGAGGATCTAGAGGTGAAGATCAAACTGCATGAGGAAGAGATAGCCGAAGAATTTGGCGTCTTTCACAGTGTATCATTAAGAGATTTTTTTACGTATTGGCTGTTAAAAAAAGCAGAAGAAGAAAGAGAGAACGATCTAAACAAAAAAGAAGAATAAGCGCTGTGCTTATTCTTCTTTTTTACGTTAGCATCACAACTAAAACTTTGTCGAAAAAAAAAAGATAGAACTGCAAGCGGAGACTTAAAAGAGATTTGTCGAATTAACAGTGAGAGTGGACAATAGTGAAGTTGACATATACAATAATACTATCGTCTAATTATTTAGTTTTTTTAAAAAAGTTAGGAGGATGGCGAATGAATATCCATGAATATCAAGGGAAAGAAATCCTGAGAAAATATGGAGCAACTGTTCCAAATGGTAAGGTTGCGTTTTCTCCAGAGGAAGCGGTGGATGCTGCCAAAGAATTAGATTCAAACGTGTATGTCGTGAAAGCTCAAATTCATGCTGGCGGCCGCGGAAAAGCAGGTGGTGTAAAAATCGCCAAAACTCTTGATGAAGTACGTACATATGCAAAAGAATTAATAGGTCAAACGTTAGTGACCCACCAAACTGGACCAGAAGGAAAAGAAGTAAAGCGTTTACTCATTGAAGAGGGATGCGATATAAAAAAAGAATATTATATCGGGCTTGTATTAGACCGAGCTGTATCCCGTATTGTTCTAATGGGATCTGAAGAAGGCGGCACAGAAATTGAAGAAGTGGCTGAAAAAACACCGGAAAAAATCTTTAAAGAAGAAATTGATCCGGCTGTCGGCTTACAAGGTTATCAAGCGCGCCGTTTAGCGTTTAACATTAACATTCCAAAAGAACTTGTTAATAAAGCGGTAAAAT
>NZ_QOCW01000036.1 GCF_003318295.1 Bacillus taeanensis
TGTACTACATGGTATTGGATTTCATGCGCTGCAAACATTAATCTTGCCAGCTTGGTTTTTAGAGAAAACTCCGGTACAAAACCGCTTCAAAAAAAGACTGCTCCATTCAGGCAGTATCGCTTGGATGTTTATGATTTTACTTATAGGGATTCAAACTGGACTAAGTAGACCTGTATTTGAGCTAACGATATTACCTATCCTGGGTAGCTGTTTATTATTCGTTTGGCTTGGAACCGTAATCATTACATTGGTGCTTTTTATCAAACAAAGAAGAGCCGACTCCTTACCAATAGATCAACCATCCTTTATAAAAAAAAGAGATAAAAATATATATCACTGAATTTCATAAAAAAAAACGGTTGTTCATATCCCTGATTTCGTTCCGCTATTTGTGACAAAAGTAGTGTTATTAGGATGTTCACGGACATCTGTTCCTCTATTCATCAATAAGGAAGCCGATTTTCAGTAAATAACGCACTTAATGTCCGCGAAAATATTAAACAAATATAATCAGCATTACTTTTTCTATTTCGCTAAAGGGTGATTTTGTTCAATAATGCTTTGCAATGAACTATGGGTTTCTATCGTAGCTGTAATTTTATTAAATGCATCTGTATTCGGGGTATATAGTTATATTGCTGAATACCTGGAAACTGTTACCCAAGTGTCTCCGAATACCATCAGTTTAACGTTATTCGTTTTCGGTGGAGCTAATATTATTGAAAACATCGCTGCAGGGAGGGTACTCACTAATAGTCCTATTAAGTCCATCTTAACTTTTCCTTTGTTATTGAGTGTAGTTTACACCCTTTTATTCTTCACTGGAGAGTTTGCGGTGCCTATGGTAATGATCACTTTCCTTTGGGGAATATTGGCTGGAGGAATAATGGCAAATATTAATCAATATTTGATTGCGTCTTCAGCTCCCGAAGCGCCTGATTTCGCCAATGGATTATTTATATCAGCCTGTAACGTAGGAACAACAGTGGGTGCAGCTGTAGGTGGGTTATTTATATCACAACTGGGTACACAATACGTCGTATTGGTCGGAATCGTATCATTGATCCTAAGTTTGGTAACTATTTTACTTAGAAACTATATGTATAGTCCTACAAAACAACTTTCTAAATCTGCTCTAGCCCAAGATTAGCAGCCATAAAATGGAGGTTTTAAAATGTCAAAGGATCAAAAAGTTGCACTTGTCACCGGTGGGAATCGAGGAATTGGATATGAATTGGTCAAACAATTGGCTTTGAAAGGTTTTAAGGTCATTTTGGCAAGTCGCAATCCAGAGAGGGGTCATGAAGCAGCGCAAAAACTTAAGGATTCAAACCTTGACGTTTCCTTTGTGGTGATGGATGTAGACGATCAAGAAAGCATCAACCATGCAGTCACTATAGTTAATAAGGAGTATCGAATATTTTCCTTCAAGGAGGTTATAGTCAAGTGAGTGAAAAAGTATATATTTGCTCGGAAAAACAGTTGAAGGATGAGAGGGTTAAGGTGGTAAAAGGGGGAAAGCACGGAATTGCCGTTATTTATCATGAAAAGAGCATATACGCGGTAGATAACCGTTGTCCCCATCTTGGATTTCCATTACATATGGGGAGCAGTTGTGATGGAATTCTTACGTGCCATTGGCATCACGCCCGTTTTGATCTAAAAAGTGGGGGAACATTAGATCCATGGGCAGACGATGTACCTATATATCCCGTCGAAGTAAAGGATGGGGAAGTGTGGATCATTCCTGAACCCATAGACAAGCAAACGGTAGTCAAACTGAAAAAGAGACTGAAGGATGGTCTAGAGCAAAACATTCGTCTTGTTATCGCAAAAGCTGTGGTGAGCTTAGTAGAAGCAGATCCCAATGATATTGCAAATATAGGTGTAGAATTTGGTACAAAGCATCGTTGGAATGGCTGGGGATCTGGTCTTACGATCTTAACCGCAATGAGCAATATCCTGCCGTATCTCGATAAAAAAGGAAAAATCCTTGCCTTATACCAAGGGTTAGTTCATGTGGCAAGAGAAAGTGCAGGGAAGGGAACAAGATTTTTACTAGATCCCTTACCATTAAATAAGGAAAATGAACAACCGGAGATTTCCCAACTAGCAAAATGGTATAGAAATAACATTGAAGTTCGTGATGTCCAAGGAGCAGAGAGGGTCCTACTAACTGCCATAAAGCTAGGGGTAACGACAGAACAGCTATCTGACATGACGATGACGGCAATTACAGATCATTTTTATATGAATATTGGTCACACATTAGATTTTCATAATAAAGCATTTGAAATGCTGTCGAAGCTACAAGACGAGAACCGGGAATATATCCTCACATCTCTATTACCAGAGTTAAGTAATGCCATTCGTAGTGAGGAATCCCACAGCTGGCAGGCACCTCTTAATTTAGTGGAACCTTTACATAAAGCCTTCAGCACACTGGAGAAAATAGAAATTAAGGAAGGATATGAAAAAAATTCATCAGGCTTAGTTGATGAAGATCAGGTATTAGAGCAATTATTAAGTGATGATCCTGTTAGAACGGTAGAAATGTTAATGGAAGCATTACAACAGGGGAGATCCCCTGTTCGGCTTGCACAATTAGTAACGTTAGCAGCGGCGGAAAGGGTAGCCCGTTTCCATGTTCAAAACGAATTTAGAGATTGGGATACGGTACTCCATACCTTTACTCACGGTCATGCCGTTCACCAAGCTTTAAGGAGATCAACAACACCTGAACTCATTCGGGCTGTTTTTCACGGTGCCATGAGTATTTATTTAGATCGTTTTCTTAATATTCCCTCGGCTCGAATGCCAGTAGTGGATAAATCCTCACAGCAACGGAAGGATCCGAAGGAATTTCTAGATCTATTAGATAAGCAGCAACAAACGGATGAGGCCGCGAAATGGGTAGTGAATTACTTAGCCAATAGGGGAGATTTGAATGAATTATTTAACGTCCTCGGTCATGCCCTACTTAGGGAAAATGCAGAATTCCATACCTTCCAAATGTATGAAGGGGCAATAATGGAGCATCGTATATGGCAAGACGAGGATTCCGAGATTGCAAAGCGGGCACAGGAAACGATAATCATTGCAGTAAGTCGTTATTTAGCGGCTCACGCACCGCGACCTCAAGGGAAACGTCCCATACAGCTAAAATTGCCATCAGACTTCATCGTGGTGAAAAATTGTTTGAATAATAACTGACTTAGGAATACAAGATTGTGAATGTATTTACTTAAACAAATAGGGGCGTTTGTTCAATATCTAAAATTATTCAATAAGCCGAAAATATACGAGTTTTTATTCATTTCTTGCATATTTTCGGCTTTTTTACATTCAAAAAACATACTGCCATTTATAGATATTGATTAATTATCAAATACAACAGATTATATAGCTATTCTTTTTTTTGAGTCAGTAAGTTTCTCCAAATACCTATAAATAGTTGTTCTTGAGACATTCCACATCGTAGCTTCTAACTCTTTTCTTTTTAACTCCACTAACTTTATCAACAAATATTTTTTTACCTCTTACACCTTGTACCATAACTTAAATAAGAGATGGATAATGACCATAGATGTTGTGATGGGTTATTGAATACGAAAACTATTAGTTTTTTAATCTTTTCAAATAAAAAAGGAGTGTTCAGAAAGTAGTGATTTTCTGGACATATCACTAACATATATAGTTTTACACAGAGCATATGAAAAGATGGGGGAGCTTATTTGCTATTCAATAAAGGTCTATATTCTAGAATAAAGCGATTGCTTAAAACACGGAATTTTGAAATAATTGTTATTAAGTTTAAGGAAGGATTGTTTAATAATGATGTCCATTTATTTGATTATTAGGGGGAGAGGAAATTGAATAATGCATGGAATAAAGTGATATATAAAATTTGGTCTCCAATTTACGATAAATTTTTTAATTCAGGTCCTTTTCTTAACGCCCGTAGACAAATATTTCAAGAAATACACTTCGATAGTCGACAAAAAATACTATTTGTCGGCGTGGGAACAGGGGCTGATTTAGAATTAATAAATTACAATGAATTAGATATTACGGCAATTGATTTTTCACCTGATATGCTTGGGAATGCAAGAGCAAAATTCAAAACTTCCACTATTAATTTTTTAGAAATGGATGCTCAAGATATGAGTTTTGACAATAATCAGTTCGACTTGGTTATTGGCAGTCTAATTCTTTCCGTAGTACCTAATGCAGATAAATGTTTTCAGGAAATGGCAAGGGTACTAAAACATGATGGGGAAATCATTTTATTCGACAAGTTTATTTCCAAAGAAAATAAACTATCGTTATCGAAAAAACTTATCAGACCTCTGATTAAAGTTTTAGGGACTGACATTGGATTGAACTTTGAAGAATTGTATAAAAAACATCATAAAGAATTAAATGTGAAAGAAGACAGACCAGTGATGTTTAATGGCATGTACAGAAAAATAATAGTAAACAAATATAGTGAGTAATCTTATTCTGTTAAAGGGGTTGTTCTAGAGTTAAACAAAATGGTTAGTTTGTTTAACTCGTCTTCACACACAAAAAACAGCCAAGCCCTTTCCAAAAAAAAGGATTGGCTGTTTATTTTTAAAACAAAAGATTTCGACTTTTACATATTCTAATGATAAGTGATTACATAGCGATAGTACTTGTTTTGTTAAGTTTAAAAGAATAACTACTTTAAATTATTATATATTTTCTTTCTCCCACTTTTTCATTGTTTGATCAGAAGGAAGAAAAATTGTCAGCATCCCAAGCAGCGGTAAGAAGCTGATGAAAATCATTGTAAACTTAATGCTGAACAAATCGGCGAGACTGCCGAGTACCACAGAGCCGACTGCCCCCATCCCAAAAGCGAGCCCAACAATTAAACCTGACACCATTCCGATCCGACCAGGTAATAGTTCTTGCGCATAAACAACGGTTACCGAAAAGCTTGATAAAATAATAAATCCAAGTAAAAGGAAAATCGGATATACAAATGATAGACTTACATACGGAAGGGTAAGTGCAAGTGGTGCTGAGCCAATCATCGAAAAGAAAATCATGTTTCGTTTACCGAATCGATCAGCAAGCGGACCACCGAAAAATGTACCAACAACACCGGCAGCTAAAAAGGCGAAAATATAAAATTGCGCTTCGCGAATTGATAACCCGTAATCTCGAATTAAGTAGAATTGATAGTAGTTTCCGATCCCGGCAGCATACCATGAGCGCGCAAAAACAAGGAAAATTAACAGACAAATCGCAAATGTGATTTGTTTTTTTTGTTTTGGATTCACTTCCCGTTTTTCTGTTGTCTTTTTTACTCTCGGAAAATGAACGAGCTGTTTGCTGTACCAGTTTGATACAAATAAAAGAACGAATATAGCCATAGCGGCAACAATCGTAAACCAAATTGCTCCAAGTTGTCCGAGAGGAACGAAGATAAGGGCCGTCATAATTGGGGCGAGAGATTGTCCAGAATTTCCGCCAACTTGGTAGATTGATTGCGCAAGCCCGCGTCGGTTACCGGCAGCCATGTAAGCAACACGTGAACCTTCCGGATGAAACACAGCTGAACCGAGTCCGATGAACATGACTGATAGTAAAACAAAATAAAAATGATCGGCAAAAGCAAGCCCGCACATCCCTAGTAAACTTAAAAACATTCCAAATGGAAGCAGGTAAGGGGAAGTCGTTTTATCTGTGTACTATCCAACGATCGGCTGCATAATTGAGGAAGTAACGTTTAAGGTAAAGGCAATCCAACCGAGCTGTGTAAAGCTTAAGTTCATTGATTTTTCAAGAATTGGGAAAATGGCTGGAATTACAGATTGCATCGAGTCGTTGAGAAGGTGAACAAAACTAATTGCAAACAATACTTTGTAAATCGTAGGCTGCGAAAGCACTGATGATTTCGCGCGTGCTAAAGCCATAATAGCCCCTTCTTTCTCCGTTAATATGTAATACATTTTAATAAACAAAGAATACCATGAGAAATAAAGGTTTGACTATAAAGATGCGTAGATTAATATAATGAAAAAATTCCTTTTATGAAAGAGCATGTAGGCGGGATATGTGCCTAGATATAAAAAGACAGATATAATGGGGATAATACATATACATCGTCTGGAGGGGGTTTGATGAGAAAGATCTTTCCGTTTCTTAAACCGTACCGAATTACTGTGATAGCTGCTTTAGTATTAATGCTGACAGAGCTTGTTGTCGAACTAATTAATCCACTTTTAATCGCAAAAATTATTGATGACGGTATTATGAAAAATGATATCAACGTTATTTTAACTTGGGGCGTTGTGATGATTGGATTGTCTCTGCTTGCTTTTCTATCTGGAATCATTAATTCTTTTTACTCGAGTCATGTTAGTCAAAGCTTTGGTTATGATGTAAGGCAAGCGCTTTTTCAAAAGGTTCAATCATTTTCATTTGCTAATTTTAATATTTTCCCAACATCTTCATTAATTACACGGTTAACAAACGATATTACGCAGATTCAAAATGCTGTTTTTATGGGGCTGCGCATTATGCTTCGTGCGCCGTTATTAGTTATTGGCGGTACAGTGATGGCGTTATTTGTAAACTGGAAGATCGCACTGTCTATTGTAGCGGCGATTCCTATTTTACTGCTGCTTCTTATAGCGGCAATGAAAAAAGGTGGAAAACTGTTTCGAGCTGTACAGGAAAAGTTAGATACAGTAAACAGTGTGATGCAGGAAAATTTAGCAGGAATGCGGCTTATAAAAGCATTTTTAAGAATGCAGCATGAAGTGAAGCGGTTTACGAAAGCAAACCGTGATTTGCGAGATCGGACCATTGCCGGTTTAAGATTAATGGAGATGGTCATGCCGCTTCTCCTACTTGTGATGAATGCGAGTTTAGTTGCGATTCTATGGTTTGGCAGTATGGAAGTACGAGAGGGAAGTGTACAGGTAGGGGAAGTCGTTGCGATTATTAATTACACACTTCGAATTACAGCAGCGTTTTCCATTCTTTCATTTATTATGATGGTTTATACGAGAGCAAGTACGTCTGCGGGTCGAATTACGGAAGTACTCGAAGCTGAAGTTGATCTTATTGAATTATCGAATGTTAATGCCTCTAAAAAAATTACTGATGGGAAAATTGTGTTTAATAATGTGTCGTTTCACTATCCACATACAACTTCTCCTGTGCTGCGCGATTTATCGTTTACCGTTCATAGTGGAGAAACAGCAGCCGTATTAGGTGCAACTGGATCTGGAAAGACTTCTTTATTTCAGCTTATTCCGCGTTTATATGATGTCGATGAAGGAATGGTGGAAATTGATAACAGCGATATAAAAGAAATGAAGCTTGATTATTTGCGAAAACAAATTGGGTTTGTTCCTCAAGAAGCCCTTCTGTTTACGGGAAGTGTGAAAGAAAATATTGCCTGGGGAAAGGAAACTGCTTCAATGGAAGAAATAATAGAATCCGCAAAAGCAGCCCAAATTCATGAAACAATTATGAAACTTCCAAAGCAGTATGAAACAAAGATCGGACAAAAAGGAGTCAATCTTTCTGGCGGACAAAAACAGAGACTTTCCATTGCTAGAGCACTTGTCCGAAAACCGAAGCTGCTTTTGTTAGATGACAGTACGAGTGCATTAGATTTAAAAACAGAAGCACGGCTGCTCGAATCTCTGCAAAATTATCAGTGCACAACATTGATTATTACCCAAAAAATTAGTACGGCAATGGAAGCAGATACGATTTTACTTCTTGAAGATGGTAAGCTTCTCGTGCAGGGAAGTCATGAAGAGCTTCTTAATAGTTCTGCTTTGTATCAGCAAATTTATGATTCACAGTTTGGAAAGGGGCGGGAAAATCATGTTCAAGGAGCTAACTAAACCTTTCCAATATAAACGTATTTCAGTAAAAGAAAACCTTAAAATAGAGAGTAAGAAAGGAAAAGCTAAAAACCAGCTTCAAACATTAAAGAAAATATGGACATATCTCTCAGAGAAAAAGGGGATGCTGACGCTCGTTTTTATGATGGTTGTAATCAGCTCAGGACTTGCACTTCTTGGACCCTTTTTAATTGGTAAAGCGATTGATGAGTATATTGTTACGAAAGACAGCAGCGGCTTTCTTACATTGCTAATAAGCTTAGGAGCTGTGTATGTTTTCTACTCGGTATCGCTTATTTTACAGAGATTTTGGATGATTTCCATTGCACAAACGACTGTTTACAACATGCGTACAGACTTAATTCAAAAATTACATAAGCTGCCGATAGCATTTTTTGATAAACGACAGCACGGCGAATTAATGAGCAGAGTAACAAATGATATTGAAAATGTCAGCGCTACACTAAACAGCTCAATGATTCAAATTTTTTCAAGCGTGTTAACACTTGTTGGGACCATTTCAATGATGATTTGGCTTAGTCCGCTTTTAACGGTGGTTACATTAGTTGTTCTTCCATTGATGATTTTTGGAATGAAGTGGATTACAAAACGGACTGGAAAACTGTTTAAGGAACAGCAGCACCATCTCGGCGAGTTAAACAGTTTTATTGAAGAAACCATTTCAGGTCAGCGAATCGTTAAGACGTTTTCACAAGAGCAAAAAGTTATTTCTGAGTTTATGGTAAAAAGTGAAAACCTAAAAGGAGCCGCGTTTTGGGCCCAAACCATTTCAGGATTTATTCCAAAGCTGATGAACGTATTAAATTATTTAAGTTTCGCCCTTATTGCGCTTATCGGCGGGATATTCGCTTTAAAAGGCTACATTACAATTGGGGTGATTGTGGTTTTCATTGAATATTCACGACAGTTTACATGGCCTTTAAATGATCTTGCTAACCAGTTTAACACGCTGTTGTCCGCTATTGCTGGAGCGGAACGAGTATTTGAAGTGATGGAGGAGGAAGAAGAAAAGCAGAATGAAAAAGAGATAGTAGAGTTTGAAGAGCTAAAAGGAAATGTTTTCTTTTCAAATGTATCCTTTTCTTATGAAAAAGAAGGAAATACGGTTTCTAATCTAAGCTTTCGCGCTGATTGTGGAGAGACAGTGGCACTTGTTGGCCCAACTGGTGCTGGAAAAACGACCGTGATTAATTTGCTGTCTCGTTTTTATGATCCAGACAGCGGTATGATTTCGATTGATGGTTATAATATTACAAACATTAAGCGGGAAAGTTTAAGAAAACATATGGGCTTTGTTCTCCAAGATCCGTTTTTATTTCAAGGAACGATTAAGGAAAATATTCGTTACGGGAAACTTGATGCATCAGATAAAGAAGTAGAAGCAGCAGCAAAGCTTGCTAATGCGCATTCATTTATAATGAAACTTCCAGAAGGATATAATACGCTTTTAAAACAAAATGGAAGCGGCATTAGTCAAGGACAAAAGCAGCTTCTTTCGATTGCGAGGGTGATTCTAGCTAATCCATCACTATTAATTTTAGATGAAGCAACGAGTAGTATTGATACCGTTACCGAAGTTCAAATTCAAGAAGCGCTTCAGCGGTTAATGAATGGAAGAACGAGCTTTGTTATCGCCCACCGATTAAATACGATTCAACGAGCAGACCGTATTCTTGTGTTAGATGAAGGTCATATTATTGAACAAGGTTCACACAAAGAGTTATTAAACCAACAGGGATTTTATGCAGCGTTGTACCATAGTCAGCTAACAAAAACTTCATCATAAACATAACAGAAATTCTTATATGGTAAGGCTCTCTTTTTTTAGCATCATGTTTTTGTAAAAAAGAAAGGATATTGTTATAAAAAACGAATCATAACAAAAATTATTGTTTATATTGTTCGTTTTTTAGCGTTTTTTGAATCTTGAAAAACTCAATATTGTAAGTTATTATGATGCAATAGATGATAATAAGGGGGATTATAGATGTACGGGTACGGAGCACCATATGGGGAAAATGCAAAAAAGATTATGCTGTTAGGATCAGGTGAATTAGGAAAGGAAGTTGTTCTTGAAGCACAGCGCTTAGGAGTCGAGACAATTGCTGTTGATAGTTATGAAAACGCGCCAGCAACGCAGGTTGCCCACCGTTATCATGTAATTGATATGTTAGACGGAAATGCGCTTCGCCATGTCATTGAAGCAGAAAAGCCTGATTTAATTGTTCCAGAAGTAGAAGCGATTGCGACAGAAACATTAATTGAACTTGAACAAGAAGGGTTTCACGTTGTACCGACTGCTAATGCGACAAATTTAACGATGGATCGTGAAGGCATTCGCCGCTTAGCGAGTGAAGAGCTTGACCTGCCAACTGCAAAATATGCGTTTGCGAATACGTTAGAAGAATTAAAAGCTGCTGTTGAAGAAATCGGGACACCTTGTGTTATTAAGCCAATCATGAGTTCATCTGGAAAAGGACAAAGTATTTGCCGCTCAATAGATGATATTGAAAGCTCATGGAATGAAGCGGTTGAAGGTGGACGTGGAAAAAAAGCGCGCGTTATTGTTGAAGAATTTATTAAGTTTGATTCCGAAATTACCCTTTTAACCGTTCGTTCTGTTTCTGGTACTTCCTATTGTGCTCCAATTGGACATGTGCAGGAGGATGGGGATTACATTGAATCATGGCAGCCGCACTTTATGACAGAGAAGCAAATAGAGGAAGCGGAAAGTATCGCGAAAAAAGTAACCGATGCTCTTGGGGGATACGGCCTGTTTGGTGTAGAATTATTTTTAACGTCTAATGGTGTTTATTTTAGTGAAGTATCACCAAGGCCTCATGATACGGGGATGGTTACACTTGCAACACAAGATCTGTCTGAATTTGCGCTTCATGTGCGCGCGATTTTAGGCTTCCCAATTCCATCGATTCGTCTTCATACACCTGGTGCAAGCCGTACGATCAAAGCATGGAAAGAAACAGAACAGTATCAGATTAGTGGAGTAGAAGAGAGTTTAGCAATCCCTCATACGCAAGTAAGAGTGTTCGGAAAACCAAAAACAAAAGTTGGCCGCCGCATGGCTGTTGTGCTTCACAGCGCAGAAACAGTAGAGGAAGCACGAGAAAATGCAAAAGAGGCGGCTTCTAAAATTAAGATTATCCACGATTAATTTTTTAGAAAAAAGCTTATAATTTTCAAAAAAAACCCTAATTGTTTTGCTTTTTTGTGTAGAACATGATATAGTAACTTTAAACCATTTTACTTTTTAATACTATAGAGATTTAAGTAAGCTGTAACTTCAAGGGGATAGCAAGGTTAAATCTCCTTAGAGGTTACAGCTTTTTTAATGAACTGTAGTTAAAAAGATAAAATGGTGGAAAAAATGAACATGTACGACAGGTACAATTTAGGAGGATTTATCAATGCAAAACGGTAAAGTAAAATGGTTTAACGCTGAAAAAGGTTTTGGATTTATCGAAGTTGAAGGTGGAGATGACGTATTCGTACACTTCTCAGCTATTCAATCTGAAGGTTTCAAAACTTTAGAAGAAGGTCAAGAAGTTGAATTCGAAATCGTTGAAGGCAACCGCGGACCTCAAGCTGCTAACGTAACTAAAAAATAATGAAACTCACTGAGAAGGGAATTTTCCCTTCTCTTTTTTTATAGTCTTTTTAGCATTCTTTTTGTTTTTGCTTCATGATTTAAAGTGTTTGACCGGAAGTTTGCCGCTGCAGCTGATTTTTATTCTCTTTTTTAATCGTATATTGAAGAACAAGCAATGCGATAAAAAGTCCTAAACCAATCATATCTGAGGCACCTTCTGGATAAATAAGCAGCAGACCTGCTCCAAAAGCTAAAATACGTTCAAACCAGTACATATTCCTTATCCAATGTCCAATCATTCCCGCTCCAATCGCAATCATTCCGGCGAGTGATGTAAAGATTACCCATAATGTTTGAGACCATGTTGTATCAATCATCATAAGCTCGGGAGAAAGGACAAATATATACGGGATAATAAAGGCGGCAATGGCAAGTCTTGCTGAATTCACTCCGGTTCGTAAGGGATCCCCTCCTGAGACGCCTGCTGCTGCAAATGCGGCAAGAGCAACCGGCGGGGTAATATCAGCCACAATTCCGAAGTAAAATACAAACATATGAGCAGATAGCTCAGGAACATTTAATAGGATTAGAGCTGGCGCCGCAATTGTAGAAGTAATGACATAGTTTGCAGTGGTTGGTGACCCCATTCCAAGAATTAAAGAAGCGATCATTGTAAAAAACAATGTTAGCAGAAGAATTCCGCTTGAAAGATCGACAAGACCGTTCGCAAGTTTTAAACCAAGACCTGTTACTGTTACAACTCCGACAATGATTCCAGCAGCTGCTGTGGCAGCAGCAACGCTAAGAGCGGTGCGAGCACCATTTATAAGTGCTTCCACAATGTCTTTAGGACTCATCCGTGTTTCTTTATGAATGGCACTTATAAGAACTGAAGCTAAAATGGCGAGCAGGGCGGATCTTGTCACACTATAGCCTGACATTAATAGGAAAATCACTAACAGAAGCGGGGTTAAAAGGTAAATTTTCTTTAGGACTTCTTTACGGTTAGGCATTTCGTCTTTGGAAAGACCTCTTAAGCCAATTTTTTTTGCTTGAAAGTGTGTCATAATCCAAATGCCTGTAAAATAAAGTAGGGCCGGAATAGCAGCAGCCTTTGCTATATCCCAGTAGGAAATACCGCCAATAAATTCAACCATTATAAAGGCTGCTGCTCCCATAATCGGCGGCATAATCTGACCGCCGGTGGAAGCGGCTGCTTCGACGGCCCCTGCAAATTCTTTGCGATAACCGAGCTTTTTCATCATTGGGATTGTAAATGAACCAGATGTTACAACGTTAGCGACAGAGCTCCCGGAAATAGTTCCCTGCAGAGCGCTTGAGAAGATTGCAACCTTAGCTGGTCCTCCTACACTTCTTCCGGCAATTGTAATTGCTAGATCATTGAAGTATTGGCCAATCCCTGTTTTAACAAGAAATGATCCAAATAAAAGAAAGAGGAAAATAAATTCTGCGGATACTTTAAGAGGTGTTCCAAGAATACCTTCTGTGGTAAAGAACATGGAACGAATAATGCGATCAATTCCAATTCCTCTATGCTGCAAAAAGCCCGGCATATAAGCACCGAAATGGGCATAAAGCAAAAAGACAGCTGCGATAATTGTAATCGGCAGTCCGACGACACGCCTTGTTGCTTCAAGAACGAGGATAATTGCAATTGCTCCGACTGTAAGATCAATTATTGTAAGACGGCCAACCCTCATTACCAGATCATCAATAAATAGAGGCCAGTAAGAACCAACAATGATGCTGAGTGCTGCAAGTAAACCGTCAAGCCAAGTAATTTGAAATCGTTGTTTAATAGAGTTGATTCTTGCCTTTTTGGAGGCAGGAAACAAAAGGAAAATAAGAGCTAGTGCAAAGCCAAGGTGGATTGAACGCTGTAATTGGGCTGTTAGGACACCAAAGATCGCTGTATAGAGCTGAAATAACGAAAAGCTTAGAAGGCCGAGTGCTGAAATCCAGCCAAGTGTACCGTTTAACTTTCGATACCCGGCTTCTGGATCAAATTTTGCCATCAGCTTTTCTAGTTCTTCTTCGGTTAACTGTTCGTTTTTGATCTCTTTTTCATTCAAGGATTTCAACTCCTTTCATCATTTGCCATAACGTTACGTTCTTTACTTTAAGCCGTGTCCATGTCCCTGGTCCTGCAAATTCTTTAAAAGGTATTGCCTGTTTTTTATAAATAATAGTATGGTTGGCAATTACTCGCCCTACTCGTACATCAATGTAAGGAAAAGAAAGGTTCATATTAGAAATGTAGTATTTTCCATTTTTATGGATAAAGCGTTCTTCTCCACTAGCGTTAGAAGGCATGCCGATTGCAAAATTTTCATATTCCAATTCAGATTGGATAATATGGTCAGATGAGTTAATATGATAAGTTTCTATGACGGGGGTTAAATGAACAGAGTGTGTGTACATTATTTTAAACTGGTCGTTATGTTCAAGGCGTAAAAAGGCCAGAAGTTGTGCTGTGTCCTCATATTCGACTGCTAGTACTTTACAAAATGGGATGAGTGAAGACAAGGAAACAAAAAACAACATCATGATAAGTGGGATCATGATTCGTTGTATGGTCATTTCTTTAGGAAATATTGATATACGCCAAGGTATTTTCTCGGCGTATATCGGATCAGTTTTTTGGTTATTGGGAAATTCCTTTTTCATCAAAATACCTCTTCGCCCCTGGATGCAGATCAATTCCAACGCCGTCAAGCGCTTTTTCTGCACTAATTTGTTCGCCTTTGGCGTGTTGAATGCTAGCGATGTTGTCAAACAGCGCTTTTGTAATGTTGTATACCATGTCTTCACTTAAGTCTTGACGAGCAACAAGCATTGCCAGAACGGCAACTGTTTCAACCTCTTTGTCAAGCTGATATGTTCCTTGAGGAATCACATTCTTTGCATAATAAGGATATTTTTCTGCAAGCTCGTCTGCTTTATCGGCTGTAATTGGAATGATTTTCACTTCTTTTAGAGCAGATAGGCTTTCAACAGCCCCTGTTGGAGCACCGGCAGTAATAAAGGCTGCATCAATATTGCCATCCTGAATTCCTTCAGTTGATTCATCAAAGGCTAAATGCTGTGCCTTAATATCATCTTTAATAGAAATACCGTGAATTTCTAAAATTTGCTGGGCATTTGCGAATGTACCGCTGCCCGGAGCACCAACAGATACTGTTTTTCCTTTTAAATCTTCAACAGAGTTAATGCCGCTATCTTTTAATGTAACGATTTGAATTGTTTCTGGATATAATGCTCCGATTGCTTGAATATTGTTAATGGCATGACCTTCAAACATTAGTGTACCTTCAGAAGCGTAATTGGCAATGTCTGTTTGGGTAAAGGCAAGATCCGCATCCCCATCGGCAAGTGTTTGCATATTTTCTACTGATGCACCAGATGATTGAGCTGTAATGTTTAAATCTGTTTCATTGGAGACAATTTTAGCGATTTCCCCTCCAAGCGGGTAATATGTACCGCCCGTGCCGCCGGTTAGAAGGCTTAAATCTTTATTTTCTTCTGTGACTTCACCTTCATTTTCATTTTCTGTGCCGCCGCTTTGTGTTCTACCACATGCGGCAAGAATCATAGATAGTACAAGCATTAATACAACAGTAATAAGGAAACGTTTGTTTTTCATACAGATCCCCCTTTGTAAAAATATTGTAATCTATCGTTTTTATGGTACCACATAATAAAATTAAATAGTAGTTTTATGTTTTGAATAATTTAAATATTCTGTTTTTATAGGTATGTTTGATGTTTCGATTAAAAATTTAAAATAAGAATATTTTGTAACGCAACACCAAACTAGGCTGCTGTACATAAAATGAATGTACATTCGAGAGATGCTCTTAAAAGGAGGACATCATTTATTACAGGAGCTTCAGCTATTCTATTAGCGTATTTAACGATGCGAAAAGGAATTAGAAAAGCGAATGACCCGCTTATTGAAGAAGATTTAAAACAAATTCCAGGATATTCAGATCAGCATGGCGAGGGAGAAGCAAAAGAAGATTCTAAACCACTGTGGGGCAAACTGTTTGCTGTATTGGTGCCGCTTTCAATGCTTGCTGTCATGGTTTATATGATTTCAACGAAGGTAAGCGGAGGAAGAATGGGTGGATTTGAAGGTGGAGACGGCGCCGCATTTATCGGCGGTGTTGCTGTATTACTTCTCTCATTTTCCACACTCACATCTGGAAAAAGTAAAGCACTGGACCGAATTAGCGACCATATAACCAACGGCTTTGTATTCGCCTTTAAAGCAATGGGACCTGTTATTCCGATCGCAGGATTTTTCTTTCTTGGAAGTGCTGATTTTTCTGGAAGTATTTTATCGCTTGGTGACAAAACGAGTCCAGCGTTTTTATTTGATCTTGTTCAAGCGTCGCAAACCATTCTTCCACAAAATATGGTATTATCCGCGTTTGGTATTTTAATTATTGGGATGATTACGGGATTAGATGGATCAGGATTTTCCGGACTTCCGTTAACAGGGGCTTTATCAGGGGCGCTTGCTTCTAACAATATCGATCCGTCAACACTTGCGGCAATCGGGCAGATGGGATCAATTTGGACCGGCGGTGGAACGTTAATCGCATGGTCTTCGCTTGTAGCAGTTGCTGGTTTTTGCGGTGTGCCCGTGATGGAACTCGTGCGTAAAAACTTTTTCCCGGTTATAATTGGGTTAATATTATCGACTATTGCGGCACTGTTTCTTTGGTAGAAGGGAATCTTTAGAATGACAATATAAAGAGGCGTGAAGGAACGAAGCATCCTTTACGCCTCTTTACGAAGTCCTAAGTTAAATTAAAATCAATAAGCAGGTAATAAAATTGAAAATTTTGTGCCAACATCTTTTTCGCTTGTTACTTTTATTTTCCCTTGGCAGGAATGAATGATTTGATAGCTTACCATCAATCCGATTCCTGTTCCTTTTTCTTTTAACGAATAAAAAGGGGTTCCGAGTCGGTTGAGCTGCTCTTTTGTCATTCCGATTCCTTGATCTTCAATTTCAATTACTATGTGTTTATGATCTTGATAACAGGAAATCGTTACAACACCGCCATTTGGCATTGCTTCAATCGCATTTTTAATCATATTAATGAGACATTGATTAAGCTTTTGCGGATTTACGATTACCGAACAATTCTCAGAGAAGTTTGTTTGAAATTGCACATTGTTGTTTGAGGCGTATCCCTGCAAAATATTTAGAACACGGGTTAGCTGACTTCCGATTTCTACTATTTGCGTTTTACCATCTCCAGGCTTTGCCAGCGATAAAAACTCATTAATAATTTCATTTGCGCTATCTAACTCATCAAGAGATATTTGGATGTAATTCTTTTTTTCTTGGGACAAATCCGGTGTATTTAAAACTTGCAAAAATCCTCGTGTTACCTGCATTGGATTTCTAATTTCATGGGCAAACACACTCGTTAAATCACGAAGCATATTCATTTTTTCCGCATGCTGCAGTTCGAGCCTCATTTTTGCGTTTTCGCGAATCTCTTCAAGTAAAGAAACGGTGAGCCAGCTGGCTGTTAAAATAACAGTTATATGAATAAGAAGCTGACTATTGAACGAGTTTATTAAAAATGTAAGGTTACCTAAAATAGCTAAAGCAATTGAGGAACAAATAAAAGGATAAAGAGACAATAAAATAAAACCTGAAGTTCGCTTTTTTCGATTTGCTTTTTTATAGAATTTACTTACAAGTAGTACGATTGGAATATACAATACTAATACGATTAAATAATGATGAAGACCGGAAAATCCACCTAAAAAAATGCGGTAAAGAAGTGAGATTGCTGTAAGCAGCCACCCTGCCGTAGGCCCCCCGTATAAAAAGCCCTGTGTAATCGGGATAAGTCTAAGATCAAACCGATATTCAGTTGTTAAAAAATTAGGAAAAGACATAGAAGACAAAAGCGTTGTTACTAAAAAGGCAAATTCATAAATCTTTACTTTTTTCTTATGTTGAAAAACTAGCTTCTCACCAAATAATGTTTGATAAATAAAAATGGGTAAAATCACAATTAAAATTTGCAGCAGCAGATAATTGATATCATTCATTCTATTCACTTCGCTCACATATAAAAATAAACTTATTGATTGATATTCCTATTATAACTAAGACACAGGAAAAATAGTATGAGAGATTTCATTTGAAAGCATGCAAAATCTTATGAATTCTAGAAACATACGTTTATAATAGTAGACATTGAAAATTTATAACTAGCGTAAAAGTGAGGGAGAAGTATGGTAGATTTAAATACATTTCGTGCACCAGAAAATTATAATATTGCAGATGAGATTGATAAGCATTTTTCTAATAAGCTTGCATTAAAGTGGGAAAATGAAGATGGGTTATATAATGAAATAACTTATGCCGAATTAATAAAAGAAGCGAATAAACTTGCAAATGGTTTAACAAAGTTAGGAATGAAAAAAGGGGATAAAGTACTCATTATGACGCCTCGGCTTATTGAGTCTTATGTGATTTATTTAGCGTGTTTAAAAGCCGGGATTGTGATTATTCCAGCTTCAGAGCTGCTTCGCGCGAAAGATATTGCGTATCGCCTGCAGCATGCGGAAGCCGCAGCTGTTATTTCTTATTACGAGTTTTGTGAAGAGTTTCATCATATAAAAGAAGAACTTCCGCATTTACGGTATAAAATTGCTTTCGGAGGCGAAGTAAGCGAATGGCTTCAGATGGAAAAGATTGCCGAATTGGAAGCAGAAGAATTTCATACCGTTGAAACGAGTAAAGAGGATATTGCGTTTCTTCCTTATACGTCAGGGACAACAGGACAGCCGAAAGGAGTTGTCCATAGTCATGGGTGGGGATATGCACATTTACGAATTGCATCAGAGCAATGGTTAAATATTGGTAAAAGTGATACGGTATGGGCAACAGCAGCACCTGGTTGGCAAAAATGGGTATGGAGTCCTTTTCTTTCAATTCTTGGTACAGGTGCGACAGGTTTTGTATACAGCGGCAAATTCCAGCCTCATAAGTATTTAACAATGCTAGAGAAGCATCAAATGAATGTTCTTTGCTGCACACCGACGGAATATCGAATGATGGCAAAGATGGATGGTTTACATAAATTTGCTCTCTCAAATTTACATAGCGCTGTTTCAGCTGGTGAAGCGTTAAATGGAGAAGTGATTGATGTATTTAAGCAGTATTTCAATGTGCAAATTCGTGATGGCTATGGACAAACAGAAAGCACGTTATTAATTGGCACATTAAAAGGAATGGAAAGTAAAGTCGGTTCAATGGGGAAACCAATTTTAGAAGATTTCATTGAAATAGTTGACGATGAAGGAAAGCCTGTTTCAGTTGGTGAGGTTGGTAATATTGCCATACATAAAGATCTTCCGGCGCTGTTTAACCGATATTATAAAGATAAAGATCGGACAGTTAAATCATTTCAAGGGGATTATTTCTTAACAGGTGATCGTGCTTCAAAAGATGAAGATAACTATTTTTGGTTTCAAGGTAGAAGTGATGATGTAATTATTAGTTCAGGATATACAATAGGTCCTTTTGAAGTAGAAGATGCGTTAATGAAGCATGCGGCCGTAAAAGAATGTGCGGTTGTCGCAAGTCCTGATGCTGTAAGAGGAAATGTTGTAAAAGCAGTCATTATTTTAAAAGACGGTACTGAAGGAAGCGAAGCGTTAGTCAAAGAGCTTCAGCAATTTGTAAAGAAATTAACAGCTCCCTATAAATATCCAAGAATTATAGAGTTTGTAGACTCCCTGCCAAAAACAGACTCTGGGAAAATTCGCCGCGTAGAATTGCGAAATGAAGCTGCAGTAAAGTAAGAAAGAAGAGGTTGATTCAAGCGAGTCAACCTCTTACTTATGTTTGTTAATTATATTGCACAATGCCTCTGCTGTGCTGCTTTGCCACAGAAACCTCAAAATAATACTGCTCATCTTCATAAATTCGATCAATAATAATAAGCACATCTTCAAATGCTTTTGAATGATTGACTGTGTTATTTTTAACCATAAATTCAATCATATTTTGGATTTCTACATTTATTCTTTGATCTAATTCTTCTTCCGACACTCGCTTGCTTCGGTTACATTCTTCAAAACCAATTGGATACTTAGGTATTTCCATCGTTTAATTCCTCCATTACTCAAATACGTGTATGTTTCAATCTAAATTAATTTAATCATAAACGTTATAAAACGATAGAAGCAAGTATTTATTCTGTAATAATATTATTTATTGTATACCTAATGTATTTTGCTATAATTAATAAAGATTTTGTAAAAATAGAAAACATTAAAAAACGCACGCTATAGAAATGTAAAGGTGATAAAATGAAGTGGAAAAACAGCCTTATAATTGTTCTTTTTCTATTTTTTACGTTTGTGTTAACTATTTTAGCTATATATAAAGCTGGGATGGACGTTACTTATCAACATCTTTTCCCGATTTATATAGAAGGGATTACTTTTTTTGGGGTTTTATTTTGTTTACTATTAACAATTAACTTTAAAAGTGAACGAACCTTAATTGCCGGATGGGTTTTTCTCTTAATCGGTTCATTTATAGATGTTCTTGATGAAGGAGAAGTTCTAGCCATTCCTCACATGGTTGAACTGGTTTTTGAAAATGGAATGTTTGCGGTTGGCATGGTTTTAATAAGTGTTGGTTTTTTAGTTATCATTGCGAGAGGAGAAAAAATGCATGAAAAATTAGAATACCTCGCTTTATATGATACGTTAACAGACCTTCCAAACCGCAAAAAAATCTATCACTATTTAAGGGAATCATTAGAACATGCAAAATATAATGGTGAATATTTAGCTCTCATGTTTATAGATTTAGATGGTTTTAAGGAAGTAAATGATAGATGGGGCCATTTTTATGGAGATTCGCTGTTAAAGGAAGTAGCTAAAAGTCTAAAAAATAGTATAGATGAACGTGATATTGTGGGGAGGTTCGCGGGGGATGAATTTATTGTTATATTAAGAGATAGTGATCAACATAAAGCTTCATTAACAGCACAACGTATTATTGAAAATATTTCGTCAATTGAGATTAATACTAAAGACATATTAGTAACCCCCAGTATTGGAATAAGTTTATATCCTAATAATGGAAATAATGAAGATTTAATTAATAAAGCGGATAAAGCGATGTATTTTACTAAAAGAAGCGGTAAAAACAACTATACATTTTACTCGGAGGAATTAGAATGGAAAGAAAAGTAAAGTAAAGTTCCTAAATATTTATTTCTATAGGAAGGTCTTTTTTAAAGATAGGATATAATAGATAAAAAATAAAAGGAGTCTACTTAAGATGAAAAAAACAATTTTATCTAATAAGGTGACATCTTATCTCTTTTCTGTTTTTGTTATTGTAAGCTTTGTAGTGATTGCGGGATGTGGGCAAAGTAATAATCAAGAGGCAGAAGTGACAGAGATAAATCATGCCGAGAGAATAGAAGTAGATAATAATCCGATTGCTACCATTGTTATGGAGAATGACAAAGAAATCAAAATCGAACTTTATCCAAATATCGCTCCGAATACAGTGCTTAACTTTATATCGTTAGCAAATCAAGGCTTTTATGATGGACTGATTTTTCATCGCGTTATTCCAGGCTTTATGATTCAAGGCGGTGACCCTGATGGAGCGGGGATGGGTGGACCTGGTTATTCAATTAAAGGGGAATTTGAGGCAAATGGGTTTGAAAATGAATTAAATCATGAAGAAGGCGTTATTTCAATGGCTCGCTCAAATTCTCCAGATTCTGCAGGGTCGCAATTTTTTATTATGGTTGAAAATGCCCCCCATCTAGATGGACAATATGCCGCCTTTGGAAAAGTAATTGAAGGAATCGAGACGGTTAAAGCAATTGTAAATGTAGAGAGAAATGACCAAGACAAGCCGCTTGAAGATCAAATCATGAAAACTGTAACCGTTGAAACATTTGGTGAAGAATACCAGGAGCCAGAGGTACAAAAATAGGGCTTTGTTGCAGCTGATAGTATTGCTATTTAAATGTAATCTTTTATAATGGACGAGTAAGGTTTTTAGTTGGAAAGGTTAGATAGGAGAGAGGTTGATTTAAAAACATAGGTTAAAACTAATAAGTCAACCTCAATATATGTAATAAAAATGCTGCAGGTAAAAGTGATATAGAAACGCGAGGGGAATAGAATGTTGAAAAAGCGGTTATTACTTCTTGTGATGATCTTTACTTTTTCTGCTATTTTAATAGGTTTTGTATTAAAAGTATCAGGAAATGAAAAACCTAAAGTAGTCGTTGTTTTAAAAGATCTAGATACTCAATATTGGGAAATTGTAAAAGGTGGAGCGGAAAAAGGGTTTCGAGATTTTAATATAGATGGGAAAATTGTCGCCCCTTCTTATCAATCTGAAGAAGAGACTCAAGAAGAGTTACTGCCAAAAATATTAAAAGAAAATCCAGACCTATTAATTATTTCTCCAATAGGTTCTACGGTTATTCCTATGTTAAAAGAGTTTGTTAAAAAGGATATTCCAGTACTGCTTTTAGATACGAATGATCCTTGGGAAGGTAAAACAGCTTATATTGGCACAGACAACCTTAACTTAGGAAGAAAAGCAGGTGCATTATTAGCTTCAGAGCTGCAGCCAGGAGATGAAGTGGCTATTATTGCCGGTGATATAAGCGTTTCTCCTATAAAAGAGCGAGTCGCTGGAGCGAAAGCGAGTTTAGAAGGGGCAGGAATTAAAATTGCAACAGAGAAATTAAAGCTGCCAAATGAACCTTTACCTGTTAAAAAAGAAATGAGAGAAATATTGCAAACTAATCCTAATGTTAAAGGTGTATTTGCTACAACTGATATAATGGCAGTAAGTGCTTTAGAAGCCATAAAGGAGCAAGGGTATCACATGCCGGTTATAGGAGCAGATGGAATTATAGAGATGATTGAATTAATTAAAGAGGGGACTTTAACAGGGACAGTTGCGCAAAATCCTTATGATATGGGATATATAGGTGTTGAAACGGCATTGAAAGTTTTAAATGGAAAAAAGGTTGAGAAAAATATCGATAGCGGTGTTGATATTATTACTGAAGATAATGCCGCACAGAAGCTAGAATTCTTAGAAAAATTATTAAGATAAAGTGATGGGAGAAGGATACAATATGTATAAACAGTATTTATCATTTGCTGTTGAGCTTGCGGAGAACGCAGGAAAAATGATGCTTCCGCATGCTGGACAAGCGGGGAATCAAACATTAAAAGCGTCCAGAGATTTTGTAACAGAAATGGATTTAAAAGTAGAAGATTTTATCATTAGCTCCATTAAAGAAGCTTATCCTGATCACCACATTTTTAGTGAAGAAATCGGCAGCATTGAGGGAACAGGGGACTTTGAATGGGTCATTGATCCAATCGATGGGACAGTCAATTATAGTGTCGGCTTACCACTTTATGGTGTGTCTATTGCCCTTACCCATCATAAAGAACCTATTGCTGCTGCGATTTGTTTGCCCGCTTTAGGAGAAACTTTTTGGGCTGCAAAAGGTGAAGGAACTTTTTTAAATGGTACTCCAATCAAAGTAAGAAACGTTGATCTTTCGCAATTATTTGTTTCATTTGGTGATTTTGCGAAAGATGGAAATAAAGAAAGCAATCGGGAGCGTTTAAGTATTTTAGAAACAATTGTGAATGACGTCTATCGAATTCGTATGATTGGCACAGCTGCTGTTACGTTAGCCTATATAGCGGCCGGAAGATTAGATGCTGCGATTTATCTTAATCCTAACTGGTATGACATTGCGGCTGGACAGCTGTTAATTACGGAAGCTGGAGGAATTAAGCAGTCAGCTGGGAAATACACCCTTTTTACTAACAAACAGGCGGGTGATGAACTTAGTAATCTACTGCTGGCAAAAGAAGATGCACACTTTTAACTGAAAATGGTTGTTGTCGAAAATGAAAATTTGTATATAATTAGATTACAATAGCTTTTAGTTAATTAAAATGCTGGTGATAAATGAGGATTAGGTTAAAAAATCTAATCCTTTTTTGTATGAGAATTTTTTTGACTTATCATTTTAATAATCTTTCAAAATGAATATAGGAAGGATATTTCAATCATGACTTCTAAGCAATCTTCTCAATCGGAAAATGTAAGAGAAAATGATAAAAAAGAGAAAATAAAGAAGCTTTTTAGGTTAAGTGTTGGAATAAGTTTTATTTTATTTCTAGTTATTGTACTTGCAGGAGCAATTACAATATTTGCATTTATTCATGATGCCCCTAAATTTGATCCAAAGCTTCTTCACCAAAAAAACTCTTCTATTGTTTATGATCAAAACGGCAATGGAGTTGGTTATTTAACAGAGGGTATAAATAGACAATATGTAAAAATAGACGATATTCCAAAAAGCGTGCAGGCTGCGTTTATTAATACAGAAGATGAACGATTTTATACACATTTAGGAATTGATGTAAAACGTATTGTAGGAGCGGTTATTGCAAACTTTAAAAATGGGTTTGGGGCAGAAGGGGCAAGCACAATTACCCAGCAGCTTGTCAAAAATTCATTTTTAAGCTCTGAAAAATCACTAAAACGTAAAGTGCAGGAAGTATTTTTAGCGATGCAGATTGAACGAAGTTACTCTAAACAACAAATTTTAGAAATGTATTTAAATACTATTTATTTCGGTGAAAGAGCTTATGGAGTAGGCACGGCAGCTGACGTTTATTTTAATAAAACACTTGATGAGCTTACAGTTTCTGAAATTGCTCTTCTCGCCGGACTGCCGCAGCGACCGAGCGGATATAATCCGTACGAATATCCGGAAGCTGCAAAAGAACGCCGCAATACAGTGCTTAGATTGATGAGAGAGCATCATCATATTACAAAAGAAGAAGAACAAGCAGCAAGGACCGTTCGAATTGAAGAGATGCTTGGAGACCGCGAAAGGGAAAAAGGGCTATATCCTGCTTTTATGAAGAGGGTTGTTCAGGAACTAAGTGAAAAAGGAATTGAGAAATCTGTTATCTATAATGGGAGCTTGAAAGTTTATACTTCTTTAAATAGTGATGCGCAAAAGTATTTGGAGTATATGCTTTCCAGCGAGAGCTTTATTGCTGGTATGGATGAGAAGCTTCGTTCAGGTGTCATTCTTTTAAATACAAAGACAGGAAATATAGAAGCAGTTGCCAACCGCAACCTTGAAAATGAAGGAGAAGGTGTAAATTATGCTGTTAATATTTCGCGTCAGCCGGGTTCAACAATTAAGCCAATCCTTGATTATGGACCTGGGATTGAATATAATCAATGGTCAACTTTTAAAAGATTTAAAGATGAACCTCTTGAAATAGACGGTAAAAATATTCAAAATTGGGATGGGCAGTATCATGGCGAGATTTCTATGAGAGAAGCATTAACATGGTCATATAACATTCCTGCTGTAAAGGCATATCAAGAAATAGGAGAAGAAAAAGCGAAAGAATTTGCAGGGAATCTTGGGATCTCTCTTGATGATCTTTTTCCGTCTTATGCAATTGGAGGATTTAAGCATGGAGTGTCACCGCTTCAGCTTGCAGGTGCCTATGCGGCTTTTGCCAATAACGGAATATATCATCAGCCTCATGCTGTACAGAAGATCGTTTTTGCAGATGGAAGAGAAGTAGATTTTACTGCAAAGTCTGTTCAAGCAATGCAGGATTCTACTGCATATATGGTAACCGATATGTTAAAGGATGTAGTAAAGCAAGGAACAGGTCAAGAAGCAAATATATTAGGTTTACCCCTTGCTGGAAAAACTGGTACAACAAATTTACCAGCTCATATTCAAGGGGAAGGAACTTCAGATGCATGGTTTGTAGGATACACGCCGCGTTATACGGCAGCTGTATGGAGCGGATATGACAAAACAACAGAAGAAACGTACATTCACGAAGAAGATGATGATGTATCAAAACTGATTTTTAAAAAGCTAATGATATATATGTCACAAAGAGAGAATGCACCGATAGAAGAATTTGTACAGCCTCATTCTGTTGTTGAACTTCCAGTTGATCGAAGCACAGGCCGTTACACTAATTCCGCTGCATCAAATGCAAGAGTTGCGATGGAGTTGTTTGTTAAAGGAACAGAACCTGAGGGAACGCCCGTCTCAAAGCTGCAGCCAGAGAAAGAGGAAAAGAAAGAGAACTAATTTTATAAAACGATAACAAAATGTCAAAAATATCCCATATTTTCTATCCAGTTCAACATTTAGTGGTAATCTACTAATAGAGATAGTCATTCTCTCTCTACCACCTTATAAAATAGAGCCTTTCTGGAAACCATGCTGTTTTTAAGCGTGGTTTTTTCTTTTTGATTGTTTCAAAACTAGCGTGTATTTGAAATGGCACCTTTAAAATATTGGATATGATTGTGGTAGAATATAAGTAAAACATATGAAGATTCGAAAAAACTTCACGGATTATAAGCTCTTTAAAGGAGTGAATGAGATGAGTGAAAGAGATTTAGCAATTGGAGCTTATGCTATTTTTATAATCGTTTCCTTTTTTGTTAGTTACAAGTACGGCACGTTTATGATCAAGAAGACTGGTCTGTTTTTTACACAAGTCTTTATTGCGGTTACAATTAATATCGCGCTCGGGATGCTAGCACTGATAGGATGGTTTTTCTACTCCTTAGGCGTGAATGAATTTTTGTTCCTCGGTGGCTTATTTTTAGGCACAGCTTTATTAGTGATAACTGAAATTGTGCTGCTTATTCTTTTGTTCGTTAAAAGAAAAAGAATGCTTAAAATCTTCAATGAGGTAAACCATACTAACTAAAACGGTATAGTTTTTTATCTAGAAAAAAGGACAGCATGAGGAGCTGTCCTTTTATTATCTTTTAGTGATTTTTAGAAGCGAGTTTGCGTTTTTCTGAAATTCGTAAGCGGCCTTCCTTTCTTCAACCGTACAGTTTTTCTCTTTCAGATAATTTATTATTTTGTCCAAATGTTTATAGCGTTTTCCCTCTAAATCAACTAACGGAAAAATACGAATTTCGTCTTTTGAAATCCGCAGTAATTCATCGATTGTTTGCAAATGAAACTTGTAATCTAGTCGATCGGCATACATAAAGAGAAAATGTGCAGAAAGGATGATATCAAATTCCTCATTTTCAAAAGGCAGCGCCGGCAGTGTAACTGGAATATAGCGCTCGCTGTGTTCTGTCATATCATTTGCACATTCGTTTAATGCGCTTAAGCGATGAGTTTTCAGTTCTTCTATATTTTTAAAATAATCCCAAACAAAATTTTCTTTCACTTTTTCCATAGAAGTCATTGCATGTTTAATGTCCTGCAATCCTTTGTTTTTAAGATCCACTCCTGTGTAGTAATAAGCAATATCACAGGCGGTAACATCTGCTCCTAACCTGTTAGCTAATGCTGTAAATGAACACGCTCCAGCAGGACAATCGAGTATTTTCTTTCCGGATATGTCTTTCTTTGAAAGAGAAAACATGTCCATATACTCCTCGTACGTTCTTCCAATAAAAATAATTCGTTCTAACTCTAACTTTTTGCTCTGCTCAACTTTACTCATCTAAATTCACCTCTTCTTATTAAATCGTATTTATTTTACCATACATTATTGGAAATATTAACCTTTACTTTTATCCTATGGTATAAAAAATACTTTTAAAAACAAAAGACTGAGGAGATATTTCTAATATTAAGTCTATATAACAATTCGTTTACAAATAGATAAAGAGTTGATTAATAAAGAGGTTTTTGGAAGTGATTTGGATATAATAGGGGTAACTTCTAGCAAGGATTTTTTCTAATTTATTAACAACATATAAGGAATTGATGTTACATGCTAATGGAATTTTTTAATGAATATCAAATTACGACTGCTGACAAAGTGTACTTAAAGGTAAGCAAAGATGTGATTACAATTGAAAAGCTTGTTTGGGAATTGGATAAGATAGAAGAGCAGCAGGAGTTAATTAACAAAATCGATGCATTAGGTAATCAAGTTGATAAGGAAATGGTCCTTGCTTATTTAAGCGGAATTGCTGACATGATTAAGCTAAGAAAAAAGAGAATAGCAAATTGATGAATAGATCTAACTAAAGTTAAATAATGTATAGGTGTTTTAAAAAGTAAAAAATCCTATTGTAGAAAGAAAACAATTCTTCTACAATAGGATTTTTTTATGCTCTATACAGTATTTTTGGGAAATTTACTCTTAAGAAATATGACTCGTTAACAGTTACCGTTTATACGTTTATTTTTGCCGCTGCTGCAATTACGCCTTTTAGCAGGTTATGGGCTGTAGGGCCGTTATTTTTAATAGATGAAAACAGCAGTACAAGAAGCATTTATCGGGTAGTGACAATTCCGACCACTTATATGGTTGATTCCAATGGGGTTATTCAGGAAAAAATTGTGGGTCCTATGAATAAAGAAATGATGAAGAAATTAGTAAGCAGTATAAACAAAAGAATAACAGCGATCAGTTCTTATAAATGGAATGCTCCCCTTTATTACATTCAAAATAGGTATTAAAACATACGCTATTCTCTTATTGTTCATAAAATATGAAAAATAGGAGGATTTTTCAATGTGGAGAGAAGAAAGAAGACAAGAGAGATTTCTGCCTGGTTTTTGCGTTTTGCCAGGGTATAAATGGTGCGGGCCAGGCTGCAGTGGACCGGGAGCGCCAGTTAATGATGTAGATGCTTGCTGTAAAGCACATGACGAATGTTACAGCTGGTATGGTCCATCGTGTGAATGTGATCTTGAGCTTATTCACTGCCTTGCGCCTAAAGTTAATCCATATACTAAAAAAGGTAGAGATGCGGCACTGCTTTATCATTATATGAACTTTCAAAAGCTGTTTACTTGTTTTTTTAGATAGCGTATGGAAGTTGTTCATGTTAATGGATGGAAAGGGGGTGGCTCAAAAGTGTGGAGTTAGTCTTTTTCTTTTTTTTTGAGTGCAAATTTAGAGCCTTGAATGAGTTCATCCGCACTTTTTAACAGGAGCTCATTCATAGGATAAGGACCGTTCTTTTTTTGAAACGTATTTACAATCTGATAGCCGATATAATAGCCAATCCATGGTGGTAAGAAGCGGTCTCGATCACCGTATAAAAAAGGGTTATGTTTTTCTTTTCCTAGTAAATTTAAATTAGAAATAAACTGATCGTTCCATAGTTCTAATGCTTCGTCTAACGTATATAGACGTGCTGCTCTTCCTAGTAACCGCTTGCCGTATAACGATTTAACGGCATATTCTCCAAGTCCTTCAATAATAAGGGAATCTTTTAAAGGCGTTTTTTGATCATCTCTATTCAACAAATGCAGGCGGCAAATATGGTTATATTCGTGAGCTAATAGTGCTTTCAATTCTTCTAGACGCACATCGGGAGAGACAAATAAAAACATTTTTCCTCGAAAAGCCATTCCATTTCGGTTGTTTCTCTTTTCATTTAGAAAAGAATGATTTTGTTTGATTGGAAAAATAAAAATAGAAGCTTCGGGTCCATTCCACTCCTTTTTTAACAGCTGATATTGTTTGTTAACAAACCCCCATATGTTTTTCTTTTCCATTTCCTTTACGACGGATTGAATATCCATCCAGTTTTCAGGGTTGAATAAACCGTTTTTTAATAAATGAGCGTGTACTTCCTGTGAAGTATATGTTGGAAAATAACGCTTTAACGGCACACATAGTGTTTGAAGCTGAATGGAATAGGGGGAGATAAACGAGTTTTTGTTACATGTTTTTATAAACTTATGAAGCCATCTATTTGTAGCTAGTATCGGCAAATTTCTCACCTTTTTCATTTACTTCCACTGTTTTTATCTTATTTATATGATGAAGAGCGTATTAGTGTTCAAAATAAGAATTTCATGATTATGGAACATTCGCCCTTTCATTCTTTTCTTAACATACATACGTTAGTAGTAACTTCTATACGGAAGGAGGGAAAACAATGGGCGAAAAACCTGTAAACAATTATGGTAGTGGATTTGCTCTAATTGTAGTGCTGTTTATCCTTCTTATTATTGTTGGAGCGGCAGCAGTAGGCGGATATGGTAAGTATGGTAAATGTGGTGGTTACGGCGGCTATGGTCCCGGCTTCGGCGGTTACGGCTATTAATAACAATAGCTAACACCGATTATGAAAGGAGGGGAATTTCATGAGTTACGGCTACGGTTATGCTGGCGGCTTCGCATTGATTGTTGTTCTGTTTATTCTATTAATCATTGTTGGAGCAGCTGCGTTTAAATATTAATCAGATGAGAAGTAAATAAAATAAAGACCCAGTTTCATCTGGGTCTTATTATTGAACAAATACATGTAAAATGCAGCAGCAAATGAAGAAACACCTGAAGTAAAGAGTGAGGAAGATTTTCTGCTTCAATCAATAAATGAAAACGATTGGATAAAAGACTATCCAAAAGGGCAAGTGCTCCCTTGGAACAGTTATTTATTTAAAAAATATTTTACAATATAACGAATGAAGGAAATGATTCTTCTATTTATAGAACACTTCCCATTCCATGGAAGACCTTTCTGATAACGATCATAATCATGAATGTGCCATGGAGTAAGTAATTCATAATCAAACATATCCCATATTTTACATTTCTGTGCCTTCGATTTAGATATATCAAGAATATTGTTCACAGCACGGCGGGCAGCCTCGTTTGCGGCTTCCATTGTGGCCAGGTCCGTATTTGTACGAACGTAATCTGATGCTAAGAAAAGATTTGGAATACGCGTATAAGCGTACGGCCTTAAATTCCAAGTATTGATTTTGTTTACTAACAAAGGTTCTAAGTTACTCATTTTAGAGTTATTTAAAACAATATCAGGGTCTAAAAACCAGGAATGAATATCTTCATCTTGGAGGATAACACGATCGTTATTCAAACCTTTTTTAAGCTGTGCCCATACTTCATCTTTAATCTCTTCTTTTGTACAATCCGAAGCTTTTTTACCATATAAAATTCCAGGCATATTCCATTCTGATATATCAATGGAGAGAATTCCTTTTACAGTTCCGTCCCCATATTTCCGTAAATCGATATCCGGCCAAAATTGCGGTTGGGAAACAGCAGTTAATGCCCATGGAGCATCCAAAAATATAATATGTCCATGTACGATAGGGATATCACGCCTTAAAAAGAATTGAATGCCGTTCATCCAATCTACACTTTTACTTAATTGTTTCATCCCCTTTAATGATGGATCAGCATGAATCATTTCTTTTGTAATCAATTTCTCCATGGCTTCTACAGGCATAGCGGAAAGATAATAATCTCCTTTCACGGAAATATTTTTTCCATTACGGTAAATTATTGCATCAGTAACCATGCCTTTTTCACATTGGATGCTTACAATTTTAGCATTTGTAAAATATTGAATTCCTCTGTTTCGTAGGTATTTCAACCATGGATCAATCCAAACGTCATTCGTTGGTCCATTCAATAGACGATCATTAGAAGGACCGGGTAAAATACAATCAAGAATGATCTGTGAAAGCATTGTTCCAATCGTTTTCATGCTTGCTTCTCTGGCTTTTGCTGCTACTAATGATCTTGTTATACCTGTAAACATATTTTGAAACGCTTCTGATTGAATATCCCCTTCTAGGTACTCCCACCAGCTGATTCGTTCATATTCTTCCATTCTTCTCTCCTTACAGCTGGTCATTACTTGCCACAACCGCTCGACAAAAAAATCAATTTCACTTTCGGAAAGCCCCCAACTTTTATCGAACAAGATTCTTATTTTTGATTTAAAATCCCTTATTGATTTAGGGAATCCCAATGGGAAAGACTCGAGCGACTTGTCAAAACGTGCAACTCCCATGTTCTCAGCTTCAACCAGATTATCATAGACACTCCTTTTACCTTCATAAGGAATTCGTTTCATCGTATCGATAATATGCTTATAAAACCTTGGAAAAAAGCGAAAACCATGTTCGCCGGGTAGTTCTTTCTTTCCATCAATCCCCGAATTTGGAACTTTTATTGATCGTGCCTTTCCGCCAGGGGTGGACTGGAGCTCGTATACACAAACATCGAATCCCCGTTCAATTAATTCATGCGCCGCACTCATACCAGCAACCCCGCCACCAAAGATGATAACTTTTTTCCTCATTTAATCACCTTGTGTTCTATTTTAGGATAAAGCATTATATGTGCATAAAACATTATTCATTACATTGCAGAAAAAATAAATCAACGGAGTTAACCAATAAGCTGTACTACTTCTTTTATAATAAATTAGAAAAACCATTCCCGTTATAAAGGAATAAGAGGAAGGATACATATTGAGCAGCGCTTTTAAATTAAAAAAAAGAAGAGCTTAGCCGGTTGTTAGAATTCAACAATCAGCTAAGCTCTTCCTTATGATTATTCTCCTGTTTCCGAAAACTTTTGGATGCGTGCACTAATTTCATCACGAACGCGTTGGAAAAATGCCCATTTTTCTTCTTCTGTTCCTTCTGCTTTAGCAGGATCATCAAATCCCCAGTGAACGCGTTTTACATGCGGAGGTGTAACAGGACAGTGATCGGCTGCATGTCCGCATAATGTAACAACTAAATCAGCGCTGTTTAAAATTTCTGGATTAATGACATCAGAAGTTTGATTTGTAATGTCAATATCGACTTCTTTCATCGCTTTAACAGCATTTGGATTTAAACCGTGTGCTTCAAGTCCTGCACTAAATACATTCCATTTATCGCTAAGATATTTTTTTGCCCAGCCTTCTGCCATTTGGCTGCGGCATGAATTTCCTGTACATAAAAAGTAGATTGTTTTTTTAGACATTGTTTTGATCTCCTTTATTATTCATGAATGATTTTATATAGTACTGCTGCACAAACTGCTCCTAAAATGGTTGCAGCAATGTAGATCCATAAATGCTGTAGGCTGCCTGATACAAGGGCCGGACCAATTGATCTTGCGGGGTTCATTGAGGCGCCGCAAATTGGTCCTGCAAACATCGCTTCGAGTCCAACTGTTGCCCCAATCGCAATACCGGCAAATGATTTCACAGCTTTTCCGTGAATCGCAGAACCAAAAATAATAAACATTAAAAAAAACGTTAAAATAAATTCTAAAATAAATGATTGCTGCCACGTATCGCGCGGCAGTGTTGCCCCTAAATTAGCGATATTTCCGAACAATCCGATCATTGTTAAACTTGCCGTAATGCCAGCTAATGTTTGAATGATAACGTAATAGACGGCATCCCTTTTTTGTATATCGCCATTTACAAAAAAGCCAATCGTTACAGCGGGATTAAAGTGAGCGCCTGAGATATGACCAAACGTATAAATAAGCGCCATTACAACAAGACCAAACGTTAAGGCAATGCCAACATGTGTTAAGCTTCCGGTTAGTTCATTAATAACAACTGCACCAGTGCCGGCAAAAATTAAAAAGTATGTTCCTAAAAATTCGGCAATTAATTTCTTTTTCATCTTAAAAACTCCTACTTGCTAACGTCATTTACATGTAATTCTAAGTCCTGCTTCATCAAGCTTTTTTAATTTATCTTGTTGATTAGGAAGATGTGCTAATATCTCTTTAAGAAACGGATAAAAAACACTTTTTCTATTAATCGAATAAAACATCCACTGACCTTTACGAGTTTCCTCTACTAATCCGGCATCTTTTAATTTGCGGAGGTGCTGACTGATAGCAGGCTGACTCATCTTAAAAATTTCAACAAACTCACACACGCAGCAATCGTTCTTTTCTAATAATGCAATTATTGTTAAACGTGTTTTATCTCCTAACAGTTTTAAAACCATTGCCGCTTTGTCTAACTCTAACGCCGCTTTTTCCAACTTAACCCCCCCCTATATAATCACTAAATCATTATATAATTATTTACTTATATATTCAACTGCCACTTTAACACCCCTTCCACTTTTGAAGGATTATATTTATACGTATAAATGAATATAGTGAATTAGCATGAAGAATTCATTGTTAGGTAACAGAACGCATTAAAAGAAGAAGGAAATGTTCCACTGCTGAAGTAGAAAGGAGCGATCATAAAGTGAATAAGACGGATTTTATTAAGACGCTCATTTCCGTATTAAACAGCAGTAATTATAGTTGGTGCATTCCAAGCAGCTATCATAAATTGCCTGCACATGTTACATCAGATATTGATATCGTTATTTCTGAAAAGCCTCTTAAAGTGATCCGCTATTTAGCGCAATACTTTTCAACTTTTAACTGCTCATGGAAACTTGTTCAATGTTATGAAGGAAAAAACTATTTTTGTACTTTTGCAGCGGTTATTAATGGCAAATTAGATACCGTTTATGTAGATTTATTTCAGCATTATTATTATGAAGGGAAAAAAGTCATTGATGGAAGTTTATTTTTAAAAAATACAAGACAATATGACGGGATATTAATTCCAAGTATAAAAGTAGAATTTCTTTATGGTTTTTTAAAAAAGGTATTGCGTGAAAGATTATCATTAACAGAGTTTAATGATTTAGCCAATTTATACAGCCAGGATCGAAGCGGATGTTTTGCACTGCTGTTTGCTTATTTTAATCAAGAGGATGTTGAAAGAATTCAGAAGAGTATAAAAGAAGGTGATTATGATGAGCTAGTGTCTCGTTTAAAGATTCTTAAAAAGGCGCTCCTTTTTGAAGGAACAAAAAAATTTTCTACCTTCTATGACCGTTATAAGATGTTTTTAATTAAAGGCTGGAAACGAGTAATTCGAAAGCCGGGAATAGAAGTAATTTGTCTAGGACCGGACGGAAGCGGGAAAAGCACGGCCATAAAAGGATTTGAAAAAGAAATAAAAGTTATCTTAAATGTGCGAAAATATCACCTGCGCAGTCTTCCTCCAAAATTATACCGTGACAACACCTTAAATAAACAACCTTCTCTTCACCGAAAACCAGCATATAGCTTTCTATTTTCATTTATCAAACTGCTTAGTTATGTTCTTTTGTATTGGTTTGGATGGCTTTTTATAACAAACCCGAAAAAGCTGCGATCAGCTGTCATTCTCATGGACCGCTCTTATCATGATATCCAAATTGATCCGCGGAGGTTTCGAATTAAAATCCCGAAATTTATTATAAAGTTAATCGTTCATCTATTTCCAAAGCCTAATCTTTTTTTTATCTTTGACGCGCCAACAGAACTTATTCAAGAAAGAAAACAGGAAGTCTCATTCGAAGAAACCACAAAGCAGCGTAGGCGGTATAAGGAGTTTAAATCTAAAGTTAAGAACGCTTTCATAATCAACACTAATCTTCCTGTTCAAACCGTTTCTTCGCAAATGAGCCGTATTCTCATTACGTATATGTCAAATCGGTTGAAAAAGAGGTTAAAAATAAAAGATTAAGAATTGTTGAAAAAAAAGAAGCAAACATGATCGTTTATTATAGAATGACCTAGTATGTATAGTATTCTAAAGTAAATAATGAAAAAGAATAGTGTTTCTTCACAAATTCTACAAATTTATGCAATATAATAACTAATGCGGTTAATTAAAATGAATGAGGGATTTTAGTGGATAAAGCAATTGTATTAATTGTTGATGATGAATGGAATATGCGTAACTTAATACGCGTCTATCTTGTGAACAATCAATTTAATGTACTAGAAGCAAAAAGTGGAATAGAAGCACTTGAGATTACTAATAAGCAGCATGTTGATCTTATTATTTTAGATATTATGATGCCTGATATGGACGGTTGGGAAGTGTGCAGGAAAGTTCGAAAAATAGGGAATACGCCAATCTTAATGTTAACAGCTCGTACAGATATTAAAGATAGAGTACACGGTTTGAATATTGGTGCAGATGATTATTTAACTAAACCATTTGCTCCTGAGGAATTAATCGCCCGCGCTCATGCCCTGCTTAGAAGAATGTATACTTCTATAGAGGAGGAGAACCATTCAGAACTGCTCGTTTTTAAAGATTTGTCGATTGATAACAAAGGAAAACAAGTATATGTGAAAAATCAGCTGATAGAATTTACACCAAAAGAGTATGATCTTCTTTACTTACTAGCTGTAAATGCAAAAAGAGTGTATTCACGAGATATGCTGTTAAGTCAAGTATGGGAATATGACAGCTATCGTGATGAGCGCACAGTTGATACGCATGTAAAAAATATTCGCGAAAAATTGCGTAAAGCGGGATTATCATTTAACTCAATTAAGACGGTGTGGGGCGTTGGTTATAAATTTCAATTTACGGATGATCACTCATGAGTTGGAATCGAATAGAGATAAAGTTAGGCGGCAGTATCCTTATGCTCTTTCTCGTTGTCCTGCTGCCTTTAGGATTTGTCATTGATCAAATTTTTACAGGCTTTTATTATACGCAAGCAAAGTCAGAAATTGGCCACCTTTCCACAAGATACGCTAATTATATTCATTCAGTTGAAGACGAAGAAATCCTTACAATGTTTGAGCAGTTGGCAAACCTTACTCATACAGAGTTATATATTATTAACAAAAACGGAGAAATTTTGGCGAATTCCGGTATACCCGGACTGCCAAAGGGAACAAGCATTGATCAAGAAACAGTAGAAGCATTAGCGCTGAATCATTCACTGACAGAAGAATATGAAGACCCTGTATCTCATCAGCGCTTTGTCGTATCAGGAAAAGCTGTTTTTTCTAACATATCTTTTGAAGGTGGGGTTTTCGTCTTATCTTCTGTTGCTGAAATTGATCAGTCCATTTATAAAATTCGGCAGCTGCTTATTTTATCCGGGATAGGAGCTTTTTTTCTTGCGGTTGGATTTACGTTTATTGTTTCCTGGAAGCTTTCTCAACCATTAGTGAAAATGGAGAATGCTACCCGAAAAATTTCTAAAGGAGAACTCGATACAAAAGTAAATATTCAATCGAATGATGAAATTGGTTTTCTCGCTAGTGCCATTAATGATTTATCGGTTGAGTTAAAACGTTATCGTGATAACCGGCAGGAGTTTTTTGCGAATATATCACATGAATTAAGAACGCCGATTACATATCTTGATGGCTATGCGAATCTGTTAAAAGAAGGGTTGTATCAATCAGAAGAAGAGAAACAGCAGTATGTAACGATTATTCAACAAGAATCAAAGCGTTTAATACAGCTTATTAATGATTTATTTAATCTGGCTAAAATGGAAGAAGGACGTTTTGAATTGAACTTTGAAGAGGTTAATATTGTGGAAGCCGCAGAAAATGTTGTTTCGAAGATTGTTTTAAAGGCGACACAAAAAAATCTTTCTCTTTATCTTGAAGCAGAAGACGATCTACCGTCTGTTTATGGAGATGGTTTAAGGATTGAGCAAGTTTTTATCAATTTGTTAGAAAATTCCATTCATTATACAGAACAAGGGTTTATTAGATTGCGTATCTCTATGAAAGCAAACGATACAGCTGCTATTATAGTTGAGGATACAGGAATTGGAATACCCGAAGAGGAACTTTCTCAAATATTTGAACGGTTTCACCGCGTTGAAAAATCTCGCTCTCGAAATCATGGCGGGTCGGGCCTTGGCCTTGCGATTGTGAAAAAGCTGGTAGAGCTTCAAAAAGGGGAAATTAGGGTAACGAGTAAAGTAGGAAAAGGAACTCGTTTTGAGATTTTGCTTCCGGTTATAAAGGGTGAAATACAATGAGATTTATGGATTGGTTGGCTGCCGGCATACTTGTTTTTATGGGGTTATCCTGTTTAACCGTTTCAGGGGTATCGCTTTTAGATGGAAATTCGATCAGCTCCTATATAAAAATGTTCCTTCAAATTTGCAGTTTTATGGGGATACCAGTGTTTATTGCTGGATTGATATATTTTATTTTACGAAAGAAAGGAACAAGCAAAAAATGAGGATATTAAAGAAATTATTATTTTTATTAAGCGCAGCAGTTTTATTTATGCCAGTAGAAGTGCTTGCGCATGGAACGGAAGCAGAGTATCAAAGAGAAGTGTTAATAGGAAATACAATGGCTGTAGGCTCTAGTATTTTATTTGTCCTATTTCTTATCGCTTATTTTGTTGTGAAAAATAAAGCACAAAAGTTAAATGTAAAAAAACAGGAACAGCGCAATAAACGAAAACAGTTTGAGGATATTTCAAAAATATTAAGGTGGGGTTGGACTTTAACACTTCTTATTGCAGTAGGGAGCGGCGTATGGTCATTAATAAGCAGCGATAGTGAAACAAGCACAAGTGCGGGTGTTACATTTGAACATATGCATGGTGTAGGAATTACAAACGATGGATCAGCAGTTTATATTCCTGCCCATGACGGCTTGCGTGTTTATAAAGATGGCGAATGGAGTATTCCTGAAGGGGAAAAGCATGATTATATGGGCTTTTCAATGGTTGATGACGGATTTTACAGCAGCGGTCACCCGGCGCCAGGTTCAGATATGCCAAACCCTTTTGGGGTGATTAAAAGTACAGATGGCGGTAAAAGCATTGAAACATTAGATTTATTAGGAGAAGTTGATTTTCACGGTATGGCGGCAGGATATCGTTCCCACGCGATTTATGTGTTTAACCCGGAGCCAAACTCTAAAATGGATGAAGCAGGTTTATATTATACAACTGATGAAGCGAAAACATGGACTAGAAGTGAAATGAACGGACTAAATGCCACTCCTACTGCAGTAGCTGTTCATCCGGATGATGAAGCGGTGATTGCAGTAGGAACAGAAGATGGTGTTTATCTTTCAGGAGATTATGGACAAACATTTGAGAAAAAGATGGGGGACTTTCAAGTAACGTCACTCGCTTTTGATCATAATGAAAAGCTGTTAATAGGCGCAGTTCAGCAAGGTCAAGCAGTACTTCTTCGTTTTAACAAAGAAAACAATACAAGTGAAAGCGAAGATATAAGCATTTCGCCAATGGAAGAAGATGCGGTTCAGTATATCGCGGTAAATCCGCAAAACAGTGTCGAATTTGTGATTGTAACATTTAAAAAAGATGTTTATAAAACAAGCGATCTTGGCGGGAATTGGGTGCAGCTTGTTAATGAAGGAAAGACTATTAATAGCGATAGTAAAGAATAAATAGAGCTGAGGCTTCTGAAAAAACTTTTGGAAGAGGCTGGGACAAAACCCTAGTCTGAAAACCTAAAAAGCATGTGAAATTTTACGCTCAGTAAAATTTCACATGCTTTTATTTTTTTCATAATAAAAAGGACATCTTCTGATAAAATTTAAGTACC
>NZ_QOCW01000037.1 GCF_003318295.1 Bacillus taeanensis
GTCGTTGCTTTATAATATCCCTTTTCTGCGAATACTGCTACAGCATTTTCAATAATAATTTCTTTTTTATCTTCTCGAGGTGCCATTATATCATCCTTATTAATATTTATTTATCAATCAATAAATAAATATTAATTAAAGAATTTGATTTTGTCAATAGGCGTATTTTTGTGTTCTATTAGTAAATCCTTTATTCGTATCATTATTGATTGAAAGTAAGATGGTACAGTTAGGCGAAGTACCGGGGCATTTTGGGATAATTCTTATGGAACATGCTCATTATAGAATTCTCGTGAAAATACGAAAGTCCCAACAGACCCTCTGGAAGATTAAATGGCTTAACCATGTATAACCAGATGCCGAATATTAGACCTACCGTACCTAAAATTGCACTCCAAACGTGTACTTTTGCCAAAACAGTCTGTGATGTCTGAAAAATCTTATAATAAACTGCCCATGCAGATAGACTTAACCACCCAACCACTAGAATATGTGCATGAATCGGGCGAAATGCATACGAACCTGCCCCAGCCATATGTGCACCCAATATCGCTCCTATCAGACCAAATTATGAATTAAAATCCAACATGATTTAGTTAGTAATCAATCCCGGAGCGGTTCGTTGGCTCGAAATTAATAGGTAAGTAAATAATACAGAAGCAAATACACCCCATCTAAATCGGCTATTTTGTTTGTCCAATGATATCGTCTCCTGTTAGGCTTTTACTCTATATATTCGTTGTTGGTAAAAATCGTAACCAATTTTTAGAAAGTATTTTTTTATAGCGTGAAAAGTGATACAAAAGCCAGAGGGACAGGCCTCTCGTCTCAACTATTAGATCAATAGTCCTGTCCCCCTTAGCTCCATTTAAATCCGCTAGAGCACCTTCTAGATGTTCACTTTGTTTATTTTAGAAATATTCAAATTTGATGACTCATTTCCTTCCATTAGTAGAAGCATTTCCGAAAATATGCGTTTTGTGCTAATATCCATTTGTTTTCTTCTATTAGTCTAGTTCCTACGTATGCTATATTGTAAACGTAAACAAAAGTTTATCTCAAGGAGTAGATTATATGAGAAAAAAGTGCGAATTGGATTAAGTAATACAATCATGCGTTAAAGCTATTCTTGGCACCAGTGCAGGGTATCGACGGCCTAATGCCTGTACTAATTGCAAAAGCGGCTAAACTATCCCTAGTTGAGGGACGCAGCGTAAAGATTTCTGAGATTGAAGATATGTCTCATCAAGGTACCTTAATAACTTGATTTCGAAATTCACTAGGTGAGTAACCAATAAACTTACGAAACAATCGTGAAAAATAATTTGCGTCATAAATACCTACGGCGGCAGCTATGTCACTCATAGACAGCGTATTGTCTTTCAAGTATTCAATTGCACGGACTATACGCAGACGGTTGAGATATTCTACTGGAGAAAGCCCTGTCGCCGATTTAAACATTGCCCGAAAATAACCTGGACTAATGTTATTCATTCGTGCATAAGCCGAAAAATCAATGGGCTCAGTAAGATGATCTTCAATATACTTCTGAGCGATCACAATAAGATCGCGCGGGGTATTTTCTCGGCCGGGCTGCATGGCATACTGTTTCAATTTTGTCCGTGAAATGATAATAAGAATCAAGTTTAAATAGTCCTGTTTAACCTGCTTATAAGCAAAGCCCTGTTCTGTCTGTTCATGACGCATGATATCCATCATCATTTGAACCCGTTCAGCGTCCGGTGCAGACAGATGGATGATTTGCTGGCGGTTTAAATCGGCAGGAGAAATCGGATCGACGCTTTCTGGTTCAGCCAAGTCGCTGAGCAATCCGCCAAATTGTCCATCCCACCAATCAGCAATTTGTCCAGGATAAAACTGACAGTTGTACATGCAAACCGGGGTTTCAATGACATAGGCATGTTCCTGATGCGGCGGGATGAGAAACACATCTCCCGGAATCAATGGCATCGAAATATCTCTGAATTGATGGATACAAGAACCTTTCGTAATCAGTACAAATTCCTGAAAATCATGACGATGAACGGGAACTGATTCCATTGTATGGAACACTTCCAAAGCTATCGCACTTTTATCGTTAGATTTAAAAGATACATATGGAATTATGAGGATCACTCCCTATTAACTATCAATTGGTATGACCATTATAAATCATTTATAGGAGGAAAACGAGATGAAAATTGGCTTTAATGAAGGATGTAACCGTTTCTGTAAAGATCATTCTGTACTAAAGGATCTAGAATTTTGTGAAAAATATGGTTTTGACTACATTGACATTCAATCTGAATGTCTAGATCGTGACCTTGAAGCTGGAAAAGTTACAATTGAACAATTAGGAGACTGGTTTAAGTCTCATCACCTAACGATGCTATCCTATAATGCTCTTAAGTTTTTTAACATGAAGCAGACTCAACAAGAAAAAGACGCAGTCATGGCAGAATTGGATGAAATTATTAATCGTTGTCTCATTTTAGACTGTAAGATGATTGTTGTTGTGCCTAGTGAAAACATCTCAGTTCACGCAACGAGAGGAGAAATTCGTGAGGATGCGGTTGCTGTCCTAAAAGAGATGGTAAAAAAGGTTGAACCACATGGTATTAAATTGTCCATCGAGTTCTGCGGCAGCCCAGGTATGACCATCAACCGCTTTGAGGATGCATATGCAATTGTACAAGAGGTTAACTCCCCTCTTGTCGGTGTAACACTTGATCAGTACCACTTCCATGCTATGGCATCTGATTGGGCAGCATTAGAAAAAGCAGATGGTAAAAAGATTTTTGTATGGCACGTGAACGACATGGAAGACATGCCATGCGGCGCACCATACAACACTGATGAAATACGCTTATGGCCTGGAGATTCACGTGGCTGCCTCGATCACCAACGTTATAGCGATGTTCTCAAAAAGATTGGCTTCGAAGGTAACTGCTGTACAGTTGAAGTTTTCCGCCCAGACTATCATGAATTAACTCAAGAGGAAAATGTACGAACAGCTGCAGAAGTTACACGTTCTCACGTAGAAAAGTATTGGGACTGTACAACAACAGTTCTCCGCTAATCTTTAGATGGAAGATATTTTTTAAGTCAAAAAAAGTATGAACGTTCTCATAAAGAAGTCTCTCTGCTTAGCAGAGAGACTTCTTTTGTAACAGGAGCACGTTAAATCGAAATTCCACTAGATAGGTTGTATCTCTTAAAGTTATAGTTCAGTTTTTCATTAAGCCATGGGTAAGCCACGGGGACAGGCATCTCGGCTCAACCATTAGACCAATAGACCTATCCCCTTGACTCTTGTGTGCATTTTCACCCTCAGAAAGAATTAACGATAAGAAAATTTTTAGTATTCTATCTCTTATGAATAATGTCTATTGTTGAAGCAAACAATTTTTATAGAAAATATTTGAAAGAGAGGCGCGGCATGCAAAAACATACAACAAGAATTTTCGTCTATGCAATGAGTATATTGTTGTTCATAGTAAGCTTCCTCTATCCCATTTCAGACAACGTGTTTGCTTCTTCAAAAAACGAGTATTACAACGAAACATACCGTCCCCAATTTCACTTTTCACCAAAACAAAATTGGATCAATGACCCCAATGGATTAGTATACGTTAATGGAGAATATCATTTGTTTTATCAATACAATCCATTCGGAAATACGTGGGGAAACATAAGTTGGGGACATGCTGTGAGTAAAGATTTGGTTCATTGGAAGCATCTCCCTGTTGCGTTGAAACCTGATGATCTTGGAATGATTTTTTCAGGTAGTGCGGTAGTCGATAAGAACAATACAAGCGGCTTTTTTAAAGGAAAGAAAGATGGACTAGTTGCCATTTATACAAGTTCTGGAGAGACGCAGCAGCAAAGCATCGCATATAGTACCGATCAAGGAAGAACGTGGACAAAGTATGCCGGAAATCCCGTCATAAAAAATCCAGGTATTAAAGACTTTCGTGATCCAAAAGTCTTTTGGCATGATGAAACGAACAAATGGGTAATGGTTGTTGCAGCAGGAAATAAGGCCATGTTTTATTCGTCCAAAAATTTAAAGGGTTGGGCGTACATGAGCGAGTTTGGTGCTGAGGAAGGAGCACAGCTTGGAGTTTGGGAAATGCCTGATTTGTTTGAACTGCCGATTCATAATGATCCAAAGAAAACGAAATGGTTTCTAAAGGTTAACACGAATCCAGGTGGGACGAAGGAAGGGTATCGGAGCCAATACTTTATCGGGGAGTTTGACGGCACAACTTTCAAAAATGACAATCCGCCGGATACCGTGCTTTGGACGGACTACGGAAAAGATTTTTTTGCTGCACAGTCGTGGTCGAACGTCCCGGACCGCAGAATTTGGATTGCCTGGATGAACAATTGGCAGTATGCTGAAAAGATTCCAACAAATCCGTGGCGAGGATCAATGACAATTCCACGTGAAGTTACATTAATAGAGATTCCAAACAAGGGGGTTCGTTTAATTCAGAAACCTGTTGAGGAATTAAAGCAGCTTAGGAAAGAAAAATATATGTTGAAGAATCAATTGGTTATCCCAAAGACAAATCTACTTTCTAAGATTAAGGATGATACATTTGAGATTGTTGCCAAAGTTGAATTAGATTCTGCGAAGGAATTTGGTTTTAAAGTACGAAAAGGCGAAAAAGAAGAAACGATTATTGGTTATGATGCGGTAGAAAACAAATTATTTGTTGACCGGACGAGTTCAGGAGAAACAGATTTCAGTGAACAATTTCCAGAGAAATTTGAAGCACCGCTTTCGCCAAAGGATGGTAAGATTAAGATGCATATTTTTGTTGATCGTTCATCCGTTGAAGTGTTTGGGAATGACGGTAAAGCGGTTATCACAAGCCGCATTTTTCCATCACCTAAAAGTCAAGGAATTGAAGTGTATTCAATAGATGGAAATGTTAAGTTAAATTCGTTAGAAGTTTACGATTTAAAGTCTGTTTGGAAAAATAATGAATAAACGATAAGCAGAGACTGTGGACAAAGTGACATTATAATATATGCTGATAACAGTGTTACCTTTTATCGGAACTATCAATTCAACACTTACCAACCATTTCATTAGCTGTTCGCACAGCAGGCTATATTGTCCAAAAATTGAAGTAGATCATTCATAATAAAAGTACAATAAAAACGATCGATATCTTTTATAACTAGGTATCGATCGTTTTTATTATATTCATGAACAGCATCTGTTAACCGCCAAATACAAAAAGCCACCTCTAAACTGAGAAATGATTTTATAAGTTAAGTTGTTATTTATAGCAGTGGAGTTAACTTGAGCCTGTTTTGATCAGTTTTTTCAAAACAGGCTCGTAAATCAAACACCTGCTTATATGAACCTGGTTTACTCTAAGTGCATTCCTTCACAATCTCTTTTTTCATAAATACCCCAATTTCCCATCGAGAGTTATTCAACTATTTGGCCCGATTGCGGAAGATTAACAGTATGTTTAGTAAAGAACTTTTTTTAAAAACGGAAATCCTTAAATTCTTTCGGAGTCATATTCGTATGTTTTTTAAAGGTAGCAATAAAATGTGACGGTGAACTAAATCCAATCATGTCAGATATTTTGTTTATCGAGAAGTTCGTGTTTTTTAGTAAGGATTTGGCATGTGTTAATCTTTTGAGAATGAGATATTCATGTGGTGACAAACCGGTAAATTTCTTGAATTTTCTAGAAAAGTGATAAACACTAAGTGATGCTATATTAGCTAGATCACTAATATTTAAGGGCTTTTCACTATTTTCATCAATGAATGTAATAACGTCTTTTAAGTCTGATACTGAAGATAATGTATGATTTCTCTCTAGTAAAAGACTTAGTATTTTATGGATTTCATAGGAAGCCTTAAAATCACTTACTTGATTATGTTCCAGCATATATAAAATACTGTCGATTGCTTTTATAACCTCCATGTCATTTAACACGGATATAACCGGGCTATATGATTGGATAATCATATCGTAAAATTCTTTACTGGCATTTCCTTTAAAATGAATAAATTCAAAAGAGATAGGTGTTGCTGCATAATATTTGTGAGGAATACGACAATCAAAAAGTAGTAATTCATTGGCATTTACAGTAAAAGTTTGTTGATCAAACTCTAATCGAAGCTGTCCGTGAATAACTTTAAGAAGTAAATAATAGTCATGAAAAGTTCTTTCAATGATGTAATCTATACTACAGTCATAACGGCCTGCGAAATGAATCGTAAATAAATACTTTTTAGAAAACTCATTAGGTGTATGTGCATAAAATTCCGAGCTGGGTAACACTCCAAGTTCATTTATTTTCATCTTAACCTCCACAGCAAAATTTTGATATTTATTGAGCAAGTTTACCCGATGATTCTTAAATATAAATAAATTATACTATCTACATAATAGCAAATAATTGATAAGGAAGGGATGCTAGATGACTAAAAAGGTAAATATCGGGATGGTTGGAGCTGGATGGATGTGTAAGGCGCATGTGAATGCTTATACAACTGCCTTTCGTTTATACGGAGAAAAAATAGGTGAACCAGTTTTTAAAATTATTATGGATGTAAATGAACACGCTTCCAGGGAAATAGCTAAGAAATTCGGTTTTGAAAAATCGACGACAGATTGGATGGATATTATTCATTCAGATGAGGTTGATATTGTCGACATTGTCACTCCAAATGTTTTTCATTATGAAATAGCAAAAGCTGCTTTATTAAATGGAAAAAATGTGTATTGTGAAAAACCATTATCTTTAAGTGCAGAGGAATCAAAAGAATTAGCAAGAATTGCGAAGGAAAAAGGTGTATTAAATTACGCAGCCTTTAATAATGTGATGAATCCTGCTACTGAATATATAAAACAATTAGTACAGTCAGGAAAATTAGGTGAAATCATGCGCTTTGATGGACGTTATGACCAAGACATGCTCCTTGACCCTTCCATTCCGATTACATGGAGGCACCTTGTGAAACAGGCTGGCAGCGGAGCGTTAGGAGATTTAGGGTCTCATCTATTAAGTGTTTCGCAATATATTATGGGAGATATTGAATCTGTTAATGCTGTTTCAAAAATCTATATTCCTGAAAGACCAGCAAAAGCAGGCTCATCGGAAATGGCAAGCGTTGAAACAGAAGATTATATGGCTTTTACCGCACTCTATCAATCCGGTGCCATTGGTCAATTATCTACAAGTCGTGTTGGAACTGGAAGAAAAAATTATTTAGCATTTGAAATTCAAGGCACCTTAGGGACAGCTGCCTTTAGTTTAGAGAGGCTAAATGAGGTTAATGTTTATTTCCATAACGAAGAAAGTACGCATCGAGGGTTTCGGAATGTATTGTTAGGTCCAGATCATGGAGATTATAGTGTATTTCAACCAGCTTCAGGGATTAATATTAGCTTTAATGATATGAAGGTTATTGAAGTGGCTAAGGTACTCGATGCATTTACAAATGATGCCGACTATGTGTGTGATTTTGAATTTGGTGCAAAAATTGATACATGCATTGAAGCTATTTTAAAATCTGCTAAGACGCATCAATGGGAAAAAGTGGATGAAAGGAATAAATCTCTATGTCTATAAGGGTAGGAACTGCACCGGATTCTTGGGGAATATGGTTTCCCGAGGATCCAAAACAAGTATCATGGCAGCAATATTTAAATGAAATGAAAGAAGCAGGTTATAAGACTTTGGAGTTAGGCCCATGGGGTTATTTACCTACAGATCCAATCGAATTGAAGGAAGAACTCTCTAAACGAGATTTGGAGCTAATTGCAACCACATTAATGACGGATATCGTATTTATTAATGACTTTCAACCGATTTATGAAACCTTAGATAAAATTCTATCATTACAATCCCACTTTTCTTCGGCAAAATATTTAGTGTTAATCGACGGAATGTATACAGATCTCTTTACTGGCACTCGCATTGCAAGAAAAGAGCTTAGTGATGACGAATGGAATCAAATGATTGCTAATATAAAAAAAATAGTAGATTATGTAAAAGCTAGATTGGATATTCAAGTAGTCTTCCATCCTCATGCGGAAACACATATAGAAACAGAAGAAGAAATTGAAAGACTTTTAAGGGATATTGATATCGATCTTTGTTTGGATACGGGACATCATCTGTACTCTGGAGGAGATCCCATTACATTTATTGAAAAGCATAAAGATCGAATTAAATACTTACATTTAAAGGACTGTAATAAAAAGATTCGAGAAAAAATGAAAGAAAACGACTGGGCTTTTGCGCAGGGCGTTCAATCAGGTGTGATGTGTGATCCAGAATCTGGGGATGTTGATTTTGTTCAACTAACAGAAACACTGGAGCGTATCCAATATGCTGGAGAAGCAGTTGTTGAACAAGATATGTATCCAGCCCAAGCGGATGCTCCTTTTCAAATAGCAAAACGAACATTGGATTACTTTAAAGAAATCGGTCTTGTCGAATAGCAAAACTTGCAGATGAAATAGGAGGATAATTATGAAACCAATTGTAACTGGTGTGCTCGGGTACGGGTTTTCAGGAAGTATATTTCATTGTCCATTTATATATGCTCATGAGAATTTCAAACTAAAAACGGTTGTGCAGCGTCATGGGGATACGGCAAAACAAGATTATCCATCTATTAATCTTGTCAGCGATTATCAAGAGCTTTTAGATGATAAAGAAATTGAACTAGTCGTTATAACAACACCTAGTCATTTACATTTTGAGCATGCAAAGCAAGCATTAGAAAAGAACAAACATGTTCTTGTTGAAAAACCTTATACAGCAACATATGAACAAGCTGTTGAATTAAATAGATTGGCAGATGAAAAAGGCTTATTCATTTCCGCTTATCATAATAGACGATATGATGGTGACTTTTTAACTCTATCTGAATTAAAAAAGCAAGGTGCTTTTGAAAAAATATATGAAGTTAGCATGGTCTGGGATTTTAATTATCCCGTGCAGAAAGAAAAATGGCGTGAACAAGACTATGAAGGAGCAAACTTCGTTTTTGATTTAGGAGCTCACTTTATTGATCAAGCTATCCAATTATTTGGTGAACCTAAAGATTTCTATTCGATAACAAAAAAAGTTAGAGAAGGTTCAAATGTAAATGACTGGTTTGAAATTCTTTTTGATTACGGTGATTATGCAGCAAGAATTAAACATAGCTCTGCAGCTATCATTGAAGAACCAAGATATACAATTCAGACCGCTAATGGAACTTATCAATTCCATAAAATGGGTGAACAAGAAACACAGTTAATACAAGGTGTTACACCTCTAGACCCTAATTATGGAGATAATGCCCTATATGATTTTCATAAATTAGATGGAACAATGGAAAAAAGACATATCATAAAAGGAAATTATTTAATGTACTATACGCAAATGGCTAAGGCAATTCGTATGGAAGAACATCCGGAAGTCGCGAAAGAAGATATCGCAACGGTCATTAAATATTTAGAGAGCATCCAAAATAAATAGGCAGCGTATAGCCCTGATTTCATTGAGACAGCTTTTGCTGTCTCTTCTTCCTTTCAGCAGCATCTCAACAAACCATATGAGAAGTTTTCTTTCATGCAAACTTCCGACGTCCTTCTTCTTTTGGCTTTATGTACTTGTCTATGTTGACAGTTTTTTTATTTCCTTCGTTTCCTCTATAAGTGAAGCCAAGGGGACAGGCAACTTGCCCCAAGTATTATTTGAGGTGGTAAACCTGCCCCCTATGGCTCTTTTTGGTATTTATATATCTGAATATGTGTTTACGTTTCTCGTAACAGGTGCTTTACGAACCAGTCCATAATAAGATAAAAATGCTAAAAAGCTTGCTGAAAAGATAACAACGCCCATTGGAATCGCATTAAATTCACCTGCAATCCCTTACAAGCGGAGCAGTTAAAGAGCCTAACACAAATGGTAGTAAACCTAATAATGCAGAAGCACTTCCTGCGATATGACCTTGAGTTTCCATTGCTAATGCAAATGAAGTGGTTGATATAATTCCAATTGATGCGACTAAAAAGAAGATTGGAATTGCAACTGCAATAAGCGGTGCTTTTAAAAGTAATGCGATGAGCAATAGGGCACCAGCTGAATTTGAAAGAGTTAGTCCAAACTTTAGAAAGGTTTTCTCAGAAATATAATCGTTTAATCGACCTACAGATTGTGTACCAATAATTAATGCAATACCATTAACTCCGAATAACAAACTAAATACTTGTGGTGACACACCATAGAAGAAATGGTAATAAATGTTTTAATTTGAAGGATGTAAAATTCTTTGCAAAAACCGTTTTGTTCGCTCTTCTTTAGGTGACTTCAGTACTTCCTCAGGTTTGCCCTGCTCGACGATGTAGCCGCCGTCCATAAATAACACTTTATCTGAAACGTCAGCGGCAAACTGGATTTCATGTGTAACGATAATCATCGTCCAATTTTCTTTCGCTAAGTCTTTCATGACCGTTAATACTTCGCCGATTGTTTCCGGATCCAGTGCAGACGTTGGTTCGTCAAACAGCATTAATTCTGGCTTTAATGCGAGCGCTCTTGCAATGCCGACGCGCTGCTGCTGTCCGCCTGATAATTGATGAGGATAAACATTCAATTTGTCTTTTAATCCTACTTTTTCAAGGAGGATTTCCGCTTCTTTTTTCACTTCAGCTTTGTTTCGTTTTTGCACGAAAACAGGACCTTCCATCACGTTTTCCAGTACAGTTTTATGCGGAAAAAGGTGATAAGCTTGAAAAACCATCCCAGCTTTTCTGCTGAATTGAATTAGTTCTCGTTTATCTATTTTCTTTTCAAAATTGAGGGTAAGACCATCACTAAACGTAAAAATGCCGCGATCAGGGCGCTCGAGTCCATTAAAGCAGCGAAGTAATGTTGTTTTTCCCGAGCCCGAGGGACCGATAATCGAGAGCACTTCTCCTTTTTGCACGTCAACGTTTACATCTTTTAACACTTCATTATCAGCAAACGATTTTGCCAATCCTTTAATTGATAAATACAAGCTTCTCACCTCCCCTATCTTGCCACATAACGGTCGAGACGTTTTTCGATCACGATTTGAACGAGAGACAATAAAAAGCAGATTCCCCAATAAATAAGCGCTGCTTCCACATACAGCAGTAAAAAGTCATACGTTCTTGCGGCAATTTCTTGAGCTTTTCGAAATAATTCAGCAACTAACACAAGCGATGCAAGTGATGTATCTTTTATTAAACTAATGAACGTGTTTGATAGCGGCGGCACTGAAACTCTTGCAGCTTGCGGAAGAATAATGCGGTAAAGCGCCTGCCATCTCGGCATGCCGATCGTATACGCTGCTTCCCACTGTCCTTTTGGAATCGATAAAATCGAAGCACGAATAATTTCTGAGCCATATGCGCCGACATTTAAAATAAAGGCAATGACAGCACTTATAAATGGATCAAGATTGATGCCGATATTCGGTAAGCCGTAAAAAATAATGAATAATTGCACGAGTAATGGCGTTCCCCGGATTGCTGAGACATAGACAGCTGCCGGTATTTGCAGGACCCGCGATTTTGAAATCCGCATCATAGCCGTAAGAAGCGCTAAAAGAAGTCCGCCTGTAAAAGAGATTAACGTCAGTGGAATCGTATATTGAATCGCGCCCGTAATCATAGGAAGAAGAGAGTTAACGAATAACTCCCACCCTTCCATATTTGCTGTTATAACCTTACTTTGTAGATACATCTTCGCCAAACCACTCTTTAGAGATTTTTGCCAGCGTACCATCCTCTTTCATTGCTGCTAACTGCTCATTCACAGCTTCTACCAGTTCTTCGTTTCCTTTGTTAAATGTAAACGCCATTTCCGAAACTTCATCAGATTGTGCGGCAATTTTAATGCTTTCATCATTTTGTGCTTTCATATAATCTAAAACAGCAAGCTTATCATTTACTGTTACATCAACACGACCTTGCTTAATTAATTGAATTGATTGAGCAAGACCTTCGACACCGACAAGCTCAGCGCCATTTTCTTCAGCAAGTGCTCCATAATTACTTGTTAGTGACTGTGCAGATTTTTTCCCTTTTAAGTCCTCAAAAGAGTTGATATCATTGTTATCGGCTGGTGTCACAATTACAGAGGAAGAATATGTATATGGCGTTGAAAAGTCATAGTTTGCCAAACGATCCTCATTAATCCCAACCTGATTTGCAATCACATCAAAACGTTCTGAGTTTAAACCGGCAAACATAGAATCCCACTGCGTTTCCATGAATTCCACTTCAACATCCATACGTTTTGCAACCTCTTTGATTACTTCCACATCATATCCCGTTAACTCTCCTGCTTCATTGTGGAAAGTATAAGGGGCATATGTTCCTTCAGTTCCTACTCTTAGGACTTCGATTTCAGCTGTATCTTGTGTCTCATTAGTTTCTGCTGCCTGATCTTCATTTCCTCCACAAGCAGCTAATAGGAAAAGTAATGATGCCGTTAAAAGAATTGAGTATAATTTTTTCATGATATGTACCTCCTAAAATGATTGGTGCATTCTTTCGATAATAAAGAATAGCATTATTTATTTTGTTTTATTAGCATAGTGATTATCCTACAATGCCACAGCAATTTTCACAAATCAACTAAAAAGAACTGAAAATAATAAAGTTGAAATGTTTTGACTCTTTTCTTTTTTTATCCTTCCCTATAAAAACAACAACCTGCATTCCAAAAGCATTAATAGGATGCATGTCCAATCACATAAAAATTATACAAAGTCTACATCTTTGTAAGCTTTTTTCATAAACTTCTTTTAGAGGTGATAAAAATTGGCAAGAGTGAAATATACAAACAGTGACGTTGATTTAATGGCAAGGATGATGAGGGCAGAAGCGGAAGGTGAAGGACGGCTGGGGATGCTTATGGTCGGAAATGTCATTGTAAACCGACTAAAAGCGAATTGTTTAGATTTTGAAGGTTTAAGATCAATACCGCATGTTATTTATCAAGTACAGGGAGGAAATTATTCTTTTGAAGCCGTACAAAAAGGGAATGTTTTTTATAACAGAGCAAGAAGTGTGGAAAAAAGGTTAGCGAAACAAACGTTAAATTATTGGAGAGAACATCCTTCTAAGTATGCGCTTTGGTATTTTAATCCGTATGGCGCATGTCCAGCTGCGTGGTACGGTCAGCCGTTTGCCGGGCAATATAAGCAGCATTGCTATTATGAACCACAAGCTAATACATGCGAAGGTGCTTATTTATGGTGATCCTCACTACTTGTGGGGATTTTTTTGAGCGTTATCCTTTTTCGATCAACGCCTCCGTTACTTGAAGAATACGTTTATAAATTTGCAGGAAGTTTCAATTGTTTATCACCTAACATAGCAATATTTATATTCCGTCTCGGGCGGATAACGACATGATTTTTCCCATTACACCCCATACGCATCTAGTCGCTTGTTATAAACCATACGATTTTTCAAAAAACTAACATGAAATTCAGATTCGGAAACTATCATTAATAGTGCAGATGGATCGATATCTTTCACAAAAAAGAGGGGGACTGAATTTGAAGACATTAGTTCTAATTCATGTGTTATCTGCCATTATCGGGATTGGACCAACTTTTTTCGGTCACATTCTTCTTAAGAAAAAGCAAAATCTGCAGGAATTGAAAAACTCGCTTATTTATTTAAAAAAATTAGAGATATTCCCTAAAATAGGCGGGACGATTGCAGTGCTTTCAGGTTTTCTCCTCTATTTTCTAGGAGACTACGGCTCATTCATGCAGCTTTGGCTCATCGGAACGCTTGTCCTTTATATCTTCATTCAAATTACCGCGATCGGCTTTTTAATGCCTGCCCTCGAAAAATTGCAGCAGGCAGTTTCTGATGAAGATGCTCAAAACAACGACAGACTCCAAGCCGATCAGCAGGAGCTGTTAAACAAAATAAACCACTTAAGCTGGCTTATCTCCATTTTTGGCATTACGATCTTCGTTTTTATGATTATTAAACCTGTTTTCGGTTAATTGTTCGTTTTAGCTGTACCCCTCCTTGGTAACGGCACACTTATCTTGATATTGCGGGAAAGAAGTGATGACAGTGAGAACAAAAGTATGCGGATGCCCTATTACTAGATTCACGGACGAAAGATAAGCTCGGCGGCACAGGCTTAACACATGATTGGAACATCTCCGAACAAATTGTTAAATCTGTGCAATTCATTGTTAAATCTGTGCAATTCCCTGTTATTTTAGCCGGCGGCCTCAACCCTGAAAATATTTATAGTGCAGTAAAAAAAGTAAATCCATTTGGAATTGATGTGAATTCAGGAGTAGAAGTAGAAAAGAAAAAAGATTATGTAAAAGTGAGCAAGTTTATTTTAAATGGAATGAAAGCTTTTAGGGAACTAGCTGAAAATGGAGCTGCAGCTTACAATGGTACAGCCTAAAAATAAAACTATGATTTCAGAATTACAAACTGCTTTTAAACACATTACGATGTTCGTATACAAAAAGTCAATATTGTAGGTTTTTTTGAGCATTGGTAAATAGGCGCACTTCACTTGTTAAAGCAGCTTATCCAATGCGAAAAATGACCGGTCCTTGTGAAAACAAATACTTTAAGGACTTAACACCTTTCGCATCGCTTCCCCGGAATAGGTTTCTGGAAGCTTGAGCATGACAAAGCGATTGAGAAAACGATTTAACTCATAAAGATCGGTTTCAATCCCCTGCATGTTATCTTCTTCTAAAATACTTTTAGAAACCATAATCATTTCATTCATTTGGCTAATAATACTTCGATTGCTTGTACTTGTATAAGAAACAATATTGCCGTTACTTACATATGCTTTTATAGCTTCACTATCGATTTGATCTGCCTGTAAATTTTCAGCTAAATTGTTTAAGAAGATTTTATTGAATTTTTTAAAATCTTCTTTTTTCAGACCAGCTAAAACGAAATTATATCTCGTTTTATTGTTCATGAGTAACACGTATTTTTTACGTTTAAACAAAAACAGATGAGCATGCCATGAATAAAGCGACTGATGAGCATTTTCTCGTACTTCAGCCATTGGTACAAGTATCTCACTTGCAAGTTTTTTTGTACATTGAATTGTCAGCATGATGGTCTCTCCTCGTTTCAAATCTTATTATTTTACCATTCCCGACACTGCTGAGGTGCTTTTTCCTTACTTGCTGAATATTACCGGCTGAAGCTTCTGATTGAATATCTTCTAGCTCCCCCGTCAATGTGAATACATCATCGTAATTAAATAAACTTATAGTTTCTACCTCGTCCTTCAATTTCATTTTTATAGCCTAAGAAAGTCCGTACTTGACTGTTTCCATACCCTAAAAGCTTTCGCAGCTGCTTAGTGTCTTCTATATTTTCATTTTCTAATAATATTTTTTGCAGCCTATTCATCTCTTGAATATCAAACTGTGTTTTATATACTAAAAATCGAGAAATAAAATTACTAAAAGGTAGTTTATCAAGTTCTTCATTATCGCCTTCCCACTTATAAAGGGTAACTTTTTCTTGTAATTTCTTAAGATAATCGTTTTCCGTAAGAAGTCTATAAATTAACTCACTTTGAATTTGTTTACTGACACCTGGTTTTAATTTTCGGGTTTGAGGGAAATAATTTTCTTCTATAAGAAAACCGACCATTCCCAGAAAAACATCAATAACTTGAAGAGGAATTGATGTTTCTGAATCTAATGGCTCTACACCTTCAATTTTATAGCCTTTTTTTCTATAAACTGCATGTGCATTCATTTGATCTTGAATTTTTTCATATAAAGGAGCATACTCTTCATTCTCATCAACATAAATGTTAATGCTAGAAATATCTTGTAATCTTCTTGTCATTCCGTAATAAAGTCTTTCTGGAATTTTCACATATAATAAGCTCCGAAGTTCAGATATACTAATTCTTAGTTTCTCTGCAGATAACTTTGCTTCATTATTATTTACAATAAAAATGTTGATATAAATATCATCATAAGTGAGTACTTTTGATAAAGAATGAAAATATTTATTCATATATTTATCATCTTTTAACTTCGAAAAGTGCATTTCACTTTTTGTATTTAAACTCTGATAAACCTGTTTAACATCATTCTCAATTTGTTTTAAAGTACTTTGACTAGCACCAAATGCGCCATAATATGAATATGTACTGTCATCATCCAATTTACCTGACTCATCGAAAAAAATTAAAAACATGATAATCTCCTCACCTTTTGCACCTATTGACATAAATAGTAATGTATATTATCTTTATAATAACAAATAGTATCGTTGAGTGTTGCTTTCCCCGCCACCTTTTGGCCAGGGCTGGTAACACTCAAGGAAAAAACACCTTTCCCCGCCACCTTTTGGCTAGGGCTGGGTGTTTTTTATTTCACAAAAAAATTTTATTAATAATTGCCGATATTATATCGTTATTGATTCCAATATAACTCCATTTAATAAAAGAAAAAACATGATTAAAACTTAACTTCTTTTCACCATGCCACATAAGCCATTCGTGATCTTCTCCTAGAATTCATCACCTGGTGAATCCTCTGAACCTTTACCTCAATAATAATAGCCATACTTCCTTCTTCAAATATGATACCGGTAGAGCACAGTTATTTATCGTCACGATTTATAATAAAAGTCATATTGGTTTTACTTTTCTCCAGCTGACGGTTTTCCTTTAAAAGCCCCACTCCAACTAAGCCAATCATCGAGAAAATAACCGGAGTGATGAAACCATAATAATAACCATCACTTATACTGCCCGAAACAGCTTGAAAATGATCCAATACTTTTCCAAAAATACTCGGCAGCAGGACGGCACTTAGAAAGCCCCCAGTATTCGCAAATCCGGAAACTATACCGGCTTCTTTTAAAGGAAAAGATTGCCGCACAGCAGCAAACGTTAAGGCATTGGCTCCATATGCAAGGCCGATAATAAAGAAAAGCATAACAACTAAGAAAAACGGTGGATTTCCCTGAAATAAAAGAAAAATAGACCAACTTACTAAAAGAATGAAATGCACAACAACATACGGCTTTTTAATAGCCTGCAGCCGACTCGAAATCCAGCCAGACAGAGGTGCACCAATTAGGGCACCGATTAGACCAATCATCAACAGCTGACTCGCATCTGAACGGGTCATGTTATACAAATTCATCCCATAGGGCACTCCCCACGAGCTAATAAATCCAACATACGTTCCAACAATTCCAAAGTGAGTGCAAAATAATGCCCATGCTTGGCAGCTTGAAAAAATTCTTCGCAGTAAAGCCACTGTGTTTTCCCGCGGTTTTTCTCTTTTAAAGAATAACGGTTGTTTTGGCTTTTTTAAGAGAACAAAATAAAGAAGAATGCCGCATAAACAGATGAGCAGTCCCGCTGAAAAAAATGAGATCCGCCAACCAAATAAATCGATTACTAAAGAAAAAGGAACGGTTGCCAAAAGAAAACCAAAACTTCCTGTCATGGCGGTGATACCAATTAACTTTGGAAATTCCTTCGCATTAAACCATTGACCTAAAATTAACACCATATTCACCCAAATTGTCGCATCTCCTGTTCCTGTTAAAATTCTCGCAAAAAATAAGACAAATTCATGGGTACCGAGGCTGTAAATCATTGTACCGATGCCGGTAAGGAGTGCCCCAACAATGAGAAAGAAATTTGGTCCAAATCGATCAGCCATCATCCCCATTGGAATTTGCAAACCGGTGTACACAAAAAACTGAATACTTGTCAGCAGTCCAATCGTTGTTGCGGTAACATTAAAGTCGAGCATTATTTGGTTTGTAATCAATCCCGGAGCGGTTCGCTGGCTCGAAATTAATAGATACGTAAATAATACCGAAGCAAATACAACCCATCTAAAGCGGCTAGTTTGTTTGTCCAATGATATCTACTCCTGTTAGGCTTTTACTCTATATATTCATTTTTGGTAAAAATCGCGACTAATTTCCAAAAGGTATTTTCTAAGAAAAACTGAAGCGCCCTCATCACCTCCGATAAGCAAATGTTTTTACAACGAAAAAGCGCTTTTTCCCTTTACAGCGTAAGGTTATTTGACCCGAGGGGATAGGTGCTGAAACTGGACACTGTTAAAAGCCAAAGGAGCACATGGAAAAACCAAGCAAAGAAAAAATCCCCTGTTGGTTCTAGAGTTTTTGATCGAAACTCCTCTATTGTGTAGTAATGAAGCTTTTTCAACAAAATAAAAAGCATCTCCCAGCAAGATGCTAAATTAAATAAACCAAAAAGAATTGCGAAGAAGGATTGGATCATTCTTTTTTCTAAATCAAATGGATACAACAAGGAAATGTAAATTCTTGTTATGTTTTTGAATGTATCATTCACAAGTAACATTCCAATTCATTGCTAGAAAACCTTGTTCAACGTTAGATGTCTTATAATTCTCCACACAAGCACTTTTCGCGTTTTCCAGTGAGTGATAGTTTGAAACAATAGCTATTACAAAAAATAAAAAAATGATAATGACCATCATCATAAATTTTCCCCTCTTAATTTTCATAGAAATCCACCCTTTATATGCATTTTACCAGCTAAATCACATTGAAAGGATCGTAAGTAATAAAGTCAACACACCCGCTAATACAACAGGCGGAACATAAAGCAATCTTTTAAAGCGATCCCATACTGGTTTTGACAATTCTTTCTCATAAGGAATCACGTTTAAAAAAGGATCTGCAAGCATTTTATGGTACAAGGCCCGCAGCCAGGAATGCATAAAGAAACTAAAAATGACAAACAAAATCCATTTTAGCCAAATTGGCAATACGATGATTGCTGAGCTTGTAATAAGTAGAAGCTGACAGTACATCGTAACATGTTTTTTATTGCGAAAAAAAGCTTTGAATAAAAGCTCCAATAATCCGTTCTTTTTATTTCGTCTTTTATACATTCGTTTTGATTTCGGAAAGTAAAGAAGTGGTTTTTTATGTTGGGTACTTGCGCTTGATTCTTTTTCTACTTCCATTGAAAAGTTCAAAATAAGTTTAATATATTTGCTTCGTTCCGCTTCCTCAATTTCTATTTCCTTTGAAAACCAACGATTCGTTTTCGTTTCTTTCGTTAAATGATAAATCACAATAAAAAGTATACATATTAGACTGCCCATTCCGTATAGGAAAGGCTCTGTAAATACAATCAAAACAAAGACCAAACTAAACGTCAACGAAAGGAAGAGCCATTTCATTAGGCTGCTGGTAACAATCTTCTTTATCGTTAATGTCAAAAAGCGAAAACCGCTCACTGCTAGATATAGGTACAGCACATCTAGTGGCGAAAAATTGTAAACTAGTATTAAAACCGGCAGTATCCCAATCATGATCACAGCTAAACCTACCGCTAACTGCAGTGCTGATAATAGAAAATTATACTGCTTTAACTGTTGAATCACTGTTTTTCTTTGGATGAGAAAAAGTAAATCAGCTTCCATAAGGTACGTTCTAAAATTTCCTCTTAAGGCAAGCAGCAGCACTGCAAATAATAGAATTGAAAAAGGAATATTCTCATTCCAATAAAAGTGGATAAACTGCCAGGCGTCTTGATATAAAAATGGCACCATAATAATGGTTGGGATAACTAAATAGACAAGAATCGACCAATCGAAAACAGAACGTATTACTCCCCATTGGAACTTATATTCTTCTGTTACTCGTTTAAAAAACAGCTTCTTACTAGTCATCGTTTTCACTCTCTGTGAGAACATCAAAACAATCTAAAAGCGAACCTTGTTTTAAGCCACTTTCTTTGCGAATATCGTCAAGTGTTCCTTCGATAATCAATTTGCCGTTTGAAACAAGCACAAATCGATCACAAATTTTTTCAGCAGTATCAAGTACATGGGTGCACATTAATATACCCGCACCTTTTTCCTTTTCTTTTTTTATCATTTGTAATAGCTTATTCATCGCTTTTGGGTCCAGTCCCATAAACGGTTCATCGATGATGTATAAATCCGGCTGTTTCAAAAAAGCAAGAATTAACATCACTTTTTGCTGCATTCCTTTTGAAAAACTCGTTGGATAATGATGAATTACAGAAGATAAGTGAAAGAGTTTCAGCAGCTCATTCGCTTTTTCATTAAATTGTTTCTCATCAACATGTAAAGTAGAGAAAAGAAAATCGATATGTTCCCACAATGTTAATCCCTCATAAAAAATCGGTCTTTTCGGTATGTACGCATATTCACTTACAGTGATCTTTCCCTTTACATCGCTTAAAATCCCGAGTATTGATTTGATTGTTGAACTTTTCCCTGCCCCATTCGGACCAATCAAGCCTACAAGTTCCCCTGAATGAATCGAAAATTTAGTATCTTGTAAAACGGGTGAATCAGGAGAATAGCCTGCTTCTTTAATATCCACTTCTAAAAACAATTTGGTTTTCCTCCGCTTTCTGTTTCAGTAAATTATTTAAATATCCCTTATCTTTAAATACGAAGTTTCTAATAAAAAAGTTTCCACAATAAAAAGAAAGAAGGAGCATTAACCGCTCCTTACTGGTTTTTCAATATGCGTTTAAAGTCTTTTATTTCACTTTCATGCTTAATCGAACAAGCTGCTAAAGTATCAATAACCGTTGTTGGTCCTCTAATGTATCTTTTAGTTCAAAAGTTTTTGCATCGATGTGTTTCTCAATTTGTTCAAAGTATGGGCCAAATCCGCTGATAAGGTTATCTTTCAATTAATCTTGTCCTGTTTGAAGTCTTTCTTGCCCTTCCTCTAAACGATCAAGTCGTTGATTCATTTTTTGAAGTTCACCAAGTATTTGCTTCAAAGTGTCTTCCATTATAATCACTCCGTTATAATTACTCCGTTTTTGTTTCTTGTATTATAACACGTTTAATGAAATCACTGATTCCTAGCATTACGGCCTAAGCTTTTTTACAAATAAAATCTAATAGCTCTTTGGCATTATGTACTTCTTTATCTGGTTTATAGATAGCATCCTCTGGTAAATCTTTCTTGCGATGATTCATCCAAATCGCCTGCCAGCCTGCTTGTTTTGCTCCGATAATATCTTTTTCAAAATTATCTCCGATATAAACTGTTTTGGTTTGATCAAGGTCCATTTTCTCTTCAATAAAATCAAAGACTTCTCTTTTTGGCTTTGCATGGCCAATCGTTCCAGAAATAAAAGTTTTTTCTGCTGGAATCCAGCGACTAAGGCCAAGCTGCTTAATTTTCATTGCTTGATGTTTTTCCTCACCATTTGTAAGAATCCCAAGCTGTTTTCCTTCTTTGTAAAGTGTATTTAGCAGCTCTTCTACTTCCGGAAACAATGTAATGTTGTTTTGTTCAGCAGCATACGTTTCATGAAAAATAACCGCTTTTTCCGTATCGATAGGAATGTTAAAGTCCTTACAGGCAGCAATAATTCGTCCGGTCTGCCATTCAAATTGTGAGATTTCACCCGCTTCACTTTGATCAAATAAAATCTCACTATACTTACGACTCGCTTTATATAATTGATCAATTTCTTCGTCTGTAAATGGCTCTTGAAACAGCTTCCTCACAGTTCTATGAAAAGATTGCGCTTGATCATATAGTGTATCATCAACGTCAAAAATTATCGTATCCATTCGTATAGCCCTCCCCATATTAGTATAATACCACTTATTTATGCTTGTCTCAGCAGTAAATCATATATATATTTCTTTACCGAAAGCCAGGGGACAGGCAGATTGGTTCAACTATTAGACCAGTGGAGCTGTCCCCGTTGGTCAGTTAGGATTCACATCCCTGTCTGTATATCCCTGTCTGTATGTTGATTATAATAACTATTAATTTATACTCCTCACAATCTCAACATATTTTGAGAAATTAATTATTTTTCTTATAATTACTGTATAGAGCTATTGCATAATTTCGTTGTACTGTGTAGCAGCCACTATAAGATATTACTCTACTAAAAATAAATTTTTAATTATTAAAGATGTTCAGTGCAATACCAGGACTTACACCAATATCATCTGCAACAATTGCTACACCATCTAGTTTCGTACCAGGTTCTACTTTCGGTTGAATGGATGGATTACTTGGGTATGTTGTACCATCATATTTAAGCCGTGCAAAGAAGGGTACGATACCTCCTCCATAAACATTCATAACGATATCTTTATATCCTCTTGTTTTGCTATCACTAATAATGACAGGATTATTAACAATACTAAATCTTGCCAGCAAATGATAGTTTTCATTTTTTTCTTTAAAAATAGCTGCACTACATCCACCGGTGCCACATAAATAAGATCCTACCAGATAAGCGAATATTTCAGGTTTACCATCTTCATCAAGATCTACCTTATTATAGTAATATCTTGCCCTTTCTTGATACTTATCTAATTGAAATTCTTTAATCAAAGCCTTTTCAAGTTTGATATCTCTTTGTGTTTCGGAGCAAATGTATTTAATAGAGGATAAACCTATCTCATCTTTATTCACGAAAGACTCATACTTACATAGTTGATTTCTTAACTTCATAAGCTCCTCTCTTAATTTCATAAGTTCCTCTTTAGATGGATATGGATATTCAAAGGATAAAGCCTTATCAATAGACTTAAGTGCTTCTTCGGTATTTCCTATTTTCATTTGTGCATCCGCTAAATAATACCAATAAGTGGTGGAGTTCTTTTCTTTTAAAATCTTTTTATAATACCTTTCCACTTTTTTGAAATAATGAGGATAAACATCAAATGCCAATATGAATTTATCTCCTGACCACCTGAATATTTCTACTCGATAAGCGTTACCTGTATCATGAATCCATAAAGCTAATTCATATAGCCCATCTTCTTTCTCGATATCTCTTACTTCTATCATGCTGTAATATTTATTCCCAGTAATTAAATCCTTAAGGCCACTACCTGTCCATTCATAAACGCTAAGATCTGACCAGATGGATGCAACTTGCCATCCTACTACTAGGTTATTTTTGTATTTACCAGTGACTGGTGCAGTTCCAAAATAGGTTATATTATATCCTTTTCCTTTAATAATATTGACGACTTGCCAAGTCCCATAATAACATTTTAAAACGATGATATAGTTCTCCCCATGCCAATAAAAAGCTCCTATAACCTCTAATATGCTATCTCCATCTAAATCTGCTGTTCTTACTGCTGGTTCTTTTAGAGGTGTCTCTAATTCAATAATTTCAGCAAAAGGTGGTAGAAATGCAGATATAATACTTTTTAAATACTTGCTATTCCACATAAAAAACCTCTCCATCACATTTTTGACCTATTATATGATGGGTAGCTTTCACATATGAGTTATGAATTGTTTTTACAAAATATATAATTAAAAAAACTTCCTCATTGATCGAGGAAACATAAATATCAACTTGCTAATTTCTGTTAAGTTTCTGATGACTTCTTTAGCTTTCTTTCTTTTACAAAGTCAATGATATACTGCACAGTATAAGTCTACTACGGCATTAACAAATAGCGACCTTTTTTAAAAGATTACTCCAGTTACAGATTTTAAACTATATCCATTTTTAACGGCTAATGTTTTGGATTCAAAAAATCAGACGCTCAGAAAATAATTCAAAGCCACGGGGACAGGCATCTTTCTCCAAGTATTATTTTTGGAAAGTCCTGTCCCTATTTCCCAACTAAAAAAGGTAGACGCCTTTTATATGTAAAGGCGTCTACCTTTAATTCTACTTATTTAATTGTTTCACTTTAATAGGCTTTTTTTCCCTGCTTACTTTGATAATTTCGCCGATAATGCTGATGGCGATTTCTTCAGACGTTTCCGAGCCGATTTCCAAGCCGATTGGAGAATGAACTTGGTCTAACTGTTCTTGGGTGATGCCTTCCCGTTTTAATTTTTCAAAGATGTTGATGATTTTGCGTTTACTAGCGACCATTCCAATATAGGCACACGGATATTGGAGAGCCGTTTTTAAGGCAATATCATCGCAATCTTTTGTAAAAATCGGCACATAGGAATTTTCATTTAAATTGGCTTCATGTAATGCCTTGCCAATATTCTCATTTACAAACAGGTTTGCCGCATTCGGAAAGCGTTCCCTAGTACAATAATCAACCCGATCATCGACAATGCAGTAAGGATAGTCAAGGAAATCAGCGAGCTTTGCCATCGCATAGCCTAAATGACCGGCTCCAACGAGTACGAGTTCAGGTCTGTTTGTATACACTTCAATAAAAACTCGTATCGTACCGCCGCAGTTCATAGAAATGCCGTCTTTGGCATGTTTATTCAATTTATATTCAACGATTTTCGATTGACCGTTTCGGATCGCTTTAACACTTTCTTCGATTACATAATATTCAGCGAGTCCTCCTCCGACAGTTCCTTCAATCGACCCATCACGGTATACAATCATTTTGCCAACATGCCTCGGAGTAGAACCTTTTGATTCGATAATCATTGCTAAAGCAAACGTTTCATTTTGACGGGTCAGCATCGCCACTTTTTCCATCAGCTGCATAACTCTCCCCCCTTTTTTGAAAAAATCAATTCGTTTGAGATTGCTTTAAGCTGAGAAAATAACGTAAAAGATTTAAGGCAACGATTTTTCTGTAAGCGGCAGTAGAGCGCTGATCGTCAATTGGTTTAATGAGATTATCGAATTCTTTCACAACCTTACCTATGTCTGCATCGGCTAATGGGATCGTTTTTCCAATCAGCTTCTTTTCAATATCAACCGAACGAACCATCGTCGGTCCAACCGTCCCGAAGGAAAAGCGAATGTCATCAATTTGGTCTTTGCTGATCCGGATCAAACCCGCAAACGTTACTTTGGCAATCGCATCGGCATTGCGGTTGCCGACTTTCTCAAAAACAACATGAGAATCTTTTTCCAATACAGACGGTAAAATAATCTCCGTTACGATTTCATTGTCAAAGCGCTGGACCCGCCGCGGTCCTTGAATAAAATCACTAATCGGAAGCGTCCGGTCACCATTGACAGAACGAAGCCGAAGCTTAGCATTGTATACATATAATAATGGAAGTGTGTCACCGGCTGGAGAGGCGTTGCAAATATTACCGCCTAACGTTCCCCGATTTCTGATTGCCGGGGCCGCAATTTCTTTCATCGCTTTCTTTAAGGCAGCAGGAATAAGCGGATGTTCAAGTAATTCACTATACGTACAGCAGGCTCCGATGTGGAGGTCTTGCTGATTTTGATAGACTTTTTTTAATTCAGAAAGATGATCAATAAAAACAATCGGTTTCGGAATGTTCGGGGGGACGCCTCTGCGATTTTTATGAAGCACCATCACATCAGTGCCGCCGGCGATGATGGCACAGTTTTCTTTATTCATCCTCTTTAGTGTTTCGTCTAACGAATCGAAGCGATATGCGGTTATTTTTTCTGCCATAAGCCGTCCCCTTTTTTCGCTGCTAAATTAACCGCATCAACAATCATGTTGTAGCCGGTACAGCGGCACAGATTTCCGGAAATGCCTTCCCGAATTTCAGTTTCTGTTGGGTGAGGGTTTTTCGATAACAACGCGGCACTTGCCATAATCATCCCCGGAATGCAGTAGCCGCACTGCACGCCCCCGGCAGTCGAGTAGCTTTCATCTAAAATTTTAAATTGTTCGGTTTCAAGAATTCCTTCGATCGTTCTAACATCAGCACCGGCCAGTGAACCAATCGGAATCAAGCAGCTGTTTTGCAGAAGGTTATTCACAAACACACTGCACGCTCCGCACTCGCCTTCCCCGCAGCCTTCCTTCGTTCCGATTAATTCAAACTCTTCTCGTAATAAATCTAGTAATCTTGCTGCAGGAGAAGCGTCCGTTTTCACTTTTTTTCCGTTTAGTGTAAATTCAATCAAACTCCTTCACCTTCTTTCAACCAAAGAGTTTCAATAATTACTTCCGGTGTCACTGGAATTTGCGAAAAAGAAGTGTTTAGGGCATCCTCGATTGCCGCTTGAACTGCCGGGGCACCTCCGATTAACGTTAATTCACCTGCACCCTTTGCCCCGTATGGCCCATCTGCATAAGGGTTATCAAAGATCTTGCTTTCGATTGTTACAATGTCCAGTGACGTTGGCGGGCCATAATCCGAGATGCTTTTTTGCTGGATTTTCCCCTGCTTTGACGTCATCTTTTCCAAATAACCGTACGCTAACCCTTGCGCCAATCCACCGTCAATTTGACCTTTCATAATCCGTTCATCGATCACTTTGCCAACTTCATAATTGGCGTAGACGTTTTCCAGCTTTATATTGCCTGTGAACGCATCCACTTCAACTTCGACGATATTCACGCCCCATGAATAAGCCGGATAAGCATCGCCGGTGAAGGTTTTCTCGTCCCAAGGAATCATTTCACGGTGCACATAATGTTCGACCACTTCCTGTTCCACTCCTGTTTGCCACTGTGTTTTCAATTTTTTCGCGGCCCGTTCAAGCAGTTTACCGACAATCATCGTCGTACGAGAGGCGACAGTCGGACCAGAGTCAGGAACTTCTTTCGTATCAGGATACGGATACAAAACCGCTTCGTACGGAAGATCCAGTTCTTTCGCAACAATTTTGGAAAGCGTCGTTAAAATACCTTGTCCCATGTCAGAATTTGAGATTTTAAGTGAAACCTGGTCGTCCGCTGACTTAAAAAGCTTGACCTCTGCTTTAATATGATCTCGTTCACCGCTCCCAGTAAAGCCGCAGCCGTGGAGAAACAGCGACGTTCCGATTCCTTTTTTATAGCGCATATTTTGTTGGTTGAGACGCTGAAAGTCTGCTTTTTTCTTTTTGTAGTCTGACGTGTTGAGCAAGTCTTCAATCATGTCTTCCATTAAAATTGGATCGCGGAATTCGCCTTTTGTGATCGTGGGGTCGCCTTGTTTGACGAGGTATTTTCGTTTAAATTGAAGCGGTTCAATGTTTGCTAGTTTACTAAGATGACCGATATGACTTTCAATTCCGGCAAAGCTTTGCGGCGCACCGAAGCCTCTGAAAGCACCGTTTGGAACGGTATTCGTTTTTAAAACATAACCTTTTGCATGAAAATGGGGGATCTTATAAACACCGGCACTGTTTATTAAGGCGCGTTGCAAGACGACAGCACTCAATCCCGTATTCGCTCCGCCGTCTAAGAAAATGTTGACACACATACTTAAAATATTGCCTTCCTTGTCAAGCGCCGTTCGATATTTAAGTTTGGCTGGATGCCTTTTCGTCGTCACGAGCATATCCTCAGAACGGTCGAACACGAGCATCACCGATTTTTTAACGGCTTTTGCCGCAACAGCTACGTGACAAGCCATCATCGAAGGATAATCTTCTTTGCCGCCAAAACCTCCGCCGGTCGGGCTTTGGACAACGCGAACTTCATCGTCACCGCACGCTAATGCGCTTAGTAAGGCATTTTTTATATAATAAAGACACTGCATCGATCCTTGGACGATGATTTCATTCTCCTTATAAATACCGAGCATTCCCTGCGGCTCAAGGTAAACATGCTCCTGATAACCTGTATCATATTCTTCTTCAACGATTTGATGAGCTCCCTGTTCGATCGCTGCAATAGTTTCCAAGCTTTCTCCAAATTCATAGCTTGCCAAATCTGTCGCTTCTGATCGTTGTTTGATCGCTTCTTCTAATGTATAAATCGCCTGATGTTCTTCAAATTCAACTTTCACTTCATCTAACAACTTGTACAAAATATTAAGGTCTTTTCCAGTAAGCATGAGAATTGGCTCACCAATATAATTAACCCACTCATTCGCAAAAATGGGCTGATCTTCTTGAATGATTTTTACATAATTGGGTCCCGGGATATGTTCTGCGCCAACCGCTTCATAGCCTTTTGGAAGGTGGGGTAATAGTATTGATTTGATTTTCCCATATGCAATCGGCGAACGGTACAGCACACCATAGACCATATTTCCCACTTTCACATCACTAATATAAGGAAGCTGACCCGATACTTTACCTTTATGATCCTTTTTAGGAACTGAGGTGCTTATGTCTTTAAGACTCATGGCAACAACACCCTTCGACTCGTTTTTATAAGGGATATACTATTGATAATTCCTCTTCCTTCAAGTTTATAAATGAAAATGGTATTTTATGATCAATTTTTAGTTAAGTAGTTCGTTATATTTAATTATATTTTTATTTCAGAAACCTTTACATAATTATGGTATATTTCTTAACAGAATAATAAAATAAAAATGCAGCTTGATTCGACCTAGAAAAGTAATCGAATCAAGCTGCGTTAATAAAACGAAAGACTATCGAGAATAAATAGTTCCTATACTGTGGAGAAAATACAATACCCATGTCATATTAGTAACCTACTTTAGACCCATTTACTTTAACCAATTTACACTCTCTCGTTTCTCCTCGTTTACTATTAGGTGAAAGACGTCTGGTCTTGAATAGTGACCTACTACATCAAAATCAAATTGACTGTAAGCAATATGACGTAAATCAAGATCAGCTATAAGAATATCTTCTTGGCCAAAGACAGGTTCTTTAATATATTCACCTAGCGGTTCGACGATGGCACTTCCTCCCGTACACATTTCATGAGGAGAAGAAGCAAGTTCTTGATAGCATTCTAGATCAGTTGGGTACATATCCTTTGTTACATACTGATTGCAAGATAGAACAAAACATCTTCCTTCTGCAGCGATATGACGAATAGTAGATTGCCATAATTCTCTTGAGTCTGCGGTAGGAGCTATATAAATTTGAACGCCTTTCGCATACATTGCTGCTCTTGCCAGCGGCATGTAATTTTCCCAGCAGATGAGTGCCCCTATTTTGCCATACGGTGTATCAAAAACAGGAAGTGTGCTACCATCCCCTTCTCCCCAAATTAATCGTTCTGAACCAGTCGGCTTTAATTTACGATGTTTTCCAAGTAAAGTACCGTCTGGACCAAAAAATAAAACAGAGCAGTAAAGAGTTCCTCTACTAAACTCATTATCCCTTTCAATAACACCAATAATGAGATAGACTCCAGCCTTACGAGCTGCTTCCCTTAATAGTTCAGTCGTTTTGCTTGGTACAGAGACAGCATTTTCCCAATAACGAAGCCAATCCTTTCGTCCCTCGGGAGAACGGCTGCCAACACTTGTTCCAAAAGAAAGACCTCTTGGATATGCAGGAATAAAAGCTTCAGGAAACACAACAATATTAGCTCCTTTTTCTGCAGCCTGCATCGTTAACGAAATCGCTTTTTCCGTACTTTTATCCCGTTCCATAATAACAGAAGCTGCCTGGACAACAGCTACTCGTACGTTCGATTGTTGATTGGTCATTCTAAACTCATCCTTCCTTTAAGTTCGCAGTATTATCATCAGGTTAGCCGTTGATTCCTAGCAGATTGTTCGGGACAGCTTCTATTGCCTTTTGAATCATTCGATGCTAGTTTAATTAGTGTTAACAGTCCAGCCTTTATCAACAACTAATTAGTTCTCAATAACGTTAGCATGGTGTTGTAGGTTGTCAGATAATAAACTATATGCAATTACTTTCTTTGGATATTGTTTAGCTACATAAACATGATCGTTATAAGTGTAAACAAATAAAATAACATCCTTCTTACCGTTTTTTGTTTTAATTACAAAGGGGGCTTCTTTGCACTCTGGATTTAAAAAGCTTTCCTCATTACCAGGATAAATGCAGTGCTTTTCAAAAAAAGTCGCCTTATTAAAATCGTTAATGACCTGTATCTTTTCATTATCTGCTAACGGTTTCTCATTTTTAGTAATGATAACATCTCCAGGTTCTAACCTAGTATGTGTACTAAACTTATTTAGGAGCCATTCAACTGCACCAGTTGGAAGGCAGGTTACTAATATTTTTATTAAACTTATTACTATAGTTATGATAATAATATCCCACGTCATACGAATCATCTCCATTTATCCTGACTTGATTTCATGCTAGAAAAGTTATTGAACAATATTGCTATGATGCATATATGATACTAACGCGATAAGGGGTCCAACAATTGCACTTACATAGATTAGTGTTAAACTCGTAACATTTTTCTTAGCAGAATGATTGTATTTTTTGTCAATTTCCCCATCTAACATAAGCGTAGCAATTAGAGATAAAACTCCTATAATTAGCGTTATTGCTAGCTTTATTAATCACTCCTGTCTCGAACTTATCTTAATCATGAAAGTTGGTTCCGTCTGTCGTTGCTTTAACGATTTCGGCGCGAATAACGAAGTCACCGAAATGTTCGCCTGCGTTCCGCTCCTTCGCATAGCGAGGAAGGAGTACACGCAATTCGTTTAAAATTTCTTCTTCGCCAATATTCTCACGATATAATTTGCTTAAGCGGCTTCCATCAAATGCTGCACCTAGATACATATTGTATTTGCCCGGCGATTTTCCGATAAGGCCAATTTCTCCAAGCGCATGGCGGGCACAACCATTTGGGCAGCCAGTCATTCGGATTGTAATTTCTTCATTTCTTAGACCAACCTCATCGATAATTGTCTCAATTTTATCAATCAAAACAGGCAAATAACGTTCTGCTTCTGCCATTGCCAAACCGCATGTTGGAAAAGCAACACATGCGATCGAACTGCGGCGAAGTGCCGAGCAGCGTTTGCCATCTGTCAAAGCATATTGTTCAATCAATTTGTTAATCTCTTTCTTTTTCTCGCTTGAAACATTAGCAATGACCAAGTTCTGATTAGGAGTTAGACGGAAATCACCAGTATGGACTTTAGCAATTTCACGCAAGCCGGTCATCAGCTTGTAATCATCATAATCCTTGATACGCCCTCCTTCAACGAACAGTGTAAAATGCCATGTTCCTTGAACGCCTTCTATCCAGCCGTAACGATCCCCATTATGATCAAAATGGTACGTTTTTTCTTCCTCAAGACTCCAGCCAAGTCTGCTTTCCAGTTCAGCTTTAACTGTGTCGAGCCCGAGTCGGTCTACGGTGTACTTGAAACGAGCATTGCTGCGCTTGGAGCGATTGCCATAGTCACGTTGAATGGTAATAATCTTTTCCGCCACATCATAGATGCGATCTGGTGTACAGAAACCAATGACCTTTGCAATCTGGGGATAGGTTTCTCTATTACCATGTGTCATTCCCATTCCACCGCCAATTGCCACATTAAATCCAACAAGCTTGTCTTTTTCAGTGATTGCAATAAAACCAATGTCCTGAGAAAAGACATCAATATCATTCGATGGCGGAACCGCAATACCGATCTTAAATTTTCGCGGCAAATAAAGCGGTCCGTACATTGGTTCAATTTCTTCTATATCGGCAGTACCGGCTATCCTTTCTTCATCCAGCCAAATTTCATGGTATGCTCTTGTACGCGGCAATAATCGATCGCTCAATACTTTTGCCCATTCATACACTTCGCCGTGAATTTCAGAGTGATATGGATTGGGGTTACACATCACATTTCGGTTAACATCGCCGCACGCCGCAATCGTATCCATAAGAACAGCATTGATTTCCTGCATCGTTTTTTTCATATTCCATTTGACAATTCCATGCATTTGAAACGCTTGGCGTGTCGATAATTTTAAAGTACCATTTCCGTACTTTCGGGCAAGGTCATCTAAAACAAGCCATTGATTCGGTGTTGCGATACCACCTGGTCTGCGGACACGTACCATAAACTGGTATGCAGGTTCCAGTTTTTGTTTTTGGCGTTCATTGCGAAGATCACGATCATCCTGTAAATAGCTGCCGTGAAATTTCATCAGCCGATTATCATCCTCGGAAATCCCGGCACTAATTGGCTCTAGCATGGATTCCACCAACGTACCGCGTAAATAATTACTTTCTTTTTTAATTCGCTCGACATCACTTGGAGACCCTTCTGACGCTTTTAAAGTTCGATTTACCATGTTAAAAAAACTCCTTTCAACCAAAATCAGTATACATCTCGTTGATAACGTATTGTCTTTCTTATTATGATAATAAAAATAAAACAAAAGAAACCATCCAATACGGGGATATTTCCACCATCCAGTTAGCACCGTAAAACAAAAATAAGGTCGGAAACACTGTTGATTGTCTAAAAACAAAAAACGATTCATGAAAAGATCATGAATCGCTTCTTAGTAAGTCTATTTATGCAGATTTTTATAAAAAAATATTTAATACATGCCTTATATCTGTTGATCGGATTGAATACTTTTTAATGCATCCGCAAATCTTGAAATACCTTCTCGAATTAAGTGAGTCTCGCCCCTACCGAAAGTAAAGCGCACATATCCTTTTTTTGAAGCTAAAACACTTCCCGGAACGAAGGCTACTCCTTTTTCCATCGATTTCTCGAGCAAATGATAGTCATCAATGGGAGCATTTAATTTACACCACATATGAATTCCACCTTCTGGAACAAAAAACTCCACTTGGCTACCTAGAAATTCATTTAACGCTGAAATCATTTCATCTCTTCGCTCTTTGAGCCGTTTTCGAAGCATCAAAATATGTTCATTAAAATGCACGGAACCTAAAAATTCATTTGCTACCCACTGAGGAAAAACACTATGCCCAAAATCTACCTGCTGTTTAGCATCTGCTAAGCGTTCAATAACCTTTTGAGGCCCAATAATCCATCCAATTCGTAATCCTGACGCTGCAATTTTTGATAACGAACTAATATATAAAACATTGCCGTTATAGTCCATTGATTTTAGGTTTGGGCCTATTTCTCCATTGAAAGAGGTTAAACTATAAGGGTCGTCCTCTATAATTGGAATGCCAAATTCTGATGACAATTCTAAGATTCGTTTACGACGGTTAATATGAAGTTTCGTTCCTGTAGGATTTTGATGATCTGGATTCAAAAAGAGCATTCGAATTCGGTGTTTCTTGTGTAAAGATATGATATCATCTGGATTTACGCCGTGTTCATCTACAGGCAGCAGGAATGTTCTTAATCCTGCAGACTGAAAGATAGGAAGAGAAAAACAATAAGATGGATCCTCAATGGCCACAGCATCTCCCGGTTTAAGTAAACATTGAACAATAAGATGAAGGGCTTGCTGCGCACCAGATGTAATAAGAATAGACTCTGGACTAATGTCGATATTTTTATACTCTTTTACATGATTGGAGATGGTTTCCCTTAAGACCTCATTTCCTTGCGGGTGACCATAGCCTAGATGGCCATTAAATGGATGCTTCGAGAGAATTGTATGAAACTGATCAGTTGGAAATAAATCTGGAGCCAATTCGCCGCTTGCCAGATTGATTAAGTGATTTTTTTGCGTTTCCGTACGAATTCGCTGCACTAAAGGAAGGTTAGGGAGGAAAGAACCATCTTCTACATACCGACCCCAATTCGGTATTCGTTTATGGGATATCCCCCATATATCTGTACTGATACGCGTGCCGCTTCCTTTCTTCCTCTCCACTAATCCAATTGATTGTAATTCTTCATATGCTGCTACAACTGTACTACGGTTGACATCTAACTCTTTTGCCAATGTACGTTCAGATGGTAAAGAGCTATCCGGAGAAAATTCTCCAGACGAAATTCCCTGCTCAATATACTCTACAATTTGTTTATAAATAGGCTTTTTATCTGTACGATCCGGCTTCCATTCCATCTTATCTTCACCCTTATCGTCTGTCTATATTTTGCGATTATATAAAAAACTATAAATTTGCAAACGCAAACCAACCAACTCCAATAAGTAAGAATAAGATAAGAAATACATAAATGACGGATAACCTACTAAGGTTTTTCTTAGTGGATTTACCGTAGTTAGTGTCCACTGTTTTTGCGACCGCTATTGTACCAAGAAGTGCCCCTACACAGATTATAGTAACTAGAACAAATGCAAGTTTCATCAACTCTAATCCCCCCTTTCCAAAAGGATTTTTATTATAAAGAATTAGAACATCTTTTCTTTTAAAATAGTTTAATTGCTGGTCACTTTCTAGATGTATTTCTTATAGTAGCGGGATAACTCTATAATCATTGCTCCCATTCGTTTACTTTCAGAAACAAGTAATCGCAAAACAACTTCCTCAGAAAATTAAGTGGTGGGAGTATTCATATTATTGTATTATTTTCTTTTAATTACTTTGTTTTACACTCAAACTTACCTTCTAACCTCACTCAATCTATTTTTGCAGGCTAAAGTTAACTATGAAGAACATACTTGACTTTTATCTCTATAATAAACAACATACAAAAAAAGTGACCATCCAATTACACGTTTTTTTGACCATCCACTTCATAAAAGGATGATCAGATTTCAAAGATAACGGTACAAAGTTTTTTTGACCAACTTTATGAGCTTTCGAATATATAAAACCACATATACGTTTAGGGAATTCCAGTACAATTTGGAATTCCCTATCTTGTTCGAGCTCTATTATTTTATTTTAATTCGACAGCAAACCACTCATTTACATGTTAATAAAATTATACATCCTCTTAAGAAGTCCACTCTTGTGTTTTCACAAAAATAATCTTTAATATAGAAGGCAATGATCAGCAAAAAGGGCTTCCATCTACCTTAATTTAAAGATAAATCAGTAACAGGACTCACTTTTACAGCGCTCACTTTCAAACTAGGCATTTTGCATGTCGGATCTAAGTTATCTGAGACTAAACGATTCACATTTTCCGAGTCTCCCCAATGAAATGGCACGAATACAGTATCTTGACGAATCGTCGTTGACCATTTACTTCGAACCGTAATACTTCCACGTCTTGATTCAACTTTTACTAATGACTGGTCTTAAATGCGATATTTCGCCGCTGTCAAAGGGTGGATTTCCATATAAGATTCAACATTCCTTGCTGCTAACCTCGGACTTCTTCTCGTTTGCTCCCCTGTTAGTTAAACTTTATCATATTTAATCGCTTTTTCGTAATCGTCCGGCGTATCCACATCCATTAATACGCCCGGATCGTCTACAGTTATGTATGTTTTTTCGTATCTGTTTAACACCTCACGTAAATTACTTTCCGGGTCGGTTTCAAGAATTGTCTGCTTCACTTCACTTGATAATTTAATCGGATGACCGCCTTTATAGTGAAAGCTCGGAATCACGACGTTTTCTTCGTGTTTTGCGATAAGCTGAACCGTTTCTTTTTTCACAAGCGGACAATCTCCGGGTGTGATAAAAAAGCTTGAATCCTTTATTTCACTGCAGCCCTCTTGAATCGAACGAAACATGCCCTCGTCAAAGTTTTCATTATAAACAACCTTTAATTGAAATGAATAAACACTTTTACGACTGATTTTTGCAGCTTCCTCTTCGATCATTTCTGCTTGAAATCCGGCTACGACAATCACTCTGCTGCACAATCCTTCAAATTTAGAAATCGTCTGCTCCAACACGGTCATCTGCCCGAGAGGTAAAGTCATTTTAAACGCATTCGCTCGGCTCGAATACCCAGCTGCCAAGACAATTGCTTCCATTTTCTCACCTTCTATCTATCATTTTCTATCGCTCAATACTGCAATGTTGCGTGTTTGAAAAAAAGATTTCACTAATTTGAAATTAATAGATTATATGCAGTAGTTTACCAAGATTATAATAAGCCAGAGGGACAGGAAATGATGTGACCCCCGAAAGTTAGAGTTTTATATTATGCAGCTAATTGGCAGGTATGGATACGGTATTGAACTGGACTCATGCCGGCCAATTTTTGCTTAATACGTCTGTTATTATAGTAATTTATATA
>NZ_QOCW01000038.1 GCF_003318295.1 Bacillus taeanensis
CATTGTTCGAAGAATATGACCCATTTACGGGAGAGAAAAATCGGAAGAACTAAAGAAATTCTTTAGAATTAGTGAGTGAATGTGGTGCAGAAGGGAAACCCTTTCAGCGGGCCTTTTAGGCCCAGGCCGGTAACAGAGGCTTTCAGCCGCAGAGCAAACCACCAGTTCACACTGGTGGTTTTGATTATTGTCCAGCTGCAGCGCCTACCCCCTCGAGTCAAATAACCTTACGCCATAAAGAAAAAAAGCACCTTTTTGTCGCAAGAACATTTGCTTGTCGGGGGTGAGCAGGCACTTCCGCTTTTCTATCATGTCCAGCTGCAGGTGCCATCGGCTCGAGGTCATAAGGTAATCCGTCCAGAAGGCAAAAAACGCCTTCTGGACGGATTACCTTATGCTTGTCGCCGATAACCAGGCACCTTCCGCTTTTCTTAATACCCTTCGACTACTTTATCAAGTCGTCCTGTTTTTGGATCAATAACAAGGCCGTGTACGGATATGCCGCTTGGGAGAAGTGGGTGATTCTTAATCATTTCCACACTATTTTGTACGCTTTCTTCTACGCTGTTAAATCCTTTTAACCAGTCATGAAGATTAATTCCTGAGTGTTCCATTGTTGCAATTATCTCCTCAGAAACGCCGCGATTAATTGCTTCATCAAGAATTGCTGAAGGGTTAATGCTTCCCATCCCGCAATCATGGTGTCCAACGACACATACTTCATCCGCTTTTAACGCATAAATCGCAACAAGAATGCTGCGCATAATACTTCCGAATGGGTGAGAAACGATAGCTCCTGCATTTTTAACATGTTTAATATCACCGTTGCTGAAGTTCATTGCACGCGGTAATAGTTCAACAAGGCGTGTATCCATACATGATAAAACAACAAGCTTTTTATCAGGAAATTTTGTTGTTTGATAGTTTTCGTATTCTTTCTTTGCGACGAATTGTTCGTTATGCTCAAGAATTTGATCTAGTAATGTCATATGATTTTCTACTCCTTTGCTAAAATAAATTCAGAATAGTAACGCTACTATTTTATCATAACTATTTGATTTGTAAAAATTAATGTGAGGTCTTCTTACATTTAAAGTGTTAAAGATAGAAAGAAAAATGTGAAGAGTTTGCTACAATTGATAAGAATGTTGGAATTTTATTCAGCTTTTGTTTATGATGAACATGAAAGAATGATAAGCGGGATAGGAGTCGAAAAACATGAAGATCTTTTTAATAATAGGAGCATTGAATGCCTTTTTAGCGGTCGCACTCGGTGCATTTGGTGCTCACGGCTTAGAGGGAAAGCTTAGTGAGAAGATGTTAGCTGTTTATAAAACAGGTGTGCAGTACCATATGTTTCATGCAGCAGGATTAGTGCTTGTGGCGTTATTGGCAGAGAAGTTTGCAGCCACTTCTATCATTACATGGGCAGGCTGGCTTATGTTTATTGGTATTATTTTATTTTCAGGCAGTTTATATGTATTAAGCATGTCAGGAATTAGTATTTTAGGAGCGATTACCCCGTTTGGAGGTCTCGCGTTCTTAGCGTCATGGCTGATGATTGTGCTTGCGGCATTCAAAGTGTTATAACATAAAAAAATAAGAGGAGACACAAGTGCTGTGTCTCCTCTTATTTTTTATCTTGGAGAATAAGTACTTACCTGGTCAAGCGGATAGCTGTACTCAATTTCTTCATCAAACGTAATGTAATCTACATAAACCATTAGTAAGATGTAACGTCTTCCTGTTTGCGGATCACTTAAAACAATATGATCGCGTCCTGCGGCTTCCACAATCCCTTTAAACACTTTTGCATTCCACTTTTGGTTGTTTTCAAAAGTCATATAAACGGTTGCAACTTTTCCTTTGTTTAAGCGAAGGATATTTTCAATATAGGATTGCTCAATCGGCAACTGTCCTGGTGCGGCAGGAACTCCTGGAACTCCCGGAGTACCTGGAATAGTGCCGCCTGCTTGTGTTGGAGGCATTTGCTGTCCTCCCCCCATGCCGCCGTATTGATAATTAGGATATTGCCCATACATTGGATTATAGTAATTCATAAAAGCCCTCCTTAATGCTCATTTATAAATTAAAAAATTAATAAACAGTTGGACAGTCTGAGGCTGAAGGTTTATAAAAGCAGTGTTCTTTGTAGCGGCCGCTGTTCCATTGATCATACCACTGTGCAGGACAGGCTCCCCCAGGTTTAAAAAACCATAAACTGTTGCTTGCAGGGTGATAGCGCATGCCCTTAATTACTTTTCTTGCTAAATTTTTTTCTCTTTCTCTTGCCCCTTGGTAGAAATAGCCTTTTTGTGTTGCTTCAAAGCCGCCTGGAGATTGGAAAACCATTCGGTTGATGGAGCGAATGTCTTTAAAATCAAGGCAGTCACCGCGAACACGGTTTACGCCAACATTTCCAACCATCAACATTCCTAAATCGCCTTCACCTTCTGCTTCTGCTCTTAAAAGTCTTGCCAATAAGTTCACATCCGCCTCATTATAAGCAATAACCGCCATTGAACCACCTCTTTTTAAGAAGTACGTGGTGTGAAAATAAAAGGAATAAGGGAAAGAGAAACTTGTTTGTCTTACTAGGGGATTTTATGAGCGGAAGGAGGGAATTATGATTAGATTCTTTTTGGGGAATTTTTTAGGGAGAAATATAGGTATAGAGAGTGATAGGTAAGAATGACCTTTTCTTTGGTAAAGGAGAAAGGAAAGGTGGAGAAAATAATTTAAAAAAGTCAGAGAAACCATTAAGGCTCTCTGACTTCATATTATACTGCCAAAAATTTAGCGATACGTTCTTTCGGAAGGTGTGTACCCACATAGAAGTTTCCAAACTCCCCGTAACGTGCGCTAACTTCATCAAAGCGCATTTCATACACAAGCTTTTTAAATTGAAGTACATCATGGGCAAACAGCGTAACGCCCCATTCCCAGTCATCAAAACCAACCGAACCAGTAATGATTTGCTTTACTTTGCCGGCATACGTGCGGCCAATCATGCCGTGGCTGCGCATCAGGCTGCGGCGCTCGTCCATTGAAAGCATGTACCAGTTGTCGTTTCCTTCACGGCGTTTGTTCATTGGGTAAAAGCAAACATACTGCCACTCTGGAAGCTCAGGCTTTAGGCGTCCTTGGATGTAAGGGTCTGTTTCTGGATCTGTGCCATTTGAAGGCATATAACTGCTTAATTCCACGACTGAAACATATGAATAAACAGGAACCGTATATTCAGCAAAGGTTGTTTTATTAAAGGCGGTTTCAATTTCATTTAATTCTTCCATCGTTGGACGAAGAAGCATAATCATCATATCGGCTTTTTGACCAACAATTGAATAAAGGGCATGGCTTCCCTGCTTGTTCTGTTCAACCGTCCCCCATTTTTCTAGAAAACCTAGAAACTCATTAATTGCAGTGGCGCGATCTTCGCTTGAAAGCTGTTTCCAAGCTGACCAATTCATTTTTCGGAAATCATGAAGGCAATACCAACCATCTAATGTTTGAGCTGCTTCACTCATGTGTTTTCACTCCTTTATGTAAATCATCCATTACTAACTATATCATAGTTTAGCCGCATAAACAGAATACAAACCTTCTGATTATTTGACTTCTTTTTTAACATTAGCGTTTTTGTGAAACTCAGCCATTGTGACTTCTAAGGTTGCTGTGCAAGGTTAAGCATGTCTAGGTATAAAGAGGGGGGCAATCGTATAAAAATAACTAAGACGTTTTATTATTCAATCAAGCTTGTTTGATGCTCTAAAATGTTTTAAATATGATGTTTATGATTACAATAATAAGGAAGAAATAAATAATAACTATTCAGAAAATAATAAAAATGAAATAAAAGCGCTTACATAAGATAAAAAGGTTTCGTTCTGCTCGTAAAAGGAGTATGCTATTAACCGTAGAAAATAATGTCGAAATATGTTTATAGATTAATTGTGTGATAAGTGTGTGTGTTAATAGATGATTTAGGAGGCGTATTGATGGGCAATTTATTTGCGGGGTTAACTGAGAGAGTGCAAAGCGCTAATCCGACAATCGTATTTCCAGAAGGTACGGATGAGCGTATTTTAGAAGCGGCAAGCCGTCTTGCTGACGAAAAAGTATTAAAGCCAATTGTCATTGGAGAAGAAGCTGCTGTTAAAGAAAAAGGCGAAAAATTTGGTTTTTCGTTAGATGGTGTCGAAATTTTGGATCCTCATACATATGAAGGATTTGAAGAATTGGTTCAGGCATTTGTTGAGCGCCGTAAAGGAAAAGCAACAGAAGAAGATGCACGAAACATTTTAAAAAATGTGAACTACTTTGGAACAATGCTTGTTTATACAGGAAAAGCGGACGGTTTAGTGAGCGGTGCGGCTCATTCAACAGGCGATACGGTTCGCCCTGCCCTTCAGATTATTAAAACAAAAGAAGGCATTAAAAAGACATCTGGAGCGTTTTTAATGGTAAAAGGGGAGGAAAAATATATTTTTTCTGATTGTGCGATTAACATTGCGCCTGACAGCAATGATTTAGCAGAAAATGCGATTGTGAGTGCAGAGACAGCGCGTATTTTTGGAATTGATCCGAAAATTGCGATGCTGAGCTTTTCAACAAAAGGATCTGCGAAATCACCTGAAACAGAGAAAGTAGCAGAAGCGACACGTCTTGCAAAAGAGCGTGCTCCTGAACTCTTATTAGATGGTGAGTTTCAGTTTGATGCGGCCTTTGTTCCTGAGGTAGCGATGAAAAAAGCACCAGATTCACCGTTAAAAGGAGAAGCAAATGTATTTGTGTTTCCAAGCTTAGAAGCAGGGAACATCGGTTATAAATTGGTACAGCGTTTAGGTGGATATGAAGCCATTGGACCTGTGCTGCAGGGCTTAAATAAACCAGTAAATGACCTGTCGCGCGGCTGTAATGCAGAGGACGTCTACAAGCTTGCATTAATTACAGCAATGCAGGCTCTCTAAGAAAAACGAATGGCATCAGCTCAAGGAGTTGGGTGCTCAACTAGAGTAAAAGCGAGAACAGGCTGTTTCACACTTGGCAAGCTGAATATGAACAAACAAAGCACTAGAGAGTGGGTTCACTCTCTAGTGCTTTTTCGTTTCGTTTTATCACACGGTCATAGTAATGATGAAACTGCTCGCTTTCCTGCGGTGACAGCTGAGCAGTGTAAATACTGCCGTACTGCTGCATCGTTTCAAATAGTCTCAGCATAAGCGTTTGAACATCAATAGAGTGCCCTGTTAATTCACTAAGTGATGCCATTGTTTCAGGTTGAATGATTGGATATGTGAATTTTGTTTGTTCCCCTTTAGAGGCGCGTTTATAAAACTCACCAATGGCCGCTGCACGAGCTGATCCGCTGCCTTTTGTACATAAATAAATTTGCACGGCAACGCCGCCTTTTACGCGTCGCTGTGAGATGCCGGCAAATTTCCTGCCATGAATGCTTAAATCATATGTTCCAGGACAATAGGAACCAACGACTTCTCCATCGCTCACTTCCACTCCGTATGGACGCAGCATTTTTTGAATCAGTGCTGCCATTGCTTCATATCCAGTATCAATTGCGATCTGATTTTCTTTTTCTTTTAATAAAATTGAGATGTTTAATACATCTTCATCGAGTACAACCGCTAAACCGCCTGAATTCCGAACAATAACACGATAGCCTTGTGCTTTTAAATACTCTATTCCTTCTTCAATATATGGGAGGCGTGTATCTTGAATGCCAAGCACAATCGTCTGGTGGTGTACCCATGTGCGGATTGTTGGCGGTGCCCCACCGCTTCCGACGCTTGAACAGAGTGTATCATCTGCTGCAAATGACTGCAGCGCATCAAAGCTTGGTCCAAGTGTTGATTGATCAATAATCCGCCACTTCGGTTGATATAAAATCGTATCTTGCTCCATCGCTGTTTCCCCTTACTTTTTACTATAATCTTATAAAATTTTCTTTTTTTTATTATAGCATGCTTTTATTTTGCTTGTTTTGGGTATAAATAAATACTCATTTTTTTATGGTTAGCAAATAGGACATCGTTCACATTGTAACAAGTGGCGCTGTTCCTCTGGAGAGATTAATTCTTTAACATGAAGACGTATTCATGATATAATGTTATTTGTCTCTTAAAATTAATCGTTTTTTCTAGAACAATATTAAATGGAATAAATTTAAAGATAAAGGGGGAATAAATATGAAGTTAACAGCAAAAATTATCGGAGCGTTAATACTTGGTATTATTACTGGTATAATATTTAATCTTTTTGCGCCAGGGATTTTCCCAACGGTCGATACGTATCTTTTAACTCCGATTGGTCAAATTTTCCTCAAGCTTATTAAAATGCTTGTTGTCCCGATTGTATTTTTCTCAATTGTCCTTGGAACTGCCGGAGTGGGTGATCCGAAGAAGCTTGGACGCATCGGTGCAAAAACAATCATTTATTTCTTACTTACAACGACGATTGCGCTTACGATTGCGATGAGTCTTGCTTATCTCATTCAGCCGGGGGAAGAAGGTGCTTTTGATACAGCGGAAGCAAGCTTTGAAGCAGCAGAGGCACCTCCAGTCATGGAAACATTTTTAAATATGATTCCAACTAACCCAATTCAAGCACTTGCGAACGGTGAGATGCTGCAAATTATTATTTTCTCTGTTTTTATCGGACTTGGTCTTGTTAAATTAGGTAAAAAAGGTGAGACAACATTAAAGGTGATTGAACAAGGGAACGACATTATGATGTATCTCGTTATGCTTGTCATGCGTCTTGCGCCATATGGAGCGTTTGCGCTTATTGCCTCTGCGATTGGCTCTGCGGGTATGGATGCGATTCAATCAATGTTTATGTATTTTATTGTCGTTGTTGTGGCTCTGATCGTACATGCAGTCGTTACATACGGTTCAGCGGTTTTGTTGTTAGCGAAACAAAGCCCGATTTGGTTTTTTAAAGAATTTTTCCCTGCCATGACGGTTGCCTTTAGTACAGCAACGAGCAGTGGGACGCTGCCTATTTCAATGGATGTGGCACAAAAGCGCCTTAAAGTACCGGAATCTGTCAGCTCATTCGTACAGCCGCTCGGAGCGACAATTAATATGGACGGAACGGCGATTATGCAGGGGGTTGCAACGGTCTTTTTAGCGCAAATCTACGGAATTGATCTTTCAATGGGGGATCTTGTTACCGTTGTTGTAACAGCTACTCTTGCAAGTATCGGCACAGCAGGTGTGCCGGGTGTAGGATTGATTATGCTTGCAATGGTCCTGCAGTCTGTTGGAATTCCTGTTGAAGGAATTGGTCTTATTCTTGCAGTCGACCGCTTACTTGATATGCTGCGTACAGCTGTTAACATTACAGGCGATGCATCTTGTGCATTAGTGGTCGCAAAAACGGAAGAAAAACATGCGCCGGCAAAAGCATAATAGAAAGTCAGATCTCTTTAGGAGGTCTGGCTTTTTTCATGTGGAAGAAGGTTTTATTTTATAGATAGAGAAGCTATAATATTAAGATGTGTAGATTGGAGAGTCTTCGAATGGTTATGAATGAACAGTTAAACGAGGAAAAAGTTTTTAAAGACCCCGTGCACCGTTATATCCATGTTCGTGATCAATTAATATGGGAACTTATCGGTACAAAAGAATTCCAAAGACTGCGCCGCATTCGCCAGTTAGGAACAACTTATTTAACATTCCATGGCGCAGAGCACAGCCGCTTTAGTCATTCGCTCGGCGTCTATGAAATTGTGCGCCGCATTATTGATATTTTTCAAGATCGTCCGGCATGGAACAATAAAGATCGTCTGTTAAGTCTTTGTGCCGCTCTTTTACATGACGTGGGGCATGGTCCGTTTTCACATTCCTTTGAAAAAGTCTTTCATCTTGATCATGAAGACTTTACACGGGGAATTATTTTAGGTGATACGGAAATTAACCTTATTTTACGAAAAATGGGAAATGATTTCCCGAAAAAAGTAGCCGATGTGATTGCGAAAACGTCTGATAATAAGCTTGTTGTCAGTCTTATTTCAAGTCAAATTGATGCCGACCGCATGGATTATTTACTGCGCGATGCTTATTTTACAGGAGTAAGCTACGGACAATTTGATATTGAACGTATTTTACGTGTGATGAGGCCGCGTGAAGATCAAGTTGTCATTAAGCAAAGCGGCATGCATGCCGTAGAAGATTATATTATGAGCCGCTATCAAATGTATTGGCAAATTTATTTTCATCCCGTTACAAGAAGTGCGGAAGTGATTTTAACAAAAATTCTTCACCGTGCTAAACATTTAAAAGAAAGCGGTTATCAATTTAAGCTTCAGCCTGTTCATTTTTATTCGCTGTTTGCGGGAAATGTGACCCTTACCGATTATTTAAAACTAGATGAGGCGGTGGTGCTGTACTATTTCCAAATTTGGCAGGAAGAAGAGGATGCTATTTTACAAGACCTCTGCCGCCGCTTTATGAACCGCAACTTATTTAAATATGTGGAATTTAATCCAAACCTGCAGATGAACGAGTGGCGCGAGCTTTATGAAACGTTTAAGGAAGCTGGAATTGATCCGGACTATTATTTAGTGGTTGATTCGTCTTCTGATTTACCGTATGATTTTTATCGTCCGGGTGAAGAAGGAGAGCGTCTTCCAATTCATTTGTTAAAGCCAAGTGGCGAACTGCGTGAGTTATCTCGTGAATCAGAAGTAGTAGAGGCGATTTCAGGGAAAAAGCGCACCGATCATAAATTATATTATCCAAAAGATTTAATCAACGATCTGACAAAAAATCGCGATGCAAAAGAGAAAATTAAGCAAATTTTAAATGATTAAGGGGGGAATAAAGTGCTTGAAGATCACGCTAAGCTGATGACGGTGTTTCAATGTGCGGGCGAAATTATTGGGCGAAAAAAGCTTCAAAAAATTATTTATATTGCCAAAAAGCTCCGTCTTCCATTTCATGAGCGCTATCAATTCCACTTTTACGGTCCATATTCTGAAGAATTAACGCTTCGCATCGAAGAGCTTTATAATTTAGGATGGGTCAGTGAAGTAAAAGAGAAAAAAGGCGGTTATTATCAATACCGTTATAAAATAACAGAGGACGGCGAAAAGTTTTTAACTCATTATAAGTTGGACATGCCTGAATTAAATGGTTTAATTCAGACGATGAATGAACAAAACTCAAGGTTTCTAGAACTTGTTTCAACAGTGCTCTACTTTGACGATCTTTCGAAAGAAGAAGTAAAGGAAAAAGTCTTTACGTTAAAGAAAAAGCAAAATTATTCGGAAGAAGAACTTGAAGAAGCGTATCGCTATATTGATACAATTAGTAAAGTGCTGTCCTGACTATTTTAGGTGTTTTAATAAAGAAATAGCAGGGAAAGGTAAGGATATCCTTACCTTTCTTCCTCTGTATATCATTTGACACTCACTGATTTTTATTATGGAAAAGGATGAAAAAAATGGCCCAACGCACACGTGCTTCAGCACTTCCTGTTGTAACGGTTTTAATATTGGATGATGTTGGACGTTTTTTATTACAAAAACCTATCACTCATCAGGAATGGAAGCTTCCTCTTGTATGGATGGATGAGCCGGGTGCTTCGATTGAAGAAATGGTAAGAGAAAAAATAAAAGAGACAATAGGTCTTGAAATCGGGACATTAGTGCTGCAGGCAGTATATTCAGGAGAAGAATTTTTCTTTGAAAAACATGATGGTACAAAGGTATATAACTTCACAATTGCATATACAGCAAACGTTGTAAATGTAACTGTACCTTCTATTGTTGGACAAGCAGTTGAGTATGAGTTTTTTCACTTTTACGATTTTCCCGAAGCAGTCCAACGTCAGCATCATCTTATTTTAAAATCTTTTACAAATCATGACTAAAGAAAAAGGTCAAGTCAAGCGCATCCATTAAGTGAACCGCTTGACTTGACCTTTTTTAGTGAAATGCTGCACCTTACTTTTTAACCAGCCAACAATATTCTTTGATAACAAATAGGTTGTAAAAATTAATAAGAGCAGATAAACGAATGTTGCGATTAATAAGGTGAAATAAGGAACAATAAAAGAGGAAATGGAGTCAAACGAAATTGGATTTGACAGCGCTAATGAGTAAGCAGTAAAACCTTCAAAGATAAGAATTGTAATCACAGCTGTTTTGTATGGTTTTTTCTTTTCGATTTTTTTCATAATAAAATGATGAAAAATAATAAATGAGAGCCATCCAATTCCGACAGCACAGCTGACTGCACCGAGGTGAAACGCATTGAAAAGGGTATACGTTAAAAATGAAAGGAGTCCAATACAAATTCCGGCAAGATAAGGCATGATCCTCATTCCTTTCTGAAGTTTTAATGATGATATTCCCTATTTCTGTCGAAGTAAACAGAAAACCTGCCTATTTTGAAAAAATAGGAAAAAAGACACGTCAAAACGACGTGTCTTTTTTGGCAGGGGTCAGACCCCGCAAAAGGACAAAAACAGCAAAATGTCCTTTTGAGGAGGACATGATTTAGTTAGGCGTGTGGTAAAAAGGCAAGCTGATAGAAAAACAAGACAGCAAATAAGTAAAGAAGAGGATGGACTTCACGGCCTTTTCCTTTTACTAATTTAAGAAGTGGATACGAGATAAACCCAAGCGCAATGCCGGTTGCAATACTTGATGTTAACGGCATGCTTAAAATAATTAAAAAAGCAGGAAAGGCTTCATCAAATTGATTCCATTCAATTTTTCCAAGGCTTGTCATCATGAAGCTGCCGACAATAATTAATGCCGGAGCTGTAATGGCAGCAATTCCTGATACAGCACTGACCATTGGACCGAAAAAGGCGGCAAGGATAAATAATCCGCTCACAACAACGGTTGTAAGGCCTGTGCGGCCGCCTGCAGCAACACCTGATGATGATTCAATATACGCGCTTGTCGGACTTGTCCCAAACACGGAACCAGCTGTTGTCGCAACAGAATCAGCGAGCAGTGCTTGACGAGCGCGCGGCATTTTGTTTCCTTTCATAAGACCGGCTTGTTCAGCAACACCGATCATTGTGCCGGTTGTATCAAAAATTGTCACAAGTAAAAATGAGAAAACAACCGCATATAATCCGTAATTTACAACATCCATGAATGCTTGAAGGGGGCTTCCGAAAATAAAGAATTCTGGTGCCGCAGGAAGTGCGACAAATCCTTCTTCAAAACGGAGCTGTCCGGTAAAGTAAGCAATTATCCCCGTAATAATCATTCCGAAAAATAACGCACGATTTACATTTAAGGCGATTAAAATTAATGTAATCGCAAGACCGCCTAATGCGAGAAGAACAGATGGTGAATGAAGATCACCAAGGCCGACAAGGTTTTCGGGATGATCAGCGATAATTCCCGTTAAACGCAAGCCAATAAATGCAATAAATAAGCCGATTCCTGCAGTAATACCGTGCTTTAAGTTGGCCGGAATTGCTTCAATTAATTTTTCTCGAAATGGTGTTAATGATAAAATAACAAATAATAAACCTGAGACAAAAACGGCGCCAAAAGCAATTTCATAAGGCACGCCTTCTTGTCCATTTACAACTGAAAAAGCAAAATAAGCATTTAAACCCATTCCTGGTGCAATCGCAATGGGATAGTTTGCAAACAATGCCATCCAAAGCGAGCCGATCACCGTGGCGATAATCGTTGCCATAAATACTGTATCAAACGGTACGCCTGCTTGTGAGAGAATAATTGGATTTACGATAATAATGTAAGCCATCGTTAAAAAGGTTGTAAATCCTGCAAGTACTTCTGTTTTTGCATTTGTTCCGTGTTCTTGTAATTTAAACATAATAACCTCCAAAAATACGAACATTTTTATTGCCGTATAATATAATATTCGTTTATTAGTGGAAATGCAAGAGGTGAATGTTGTTTTTTTGTTTTTTCATATAATAAAGGGTTGAGAGGATAGAGAAGATGAAGGAAGTAGGAGCAATATGATAAAATAAAGCTAGCTAATAAACTGCTTGATGGCGGTATGGAGTGTAAGGAGTATAAGGAGGAAAAAGAAATGAATGATTTTTTTAACAGCGGAAATAAAAAGGCAGAATTTAATATTATAAAGAAAAAAGATTCAACAGACGGTCACGGCGGTTTTGGAGCAGGTTCCTTTTCCCTCGATAACATGTCGCCTGTATTTGTTGATCCTGCAGAAGGGGAAGCGTTTATCGATATTGGCGCAATGCACGCACGCAGCAAAGTTGAAAAAGGAATTAAGTTTTTGCCGGATAAAGGCGAAGTACCGAACGGAAAATTATATTGGCTCGTATGGGTCACGATTTTCCAAGGCGAAAATGGACCGTATTACGGCGGCCTTGGGGCATGTGATATGCTTGTTGACCGCGAGGCACGCCGCGGTTATAAAATGCTTCCTGTACACGTAAATAACATGGACCGTTCTCGCAAAGGCAGAATTATTGTTGATGAAATGGATGAGAACTCAAAAACAATTTTAGCTGATTTCTTAAAAAGCTATAATAAAGAGTTTTGGGAAAATTCATCTGCTGAATTGAAAGAAGCATTAGGAGCAAAATAGCAAGAGGGTATTTCAGATAACTTTGAATCTTTTTTGAACATTTTTAAAAACACTTGAGCTTTTAAGGAAGAAGCCGTACACTTGTTTTACACATATACACACTTTTTTATTGCTAGGACATAAAGCAGCCCGGGGGATTAGGACACCTCGGGCTGCTTTGTGGGGAAATATACGCCTGTTTGGTAACGTTTACGAAATAGTGATATTATTTCCAAATTTCATTAATATGGCTTTGAATTGTCGAGGTTTGTTCACAACAATAAAAGGGATCAACATTGTAAAACAGTGTGAACACCATTACACTTGTAAATGTAACTAGCAGTATTGGAGGTTTACAGCAATGAAATTAGATAAAAAAGCAGGACTTTTATTAGTAACAGGTGTCGTAATCATTGGTGGTCTTCTTTATTGGCTTTTTCTCGAAAAAACAAGCCTTGAGTATTATGGAGAGTTTCCTAATACAGAGCTAAAGACAATTGAAGGAGAAACATATTCCTTTACAGAGTCAACAGATAAAGTGCGGCTTGTCGAGTTTTTATTTTTAAATTGTCCCGATGTTTGTCCAACAACGACGGTTAAAATGCAGTGGCTTCAGGAGAAACTGAAGGAAGAGGGATTGTTTGGCGACAAAGTCGAATTTGTAATGATTACCTTTGATCCAGAACGCGATACAGTGGAGCGTCTTGAAGAATACGCGAAAAATATGAGTCTTGATCGAAGCGGCTGGGTTATTATTCGCGATGAGGAAGAAAAAATTAAAGAAGTAACAGGGGCACTTAATTATTTCGTTCAGGAGCAGGGCGACTTTATTATTCATACAACGAAAACGTATTTAGTTGATGAAGAAGGCAATATTCGCGCACAGCTCGGCATGGGCGAAGAGTTTAATGAAGAAGAAGCGTTAAAACAAATTAAAACGCTCCTTCGTTAAAGGAGGTTTTTTAAATGGGGGTTGAATACTTTGGTTGGCGGGCATTGTGGAATCCGGAAATGATTGTTGTGACGCTAATTCTCGCTGTTCTTTATGTAGAGCTGATTGGACCGCTAAGACGCTTTTTCCCTGACTCAGCTCCGGCAACCTTAAAGCAAAAGCTCTTTTTCTTCCTTGGACTTCTTGCGTTATATGCAGCAAAAGGAAGTCCGATGGAAATATACAGCCACTTTATGTTTAGTGTGCATATGACGCAGATGGCGATCTTTTTCTTAGTGATGCCGCCGCTGTTAATGCTCGGTATTCCGGCATGGGCGTACAGACCGCTGTTTCGGATGCCTAGACTTAGTAAAGTGTTGAATTTTATTACAAAGCCGCTTTTAACAGTGATTATTTTTAACGGCTTGTTCTCGTTTTATCATATGCCGATGGTGTTTGATAAAATTATGGCCAACGAATTTTTACATTTTAGCTATGTTTCTGTGCTGCTTGTGACAGCCTTTTTAATGTGGTGGCCGCTGTTATGTCCACTTCCTGAAAAAGATCATATGTCAGGTCTTGCAAAGCTTGGTTATATTTTTGCGGACGGTATTTTAATTACACCGGCCTGTGCGCTCATTATTTTTGCAGAAACACCTCTTTACCAAACATACACCGATCCTGCCGTTTGGGTACAGGTGATGCAGTTTTGTGTGCCGGCAGGAATTAGTCTTGACGGATTAACGCCGCAGCAGTTTTCTTGGTTTGATACGGTAGAAGACCAGCAGCTTGGCGGTATTGTCATGAAAATTATCCAAGAGATTGTTTATGGTACTGTATTAGGCGTTGTGATTTTTGCATGGATGAAAAAAGAGCGTGCCAATGATCAATATGACTTAAATCCAAGCGCGAAGTTTCTGGCGATGAGAAACCGTGGTTAATGATATCCTATCAAAAGAAGCGAGATGACACTCTAAAAAGTGAATCACGCTTTTTTTGTCGTTTCTCTGTCACCTTTTTAAAAAAAATGGATGCGAAAGTGCGTTATGCTAAGGAGAGAGAAACGGTTGTGAAAGGGGAAGAAATCGATGTACACATTTTTAACAGCCGCAGTTGTTGTAGTAATTGCATTTGCGCTTATTGGCACACTTTTAATTGCTTTTAATTCAACAGATAAAAAATACGGAGAAAAAACAAAAAGCAGACTTACAACACTATCTTTTATTTATTTGTTTAGCTTTATTGTTATTTTTGGAGCACTGTTTCTGTTTATTTATATGGTTTAAAACGATGACCCGTTTGGTGTGCATCGTTTTTTGCTAACTAAATTTATCGTTTGTTTTTAACCTTAATTTATAAATGAGGTCCAACACTCTCGTACTAATCCACTGGCAAATAACTGCATATCAAATAACTTTCCAATCGACAACAATGCCTGTTAAAAGTAAGATCGAGCTGTTAATCCCAAAAAGAATTTTACCAGGCGGAAGCTTTTTTAAGTATAAATTTAAATGAGCTGCTCTATACTGATAGTGTTTTAGTTTAAAAAATGAGGTGTGAAGCATGAATCATAATCGTGACTATGATCGAGACGGCGACAGGGAAGATATGTTAACTGAACAAGGACTAAAGGAAATTTTGGAACACTCCTATGCGGTGGAAAATGAACTGATGCGGCGGTATACGATGACAGCCGAACAAATTCATGATAATGATGAACTGAAAGAAAGGCTCCGAAATTTCGCTGAAGGAAATGCAAAGCGAACACAGCAGCTCCGTGATGAAATTAATCAAATCCATTAAAAGAACTGACCTGAAAGCTTTTTTACTTTCAGGTCAGTTTTTTATAGGGCTGATGAGAGAAAATAATGATGAAAGAAAATTATAAAACTGTCACTAATCTGAGATAAATTTCATATTCTTTGAAGAGGAAAAGCAGTACAATATGAGTACATTATCATTTATATTTTCTAAAATATTACTTATACTAATTTTAGAGGTGAATTGAAAATAAAAGTTTTGGCATTTTTACTGTTCTTTTTAACAATTCCTTTTATTGCGGATGGTCATGTGAAGTGATTCACAAAGTCTGAACCGGTAAAAGAATCAATCGAAAATATTTTGTCACCATTCTTTATGACGATAGCCTTAATTACAGCGCTCGTTCTTGGCATTTTGCTGCAAATTTTACCGAAATTAATGGAATGGAAGCCTGTTAAAAAATTTGATGACACATTAGATCGTTTAAGAAAGTTTTCACCGCTGCTTTTGCGATACGGAACAGCCGCTGCATTAATTGTACAAGTTCTATCAGGAAGCTTATTAGCGCCTGAAATTCATATTAATACATTTGGCTATATGGTTGGTGCGGCAGTTATTATGCTGCTTCTTATTCCAAATCATTTTGCTCATAAAATCGCTGCTGTTGGACTGATTTTAGTATTCATTGAAGCAACACTTCGCATTGGCACGTTTCATATGCTTGATTACGGCTTTTATGTTGCCATTACATTTACGTTATTTGTGCAAAAAACAAAAATTGAAAATTGGGGCACACCATTTTTATATTTAGGCACAGGTTTATCTCTTTGCTGGGTAGCAGTTGAAAAGTGGGTTTTCCCGGGGTTAAGCATGAATATTATTGCCGCACATGATGTGCCGACATTTGGTTTTTCACCTGAAATGTTTATAAGCATGAGTGCATTTATTGAATTTGTTGTTGGCTATTTGTTAGTTGTTGGGGTTTTAAACCGAATTCTTGCGCTTGTATTAACGGTTATTTTCTTTATGACAACAACTTTGTTTGGCGCTGTAGAGATTGTTGGACACTTCATGGTTCATGTTATTCTCATTATCTTTATTCTTGAAGGGATCAGCTTTTATAAGCCGCCGATTAAAATTCACCAAACGGTACTTGATCAAATCGTGTTCGTATTTTTAAACTTTTTATTTGTACTTGCAGCGATGGTTTTAATTTACTATCGTTTTGCATAAAATGGGCTGTAAAAGGGATTTCAAACTATTGACAGAACTTCTTGAAAAAGATAAAATCTTATTAATTATATAATCGAGAGATTGGCTTTTGATCTTTGCTTCATAAAGGGAACTTTAGCATACTGTTAATAAAAGAAATTATTGATTGTATGAAAAAGTGAACTGAGAGGAAAGGTCAGGAATGGGATAAATCGGTATATTTCTTCTCTAGGAAGCTGGAGAAGAAGTATGCCGATTTTTATTATAGGAAGGAGAGATCGTTTGAAAAAAACAAAAGGTGCTGTGGAAGCAGAAATAAGTAAAGCACTGACCCAATGGGAAAAAGATTTCCTTGGACGCGGTTCAGTTTCTGTAAAAACAGATATTTTACGAGATATGATTGTTATAACATTACGCGGTATTTTAACTCCTGCCGAATATTCGCTTTGTAAAACGAAAGAGGGAGCGTTATCAATTAAACGCAACCGCTCTGATTTAGTGGAATCAGGGAAAGAAGAGCTTAAAAACATTATTTTCATGATAACGGGAGAAGAAGCACAAACCTTTCATACTGATATAAGTACGAAAAGCGGCGAGCGTGTGATGATTTTTAAGCTAGACAGTGATTTAGAAAAAAGTTTTGAACGATAAGGGAGATCTTCAGAAAATCTAATTGGATTCGCTGAAGGTAAACCGGCAATTTTCAGGAAAAATGGTTGAAAAGCCATTTTATATTCTGAAGCTGCCGGTTTTTTTATTGAATTTAAAAGGATAGGGAGGAAGAAAAATGTCTGACATGCTTTCGCAAAATTTGTTGTCACCTGTTGTATTGTTTTTTGTGTTAGGGATACTGGCTGCGTTATTTAAATCAGATTTAAAATTTCCAAGCGGGTTAAGTGAAGGCCTAAGTATTTATCTTTTAATTGCGATTGGCATAAAGGGGGGGATTGAACTTTCTCATTATTCACTTGCCTCTGTCTTTAAACCGATGATAGGCGCTTTATTTTTAGGAACAGTCATCCCACTTCTAACGCTTTTTATTTTGCGGTTTATGAAAATGGATTTAAAAAACGCAATTGGCTTAGCTGCTACTTATGGCTCGATCAGCATTGTGACTTACGGAGCCGCGATTTCTTTTCTTGAAAAGGAGGGAACAGCTTATGAGGGGTTTATGAATGCTCTCGTTGTACTGATGGAAAGTCCAGCAATCTTAGTGTCGTTACTGTTCTTAAAGCTGATTGAAAATAATACTGGAGAATCGAGCCTGTTTTCAAAAAAAGTTGGGATCATTCCTTCCTCAATAGGATTATTTGATAAAGAAGTATTAAGAGAAAGTGTATTTGGGAAAAGTGTCCTACTTCTTGTAGGAAGTTTAGTGATTGGGCTTGCTCTTGGAGAAAGCGCCGTTCCGATGGTCAAACCGCTGTTTATTGATTTATACAGCAGTGTGTTAATTTTATTTTTATTAAATATGGGCTTAACTGCAGGAGCGCGCTTACCGGAAGTGAAAAAGCATGGCGTAAAACTTTTACTGTTTGGTTTGTTGACACCTCTTTTATTCGGAAGCTTAGGTGTTTTAGTAGGTTCTGCTGTTGGTTTATCGATAGGAGGCGCTGCTTTAATGGGAGTTTTAGCTGGAAGTGCTTCCTATATAGCAGCACCGGCCGCATTAAAAACATCTGTACCGGATGCAAATCCATCTATTTATTTAGGGTTATCACTCGGAGTAACGTTTCCGTTTAACTTAATGGCCGGCATTCCGCTTTATTATGAAATTGCGAAATGGGTTTAATATAATAAGAGGAGGAATTTTTATGTTAGTCACATCAATTGAAAAAAAAGCATTAATTATTACAGGATTAAATAAAGAGCTTCATTCCCTGTTTCCTGAACTAACAAATAAAAGCGTGGAGCAATTAATTGTCATTAACAGCTACGGTACAGTGATTTCCGATCCTTACAGCTGTCTGATTCGTAATATTTTACTTGCGGTTTACTGCGAAAATGTAGAAGAGATTTATATTATTGGAGAAAGAAACAGCAAAGAAAACCACCTCAATAAAGAGGAACTGCTTTCTAAAATGCAGGAAGCTGGTATTTCTCAAAAAACAATCGAAACACTTGAATATATGAAGACAGTCGGAAGTGATCTTTTCAGCTGGGCTGCAGGAGATGCAGACATTAAAAAAATTCTTAGCAGAAATACTGAGATGATTAAGCACCATCCACTCCTTCCAAAAACAGTGTCAGTTTATGGCTTTATTGCGAATACAGAAACAGGTGAAGTTGAAGCGATTTGATAAGGAGGAAAAGAAAGAGGGATGAACAAACAAGAAATACTCGATTCGTTTTTTAAAGGGCGGGTTGGCGTATTGGCAACAATGCATCACAAAGAAAAAGTGATTGCACCGATTTTAGAAAAAGAACTTGGTATTGAAGTGATTGTGCCTGAAAACTTTAATACAGATCGCTTTGGAACATTTACAAGAGAAATTGATCGGGCGGGAAATCAACTAGAAGCTGCAAAGCGTAAAGCAGAACATGCTATGTCTGTTACAGGAAAAACATTAGCATTTGCGAGTGAAGGTTCATTTGGTCCCCATCCTCTCTTCTCGTTTGTTCCGTTTAACAGAGAAATAATTGTGTTAGTGGATAAGAAACATCACTTGGAGATTATCGGTGAATCACAGACAACAGATACAAACTATGCGCAAAAAACGATTAAGACGTTTCAGGAAGCTTATGAGTTTTGTAAGGAAGCAGGATTTCCGGAACATGCGGTTATTATAAAAGTGAATGAGTCCACTAAAGATCTGAGCGAAATTGTGAAAGGAATTACAACAAAAGAAAAGTTAAGTGAAGCTGTTAAAAAAATGCTGCAAAAGTCTCAAAATGGAGAGGTTTTCATTGAAACGGACATGCGGGCATTATACAATCCAACGAGAATGAAAAATATTGAAAAAGCGGCACATGATCTTATCGAAAAGATCAATAACGTTTGTCCTAGCTGTTTCGTTCCCGGCTTTGAATTAACGGAGAGAAAACCAGGACTGCTGTGCGGAGGATGCGGATTTCCGACTTCATTAATACGCGCTGACGTTTATATGTGTAAAAAGTGCGGAGAAACGGAAGAAAAACTTTATCCTCAAGGTAAAAAAACAGCAGATCCGTCCCAATGCGGCTTTTGTAATCCTTAACTTGAATTTTTTGAGGGCTAAGAAGGAAAACATTTCTTCTTAGCTATTTTTTTGCAAATAATTTAGAATCTTAACAATAAATTTACAGTTTTCTGTTAAGATAAAAGTAATGTTGTTGGAAAGAGTCAAAGGAGTGTGGAAGTGTTGAAAGAAATTTCGAAAGTATCACCAGAAAAAGCGAGCTTTGATTTTACGAGGCTTCCTAAGTTTCAACAAGCAATTCCAGCGGTACTGCAGTTTATTTTAAATGTATCCTTAATTTTGCTTGCCGTTGTGTTATGTGTGCTGCTTGGAAAAGAGATTTTTAATTTTGTGGAATTCATTATGTTGTCTGAAGTAAAAGAATTTCAATATTTTCTTGAGAAAATTCTTGTGTTTTTTCTTTATTTTGAGTTTATTACGATGATTGTTAAGTACTTCCGTGAGAATTACCATTTTCCTCTTAGATATTTCCTCTACATCGGAATTACCGCGATGATCCGCTTAATTATCGTTGATCACCATGACCCAATGAACACGCTGCTGTACGCGTTTGTTATTTTAACATTGATTTTAAGCTATTATATTATTAATAAAACACCGAGAGAGCGACCTTAATAGGTTAGTAGTAATATCATTACTTTTATCCAACTTCAGCGCGGGTTCGTCAGCTTAAGAACTCGCGCTGTTTTTTGTTTACAGGTTATGAATAATAAATTTTTGTTTTAAATCGTAATAATTACGGTTTATAAATCATAATCATTACGATATAATAAAAACGTTCATAAAAATGATGAAGTAAAAATGTCATGTAATCAGTCTTTATGTTATTAAAAGATTCTTTCAATTGTATTTTTATATCCATACATATAATAGATTAGAGAATAAAAATGATAGAGAAATGAGGGTGGGTATGTTGCGCTGGTTTCGGTCTTATTTGATAGATTTTACAGGCTTAGCCATTATCGCGATTGTGGTTTATTTTATTTCTTTTGGAGGATGGGTGAAAGGACACGGTACGATGTTTCAGCTGCCAAATTCTTTCCTACAGTTAAATACGATTTTTTTAAGTATTTTAATTGAAGCAATTCCGTTTGTGTTAATCGGGGTACTTATTGCAGGATTTATCCAAATCTTTATTACAGAGGAACAGATTAGGAAATGGATTCCTAAAAATCGCTTTCTAGCGGTAACGATGAGCTGTGTTGTAGGAGCCTTTTTTCCGGCTTGTGAATGCGGCATTGTTCCGATTGTCCGTCGATTAGTTTCAAAAGGTGTTCCCATCTATGCAGGTGTTGGCTTTCTTTTAACAGGACCGTTAATTAATCCAATTGTAATCTTCTCAACATACATGGCATTTGGAAATGATAGTGAGATGGCGCTAAAACGAATGATTGTTGGGTTTGCGGCAGCTGTGATGATTGCCTTAATTGTAAGCTTTTTCTATCAAAAAAGTCAGCTGAAAGAAAAACAGACGCTGCAGGTGGTGTCTGGATTACCTGTCAAAAAGGAATCTTTTTTGCGTCGTTTAGACAGCATGCTTAAGCATTCGATTGATGAATTTTTTGATGTTGGAAAATATTTAATTTTAGGCGCGTTTTTTGCGGCATTTGTTCAAACATATGTCTCATCGCAAACCTTACTGCAAATTGGCGAAGGTGTTATCGGATCTACGCTTGTGATGATGGGGCTAGCCTTCCTTTTATCGCTATGTTCTGAGGCGGATGCGTTTATTGCGGCTTCCTTTCGCAATGTGTTTCCAACATCCTCAGTTCTTGCCTTTTTAATTTATGGTCCAATGATTGACCTGAAAAATACGTTTATGCTGTTAAGTGTGTTTAAGGTGAAATTTGTCTTAAATTTAATTGTATTCATTACAGTAATCGTCTTTATTTGTACGACCTTTTTAGAGTGGTTTTAAAAGAGGAGGGTGATAGGAAAGATGAAATTACAGCCCAAACAAGTTTTTCGTGCGGTAATTTTGTTTGCATTTTTTAGTTTTATCGTCAAAATTCATGTAACAGGGGAAATGACGAAATATATTAATCCGAAATATGAGATACTCAGTCAAACAGCGGCCGTTTTGTTTCTTTTTCTATTTTTTGTGCAGCTTTTTCGCATTTGGCCCAAAAAACATATTCATGATGAACATTGTGACCATGGGTGTGATCATAACCATGGTGAGTCGTCATCTTCTTTAAAGAAAATGTTATCTTATGCAATCTTACTTTTTCCGTTAGTGACAGGGTTTTTTCTGCCTGTAAAAACGTTAGATGCTTCGATTGCCGCTAAAAAGGGAGTGATACTGTCTAGTGCTCCATCTGATTCTAAAGAAGATAATGGAAATGAAGATAGTGTCGATATAGGAAACCCTTCAGAAAATAAGGTTGATGAGCAGGGTGGTTTAAATCAAGAAGAAATCCTTATTGATGATCAAACACCGCTGCCAAATTTAAATCAGATGATGGAAAACGAATATCAGTCAAAAATGAATGAGTTGAAGCAAACGAAAGTCATTCACATGGCAGATGATGTGTTTGAACCTTATTATGAAGCAATTAGTATGGAACCTGAACAATATAAGGGACGAACTGTAAAACTCAATGGATTTGTTTACAAAGAAGAAGGATTTCAAGAGAATCAACTCGTGATTTCGCGATTTTTAATTACGCATTGTGTGGCAGATGCAAGTATTATCGGATTTTTAACAGAGTTTGATCAGGCTCAGCATGTAAAAGAAAATACGTGGGTTGAGATAGAAGGAATGATTGATATAACAACTTATAACGGTTCCAAGCTGCCGAAGGTAAAAGCCGCTTCATGGAAAGAAATTTCGGAGCCGGATGAGCCTTATGTGTATCCTGTATTTACACAATTGAAGTAACAAAAGCAACCGTTCTAGTGTACGTATGTTTCTTTTAGTAAGAGGTCAGTCAGATACAGTTTAAAAAAGTAAATAAATAGAGCATTACTACAAATATTATAGTAAGACGAGCGCTAAAAAGGAGAAATAATAGTTATGAAAAAGAATTCCCTTACGATTCAAGAAAACCTTATCGGTGTTTGGAACTTAGTTAGTTACAAAGTGTCGAATGATAGTGGATATGTTACATATCCAATGGGAGAAGATGCATCTGGTATTGCTATATACACTGCTGAAGGGTATGTGTCAGTACAAATAATGAGGTTAGGTCGTCCTGCTTATGGATCCGGCGATCTTCACAAAGGCCCGCAAAATGCTTTGGCGGCAGCCGCAAGAGGTTATCTTGCCTACTCAGGATCTTATCGTGTGAATGAGGAAGAAAATATGGTGGAACATCATATGTCAGTTAGTCTAAATCCTAACTGGCTTGGAGATACTCAGCCCCGTTATGTTAAGTTTGAAGGAGATATTCTTACGATTAATAGTCAGCCAGTGTTTATACTAGGTGAAGAACAAAATACACAATTGGTATGGAGAAAAATTAGCGATTAATTTATTTAGAATGTTCAAACTTGTACAGGTGTATAGGTTCTAAAAAAACAATGGTCATTAGTTGAATCAACATCGAAATGAAACTTTCCTCTTTTGAAATCGTATGTATTATAAATTGAACAAATTAAACAATTAGGGCAGTAAAAAACTGTTAGAAAGCTTGTATTGATTTCTTAAATGGCAGTTGGCAGGATCTTTTAGAAGAAAATTCTTAAAAAATAAGCATCTACCTCAATAAAAGAGGAAGATGCTTTTTAAAATAGGGGGAATATGTTAACAGTTTTGCCAGTTTAGTAGATTTATATACATTTATTTTAAAAGAAATTTAATGTTGTGCTTCTTAGCTAACATTCCTATTTTTACTTGTTTTAGCGTTTACTTTCCCAGTTTCTTCATTTAATCTTTCTTTCATTTGTTCGAATGTATGTTGAACACTTTCAGGTGGTTTATTTGTGATAAGGCTAACAATGATAACGGCTAATAAACTAAGGAAGAACCCCGGAATCATTTCATAAATGAAGTTTTTTAACATAGGAACATTCACCCAAATTAAAACAACTGCAGCGCCAGTTATCATGCCAGCTAATGCGCCCCATTTGGTCATCTGTTTCCAGAATAGACTTAACAATATTGCCGGACCAAATGCTGCACCAAACCCAGCCCATGCATACCCAACAAGTCCTAAGATTGTGTCATTTGGATTGTACGCTAAGAAAGCTGAAAGAAGAGCGACACCGAAAACGGAAAGACGACCAATTGTCACAAGTTCTTTGTCTGATGCAGATCTTCGAAAGAAAGCTTTATAAAAATCTTCCGTAAGGGCACTTGATGTAACAAGCAGCTGTGAAGAAATCGTACTCATGATGGCGGCCAAAATAGCAGATAGTAAAAATCCACCAATAAACGGGTGGAATAAAACTTCTGAAAACTTAATAAAAATCGTTTCGGGATTAGCTAAAGCAGTATTCGTTTGAGAGACAAAGGCAATTCCAATAAGACCAACAAGCATGGCACCAATAATTGAAAAGATCATCCAGCCCATTGCAATACGCCGTGCTGGTTTTAGCTCTTTAACAGAATTAATTGCCATAAAACGGACAATAATGTGGGGTTGTCCAAAATAACCAAGTCCCCATGCCAATAAAGAAATGGTCCCTATAATGGTTGTTCCTTTAAATAAATCTAATAAGGTTGGATTAATGCTTCTAATTTCAGCAAATGTTGGCCCAATTCCGCCTAAGTCTGTAAATGCAACAAGAGGAACGAGAATAAGTGCCAAAAATATAATGATCCCTTGTACAAAATCAGTTAAACTTACAGCAAGAAAGCCTCCGAATAATGTATAAGAAACAACAACTCCAGCTGTTACAAGTAAACCTAGTTTATAGTCTAATCCAAACGCCGATTTAAATAAGGTCCCGCCTGATACCATTCCGGCAGAAGTGTAAAGGGTAAAAAATACAAGGATAACAACTGCAGAAACAAAACGAAGCATCTTTGATCGATCTTCAAAGCGATTTTCAAAAAAGTCAGGGATGGTAATGGAATCGTTTGCTACCTCTGTATAAACACGGAGTCTTGGTGCAAGAATTAGAAAGTTTAAATAGGCTCCAATAGTTAAGCCTATGGCAAGCCATGCGCTGGCAAATCCTGTTGTGTACATTGCTCCTGGTAAGCCCATTAGCATCCAGCCGCTCATGTCAGAAGCACCAGCCGATAAGGCTGTAACAGCTGGTCCAAGTCCGCGGTCTCCCAACATATATCCTGAAATATCATCTGTTGATTTTTTATAGGCATACAATCCAATCAGAAGCATTCCGATAAAGTAAATACCAATTGATATAAGCTCATATAGCTGCATAGAACGTCCCCCTTTTTTTACCTGCATTTTGCACTTTTTCCTTCCGACTGCTTTCTTATAAGGGATAAAGTGGCACAAAAGTAAAGAATAATGATTAGATAAAGAATTTAAAGTGTCATTGAGATAGGTGCAGTGAATTTTAATTACATTCTCCTTTCTTTGTAATCGCTTTCTTTTTTGTTGGGCTATAAAACAATTTAGTTATTTTAAAATGCAAAAATGATGCCAAGATTAAAGATGCGTAAATTCACGTTTTTTAATAATATTTTGTATACAAAAGTGTCATTACTGTTTAAATAATAGACAAAATGATTAACAAGAAAGACATGCTGTACGAGAGAAAGGCATGTCTTGTGATCATTTAATTATTGATCTAACTGAGATTTTTTATTTTATTGTACAAGGTAGCTCGTGAAAGGCATGGATGCATTGAAAAGTCTCCTCTCGTAGAACACGTACTTATTCAATGTTACTTAGTGTCATTTTCTCATTTATAGATTAAAGAATTGCAAGGTGTTACTTTTCTAATCCATGATGCTTGTGCGAATATCTTTAATTCCGTACTTTTTCATTTTTTTATAAAGATTAGCTCGTGACATGCCTAACTCCTTTGCAGTAATGCTTTTGTTTCCATATGTTTTTTGAAGGGTTTGAAGGATGCGTTCCTTTTCAAGCTTTTCCTTTTCATCAGTAAAAGAAAGACTAGGTATATCAACAGGCTGTGATACGGTTTTCGTTTGCGGCAAAAATTTTGAAATGTCTAATTCGGAAATTTCACTGCCTTCGTGAAGGACAACGAGCCTTTCAATTAGGTTTCGCAATTCGCGTATATTGCCTGGCCAACGATAGTCAAATAATCGTTTGATCGCTTCTTTATAAATGATCGGAGCCGGCTTGTTGTACTTGAAAGCAAGATCTTCTAAGAAATCATCGACTAAATAGGGGATATCATCCAGCCGCTTCCGAAGAGGAGGAACATGAATAGCGAATACGTTTAGACGATAAAACAAATCGGACCGAAACGTCCCCTCTGCTATCATATCTTCTAAATTACGATTCGTGGCAGCGACAATTCTTACATTGACCTTTTTAGGTGTTTGTCCGCCTATACGGTAAATTTCTTTTTCTTGTAAAGCCCTCAATAGTTTGACTTGCGCATCAAGTGGAAGTTCTCCTACCTCATCTAAAAATAAAGTGCCGCCTTCAGCTAATTCCAGTTTCCCTGGTTTTCCTCCCTTTGAGGCTCCAGTATAAGCTCCCGCTTCATAACCAAACAGCTCGCTTTCAAACAAAGCGTTAGGAATAGCCCCACAGTTAATAGGGATAAATGGTTTATCATGTCGTAAGCTCTCCTCATGGATGGCTTGCGCAAAAAGTTCTTTCCCAACGCCGCTTTCCCCGACAATCAGAACAGTTGCATCTGTCTTTGAAACTTTTTTTAAGTCATGAATGATATCATGAATCGTCGAATTTTCCCCTTTTATTTTACTGAATGGATCATCGGCATGATTTTGAGTCATTTGTTGTTTTAGCTGCTGCAGCTCTTCAGAGGTTGACGATAACTTTTCGTTTAATTTAATAGTGGAGGTAATATCCTTTTCCACTGAAATAGAGCCGATTAGCTCATTGCTTTGATTATAGATTGGTGTTGTGCTTATTAATACATGTTTGTCAAGTCTTGGTTGGTGATAGAGATCTCGGACTGGCTGTTGAGTTTCAAGAACCTTCAAACTCATAATATTCTCCTGCTGAAAAAATTCCCGAATATTTCTTCCGACAATTTCTTCTTTTTTGATATGAAATGTTTCCTCGGCAGTTTCATTCCAATAAATAATCTCTCCCGCTGTATTTACGATAGAAATGGCTTCATCTAAAGAGGATAACAAGGCCTGAATGGCAAAAGAATCAAACCGTTCCATAAAATCACCTCACAAACATAATGATCGAACTATAAAACTAGTGTCTTTAAAAAAAACACTAGTAAACAATTTTGTTGACAAGATCATACAACTTTTTCGAAATATTGTAAACAAAATTTACTGCATGTTAGTAAAAGTGCGAATTATCAAAATTGGCATGCTGCTTGCAAGTAATAGAATAGTGAAGGCGCCTCAAAGAAATAAATGATCTTGGGGCGGCAAATGTATAAACAACATTCACTATTTTTGAAAGGGAGAGATGAACATGGTTACAGAATACAAGAATGCGATTACAGGATACAAACATGAGCCATTTACAGATTTTACAATTGAGGAAAACAAACACTTGTTTGAAGAAGCATTAACGTTCGTTAATTCACAATTAGGAAAACCTTATCCTCTAGTCATAGGAGGCGAACGTATTACAACAGATGAAAACACCGTTTCTATTAACCCAGCCAACAGAAAAGAAGTCATTGGAACAGTATCTAAAGCTAATAAAGAGCTGGCTGAACAAGCGATGCAAACGGCCCTTTCAACGTTCAATACGTGGAAAAAGCATGATCCGGAAGAGCGCGCAAATATTTTATTCCGTGCGGCAGATATCATCCGTCGTCGTAAACATGAATTTTCAGGCTACCTCGTTAAAGAAGCTGGGAAGCCGTGGAAGGAAGCTGATGCAGACACAGCAGAAGCAATTGACTTCCTTGTGTACTATGCACGTCAAATGATGAAATTAAAAGACGGTTCTCCGGTGGAAAGCCGTGAGGGAGAAATGAATAAGTTTAATTACATTCCACTAGGTGTAGGGGTCATTATTTCCCCATTCAACTTTCCATTAGCGATTATGGCAGGGACGGTTGCTGCAGCTGTTGTAACAGGAAATACGGTTCTTCTTAAACCTTCTGATCATACACCGGTAGTTGCAGCAAAGTTTGTTGAAGTGATGGAAGAAGCAGGTCTTCCTCATGGTGTGATTAACTATATTCCTGGAAGCGGCGAGGAGATAGGCGATTATCTTGTCGATCATCCGAAAACTCGCTTTATCTCCTTTACAGGTTCTCGTGAAGTGGGCTGTCGAATTTATGAGCGAGCGGCAAAAGTGCAGTCAGGTCAAATTTGGTTAAAGCGTGTGATTGCTGAAATGGGCGGAAAAGATACAGTAGTCGTAGATAAGGATGCAGATGTAGAGTTAGCGGCTTCTTCAATTGTTTACTCTGCCTTTGGATTTTCAGGTCAAAAATGTTCGGCTGGTTCTCGGGCAGTGGTACATGAAGATATTTATAATGAGGTGCTTGAAAAAGCAGTAGTATTAACGAAGGCGTTAGCGATGGGTAACCCTGAAGACGTAAATACCTACATGGGTCCGGTTATCGGGCAAGCTTCCTACAATAAGATTATGAAATATATCGGCATTGGTAAGGAGGAAGGCAGGTTGATGACAGGTGGAGAAGGGGATGACTCCAAAGGGTATTTCATTCAACCAACTATCATTGCTGATGTGGATGAAAAAGCACGCCTTATGCAGGAAGAAATATTTGGTCCTGTTGTTGCCTTCTGTAAGGCACGTGATTTTGACCACATGATGGAAATTGCTAATAATACTGAATACGGCTTAACTGGTGCCTTACTTTCTAACACCGCTGAACATATTGAACGCGCAGAAGAAGAGTTCCATGTCGGTAATCTTTATTTCAACCGAGGATGTACAGGAGCAATTGTTGGCTACCATCCGTTTGGAGGGTTCAACATGTCAGGAACAGACTCGAAAGCAGGAGGTCCTGATTACCTCATTATGCACATGCAGGCAAAAACAACTAGTACAACAATTTAAATAAGAATTGGGCGGCTTTTCAAAAGCTGCCCAATACTAAATCTTCTAATTAAAATGATAGAACCTGGGGGGGATAAATGATGTTAGATGTCGTTTCGAAAAAGGTTTTTCTCTATGCTGCCCAAAACAAAGCATTAAACAAAGCTGCGAAGAAATGGGGCCTTAAATTTGGAGCCTCGCAAGTTGTTGCCGGGGATACGATTGAAAGTGCTATTAAGAAAGTACATGAATTAAATGAAAAAGGATTGAGCTGTACACTTGATCATTTAGGAGAATTCGTTTCAAGCAAACAGGAGGCCATTGAGGCAACAGAGTATAACGTAAAAACGCTGGAGTCAATTGCTGAATATGAAGTGAATAGTAATTTGTCTGTTAAAATGACCCAGCTTGGTTTAGATATTGACCGGGATTTTTGCTTCGAAAATATGTGTCGAATTCTTGAGACAGCGAAAAGAACGAATAACTTTGTAAGAATTGATATGGAAGATCACGCACGCTGCCAAATGACGCTGGATATCCTAAGGGAACTACGTGAAACTTATGATAATGTGGGCACAGTGATTCAATCTTATTTATATCGAGCTGAACAGGACGTAAGAAGTTTAAATGGGATTTCTCTTCGTTTAGTGAAGGGGGCTTATAAAGAATCTTCGGCAGTAGCCTATCAAGTGAAACAAGATGTAGATGAAAATTATATGAACATTATTAAGCTGCATTTATTGAGCGGCAGCTATACGGCGGTTGCATCTCATGATCACAATATCATTGCCAAAGTAAAAGAATTTGTGAAAGAACATCATATACCGCGTGATCAATTTGAATTTCAAATGCTGTATGGATTTAGAACAGACATGCAGCAAAGTTTGGTTCAAGAAGGGTATAAAATGCGTGTTTATATTCCTTTCGGTAATGATTGGTACGGTTATTTTATGCGTCGGTTAGCAGAAAGACCCCAAAATGTCTCTTTTGCTCTTAGGGGATTGTTTTCTAAGTGATTTATCGGCCTATATAATAGAAGATGAATTTTAACGGGAAATCAATCCTTTTACTCGTTTAGAAAAAAAAATGGATGAAAATTTCTCGTAAAGACACTGCAATGTCACCTTAAAATGAATTGTAGATTCATTACTATTTTATTTTCATTAAAATTACATGTAAACGCTTTCATATAAGTATCTTCCACCCGTTTATTAAATCTATTTTCAAGATTTTAATAGGTTTTGGATATTAAAAACACCAAACTTATGTAAATAAGAAATAAGATTAACAAATACAGCAAGCTTATAAACATAGATAGAGAATTATGTGGTGCATTTTGTTCCTAAATTTGATCATCTTACTCATCCGTTACCATTATTAATTTAAAAAATAGGCTGCCTTTTTAATAAAATCATGAAAGCTGTTGGCTAGACCTGATGTTTTAAGAAGGAAACAAAAGAGTAAAGATTTAGCGGCCTTTTTAAAAATAAATCATCTAAAAAATATCGTTCTGTAAGTTGAGTAAGGTGTTCATTTTTGAAAAAACTCCTAACATAAGAGGTGAAAGAAATGAAAGCAACAATTCCTGTTAATAGTGAGCCCGTTCAAAAGCAAAGCGAGATGTTAGGTTTATTAAGCTCAACTCAGTCTATCGTAAAAGAAGCGGTTCAAAGATTAGGATATAAGGATGATATGTATGAGCTATTAAAAGAACCGCTTCGAATTATTAAAGTACGTATCCCGGTTCGAATGGATGACGGTTCCATGAAAATTTTTACGGGTTATCGCTCTCAGCACAATGATGCAGTTGGACCGACAAAAGGGGGAGTGCGTTTTCACCCTGAAGTAGATGAAGAGGAAGTTAAAGCATTGTCAATGTGGATGAGTTTAAAATGCGGTATTTTCGATCTTCCGTACGGGGGCGGCAAAGGTGGAATTGTCTGCGATCCGCGCCACATGTCCTTTCATGAGTTAGAGCGTTTAAGTCGAGGGTATGTGCGTGCCATTAGTCAAATCGTTGGGCCAACAAAAGATATTCCGGCTCCTGATGTATTTACAAATCCACAAATTATGGCATGGATGATGGATGAGTACAGCCGTATCCAAGAATTTGATTCACCGGGATTTATTACTGGAAAGCCGCTTGTGCTTGGAGGTTCACAGGGACGGGAAACAGCAACAGCGAGAGGGGTCACCATTTGTATCGAAGAGGCAGCAAAACGAAAAGGAATTCGATTACACGAGGCACGTGTGATTATCCAAGGATTTGGGAATGCGGGAAGTTACATTTCAAAATTTATGAAAGATGCAGGAGCAAAAGTCGTTGGTATTTCTGATGCATATGGTGCCCTTTATGAGCCGGAAGGACTGGATATTGACTATTTGCTTGATCGACGTGATAGCTTTGGTACAGTAACAAATTTATTTACAAATACGATTACCAATCAGGAATTACTCGGAAAAGAATGTGAAATTCTTGTTCCAGCTGCCATTTCTAATCAAATTACACGTGAAAATGCAGAGCATATTCAAGCTGAAATTGTTGTCGAAGCTGCGAATGGACCAACAACGCTTGAAGCCACAACCATTTTAGCTGCACGTAACGTGCTGCTTGTACCAGATGTGCTTGCTAGTTCTGGCGGTGTTACTGTTTCGTATTTTGAATGGGTCCAAAATAATCAAGGTTACTATTGGACTGAGGAAGAAGTCGCTCAAAAACTACGCAGTAAAATAGTTGAGTCTTTTGATAATGTTTTTTCTACAGCACAAAGACATCAAATAGATATGCGCTTGGCTGCATATATGGTTGGAATAAGACGGATGGCAGAAGCTTCCCGTTTTCGTGGTTGGGTATAAGTGTTTTAATATTTAAATTACATTTCTATTTTTGAAAGAGAGGTTTAAAAGTTGAAGGATGTTATAGAAGCAGTATATAGTCCTTGTTACGGAAAAGTTGAAAAAATATTTGTGAATAAGGATTCTTATGTGTATGAATGGGAGAAGTTAATGCTCATTCATACACTAGATAATCACAAAGTAGAAATCAAAGCCGGCGTAAGCGGTCATGTTGTTTCATTAGAAGTAATGGAAAATCAAAATGTACTTAATGAAACTGTGTTAATAAAGTTAAAAGATGATTTGTTAATTACAGGAAGTGAATGAGCAAAAGGTTTAACAGGAAAGATGTTTTTTAAGGAGCATATAGTGTAATTGTAAGAAATGGCTGAACGCATGTTTAATCATGCGTTTTTTATTTTGAGAACAATTCTTCTTCTTTAAGGCCTTATGGTCACCTTGTTAGAGTGTAGGACATCCTTTTTATTTATTAATAAAAAAATTGGTCAAGAAGTTTTAAAGATGAATTATTTGGTAGGCGCCGGCTTGTCTTTAGTGTGACATCCCTCACTTCTTCAATTAACGGCTAACGGTAGACTAGGGATAGAAGCCTAGAAGGAGTGGTTCGATATGTTTAATCGAGATTATAACGAAAATCCGTTTATTGTCATATGGGAAGTAACGCGGGCATGTCAGTTAAACTGTTTGCACTGCCGGGCGGAGGCGCAGTATCGCCGCGATCCGAGGGAGCTTTCATTCCAAGAAGGAAAGAAATTAATTGATCAAATTTATGAAATGGATAACCCGGTGTTTGTGTTTACAGGCGGCGATCCATTAATGAGGGAAGATCTTTATGAGTTAGCGGAGTATGCCGTTAAAAAAGGGATTCGTGTATCGATGACACCAAGTGCGACACCGCTTGTGACAAAAGAAGCAATTAAAAAAGCAAAAGAGATCGGCTTGTCACGCTGGGCGTTCAGTCTTGACGGTCCTAATGCTAAAATTCATGATCATTTTCGCGGTACGAGCGGTTCATTCGAATTAACAATGAATGCGATTCGCTATTTAAATGAACTTGAAATTCCGATTCAAATTAATACAACGGTTTCCAATTACAATGTTAATCAGTTAGAAGAAATGGCAAAGCTCGTTGAACAATTAGGTACTGTATTGTGGAGTGTGTTTTTCCTCATTCCAACAGGGCGCGGAAAAGAGTCTGATATGATTTCACCCCTTCAGCATGAAGTGGTGCTGCACTGGCTTTATGAATTAAATAAAACGTCACGATTTGATATTAAAACAACAGAAGCCCATCACTACCGCCGCGTTTTGCTGCAGCGAAGCAAGCAGGAAAAAGAGAAGGGAATTCTATTAAAAGCGCAGGAAGGCAATCGATTAGGAAGAGCGCCGATGGGCATTCGTGATGGGAGCGGTTTTTTATTTATCTCCCATATTGGTGATGTCTATCCGAGCGGCTTTTTACCGATTAAATGTGGAAATGTCCGGGAAACCCCGCTTGCCGACATTTACCGCAATCATTCGGTATTTAAAGAGCTTCGTAATGCTGACTTATTTAAAGGAAAGTGCGGTGTTTGTGAATACAGAAACATTTGCGGCGGCTCCCGTGCCCGCGCCTATGCGATGACAGGCGATTATTTAGAAAGTGAGCCTGCATGTACGTATATTCCAAAAGGGTATAAGGAGAAATCAGTTCTATGAATACTCCCGCCACTTAATTTTCTAGCGAAAATTTGAAGTGGGGGTTTCTAACGTATCGAACATTTCTGAACGCTTAACGTTAGTGGAGTTGACACATTGGCGGTCTAAATACGCCCAACTCC
>NZ_QOCW01000039.1 GCF_003318295.1 Bacillus taeanensis
CGAAGGGATCAGTTAGTTTCACGCGCTCGACTTGCATGTATTAGGCACGCCGCCAGCGTTCGTCCTGAGCCAGGATCAAACTCTCAAATTAAGTTTGAATTGCTCAATAGTTGTTGTCGAAAGAATTGCTTCTTTCGTAGTATTGCATAAATTCGCTTGGCGTTTTGTTCAGTTTTCAAAGAACATTTGCTATCACTTTTCGTTGAAGCGACAAGATATAATTTATCATATATCCAAAACCTTGTCAACATTTTTCAAAAAGTTTTTTATGTTTTGATTTGTCTCATCTGCTGTTGTCTAGCAGCGACGTTTATTATCATAACAACTTTTTCATTCAGAGTCAATAACTTTTTCAAAAAGTTTTTAATTCCTCTCATGCTGTCTAAGTAAATAATACAGCAACAGAAATTGATTATACAGAGATTACCTACAATCGTCAAGGATTTTTTCTACTATAAATATTTCTCAAACAAGATTTGCCGAGTAAACCAACAGGGAATTTAAAAAGGTTAGTGCAATTTATGGAGAAACAAGTAATCTTAATGAATAAAATCACTTCTAAACAGTTAGACAGCTAAAACAGAATTGGTTTTGTACTATTCCGATACTTTTTAACAAAAACGACATTATGGAATAATTCTAGATAAATCATTTACCTATACCATTCAACATGGTAACATTAAAGATAGGTATCTTTTATAATTCATTATGATGTTTATAAAATTTATACTGGAGGCGCATGGAATGGTACAGAAAAGAAAAGAATTACAAAATCAGTATCTCTCCCGTAACTCTAAATTTGATTATCTCCCTGATACGGACCGTTATCTCTCCTCTGTCAATCAGCCAAAATACAAGTTCAATGTAATAGGCAGCGGAAATATCGGGCAGGAGCATATGCGTGTAACATTAATGGAAGGAAGAGCGACGATTCACGGCATTTATGACCCAAATCCGAATAGTGTTAAACAAGCAAAAAAGTTATTTTCCACTCTCGCTCCCAACAGCCCTTTAGTAGTCTATGAGTCGTTAGAAGCAGCCTGTCATGACCCTGAAGTTGACGGTTTAATGATTTGCACTCCAAATTATACCCATATTGAAATCGTAAAAGAAGCAGTAAAATCCAGCAAACATATTTTACTTGAAAAACCGATGGCAACAACGATTCAAGATGCTTATGAAATCAATCAAATTGCTAAAAATTATAAACCTGTTTTCCAAATCGGCTTACAATACCGCTATAAAGCGATCTATATTGAAACTATCCACGAGGCACTTGAACGCAAGGCACTTGGAGATATTAAAACAATTAGTATTATGGAACATCGCATTCCATTTTTAGATAAAGTGAAGCAGTGGAATAAATTCTCTAAATATTCAGGTGGTACGTTAGTGGAAAAGTGCTGTCATTATTTTGACCTTATGAACTTACTTGCACAGGCAAAGCCTGTACAAGTCTATGCATCGGGCAGTACCGCTGTTAACTTTACTGAATTTGAATACAATGGTGAAAAATCAGATATTATTGATAACGCTTTCGTGATTGTCACATACGAAAATGGCATTCGAGCAAGCTTTAATTTAAATATGTTTTCACCAATGTTTTATGAAGAGATTGTCATCTGCGGTAATAAAGGACGTCTAAAGGCTTCTGAAAATGAAGACTTTCTTTCAAGTGAACGACCAAGAAATCAACTGGAAATAATGCGCGGAGAAGGAAAACCATCAAAGGTTTCAAACCCTTGTTATCCTTCTTACATTGAAAGAAGCGGGCATAGCGGTGCTACCTATTATGAACATATTTATTTTATTGATAATATTGAAGGAAAACAAACAAATACAGCTACAGTAGAAGAAGGATTTTGGTCTGTCGTCGTTGGTGCGGCTGCAGAACAATCGATTAAAACAGGTCAATCCGTAACAATTAATGATGTTTTAAAAGAAAATGGTGTATTGGTTTAGCAGAAACATTTTCATTATGGATTCATTATGAATAGGCGATTTCTTTCAAAGTTTGAAAGAAATCGCCTATTTGTTGGCTTAAACATTATATTTTTCATAATACAACGATACTACCATTCTTCAATGAGATACAGCATGAATTTTTTGATCTTTTCTTTTGGATAACTTATTAAAAATCAAATAAAATATCATCGCTAAAGGATGCTGCAATAACATTGCAATGAGTACAGGAAGCGCAACCACCGGCGTGAAATAACTCATTGCTAACACAACTCCAGCTGTGTAATTTCTCACACCCCCAGAATATGAAACAGCAATGCGTGTTCCAGTGTCTTTGACAAAAAACATTCCTACTACATAACTAATGACGTAACCAATAGCCATTAAAGTAAAAATAGTAATGAATAATTTATAAAAATCATTACCTACTTTTTGTAAAGGATAATAAAGGGAAGCCGCATTTAAAATAACAATTAAATAAAGACAAATTTTACTTGTGAAGGATGAAGTAGTTTTAAACCATGAACCGGGCCTATGCTTCCTTAACCACTCACCTGCCACCATTCCCAATACAGAAGGAATTAGCACCAACTTCAGCAGCCCTAATATAAGGCTGGTTACATCCAGATGTACGTTTGACTCTAACATACTGTATAAAGCAGCCGGTAAAATAATCGGGCTGAGTAATGTATCTAATGTAACGATTAACAGAGCTAAATTTACATTACCTTTTACAAATGATATCCAGAATATTGAGGTTACACCTATCGGAAGCACCATCGTTAAGACTAATCCAGTCATTAATTCTGGCTGATTTGAAAATAACGGAACAGCAATCTTTAATGTGAAAAACGGAAACAATAAGTGAATAATAATTAATACAGCCAAAAATAATGCAGGCCGCTTTAAAATATCCGTAAACTTTCTCCAATCAGCAGATAATGAAGAAATAAAGGTTAAAATCATAAATAATGGAGCGGTTAAATCACTCCATCCATTGAGATAATCTCCTGTTAAAAAGCCCGCTGTCATTAATAACGGAAGAATAAGAAAGATCCACTTTTCTAGAAAAATATTTACCGATTTCATCATACCCATATAAACCACCTGACCCTTTTTTAAGCATCATGATGAACTTTATAGCTTTAACAACAGCTGTTTTCATTGAATAAACAATATTATTCGAAAAGACAAACTTTCATTTTAAATATCTTATACATAGTTACCTTAACTAAAAAGATCACTATCTTTTTAGTTAAACATTTACCTTTTTATCATATGAAAGATTAGTATAAATTTTTAACCTCTTTGAAAAATAATTCGGCAGGAAATTCTTCCTACCGAACTCTCAATTGCTACCCCTAATTTATATTGTTGAAACTTCTTTAAAAAGTTTAGCAAATACTGAATTCTTACGATAAAAAACAGCTGGGTAACCGAGTGGAACATCAACTTCCACACCGCCTCCATTATACTCTTCTCCAGTCCATAAATGTACCCATTCATCTTCTGGTAAGTATACAGACCATTTTTCCTTTTTCTCTTCATACACCGGAGCTACTAGAAGATCGCTCCCATATAAATATTGATATTGAATATCGTATGATTTTTCATCCTCTTCATAATGCATAAATAGTGGACGCTGCACTGGAAGACCAGATTCAGCATTCATTTTTACTAATTCCTTTGTATATGGAGCAAGTTTTACATAAACATTTGTCATTCGAGCAAAATGCTCTAACGTTTCTTCATCACCATCAAATTGAAAACAATCATCAGGACGATTTCCTTCGTGTGTTCTCATAACAGGCGTAAATGCTCCCATTTCAGCCCATCTCATAAATAATTCTTTTGTTCGTTTATTTCCATGCAAACTTGTATATCCGCCGATATCGCTGTGACTTAATCCGCAGCCAATCATTCCAGAAGATAGTGCTGCTGGAATCACTGATGCTAAACCATCATCTAGACTCCAATTCACGCTTTGATCTCCTGCCCATAAAAGTGTGCAGTATTTCTGTGAACCTGTATAACCTGCACGCATGAAATAAACAACTTCTCCAAGCTTTCCTGATTCTTGAACGGCTTCATAGTTTACTTTTGCCCATATTGCCGGCCAAGCATTGTGCATAATCTTCGCAGATACCCCATTTTTTAGAACAACATCTGTCGGTAAATACTCACCAAAGTCTGCCATCCAGCCATCCAACCCAAAATCAATTAAATTGTCTTTAATGACTTCTTTATACCATTCATAAGCTTCCGGATTGGTGAAGTCAACAACACCGCAATAAAACTCACCAAAATCTACAAGGTAGTCCTCTCCCTGTTCATTTAACGCTAAATAACCTTTTTCACTTGCCGTTTTATATAAATCTCCTTCAATAGCTACATAAGGGTTAATATATCCTAAAAAGCGAATCCCTTTTTCTTTCCATTCTTTTGTTTTTTGATCAAGATTTGGATACTCTTCTGGATTCCATCGCCAATTCCACATTAACCTTTTTCCGAAAGAAGTTATTCGTTTCCCCTGCCAATCTTGGCACCATACTCCACCAACTTTTACTCCTTTTGCAAGAGCACGTTCTAACTTCTCTTCAACTACATCAGTACCTCCCTGAATCCCGAGCCAAACCCCATTATATGTCCACTCAGGCAGTTCTGGCTGTCTGCCAAACAAAGCTGTAATTTTTTCTACTAAACTTACAAAAGAATCAGCCGCTTCAAACAATACATACTTTGGAATGTCCCAAATTTGCAGCTCGTGGAACGAATCATTTTGAAAATCAAAATCAGCATAAGCCGTTGTTTCTACATGACAATAATATTTTTTACTTGAAACATAAGTTGGCTGTGGAAAGTTTGTATTGTAATAGTCGCCGCCTGCTTTATCTTTTACATCAGCCTGCCATGTTGTATATGTTGTTTTATTTCGCCCTACTCCTGGTTCAGACGTCCACAGCGGAAAGTTTTTCCCTCTCATATTAAAATAGGATAATTGTTCCCCGCACCCATAAACTTTTTCATCTTGATCAGCAGCTGCTCGCAGCCAAATACGATTAATCATCTTATCCTTTTGATCGAATTCCAGCTTTAATCTTTGCTGTTCTTCTTTTATAGAAATAATTAATGATTCTTCACCTTTTGGATATTTAGAAAATCGAATTAACGTTGAATCATCGCTTTCTTCCACTGTCGCATAACGAAGTGCTGTTCGCTCAATTACATAATCTTTAATATCAAAGTTACCGCGGTACATATCAATTTTTTCCTCACCATATCCAACATAAAGCATCGGTTGTTCAATTGTGTGACGCAGCACTGTAATTTCATTAATGCTTATTTCAAATCCATCATTAAGTTTCTGCAATTTAATCTTCTTATCAATCTTTATAGACATCCTATTCTCCCCTTTTTTAATAGTTAAGCAGAGCGGTCTCTTGAAACCGATTGTTCATACTGTTTCTTAAGCACTCTTGCATATTTACCATTCCATTTTTTCACTGATTGATAGACTAGAAGAGCACCTATTACTATTACCCCTGTTATTACAGGCCAGAAATAGAAAGATACAATTCCTTTTGTATAGGCTAAACCAAGAGGTGAGAACACTATATAAGTCGCGACAACAAGCGATAACAAGACAAAAGTGGCGGCTAACGCATATTTCCAAGGTACCATTTCAACTTGAGCAGATGATTGAAAATGATACGCCTGATTTCTTGGTTTTACTTTCCCTACAATTATCATAATGATTACTTCTGCAGCAAATAAGATGGCATAAATATGAATGAAGTTCATGTTCCACTGAATACTAAATAATTGTTCTAATCCCCAAACAAGCATGTAATACGTAATAACATGAAAAATAATAACAATTTTTGCTGCAGCAGCTGGAATGTACTTTGAAAAGATTCCTACAAGCACAATTGTAATAATTGGGATATTAAAAAATCCGGTAAATCGGCGAATTAAATCCCATAATCCATCCGGAGCATTCATTAATAAAGGTGAGACAAAAAATGAAATCAAAGCGATAGCGCTTCCAAATAATTTGCTAATTTTAATTAACTTTTCATCACTTACATCTGGATTAAAACACGGCTTATAAATGTCAAGCGCAAACATTGTTGCAGCACTATTTAATAATGAATTAAATGAACTTAGCACTGCACCAAGCAGAACTGCTAAGAAAAATCCCGATAAATAAGTTGGCAGAAGCTCCGCAACAAGTGCTGGGTAAGCTAAATCTACCGGCTCTAAGTTTCCTCCATAAAGATGAAACGCAATCACACCGGGAATCATCATACATAATGGAATAGCTAACTTATAAAATCCAGAATAAATAACGCCTTTTTGACCTTCTGCGAGACTTTTTGCCCCCAATGTACGTTGGATCACATATTGATTTGTCCCCCAATAGAACAAATTAGCAAAGACCATACCGGTAAAAATTGTTCCAAATGGCACAGAATCTTCTTTTGAACCAATTGCATTAAGTTTTTCCGGATGATGAATTGTAATTTGTTTCATCCCTTCAAATAGATTTCCATCACCTAATGCGAAGAAACCTAAAACAGGAACCAATATCCCTACGATTACTAAACCAATTCCATTTAACGTATCTGAAACAGCAACCGCTTTCAATCCGCCGAAAATAGCATAAACAGCACCAACTATACCAATTAACCAGATTAACAGCCATACAGATTGTACATATGAAATACCTAATAATTCTGGTATATTAAATAATTTAAGAACAGCTAATGCGCCTGAGTATAAGGTGGAAGGAATTGTTACTAAAATATAACCGAGCATAAACAAAATAACAGTATATCTTCTAACTCCTTCATCATAACGGGTACTTAAAAACTCCGGTAACGTAGTAAAGGAACCTCCTAAATATTTTGGCAGCAAATAAAGAGCCATCACAACAATTGCAAAAGCTGCTGTTACTTCCCATGCCATATTTGACAAGTTAGAACGATAGGCTTGGCCGTTTAAACCAATTAATTGTTCAGCAGATAAATTTGTCAACAATAGGGAACCTGCAATAAATCCACCTGTTAACCCTCGTCCCGCTAAAAAATAGCCTGTTGAGTCAGTTATATGCCCTTTCGTTTTAACGTAAGAAATCCATGCCACTAAAACCATGAAAAAGATACAGGATGCTAACGTAAACAAAATACTTGAATGACCCATAAGAAACCTCTTTCTATAAAATAAACGTATTATAAGGAAACGACAGTTTTTAACTTACGCTTCCAATTACTTAACCCCAACAACATAACTATCTTTTAAAATACATAACTACCTTTACAATCAAAAATATACGTTTATTATTTCTTTTGCTACATACAAGTATAATGTAAACGCCTTCTAAGAATCAATACTTTCAAAACTTTTATTATAAACCTTTTTAATACCATGATGTTTGCTGAATATAAGTAGGACGAACAACAGACACTCCATTTACATTAAACGTTGTTGTTGGAAAGTTACCTGTTAGTGTAATGATTTCATTCTCATTTTCATTTAATAAAATGGTGTCTTCTGATTTTGCGCCTGGAACTGATGGATTCCACGCGTAAGCTTGGTTTTGACCAATTTCAAAAGAAGAAGATAGCATCACTCGTTCTTCACGAGGAAGAAACCCTGTTAAACCGCCTTGGTGATGATTTTGCCACTCCCCTGCAAAACCGGCTTCTTCATACCAACTTTGTATATTTTTAAATAATGCTGAAAATGATACTCCTGTTTTCGATGCCGCAATAAGTTGTGCATCAACGTATTGAACCGCATGCATTTTTCTCTTTTCCTCTTCTGTCGGCGCTTCAAAATAAATTGTTCTTGTCACACTGGACATTAAGCCTTGTGAACGACTGACAACGGAAATGATGACTTTTCGTTTAATCGGTTTAAGCGTTGGTAGAAAATGACGTACTCCATCGAGCCGTTCATCACTTCCAATAAGCGTAACAACAGGATCAAGCCCTCTTGCATATAACTCTTTCGCCACTTCTCCTGCCGCTTCATATTCGGTCATTCCAACTTTCAATCGATAGCAGACAGATTCAACTGCTTCCCCTGTTAAACGAGCCGCTTTTTTATAATGTTCTTTTTCTGGATTCGTTAATGTTGTACGAAGTTTTTTAAACTCAGCAGCAAGCATCGTATCATCTATAAGTTCTCTTCCTGCTGTTAGCCGATCTAAAATCTCTTTTCTTTTCGCTTCATCATACCAAGGAAATTCATATTCAATCACTTCCCCTTTTATTTCTTCATTTACAAGTCGTTGTAACTCAATATTATTTGAAAGCAGGATACAATCATTATTTGATATAAGTAAGGCACCACACGATTTTCCCGATGCAAGCCCAATATGTCCTCGGCCTTTTAAAAGCCATGAAAAATCTTCTTGTCGTTCAATTAGAAGAACCTTATCATTTTCTAATAATGATGCCAACTTTTCCATCATCCGTTCACCACTCCCTTTATTTCATAAACTCCAACTTACACATTTTAATAAAAGGGGTTCCAAAAGGCAGTGCACCTTTTGGAACATCCCATTTTATAAATTTAAAACAATAATACGCTCTTCCGTCATTTCTTCTACTGCGTATTTTGGTCCTTCTTTTCCATTACCACTTGCTTTTACACCCCCATATGGCATTTGATCAACGCGGTAGGCTGAAGTATCATTGACAATCAATCCACCAACTTCAATTTTCTTCGCCGCTTTCATTGCAAGCTTTAAGTCGTTTGTAAAAATTCCTGCTTGAAGACCATAATTAGAGTCATTTACTCTTTCAATCATTTCATCAATATTATTGTAGCTGCTAATTGAAATAACAGGACCAAATACTTCTTGGCAGCTTACTTTCATCGATGGTTTTACATTATTTAAAATAGTCGGCTCCATCAGCGCACCTTCTCGCTTTCCACCTGTCACTAATTCTGCCCCTTGTTCAACCGCTTCTTTTACCCATTCTTCTACACGAATGGCTTCCTTTTCATGAATCATCGGGCCTACATCCGTATTGTCATCAAATGGATCTCCAAGCTGAAGTGCTTCAGTTTTTTCTTTTACTAACGCTAAAAACTTTTCTTCAATGTCTTTGTGTACATAAACGCGCTGCACCGAAATACAAACTTGACCAGCATTGTTAAAACCGCGAGCTGCAACAAGAGAAGCTGCCAGCTCTAAATCAGCATCATGATGAATAACTGTTGCAGAATTGTTTCCAAGTTCAAGAGCTACTTTTCGCAAACCTGCTTTTGAGCGAATATATTCCCCAACTCCTTGACTGCCGGTAAACGTAAACATGTTGACATCTTTGTTTTCAAGGAGCCAATCCCCGATTTTCCGGCCGCTTCCTGTCACTAAATTTAAACGTCCTTTAGGAAGACCCGCTTCTCGGAAAAGCTGCGTTAATAAAATCGCAACAATTGATGTTTGTTCTGCCGGTTTTAAGACAACGCTGTTTCCTGCAGCAAGTGCTGGACCTACTTTATGACATACAAGATTAAGCGGTACATTAAACGGTGTAATCGCTGCAATCACTCCAACAGGAACTTTTAATGTAAAAGCCATCCGATTTTCAGATCCTGGCGCAGCTTCAACAGGCACACCTTCACCGTGAATACGTTTTGCTTCCTCTGCAGAGAGAAGTAATGTTTGGACAGAGCGATCAACTTCACCATAAGATTCTTTTAATGGTTTTCCAACTTCTTTTGCTAACGCTTCTGCAAACATATCACGTTTTTGTTTTAAAAGATCAGCTGTTTTCATTAATACTTCATAACGTTCATATGAGGAGAACTCCACGTCTAATGCAGCCTTTGCTGACGCTACTGCTTGATCTACATGCTCTTTATTGGCAACAGCAATTTCTGCTGCGGCCTCTTGTGTATACTTATTGAGCACCTTTGTCGTTTCTTGCGTGATCATCTCTTCACCATTAATAAAAAGCTTATATGATGGAATTTCTGTTTTAAACATTTAAAATACCTCCTAATTTAGATACTTATTCGTTATAACGTTACGATCTTTTCGTTGTTAAGTAGATCTTTTGCCTTACCGCTGCTTCCAAACACACGAATTTTCTCTTGTACTTTTTCTTTCATAAGCTGACGACCGCGATCTAGTGAAACAGCAAGATGCCACTCTTCACGATTTTCTTCAAATACTTCTTGGATTCCTAGTGTAAATGCTTGACGAAGTTCTGTATCAACGTTAATTTTGGCAACCCCAAGAGAAATTGCTTTTTGCACCTGATCATCCGGTACGCTTGATCCTCCGTGAAGAACGACTGGACGTTTTACCGCTGCATTAATTTCTTGAAGGCGTTCAAAATGAAGATTTGGTGTTTGTTTGTAAATGCCATGAGCCGTTCCAATTGAAACCGCAATATAATCAATACCTGTCTGTTCAGCAAAAACTTGTGCTTCATCAACAGATGTTACAAGAGCGTCTTCCTCTGCAACTGTAATATCGTCTTCTGTACCGCCGATTTTCCCAATTTCACCTTCTGTACCAATACCTAGTGATCTAGCAAACTCAGCTACTTTTTTTGTAGTTGCAACATTTTCTTCAAATGGTAAACCTGATCCGTCAAACATAACAGATTGAAAGCCAAGCTGAATCGCTTTTGTCGCTTGATTAAAATTACGACAATGATCTAAATGAATCGCAACTGGAACGGTAATATTTTTTGCCATTACTTCAATCATTTTCGTCATTTCTTCAAGCCCCATATATTGAATCACCTTTTGACCAACTTGGATCATAACAGGTGCTTGTTCTTCTTCAGCTGCCCATAATATTGCTTGAATTGTTTCTGCATTATGTGCACTAAATGCACCAACTCCGTATTTATTTTCATAAGCATGCTGCAGCATGTCTTTCCCACTAATAAACGCCATCTTATTTCCTCCTCTTTTAACTATCGAAAAATTCAGATATATAACATTATTGAAGTCCAAAGCAGCAAAAACTTATTAATAAAAAAGTAATATTCCCGCTAATTCTTATGCTGCTTTTTAAACTTCCTTTTATCGATGTAATTCAATATTATAATGATAGCGATCCGAACGATATTTCGTTCGCGTAAATTCAATTGGCTGATCATCGATACCATAAGCTAAACGTGTCATTTCAAGAAGCGCCTGCCCACCGCTAATACCAAGTAAATCTGCTTCATAAAGCGTTGCATTAACAGCAGTAATCGTCTCATTTGCTTTCTTTAAATAAACACTATGATCTTCTAAAATTTGATAATACTTCGCACCATTTAAATCATGTGCCATTAAGATTTCACCAATGTGTTCCGGCCAGCACGTGCGTTCAAAAGCAATCGGTTCATCATCAGCAAAGCGAATTCGTTCAATAACAAGCACACGGCTGTCATCATCGAGCTTTAATTTTTTCTTCTCAATATATAAGCCATCATGAAACTCGGCTCGAAGCAGTTTAGAATGCGGATGGTAGCCTTTTTCCATCACTTCTTCTGCAAATCCTGTTAGTCTTCCAAGTGAACCGACAAGCTTTTGAGACTTTACCGTTGTCCCTTTTCCTTGGCGTTTTTCAAGGAGACCATCTTGCACAAGTGCTGTAATAGCTTGACGAAGTGTTGTTCGACTTACATTAAACTCCTCCATCAGTTCAACTTCTGTTGGGATTAGGTCGCCCGGACGCCAAATCTTCTCTTGTATGCGCTTTACTAAAATCTCTTTCACTTGTTGATAAAGAGGTAATGGACTATTATGATCTAAAAGACTTTTTCTCATGAATTTCTCTCCTTTGAATCATCGAGGGAAAAGGCTCCACATCACGTCCAACTAATGGCTCCAGCCATCGATAGAAGGCTTGTTGATTAACGCGGAATAGCTTAGGCAGTGAACGTTCACCCCCAGCAGCTACTTTTTGTAATAGCGCTGTTCCAAATTGATAATCATAGTATGACTTTTGTAGTCTTTCAATCGTAACCATCACACCAGATATATCCTCTGAGATGAGGTGTGCTGCTTTTTTTCCAACCTCGTATGCTTCAAGACGGTCTTGACCAGAACTTGCAAATTGACTGCTGCGCTGATTCATTCCTAACAACTCATCCCTTGCCATTAACCCAAGTTCTTCCTGAACAAATGAGGAAAGCTGTTTAGAGATCCCTCCAAGCACTGACCGGCCATTTACAAAGGCTTTTTCTACTGCTTTGCCTTCATTTAACTTTACTCCCTCACTAACAACAATACTTGCAAATCCAAACTCAGCTACAAGGTTTTTTACATCATTTAAAAATTGATCTGCTGATAGCGTTTCTTCCGGAAGATAAATTTTGTGTGGACCGTCACTTTCACTCGCTTTTAAAAGACCACTTGCCGCGGCAAGCCAACCGACATTTCTTCCCATCGTCTCAATGATTCGTACTTGTTCAAAATTTCGCATCGCCTCGAGATCTTTACTAATGTCTCGTACTGATAATGCGACATAGCGAGCCGCACTAGCAAATCCAGGTGCATGATCAGTTTCAGCCAAGTCATTATCAACCGTTTTTGGAATACCAATAACTTGAAGATCATACCCAATCTTTTTTGCTTTTTTCTCAAGTTGATGCATTGTCCACATTGTACCATTACCACCAATAAAAACAAGCGTATCAATTCCTTTTAACCGCAAATTATTAACCGCTTTCTCAAGCGCTTCTTCAGTCATCGGATAACGTCCAGCACCTAAACAAGCTCCTGGAACACTGCGATATTGTTCTACTTTCTTGAGCATGCTTCCTTCAAGCGGAATAAAACTTCCTTCTACAAGTCCTTGATATCCTTTTAATACCCCATATACTTCTGCATGACAATGATCTAAAAACCCGATTAGACTTGTATTAAAAACTGCTGTAGGTCCACCCGCTTGACCAATCGCCACTTTTTTCATAACATTTGACGCCACCTCTCTCACTAGGCATAAACGATGGTTTCAATTCCTAGTCGTTTGCTTAAATCTATTAACTGTTCTTCAATATCGGCATAAACAATTGCATAGTGTGGTTCTACTCCATCTTCCATTAAATGATATAACGTCTCAGATGCATTTTTAGGCAGTCTCACTTCAACAGATGTTCCAGCAAACTGCTGCGGTGTATCAAGCGCCTCTCCTTTCATAATTAACATCCGATATCCTTCTTCATTTTTACTAAGGCGAGCAATTGTGACAGCGCCTGCTTTTAAACCAAATTCCATTGTAAAGCCTAGTTTTCGGTTCGGATGAACACCTGCTGTTGCTCCTGTTTTAGGATTTGCAAGTGAATAAGCACCTGCCCCGCAGTGCCAAAATGTTACAGAATTATTTTCTTCATTTAAATGAACAAGGTCTCCTAAGTACGGTGCACTACCTCCAAATTCTTGAAGAATAAACATTGAAATCGAACCGTGAATATCGGATTCGCAAGATGACACAACCCCGTCTTCTGTAAACTGTGATAATGTTGAACATGCCGCTGCACCTAATTCATTAAAAAATTCCGGCCAACAGCGAACTGCCAATGCATTAATTCCTTCATTTTCAATGATATTTTTAATGTATGTGTAAAATTGGGCAAATTTTATAACGGTTTCATCACTTCGATTTAATCCAATGACTTGTTTTTCAGCACGTTCAACTGCTTGAAGCCACTCTTCTTTTGGCAGTTCAGCACATTTCTTAAACGCTTCTAACAAATCGATATTTTGAATGTGAACGCCTGTTCTTTCTTCAAGTTCTTTTTCATCAGTACTTGAGAAATAAAAACCAGGCGGATGATCTCCCACAACACCGATAGTTAGCTGTGCTAATTTTTTTACAACTTCTTCTGTTTTCAAATAGCGATAAATCCGTTTTTGAAGTGCTGATTCAGTTGGATTTCCAAATACAAAACGATAGGAGCGGTTGTGCACTTTTAATGTATGACATGTGCTGTTTCCGCCTGTTAAAGAATTAAGACGAAGCCTTCCACCTACACTCGGTTCACGTACTGACCAAACAATCACCTGCTGCGGCAGTTTTTCAATTGTTTTTGCGATAAACTCAGCATCGGCAAACGTCACACTTTGATAAATGATTACATCGATATCGTTTGAGTGAATCTCACTAAGAAATTGTTCTAATTCTTCTACTGATGTTAAAATTTCAGATGGTGAAATAACTTTTTCACACATTTCTGTTAACCACGCTTCACTTTCTGCTCGGTATTTTTCACCTGCTTCTAAATCAAATGTTTTTCTTCCAATTGGTAAATAAATGATTGACATGTTAAGTTTATTTTTTAATTTTGAGTTTGAATGAACAGATGTTTCAAGCATTGTTACACTTCCTTTTCAACTGCAATAATTTTATCCTTTAACTGAACCTGCTGTCATACCTGCAATAAAGTAGCGCTGTAAAAATACATATGCTGCAATCATTGGAATTGAAGCGACAATCACGCCGGCAAAAATCATAGGATAATTTGTTAAATACTGTCCTTGGAAATCTAAAAGAGCAATCGGCAATGTTTTTACATCACTTGACTTCAAAAGAAGCAATGGATATAACAGATCGTTCCAAACAATTACGAAAGCAAAGATTGTTACCGTTGCAACAGATGGAAGTGAAAGCGGCATAACAATTTTAGAATACGTTTGCCATTCATTTGCCCCATCAATTTTAGCGGCTTCAATCAAGCCATTCGGCAGCGTTTTCATAAATCCTGTTAAAATAAACACCGCAATTGGAATTAAAAAGCCAATTGATACTAAAATAACACCTTGTAACGTATCAAGAAGGCCAAGTTTATTGACAAGTAAATAAATTGGAATCATGTTTACCTGCGTTGGCACCATCATTCCGACTACAAAGAAAGCAAAGACAACAAACCCAACTTTACCTGGCATACGAATAATCGCATAAGCAATCATACTTGCAAAAAAGAGGATACAAACAACACTTACAAGCGTTACAATGACACTGTTCATAAAATATTGCATCATTGATTCTTTTAAAAACAGATCCTTATAATTCATAAGTGACCATGTTTCAGGTAATCCGAGCGGGTCTGAGTACAGCTCAGGTGTTGTTTTAAAAGTAGTAAAAAAGACAAGGCTAAACGGTACTATAATCATGGCTGCATATATAAAGAGAATAACCTGTCTCGGAAGTTCTTTTTTCATCTGCACTTCCTCACTTTCTATTAATACTTTAAGTCATTTGACTTTAATAGTTTAAATTGTAAAACTGTGACAATTGCAATAATAATCATAAATACAACAGCGGCTGCTGAAGCATATCCTAACTTAAAGTTAATAAACGCTTCATGATATAAAAATGTTGATAAAATTTCAGTTGCATAAGATGGTCCTCCACCAGTCATTGCAATAACGAGATCAAAAGCTTTGAAACTTTGAATCGTTGTATAGGCAACAACAATTGTTGCAGATGGTGCAAGAAGCGGCCATGTAATATGACGGAATGTTTGCCATTTGTTTGCTCCTTCAATGCTTGCTGCTTCATACATTTCACTTGGAATTGCATGCAACCCTGCAACAAAGATAATTAACATTTGGCCTGTATGTGCCCAAAACTGAACAAATGCAAGACTGTAAATGGCAATTTCTTTGTCTCCTAACCATGATTTTGCAAGTGACTCCAGCCCAATCGTTGAAAGGAAATTATTAATGGCGCCAATATTCGGGTCATACATAAATGTCCATGTAAATGCGACTGATACAGATGCAACAATCGTTGGCAGGAAATAAAGCGCTCGATAAAAGACATTAGCTTTTGTGTTTTTAACGAGTAAGATTGCGAAAAATAAACTTAGTGCTGTTTGAAAAATTAACACGCTTAATGTAAATTTTAAGTTGTTCCCTAATGATTGTGTAAAGATAGGATCATTGGTCAGCATCTCTTTGTAATTTGAAAATCCTACAAAATTATAGGTTGGTGAAATCCCATTCCAATCAGTAAAACTTAAGAAGAATGCCGCTACAGTCGGCCCTGCAAAAAATGTACCGTAAATAATCAGCCCCGGGAGTATAAAAAGAAAAAGTGTCCAGTTCCATTTCATCTTTTTTGTACTTTTTTTAGCGGAAAGAGTGAAGGGTGATACCTTCGCTCTTTCTGCTTTTTGTACACTGTTATTTGATAACACGGTCTACCTCTTTCTGCGCCTTTTCAGCCGCTTCTTTTGGTTCTACTCCCGAGATTACATCTTCAATGGCAACTTGAATTGCCTTACTTACCTGCTCATTTGTAATCATGTAACGGGGCTGGAATAAAGTTTTCTTTTCTAACCATTTACCGCTTTCAGCAAGCTCTGGTGAATCATAGTTCACATCTTTTACAGTTAAAAGCTGACCCGTAGTATTGGCGTATTCAGCGGCAATTTCAGGTGAAGCTAGAAATTCAATAAATTTAAGTGCTTCTTCTTGATATGCTGACTTATTGCTCACACCTAACATAAATGTAGCAGTATGAATTCCTTCATATTTCATTTCACTTTCGTCTACTGTAATTGGTGCAAGTAAACCTTGTTCGATTTCGGGATTTTGAGATTTAACTGTCGCCATCATGTAAGAACCATGAGCAAGCATCGCACCTTTTTCTTGTGCAAATAATGCAGCAGCGCCTTCTTTCTTCGTACCAAGAGCAGCATCTTGGAAGTAACCGTTGTCATTTAATTCTTTAATTTGTGATAATGTTTTAACAAACCAATCATTTGTTAATTTTTCATTTCCTAATTCCACTTGATGAAACGCATCATCTACTGGCTGATTGTTCATAATCATTGGATTAATAAACTGTCCAGGACTAATGTCTCCTGAGAATAAAATTGGATCATATCCATTTTCTTTTAACACTTTACAAACTTCTAGGAAACCGTTCCAATCTGTTGGGGGTTCAAGTCCTAACTTTTCGAAAATCCCTTTATTGTATACTGGAATGTTATAAACAAGCTGATAAGGTAATGCTAGCTGTTTCCCATCTGCCTGACCTGCTGTAATTAAACCTTCAGAGAAAGAATTTAATATTTCTTGATTAGAAAGATCTGCATATACTCCAGCTTCTTGTAATGCTTCAAAATAGCTTCCCGGCATCGTCGCAAATACGTCGGCACCTTTTCCAGATAATAATGTTGCTTGAATTTGAGCTTGATAAGACTCAGATGGAAATACATTCATTTCAACGTGAATGTTTGGATTTGCTGCCTCAAACTTTTTAATAATTTCATTGAATGCTTCTGTATCTTCACCCCGCCAGTGCACAAAGTTAATTGTCTTTTTATCGCTAGACTCTTCACCTGCGCCTGATTCCTTTGAACCACAACCAACAAGTACTGTACTTAGTAGAAATACAAGTGACAATATAAGAGCAAGTTTCTTTTTCATTAAGATTTCCCCCTTTAAGTTAAGTAAGATGATGAAGCAAATCTTTAGTTGGCCCCTTTTTGTTTGTAACGTTATTATCTTTTGTTAAAACATCACTATGTTTCACCCCCTAAAAAAAGCAAACCATATTTGGTATTGCAAAACATTCATTGATTTTTAATTTTCTTAATTTTTATTATACAGAAAATTAAAGCGCTTTCAATACCTTTTTAAAATTTTTTATAGCTTTATTTTTATACAGTACATTTTTACTATTTTTAAATTGTTTTATAACAGATAGTTGTATTTTTGAATATGTTATAATACAATACAAGTAACAACTCAAACGGAGGGGATTTAAAATGATCCAAAAAAGCACTGAATTTTTTAGAAACCTACCGCCAAAAACATGTGTAGACTGCGGAAAGAAAATTCGCGAACAGCATGAATCTTACATGAATCAATGCGAACACTGCCTTAGCAAAGTTTACGAATAAGCTCTTTTGAAAACGCCTTCTTCTACTAATCTATAAAAAGAAACAGCTGAGTAAGTTACTCAGCTGTTTCTTTTTGGCTTTCTTTAGGCATTTCTTCTATTTCTTCTATTGTTGTTTTATTGATTTCTTCATTTGATTGTTTAGTTGAATCTGCTGGTGTTTGTGGTTCATTAATGACCTCTTCATTTAATTTTTGAACTGAATCTGCCGGTGGTTCATTAGTTGTCTCTTCATTTGATTCAGTTGGTTCCTGAGATTCTTCATTAGGTATATCCGTTATTTTAGGGAATTGAGTAAGACAGCGGTATAATAATGCAGTAAATTCCGCTCTTGTAATTGGTTGATTCGGTCTAAACGTCCCATCAAGATAACCACTTATTACTTCATTAGAAGCTAAAATTCGAATCGCTTCTGCCGCCCAAAATTTTCCGGATACATCGCTAAATGAAACAGGCTCTTTTAGCTCGACCTCAAAAGCTGTTACAAGAAGACTTGCCATTTCAGCACGGGTTAAAGAACCATCAGGACGGAATGTACCATCTTTGTAGCCGCTAAGCCAACCTGCCTTCGTTAAAGCTGATACAGCAGGTGTATAGTATTGATCCTCAGGAACATCTGGAAAAGTCATATTAGTTTGTTCACCTGCTTCAAGCTGAAATGATCTCATCAGAATAACTGCAGCATCTGCTCTGCGAATTGGGTCCTCTACACCAAAATTGCCATTTGGGTAGCCTGCTATAATGCCTTCTTCTTTTAATTGGCGAATCGGTTCAATCGCCCAATGTCCAGCAGTATCAGGATATCCTGCTGTTTCTAATACAGTTACTTCTATTTGATTACTCTCATTTCCTGATTCATCTGCCGTACTAACAGTAAGGGTTGTACCTGCTTCAAAAATTGGAATTGTAATTTTGAACGTTCCATTTTTAGCAACCGCTGTACCAATCACTTCATTATTCAATCTTACTGTTACAGTAGAATTGATTTCAGCTTTTCCACTAACACTTTCATCTAAATCAGAAAGTTTATTTACTTTTGGTGCTTCTGGCGGTGTTTCATCTAATAAAATAGCCGCTTCATTTTTAGTGCCATTCCATTTAATCTCAGCTCCTATACCTTCTGCAATAATACGAAGCGGAACCATCGTACGGCCATTTATAATTTTCATTGGTATATCCAGCTCAATATTTTCCCCATTCACTTGCGCTGTTTTTGAACCAACTTTCATAGTAATATGTCGATCATTTTTTACGACTGTAACTGTTGATGTCGAACCATCCCATTTAACAACAGCTCCCAGCTTTTCAAATACCCCCCGCACAGGCACCAATGTTCTTCCTTCAATTAATTGTGCCGGCTGATCGAATATTTGTTTCTCTCCATTAATAAACACTGTCACTTCAATAATCGGTGGAGCTTTCGGTTTTCCACCTCTTGCTAAGTACAATTTATAACCTTCCTGGGCTATATACAAACCAACATAGCGGTTTTGATTCCAAATTTCAGGATACTCTCCTAAGGAAACATGTGTATCCCCTGCATAATTCCCAACTTCTGGAGTAAAGCCAGGGCGTTTATATTTTTCAATAAACCAATCCGTTAATCCGCCTCCTGAAGGATTAGAACCTGGCATAAATAGCCTGTATCCTGTATACTCACTAATCTTCTTTGCATAAACATAGTCACGATTAAGCCTGTCTGTCGGCTGCTTGTATTTCCAGTATAAAATCTCGCCGCTGCTATGATAAGCACTGGTCATTTCAGGATCAATTTCTTTTATAAACTGCACAATTGCTTTCGTTTCAGCAGCACTATGCGGCGCTGTTCCTTTATAGTGAGACCATTTTGGATAACCCGGATTATTGGCGATAGTAGGCCATCCAGCATCATATTGACGGTTTAAATCCACACCTTTTGCATTGGCTTTCCAACGTTTAAAGTTAGTACTTCCTTCATTCATGACAATCAAACTGCCATGGACGCTATCCGGAAAAGCACTTAACCCAAATTGCTGCAGGATAACACCATCGGGATTAACCATCGGCACAAACCACATGGTTGTTTCATCAAGAATTTTACGTGCATTATAATTACTAATATTTGTTCCACTTGCTGCTGCACTGGCATACTGCTCAATCATATCCATATTTAATACCGTCGTAATCCACTCTCTAGCATGATGTGAGCCATTAATGAATACCGTTGAGTTTCCACTTCCTAAGGAAACCGCATAAATATCACGACCATATTCACTTTTACCAATTGATTTATAAGTGATTAGATGAGGATATTTCTTTTGCAATGCTTTTATATCAGCCACCATTTCAGCATATGTGTAAGTTGAGGAAGTACTTACAATTTTCTGTGCTTGCCCCTGCTCAGATATAAAGCCGAAATTTATAAATAAAATAATAGCAAAAACAGCAATGATATGTTTAAACACTTTGTCCAACAATAGCTGACTCCCTTCCTATAACTATGAAAATTTGAAATCAATCCTTATTGCACCTTAAATAAAACACAATAAGTATTCTATCATAAAATAAGAAGGTCATTACAAGATTACGAGTTTTACCTAAAAGCACCCTTCTACAAAATCAGACAACATCAAAAATATTGCTTATATTAAAAATTAATTCTTTAACGCAAAAAAATAGGTATATTGAATTATTTTAAATTGTTTTATAACAGACTGTTGTAAAACAGGTAATGTTGTAATACAATACTAATAACAAATCAAAAGGGGGAATTAAAATGATTCAAAAAAGCACTGAATTTTTTAGAAACTTACCAGCAAAACAATGTACAAAATGCGGGAATAAGATGAAAGAGCAGCATGAATCTTATAGTAATGAGTGTGAGGATTGCGCAAGAATTGATTATACGTTATAAGTCATCTCTTCTTAGAAAGCGCTTCAATTTATCCTTTATAGATAGGTTGTGGTGAAATGTTATATAACAGGGATGATTAAAAAAGCTGCCCGATTTATTTAAAAATCAGGCAGCTTTTTTCGTTAGTTTTCGACAGCTAATGTAAAATTGTTTATACTAGATCTTCCGATGGAATGATATTCAATGGAATAATTGTTTACTGTTTCTAAATCAAAGCAATTTCGTCCATCAAAAATAATCGGTGTCTTCATACACTGAGCAAAAATTGACAAATCACACCTTTTTATCTGATCCCATTCTGTTAAAATAAAGACGCTATCCGTCCCTGTTAACGCTTCTTCTATGGAATCTGCATACATAACTTTACAAGGCAGTACTTTTTTTGCATTTGATATGGCCGCTGGATCATACCCAATTACTTGCGCTCCAAGTTCTGTCAACTTTTCACAAATAACAATAGAAGCGGTTTCACGCATATCATCTGTATTCGGCTTAAAAGAAAGCCCCAGAAGCGCAATGCGTTTTCCTTTTAGACTTCCAAAACGCTTAATCGCTTTTTCAATTAAAATTTGCTGCTGTTTATTGTTAACATTAATAACTGACTTTAACAGCTCAAAATCATGATTGACATCCCCTGCAATCCGAACAAGCGCTTTTGTATCTTTTGGAAAACATGAGCCCCCATAACCAATCCCCGCTTGTAAAAACTCGGTTCCAATTCGCTTATCCAAACCCATTCCTGCTGCTACGTCTTCAATGTTTGCGCTAGTTTTTTCACAGATGTTCGAAATCTCATTAATAAAACTAATTTTCGCAGCTAAAAAAGCATTTGAAGCAAATTTAATCATTTCAGCACTTCGTAAATCAGTTTTAAAAATTGGAATTTGAAACGGTTTATTAATTTTTTCAATTATAACAGCTGCTTTTTCATTATTTGCTCCAATTACAATCCGATCACCATGAAAGGTATCATGTACAGCTGAGCCTTCCCGTAAAAACTCTGGATTCGCGACTACTTCAACTCTGACATCGTGAATAAGATTTTCCTCTATCCAATCTTTTATCGTTTCATTCGTTCCAACCGGTACCGTACTTTTTGTTACGATAATTACATCTTGATTGACGTGTTTACCAATATTCATAGCAGCCTGTTTAATAAAAGAAAGGTTTGGCGAACCATCTTCAGATTGTGGTGTACCTACTGCAATGTAAATAACACCTGTATTTTGAAAACCATGTTGATAGCTGCTTGTAAACACCAACCGCTTCTCACAGATGTTTTTTTGCATTAACGACTCAAGTCTCGGCTCATAAATCGGTGAAATCCCTTGATTCATAAGTGATATCTTTTCTTCATTAATATCAATACATGTAACATGATGACCAATCTCAGCTAAACATACCCCTGTTACAAGCCCTACATATCCGGTGCCCACAACGGCAATTTTCATTACATCCCGCCCTCCTAACTATAAGGATGAAAGAACTCACTCTTTTTCATTTTATATGTTTTGCTCATAAAATAGAGCAAATATACAAAAATCATACAAACTCTTAAAAAGCGCTTAACAATCGTTACGTATTTTATCAATAATAATAAAATTTTGCATATAAAAAAGCTGAAGAAGTTAATCTACAGCTTTTTTATGCTCATTGTATTGATAACTTTTTTCTCGTAAAAAGGTAAGCGCCGCTGCTCCAAGTGTTTTTGCGGCAAGAAGCATTGCTCTCTCATCAATATTAAATTTTGGATGGTGATGTGGATATGCCTCTTCCCAATCTGTATGTTTGGCTCCTGTAAAGAAAAACGTTCCTTTTACATGTTGTAAGTAATAAGCAAAGTCTTCTCCACCCATCATTGGTTCACGTTTAGGAACATTCTCTACTCCTGGTATACAAGCAGCCACTTCTGCAAGAAAATTAGTTTCTTCTTTATGATTGATAACAGCAGGATAGCCTCGTTTGTAATCATAATGATAATCAGCATCTCCTGCAAGGCATGTTCCTTTAACAATTCGCTCAATTTCTGCTTCTACTTTATCACGCACTTCTTCTTTAAATGTCCGAACCGTTCCAGTAAGAACTGCACTGTTTGCAATGACATTAAAAGCATTTTTTGCTTCAAAAGAGGCAACTGTAACGACTGCTGAATCAAGTGGATTTACACGTCTTGAAACAACTTGTTGAAGATTTGTGACAAGCTGAGAACCAATTACCACGGCATCTTTCGTTAAATGAGGCTCAGCACCATGTCCCCCCTTTCCTTTAACAGTAATTTCAAAACGATCTGCCGCTGCCATAAAATGACCAGCACGATAAGAAATCGTTCCATACGGATCTGTGGCCCATAGATGTGTACCAAAAATAACGTCTACACCATCAAGACAGCCATCTTCAATCATGGCAATTGCCCCGCCTGGTGCAAGCTCTTCTGCATGTTGATGAATAAAAACAATGCTGCCTTCTAATTCACTTTTCATGCTGCTTAAAACTTTTGCTAGAACTAACAGTGTCGCTGTATGTCCGTCATGCCCGCAAGCATGCATCACACCATCTACTTTAGATTTATAAGGAACATCAGTCGCTTCTTGAATTGGCAGTGCATCAAAATCAGCTCTTAAGGCAGCTGTTTTTCCTGGCTTTTCACCGCGCAAAACAGCTACAATTCCTCTTCCGCCAACTTCTGTTCGCACTTCATGTCCTAACTTTCTATGATATTCAGCAATATATTTTGGTGTTTCTACTTCTTGAAATGAAAGCTCAGGATGTTGATGTAAGTAACGACGAATCTCTACCATTTCTTCATAATGTGCAGCTAGCTTTTCAAATAGTTTTTCCACCGTCTTCTCTCCTTAGATGTTTTTATGCTCTTTTCTCGTTCCTCTATACTTTTTCTCCATTATAGGGGGATGTTCCTTGTCTATGCAAAGGGGATTTTTTCCTTTTTATTCTCTTATTTAGTTCCACAATTAAATAAACTGAATATGCTGTATAAAAGAGGTGAGTACAAGTGATGAGTGAATTTTTCCAACAAATTTCAATTCATCCACAGCTTATGGTTGTTGTACCTGCTCTTCTTATACTTGGTTATGCCTTAAAGCGCACACCAAAGATTCAAAACTGGATAATTATTTGGATTTTAATGTTTGCCGGTATTATTGCAAGTGTTTTTCAGCTTGGCTTATCCGTTAATGGTGTTGCAAACGGAATGATTGCTGCTGGATCAGCGATTACATGTCATCAATTTGCGAAACAAAGTGTAAGAAGCAATAAAAAAAAGAAAAAATTGAATGAATTGTAATCTCTTGTCAATAATGAGTACAGATTTCGATCTGCTACTTTTTATGAAAGGTTCGATTCAAATGATTAATAAAACCAATGAAAAAGATTTAGAAAGAATAAATCCTTATTCATTTTTTCCGTCCTTTATGCCGTTTTTTCCCTTTCAATTTGAAAAAGCAGCACCAGCTCTTCCTAAAGAAACAAGATGTTTTGGGCGCTTTTTAACAAAAACCGGACCAGACGGAAGAAAGTATAAACTTTATATTCCTTCAGGTTATTTAGGGGAAGCTTTACCTCTGCTCATTGTTCTTCACGGCTGTACACAAGGCCCTGAAGAGATTGCAGCAGGGACACAAATGAATGCGCTTGCAGAAAAATACAACTTTTTTGTAGCTTATCCTAAGCAACCTGCTTCAGCAAATCATAATAACTGCTGGAAATGGTTTGATAAAGCCCATCAACATCGCGGTAGTGGTGAACCCGCTTCAATCGCAGGTATTGTACGACAGATTCATTCAATTTACAATATTAAATTGAGACAAACTTATATATCTGGCTTTTCATCCGGGGGAGCAATGGCCGTCATTATGGGTGTTACTTACCCTGATCTTTTCTCAGGGATTGGTGTTGTTTCAGGACTTCAATACAAAGCAGCTACAAGCCTCCTTCGTGCACTTTCAACAATGGGAACTGGGGGAAATAACCCAAATCAATGCGGTCTCTTAGCTTATAAAGAAATGAATAAGCATGCAAAATTAATGCCTATTATCGTTTTTCACGGGACACGCGATCTTACTGTCTCACCAAGAAACGGGGATCAAATTATTTCTCAATGGGCAAAAACAAATGATCTTATATACGATGGAATTGATAACAATGATATTTGTGATACGCCTTCTACTATTAATAATACTCGTGTGCCCGGGGGAAGATCTTATACAAAATCAACTTACCTTGGCCCAGATGGACATGTATTAATGCTGAAATATAAAATTGATGGTTTAGGGCATGCTTGGCCTGGTGGACATCCATCTGTTTCTTATACCGATTCAAGCGGACCAAATGCTAGTGAAATGATGTGGGGATTTTTTCAATACCGAAACTGGATTGATAATTATAAAAGCCTTACTTCATAATAAGTCTACTGCTAAACTTCCTTTAAAAAGAAAGAAGAGGTCAATATTTCTTGTATTGACCTCTTTGTTATGAATGAAAGTGATTTATTATATTATATTCACTTTTTTAATACAAAATAAAGATTATGTAAAGCAGCTTTAACACAAATCAAAAATTTAACGATATATTGCAAAAGGATGTCTCATATCTTTAAGTAGAATGAATAAGAAAGGGGAAATTAAATATGGAATCACAAGCTAATAAAGAAAGTATAACAAAAGAGGCCAAAACATGGGGAATGCTTTGCCACTTATCAGCACTGTCCGGTTTTTTAATTCCATTTGGTAATATACTTGGTCCATTAATTTGTTGGCTCGTCAAAAAAGATACAGATTCATTTATTGATAAAGGAGGAAAGGAATCATTAAACTTTCAAATTAGTATGATGATTTATGGCATTATCTCAGGTATTTTAACCCTTATTTTAATTGGTTTTCTCATGCTTGCTGCGATTGCAGTTCTTGAAATTGTTTATGTGATTATCGCATCTATTAAAGCGAATGAAGGACAAAATTATCATTATCCGTTAACAATTCGTTTTATTAAATAACTATGAAGTCCCATCTTTATAAAATGAAGGATGGGACTTTTTAATGAAGCAGTCCTCCGCTGTCGTGATCTGAATCGTTTTCTCCAATACCTTCTTCCGCTTCTTTTTTTAATAAAAGAACCCTTAAATAAATAGAAATCATTTCATAAAGACTTTCATCATCTAATTCCCCAACAAACTTCTCTAAATCAAGGCGATTATGTCCTTCAAGAATGCCCATTACAATTCCATCGAGATCTTCTTCATCACCTGTCAAATGATCTCGGTACATGTTATAAAGTTCATCAATAAATTTCATTTTCTCTCTCCCTTAATTTCTTAAAATTGTCTGAACTTTCGTAAGCACTTCATCTAATTTTACTGCATTTTCAGCATACATCTTTTTTGCTCGATTGTTTTCTGTCGCAAGAGCAAAAAGTTCAAGATCAGCTTGACACTTTTTAATAGATGCAAGCAGAAGCGGCTGCTGCTTTGGCGCTGGCATTTGCAGTTGATCATCATATAAATCAACGGTAAGCTGACCAAATGAATCCACTTGACCTAAAAAAACATTTTCAATTGAAACACCAATTTTTTCAAGCTCTGTTTTTAACCAACCGCGGTTTTGACCAATGGCAGTAAGAGGTTCATCGAGAATCTCACCATCCATAATAACAGTCTGTGTTTCTTTTTGAGGTGCAGTCGGAACATTCATATCATGCGGTGTTAATGGCTGATGTTCTCTTTTTAAAAGCGTACTAATTTCTCCATTTGATTCTAATAGCGCAAACTCAACATCGGCAAGCTTAAAAATATCTTTTTTGCGCAGCTGTTCTAACAGCTCATCTGCTGTATATTTTTCACTTTTTAAATTGTCTTCCATTACTTTTCCATCTTTAATAAATATAGTCGCTTTTCCTTCTACAAAATCCCGAAATTTCTTATTTTTTAATGATAAAAGGTTGATTAAAACAGGAATTGACGTCCAAATTACAATTGCTGTAATTCCTTGTGATAAACTTGCCTCAAGTTCCATTGAAAGAGCACCAGCAATATCACCAATCGTAATTCCAACAATATATTCGAAAAACGATAACTTTGAAAGCTGCTTTTTCCCAAGTAATTTCGCGATTAAAAATAACCCTGCCAAAATTGCAAAGGAACGAATTGTAACTTCTAACCATGCCGGCATATGCTTAACTCCTTTAATCTATTAAAATCCATGATATTCTGGTTCTTCACGCTCTAATTCACTCACTCGCCTTTTTAAATCTGAAATAACCTCTTCTGTTATCATCATCGCTTCATGAAAAACCCGCTTTGCTTCAGGCGCTTCTGAATTTAACGCAAATGTCTGCAGTGTAGATTGTACACCTTTTAAACTTGATAATGTTTGTTTTACTTGTGCTCCAACTGTCATAACTTAGCTCCTTTTATCCTTTTGGTTTAAAAAGCAGTGCCCCAATAAATCCGAATACAATAGCAGCAGAAATCCCTGCACTTGTTACTTGAAACATCCCTGTAATAACACCAATAATCCCATGTTTTTCTGCTTCTGCCATGGCTCCATGGACAAGGGCATTACCAAAGCTTGTAATTGGCACAGTCGCCCCTGCTCCTGCAAAGCTGATAAGCGGTTCATAAAGGCCCAGTCCGTCTAATACGGCCCCCAGTACAACAAGTGCGCTTAACGTATGAGCAGGTGTTAATTTAAAAACATCAAACATAATTTGACCAATTACACAAATAAATCCACCTACTATAAAAGCCCAGAAAAAAATTGCCACTATTTATCACCATCCACTTCAATCGAGACTGCATGTGCAATACACGGAATTGTTTCATTTTGCTGAAATGATACCGGTGAAAGAAGCGCGCCTGTTGCGACAACCAGAATTCTTTTTAATTCACCTTTTATCATTCTATTTAATAAATGACCATAAACCACAGTCGCTGAACATCCTGCTCCGCTTCCACCAGCAAGAACCGGCTGTCCTTCTCTATAAATCATTAAACCGCAATCTTGATACTTTTCTTCATCAATTGTAAGTCCATGCTTTTTTAATAAATCAAGTGAAGTTTCGCGTCCAATATGACCGAGATCACCAGTTACAATTAAATCGTAATAGGAAGCGTCAATTTGACGTTCTCTTAAATGCGCTTCAATTGTATCAACAGCTGCCGGCGCCATGGCTCCCCCCATATTGAATGGATCCGTAAGTCCCATATCAACAACACGTCCAATAGTAGCTGAAGTTACATACGGTCCATTTCCTTCTTTCCCAAGAAGCACCACTCCCGCTCCTGTTACTGTCCATTGAGCAGTGGGAGGCTTCTGGCCGCCATATTCAGTAGGATAACGAAATTGCTTTTCTACAGCACTGTTATGACTCGATGCCCCTGTTAAAATGGTCTCTGCTCCTCCATGATTAACGATAAATGCGCTTAATGCTAGTCCTTCCATTGAAGTAGAACATGCACCAAAAAGTCCGAAATAAGGAGTTCCGATCGTCCGGGCTGCAAAACTTGTTGGTGTAATTTGATTAATTAAATCTCCCGCAATTAAAAACTGAACATCTTCTTTTGAAAGACCGGCTTTTTCAGTTGTGCGCAGACAAGCTTCTTCTAAAAGAACTTTATGGGCTTTTTCATAGGAATCTTCTCCAAGCCATAAATCTTCATGCAAAATATCAAAATCATCTGCAAGCATTCCATTTGCTTCAAATGGCCCTCCCACAACTGCTTTTGATATAATGGCAGGCTTCTTATCAAATATCCATGTACGGTGTCCTTGTAACATTAGAAGCCCCCCCAGTGCAAAATAATGGTTTTAATGATGGCAATCACGAATGCAGAAAAAACACCAAACAAAATAACCGAACCTGCCAATTTAAACATATTGCCGCCAACTCCAAGAACAAATCCTTCTGTACGGTGTTCAATTGCTGCAGATATAACCGCATTACCAAAACCGGTAACCGGAACAGCTGTCCCTGCACCGCCAAACTGTGCTAACCGGTCATAAACACCAAACCCCGTTAACAGCATAGAAATAAAAATCATAACTGCTACAGTCGGATCTCCTGCAGATTGTTGATTAAAATTAAAATTATAAATAAAAAACGTTTGAATAAGCTGCCCAACAAGACAAATAAACCCACCAGTAAAAAAAGCGCGAATACAATTTTTTAAAACCGGACGTTTTGTTTCACGATCTTTTTCAAAACGCTGGTATTCCTGTTGTGTCATCGTTAAATTTTTCTTCCGTTTGTTTGACATACAAACTCCTCTTTTCGTTTTTCAATTAATTCGAAAATAACTCGTGCATATCTTTATGAGTAGTTTGTCCTTTCATTAAATCTTTTAAAGTATCAATTTCTTTTGTTAATTTTTTCTTATCAAATGACCCATCCTGAACTTTCGCTTCAATATCCTCTGCTTCAATTAAGATCTTTCGATCACTGTAAACGTAAATTTTATGGTCTGGAAATAATTTCTTCAACTTTTTTTCTACTTTCGCTTCAATAGACTTAATCTTTAAACGTTTCATCTGCTTTACATCAAAGCCAACAAGCAGTTCTTCTTCAGTATTTATCGCTCTTACTTCGGTTATTTCTTTCATCTTTGCAAGTTCTTCTTTTGCCTTTTCTGAAATAGTTTGATCAACTTTTGCTTGTACCGATACATTTGTTAAATTAGCTGAACCATTCTTTTTTTCATCTTCGTTAGCAGTACAGCCAACTAAAAGTGTTAAAACTAAGAAAAAAAAGATGACCAAGCGCAATTTTTGATGCATATTTTTTCACCTGCTTTTTGATAAGCTTATTTGACTGCAGGAAGGCTGGCGTTTCCACCAACCTTCCTGCAGTATCTTGTTATTGCTGATTATATTGCGGTTCTTCTTGCTGAATTTCTTGAAGGCGAGAATTAATAGAATCAACAATTGTTTGAGTTTGCTGCGCACACGTTTGAAATGTTTGTTTTGCTTGCTGATTATCCGTTTGCAGTGCAAATGTTTCTAAACTTGCTTGTGCGCTTTTTAGTCCTGCTAATGTTTGCTTTACTTGATTTACAACTGTCATAAGTAGTTCCTCCTTAGATTGATTAAAATGTTTTGAACAGTATTTATCATGAATCATTTTGCACAAAAATATGTTTTACATTTTATGTAATATAAAACCACCCAGTCTTATCTTCTTAATAAGACTGGGTGGTTTATTTTTTATTAGCTTAACCAAATTGAAAATAGGCCTTCTTTAACTCCTAAATTATACATATAGTACATTCCAAACAGAATGCTTATTACACCTGTTGTATAAATCAAACGTTGATGAATGAATGTTTTTTTAGCTGCAAAGATAAATGGAATACTAAACATTGTTGAAAAAGACAACATGCCGATAACCGTCCCGGCTCCAAATATAAGAATATAAAGAGCAGCTTGTCCAATATGGTCAACTGTTGATAATGTTAAAAGAACCATTGCTGCACTACCTGCTAAGCCATGAATAAATCCAATAATGGCGGAACGGATATATGAAGTTTTTTCATTTCGTTGTTCATGTTGATGTGGTTTTTTATAACGAAAGCTTGCAGCCCCTAAATAGACAAGCATGATCCCAACAAGAAATTCAAGTGAGAGTGCTAATCCTTCTGACATTTGTACCTTTAAAACAATTAGCAAAATCCCAACAATAAATAATGTAGCTGTATGACCAATCCCCCAAAAAACACCAGATAATGAGGAGCGCCAAATGTTTTTGCTTCTTCCCGCAATTGTGGAGACTGCAATCACATGATCGGGCTCAATGGCATGCTTAATGCCAAGCAAAAATCCAAACACTAAAATTGATAATAAACTTGCTTCCATCTTTCTTCCCCCTGTATGTCTAAACGATGAAATTTCCCTTGAATGATTTTTTTCAATAGGATAAGCTAACTTATATAATAAATTATAACACCTATAATGCTATCTAACATTCTTTTCTATTTTAGTGGAGGAACATTATTATGAACTTTACAAAGCTCCATCACATTGCTATTATTTGTTCAAATTATGAAGTTTCAAAACACTTTTACGTAAATATTCTTGGCTTAAAAATAATTGAAGAAACATATCGTAAAGCACGAGACTCTTATAAGCTCGACCTTGCAATAGACGAGCATACTCAGATTGAACTTTTCTCATTTCCTAACTCTCCACAACGGCCAAGCTATCCAGAAGCATGCGGATTGAGACATCTTGCCTTTTCAGTTGATAATGTTGAAAAAACGAAAGAGTATTTAGAAACACAAGGTATTACCGTAGAGTCTATTCGGGTTGATCCGCTAACAGAGAAAAAGTTTACCTTTTTCCCAGATCCTGATGATTTACCTATAGAAATATATGAAATATAAGTACGAAGAGGCTGGGACAAAACCCTAGTCTGAAAACCTAAAAAGCATGTGAAATTTTACGCTCAGTAAAATTTCACATGCTTTTATTTTTTTCATAATAAAAAGGACATCTTCTGATAAAATTTAAGTACC
>NZ_QOCW01000003.1 GCF_003318295.1 Bacillus taeanensis
AATGGCTGTGAATTTAAGAAAATTCACAGCCAACAACAACTGATATAAGGCATAATAATGAAAAAAGAGAAATTGCGTCCGCAATTTCTCTTTTTTCATTATTTGAAGCTAGTTATGTCCCAGCCTCTTCATTATTTATAAAGCTTCGGAACACGACTTGTGAAAATTGGAACATTTTTTCGAACTTGTTTTACTTTTTCAAGATCAAGCAATACAGTTAATGTTTCTTCCTTTTCAACAGAGCCTTCTCTCACTATGTCTCCCCAAGGATCAATAACAAGAGAAGTTCCGGCAAACTCGACCCCATCATGCGTACCTACCCGATTAGCGGAAACAACATACATTTGATTTTCAATAGCACGAGCAAGTTGAAGATGTTTCCAATGCGATTTTCTCGCAAGCGGCCATTCCGCTAAAATGTGGAGGACTTGGGCACCTTCTAACGCAAGGGAACGCGCAAGCTCTGGAAAACGGAGGTCATAGCAAATAATTGCTCCCATTTTTATTCCATCTAACTCAAATACTTCGGTGGCTTTTTGTCCACCTTTTAAATAAGTGGGTTCATCAAGCATCGGAACAAGATGAATTTTATCGTATTGATAGACAACGTTTCCCTTCCGATTCACAACAAAAGCAGAATTGTAAATTTCACCATCAACATTATTAGCAATAGAACCGCCGATAATATTAATATGGTGCTTGATGGCAAGCTCTTGTAAAAGTGATTTTGTTGGTTCACCATTCATATCAGCAATCGTCTCAAGCTCTGGAAGTGTATAAGCCGTTGTCCACATTTCTGGCAGCACAACTGTGTCAGGTTTTTCAGTTTGAACAACTTGTTCGATCCATGCTTGTACTCTTTTACGATTTGTTTCTGGACTTCCAGGTACAATATCCATTTGATAAATAGAAAATTTCATTCTTTCATCTCCTCTTTATGTTAAAGCAGGTTCATAAAATTCAATCCATTCACCATCAAGACCTTCAAAGAAGATGTAGCGATCTCCATTTGGCAATGTCGTAATTTCGTTATCAATAAAAGTTACTTTTAATCCGTTGAGACGCGCAATTTCTGCTTCAATATTTTCTACTGTAAAGGCAATATGATGAACTTTCCCTTCAGAAGGCAGCTTATCATTATAGCCTTGAATAAGTTCAATAACCGTCTCATCTTCTTCATGAAATCCTAAAAAAGCAAGCTTAATTGACGGATCATTATGTGTTAACGTATTTAAAAGTCTCAGCCCAATTGCTTGTTCATAAAATGCAATTGACATATTAATATCTCGTACCATGATACCAACATGTTCAATTTTTTTTACTGTCATAACAAGAATCCCCTTTCTCTTTTTCCACATTCATTTTAAAAATAAGTATACTACGATAACTCAATAGACGAAAGAATATTCAAAACATTATTTATAATAAAAAACCTACAAGCAGAGAAACTTGTAGGTTAGAAAGTCATTCCGTTATTTCACCACCACCATATTAAGTGTACTTTGGACCGTATCAGGTGTTATATACACTCTCTCACCAATTGAGTAATTTGAAAAAAAACGATCATGAACCACCCACTCTTCACTGAAAACATCTAGTGTATAATGAACCTCTTTTCCTTGGTATTGAATGCTTTGAATCGTTCCTATAATACCATTTCCAGTGACTTCTTTTGATAATGTAAACTGCTCAGGCCGAACTGGATATAAATTTTTATCTTTAAATATCTGTGAAACCTTTGTACCATCCCACTTATTAAAGCAGCTGCCGGCAGTAGGTGTAAATGTATTCCCCTTCCATTTTCCGCTTACTAAATTGGCTTTTCCAACGAAAGAGGCAACAAATTCAGTTTTTGGATAACAATAAATTTCTTTTGGGGTACCAATTTGTTCAATTGTACCATTGTTCATTACAACAATACGATCAGCCATAGCAAGCGCTTCACTTTGATCATGGGTTACATAAACAATAGCAGATTTGGTTGTTTGATGAATATTGATAATCTCCCGACGCATTTCCATACGAAGTTCTGCATCTAAACTGCTTAGCGGTTCATCCATTAATAATAATTGGGGCTGCGGAGCAATTGCTCGTGCCAGTGCCACACGCTGTTTTTGACCGCCCGATAACTCGTGCGGCATCCGATTTACAAAAGACTTCATCCCAACAATATCAAGTACTTTATTCACTCGTGAGTTCGGATTTTTCTTTAATGTTTCAGAAACAAACTTATGATGAAGAAGCGGAAACTTTACATGCTCTCGAACATTCATATGAGGCCACAGTGCAAATGATTGAAATACCATGCCGATATTCCTTTTTTCAGGGGGAACTAATTTATTTGAACTGCCGCATTCTTCATCATCAATAAAAATTGTACCTTCTGTTGGTTTACTAAATCCAGCAAGCAAGCGAAGCAAGGTTGTTTTTCCACACCCTGATGGTCCTAAGATGGCAACAAATTCACCACTATGAATCGTTAAATTAATTGATTTCAAAGCAGTAAAATTTTTATAGTTCATTTTTACGTTTGTTACTTTTATACTCATGAATGAATCACCTTTCTTTGCCATACTTTTTGAAGAAGGATTAACAAACCAAAACCTACTATAATCAATAACACAACCACACTTGAAAAGGCAGTTGAGTATGTGGAATAACCCGCTTGTTCAAAGTTAAAGATTACTAATCCAATCGTTTGTGATTTGCTTGACCACAGCAGCGCTGATACAGTTAATTCTGTTAGTGCGGTTAAAAAGACAAGAAATGCTCCACTTAACACGCCAGGCAAAAGGAGCGGAAGCAGAACTTTTTTCCACTTTATAAAGCCATTCGTCCCACTCGTTCTTGCCGCTTCTTCAATTGACAGATCAATTTGTGAGAAAGCGACAATACCTGCCCGCATTTGTAAAATTAAAAAGCGAGTCATATAGGCAATAAATAAAATAGAAATTGACCCATATACTCCTGGATTCCAATTTGGAATAAGCTCCATCCAGGCAAAAATCATTGCAAGTGCTAATACCGTTCCAGGCAGTGCATATGGAAGTCCAATTAACAGTTCCATCACTTTAGAAGAAAGGAATGGTTTTCTTATTCGTATATAGGCAGCTGCTGTGCCAACGACAGCACAAATAATAGTTAGTTGTCCCTGCTGCTAAATATAAGCTGTTTACAATAGATTGTCTTGATTTTGGACTTTCCCACAATACAAAATAATAATTTGCAAAGCTTATATTTTCTAGTGTATACGGTACACCATAAGCTTTAATAAGAGATGTCATAAACATTGAAAAAGCGGCACAAAACTAATTGTCAGCAAAAAGATCCAGACTAGTAGTTCGATAATCAATCGAGAGCGCCCTAAATAAACTCTTGGCGTATTGTCCATTTGAATAGTGTCCAGGTGTTTCAACCGCCTTGTAGTTAACCACTGTAAACCTGTTCCAACTATTGCTGCAGCAGCTAGAAGAACAGATAAAACAGCCCCTCTTGCAAATGCAGATGGACCAAAGCCAATAATTTGCTCATATATATACGTACTTAACACACTAATATCAGCTGGAATACCTAAAAATGCCGGAATGCCAAAATTATCAAGGCTTGCGATAAACGCTAAAAGTCCACCGCTTGCAATCCCCGGCATTGCAAGCGGAAACGTAACCTTTCGGAATACCGACCACTTTCCAGCACCAGACGATTGAGCTGAGCGTTCAAGTTCACGCGGAATTCTTTTTAATATAGCAGCAGTCAGCAAATAAACAAGCGGATAATGGAACAGACCCATTAGAAAAATAATGCCCGACATACTATATAAATTCCACAACTGCAGCCCTTCATGAATTCCCCCTAAAAATTGAGCAATTACCCCCGCCGGACTTAAAAATTGGGTCCACGCTAATGTAGTGATATATGATGGAATTACAAATGGAAGAAAAATAAACAGCTGCATGATCTTTTTCCCTCGAATATCTGTATAGGTAATAAGCCAAGCAGTTATGACACCTAACCCTAACGAGATAAGCGTCGACCCGAAAACAATATAAAGAGGATTTTTAACTGTAATCCATGTTGCTTGTTCTTGAAGAATAGAAGTATAGTGTGAAAGTGTAAGACCCGCTTCTGATGTAAAACTTAAATAGATTAACCGAATAATAGGAAGCAGAAAAAAAATAAAAAGCACTAACCCTCCTATTACTTTCCATAGAGGATCACGCATCTTCTCTAAAAAAGAAGATGAGAAAGTCAACTGCTGCCTTCCCCATGATAAATTACGACCTGAATAGTTACGCATTCTCATTCTATATTCGCTCCGATCTATTAACCACCAAATAACGTACTGAACTCCTGCTTATCTTGTTCACGCGCTTGATAAAGCTCTGTTATATCCGCTTCCATTACTTTCATCTCTTCAATTGTTTTTAAACCTTCAGGTGCTTTAATACCTTTTCGAATTGGTGTATATCCCCGCTCTGCTGCAAGTGTTTGGCCTTCTTCTGAAAGCACAAAATCAATAAATGCTTTTGCAGCTTGTTCATTGTCTGTATTTTTCATGATACCGATTGGTTCTGTAATAACTGGCACACCTTCCGATGGATAAACTAGCTCAACCGTTGAACCTTCTTTTTTCACACGTGCCACAATAAAGTCAACAACCATTCCATATGATTTTTCACCGGCTGCAACTGCCTTTAATACCGCCCCATTCCCTTCAGTAACCATTACTTCATTATTTTTTAAGGATTCATAATATTCCCAACCAAAATTACTATTTCGTGTAATTACACCTAAATTATAGGCAGCTGCGCCAGAATAAAGCGGACTCGGCATGACAACTTCACCTTTTGCTTCTTTACTCGTCAATATATTCTAAGAAGAGGGCATTTCATTAACTTTATTTGTATTAACAACAAGTGCTGTTGCCATTACTTTTGTTCCTGTATACATGCCATCTGAATCAATGAACCTTTCAGGAATTGCCGCTTCTTCATCTGATTTGTAGCTTAAAAGTAAATCTTGTTTCTTTAAACTTTCAAATGTTACCGCATCTGCGACTAATAAAATATCAGCTTGAATATCGCCTGCTTGATTTTCGGCCTGCACTTTACTAATCACTTCTTCTGTTCCTGAGCGAAAAATATCTATTTCCACTTCTGGATGCTTTTTCATAAAAGCATCTACAATTGCTTGAGCATCCGCATCTGGTTGGGATGTATAAAGGGATAAACTGCCGGTTATTTCTTCATTTTTTAAGGGAGTTTGATCAGCTTCAGCAGTGTTGTTAGCAGTTTCTGTATTTGACTTATTATTACATGCTGCAAGAATTAATAAGATTAAAAATAGAAAGATAGATGAAAAGTTTTTTTGAAACATTTAATCGTTCTCCCTATAAATTGTTTAGTAGAATTTTTAATACCTGCAATATTATTTTTTTCAAAAAGGTTTATAAATAATGAAAATTGTTAGCTCTTCCTAATTACTACATTTTTTATGATACAACGAGTAAAACAACAATAAATGCTACAAAAACTTTTTTAATCTGTACCTTAAACATAAAAGTTCCTCCTTATTTTTAAAATAAATATTTATATATAAATTAAAGGATATATTGGACAGATTTAATTTCTTCTTTTGGCATATAGGGATATAAATAGCGAAGGTTTGCCTGCAGAACTTCACATCCCTCACTTTCATCGTAGCCTTCCATTACAATTGGGGCGTTTGTCTTTAATATTGTAGGGAGAATGGAAGAAAGATCAATTTGTCCTGTTCCAAGCGGTGTATGATACGTATTTGTCGTTGCGTCACTAAGATGAATTTTATTAATGCGTTTCATTTTTTCATAATATACAAGAGGATTTTCATAGAGTGGAACATTTGAAATATCAAAAGTAGTCATAACTTTTTCAGGAAGATGATCTAAAATAGAGTTAATTGAAATAGGATGCGTCATAAATTCTTTTCTCTCATGCTTTGTATGTTCTAAACTCAATGTTATCTGTAATCGTTGTGCCCGATCAGCAAGAAAACGGAGATTTTGAATTAACGATTCAAAATGCCAAGGTGTCCATTCAGAAGTTAATGTACGCCGTCCCGGGCTAACAGTAACGTTGTTAGCTCCAATTGCTTTTGCAAGTTCCATTGAACGCTCAACTTCTTTAACAGACTGAAGTTGAATTCCTTTATTTAATGAGCAGAGATTTAAATCCCAACTCGCAGCATGAAAGGTTAAATCAAGATTATACTTTTCTTTTGTATACTTAATCTTTTCAGGCAATGTTTCATGAAACCAAACGTGTTCTGCCCAAACTTCCACACCTTCAAAACCTGTTTCATAAGCAATTTTTAATACTTCTTCCAGCGGATAATGCCAGCATAACGTTGACGCTAAGTACAACTTCATCTTTTTCCACTCCTTTAATGAGCTGTTTTTACCGCATTTTTCTTCCGTACGCACTACTTTCTTTTCTGATCTGTTAATCTCTGAGTTTGTTACATTCATTGTAAAAGACAAACATTAACGCAAAATAAATGTAATGTTCAGTTTTCTTTAAGATTTTGTAAAGATATTGTTATTTTTTACATTTTATTCTTAGATGTGATGTTTTTCACAGAGCTTTAAACGGAATATAACTTATGATTGGAATATATAGAAAGGAAAGGGTGTGATCGTATGTATTTATATAAAAAAATACTTGCTGCCTATGATGGGTCAGAATTAAGTCAAAAAGCACTTCGCCATGCTGTCGAAATGACAAAGCAAAATAAAGAAAGCGAACTAATTGTAGTGAGTGCCGTCAATCCAACAGGCCCTATGACACATCCTAGTATTTATGAACAAATCGCACAAAGCTTAACAGAGCAAGCACAAGAACTCATTGAAGATGTAAAACAAACATTAGATTCCCTTTCAAACAACACAAGTACATTCGTAATAATGGGCAATCCAGCGCAAAAAATTGTTGAATTTGCCGATAGCAATAAGGTTGATCTTATCGTTATGGGCAGCCGCGGCTTAGGAGGCATTCGTGAGCTTTTCCTAGGCAGTGTTAGTCACAATGTGCTTCAGCAAGCACATTGTCCGGTATTAATTATAAAATAAACGAACAAAGTGCTTAATCAAATGTTTGATTAAGCACTTTGTTCGTTTTTCTATTAAATATTATAGACGTTTCTTTTAGCTTAACGTCTTAATCCATGTTTGTGCCATTAACATATTACCAACCGATGTCATATGCACACCATCAGTCGTTAGTTCAATCCCCTGACCTGATTGAAGAAAATTAATAAATACCTCATGCGTTGGCACAAGCACCGCATCAAATGTTTCTGCAAGACGATGAACAACTTTAACATAAGGAATGAGCATTCTATTTCCGTCTGAATTAATTTTCTCTTCAATAATTGTTGGTTCCATTAAAATAATCTTAGCTTTTGTTTGTGCTTTTACCTGTTTTAAAAGATTATAATAAACCTTCTCAAAGTCCTCTGGATAAACCTGCTCCATTTGAGGATTATCGAGCTGGCGCCATACATCATTAATTCCGATTGAAACAGAAAGCCAATCTGGATTACATGTAAGGACGTCTTCCTTCCATCTCGCTGCTAAATCTGTTACTCGATTACCGCCAACTCCTTTATTAACAAATGAAAGATTTTTTTGTGGATAGGTAACTGTGTAGTAATCACGAATTAACCTTGTATATCCATAACCAATTTCCTCTGGATCCTGTCGTCTATCTGCATCCGTAATACTGTCACCGATAAGCAGAATTCGTTCATTTGATTGAAATCTCATTGTATATTTCCCTCTCTCTTTTTTAATAATATCTCGTTAGATTTTTTATTAAATAAGGCCTGTTCCTACATTTATTGTTCTGTTTTTTTATGAAATTGATTTTACTAATTATAGTTTAACAGGTTTATTATGAAGATCTCGTGACATTTTTAGATGTATCAAATTTATTTTAAAAACATATGTTTAAATTATTGGAAAACGGGTATTCCAATGAAAAAACAAGGAGTTGGACAATTTGGCTGAAAAAAGCCTGTATGACATTAAGCAGGAAAACATGAAGCGCCTTAGAATAGAAGGAGAAGCGTATTTAAAAGCAATTTACAAAAAGCCGTGGCCAAGAAAAAAGAAAAAGACCCCCTAAAAAGAAACAGCTTCACCGTTTAAACGGTGAAGCTGTTTCTTTAAAGCACTTTCTATAGATTTAACTAAAGCTCAGGCGGTGCTTTCCCATACATTGCAAATGAAAGAATTCGCAAATACTCTGCATTTTCACTTAATGTACCATTTAAGTAAGTGGGAGATAAGTTTAAACTTACCAGATTTTGAATTATTAAATGCTGAAGGTGTCCTTCAAACCGATAATATCCAAATACAACAGGATAGCTTTCTTGTGCAAAGGATATCATCTTTTTTGATTTAAAAGGTAAACTAGAATTAACCATTTGAAGCTGTCTGCGCATCCTTGAAAATGCTTCTATATATTGCTTTGCTGTTTGAATCCATTTCGTTTCACTCGAAGATAAATGAGCATGAATATAATGGGCATGATTTTCTAATATTTCAAGCCAAAAGGCATGTTCCTCCCATGCCGAAACCCTTTTTGATATTTCTTCCATCCACATTCCTCCATTACAATGCTTTACACATTCATATGTAGAAGAAGGAAAAATATTAATCTTTCTCTTTTATACCTTTGCAAATTTTCTGAAAAACTTGTATAATCAATTCAACCGTTTGCACAAATAGCAAACTAGATATTGTTTGTGTATCAATGCAAACGATTGCACTAATGAAAAGGAGAGAATTAACGTGTCTAAACAAAAAGCACAAGTATTATTTTTACTATTTGTTACAATGTTTTTGCTGGGTGGACTTGCCAATACAAAAGGAATCATTCTCGAGCAAGTTCAAAGTGATATTGGTCTAAGTTTAAGTCAAATTGGTCTTGTTGTGTTTATTTTCCAATGGGGATTTGTCATTGCCAGCATGATTACAGGATTTTTAACTGATAAAAAAGGTCTTCGCTTTATGATGTTAATCGGGGCATCCAGCATGGTTATCGGCTTATTCGCGACAGGTTTTGCCGCAACAGTCTTCTTTTTCCTTGGTTTCTATTCCATTGTTGGTCTTGGAATTGGTTCAATGACAGTGTCTATTAATGCAATTATTCCAGCTCTTTACAAAGAAAATGCTGGTTCAATGTTTAATATCGCAAATGGGGTTTTCGGCCTTGGCATGATTTTTATGCCGATTATTATGAATGTTATTTTTGCAAATGACCTTTCATGGCGCTACTTTTACATCGGTCTTGCTGCTGTTATTGCTCTTACAATGATTGTAATTACTTTTGCTGATTTACCGAAGCCGCAAGCAAGTGATCTTGACTTGAAAGCGTTTCTCGAAACGATAAAAAACAAGCAGTTTATGTTTGTAATGTTATTTTTAGTTTTTTATGTTTCTTCTGAAGCATCATTTATGAACTTTTTTCCGATTTACTATAAATCGCTTGATATTGCAGGAATGACGCTTGCAGAAAAAACAGAAATGGCAGGCTATGTTATTGCAAGTTTTTCTGTTTTATTTACAATCGGCCGCTTTGCAGGAGGATTTATTAACTACAAGCTCGGAGAGCGAAATACACTTATTCTATTCTCTGGACTATCAGTTGTTTCACTTGTTATTAGTAAACTATTTGCGGCAGAATGGGCATATTTATTTATGTCTGTTGGTCTTATGTTTTCTGTATTATTCCCAACTGCAACAGCAATCGGAGCAAAAACAACTAATAAAGGTGGTTCCGCTTTAGGATTTGTCTATGTAGCGGCCGGGATTGGCGGCGCTTTCGCCGGATGGCTTGTTGGGGTTCTTTCTGATATTTTTGGTCCATCTATGGGGTTCAATATTCCAATTGTATTTGTTGTTATTATGTTTGGACTTTCTCTATTTATTAAAGATGAAAAGAAAACAGTATCCGTTCGAAAAGCTGCATAAAGAAAACCCTCTTGGCTTAAACGCTAAGAGGGTTTTTCCTTATTTTACAATTAAGACAGGAACCTCTGCTTCTTTAGCAACTTTTTCACTAACACTGCCAATCATTAATTTTTTTAGTCCGCTAATGCCTCTGCTGCCGATTACAATTACATCCGCTTGATGAATGTCAGCATATTCGCATAACCTTTTTGCGGGATCTCCTTCAAGAACATCAAATTTTGCCGGTATATGTTTCTCAGCAATTTTGGCTTTTGCTTCTACTAATATTTCATCATTATTTTCTGTAATTCTCATTCGTTCCTCTTCTATTAATTCTCTTTCATTCATTACTCCGTAGTCGTCGCGATTTGGTGCATATCCATAAGGAGTAAATATTTCATTACTTCTTGCTAATTTAGGTTCATTTTTCCTTGTTTGTAAGTTCTTTTCTTTCACCACATGAACAACCGTTAACTTTGCAGACTGTCTCTTACTTAACTCAATTGCGTGTTCAAGTGCCTTCACACTTCCTTCTGAGCCATCAAAAGCAGCTACAATTTTTTGATACATATCCACTCATCCTCTCAATCATCATTTGAATTGATGTTATTTACTCGCTTTATTCCCGCTTTTTTAATGAACATATCTTGTATTTCAATTACAGTTTGGTAACAATTTTTCACTTGATTCACTGATAACTTTTATATTTTAAAATATATATGTAACAACCCTTTATTGCTTGAGAGGATGATTTTATGCCTAACACGAACAAACTGAATCACATTTTCCATACAAAAGGAGGCAGTTTCTTACAAAGATCGTTTTTTACAATGTTTTCAAACAACAAAAAAGAAACCATTACCCTTTTAAATCGAGAAGACCTTGAATTTGCCACTTTATTTCTGCTGGAAAATGAAATTAATAAGCTAAAGCTGCGCCGTTATTTAAACGATCGAAATCAAATTGCATTAGAAATTACAAAAGAGATTTTATCTAATCCGCAAGTTCCGTGTACATTATCTTTAAACTGGCAGCTTTGTGATTACTCTCATGTCATTCAAGCAGCATTAAAGTGGATCATTACTTCCAATAAACAAACGATTAGTAATTTTCAATATATTGAAGTGATTGACAGCTGTTCTTCTCTTTTAACATCTACGTATAAAGATGAAAACATCTTACCATATCTTTGTAAACTCATTTTTTCCCGTTATAAACAGGACCTTCCCTATCATTATTTAACAAGAGCTTTTTTTGAAGCGAAAGAATCAACAAGTTTACTATTAATTGCCGAACGTCTTACGAGTAATGACCTACAGGAAGTTAAATTCGCCAAAAGGATATTAGCATTTATACCGGAATTAGCTTCCCAACAAAATGGGAAAGAAGCGTACAACATATTTTATAGATGGTTTCAACTAAACAATTTATTTCTTTACTATACTGGTGAGAGCTTTGATACAAGCCACTTCCCTACTCTTTACACTATAGCACTGCATGCGAAGTATTTAGGAAAACCTGTATTTATTCAAACAGGCGAGATACTTGAAAGTTTAACAGAACAGGAAAAAAATCTTTTAAATGACTTTTATCATTTAGAGGAAAGCAAACAGTCTCAGATCGCCAATTATTCTAACTCACTTCGAATACAGCATTTTCATAAATGGAGACAGTGGCTAGAACAGCCCCTTGAAGTCCAACTTGAAGAGGTAAAGGAGCTATCCCATGATTAATATTAGAGGAGAAATTTTTAGTCTAGATGAACTAAATAGCTTTCTTCCATTAAATGAACAGGAAAAAGAAATTGCAAAAAAAATGGCGAAACATTTAACCGTTTATTATTATCCAACTGTTTCTGAACTCCATTTTGAAATTGAAATTCGCCTTCAAATTATTAAAGCAGCCCATGCGTTATTTAACAGCCGAGCAGAGTTTGCAACATTTTATCGTTCAAGATGCAATGACGTTTATTGGGAATTAACTACAAAAGGAGGATTTCAATTAAAACAAGATGCACAACCTGCACAGGCTGTAGTTAATATTTTTAAAGATGGTACAAATTATGCATTTGAATGTGCGACAGCAATGATGATCGTTTTTTATAAAGCTGTGCTTGAAGTAATTGGTGCAGGAAGGTTTAATAATTTATTTAGAAACCTTTTATTATGGGATTGGAATTATGATCCAGACCTAGATGTAAAGACCGTTAGAACAACTGAATATCTACCAGGAGATGTGCTTTATTTTAAAAATCCGGATGTGCATCCAAAACTGCCGCACTGGCAGGGAGAAAATGCAGTAAACCTTGGAAATGGAAGCTATTATGGACATGGTATTGGAATTGAAAGTGCTGAAAAGATGATTGAAATGCTTAACAAACAGCGAAAGCCCGAAGCAGAACAGTCTGCATACCTGTTAGAGCAGGCAACACGCCCTAATTTTCGCTCTCTTTATTATAAAGCAAGACGGTTTAATTATTATATTTTTGATCAATATGGGGTAAGACAAAATGGTAACTCACAGAAGAACATGGATCAGCTTCGCAGAGATTATATTACTATTCAATTTGGCTAAAATACCCTTTGTATAGCTCTTTTAAGTGAGGAGATGCTACAAAATAAAGGAGGGATTATTATGATTGAAAAAGAACAGCAAACACGAAAAAACATTGAAATTGAACAACCTCATATTCGAGAATTTGAGATAAACACTCCCCACCCTAGCGAAGAGCAGAACCTAAGAAATATCAACTATGCCCCAGGCGAAAATACCTATTTAAATGAAAATACAAACGCACAATAAAGAAGCGGAGAAGGCTTAACTCTTCTCCGCTTTTACATTTATTTCTGTTAATCATACTTGCATTATCCTGAACATGATACAGATTATGAATTTTAGTTCTAACATGGCGCCTCTAATTATATATTTAATATAGAACATACTAAACCTTGCTGGGAGGCATTTTTCTTACATGGAAATCATACAGTCCCTATATAAAACGGGACAATCTATTGATGTTGATCCGCACAATCGCCGCATTAAAATTTATCGATACCCGACAAATCAAGAACCAAAAGTGATGATAGCATCTTTAAAAAAGCTTGGGAAAGAAAAAAACTGTGATAAACTTATTTTTTATATTATGAAAGAAGAACGATACGTATTAGGCGCAGAAGAATGTTATTTAGAAGGAATTCTTGATGGTTTTTTCAAAGGAAGAGATGCTTATATTTATTCGATCTTTCTAAAACCAGAACGCAATCATTCTCTCTTTGCCGAAAAACAGCAGTCAATTATGGAAACAGTCATTAAAGATCGAAAATCAATAAACTCCATGTCGCTAAAAAGCGAATATTTGTTAAGAGAAGCCGAAGAAAAAGATATAGAAGCAATGGCAGAGCTTTATGATACTGTATTTATTACGTATCCAACGATGATGAATGATCCGGAATTTATTAAGAAAATGATGAAAAAAAACACTCTATTTACTGTGATTGAGCATAAAGGAACGATAGTCAGTGCTTGCTCTGCAGATTTGTTTCCAGCTTTTGAAGCAGCAGAAATGACAGATTGCGTTACGCTCCCAGAACATCGAGGCAGCGGCTTACTTTCCAATCAATTTCACTATTTAATCGAAAAAATGCGTAAAAATAATGTTAAAACATTATTTTCGTATTCACGTGCCGTATTACTCGGTATGAACTTAATTAATGCAAGACACGGCTTTGATTACCGTGGCCGTATGAAACAAAACAGCAATATCTCCGGACGCCTTGAATGTATGAATGTGTGGGTCAAGCGTCTCAATTATTAAAATGGGTTCCCCTTCCTTTATATATAGATATATATAGAAGCCTGTGAATTAATGTTCGCAGGCTTCATTCATTTCTCTCCCAACCGCCGCTTCATAGATAACTATAATTAAAATTGTCCAAGCCGCTCCTGCAGAAATTCCTGCAGCTACATCAATCGGATAATGAACACCTAAATAAATACGACTTAGTCCAATTAACAATACTAACAAGAAAGCGGCAAACCAAATACTATTTTTCTTGAAGCGTCTCCATACTATATAAGCAAGAAATCCATAAAATGCGGTTGAATTCATCGCATGACCGCTCGGAAAGCTGTAGTAGGAAGCACGGACAACAGCCTCAAGATCAGGACGACTTCTCTCAAACCAGGTTTTTAACAGCCAATTTAGTTCGCGCACCCCGAATAAGTTCACAGCTAAACAGAATACAAGTACGTAATGCCGCTTTAGTAAATAAATAATTGCTAACATTCCAAGCATCGGATACGTAAATGTCTTCGAGCCCAAATGAGTAATAAAAATAAAGAATAAATCAATAAATGTTCCTGAAAGCTGGTAGATCTTCTGTAATAACAATTTATCGTAATAAACTACCTTTTCAATATGATAAATATATGAAAGTAAAAGAAATACAAATAACAGCAAAACTAACCAAAATAAATATTGTTTTTGAATAGCCAAATAGTCCCTCAAATTGATCACCCTCCCTCCTTTTTATTTTTAAAAGAAATACAAAAAAAATACGCGACCTCTATAATTCTTAGGTTACGCATTCCTATTTTCAAAATATTTGTTTACATCATCATTGAACTCCAAAAAGAGATTTCTCCTTTATTATTAAAATAAATGATTAGTGAATATGTTTAATTCCAGCTAAACGGATCGAAAGAACTTTTTGATCTTCATCTTGTAATAAAAGACTCTGCTTGTATAAATCAATGTCGCAAACTCTCCCCTTACATGTTTGTAATGTTCCGTTATGATAATAGTCAACTGTTACTAAGTGATTTTTTATTAATTTTTTCAAGATCATGTTTTGTTTCATCTCCTTTCTGTTTCTACCGCTCAAATAAACTTCTACATATAAATTAAAGTCGAATTTCCTTTAAAAGAAACTCGACTTTGTTTATATCGCTCTCTATTTAATCCATGCACTTCTTCATTTTCTTCGACGTTATGCTGGTATATATCATGTATAAATTAAATGGTTATTAATATAAGTCTTTGCAGTTTGCAAGCAGCGTCTTGCATGCTCCTCATAACCTAACTCTTGAGCACGCTTGTCATGCGGCAGTTCAATTGAATAAGGAATATTAGGAATTTTATTCAAAATACTCGCAATATCAATACCGCCCTCTCCTACATACAAACGTTCCTCACGAAGAATTCTTGTCATCTCTTCTTTTGACTCAGGAATTTTTCCTGGCGCATCGCAAAGGTGAAGATATCGGAACCATTCACGCGGTACTGTATCTAGAGCCTCTACCTTGTCACCTGAGCGATGAAAATGATGGATATCAATCATTAGACCGGCATTTTCCTCATTTACCGTCCGAAGAACATCAAGAGTTCCCGCAAGGTTATAAACACTAGCAATAGGAACAAATTCTAGCTCTACTGTTAATCCAAAAGGCTTAGCTAATTCACAAAGTTCAGCAAAACGTTCAATATAATAACTGCGATCATCTGTCCAAATGCTGCTAAGAATATGACGCCCGCCGAGCTCAGCCGCAACTTCCATAGCAGGTAAATAGTTTTTTAAGTCGACTCCATCATAGATTCGTGCTAGTTCAATATCAAGAAGCTTAACCCCCGTTGCAGAAAGTGCAGCTTTCGTTTGCCGCATCATCTCCTTATTCTCCGCTAATGCATAGTTAGGTTCACTAGGAAGTCCCATATAAATGGGTCTCAAACTAACGAAATCATAGCCGGATCGAGCGGCAATATAAGTCATTTCAGGAGGTTCACAGCCGAGAACGGTAAGATGGGCGAGGGAAAACTGAGTTGTCATCTTTTTCTCCTCCTAAATTTTTAGATTTCACTAAACTTTTTTTATTAAAGGGAAACGTGATGAACTTTCTTATCAGGTGAATAAATGTCCATGATGTTCCAATGTCCTGCCGTTGGAACCGGGTTGTTTAACATCGCCACATCAATGACAAACGGCTTGTTGGACGCAATGGCTTTTTCGAGAGCCGGTTTAAATTCTTCCGCCGCTTCAATTTTAATGCCTTCGACTCCATATGCTTTCGCGACGCTTGCGAAGTCCGGTGAATACGCTTCTCCATTTCGCTGAAACACCGTCCCAAGCGTTGTGCCGTAATGGGCTTTCTGCAAACCGGCAATCGTACCGAACGCATAGTTATTCATGACCACCCACACGACTGGGATATTTTCCTCGGCTGCTGTCGCAAGCAGGGCCGGGTTTTGACCAAAGCCGCCGTCACCTACTAAAGACACAACAACACGATCCGGCTGCGCAATTTTTACGCCTAGTGCCGCCGGCGCTCCAAAGCCCATTGTTGCGTAGCCGCCTGGTGTTAAAATCGTACCCGCTTCATAAATCGGGAACTGCTGACCGACACCGTTTTTATTCCAACCCACATCGGTTGTAATGTACGCATCTCTTGGCAGCACCTCACGCACTTCTTCTAAAATGCGCTGCGGCTGCATTGGGTAACAGTTATCTTGGATATACTGCTGATTGCTTTGTTTAAACTCTTGACGATACCGGACAATTTCCTGCTTTAATGCTTCATTTTTCAAGCCGTTTGGTACCATCTCTTTCGCAACGCGGTTTAATACGGTAAGCGCCTGTTTTAAATCCGCAACCGCGCCGATTTCTACCGGGTAGTTGCGGCCGATTTCACTTGGATCAATGTCAATTTGGATTAATTTCGTTGGCGGGAAGTTAAACGTATACTCCGATTCCCACGAACTTGAATCCGCTTCTGCAAAACGAGTCCCTAACGCGAAAATATAGTCAGCTTCTTTACATTGATCGTTAATGAACTTTGTCCCCCAAAATCCGGTCATGCCGAGCGTTAGTGGGTGATCATCGGATACGGCGCCTTTCCCCATTAACGAATGAGCAACCGGAATTTCCAAATGATCGACAAGCGCTCTCAACTCTTCCGCCGCATCGGCTAACATAATTCCGCCGCCAACATAGAAAAGCGGATTTTTTGCATCGAGTAACGTTTGAATGATGTGTCGCGCTGTCTCATCATCAATTGATGGCTTTTGAAGCGATTTTGTATGATGCTTCAAGCGCTCAAATAAGGAGACATCGACTTCTTTTGAGAAAATGTCCATCGGCACCGATACTAAAACAGGTCCCGGGTTGCCGCTTTCAGCTAACTGGAATGCCTTTTCAATAATTTCTGGGAATAAATCTGGACGTTCCACGCGCCACGCACGCTTGACAAACGGGCGGTAAATTTCATACTGTGACGCATCGGCATGAAGATTCACTTCTTGGTGTGGGTGCTTGCCGTAGTAATGACTTGGAACATCCCCAGCGATGACCACCATCGGAATTGAATCGAGGGCGGCATTGGCAACCCCTGTCGCCGCATTCGTTAACCCTGGACCTAAGTGGCTTAATAACACAGACGTTTCTTTTTTCGCGCGGGCATAACCATCCGCCATATGAGCGGAAATTTGTTCATGCCTTACATTCACAAATTTAATTGAACTGCATTCTAACGCTGTTAGAACTGCAATATTTGTATGACCGCAAAGCCCAAAAATATGTTCCACACCGCGGTTTTCAAGATACTTCACAAGTTGATGGGAAATAAGATCGTTCATGAATGGGATTCCTCCTTAAAATCTAAAATAATTTTGCCGTATTCTCCGGACACAGCCGTTTCATAGGCGCGTTTATATTCTTGATACGGAATAATATCCGAAATAATCGGTTCCACCTTAAAACCATCCTGTTTTAAGTAATGAAGCGTTTGTAGGAAATCGTCCGGAAAATCATAAATAATACTGCCGTAAATGAGTTTCACTTTCACTTCAACTGCCGATCATTTTTTAAATAAGAGCATGAGTGTTAGGTATCACTCATGCCTTTACTTGTGTCGTTCATTGTCCTCATCTAAATAATCAGTACTTCTTATTCATGATCCGGAAGCTGCAGGACAATCATTTTTGTTTCCGTCATATCTTCAATTGCATAACGCGGGCCTTCACGACCAATACCGCTGTTCTTCACACCGCCGTACGGCCAATGATCAAGACGGAAGTTCGATGTACCGTTAATTACCACACCACCCATTTCAAGCGCGTGTGCAAATTGATAAGCCACGTCCATTTGGTTTGTAAAAATTCCTGCCTGCAGACCAAAGTCCGAGTTATTTGTTTCTTCAATGGCTTCTTCAATTGTTTCATAAGGAATAATATTAACGATTGGTCCAAATACTTCTTGGCAAACGACTTTACTATTTTTTGATGAATTTAATAAAATAGTAGGCTCTACCGCTGCCCCACGCTGCTTGCCGCCGTGTACTAATTCAGCACCTAACTGAACAGCTTCATGAATCCATTCCACAATTCGATCTGCATTTTTCTTATCAACTAAGCTTCCAATATCTGTATCGGACAAGAGCGGGTCACCAATTTTAAGTTGTGAGACATGTTCCTTTAAGAGTTCGGTAAACTGAGGAACAATTGATTGATGAACATAAATACGCTGCACTGAAATACAACTTTGCCCTGAATTGCTGAATCCTGTTCTCGCACAAAGCGCCGCGGCACGGTTTAAATCGGCATCTTCATGAACAACTGTTGCCGCATTTCCGCCCAATTCAAGGAGCACTTTTTTCATACCCGCTAATTCGCAAATATTTTGGCTGGCAACTGTTCCTCCAGTAAAGGAAATGACATTGACGCGATCATCTTTAACAATTTGTTGGCCAACTTCTCTTCGACCGATCACCATATTCACGGCATTTTTAGGTAAACCAGCTTCTAACATGAGCTTTAAGAATTCAGTTGCAATTAAAGTTGTTGGAGTAGCTGGCTTTAAAATAACGCTGTTTCCTGCCGCAAACGCTGGACCAACTTTATGACAGACAAGGTTCAGCGGTGCATTAAATGGCGTAATCGCCGCGACCACACCAACCGGAACGCGGAACGTAGAAGCTATTGCTTTTGTTCCTCGTTCAGATGCATCGCCTGGAATCGTTTCTCCAATAAGCCTTTTTGCTTCTTCCCCTGATTGTTCAAGCGTTTCAATCGAACGCGACACTTCATCACGGGTATTTTTTAACGGTTTTCCTAACTCAAGTGAAATTAGTTTTGCAAAGCGCTCTTTCTCTTGCTCCAGCAGCAAAGCAGCTCTTTTTAAAATTTTTGCACGTTCATGAGACGGGATTCTAGCAATCTCTTTTTTAGCTGCAAATGCTGATGCTAAAGCTTTCTCAACATCTTCTGCCGTTACAATTACTTGTTCACCAATGATTTCTCCTGAATATGGGCTTTTAATAGGTGCCGTATCACGATTTGAAGTAATCCATTCCCCATTAATATAAGGATGTGCTTTTTTGAAACTTATGTTTGTTACGTTTGTCATTTCCATCACCTGCTCTTATAATTTTTAAAGAAAAAAGCTGACTATTTTGTTTAATCCTTTCTAAATAACTGGCCATTTATTTAGATCGATCTAAATAGTAAGTAAAAAATATCCTGATTATTGTAAAAAACTCTAAAAACGCTTTTTTGTTTCTATAAATACTTTTATTAAAGACTGTTTTTTAGAAGAAACTTGTTATTCAATTATAAGATTAGTAGATCGATCTAATAACACGATAAAAAAATATCTTTAAAACTCTCTCACACCTTTCTTTCTAACTAAATTATTAATTTTTACCAACGTGTTAAGTTAATCACTCTTATTAACCTTTTGTTGGAAGCGTTATCATCATGGTATAATAAATTTTTAACACTTGCAATACTATTTATTGATTTTTTAAAAATTAAATTTAATAAACAAATCCTATGTTCTATATACTGCTCTTACTTTAAGAAGAATCGCGAACAACAAGCTCTGGCTGTAAGATCATACGCTGACGTTCACGCAGTGGATCGACAATGCGTTGATGCAAAAGATCAGCAGCATATGTACCAATAAGCCGTGCAAATGACGAGACAGTAGTAAGCGGCGGATTTGAAATAGATGCTTCCTGAACATCATCAAGGCCAACGACTGCCATATCTTCACTAGGAACTAGCCCTCGATCTCTTAAGCCCTGCATGACGCCAAATGCTACAAGATCGTTAAAACAAAAAGCAGCTGTCGGTGGATTCGGATCATTTAGAACCTGCTGTAATGCTTTTTTTCCACCTTCTCGAGTCACAGCGTTTTCTATCACCAGCGCTTCATCAATTTGTAATCCTACTTGTTGAAGAGCTGTACAATATCCTTTTTTACGTTCCTGCCAAGCAGAAGATTCAGAGGAACCGCCTAAAAAGGCAATCCTCCGATGTCCTTTTCGAATAAGATGACCAACAGCCATCTGTGCGCCAATTTTATAATCAATTCCTACATAATCACAACTTACGTCCGGAAGTTCTCGAACCGCATGTACAATTGGAATATCCCACTGCTTAATGCGCTCAATCGTTTCTTTTAAACTATCCGAAACAGGGCAGAGAATAACTCCCCCAACTCTATGTTCAAGCATCGTAGAAAGAAGTTTGTCCTGCTTCGCATCTAAATCAAATGTCGTACCTAAAACCACAGTGTATCCATGCTTTTCTAATGCATGATGGACACCTATAAGCAGTTCAGAAAAAAACGGATTTGCTATATCTGTAATAATTAATCCTATCGTTGAAGAACGCTGTGATCTTAAATTGGCAGCAATACGATCGTAAACATACCCTAATTCCGTCATAGATTTTAACACTTTATTGCGCGTAGCTTTAGAAATATTTTGGCTGTTGCGTACAGCAAGTGAAGCAGTTGCCCGAGAAACCCCTGCATGTTCGGCTACTTCCTGTAAAGTAACACGTGAGTATTTTTTTTTCGTTTTCATCGCTGCATCACCTGCTTAAAGCACCCTTTAATTATTTTAAAACTACCACTCAGTTTATTAATCTTTTTAAAAAAATGTAAGCAAATTTAGAAATTACTCAAACCATCCTACCGGAATAGTTACAAGAGATGGGAATAAAATGAGAAAAATAAGCACTACTACTTCTACTAATAAAAACGGCCAAATCCCCTTCATAATAGATTGGATATCAATTTTCCCTACACCGCTCGCAACGTTTAATACTGTTCCTACAGGAGGAGTTAATAGTCCGATAGAAAGATTAAGAACAAATAATACTCCAAAATATACCGGATCAATTCCTGCTTGAGCAATAATTGGCATTAACACAGGTGTAAGAATTAAAATTGCAGGAGTTAAATCCATCATCATTCCAACTAACAGCACTAATAAATTGATCATTAATAAAAGCATTAAGCGGTTATCAATAAATGGCTGAAGAACATCAGTAACAACCGCCGGAATATTCGCAACCGAAATTAACCACGCTGAAACCATCGCTGCTGCTACTAAAAACATCACAATACTTGTTGTTTTTGCAGAAGCTACTAACACTTTGTACAATTCTTGTATTTTTAATTCCCGATAAACCACTACACCAACAAACAACGCATAAAATGCTGCCACAATACCTGCTTCTGTAGGTGTAAAAATTCCGCCGCGCAGTCCGCCGATAATAATAACAGGAAGAAAAAGAGCCCATAATGCTTGACGAGTAGCGATTAGCATTTCTTTCCCCGATTTACGCGGTAAAACTTCTGCTTTATCTTTTCGAACGACAATTGACCATGTAATAATAAGGCCAATTGCAATCAGAAGACCTGGAACAATTCCAGCGGTAAATAACGCTGTGATCGAAACACCACTTGTTACTCCAAAAAGAATCATCGGAATACTAGGCGGAATAACAGGCGCGATAATTCCCCCTGCTGCAATAAGACCTGTCGAGCGATTACGATCATATCCTGCCTTTACCATCATTGGAATAAGAATTGCACCAAGAGCCGCTGTATCTGCTACTGCTGAACCGGATAAACCTGCAAAAAGCACACTTGCAATAATGGCTACATAACCCATTCCTCCGCGAATATGACCAACAATTGACATTGCAAAATTAATAATTCGAGTCGAAATTCCTCCCGCATTCATTAATTCGCCCGCAAGAATAAAAAACGGAACGGCTAATAACGCAAAACTATCTGCTCCATTAATAAGATACTGTGCAACAATTTGACTATCAAAAATATCAAGATAAATCATTAGCACAACACTACTTGCTAAAAGCGCTAGGGCGATCGGCACCCCAAGCGCCATAACTCCGATAAGTGAACCGACAAATAGAGCTAATGTCATTTACCTTCCCTCCCCAGCCGTTTTTGTTTGCTCATGAAATGAAGAAGCGATTTTCTCTGATTCAGATGCTTTAACAGAATCCTCTAGCGATCCTTTTTGAAAGATTACGCGATAAAGATTAAATAACACAATAACTCCCATTCCAATCCCTGTAATAACTCCTGACGCATAAATAATTGACAAAGACAATCCTGTTGCAGGCGCTGTGCTGCCAATACTGCTTAACGTGAGATGCCAGCTTCCATTAAGAATTAACCATAAGAGATATAAAACGAGCACATTACTTATTACAAAAACAACCCGTTTTGCATTAGACGGCAATTTTTTTATAAAGAGGTCAACACCTAAGTGGCTGTTATCTTTTAGCGCACCGATAGCTCCTAAGAAAACCATCCAAATAAACAGAAAACGGGCAATCTCTGTTGAACCTGCAATACCCAAATTAAAAGCATAGCGCAAAATTACATTTAAAAAAACAAGAATAGACATAATCGTTAAACATAAAGCCATCGTAATATTTAATGCCTTATCAAATACTGAAAATACTTTATTCATTTCTAACACCCCATTTCAGTAATTAAACCTAATGCTGAAAAAACAAATTAATTCTTTCATTATTTAACCGCTTCCAACAGCTTGCTAACAAATTCTTCGCCTATTTCTGATGAATATTTCTCATAAACCGGTTGTACGGCTTCAAACATTTTCTGCAGCTCTTCCTCACCTAATTCTGTCACAACCATTCCTTCTGCTGCTAAGAAAGCATACGCATCTTCGCTTTCCTGCTGATTTAATTCACGCTGGTATTCTTTCGCTTCTTCTGCCGCTTTCGTTACAATTTCTTTTTCTTCATCGGAAAGAGTATTCCAAAACTTTTCGCTGATCATAAATACACTTGCATTATAGATGTGATTCGTTTTCGTTAAGTATTTTTGTACTTCATAAAAATTCCCTGTCGTAATATTTCCAGCTGGATTTTCCTGTCCATCGACGATACGCTGCTCTAATGCTGTAAACAATTCCGGGTATGGAATTGGCGTTGGATTAGCACCGAGCTCTTTCCACATGTCCACATGCAGCTCATTTTCTAATGTTCTAATTTTTAATCCTTTAATATCCCCAACTGTTTTGACTTCTCTTACATTATTCGTCAGCTGTCTAAACCCGTTTTCCCAATAATTTAAACCAATTACACCTTGCTCCGGCAAATCATTCAGCAGTTCTTCACCAATTGATCCGTCTAACACTTCATAAGCCTCTGTTTCGTCTTTAAATAAATAGGGCAAATCAAAAACAGTGAAGCGGCTTTCAAATGAGGCAATAGGGCCTGTTGACATCGTCGTTCCTTGAATGGAGCCGATTTTTAATCCTTCAAATACAACACGATCTCCGCCAAGCTGTCCGTCCGGATACACTTCAACATCAATTGATCCGTTTGTTTCTTTTTCAACAATTTCCTCAAACTTATATAAACCCTGTGTCAAAGAACGATCTTTTGAAGTGGCAACTGCTAATTTCATAGTTTTCGTTCCATCTTTATTTGAATCAGAAGCTTGTCCAGAACATGCTCCAAGAAGTAGTATGCATAGTAATAATGAGAAATTCAATATCTTTTTCACTCGATATCCCTCCGTTATTGTTTAAAAAGTGAATGTATAAAAACTTGATACCTCCTTTTAGCAGGTTATCCAGTGAGCCTTTAAATCTCTTAAAAATAAATGCGTTTTCTTATTATATTTTTTAAAGACAGCGCTCACAAAATAATCAAGAACTTCTTTTTTTAGAGCTGAAAATATTAATTACAGTTGTTTACCTTTCTTATACTCTTTCATTTAAGTAAAGATGAAAACGATTACTATTTTGTTCATAATTAAATGGAGGTAACTATAATAATTAATAATACTCAATAATAGTTAGATCGATCTAAAATTGAAGAAAAACTTCCCGGCCAAAAATAAAAGAGATTCCTTAAATTAGATCGATCCAATTTAATGCTTATTAAAAAATCCCATTAAAGGATAGAACAGATTAAAAGCTTCTCTTTCATTTTTTGAACTTTTAGATCCTTCTTTTATTTTACATGAATTTTTTGAACTTTTCAACGTTAATTATTATAGAACATTTCTCCTATTTTCAGCTAAGAAAACGGACAGCACTGACTATTCACGGTGCGGCTGGTTAATATCCCATGAGAATTTTAGAACGTCAACAATATAATCGGCAACTTCTTCCGCATCTAAGTTATCTGTACTCACTCTTGAATTGTGTAATGAATAAGCTTTTTTTCTTTCTATAAAAAGCTCCTCTATTTCTTTAAACTTCTTCTTCTGAAGGATTGGTCTGCTGTCAATAATTAAATCAAGTCTTTCCTTCCAGTTATCCCACGATAAATCAATTAAAAATACAATGCTGTTAGACAAGCATGCTTTTTTAATTTCTTCTTGAAGAAACGCTCCTCCTCCTAAAGAAACGACTTTCAGACGCTTGTTATTCACAATATCGAGTACAAACTCTTTTTCAATTTTACGAAATTCCTGTTCACCTAATGTTTTAAAAATATCAGAAACACTCATCTCGTACTTTTGTTCAATTTCATGATCAATATCAATAAATTCTCGGTAAAGCTTCTTTGCGATTAATTTTCCAATCGTTGTTTTACCTACTCCCATAAATCCTATTAATACAATATTCATTTCGCGAATTGGGGTTATTCTTTTACTATTCATGAGGTATACACTCTTTCTAAAAAATTGTTGTAATATTTGCTTATTCGCTTTAATGTGAAAACAAAAAATGTTCTTTCAACTAAAAAGGGCGAAATATTCAGATTACATTTTCTATTCCATACTATACTACAAATCATGAATTTAAGAAACAAAAACATTGAATTTATCGCTGCCATGAATAAGTTGAATAGGTACAACCTTCTTAAAATAAGATGGATAGCTTAAATAAATGAATCCCTACTCCTGTTTTTTCGTATAGAGTAGGGATTATAACCTTAATAACCGACTAGAGGACAGTGAAAGAAATAACAGTTTCCCCCCTGTTCTATCCTTCTAACAGCAATGATTCCGGGTCTTCTAGGAGCTGTTTCACTTTTGCTAAAAAGCTTACCGCTTCTTTTCCGTCAACAATACGGTGGTCATAAGAAAGGGCGATATACATCATTGGACGGTTTTCGATTGTGGTTTGATCAATCGCTACCGGACGCCATTGAATGCTGTGCATCCCGAGAATGCCTACCTGTGGGCTGTTTAAGATGGGCGTTGACATCATTGAGCCGTAAATACCGCCGTTTGTTATTGTAAATGTTCCGCCCTGTAACTCGTCCATCGTTAATTTATTTTCTCTCGCTTTATCTGCAAGTCTTGCAATCTCTTTTTCAATTCCCGCAAAGCCAAGACAATCTGCTTCCCGAACGACAGGTACAACTAGTCCACCTTCTGTACCAACAGCAATGCCAATGTCATAGAATTTTTTCAGCACAATTTCATCGCCTTGAATTTCTGCATTTAACGCCGGAAACTTCTTCAGTGCACCAACAACCGCTTTTGTAAAAAACGACATAAATCCGACTTTCACATCATGCTGTTTTAGAAATGCTTCATTACGGCGTTTTCTGACATCCATAATCGCGGTCATATCTACTTCATTAAAGGTTGTTAACATTGCTGCTGTGTGCTGTGCTTCCACAAGCCGTTTCGCAATCGTTTGACGGCGGCGCGACATTTTCACTCGTTCCACAGGCTTTTCAGATCCAGTTGAAGCACTTACCGGCTGCTGAGCTTTTCGATTTTCTGTTTTTTCATTTTTCGGTAACACTTCTTCTTGCTGCTGCACTGCTCCTCTATCAGCATGCGCTCTAACATCTTCTTGTCTAATACGCCCTAACAAGTCTGTTGTTTTTACTTCATTTAAGTTAATGTTCAGTTCTCTTGCCAGCTTTCTTACTGCAGGAGATGCCAGTGGGCGCTGCTGTTTAGAGACTGCTGTTTCGTTCTTTTCCTCTTCCACATTTGAAGCTTTACCCGTACTTTCTTTTTGTTTAACGGGAGCTACTTCGTTTAGATCTTCTTCAATGCCCTCTGCTAGAAAAGCAATAACTTCATCAACTTCAACTGTATCGCCTTCCCCTTTTAAAATTCCCTTAATAATTCCTTCGCTCTCAGCACTTACCTCTATATTTACTTTATCTGTTTCAAGCTCAACAATATAATCACCTTTTTGAATTTTATCTCCTACTTTAACAAGCCATTGAGCAACTGTTCCTTCTGAAATAGATTCGGCTAGTTCAGGTACTTTCACTTCAATCATTCATAATTCCCTCCCTAATTGTTAATGAGACTTTTTTCTTCTTTATGATGAACATCTAATTTAGATCGATCTACTAACGCTTTATGAAGAATGAGTTCTTGTTCCTTTTTATGAACAGTTGGATTACCGCCTGCAGGACTTGAACGCTCAGGGCGTCCAATATAACTTACCGTTACATGATTAGGAGCAGTATCTCTAAGCTTTGCTTCAATATAGTTCCAAGCTCCCATGTTTTTCGGTTCTTCCTGCACCCAAACCACTTCTTTTAAGTTGTTATAACGTTGTAAAATTGCTTCAATATTGTATTTTGGAAATGGATAAAGCTGCTCGACACGAATAATATGAAGCCAATCAGCCTTTTCTTTATTTAGCTCAATTTCAGCAGCAAGATCAATTGCCATTTTCCCGCTTGCTAAAACAAGCCGTTCCACTTTATCCTGCTCTTTTCCAAGTCCCTGCTGCTCTAATACAACTTCAAATCGATCATCACTAAGCGCCGTATGCGGTGAAGAGGTAAGCGTATTTCGCAGCAAACTTTTTGGTGTCATTAATACTAATGGACGAACTTCTTCTTTTCCTAAAACAGCAGATTGACGGCGCAAAATATGAAAATATTGCGCTGCACTTGTGACATTTGCAACCGTCCAGTTATTTTCAGCGGCGAGCTGAAGGTAGCGCTCGATTCGACCGCTCGAATGTTCCGGTCCTTGTCCTTCATATCCGTGCGGCAGAAGCATCACAAGACCGGACTTTTGTCCCCATTTCGCTCTTCCTGCTGAAATAAATTGATCAAAAATAACTTGGGCAGTGTTGGCAAAATCTCCATATTGCGCTTCCCAAAGCACAAGCGTTTCAGGAGAAAATACATTATAGCCATATTCAAATCCAACAACAGAACCTTCAGAAAGCGGACTATTATGAATCGCAAATGATGCTTTTGCCTGCGGAAGAGCATGCAGTGGTGAAAAAATTTCATCTGTATTTGTATCATGCAAAACGAGATGACGCTGTGCAAATGTCCCGCGCTCGGAGTCTTGTCCTGTTAAACGAATCGGCGTGCCTTCACTTAAAATAGATGCAAAAGCCAGCGCTTCAGCTTGAGCCCAGTCCACTTTTCCATTCTCTTCGAAGGCTCCTTCGCGTCGTTTCAATATACGGCTCAGCTTCGGATAAACATTAAATCCTTCAGGCCACTTTAATAAATTGCTGTTGATCTCGCGGAGTTTTTCGAAAGAAACTCCTGTTGGAGTCGATGGAATACCACTTGCAATACGTTTAGGTATCATTACTTCGATTTCTTCGCTTTCCTGATCAGCTCTTGATGCTGTTTCATATTCTAATTTAAGCTTATCCTCTAAATCATGCTGGAGCTTTTCGATTTCTGCAGCTGTTATAATCTTTTCTAACTGAAGCTTCTGACCGTATAATTTGCCGACAGTTGGATGATTACGAATCTGACTATAAATTTTCGGCTGTGTAACCGCTGGATCATCCATTTCATTATGACCAAAGCGGCGGTACCCTACTAAATCAATAAGAAAATCCTTATTAAAACGCTTACGATACTCATATGCCAGCTTTACTGCTGCAAGACATGCCTCAGGATCATCAGCATTAACATGGACAATCGGAATTTCATATCCTTTTGCAAGATCACTCGCATATTTGGTAGAGCGCGAATCATAGCTGTTCGTTGTAAAACCTACTTGGTTATTTGCAATAATGTGAAGGGTGCCGCCTGTTTTATAACCGTTTAATTGACTTAAATTAAGAGTTTCCGCTACAATTCCTTCACCTGGAAATGCTGCATCACCATGAATAATAATGCCAAATGATTTTGTAACATCTTGCTTTGGATACCCAGCTTTACCGCGATCTTCCTGAGCAGCCCTTGTATAGCCAAGCACGACTGGATCAACGAACTCTAAATGACTTGGGTTGTTAGCTAATGTAATATGCGCCTGGACTTCACCCGCTTCTTCAAATGTTTTATCTGCACCGAGATGATATTTTACGTCTCCCGTCCAGCCATAATTTTCAGCAGCAGATTCTTTATTTGGCTTATGCTGAAACTCTGAGAAAATTTTGCTGTATGGCTTTTCTAACACATGGGCAAGCACACTTAGCCGACCGCGGTGAGCCATTCCAACCATAACATGACGGGCACCATGTTGAACCCCTTCAGCAATTGTTGCATCAAGCATTGGTACAAGTGCATCAACTCCTTCAATAGAGAAGCGCTTTTGACCAACAAAAGTGCGATGTAAAAACTGTTCAAAACTTTCTACTTCCGTTAACCGCTTTAAAAGCTTTACTTTCTTTTCCTTGGATAAAGGCTGAGAAAATGCGCCGCTTTCAACAGCTTGATTTAACCACTTACGCTCTTCCTTATGAGGAATATGATTAAATTCATATGCTAACGAATTTGTATAAAGCTCCTGTAAGCGTCCTGCAGCCTGTAGTCCAGTTTGAATATCATCAGGGGAATCTGACCACATCACTTTTGATGGTATCGCTTCCAAATCTGATTCTGTTAGTTCGTATTCTCCTAAATTAAGAAAAGTATTTTCCACTTGATTTGATTCTAATGGATTTACTGCAGCAGTTAAGTGACCATAAGCACGAATATTTTCTAAAAGTTTAGCTGCTTTTACTGCCTTTTCCATCACTTCTGAATAACTTAAAAGACTTTGCGAAGCTGTTGTTTCTTCACCTGCTTGGACTTCTGCTTCAGGGGAACCCCATACTTGAAAAAGTTCTTTTAGTTCCGAGGCAACAGAATCAGAGTCTAATTTATATCTTTCATATTGTTCCATCATATAGCCAAGATTTGGACCGTGAAACCTCTGCCATGGATTTTGTTTTACGTTCTTACCTGTCATTTAACAATACCTCCCATACCATTAAGATTGCTCCGGATTGTCTAACCTTGTTTAAAGAAATAATCTATCGTTTTTGGAAAGAGTACCCCTTCCTCAAGGAATGTGAAGGGCGATTGCCCAATCAGTAGGGAGGGGGTGAATTTCCATCATTTATTACGAACGCAAGTACGTAATAAATGATATAATAATCGTTGTACATCCTTGTACATGCTCATTGAAAACTGAACATATAAGGTTGTAGCAGGAAAAGACGCTCTGCTGTGTAAAATGTTCAAGCCTAGAGAAGCCGAAAATGCGTGATACATGACTAGCACAACGTGTGAAAATGTTGCAGTAGGCTTATTAAAAGAAGTCTCAAAGGCAAGACTGATGGGATAGAGGAGTTGGGTGTATTCAGATCACCAATGTGGCAACTCCACTAACGTTAAGCGTTCAGAAATGTTCGATACGTTAGAAACCCCCACTTCAAGCGTAGCTAAGTGGTGGGAGTATTCATGAATGATTAGCTAGTGAGTAAGTTTCTTTTTCATGTCTTTCTTCAATTCTTTTTTCAATTCTTTCTAATGCCTTATCATCTTCTAAAAGCTTCTTTTTGTTTTCTAAAACTAATTGTTTAAAACCTATTCTTATTGGCTTTCTCATGCTCCCCACCCTTATTCATAAATTTCGCTTATTGGTTATTTGGGCTATTGGGTAGTCCAGTTAATTAAATTATATTCCTATGCTTATGAACCGTCAAGCGATTTACATGGTTTTTCAAAGAAATATTCGTTCTTTATAACCTTAACGATGCCTAAAAAGCCGCGGCTCAGACACGCGGCTTTTATCATATCTTAAGTATTCAACTTTTCTTGAGTGTTTGGTTTTTCATGAAGCTCGGAACAAGGTCCTGATTGCAATAGGAAACTGCCGCCATCATGACCAATTTTTCTTTGGACATCTTTTGCTGTGATAAGAAGCTGGTCAACATTAATGCCAGTTTCAACTCCCATTTCATGAAAACCATGTACAAGATCTTCCGTTGCAATATTCCCCGTAGCTCCTGGCGCATAAGGACATCCACCAAGTCCTGCAATCGAGCTGTCAAAATGAACAATTCCCTGCTGCAGAGCTGCAACGGCATTCGCAAAAGCCATTCCTCTTGTGTTATGCAAATGCATGGAGAAGGTAATATCTGAAAATTCATTTGTTAATAATCCCAAAAGCTCATATACTTGTTTTGGATTTGCCATTCCTGAAGTATCTGCTAGTGAAATCTCGGAAATACCTAACTTTTTATAGCGCTCTACAATTTCTATAATTCTTTCTTCAGGTACATTTCCTTCATAAGGACATCCAAAAGCTACTGAAATTGATCCGCCCACTTTAACACCATGTTTTTCACCCAACTCAATAATTGGTGCAAACCCTTCCTGTGCTTCTTTAACAAGACAGTTAGCATTTGATAGACTATGAGAATCTGTCGCCGAAAGCATCAGCTTTAATTTTTTAATACCTACATCAATTGCCCGCTGCGCTCCTCTCACATTTGGAACGAGAGCTCGGAATTTAATTTCTTCTAAATCCTGTACCTGTGTCACAACTTCCTCTGCATCTTTCAACTGTGGAATTGCTCTTGGATGTACGAACGAAGTAATTTCCATTGATTGAACGCCGGTTTTTGCTAATTGGCGAATAATATCAATTTTCGTTTCGGTAGGAATCCATTCTGATTCTGCTTGAAACCCATCTCTTGGTGCTACTTCACAAATAATCGCTTTAGAAGGAAGTATCATTTTATTGTTTGTATTCATTAGATTACCCCTTTCTCTTTTAAGCTTGATAACTCTTCTGCCGATAACCCGAGTGCTTCTCCAAAAATTTCTTCATTATGTTCACCTAATTCAGGTGCGCGATGACGAATCGCTCCCGGTGTACTTGAGAACTTTGGAACAACGCCTGGAACTTTAATTTTTCCTAAACGCGGGTGCTCCACTTCGACAATGTTTTGTCGCTCTTTATACTGTGGATCATTAAAAATATCTTCAATACTGTAAATAGGACTAACCGGTACGCCAAACGAATCAAGCTTTTCCATTAATTCTTTTTGTGTATGCGTACGAATCCAGCCGGATACAATTTCCTGCACCTCACTATCATTTTTTAAACGCTCAGAGTTTGTATAGTAGCGAGGATCTTCTAACATATCTGTTCGCTCCATCGCTTCAGCAAGACGATTAAATGTAGAATCGGTACTTGTGACGAGCACCACATATTTGCCATCCTTTGTTTCATAAGTACCGGCTGGACTGGAATGCCCCGCTAAACCTGGACTTCTTTCTCTCACTTTACCTGTTTGATCATATTCGGCGATTAAAAACTCCATCATCCGGAAAATCGATTCATAAAGGCCCATCTCAACAATTTGCCCTTCGCCTTCTTCATTTGTTTCCCGATAGAAAAGAGCGCTTACAGTTGAGAAAGCAACATAAACACCGGTAATGTAATCTAATAACGAATAAGATGGACTAACCGGCGGACGGTCGCTGTATCCCTGCAGATAGGTATGACCGCTAAATGCTGTTCCCGGAGTACCAAAGCCTGCTTTTTCGCGATAAGGACCTGTTTGACCATAACCGGAAACACGAGTCATAATTAATTTCGGATTTGCTTTCTTTAATTCTTCATAACCTAAATTCCATTTTTCTAATGTACCCGGGCGGAAGTTTTCAATTAATATATCGACTGTACTAATCAGCTTTTTAAAAAGGGCACGTCCTTCTTCTGTTCGAATATCTAAGGTTACAGATTTTTTGTTACGCGCCAATCCCGGCCATCTTAAAGGCTCCGTTCCTTTCCAAGGACCTACTGTTCGAAGCGTATCGCCTTTTCCGGGTATCTCGACTTTAATTACTTCGGCTCCTAAATCTGCAAGTAATGTTGCGCCAAATGGTGCTGCAATCATTGTTGATACATCAAGAATACGAACTCCTGTTAACGGGCCATAATTTACTTTAGACATTTTTTTCCCTCCAATAATAAAGTGCAAGTTTCTATTTTTAATAGTTTTCTAATACATTTTTACGAAGGTTTTGGAGATGCTTCACTGTGAGGTCAACAGCATCAGAAACGCTTCTATATTTTACTGCTTCTAAAATGGCTCGATGTTCTCCCAAAGATTGCATCGTACGTTTTTTAGAAAGCAATGTTTTCTTTCGAATATGATGAAAGATATTTAAATTTGTTTTCATCATTGATACAAAAACAAAATTTTGCGTTGCTTTCGCTAAAGCTAAATGAAAGATGCTATCGTCTGCTGCTTTTTCCAATGGATTTTTAAGTTTCTCTTCCATTTTTAATAAAATGCTTTCTAATATTTCAATATCTTCCTCTTCTGCTTTTGGACAAGCTAACTCTGCTATTTTAGGTTCAAGAGCTTCTCGTGCTTCTAAAAAGAAAATGATTGTTTTCTTTTCGATATAATCTCTGCTGCTAGCATACTTCTCTACACCTAAATGTTGATTAACATTCTTAATAAATCTTCCTTCACCAGGCCTTGATACAATAATTCTTTCAGATTCTAGTACCCTAAATGCTTCTCTTATCGTACTCCTGCTGCATTCAAAACGAACTGCTAAATCTCTTTCACCCGGTAAACGATCTCCCGCTTTTAAATCATCTTCTTGTACGAGCTTCTTAATTTTTAGCACAATCTTTTTGTAAAGCCTTTCGTTATCCATATGCGAAAATAATTGGTCATTCATAACATGATCTCCAAATACAATTGGTCATATGGACCATTGGCTAGTCCAGTTAACTAGATTATAGTTATTAAAGAAGAAATCGTCAAGTGCTTTATTAAATTTTAAACTTCTTTTATCGATTATTAAGCAGAAAAACCCTTAAAAAAGCGCTAAAAGAAGGGAAAAAGACAGTCCCAACTATCTCTTTCCCTTTTTTCATAAATTATTTTATAATCGACTAAATTTAGATAAGCGGTTATTAATACCCCATCGGCTTTTTTATCAGTTCAATTACTTTTCGAAGATCTTCAATCGGAATTTGCCCAGGAGCTGAGCTTTTTTCTCCAACAGCAAATGTAACGGCAGAGCCATAAAACCAGCCTAACATTCTGCTTAAGGAACCTACGTCACCCATTGACATCGTAATAAGCGGGATATTTAATTCTTCCTTTGCCTTGCTCGTTACTTCCAATAACGTTAACACATCTTTTTGGTTTTTAGGCATCACTGCTGCTTTGGCAATATCTGCACCGTAAGACTCCATCATAGATAAACGTTTTCGTAAATCTGCTTTTTCAGGGGTACATTCAAAATTATGATAAGATAATATAAGCTTTTTTCCATACTTTTCAGAGACTTCTCTTACATGTTTAATATGTTCTGGTTCACTGGATAATTCAATATCAATAATGTCTACAAATTCACTTTGACAAACTTGACTTAACAGCTCTACTCTTTCTTCCTCTGATAACGGAATTGATTCACCGCCTTCTTTATGAGAACGAATTGTAAAAAGAAGAGGAAGACCGCTGCTTTGAGCAGCAATTTTTTCAGCTGTTACTAATACTTGATTAAAATCATTAATCTCTTTGTAGAAGTCAACTCGCCATTCAATTAAATCAGGATTTTTAGGTAAAATGTTTGTTAGTTCTCTCATAATTTCCTCTGTGTTTTTACCTGTTAAGGGTGTACATATATAAGGAAAGTTTTGTTCATTAAATAGTTGATTTTTCATATGCCCTCCTAAAATTTTTAATTCATAAATGATTATTTTATTGAATTTTCCATCAAATAAGTAATAACTCCCATTATATAATGATTACAAATTGAAAAACAGCTTTCCTCACAAATTAAATGATAAAAATAAAAAGAGAATCATCCCTAAGGTCAGACCTTAGGGATGATTCTCTTCGTTATACGTGACAATACGGCATGTCTTACTGCAAAATAAGAGACATCTAGGGATAGGGGAGAATTTCTTTACATGTTTTCCTGTGACATTAATGCGAGCAGCATCGCTTTTCTTGTTTTATTATTACTGTTGTTCTCTAAAATACTTTGAATGCCGCTTTTTACTTCTACATTTTTTTCTGATAATTCGACTAAGCGTACCAGTTCTCTTTTTTCCAGTTCTGATAATAAAGTTGAATCTAAGCCTAAAATGACATCTAAAGCCTCGTAACCTAAAGAACTGAACATTTCACCATAACCAGGATACATATCATTTATCCCTCCCAAAGCTTTAAATGGAATCAAATTTTATAAACTACAGAGAGACGTGATGAACTTTCTTATCAGGTGAATAAATGTCCATGATGTTCCAATGTCCTGCCGTTGGAACCGGGTTGTTTAACATCGCCACATCAATGACAAACGGCTTGTTGGACGCAATGGCTTTTTCGAGAGCTGGTTTAAATTCTTCCGCCGCTTCAATTTTAATGCCTTCGACTCCATATGCTTTCGCGACGCTTGCGAAGTCCGGTGAATACGCTTCTCCATTTCGCTGAAACACCGTCCCAAGCGTTGTGCCGTAATGGGCTTTCTGCAAACCGGCAATCGTACCGAACGCATAGTTATTCATGACCACCCACACGACTGGGATATTTTCCTCGGCTGCTGTCGCAAGCAGGGCCGGGTTTTGACCAAAGCCGCCGTCACCTACTAAAGACACAACAACACGATCCGGCTGCGCAATTTTTACGCCTAGTGCCGCCGGCGCTCCAAAGCCCATTGTTGCGTAGCCGCCTGGTGTTAAAATCGTACCCGCTTCATAAATCGGGAACTGCTGACCGACACCGTTTTTATTCCAACCCACATCGGTTGTAATGTACGCATCTCTTGGCAGCACCTCACGCACTTCTTCTAAAATGCGCTGCGGCTGCATTGGGTAACAGTTATCTTGGATATACTGCTGATTGCTTTGTTTAAACTCTTGACGATACCGGACAATTTCCTGCTTTAATGCTTCATTTTTCAAGCCGTTTGGTACCATCTCTTTCGCAACGCGGTTTAATACGGTAAGCGCCTGTTTTAAATCCGCAACCGCGCCGATTTCTACCGGGTAGTTGCGGCCGATTTCACTTGGATCAATGTCAATTTGGATTAATTTCGTTGGCGGGAAGTTAAACGTATACTCCGATTCCCACGAACTTGAATCCGCTTCTGCAAAACGAGTCCCTAACGCGAAAATATAGTCAGCTTCTTTACATTGATCGTTAATGAACTTTGTCCCCCAAAATCCGGTCATGCCGAGCGTTAGTGGGTGATCATCGGATACGGCGCCTTTCCCCATTAACGAATGAGCAACCGGAATTTCCAAATGATCGACAAGCGCTCTCAACTCTTCCGCCGCATCGGCTAACATAATTCCGCCGCCAACATAGAAAAGCGGATTTTTTGCATCGAGTAACGTTTGAATGATGTGTCGCGCTGTCTCATCATCAATTGATGGCTTTTGAAGCGATTTTGTATGATGCTTCAAGCGCTCAAATACGGAGACATCGACTTCTTTTGAGAAAATGTCCATCGGCACCGATACTAAAACAGGTCCCGGGTTGCCGCTTTCAGCTAACTGGAATGCCTTTTCAATAATTTCTGGGAATAAATCTGGACGTTCCACGCGCCACGCACGCTTGACAAACGGGCGGTAAATTTCATACTGTGACGCATCGGCATGAAGATTCACTTCTTGGTGTGGGTGCTTGCCGTAGTAATGACTTGGAACATCCCCAGCGATGACCACCATCGGAATTGAATCGAGGGCGGCATTGGCAACCCCTGTCGCCGCATTCGTTAACCCTGGACCTAAGTGGCTTAATAACACAGACGTTTCTTTTTTCGCGCGGGCATAACCATCCGCCATATGAGCGGAAATTTGTTCATGCCTTACATTCACAAATTTAATTGAACTGCATTCTAACGCTGTTAGAACTGCAATATTTGTATGACCGCAAAGCCCAAAAATATGTTCCACACCGCGGTTTTCAAGATACTTCACAAGTTGATGGGAAATAAGATCGTTCATGAATGGGATTCCTCCTTAAAATCTAAAATAATTTTGCCGTATTCTCCGGACACAGCCGCTTCATAGGCGCGTTTATATTCTTGATACGGAATAATATCCGAAATAATCGGTTCCACCTTAAAACCATCCTGTTTTAAGTAATGAAGCGTTTGTAGGAAATCGTCTGGAAAATGATAAATAATACTGCCGTACAGCGTGAGCTCATTTCGAACAATTTTTACAACAGGAAGATTCGCTTCTGGAGTAAGGCCGACTAAGACGACCGAGCCGCCGGGACGGGTAATGTCTACCGCCTGTTCCACGGAAGACTTTACTCCCGCTGCTTCAATGACAACATCAAACGTTTCATCCTTAATATCTTGAGGGCGGGCGGGTGTAATGCCCCAAGAACGTTGTGCTTTCTCCAGCTTCTTTTCATTAATATCAATCGCAGTAATCTCAGCGCCTAAATAATGCGCAAGGGCAATCGCAAGCATCCCTTCTGTGCCGCAGCCAACAACGGCAACCGATGTCCCCTTTGTAATGGCTGCTTTTTTAAACGCATGGACAATGACCGCCAGCGGTTCAATCAGGACTGCCCGTTCATCTGCCATTTCCCTCGGAATCGGCAGCACATACTTTGAGGAGATCACAAATTCTTGAGAAAATCCACCATCTGTATTGACACCTAACGACTGCTTATGACGACAAATATTGGTCTTCCCTTCTACACACAAATCACATTCACCGCAAAAGGAATTCGGCTGAATGACAACCTTTGTGCCAATCTGATGAACTGACTCTTTCCCGGCCTCAATAATTGTTCCCAATAATTCGTGACCCGGCCGAATCGGATAAGCAGCATGACCAATTTTCCCTTTATACACTCCAATATCCGATCCACAAATGCCGCCGTAAATTAATTTTACTTTCACTTCATCTTCTTTAAGAGAAGAAGATGAAAATTCTTTTAGCTCAATCTCACCTGGATTTTTCAAATACAATCCCAACATTTTCTTCACCACCAGTTTGTTCACCTACTTCTTTATTTCTTACCTATCATGAAGTGGCTAATTTAAGTTTTATTTACTCGTTAACAGGAAGCTGCAGGACAATCATTTTTGTTTCTGTCATATCTTCAATTGCATAGCGAGGGCCTTCACGACCAATGCCGCTATTCTTCACACCGCCGTAAGGCCAATGATCAAGACGGAAGTTTGAGGTTCCATTAATAACAACTCCCCCAGCTTCAAGGGCATGTGCAAATTGATAAGCCACATCCATTTTATTTGTGAAAATTCCTGCCTGCAGACCAAAATCAGAGTTATTCGTTTCTTCAATCGCCTCTTCAATCGTTTCATAAGGAATAATGCTGACGATCGGACCAAATACTTCTTGGCAAACAACTTTGCTCGTTTTAGACGGATTTAAAAGAACTGTCGGTGTAATTGTCGCACCATTTTGCTTTCCGCCGTATACTAACTCTGCGCCCATGTTTACTGATTCATGAATCCATGTCATAATTCTATTTGCTGCATTTTCATCGACTAAGCAGCCAACATCTGTATCTGGTAATAAAGGATCCCCAATTTTTAGTTTAGAAACTTCTGCTTTTAAAAGTTCCGTAAACTGAGGAACAATCGATTGATGCACGTAAATCCGCTGCACAGAAATACAGCTTTGTCCGGAGTTACTGAAGCCTGTTTTTGCACAAAGCACTGCCGCACGGTTTAGATCGGCATCTTCATGAACAACTGTTGCTGCATTTCCGCCCAGTTCAAGAAGCACCTTTTTCATACCCGCTAATTCGCAAATATTTCGACTGGCAACTGTTCCTCCAGTAAAGGAAATGACATTGACGCGATCATCTTTGACGATTTGCTGACCAACCTCTACACCGCCAAGCACCATGTTAATCGCATTGTCCGGAAGACCTGCTTCTAACATGAGCTTTAAGAATTCAGTTGCAATTAAAGTTGTTTGAGGGGCTGGCTTTAAAATAACGCTGTTTCCTGCCGCAAAGGCTGGACCTACCTTATGACAAACAAGGTTCAGCGGTGCATTAAATGGCGTAATTGCTGCGACCACACCAACCGGAACGCGGAACGTAGAAGCAATCGCTTTTGTGCCTCTTTCAGATGCATCACCTGGGATCGTTTCTCCAATAAGTCTTTTTGCTTCCTCGCCTGATTGTTCGAGCGTTTCAATCGAACGCGACACTTCATCACGCGTATTTTTTAACGGTTTTCCTAACTCAAGTGAAATTAGTTTTGCAAAGCGCTCTTTCTCTTGTTCCAACAGCAAAGCAGCTCTTTTTAAAATTTTTGCACGCTCGTAAGAAGGAATTCTAGCAATCTCTTTTTTAGCTGCAAATGCTGACGCTAAAGCTTTTTCAACATCTTCTGCCGTTACAATTACTTGTTCACCAATGATTTCTCCTGAATATGGACTTTTAATAGGTGCCGTATCACGATTTGAAGTAATCCATTCTCCATTAATATAAGGCTGAGCTTTTTTTACAGCTACTTTTGTCATTTTGATCACCTGCTTTTTAAAATTTACATAGGAAATAAGGAGTGATAAACTACTTGGTTAATTCCTGCTATGAACAATTCTCAAAGTAATCTTTGAACCTAAAGGCCAAGCTGAAAAACGTAAATTTTCAGTTAGATCGATCTAACTTAAAGATATAATTTTTAGCTAACAATTTAATCTGGAAATAATATAACTGAATATAATGGATGTGAATTCTCAATGATTTATAATTTGCTAAAATTCATTAGATCGATCTAACAAAACATAAAATCCTTAACTTTTGTAAACGTTATCATAATCTTACAATAAATTTTGCACACTTGCAATAGTATTCATAAAAATAATTTCCTAATTTTCAATAAAGTAAATATAGTGGAACTTCTGTTAATAATCTGCTAAAATTCATTTAAAAATCTTGGACAGCTACTTTTCGGATTAAATGATGAACTTCAGAATGCTAATTAGCTTTTATAATAATTTTAATTAGATCGATCTATATTTTAAATAGCTATATAACGAGTTGAGACTTTCATGTTGGTATACCTCTAACTTTTTTAAAGAAAGGATTGCATTCCTATATGATCATTTATATTTATACTATTCTTATTGTTTTGTACATCATATCTCAGTTTATCTCTACTCCCATTTTGACCTTTAGTATGGGAATAACCGCCTTAAGCACCTTAATTCTTTCAGCTTTCCGCGCTAATGGACTGTACTTAATATCTGGTATCGGCTTTCTCATCATTGGAACGTTTTTATTTATTTTTAATGATCTACCTTGGTACACATTTTTATTACAATTCGAATCAATGCTTGGTGTTTTATCACTATTTTTATTTCTGCCTTTTATTAATTCTATCATTCGCATAGGACGTTATGATACAAATTTAAGTTTATTATTACAGCAGGGAGTCACACGTTTAAGTAAGTTATATAGACGAAGCTTCCTTGTTTGTCACCTTCTTGCCCTGTTTCTTAATATAGCGACTATCCCAATATTAACGAGTTCCTTAAATAAAACGTTACGGCAGCTGCCAAAAGCTACTGCTGATAAATACTATACACAAAATTTATTACGTGCTTATACGTTATGTCTCACTTGGAGTCCTATGGAAGTGATGGTTAGTATTTCAATGGATATTACAAAAAGTCACTATTATCAAATTTTTCCGATCATGATTTCAATTGCCTTTATTATCATTCTTTCAGACTGGATGCTTTCTTATTTCAAACATACTGATATTCCTTTAGTAGTCGAAAGGAAAGAAGAAATCTCTTTGAAAAATGTTTATAAAAAAATACGAGAAATGCTTATCATGCTGTTGATTTTTATTATTCTCGTTTCCTTTATTCAGCACACTCTTAATAAAGGATTTCTTTTTTCAGTTGTCCTTTTATTACTGCCAATTTCGATTGCTTGGGCTCTATTTATTGGTAAATTAAGAAGGTACTTTTCGTTCACCATTCCTCATTGGAAAGAACGAACAAAGGGGCTGTCTAATTACTTTTTTATGTTTTTAAGCGCCGGATTATTTGTCGAAATGTTATCTTTTTCAGGGCATCTTTCCTTTTTGCAAAACACTTTTAGTTTAGCCTCTGAAAAAACATTATTACTTTATGGAATGATTGGAGGATATTTTTTATTTACTTCTCTTGTAGGATTTCATCCTTTAGTTTCCATAACACTTCTCATCGAATTATTGCATCCTATTTTACCTGAGATTTCTTCTCTTTCTTTAACAATTGTATTAATTTCATGCAGCTTATCAACAGTAATGTACAGTCCTTATAATTTATCTGTATCTATTTTAGCGGATCAATTAAAAATTAATCCTTATAAAATGGTGAAGTGGAATATTGGATTCGCTATCTTTTATATATTGGTAAGTATTTTCACTGCCTATTTTCTTACATTTATTGTTTGAGAATATTAGTTTTTTAGAGCTGCAAAGGCTGTGAATATACAAAAAGACAGTTTCTTCTCGAAAGAAAAGGCTGTCTTTTTCTTTTACAATTCTTTTAAATTTAAATTTTATGAAGAACCTCGCACAACAAGCTCAGGCTGCAGAATGATTCGCTGACGTTCCCGATTTATGTTTACAATCCGCTGATGCAAAAGGTCAGCCGCATGTTGACCAATAAGCCGTGCAAATGAGGAAACAGTAGTAAGCGATGGCGTTGAAATAGAAGCTTCCTGAACATCATCAAATCCGACAACAGCCATATCTTTACCGGGAGTTAATCCCATATCCTTTATCCCCTGCATAACCCCAAACGCTACAAGATCGTTGAAGCAAAATGCTGCTGTAGGCGGATTAGAATGACGAAGAGCCTGCTGTAATGATGCTTTTCCACCTTCTCGAGTAACTGCATTTTCTATGAATAAAGATTCGTCTATGTCTAAGCCCGCTTGTTTAAGTGCCGTACAATAGCCTCTTTTTCGCTCCTGCCATGCTGAAGACTCAGAAGATCCACCGAGAAAGGCAATTCTTCGATGTCCCTTTCTTATTAGATGTCCTACAGCCATCTGGGCCCCAATTTTATAGTCAATTCCTACATAATCACAATTTACTTCAGATAACTCTCGAACAGCATGTATGATTGGAATATCCCACTGCTTAATCCGATCAATTGTTTCTTTTGAACTGTCCGAAACAGGGCATAAAATAACTCCCCCTACTCTATGCTCAAGCATCGTTGAAAGAAGACGATCCTGCTTTGCATCGGAATCGAATGTAGTACCCAACAGTACTGTATATCCTTCTTTTTCCAACTCCTGATGAACACCGATTAACAGTTCAGAAAAAAAGGGGTTGGCTATATCGGTAATAATTAACCCTACAGTTGATGAACGTTGTGATCTTAAATTCGCGGCCACACGATCATAAACATATCCTAATTCGCGCATAGATTCTAAAACCTTTTTACGCGTTTTTTCAGAAATTTTGGAGCTGCCCCTTACAATGAGAGAGGCTGTCGCCCGTGATACTCCAGCATGCTCTGCTACTTGTTGTAAAGTAACTCGAGAACGTTTTTTGTCTTTCATATGTAAATCACCTGCTTACAGCATATTTTATTTATTTTAATTATTTATTAATACAATAAAGCAGCCTTTAAGTAAGCGCACTCACCTTTCTAAACTGCTCATACTTGCTGCAACTTTCGTGTTATAATGCCGTTTTTGTAAGAGGAGTTGCTATCAAAACTTTCTTTGAAACTAAAAATATGCCTACTCTAATGTTAGCTATATTATAGGTAGCAATGATAAACATTGTCAATTTGAAAGGAAATAAATTAACCGACTATGCACATATTAATTTTATCACCTGTACATGCACTTGTCGTTTAAAAAACCTTAAGAGGAAAGTTTCCTCTTAAGGTTTTTTGTAAGTTATTTAGCAGCTTCTAACAGCTTATTTACAAATTCTTCTCCAATTTCTGATGAATATTTCTCATAAACCGGTTGTACAGTTTCAAACATTTTCTGCTGCTCTTCCTCACTTAATTCTGTCACAACCATTCCTTCTGCCGCTAAGAAGTCATACGCTTCTTGACTTTCCTGCTGATTTAATTCACGCTGGTAATCTCTCGCTTCTTCTGCCGCTTTCGTTACAATTTCTTTTTCTTCATCAGAAAGTTTATTCCAAAACTTTTCGCTGATCATAAATACGCTCGCATTATAAATGTGATTCGTTTTCGTTAAGTATTTTTGTACTTCATAAAAATTCCCTGTCGTAATATTTCCAGCTGGGTTTTCTTGTCCGTCTACAATACGCTGCTCTAATGCGGTAAATAATTCTGGATATGGAATCGGCGTTGGATTAGCTCCAAGCTCTTTCCACATATCAACATGAAGTTCATTTTCTAATGTTCTAATTTTTAATCCTTTAATATCATCTACTGTTTTGACTTCTCTTACATTATTCGTCAGCTGTCTAAACCCGTTTTCCCAATAATTTAAGCCGATAACGCCTTGCTCTGGCAGGTCATTCAGCAGCTCTTCCCCAATTGGCCCATCTAACACTTCATAAGCAGCGGCTTCGTCTTTAAATAAATAGGGCAAATCAAAAACAGTGAAGCGGCTCGCAAATGAGGCAACCGGACCTGTTGACATCGTCGTGCCTTGAATGGAACCGATTTTTAATCCTTCAAACACAACGCGGTCTCCGCCAAGCTGTCCGTCCGGATACACTTCAATCTCAATCGATCCGTTTGTTTCTTTTTCAACGATTTCTTCAAATTTATATAAACCCTGTGTCAGAGAACGATCTTTTGAAGTAGCAACCGCCAGTTTCATCACCTTTGTTTCTGCAGCACCTTCCTCAGTCGAACTTGACGTTTCTTCCCCACATGCAGCGAGAAGCAAAAGACCTGTTAATAAAAACAAACATAACAATTTTTTCATTTGATGCACCCCTTGTCATATGATTTAACTAATAAAACATCAATTAGAAAGTAAACTATTATTCGATTAAATTACCTTACTAATTAATGAATAGTTTGTATACAATCGTTTTTAAGAAATACCATTCATCATTTGTAAAATAGGTAACGCTTACAAAAAATCTTTTATTAACAATTACGATAGATTAATTCATTAAATAGATCGATCTAATAAAGCGTTATAAAAATGAAATGATTTAAACATTCATAGTTAAAACAACTATTCCAATACTTGATTTCCATCTTAATTTATTGCCCCTTCAAGAGAACGCTTTCATTTCAGAACAATACATTGTTAATATAAGCTACTATCAATAATTGTTATTTATACACTCCTTTCCTAATAAGATTTTTTTAAGGTTTCCTCTAACCTTTGTCCATCTTTCAATAAAAATGTTAACCTATCAATTGATAAGTTTTTTGAGTTATTGGGCTATTGGTATATTGGATAGCCCAATTAATTAAATTATATTCTCATCTTTATTATTCGTCAATACCTTATTTTATCTGATAATTGATCTTCTCAAGGACTATTGTTAAAATTGACCCTTTGCTTTTTTCTGGACAATCCCCCTATAATATTAAGTAAGAAGTAAAAGGACTAACCAGCAGCCCTATTATTATTGGGTGTATAAATAGAGAGGAGAAAAGATATGGAAAATTTTTTTTCAAGTGTTCGTTCAGAGCGACTTTATGAAAAAATTGTTGTACAAATACGTAAGTTAATTCAGGAAGGTCGTTTAAAACCAGGGGATCGCTTACCAGGAGAACGCGAACTTGCCGAATCGCTTGGGTGCAGCCGAACATCGCTTCGAGAAGCGTTTCGTGTTCTAGAATCAGAAGGACTTGTCATTTCTAAACCAGGTGGCGGAAGGTTTATTCAACATGTTGATCAAAATATGGCTGTAGAATATCGTTTTAATCCTGTTGATATGATTGAAAAGTCATCGGTTGTTTATTTCTTAGAAGCTAGAGAAACATTAGAACCGAGAATTGCAGAATTAGCTGCAGAACGTGGGACACCCGAGCAAGTGCAAAAGATTGAAAAGGCTTTATTAAAAATGGAAGAACAGCTAAAAAATCCTGATGAAAAAATTGACGGTGACAGCAGCTTTCATATTGCGGTTGCTGAGTGCACCCAAAATTTTGTATTTGTTTCTATGCTTGAAACTAATTTAAATATGATTCGTCAAGTACGCAGAAAAACGTTAGTATCTCAAGATCGTTATAAAGCATCTTTAGAAGAGCATCGCTTAATTTATGAAGCGATCAAAAATAAAGATGTACAAAAAGCGAAAGAAATGACAATCTTCCACCTAAAAAATCTAAAAGAAAATGTTTTACAAAATAACCCTGACCTAAAAGAAAAGTGATTTTTTAGATACAAGTTACCTTAATAATTATAGATCTTATTTGATATTAATTAAACACTTCTAGTTAAATCTTAGTGTTATTCTTTATCTAATTGCAGTATATTAACAAAAAGGCTGTTGGCATCATTTTTTCAACAGCCTAAAAATGCTGATCTATTTATGTCTGCACCCAAGCATCATTATCATAACCTCGTACTTCCCAAAAACCGAGATGTGGATAATCTATTAATTCAATGCCAACAAGCCATTTTACCGACTTATAAGCATACATTTTAGGCACGATTAATCGAACAGGCCCACCGAAGTCAGAAGGAATCAGCTTGCCATCCATGAGCACTGCAACCATCACATCATCCATCTTTGCCTGATCAAGTGAAAGCGTGTCAGTATAAACACCATCACCGGAGTAAAGTTTTACATATTTAGCTCTCTCCTTTACACCTCCCATTGCTAAAAATGTTGACAGAGGAATTCCTTCATAAGTCACATTATAAACCGACCAACCTGTTACGCAATGAAAGTCACTTACCTGTACTTTTCGTTTTAGCTTTAAGAAATCATTCCATGTAAAAGTTAACGGTTCATCAACAAGCCCGCTGACGGTAAAGTTCCAGGTTTTTTCTGTAAATATTGGTTTTTCTGTTACTGTATAAACACGAAACTGCCCCTTATATCCTCCGCCAATAGGTGGATTGGACTCTTGAAGCGGTGTCGGTTCTGGATTCATATTATTGCCGTCTGACCGCCCAACAACTTTTTGAAGTGAAGTCCCTCCATCATCTGTAAGCTGCTTCACCCATTTGTAAAACGATGGTCCAATAATCAATACAAGACTTGTTCCAACAATCCACTGGATAAAACCCCGCCTTGACAGCGGTAGTTTTCTCTCACCATCACCAGCCTCATTACCCTTTCTAATTGTAACGAATGGCTGACGCTGCTTTTGTACCCACAGAAGCCTTGTAATAGAATGGTAAATAATAATAGGTAATCCAATCCATGTAAATAAATCATGAACAAACAGCGCAAATGGTACTAAATCCTCTGGCACACTCTTTTCAAATGTTAAGACAATTCCACTTATTATCCAAACAATAATAAAAGCAATCATCGTTATTAAGTTAATACGCTTACTCTTTTGCTTTTTCAGTCGTTTCCAATGTTCTTGAAAAAAAGGCATATACAATAACAGAATAACAGCAGACAGAAATCCTAGTAGAATATGAAACTGTTTTAAGCTGATACGAATTGAAGCTAAGGGACCTCTCAGTGAGGGAAGAAACAGTAAAATACCTGTAATCAATAAAAAAGCGATCAGCCAACCGTTATAAACATGCAGCTTTTTAAGTTTGTTCCACATCCTCTTCCCTCGCTTTCCATGTTGGAATCGTAAACCAAAATGTACTTCCACCGCCTTCTCTGCTGTGAACACCAATTTGTCCACCATGCAGCTCTACAATTGATTTTGCAATCGCAAGTCCGAGACCCGAACCACCTTTTTCTTTGCTGCGCGATTTTTCAACACGATAAAAACGGTCAAAGATTTGGCTATATTCCGATTCTGAAATCCCTTCTCCTTGATCAGAGATAGAAATTTTAATCCATTCCCTTGAAGATTCATCTGCTTTTAACTGAATGACGCTCCCTCTTGGTGAGTAGCGAACCGCATTTTGAATTAGATTAATTAGTACACGTTTTATTTTTTCCGGCATTACCGCTGCAGCAGGTAATTTTTCAGGAATCACAACGTTTACTTCCGTTCTATTTTCTTCTAACTGTAAAAGTAGGTTTTGCAGCGTTTCGACGATTAAACTGTCTACATGATAAGGGTGCGGATGATAGGTTTCACTTCCTGCATCAAGCTCTGAAAGCTGAAACAAATCGTTAATAAGTTCACTAAGCTGTTTCGTTTCAAGCTGAATTGTTGCTAAATAGCGTTCAAATGATGCTTCGTCTTGAATTACATCATCCTGAAGTGCTTCAACAAATGATTGAATTGATGAAAGTGGCGTGCGTAAGTCATGTGAAATATTTGCAATAAGCTCCCGTCGGGATGCTTCAGACTTTTTAATTTTTGTGAAGCTATCATTTAACTGTTTGCTCATTTCATTAAAGTTTTCGGCAAGCTGTTGGAACTCTAATGGACCGCTAGAAGGTACTTTTCCGTCAAAGTTTCCTTTTGCAACCTTTTTTGATTCGCTTGAAATGAACTGAACTGATTTTTCGATTGGACGAATGAAAAAACTGTGTGCTATGAACGAAACAACCCCCGCACCTATTGTAACGAATGATAGTACAATAACTGCATCATTTGAAAGAAACATTCGCATATAACTAATGATTAAAAAGACAAAAATAATTACAATACTAAGGGCATTTGCAAGTAATAGTTGTGTACGAAGTTTCATCTAACATCGCTTCCTTCAAATTTATAGCCGATACCCCAAACTGTTTTAATATAGGTAGGTTCTGATGGTGTTGGTTCAATTTTTTCTCTTAGACGACGAATATGCACGGTAACGGTTGTTGTATCTCCTTCATAATCGATATCCCAGATCTTCATTAACAGCTGATTTCTAGAAAATACTTGTTTTGGGTGACTTGCAAGCAGCCATAGTAAATCAAACTCTTTTACAGTTAACTCAATTGGCTTTCCATTAACGATTGCAATTCGCTGTTCCGGCTCAATAGATAAACCATTAAATGTAAGCACGGTTTGTGATAGGTTTCCTTTCTCCCTCCCAATATGAATACGCCGAAAAATCGCCTTTACCCGGAGCACTAATTCCCTTGGACTAAACGGTTTTGTTATATAATCATCTGCGCCTAGTGTTAAACCCATCAGTCGGTCGATTTCTTCTCCTCTTGCTGTTAACATAATAATTGGTACATCATCTTCATTTCGAATTTCTTCACATACTTGCCATCCATCCTTTTTGGGCATCATTAAATCAAGGACAATAAGATCTGGCTTTGCTGATTTCCACTTTTCAATTGCGTCAGTACCATTCGATGCTGTTAATACTTGATATCCTTCCCGTTCTAAATACCGACTAGAAACATCGGTAATATTTCGTTCATCATCGACAACTAAAATTGTATAATTCACAAAAAGTACTCCTTTCTTGTGTATGTCTTTACTGTTATCATACCTTATTTAAATTTGCTTTTTACAAGAGGAGCACTTTTCTGAATATTACTTTACTGCTAATAAGGCATAACCAAAATCAACGTCAAAAGATTTGCACCAAATGATGACTTTACTATATTCTATTAAATCAGCATTCACTGGGAGTATATAGTTCTGATCGCCAATATTACCTTTTAGCTCACCCAGGTGAATGCCTTCACTCGTTTTTTGCCCTGGCTTTGCAAGGAATACATGCAGATCTGGTCCATTTGTTGCTTCAAAATCTTCAAAACGTAAATATATATCATCACCATCCATCACCGTTATTACTTTTCCAGAGACACTGTGCTTTTGATCAGCATCTTCAAATTGGCCCGTAAACTGCTTGTTCATCTCCTGATTCATTTCATCTGACATTTTACTTTCAGTGCTTTCATCTTCCATCATTTCTCCTAACATTTCTTTCTCTCCACTTTCTTCTGATGAACTAGGTAATGCTTCATTTACTTTCTTATCAATAAAAAGGGGTGAAACAAGCCACCAACCAATAACAAATATGATAAGAACAGCAAATGTAATTATTAACTTCTTTATTACCATTATAAAGTCCCCCTTTTCTAGTTCTATATCAACCTTAATAAAGAAACCTTATAAGATTCTAAAGAAATCATTACAAAAGTATTAAATCATAAAAAAAAACGCCTCCCTATATGAAGAAGACGTTCATTACTATTATATTATTAGTGACTTGAAGTAACTTTAAGCCCAACAATACCAACAAGGAGACATAGCAAAAATATCATTTTTAATAAATCGCGCGATTCTCCTAGAAACAGCATGCCGATAACTACTGTTCCTAACGCACCAATCCCCGTCCAAATCGCATATGCAGAACCGACAGGCAATGTTTTTAATGAAAGAGATAACAGCCAAAAGCTAACTGCACCGCCTCCAATTGCTGCAATAGTAGGGAAAACCTTTGTAAATCCTTCTGTATATTTAAGACTTACCGCAAAGACGATTTCAAAAATCCCCGCAATAACTAAATAAACCCAGGCCATGATCGATTACTCTCCTTTATTACTTTTCAATGCCAGACCAAAATGTATTCCATACCGATTCTGCTCGTTCACGATATCGTTTTCTGCCGTAATAATGAAGTTCAATAAATAGCCCATCAATTAAACAGTAAAATACGGCGAGCAGCTCATCAATATCTTTCTTTTTAATTAACTTCTCCTGAATTGCCTGCTGAAAAGCTCGACTTAATAACAATGACCACTGCTTTTCATAATTAATGAACTGAATTTGCAGCTGTTCTCTTAAAAATTCAGGCGGAAACAGCATTGCGCGCTTCCAAAACGCAAATTTTTCGCGCTCTTCTTCATACACTCTATACGTATATTGAAAAACAGCATAAAGCTGTTCTTTCGGACTTTGATCGTACACTTTAGCCATTAATGTTTTTCCGCTCGTAATTTCCTCTGTTAATATATCCTCAAATATTTCTAAGAATAGCGCTTCTTTCCCATCAAAATGAGAATAAATTGATGCTTTCTTTATACCCACTGCATCGGCAATCGCTGATAAAGACGTTCCTTCATAACCGTGTTTAGCAAATAAGGACAATGCTTCACGTTTAATTGCTTGACTGCTCAACGTTTTCTCTCCTTTTACAAACTACCTAACGTTCGGTAGTTAAAATGTAACATAAATCATAACATGAAACAATTTAATTATAAATATCATGTTCGGTAACAAATCTTTCAAATAAAAAAGCAAGCGGCATGGCTTCAGCATGCCGCTTGCTTTTTTATTAATGAACATGAACATAATCACTATCACTGTTTTCATCTTCTGCATATAACCAATGATAATACTCAACTTCAACATCCGTCATCTTCATAATCTTATCAATGGTAATTGTTGTATGGTTACGTAGAAACTCCACTTTGTAGTCTCTCACAATATGGCTCATCAGTAATTAAATCCTCCTTGGATTCGCATTTAAAAATTTTATATGCTTTCTTATTACAGTGTATACCCGTTTTATATGCGAATACCAATATCATTATTGACTCGATTCTTATTAATTGATATAGGGATTGAATCAGTAAAAGAGCTGTTGGGAAATTTATAATGATAAACCTGCTCCTTCACATACACCTGCTATAAATTTTTTACAAATGCAAAAACAAGTATGAAACCCTCCCCAAAAGGTCACCATAACACAAGAGAGGGAGGTGTAAATAACATGGCAAAAGACGTATTATGTGAAGTAAACAACTGTAAATATTGGGCACAAGGAAATCAATGCAGTGCTGAGCAAATTTATGTTATCAGTCATTCTGGAAAGCAAGCCTCAGATCAGAAAGAAACGGATTGTAAAACATTTGATCCAGCTGGTATGTAGCTTGTTTCAAAAGGCAGCTTTAAGGGAAGCTGCCTTTTTTCATCTATATTATTGATAATAATTATCATTTTTATTCTTAAAAAGTGGAAGAAATTATTTTTATTTCTAAACAACGCTTCATTTCCCTTTTCGTGAATTTTGCTACCTTTTAAAAATTAACCAAAAAGCCCCAACCTTATTTGGCGAGACTTTTTAAGGTTACTTTTCTTCTTTTTCCATTGGAATATAGGAAAAGATTTCTCCAGAACGAAAGCTTTCAACAAGTTTATCAAGCCACTGGTAATAAGCTCGTGATTCATGAATTTGTTGATAGCACTTTTCAGCTTCTTCTCTTATGTGCTGCGGCAGCTCTTCATCATTTATCACTTCTAACAGCTGTTTTTCAGAGTGCTCAATTGCTTCAAAATTTTCTTCTACTTCTCGTTCCCATCTAATGCAAAAAAATTGTATAAATGATTTAAAAAAGTTTTTTTCTGCTTTATATAAATCTTTTCTTGTTCCTCTTTGCCATACTTTATGAACCATTTTAATATCTTGAAGCTTTCTAACTCCTGTACTCATACTCGGTTTACTCATGCCAAGTTCTTCCTTCATTTCATCAAGTGTTAAAGCTTTGTCTTCAAAATATAGCGTACCGTAAAGACGCCCGATGGAAGGAGCAATACCGTAATGATCTAACGTTTCAGAAATTGAGTTTGTTACAATATCTTTTGCTTCAGCAATCTTTGCCTCTGCTTCGTGCAGTTTATCGGAGCTAGTCATACAAAAGCCACCTTTCTTTATAGTGCTTGCCGCATTTTATTTATATATTTCGTATTTCAACTCAATTAAATAAATAATGTTCATGATTTTATTTTTAATTTAACGAAATTCAGCCAGAAGTCCCCTTCCTCAAGCGCAAAGCGGTAGGGAGGGGAGGTTCATCGAATACTTTCCGTAGAACATCATAAAGCATCTTTAATATTTTTTCCATTAAAAATTAAATACATTGCAAAAAATTTTAACAAACAAAATGAAATAAAGAAAGCACTAGAAAAAAAAAATTAAGAGTAAAGCTTCTTGAAATCAAGAAGCTTTACTCTTTAAGCACACTTTCAACTGCCGTTAATAATTGCCCTAAATCATCAATTGGTGGAGAATGTCCGCATCCTTTTAAAATAATAAGCGCTGCTTTATCGCCCAAATCCTCTATTACTTCATCAATCATTTCTTTACTAATTACTTTATCGTTTTCTCCCCAAAGCACATAAACAGGGGCTTCAATATTTGCTGCTTCTCCTGTTCCTTCTGTAACCCCATTATGATGTTTACTTATGTTAAATGTATTTAAAGCATGATACACATCCGCTAAATTTCGCTGTGTGATCATGTCTTCTAAATATTCTTCATACCGTTTTTCTTCCGGCTTATTGTCAGTATAAATAAGCGCATCCCATATACTTCTTAAAAATTCTGTATTTTTCATTTTATAAGCTGCTGTAATCGGAATTGTACGAGTTAAATCCCCTTCAATTTCTTGTTTTGTTTCATAACGAGTTGGAGGAATTGTTGATAAATTAGCCATTGGATATCCCCTTGTTGATGCCGGAGCTAGCAAAAGGAGCTTATTCATATATTGCGGATAATTAGCGGCAAACTGCATGCCTACCGCACCTCCTGTTGACCAACCAAGAATAGAAAACTGTTCAAGCCCCAATCCATCAACAAACTGTTTAATATCTTCAGAAAAATCTTTAATTGAATTAATTGGTTCATTATAGGAAGAAGTTCCAAAGCCTCTTAGATCTACAGCATACAACTTATATTTTTCATTCATATGTTCTAACACAAGATCCCAATGTTTTGAGGAAGTCATGTTACCGTGAATAAGTAACACAACTTCTTCTCCTCCCTCTCTCTCGCGATACCCAATCTTTTCACCATTTGGAAGCTCAACAGCCTTCAATTCAACTTTTCCCATCATACCCGCTCCTTCTTCGTCAGTTTAACCACACATCTTCAGCCTCTAAAAAACGTTCTGCTTGTACGACCCGCTCCTTATATTTTGTTAACACAATTGTATAATAATTGGCGCCTTGTATTTTTACAAAGGGGCTGTTCGGAATAAGATGCTTTAGTTCTTTTCCCTTTTTCACTGTAATTAAAAACGTTTTTTTATCCATGAATCTAAAAAAGACAAGCATCGATCAAATATAACCTAACTGTTTGATCGATGCTTGTCTTTCATGTATACAATAATTAATCAAATGAATATATCTTGTTTTATAGCATTAAGGGAAACTACACATGTTCCATTCTTAATTTTTTTTATATTTTTATCTTCCTATTGTATAACTCTTTTTACCCTCTAGATGAATATTACTTTCAGCTTGTTTCTCTTTTTGCTTATAAGGCATATTTTTTGGTGTTGCACCAAATAAAATCCATGCATACTTTGAAGAACGAACAGCAATACCAACAATCATCCATGAAAAGAAGAGTACCAATAAAAAGAGTGCTAGTATTTTAAAGTGATAGAAAATCGGATTACCCGTTTGTGGCAGCCAGGCTCTGAAAAAATCAAGCAGAAAAACATGAATTAAATAGATTCCAAATGAAACAACACCTAAATGAATAAGACGGTTTGTCATCCATGTTGGAAACTTAGCAAAAATAATATACGAAACTTGCATCAGAATAATTGCTGATAAATACGTATGCATATTCCACGTTAATTCATATAAAAGAGAATCTGCCCAATTTCCTGTTACTCTTGTCCAATACCACAAGTATACGTAAGAAGATGCAGAGATAATCCAAAGGCCCCAAATAGCAGCTGCTGCGAGGCCTGCTTTAGAAAAAAGGCGTTTCTTTTTAAAATTGAAAAATTCAATGATTTGATTATAATAAATTCCAACGAAAATACCTAGAAAATAATAAGCCATATAAGAAAGGGAAATACTTCCTTTTAAAGTAATATGAAAATATTCACGATTTAATAAGACAAACCCCCATTGAATAACAAACCCAATCCATACAGCATGTCTTCCTAATCCCTTTACTTTCTTAAATAAAAGCAATAAAAAGGGAAATAATAAATAAAGCTGTATACTTATAAACACAAAATATAAATGATATGCTGCTTTTCCCATAAGGAGTTTACTTATAAAATTTTCAATAATTTCCTCTGTCGTCATATAAGGAAAATAAGGTTGATAGAGAAACCAATAGTAGCCCAGTGAAAATATAAAATAAGGAATTAATATATATAACAACCTATTTTTATAAAATTTAATTAGTAAATCCTTTGTGATGTTTTTATGATAATAATTATAAAATAAAACAAAGCTGCTTAGAAATATAAAGGTAGGTGTGCCAAATTTAAAAAAGATATTTGTAAAGTTATAAATGCCATAGACAGAAGACCCTGTGTCCAGCTCTCCAATTGATGTTGATGTGGAATGGACGATGAGCACTCCCAAAATGGCCAACGCTCTTGTAATATAAATTTCATTAATTTGCTTCTTTTTCTTCATTAATTTGCTCCTCCTGATTACTCTCTAATCCCTCTTTCTGTTATTTCTATTTAACTACTTAATGATACTAACATGTATGAATAAATAATTGAAACTAATTTTTCAGTATGATATAAAATATCGCAGACTGGTACATAAATGTGTCTGTTAACACTTCATTACTTTGTTTATTTTTCAATTCCAAATTTCTTTTAAAAAATTTTCACTCCAAAACAAAAAGCCTGCCAGTGATTTGGCAGGCTTTTTATTAACGTACAACATTCCCTTCAGCAGGAATTGGTTGCTGCTTTAACATATTTGCAAAGTGAACGAGGTTATGTGACATCATTTTAATATGCTGTATTGTAAAGTCATTTTTCGTTCCTTCTGCTTCAATGAAAGAAGGACCCGGTCCGGCTTCCCCTACCCAATACGTATCAACGTTTGGCGGGATTGTAAAACCAATATGTGAGAGTCCGTATAAAATAGAGCGTGCAGCTTCTTTTGCACCGTCTTCATTTCCAGTCACTACAACACCACCAACTTTATTGTAATAAATATACTGTCCTTTTTCATTTGTTAAACCAGCCCCGCCGTATAGACGTTCAATTGCAAGCGTGGCAATGCTGCTTTTTTCCCCCAGCCAGACTGGTGTACCAATAATTAAAATGTCCGCTGCTTTTATTTTTTCAAAAACTTGCGGCCAGTCATCCCCATTACCTGCATTATCAGTAATTCCATACGCAATTTGATAATCTGATAGTCGAATGATTTCTGTATCAACATCTTTTTCGTCAAAAATTTTTACTGCTTCATCTATTAATGCTCTCGTGTTTGACTGTTCATCTCCTGATTTTAATGAACAATTTAAAACAACTGCTTTTAAACTCACTCTCTCACTCCTTTATTAATCATTTTTACTAGCCATTTACCGTTAAATAATGAACACTAAACCACTCATTTTGATCTGTCCATACTTCAACAGGCTTAAATCCGCTTTCTTTTGCCATTGTTTGAAACTCATGAATTGTATATTTATAAGAATTCTCCGTATGAATCGTTTCGTTTCTTTTAAATGAAAACGAATTTTCACCGATTGCAACCTCTTGATCAACTAGACTTTGAATATGCATTTCAATCCGCCCAAATTCTTCATTATAAAAGGCCTTATGTTGGAATTGATTAAACTCAAAATTAGCTCCAAGCTCATTATTTATACGTGTAAGCATGTTTAAGTTAAATGCAGCTGTAATACCTTGTTTATCATTGTAAGCATCATGAAGAGTTTGACGATCTTTCTTTAAATCAACACCAATAAGAAGACCATCTCCTGTTTGGAGCATTTTTGCGATTTTCCGTAAAAACTTTTGTGCATAGAGGGGATCAAAGTTACCAATTGTAGAACCAGGAAAAAAGGCAACCTTCTTTGAGTGTGAGCCTATTTCCGGAAGATTGAATGCACTCGTATAATCTGCACAAATCGCAATAATTTTAAGGGCATGATATTCCCTAGCAAGCGCTTCTGCTGATTGCTTCAAAAATTCCTTTGAAATATCAATTGGCATATACGCTGATAAGTTGGGAAGATGATCTAGTAAAAGCTTAATTTTTGTACTGCTTCCACTGCCGTATTCAACAAGTACTGCTTCTTCACCAACAACATCAGCCATTTCAAGAGCATACTGCTTTAAAATTGAAATTTCAGTTCTCGTTACATAATACTCAGGCAGTGTTGTGATTTTTTCAAACAGCTCTGAACCGCGCTGATCATATAAAAACTTTGGACTAAGCTGCTTTTGCTTTTTATTTAGCCCTTTTAACACTTCTTCCATAAAATTAGAGGCTTCTGGATAGTGATCAATTAGCTGTACCGCTGCGTGCTGTGCCTTCACTTTACATCACCTGCCAAGCGAAATCCTGTAAATTGCCAACGTTTATCAGGATGGAAAAAATTTCGATATGTAGGGCGAATATGGGAAGATGGAGTTGCACACGAACCGCCTTTTAAAACGAGCTGATTACACATAAATTTGGCATTGTACTCGCCAAGAGCTCCTGCAAGCGGCTTATTTCCTGGATATGGACTGTATGGACTCATTGTCCATTCCCATACATCACCATATGTTTTTTTGAATTTCCTTTCATCATATTGTGCATGTGGATGAAAGAAACCAGATTCCGCAAAATTCCCTTTTAATTCTCGTAAGCTTAAAGCATGCTCCCACTCCGATTCTGTCGGAAGACGTTTTCCTGCCCATCTTGCATATGCATCAGCTTCAAAATAGCTTACATGACAAACTGGTTCAGCTTTATTAACTTCCCTCAAGCCAGAAAGTGTGTAGTAATACCATTTACCATCAATTTTTTTCCAGTAAAGCGGCGCCTCCCAGTTTTGTTCTTTAACTGCTGCAAACCCTTCTGACAGCCAATATTGTGGAGAGTGATAGCCGCCATCTTCCATAAATTCAATAAACTCACCATTTGTTACTGGACGCGATGCCAACATATAACGCTCAATCCACACTTTATGACGAGGGCGTTCATTATCGAATGAAAATCCTTTTTCTTCATGTCCAATTTCAACGAGTCCTTCTTCAAATTGATGCCATTTCAATGGTGGACAACTTTCATCCTTACTTTCTTTTTTCTCGCGGTAAACAGGGGAAGATGGATTGATTGAAAAATTATATTTCATATCTGTAAGAAGAAGCTCTTGATGCTGCTGTTCATGCTGCAGCCCAAGCTCAATGAGTGATTCAATTTTATTAAGAAGTTCTTCATCTGCATGTTCAAGCAAATCCATAAGATTTTCTTCAACATAACAACGATACTCCATTACTTCTTTTACAGTCGGACGCGATAACAATCCGCGTTGATGGCGCGGGAATGGATTACCGATCGTTACATAATAGGAATTAAATAAATGATCAAACAATGAATTAAACTCTTTGTATGTAGAAGAATAAGACATTAAAATAAATCGTTCAAAAAACCATGTTGTATGTGCAAGATGCCATTTTGGAGGACTGACATCTGGGATAGCTTGGATAACAAAATCTTCAATTGTTAAAGGTTCAACAAGATACTCTGTAAACTTGCGAATATGCATAAACTCAGATTGAAGCGCATTAGAACGTTCCCTCACCGTTGATGTTGGAACATTTGTCATTCTATTTCCCCCTTAAAATTAAATTTACTGCTAAATAGATTGAAAGAATGCTTATATTTAAGATACGTTTCCCGAATCCCTAAATAGATAAACCTACTTTTATGCAGGGAAACCTTCTAATATGCTTCTTACTAAAAATAAAAAACACTTCATTCGTAGAAGTGTTTTTCTGTTACTTATGTTTTGGAATCAGCAATGTAAAGATTGTTCCGCTGCTTGAACTTTGCTTTAAATATAAATCTCCACTTTGAGCTTTTGCTAACATTTTACTATACGGAAGACCTAATCCTAGTCCACGGACACAATGTTTTTTGTCCTCGCCGCGATAAAAACGTTCAAAGATAAGATTCTGCTCGACTTTTGGAATTCCTATCCCATTATCCCTTACATCAATTCCTATAAACTGCTCATCCAACTCATATAATTGTACTTCAATTTCTCCATTCTCTTTAACAGCATGCTTACTGTTGTTTAATAAGTTAATCATAATTTGCTGAATGCGCATTGCATCCCCATATGCAGTAAAGGTACTTTCAGGAACAGTACTGTTTACTTGAAATGAGGATTCCTCATGAACAAGTTTCCATTGATGCGTAATTTCTGCCACAAGCTGATTCATATTCAATTTTTCAACATTTACTTCAACTGCCCCTGAAGCAAATGAGTTAAAATCAAGTAAATCTGCAACCATCTTCTGCAGACGTTCTGCTTCTTTTAACGAAATCTCTAAAAATTCTTCTGCTTCTTCCTCTGTTACAATTCCTTCTTTCACCGCTTGAATTAAACCGCTAATAGAGGCAACCGGCGTTTTTAACTCATGAGTAACACCCGCTAATAATTCTGTTCTCAGTCCTTCAAGCTGTTGAAGTCTTCCCGCCATTTCTTTAAAAGAATCAACAAGTTCATAAATTTCCTTTTCTGCTATATCCTCTGCTAAATCAACTTCATAGTTTCCTTCGCGAATTTGCTTTGCGGCTGCTGCAACATCTTGAATCGGTCCGGCAAGCTTTTTAGAAAATAAATAAATAACACCCCAGCCGAGCAGCGCTAAACTTAGCAGCAAAACCGTTAATAAGCCGTATTCATAGTTTACTTTAGTTAAGTCCTTTTTGCTCTGCGCTATAGATACCCAGCCAATTACTTCATCATTATATTCAATCGGAGATAATACAACATAAAGAGTTTCTCTGTTTCCGAGCTTTACCTTTTGAACCGTTTCTTCATTATTACTCGGAACTATTGGAACAAGCTCATTCTTTCCAGACATCTCAAACGCTGGTTTTTGAAAAACAATTGTGCCGCTTCTATCCAAAATTTGAATAATTGAATGCTCACTTGAAAGCAAAAAACGCTCCCGTTCTTTAATAATTCGCGGAAGTGTCTCGCGATACTGCATCCCGCCCTGTTCATTGACAATGCGATCTGCCACTTCTGCCGCAAAAAAACGCGTTAAATCAAGCCGATTTTCGAGTGTTGTTTGCCGAATCCAGAGCACTGATAAAATCGCAATAATCGCTAAACCAATACAAAGCGTTAACACATAGCGGCGCGTCCAATAGCGCAAGAGAGGTACTCGTTGTTTCTCATTAATACGCACAGAACTTATACCCCAATCCTCTTAATGTTTTAATTTCCCCTTCTGTTTCCGACCAGTTATAAAGAGATTTACGAAGCCGTTTAATTGCTAAATCAACTGCGCGATCACTGCCATCATAGTCCATTCCCCATACATGTTCAATAAGCTGCTCTCTCGTAAATGTTTGATTAGGATTCTGACCTAAAAATAAAAGCAGCGCTAAATCTCTCGGTGTGATATTAAGTTCAATTCCATTTAAAAAAGCTGAATGTGATTTTAGATCAAGCTTTAAACTTCCGTAATGTTTCACTTCTTTGTTATCAATCACTCCGATCGAACGGCGCAGTACGGCATTTACTCTTGCGACCACTTCCGCTCCAACAAATGGTTTTGTCATATAATCATCTGCGCCTTCGTTTAATCCTATTAATTTGTGATTGACGTCACCAAGCGCAGTCAGCATAATAACGGGACAAGAGCTTTTTTCACGAATATATTTTAAAATGCTCCATCCATCACGATCCGGAAGCATCACATCTAACAAAACAAGAGCCGGCTGAACGATTTCAAATTTTCCAACTGCTTCGCTGCCGTTATACGCGTGCTCAACTAAAAAATCTGCTTTTTTAAGGTATGCACCAAGTACACGGGCAATCGCCATTTCATCCTCTACAATTAAAATTTTCTTCAAACTATACGCCCCCCTCTCTTTCCAATTATACAACAACAAAAATCCTCAGTTCATAACCGAGGATTTTCATTTCAATTATAATGCTGTATCTGTTACTGTTTCTTCTTGTTCTACCTGTTCGCCTTCACTGCCTGAATCAAAATCTCCATCATGCTTGCCGCCAGGTCCGCCAAACCCTTTACCGCCGTGTCCATGTCCTCTGTCATGCCCAAAGCCTTTGCCTCCAAAACCAAATCCTTCATCTTTATTTGGGAATAAACCCAGCTCTTCTGCTTCATCCGCATAATTTGTACGGATTTCTTCCATTAATTCTTTTGCTGTTTTATCTGTTGTATCAATTCCTAACTGTTCAGCAGCATTAAATATCTTTGCTTCCTTTACTTCTTTACTTAACTCACGAAGATCTTTATCTGTTGTATCAATTCCAAGCTCTGCCGCTTCTTTTTGAACTTTTGTTTCCATTACTTCTCTTTGCAGGTCTCTTATCTCTTTATCCGCTGTTTCAATGCCTAGTTCTTCAGCCGCTTGAATTACCTTCGCTTCTCTTACTTCTTCTGCAAGATCTTGTAAATCCTTACCTTCTGTTTCAATCCCGAGCTCATCTGCAGCATTTTTAATTTTCGTTTCCATAATTTCTTCCTGAAGATCGCTCACATCTTTATCAGTTGTATCAATTCCTAGTTCTTCTGCTTCTTGTAACACTTTCGCTTCTCTTACTTCTTCTGCAATCTCTCTTACATCTTTACCGTCTGTTTCAATTCCAAATTCTTTGGCATGATCATAAATATGCTGTTCAAAATTGCTGTAAGATGGTTTTTCTGTTGTTCCCTCTTCAGATTCCGCTGCGAATGTTACTAGTCCGCCGCCTAATGCTCCAAGTGAAATCGCTCCTGCTAATGCAAATGTTAGTACCTTTTTATTCATTTTCATGTAAAATTCCTCCTTAAGGATTTTAATGTTTTTTGGTTGTCCTTCTTACAAGTCTTATATTAAAGAGGAAATGTGTCAGGAGAATGTCAGGAGCAAAAAAATATATTTCCCTTGTTAATTTAAGTGCTTTTAGTTTGAAAATAGCTATAAAGCGCAAACGGACTATATAAAATTAAAAATGTAAGAAGTGTCACCACCTCTAACGGCACAATATACCACGGCCAGGGACCAAGATAATCTAAGATCGAACCTGTACTGGGCTTTTCCATAATATAAAGATAATTTCCATCTAATAATAAATTGATACCAAACACGATAATTATATAAGCATTTAACAAGAAAAAGGTTTTCCAAAGCGATTTTAACGTTGGTTTCATCTCTTCCACAACTACCATAAACACACAAGCAGCAGCAATCCCCCCATGCGAAATATAAAAATGGACATAACGAAAATGAGGAAAAGAATACATGCCTAAATCTGGAGTGAGCATCGCCTGCAGCGCACTTCCAAGTCCAGCAAAATACATCAGCTCAAACAAAAAATAACTTTTTGAAACAAGCATAATCGTTGAAAGAATAAGCGAAATACTGCTGAGATGAAGCGGTAAAGCGGATGTGATTTGCCACGTTTCTGCATAAAGCAGCCAACTATGAAGACTAATTTCAGAGAGGATTAAAAGAAGGGCTAAAGAATAACGAAACAATCTATTAGGGAGCTGATTCTTCAGATGTTGTCTAAATAAAAACATCAATAGAAAAAGTATAATAACCGTAACTAGTGTAAAAACATGAGCTGTTGAAAATAATTGAAATGGACGTCCTTCATATGCTGGAATAAAAAACTCATTCATAAAATTCCTCCACCTTTAAGTTCATATGTTTAGTTTAATCTTTGAAAATAGAAACATACCTAGAGAAATATCCAGTTTTATTCCTAGTTTTTACACTAAATAAAAAAACTCAAACCTTCTCCTTTAGTAAAGGGAGCGGTTTGAGCAGTTCGATGTCGAAAGTAACTCTTCACAAGCTCATTCGATTGTATTTCTATTATAACTTGTGATGTTTTTTACTTCCCAAGCTCTTCTTTCTTGATTACATCTTCAAGTGCCTGAAGTGCTTCTTCAGCGTCAGATCCTTCTGCCGCAATTGTAATTTCAGCATCACTCGGAATTCCTAATGACATTACACCCATAATTGACTTTAAGTTAACAGACTTTTCTTTGTACTGAAGTGTAATATCTGATGCAAATTGACTTGCTTGATTAACAAGCTGTGTTGCCGGACGTGCGTGAATACCAGCATCAGCTGTAATATAAAATGTTTTTTGTGCCATAATCGTTTTCCCCCTTCATTATGTAAGTGACTGACTCTATGTTTTTGAGTCAATCCCTTCGTTTCCTTTACGCTTGTACTTTATTTTTTAAGGTTTCATACTGCTTTACAATAAGCGCTGTAAGCGGATGATCTTCCGTTAAACCGCTGTACTTTTTAAGCGCTCCAATGACATCTTGTGCTGCAATCGTTTCCTGTACTTCAACAGCTTCAGGGTCACCTTCATAATTATAAAGAAGCGCTGCTGCTATCGCAAGAGCAAGGTATGTTGGCTCTTCTTTTAACATCTCAACAATTTGTACAGCCGGACCGGCTAAGCGATCATTCTTCCCAAGCTTACGAATTGGCGCACGGCCAACGCGTGTGACTTCATCTGAAATATAAGGATTTTCAAAGCGTTTTAAAATTTTGTTTATATAAGCTGTATGTTCCTGTAAGTTAAAGTCGTATTTTGCAACGAGCAGTGCACCCGTTTCATGAAGCGCTCGTTCCACACTTTCACGAATTTCAGAAGTATCCATTGCTTCTTTAATGGTTTTCACACCAAATTGATAGCCTACATAAGCGGTTACCGCATGACCGGTGTTTACAGTGAAAAGTTTGCGTTCAATGTAAGGTGTTAAGTCCTTTACGTATGTTACACCTTCAACTGGCGGCTTTTCACCGATAATCTTTGACTCATCAACAACCCACTCATAAAACGGTTCAACCGAAACCATCAATTTGTCTTCATTTTTTTGATCAGGGACAATGCGGTCAACGGCTGAATCCGGGAAACCGAACTGTTTATCAAATGCCGGCTTTTCCTCATCAGATAGCTTTTCATAAACACTGTTCTTCAGCATCGTACTGCCACCAATCGCGTTTTCACATGCGATTACATTTAACGGCTTCTCTGTTTCATTGGCACGTTTACGTAAACCTCCTGCAATAAGATCCGCAATGAATTTTAAAACGTTTGGACCAACCGCTGTTGTGACAAGATCTGCTTTTGCAATCATTTCTACCACTTTTTCAGGATTCGTTTGACTGTTAATTCCCTGCACGCCTTCAATATAAAGTTCTTCTTTTGATTCATCGGCAAGCACAACGCGATAAGCTTTTTTCTCATTTAACGCATCAATTAACTCACTGTTAATATCAACAAAATAAACGTCATAACCAGATTGACTTAACAAGCTGCCAATAAAGCCGCGTCCAATGTTGCCTGCTCCAAAATGAACAGCTAACATCTTAATTCACCTCTTCAAAGAAAGAGAGAAGTTCACTTTTGGATGATGCATTAATAATTTGGTTTACTTTGTCTTCATCTGCGCATACAAGGGCAATTTTGGAAAGAATCTCTAAATGCTCACCGTCTTTACCTGCAATCCCAATGACAAGCTTTACAATTCCGCCGCCAAAATCAACACCGTCTGGAATTTGGACAATCGAAAGACCTGAGGATTTTACAGCTTTTTTTGCATCTTCTGTTCCGTGTGGAATTGCGACAAAGTTACCCATATAGGTGGATGTTAGTTCTTCGCGTTCCATCATTTTGTCAATATAGGCTTCTTCAACATATCCTTGATCGACTAAAAGATTTCCTGCGATTTTAATTGCTTCTTCCTTTGTTGCTGCATGTGCGTTTAATAAAACATTTTCTGTTGATAAGATTTGTTTTTCCATTTTTTAACCTCTCCTTATTTCTTTTAATTTTTCGTTAAAATAATTTTCAAAATTGACGCTTAAATAGGATGCAATTAATTCAGCGTTTTGTGATTCAAACAATGAAATGCTTGCATCACTTTCAATAATTAATGAACTAATTAAACTTAACAGCTCTAATCCTTTTTGCGGCATCTCCTCAGGTGAAAGGAGGAGAAGGATGTTTTTCACTTCTACAATCGAGCCGTCCATCGCTTTTGCTTCAAGCGGAGTTTCAAGTGAATAAATCGTAAAGGATGGCTCATGAATGCATTTATTTCTTGTATGGAAAAGTGCAAGAGATGTATTGGGAATCCCCAGCCCACCTAACTTTTCACGCTCCATTAAGGCATCGACTACTTTATTTGGCTGTTCAATAATTCTTTTTCGAAACAACTCATAACACGCATCTGTTAACGTATTCTCAAATGTATCCTTATTGTGAAGAGCTTTATAATGAAATCCTTCTAAAATCTTTAAAATATAATAAGAATATTCATGAATAGATTGAAATGATTGGATTACTTTTTTATGGTTTTTAAACTCGCTTGCTGGTTCCCCTTTAAGCGCTCGATCAACAAACTGTTTTTTCTCAACATTTTGTTTAATATAAGCATGAATCTTTCCAACTTCTTCTTCTGTTAAAAATGGATTTACTAAAATATACTCTCTCTCAAAATTAGAAAGCGGGATAGTAGAAAGAACCATATCATAGTCATCAAGATTAAGCTGTTTTAATTCAAATAAGGACGCATTATGGAGCGTTTTAATCATTGGAATTTCTTTTTGAATTCGACTTGCCAGCATTTTGGATGAGCCAATGCCGCTTGAACAAATCACTAAGGCACTTAAATGACTTTCACGCTTTTCTCTTTCAAGCGATGAACCAAAATGCATGACTAAATAACCTATTTCTGCATCGGGAACATCAAGCGTATCAAAAATTCCAGCTACACCTTCTTTAATAATTTGAAAGAGCTCTCCATAATCCTTTTGAATCTTTTCCAGCAGTGGGTTGTGAATACGCATTTGCTGCCTCATTCGGTAAATTGCTGGTTTTAAATGAGCTACCAAACCTTGAAAAAGTGATTGATCATCTCCTAAATCTTGGCCAACTCGCTCACTTACATACTGCATTAACTTTCTCGCTTTTACCGCAACTTGAAAGCTCGAATCTTCTAAAAGCAGTTCATTGTCATGGCGAAGCTTGGCACCTCTTAAATGCATGGTAATATAACCTATTTCTGCGTCAGGAATTTCAATATTAAATACTTTTTTTAACTTAACAATAATTTTCTCTGCCACTTCGTATTCTTTTGTTTCCTGAAGGTTTTCTAAATAACTTTCATCAAATTCAATTTTTTCGCCCTGCAAAATACGCTCAATCGCAAGCGATAAATGAACAACTAAGCCAATATAAGCGCTATCTGCAATCGAGTATGGAAGTTCATTATTTGCTTCTTCAATTGCTTTTTCCACAATAACCAGCTTTTCTTTTTCAACAAGACCTAAAAGTCGTTCAGAAATTGTGTTAATTTGCTGGGTTGACTTCTTTTGAATGTTTTCCCGAATAACCGTTAAAAATTCTGATTCATCAAAATTTGATGAAATTAAACTGCTCATCGCACGACGCTTTGCCTGTTCTGAACCCGTAACCTCTACCCCATAACCACGCCTTCGGATAAGCGACAAATCAAAAGACTCGAACCAATCATTTAATTTCGTTAAATCATTGCTTACTGTTGCAACGGTAACATTTAAGTCATTCGCAAGCGCAATTAGCTTGATCGGCTCTGCAGCTTCAAGCAAGGTACATAAAATTAACGTTTGCCGCTCTTCCGGTGTATATTCTGAGTGTGAAAGATTGTATAAAAAAAGCTCTAAGTCTTTTTTCTTTTCATCTTCCCCTACAATTTGAATACCAACACCTGATTGCTTTTTTAATTCAAGCTCATAATCATGAAGTAAATCTTCTACACCTTTTAAATCTCGATGAACCGTTCGTTCACTCACTTCGATGTCTTGGGCGATTTCTTTTACAGTAATTCCATCTTTTCTTGAAATTAATCGTTCAAGAATTTGACGTTCTCTTGCAGAAATATACATGCTTGCTAATCACCTCAATGAACTGCCCATTTAAGAGCAGCTCTCAAATGGCTTACTTTAAACGATCAATTAATTCGTCATATTTTGGACTTGCTAAGAAATTGTCTACTGAAATATGGTTTGCATTCGGTAGTTTTGCTTTTGCGCGATCTGTTAAATCTTTATGTGTAAAAACAATGTCTGCATCATTTGGCAAATTGTTAATCGATGTGTTTGCTACTTCGATATCTAGTCCTGCTTTTTTGACTTTATCTCTTAGAATTGATGCTCCCATTGCACTTGAGCCCATTCCGGCATCACACGCAAATATGATTTTATTCACCTCTTCTTTTTTAATATCCTTTGAAGCTTCCTGCTCTTCTGAAACACCTTCTGCTTTTAATTCGCCAATAAGTTCATCATATTTAGGACTTGCCAGGAAATTATCAACAGAAATATGCTCTACATTTGGCAGCTTTGCCTTTGCACGATCTGTTAAATCTTTATGTGTAATGACAATGTCTGCATCATTTGGCAAATTGTTAATCGATGTATTTGCTACTTCGATATCTAGTCCTGCTTTTTTGACTTTATCTCTTAGAATTGATGCTCCCATTGCACTGGAACCCATTCCCGCATCACATGCAAAAATAATTTTATTAACATTTGCGCGAGCTGTCTTTTCTTTGTTTTCTACTTTAGTTTCTTCAGCCTTTGTTCCTAGAGCGGCTGCAGCACTGCTTTTTTTGCCTTTCATTTCCTGCATTTTTGCTGCTGCTTCTGATAAATCTTCCTCTTCTGCTTTACTCGCTTTTAAAATCACGGAGGCTACTGCAAATGAGACAGCTGTTGCCACGACTACTCCTGCAAGCACCGCAAAGTATCCACCACGTGGTGTCATTGCAACTAATGCAAAAATACTTCCTGGTGACGGAGGCGCTACTAATCCAGCTCCTAATAAGCTAAATGTAAACACTCCGCTCATACCGCCGGCGATTACTGCTAAAAGAAGAAACGGCTTCATTAAGATGTAAGGAAAGTAAATTTCATGAATCCCGCCAAAGAAGTGGATGATGGCCGCACCTGATGATGACTGTTTTGCCATTCCTTTACCAAAAAACATATATGCAAGTAAAATTCCTAAACCTGGCCCAGGATTTGATTCTAATAAGAACAAAATCGATTTTCCAGTTTCTGCTGCTTGTTCAATTCCTAATGGACTTAAAATTCCGTGGTTAATGGCATTGTTTAAAAAGAGTATTTTCGCTGGTTCAATAAACAAACTTGCAAGAGGTAAAAGCCCTTCATCAACAATCACTTCTACACCTGCCGCAAGTGCCTTGTTTAGCCCGAGGACTACAGGACCAATTGCAAGATATGCAAGAAGTGTTAAAATGCCCGCAATGATTCCTGCTGAAAAGTTATTCACAAGCATTTCAAAGCCTTGACGAACTTTTCCGTGAATTGCTTGGTCAAACTTTTTAATCGCATAACCGCCGAGCGGTCCCATAATCATGGCTCCTAAAAACATCGGAATATCTGCTCCGACAATCACTCCCATTGTGGCAGTGGCACCTACAACCCCGCCGCGGGCATCATATAAGATCTTACCGCCTGTAAAACCAATTAATAATGGCAGTAAGTACGTAATCATCGGTCCAACTAGTGCTGCTAAACTTTCATTTGGCAGCCAGCCTGTTGGAATAAATAAAGCTGTAATAATTCCCCATGCGATAAATGCTCCGATATTCGGCATAATCATACCGCTTAAATAACTACCAAAACGCTGTATTTTCACTTTAAATCCTGCGCTGCTATTTTCCGCCATTGATATTTCCTCCTTTAATATTCATTTAAAACAAGATCTCCTATTCCATGATCCATTGTTGACATGTTTGAAATAATAATTTCTACACCCTTATGATAAAGCGTTAACAATGACGATTCAATGAAAGGAAAATGCAATTTCGTCAATGAAGTTGTTGACATCATTTAAATAAAGATCTTATTTATAAATTACCCTTAAAGAATATTCATTACTCAAATAAAAAGGGATTGTATGTTTCTTTTTCCAGAGGGGGATAGTATATAGAAAGATAAGAAGAAAATTCAAGGAGACGTTCTTATGGACTATAAGTTATTTAAAGCAATTAATCGTCTAGCTGGTCGTCATAACACGTTAGATACAATCATGATTACTATTACATATGGAGCTCGTTTTCTGTACATTTTTTTAACAGTGTTAATGTGGCTTCGCAGCAATACATACAAGAAGATTACCTTATATGGAGCAATATCGGTTGGGGCTGCTCTATTATTAAATCATTTAATTAGATTGTTTTACTTCAAACCACGTCCATTCGTAAAGCACCGCGTGCGTTATCTAACTCCTTCAAAAAAAGATTCTTCATTTCCGAGTAAACATACGATACTTGCATTTGCTTTAGCTACTTCTGTTTTACTTCAAAAAAGAATAGTTGGTACTGTGATGTGGATATTAGCTTTACTAACGGGGTTCTCTCGGATTTGGGTTGGTCACCATTATCCAGTTGATATTATCGGCAGCGCCTTTTTAGGAAGCGTTATTAGTATCATTATTGAAAAATCTGCACGTTCTTTTACTTCTTTTTTCAATTGGATTATCTATCACTATTATTTTTTTTGTTATTTAATCCGAAGAAAATCTACCAATCCTTAGGGAAGTATTTTATTGACTAAGAATTTTTTGCGTTAGATAATATTCCCTTTTTTAACTAAAGAATTATTTAAGCTGTTATGATAAAAGTAATTTATAATAAGGGGGATATTGAATGAAGGAAACCTTAAAAATTGAAGGTTCAAAAACAGTTCTTGATTCAATAAGGATTCCTGCGTTTCAGCTCACCATTCCAATGATCTTACAATTTGTCTTAAATACTTCACTCATTATGCTGGCCGCAGTATTATCCGTTTTAATGACAAAAGAAGTTTTGTATTTTATAGAGTTCGTGATTATCTCTGAAGAAACGAACTTTCATCATTTCCTCGAAAAAATCCTTGTCTTTTTCCTTTATTTTGAGTTTATTTCGATGATCGTGAAATACTTTCGAGAGGACTATCACTTTCCGATGCGCTACTTTCTCTACATTGGCATTACCGCTATGATTCGCTTAATCATTGTCCATCATCAAGATCCGTTAAACACGTTATTATACTCCTGTGTCATTTTAATCTTAATTTTAAGCTACTATATTATTAATAAAACTCCTTCAAAAAGAACTCAACCTAATCATCATTAACCTTTACATGGTGGTATTTGGAATTATAGTAATAAACGAAAGAGAAAGTTGAAGAAATAGAAGTTCAAGAGAAAAATACATCAGGAGCAGTTGTTTGCTCCTGATTAAATTTTATTTTTATTAGAATTTATATGCCGTACAACAATAGGACTCTCCACATTAAGTGAACGCTGTTTAGATGTTAAATACGCATAAAGCGCTCCTACGAAAAAACCTCCTCCAATAATATTACCTGCTGTCACAGGAATAATATTATGAATCACTCCGGCAACATTAATTGTATCAGCATGTGGAATGGCTAATGCTAATGTAAAAAGTGATAAATTGGCGATGCTGTGCTCATATCCTGAGATAAAAAAGGTAAACACGAGCAGCATGATTATCATAACCTTTGCTGCATCTCCTTTGGCCTGCATCGGAATCCAAATTGCTAAACAAACAAGCCAGTTACATAAAATCGCCCGGAAAAACAGCTCAGATGCCGGTAAACTCATTTTTATTGAAACAATATTTAAAAGTAAATGATCATAGCTGATTGAATCAAATAATCCTGTCAATGAAATTAACACTGAAAAAAAGACAACTCCAAGTAAATTTCCAGCGTAACATGTGACCCAATTCATTAGGGCATCTTTCCAAGTTGTTTCTTTCTTTAGAGAAGCAATCGTAAAATACATCGTATTACCTGTAAAAAGTTCAGCCCCTCCATAAATAATTAAAATAAGGGCAAGTCCAAAGAAAATACCGTTTAATAAGGAGGTTGCTGGTGAATGAACTTCATAAAAGAACTGACCAATTCGAAAACAGAGCACAATGGCAAAGCCAATATAAATCCCTGAGAGCGCTGCACGGATGATATATTGCAGTGGATTTACATGAAGCAGCTCTTTCTTCTTTAGTGCCATTTGACATACCTTTGTAATCGATTCCTTTTCCACTTTTCATCACCTTTTTTCTATTTAAAATGCTCTTTTACGAGTTTCTTTTAAGACTTTGGCAGAATGTTTGAATTGATTAAGTTCAGTTTCCTGTAATTCAAGCTCCATCACCTGCTTAATACCGTCCTTATTAACGATAGCAGGTACACCAATGTACACATCGTCTACCCCATATTTTCCTTCAAGAAGAACAGATACGGTTAAGATTGAATTTTCATCTCCTAAAATAGCTTTTGTTACGCGTACAAGCCCCATTGCAATTCCATAGTATGTTGCACCTTTACCATTAATAATGTAATAGGCAGCATCACGTGTATTTACGAAGATATTTTTCATATCAGGATGCTCAGCCACCTCTTGCAAACTATTTACATTTAAGAACTTTTGAACTGGTACGCTGCCGATTTTAGTATGACTCCAAACAGGCAGTTCTGTATCACCATGTTCTCCCATAATATAGGCATGTACATTACGCGGATCTACTTTGAAATAATCACTTAACAAGTAACGGAAGCGCGCTGAATCTAAGATTGTTCCTGAACCAATAACTCGTTCTTTTGGCAGTCCAGATACTTTCCAAGTAACATAAGAAAGAATGTCAACTGGGTTTGTTGCCACTAACATGATTCCATCAAATCCGCTTTCCATAATGCTTCCAACGATTTTCTTGAATATCTTTACGTTTTTATCCACTAAATCTAAGCGCGTTTCACCAGGAGCTTGATTAGCACCAGCAGTAATGATCACTAAATCAGCATCTTTACATTCTTCATAACCGCCAGCCCATATCTTCATCGGAGATGCAAACGGCATACCATGATTTAAGTCGCGGATTTCACCTTCTGCTTTTTCTTTATTTATATCAATTAACACTAATTCATTTGCAATTCCCTCGTTCACCATAGCGAATGCATAACTTGATCCTACAAACCCTGCACCAACAACCGCTACTTTTCTGCGAATATTCTTCATAATCTCCTCACCTTTCTCTCACTTGTGATTATTTTCACAATTACAATATACTTGATAAGAAAAAGGAATGATGTGATAAAAATCACTTTCTAATCGCTTACAAAAAAGTTTTTCTTTTCCCAGCTGTTACTCAGTTGACAAGTAAAAACTTCCACTTCTTCGGTTAAGCATAAAAATACCACAGCCCTTTTATAAAAGGACTGCGGTATTTTTTGGATTTGTTTTAATGTGCGGATTTGATTTCTTTTATCATTGTTATATGTGGGATTCCAGCTTCTATAAATACGTCAGAAATTGTTTCATAACCTAACTTTTGATAAAATCCTTCGGCATGTGTTTGACCGTGAAGTTTCAATTTAGTGAGACCTTTTTCTTTTGCAGCCTCTTCAATTTTGTTCATAATGAGTTTGCCGCTTCCTCCTTTACGATGAGTAGAGAGCACACAAATTCGTTCCACTTTACCAACACCATCAACTACACGCAAGCGGCCTGCCCCAACTGCTTTCTCTCCATCATAAAGCAAAAAATGTGTAGACTTGTCTTCAAATTCATCAATTTCTTCTTCTGCTGGTACTTTTTGTTCATCCACAAAGACAGCTACTCTAATATCGAACGCCTTTTTTAATTCTTCTTCACTTTGTACAACTTTTGCTTCCAATTTTCCTAACCACCTTTTACTACTTCCTACTTGCTGCAGTGTTTAGCAGGAATGTGTATGTTATTAACACTTCTCAAACATATTATACTGAAATAATGGAACATTTAACAATGAATAGCACAATCCATTTAGAAAGCAAATCATAATATTTTTTATTATGAAGCATACAAAAAAGCTCTGTTTTGAACACTCAAAACAGAGCTTTTTCCAAGTGAGGGGGCAGCTCACGCTTAAAGATTACGCTTTTCATATTAAAATGGGGATAGCAGCTGACAGTAATAGTTAATCCCCATTAATGAGTGAATCAAACATTTTTCTTTGTACTTTTTTGTTTTCCCTTTAAAAAATCTAAAATAACACGGGCCGCAATTCGACTGGTCATATCACGAAAATCAACGGTTGGATCAATCTCTACAATTTCAAGTCCTATAACTTTTTCTTGCTGTGCCAAATATTCTACCGCCTCAAACAGTGTCACTGCATCCATCCCCCCTGGACCAATTGCAGGGCAACCTGGTGCCTGCGATTGATCTAATACATCCATATCAACTGATAGATAAATCGCATCTACCTCATCTTTAACTTTATTTAGCGCTTCTTCCATAAGGGCTTGAATATGACGTTGACGCACTGTTTTCATCGTATAAACCGTTACACCTTGTTCCTCAACATATTTACGATAAACAAGACTGTTTGCATAATCACGAATTCCTACTTGAACAAGATGTTTTCCCTCAATAACGTTAGACTCCAATAAACTACGAAATGGGGTACCGTTTGATGGTCCGCCGTCTTCTAAATTACGAACATCATGATGGGCATCAAATTGGAAAACCGCTACTTTTCCTTTTGCTTTATGAAAGGCTTGTATTGTTGGATAACTAATTGAGTTATCACCACCTAGAATGATTGGTAGAAAATGATTATTATCTGCATACAATTGCTCTAATGTTTCATAAACACGTTTTTGTGACAGCACTTGATCCGTGACATGCATTGTAATATCACCAAGATCATCAATGTTCCAGTTCCCTAAATCAAGATCGTCTTCTATTGAATAGGTTGTAAAGGCGCCAAGGGCTTTACGAATTGTCCCTGGAGCAAAGGCTGCACCCGAATGACTGATAGATGTTTTGGAAAGGGGTACGCCGATTAAACCAACATCATGTATTTTTTTTTCATCCCAAGGTTTAACTAAATCAGCCGCTTTTGTAACATAACGATCAATAAATGGCGTGTTTGCTGATTTAAGATAACGATATGTTTTCACAAACCTCACCTCTTTTTGCCACAATTTCTCCTTTCTTTAACACCGTATTCATATGATTCACTCCATAATGATAAGGAAGATACATATAATTTAGCGCATCCCAAATGACAACATCCGCATTTCTTCCGACTGCAAGCTGACCTGCCGACTCGCCACGATTAATCGCATAAGCTGCATTTATCGTAACAGCATTCCAAATCTCTTCTGGTGTCATCTTTAAGTGAAGCGCGGCCAGCGTCATAATAAACTGAAGATTTTCTGTTGGAGAGCTGCCTGGGTTAAAGTCTGTTGCAAGTGAAACGGCAGCCCCTGATTCAATCATCTTGCGTGCTCTTGCTGTAGATTTACCGAGGTAAAACGTTGTACCAGGCAGAAGCACAGCAATGGTACTACTGTTTGCAAGCTTCCTTATTCCTTCATCTGATGCTCCTACTAAATGATCAGCAGACACAGCTTCAAGCTCAACAGCAAGTTCTGTGCTGCCAAGCGGATCAATTTCGTCGGCATGAATTTTAAGATCAAAGCCTTTGTCTTTCGCTTTTTGTAAATAGTTTCGTGATTGCCCCACAGTAAATACACCGGTCTCTGTAAAGATATCAACAAACTCTGCAAGCTCTTCTTCGCTAATCTTGTCTAATAACGCAAGCATTTCCTCTAAAAAATCGTCTGAACAATGTTGATAGGATCTTGGAATTGCATGGGCGCCAAGAAATGTTGAAACAATATCCATTGTATGATTTTGGCTAAGACGTTTTACAACTCGCAGCTGCTTTAATTCTGTTTCCTTCTCTAAGCCGTAGCCGCTTTTCGCTTCAATTGTGGTAATTCCATAGGATAACATTCGATCAAGATGAAAAGCTGCCTTTTTATAAAGCTCTTCTTCTGATGCTTTTTTTGTCGCTTCAACTGTTGATAGAATTCCTCCACCTCTTTTTAAAATTTCAAGATACGGAATACCTTGCTGTTTAAGTGCTAATTCATGTTCACGAGAGCCGCCGAATACAAGATGTGTATGGGGATCAACAAGTCCTGGTGTTACAAGCTTTCCTTTACAGTCAATGGTACGAGCTGCATTTAAGTGAACAGCCTCTTCACGTTTACCGACAAAAATAACTTTTCCATCTTTAATACCAAGCGCCGCCCCTTCAATCATCGGCAATGTTTTCATGTCACTACCTCGTCTTGGACCATCCGCTTCCATCGTTAACAGCTGACCGATATTTGTTAGCAATAGATCAATAGATTGCATCCTCATTCCCCTTTCAAGGATAGAAAAACCTGCACGGCCCATTTTTTCGATGAACCGTATCCAATTGTTTTATGTTTTACTTGTCATCCATTGGAATAATTACGCCGCGCTCTTTGGCAACTTCTTTCGCTCGTTCATATCCTGCATCTGCATGACGGATAATTCCCATTCCAGGATCTGTCGTTAGTACACGATCAAGGCGCTCTTTTGCTAGATCGGTACCGTCTGCAACAACAACCATTCCCGCGTGAAGAGAATACCCCATCCCAACACCGCCACCGTGATGAACAGAAACCCAACTTGCTCCTCCTGCGGTATTAATAAGCGCATTTAAAATCGCCCAGTCTCCTACTGCGTCACTGCCGTCTTTCATTGCTTCTGTTTCACGATTTGGAGAAGCAACAGAGCCGCAGTCTAAATGATCACGTCCTATCACAATTGGTGCTTTTAGTTCACCGTTTTTCACAAGTTCATTAATCGCAAGCCCCATTTTTTTACGCTCACCGTAACCTAACCAGCAAATGCGAGACGGCAGTCCTTGAAAAGTCACTTGTTCCTGCGCCATGTCAATCCAGCGGCATAATGCTTCATTTTTTGGAAACAACTCTTTAATAAGCGCATCTGTACGGTAAATATCTGCCGGATCCCCTGACAATGCTGCCCAGCGGAAAGGTCCTTTTCCTTCACAAAATAGCGGCCGAATATAGGCTGGAACAAACCCCGGAAAATCAAATGCGTTTTCTAATCCTTCATCTTTTGCAACTTGACGAATGTTATTGCCATAATCAAACACAACAGCACCACGTTTTTGAAAGGCAAGCATTGCTTCGACATGCTTTTTCATGCTCAAATTAGCGAGCTTCACATAACGATTCGGGTTTTCTTTACGAAGTTCAGCAGCTTCAGTAAGTGTCATTCCCTCTGGAACATAACCGTGAAGCGGGTCATGCGCTGACGTTTGATCAGTTACAATATCAATATGAATATCGCGTCTTAACAATTCATGATGGACTTCTGATGCATTCCCAACAAGGCCAATCGAAAGCGTTTCACCCTTTTCTTTTGCCTCCAATGCCCAGTGAACTGCTTCCTCTAATGAATATGTCAGACGGTCGCAATACTTCGTCTCTATACGCTTTTCAATTCTTGATGCATCAACATCAACAGCTATGACAATCCCACCATTCATCGTTACCGCCAAAGGTTGAGCACCGCCCATGCCGCCAAGACCAGCTGTTAACGTAATTGTTCCTCTTAAACTGTTATGAAAATGCTTTTTCGCAAGTGCGGCAAATGTTTCATATGTTCCTTGTAAAATTCCTTGTGTTCCTATATAGATCCAGCTTCCTGCTGTCATTTGCCCATACATCATTAATCCTTTTTTCTCAAGCTCATGGAATTTTTCCCATGTTGCCCATTTTGGAACAAGCACAGAATTTGATAACAATACTCTCGGCGCATGACGGTGACTTTTAAAGCGACCAACAGGTTTTCCTGACTGAATAAGAAGTGTTTCATCATCTTCAAGCATACGCAGTTGGGTGATAATTGCATCAAATGCTTCCCAGTTTCTCGCCGCCTTTCCAATACCTCCATATACAACTAAATCTTCTGGCTTTTCGGCAACTTCCGGATCTAAATTGTTATAAAGCATTCTTAATACCGCTTCCTGTTCCCAACCTTTACACTCAAGTTCTAACCCTTTTTTAGCGCGAATCGTTCGTTTTGTTTCTTTCATTTTTTACTCCTCCTTTAGCTTTATAATGTTGGATGTGTTTGATCCGTTATCATTACTTCATTTTCTTTTAACCACTTATTCATTGCTTCAATATCTTTTGAAAAAACACGGTCCTCTTTAATAAACGCCACAATTTTACGGCCTTCCTCGAGCATTTTTTTTGTTAAAGAAGCCATGTTTTCTTTCCCTCTTATTTCGGCTGCCTGCATCGCACAAATCGCTTCAATTGCAAGGACAAGTCTTACGTTTCGAATTATTTGGTACGCATGCCGTGCCCCGATTGTTCCCATACTAACGTGATCCTCTTGATTAGCTGATGACGGGATCGAATCTACACTCGCTGGATGAGCAAGTGTTTTATTTTCAGAGACGAGTGAAGCAGCGCAATACTGCATAATCATTGCTCCTGACTGAAGCCCTGGCTCTGCGCTTAAAAACGGCGGCAAGTCATTTAACTGTGGATTAACAAGCCGTTCAATACGGCGCTCTGAAATATTAGCAAGCTCAGCCACTGCAATTTTCAAGAAATCCATTGCAAGTGCAATCGGCTGACCATGAAAATTTCCGCCTGAAATCACTTTTTTACCGTTTTCAAAAATAAGCGGGTTATCAGTTGCTGCATTCATTTCAATTTCAAGCTTTTCTTTCACATAGTTAAGGGCCTGCCATGATGCCCCGTGCACTTGTGGAATGCATCTTAATGAATAGGCATCTTGAACACGCAGTTCACCCTGTTTTGTCATCAGCTTACTTCCTTTTACGTACTCTCTAACACGCCTTGCCACCTCAACTTGTTCTTTATAGCCGCGGGCAAGGTGAACATCTTCATCAAATGCATCAATAATACCGCGTAAACCTTCGAGCGTAATAGAGGCAATAATTTCTGCCTGATATGCGATCTTTTCGGCTTCCAGATAAGCAACAGCCCCCATTGCAGTCATCGCTTGCGTTCCATTAATAAGCGCTAAACCCTCTTTTGCCGTTAATGTCACCGGAAAGATCCCCTCTTTTGTAAGAGCTTGTAACGACGGCATACGCTCTCCTTTGTAAAACACTTCCCCTTCTCCGATTAAAACAAGTGCAAGATGTGATAATGGTGCTAAATCGCCGCTTGCACCTAGTGAGCCTTGCTGAGGAATAACAGGATGAATCCCCGCATTTGCAAGCTTTAATAAGTTTTCAATAAGAAGCGGTCTTACTCCTGAAAAACCTTTTAACAGTGCGTTTGCACGAAGGACAATCATCGCTCTTGAAACAATTTCAGGAAACGGTTCGCCCACCCCGCAGGCATGGGAATGAATTAAATGAAGCTGGAGTGCTTCTACATCATCTTTATTAATAAGCACATCACTAAATTTGCCAAAGCCTGTTGTAATTCCGTAAACAACTTCTCCCTTTTGAACAATTTGCTCCACCGCTTTTCGACTTGCTGCTGCTTTTTGCATACTCCCAAGTGAAGCTTTAACATGCTCTTTATCGTATAAAATTCGCTTAAGTTCCATTAATGTCAATGTTTCCCCTGTTAATGTCACCATCTTTAAACACCTTCCTTTTTTACCTTATTTATAAAATGTAGAAGATTCATAGATGTCTAGTTTTAATGCCTAATTTTCAGATTTTCAGAAAAAAATAATCATTTTTGCTTTTCCCAACTAAAGCGACAAATAAAAAAGGGGCTGCACCTAGAAATCATAACGATTTCAAGATACAGCCCCCTTCTAACTAACTACTAAACTATGGGCCTAGTTTTTATTTAAATGTGATTAATTCCTAAACCTATTGCTTCATGCTCAGAGCCGCGTACCGGAGCACCAATTGTGCCATATAATGAAACAGCAAGCCATTCGCCTTCCTCCTCATTTTCATAAGGATTGCCGCGAAGTACTGCAAATTTCAAACCTACTGTTCGCTGTACACTTCCTAACTGTACCTGCCCTCTCGTTACACCATGAAGCGCTTCCATAATAGCATGATACAATGCATGAGATTCCCTGTAAACGCCACCATTAATAATCCCGTGACGTTTTGCCGCTGTTTCAATTGCAGCCACCACTTTATTTGATTCCATCGATCCGACCTTTCCGACACAGCTTTTCCAGTTAAGCTCACGGAGTACATCTTCTTCACTTTCTAACACGAGAAGAATAGCATGCCGGCCAATACGACGTTCTGTACACAATGACATACCTGCACGCTCTTTTCTAATAACTATAATTTCTAACTTCACTAGTAACTACCAATATTGTAAGCGCTTAAAAAATAATTGTCAATATTTTTATAAAAATTAAATGATCTATTATCACCGTAAAAAAATAGCGAACTGTCCCTTTTTCTTTAGACAGCTCACTATTTTTTACGATGATTTTTATGACTGTTCTGATTGAAGTTCAAAAAAACACTCCTTTGCAGCTCGTCTGTTTAGCTTAAGCGATGTTGTGCTTTCATATGCGCAAAGCGAATGTAGCGTTGGGCGATTTTGATTTCTTTGTTTACAACTTCTGTTAAATTATAAGAATCAACGATCGCATAAACAGCAATGATAAAAAAGAGAGAGGCCCAACCGCCAACAATAGAAGTTAATAATGGAATAAAAAGTGCAATACCAATTAATATAGATCCTTTTGTTGTACGACCTAAATAAAAATGACCTAATCCAGGCAATAAAAATGATAATATAAAGGCAAGCCAAGCTTTTTTCACGTCCCTATCCTCCTTTCTTCATTAAATAACGAAAGATAACCTTTACATTTTATGGTGATTCCACAATTTTAAATTATAACAGACATTTCGACAAATGACACTATAATTTTTGAGCTCTTTTACGAAGAAAACAACATTTCTACTCTTATATCTTTCGTCTTTAGGCGACCATTTCCGTCCTTATTTTTTAATATCCTTTTTACATAATAAGATAAAGAATCTGAAAAGAAAACCATAAAAAGTGATCATAAGGTTATGAAAAAAACAACTACAAAAACGCCCTTAAACGTTTTTTATTTACCAATTAGGTTTTTGTATAAGCTTTATGAACAAGCCATTTCCGAATCCATCCTCCAATTATAAATCCGATAATCATCGCTGTAATAGGAATAAATGTCGGCGCTAAAAAACGATAAAATACAGAGTAATCCGAAAATATCACGCCAATAGTTGAGAAATAAGCAGCCGTCACAAATGGAATACTAATAAAAGAAGGAGAATTCTGCTCTGCTAATTTTAATGCATCCATATAAGCATCAAACATTGCGAATATGTAAAGACAAGGATAGAACAGCGCCCACTGATAATTAGTTACTGCCACTGCTTCTTCAAACTGCCCTTGAAAGCTGTGCTTAATATTTAAGTTAAGATTTGAATTTACATTAACTAAAAACTCTAAAAAGACAAAAGTAAGTCCTTTTATAAGATTCCCATTTAAAAACTGTCCAAAGCCTGGAAGTGCAATGCTCCATAATAATATTTCAACCGGATAATATTCTCTCTTTTTCATAAAAACCCTCTTTATACATTTTTTTACATATACCTTTATATTTATTAACATTTAAAAAAATATAATTCAGGAAAATAATGGAGATAACAAAAAAAGACCCACTGCATCTTATTGAGCAATGAGTTATTTTAAGCACTGACGCCTTCTTTTTCTTCACATCACACCGACATCATTAGATTAATATTAATTGTTCTTTCCTCAAACTTATTTAATAACAGAAATTAGAAAAGAGATAATTTTTACTATTAAATACTGAAAAGATTTTCTTTTATTTTGTCAGATGGTAAATAAAAAGTGAGATTAAATTTTAATAAAAACGATTATCCGGCAGCTTTTTCAGCTGTTTTCTTTAGGAAGCTTTTTACTTCAGCTGCAAGTTGAGGGTATTTATTGAAAAGAATGGAATAGTGATTGGAACCGTGAATTTCAGTAAAACGGCTGTTAGGAAGCTTAGCTGCGAGGACTGTTCCTTGTTCTTTGTTTACCATAAATGTTTGTCCATCAAGGAAACAGTTTGGTGCAGCTGCAATTAATGTTGGAACATGAATGCGGTTATAAAATTCATCAATCGATATCATGCTTAAGGCCTTAATTTCTTCAAAAACAGCATAACTGCTTACTTTTGAACAAACTGTTCCATTTGGGTGATGATCAATATCCGTATAAAAAAATTGTTCACAATAATCGTTCCAATTACTATAAAACGGGTTTTTCTTCATTTCAGCAATATAAGTTTTATAATCAGGAAAAACGGTTCCTAACCGTTCTATAGATGGGCGAATTTTTTCAATAATACGAGGGTCTGTGTCGACGCCGCCGTCAACGAGTATTAATTGTGAAAGATAATTAGGATAATTGGCTGCAAAACATGCACCAACCGCGGCTCCAAGGGAGTGGCCAACAACAATTGCTTTTTTTACTTTATAAAAGTTAAGAATAGCTAGAACATCTTCCGCATGCTGGTAAATATGATAACCTTCATTTGGTTTTTGACTGTCTCCTCTTCCGCGTAAATCAAAAGCCAAGACATGATAGTCGCTTATCATTTGATGAGCAAAAGCATCCCAACAGCGGCTGTTTGCAGTTAAACCGTGAATACAAATAATCGTTTCTCCTACACCGCCATAGTCCACCACATGTAAATCAATGCCGTTAACATGCATCTTTAAATCTTTCACTTTAAAACCTCCCCTTCATATTCATATTTTTTATACTATTCTTTATTTTAACATAATTAACCAAAAACAGACTAGTTATATGCAAAAAGAAAGCACTGCAAGTTTGCAGTACTTTAATAAAGTCAGAGGAGAGATATTCTTCTCTCATAAATAAATCGTTTAGTAAGTAGTCAATTTAAGGAGGGGTGATATCAGCTACAATAATAATGATAATCATTATCAGTATTGTTGTCAATAAAAAATTTAAAATTTTTAAAAATGTTTAAAGTTATGGATGAATCTCCCCTACTTACCTACGGTTGAAGTAGGGGTTTCTAATGTTTCTCAATGGCTCTTAAACGTTCTAAGTGCCATCAAGCTTAACACTAGTGGAGGTGACACAGCGGCGTGCTGAAAACGCCCACCCCCTCTATACCGTCTGTCATGATTACCATGCATTCGGTACTTCTTTTAGATGATTTTTGATTGCGGATGCCATACATGGATGGTTTCTTTATGAAAAATCGCTTCTTCTTTTAAACGTAAAAACGCTTTTTTCAAAATGTTCGCTGCTCCGTTTACATCGGCATTGATAATGAAGCCTGCTTTTGAACGATACAATCCTCTTTTGATCCGTTTTCCGGAAAACGTCTTCTTTGACTCGCATTCCCCATAAGTTGGAATCTCATCTCCATCCAAGAAGCTCGCTTTGGACGTATACGATTCTTCGGTTACGATCACCTTGATTCCCTGTTCCTTCGCTTTGTATTGAATCATACGAATGAACAAGCTGTGCGGAATACTTACAAACGATTGATTGTTACATTTCCCGATGGTTGAGGACTGCTTCCAATCGTTGTTTTTGCCGATGATGATTGTATCAATGTTCTCTTCTTGGGCATGTTTTATAACGGAAAAGCTGACTTTATGGAAAAGATCCTTTAGTTTTTGATGTCTGATTTGATGAAGTTTTTCCAACCGTTTTGATGTAAAAGGCCCTTCGTTTGGCTGCTTTCCCCGTCTTAAAATGCCAAGATAATGAGCTTTCATTTTATTATAATATTGATTAATGGATTTGACATGCCTGCCCTTGACTAATACAGGTCCACTTCCCGTATTCGTCACTATGGTCGCAAGGTTATCAATTCCTAGATCAATCGCCATTAAACGGTTGATTTCTTGACATTCTTCCTTTTTCAGCGGAACATCCATCACTAATTCAACGACATATTGTCCGTATTTAGGAATAACCCGAACTTGTTTCAGCTTTCCTTCCCCAGCCCCTAATTTTCCAATATTTAAGCGTTCCTTTGTTTTAGGAAACTTTAAAAACTTCTTTTCTTTGATGACACAATCTTGATTCGTAAACAGCACTTCTTTTTCACTCGCCCGGCTGTACTTAGGAATTCTCGGTCTTCCTTTGTATTTAGCCGGGTTTTTCTTATACTCTTTTAAACTCGAAAAGAAGGACTTCCAGTTCTGAAAAACGGTTTTCATAATCGATTGACTTGTTTGTGTAGGAAGGGAGCGATAATCGTGTTGAGCGGTCACTTTAAATAAACAATCTAAGAAGTTGTAATCCACATAAGGATGTGCTTTCGAAGGGGCTTCAAATACATGACAGGTGAATGATTTTTGTTGTTCTTTCGGTTTTGTTTTTTCTTTTTCGATCTTTTTTAAGTAAAAAGATTTTTGCACGCCATTCATGTTATCAAGATTTTTCTCAATGATTGCTAGGACTTCTTTTTGCAGCGGTTGAAGTTCTTTTTCCTGGGTCAAACCTGTATACACTTGTCGGATGTAAAAATTCGTGGTGTTGGTCATGTTTTTCGCGTTCTGGGCCATTTCTTTAAAATAAGGATACATCCGATGTCCTTTTTTAATCCAGATTTGATGCGTTTTATAATGTGTTTCTTTTCCTTTTTCCATGATTTCACCCCCTTTAAGATCATTATACCAAACATATGTTCTTAAACAAAGATTCAGGAAGATTTTTCTAAAAAATAAGGAATAAGACCTATGAAGACTTGTCCATTCACCCCCTCCTTATCGTTTTCACGCTTGAAGAAGGGTACTCTGGACACCCTTGATAGATACGCTTTTCTTCTCCCTCTATCTTTCATATAAAAAAACAGCGAACACCTTAAGGCGTTCGCTGTTTTTTTATTTAGTGTAACATGCTTTGCATGCCGCTTGCTTTTTAATCAAATTTCTAATGTATGAAAAATGAAATCTTAACAAGCCTTTTTGTGTAGGTGTGTAAGGTGATGTGTTGTTATTATCTTATCAACATCCATGCAGCTTGCACACAAATGTGTAAGGTTTTATTACATAGTTTTTTAATAACGATCTGCTATCCAATTGGTAGAGAAATAACAAAATTGGTTCCTTCCTGTTTCTTTGAAAAAACGTTTAAAGAGCCTTTATGAAGTTCAATAATACGATGACATATAGCTAATCCAAGACCTAGACCTTTTTCTTTTGTCGTAAAAAAGGGGGTGGAAATATTATTTATCTGTTTCTCACTCATTCCCTCTCCCTCGTCACAAACATGAACTTCAACCTTATTCTTGTCAAAGTTTCTTTTAAGAGAAATTGTAATCTTTCCCCCGTCAGGCATCGCATCGATTGCATTTTGTATTAAATTTATAATAACCTGTTTAATTTGCATTTCATCAACAGATAAAAAGAAACCATTGCCTTCTGCCGTTAATATAATTTTAATATTATGAAGAAGTGCTTGACTGTTTAACAGTTGAACAGTCTCCTCTATAACCTTATATAAATTTGTCCGCACTCGTGTTGGCTTTACCGGTTTTGCCATCATAAGAAATTGAGTAACTAAATGATTAATCCGCTGAAGTTCGTCATTTATAATTTTAAGATGATATTCTGTTTGCTGCTCTTCTCCCCTATTTTCTTTAAGCAGCTGTACAAAACCAATGACTGCAGCAAGAGGATTACGAATTTCATGGGCAATGCCAGCGGCAAGTTTTCCAACTGCAGATAATTTTTCAGAAATAATAATTTTATTTTCCAGATGATATCGATCTGTAATATCCCGCAGCTGCGCTAGAGCACCAATCATGTTATCATGTTCATCATAAATAGGAAGGGCATCAAGCAAACATATAAATGTTTTTCCAGACGAACAAACTTCTACTTCGCAATCTTTAAATTCCTGCTGTTCTTTTAATACAGCAGTAATATATGAACTAATCTCTTCAAGATTTTCAGCAGACATGGAAATAACCTCTTCTTTTTTACATCCAAATAAGGTTTCCCCAGCTTTATTAAATTCAATAATATTTCCCTGCACGTCTGTCATTACCACACCATTTTTAGTTGTATTCATCATAACTTGATTTAATAAATTTAATGTTTTATTTTGTCTGCGTAATTTAATTTCTCGTTCAATTGAATCAACAGCAGAAGATAATAGTCCCATATGAAATGAAGTAGCAAAGTCACTCGTTGTCATAATTGATATTGTGCCTACTATATTTTGGTGACTTAAATCATAAAAAGGCACTGTCATGCATGCTGATTTATGTAAATATGTATGATAATGATCTTCTCCTATTAATTGAATGGGCGTCTTTTCCTCTAATGCAAGGGAAATAGAATTTGTACCAATATCCTCTTCTCTAAAACACACTCCTGTTCTAATTCCTAAAGATTTCATATGATCTTTTATCATTTCATCTCCATACATCTCGAGAAGGTTTCCCTCTGCATCTGAAACTCCAACTAATGTTGGTGTATCTTTCATATAATAAAGGAGTTTTTTCATAAAATGGCGAATAACAGACAATATTTCTTTATATTCATTTAACCTTTCATAAAGCTGCTCATTTGTAAGTGCTGCTTTTGGGAGCAGGACTTTATTAGGATCCATTTCATATTTATATTGACAATTATCTCTTGATTTTTTTAAAAACAGCGGCATTTCTGCCATATAAAAGGACCCCCCTTCCACTTCCTAAAACTTATTCTCTCTATAATAATGAAGTGTATTAACGCTCTTTTTTACGAACTCATATTTTCCCTCATTATATCATAGAAGGTTTTAATTAAAGCTATTTTTGTTAATCTTTTCTCTTTTTCATGCTCCATCATTACGAAAATCGTATTTATCCATCCACCTAAAAATAGTTGAAATAATAGGCTAAATGTCCTTACAAGATATTCAACCTCTGCTTTCTTATCAAAAATCCGCTTTTGTCCCTCTTACAAATGACCTCTAACTACATATTGTAATAAAGAAGAGAGAAAAAAATAAAAACGAAATGGAGAGAAATATGCATGGAAAATAATATGCCTAACCCTTATCACGGCACAATGATGGGCAATATGCCAAATGAAGAGATGATGCCTCAAATGACTGCACCATCTATGATGGGTCCTAACAATATGATGCCTCCAAGTCCTACAGCTACAATGCCTTATTATGGAGCTCCAACTTACGGACATGGTTACAGAAGTGGTTTTGTGTTAATTGTTGTATTATTTATCTTGTTAATTATTGTGGGTGCCGCTTGCCTTTAAAAGATAATTTTCCCTGTTAAGCGAAATGCTTAACAGGTTTTCTTTATTTACTTATCATTTAAAAAGCCCCCGCCAAAACTAATTGCAGGAGTGTTAGGATGAAGTATTCATTAATTCAAAATGCCCAGCACTTATTAAAGAATATTGCTTATATGACCCCAATGGATTATGGAGAAACATTTAGTAAGTTGTCTGGAAATAATGTTTATTTAAAATTAGAAAACCTCCAAAAAACAGGTTCATTTAAAATCCGTGGTGCTTATAATAAAATCCTTTCCTTAAACCATAAAGAACAACGCAATGGTGTAATTGCAGTATCAGCAGGAAATCATGCCCAAGGTGTTGCTTTTGCAAGCCGATTAGCAGGCATTACGAGTACAATCATTATGCCAATTAGTGCCCCGCTCGCAAAAGTACAAGCAACAAAAAATTATGGATCAGAAGTTGTTCTCTACGGGGAAACATTTGATGATGCACTTGAGTATGCAAAGACACACCAACAAAAAACAAGTAAAACATTTATTCACCCTTTTGATGATGAACTAATTATTGCTGGTCAAGGAACAGTTGGACTTGAGATAATGAGTCAGCTTCCTGAAATTGAAGCAATCGTTTGTCCAATTGGCGGCGGAGGGCTTATTGCAGGAATCGCAATTGCCGTTAAAACCTTAAAACCATCCGTTAAAATTTATGGCGTAGAATCTGCCGCTTGTCCAAGTATGACAACCTCATTAAAGGAAAATAAACCAGTAAAAGTACTCTCTAGTGATACAATCGCAGACGGAATAGCTGTAAAACAGCCAAGTGACCTTACTTATACGATTGTAAAAAAATATATTGACGATATTGTTTTAGTGGATGATTTGGAAATTTCAAGCACAATGTTTTATTTGATGGAGCGAGGCAAGCTTATTGTTGAAGGTTCCGGCGCCGCTGCACTAGCTGCTCTTTTATATCATAAACTGCCGTTTAAAGGGAAAAATGTAGTCCCGATTATTAGCGGAGGCAATGTCGATATGAATTTTCTTTCAAAAATTATTGAGCATAGTCTAGCTGAAGACGGGAGATTTATAACCATTTCCATCATTAGCAAAGATAAGCCTGATTGTTTAGATGATGTGCTCCAAATTATTTCAAGAGAGAAAGCTAATATTACTTCACTTAGACATCATCGCACCGCTCCTCATATCCTGCCAAATCAAGTAGAGGTGGAACTGTCCTTAGAAACACGTAATCATACCCATATTGATCAAATTAAAAAAGCTCTTTTACATGCAGGTTTTCATTTTAACTCAAAAAATTAATACCTATAAATAACAGATTAAATCCCCTCTTTAACTGCCATTCTAAATGGTGAAAGGAGGGATTTTTTAATGACAAAGATACCAATTATTTATTGTGCGGCCTTTACACTCTCTGTTATTGGTTTAGCTGGATGTGCCGCAGATAACGAAGCACTGGATCGTGACAACGGCCCAATTACAAGCGTTAATTATGAAAATCATGCTGATAATGTGAACTATACCAATTATCAGGATATCGTAAACGATAGATCCGGTGTGATAAATCGACGAGATTTAATAAGAGATGAGCGTCCATATAATCAACCAAATATGGAAGGGACAAGACCAATTGCTTATGAAAGAAGAGTAGAAAATGAAATGTCTCCTTTAACAAACATTAGTGTCAACAATGCTCTTGCAGCACGCATTGCCAATAGGGTTGAAGAAATTAATACAGTAAATGACGCCAACGTAGTCGTTTCACATAACCGTGTTCTTATTGAAATTGATTCAGCACAAAATACTGAAGAAATTAAACCAAAAATTTATAATATGATTAGAGACATGGTTGGTAATAGAGACATTACAATTGTTACCGATGAGCTAGGACGTTAGATGAATAAATGGAAGTTCAAATATGTCCTTCTGAAACGGACATTATGATAACTTTGTCCATTTGCGGGGTCTGACCCCAAAATGTATGACCCAAAAATGTAAATAAAAGGAGTGATTGTGAATGGCAAACAACAGCAATAACCAAAAAATGAGTAAAAAACTCGCTCAGGCTGTTCAGCATGCAAATGAAACAAATCCTGGTTCACGTTCTCGCAATAAACCGAATACTTCATGGAGTGAAAAAAAATATCATTAGGTAATATGCCCTGTTAACTGCAGGGCATATTTTTTGTTCAAAACATTTCAATAAATGTTAAAATTAAGAATATGAAAGGAGTGATGAAATGGATGCTGTTTGCTTTTTTAATTAGTACCTTTTTAACAATAATTATGGCTTTATACAGCATTAGTTTAAAAACGAAAGGAAAAAGCATGAAATTTGCTTTAATCGTAACTGGTGGTGCTTTATTTTTAAGCGCCTTTTCAATGGGATATATCATCGGGAAAGATCTCTGGGCTCATTAAATCTTCTTTTAATTCTTTTTCAATATAGATAGACATCTGCTTCGTTTAGTTATTATTACAAATACTACTCACCATACATACAACCTAACATTAACTTCCTGCTTAAAAAGCCGCTTTCATCCTGCAAGCGGTTTTCTAGGCTTCCTTTATTTTAAATTTATTAATAACAACATTTACAATCCCACCTAAAATAATAATGAATGCTGAAATATAAAACCAGAGCATTAAAATAATAATCCCGCCAAGACTTCCATAAGTAGCAGAATAATTGCCAAAATTATCAACATAATAACCAAATACAAGTGATGCAAGCTGCCAACCAATTGTTGCCATAACCCCACCAATTAACACCTCTTTAAAAGGCAGTCGTTTATTTGGAGCGAAATAATAAAGACACGTAAACACTGTGACAATAATAGAAAAACTTATAACCCAGCGCAAAATGTTCCATACCATTAAAAAGCTGTTAGATAACCCTAAATAGTTAAAGATAAAGGTACCAATTGCTTTCCCGAAAACAGGAAGAAGAAGTGCAATCACGATAACTAAAATCATCGACAGAGTTAAACCAATAGCTAACGCACGTGCAACGAGAAAGTGCCTGCTCTCATTGACATCATATGCTCGATTTAATGCTCGAATTAAAGCATTAATAGCATTGGAAGCAGACCAAATAGTTACCAAAACACCAATGGATAATAACCCACCACGCTTATTATCTAACACCGATTGAAGGTTTTCTCGAACAAGATCCATTGTTTCCCCAGGAGCATAGCGTTGTACGATCTGAAGAACATCTGTGGTGGTGACACCTAAGTAAGGAAGCAGTGTCACCGTAAAAATTAAAAATGGAAACAGCGATAGTAAAAAATAATAGGCAAGTTGGGCAGCAAGTCCAGTTGCATTATCTTCCTTAATACGTGTGCCAACTTCTTTTCCGAACTCTTTTATTTGGATCTTCCTCACTTTACCACCTCACTACCCTGAAAATCTCGTTTATAAATAAGTATCATTTGTAGAGCGATTCTTTTGTAACTCTCCCTCCACAGTTTTGCTTTCTGTAGAATCTTCTGTGAGATTTACTTCACTCTCTTGAAAATCCTCTTTGATATCTTCTCCACTTTCTTTGATTTTACTACCAATTTCCTTTAAACCTTCGCCAGCATCTTTTGCTGTATCGACCACATCTTTTGAATTTTCTTTTACTTCGTTTAATTTATTAAAGACACGCTGTAAATCTTCTGAAACGTCCTGCAGTACTTCAGATGTCTTAGAAACTGTTTGTTTCACTTGGTCCATAAGCTCTGATGGATTCTCTTTTACCTCATGAATGAGCTGACTTGATTGAGCTTTCAGAGTAGAAACGCCCTTTTTAGCTTTTGTTCGTGCTTTTGGACTTAATAACATAATGGTCGTAATGCCAGCAACACCGCCGATTAAAACTCCTCGCATGATCTTTTTATTTTTTCCAGTTTGCTTATTCATTACAGGCTGTTTATTCATTTTCCTGCTCCTTTCTAGAGAATTTTGTTTGTATAGTTGATTCCCACACTTCACTATTTATAAACCCATTCCACACAACAAATGGCCTGCACCTTTTGTGCAGACCACAGTTTTATGCAATATTTGTGTTTTAAAATAACTATTTTTACAACTTCTCGCGATGACGAATAAACTCAAGCAATCTCTTTGTTCCTGATTCTACTAGTTCATATACTTCGTCAAAATTATCTGTGAAATAGGGGTCAGGGACATCTTCTACTCTTGAATCTGGGACAAAGTCTAATAAACGGCCAATATAACCAGTGTTTCGTCTTCCCGCCATTCGATGAAGGTCGCCTAAATTTTGAGCATCCATTGCGATTATATACTGAAATTCATCTAGGTCATCATCAGCAATCTGCCGCGCTTTCATACCTTCTATACTAATATTTCTTTTCGTTAATAATTCTCTTGTTCCTTCATGAGGTAGATTCCCAATGTGCCATCCCCCTGTTCCTGCCGAGTCAACCTCAATTTTATGTTCTAATCCTTCTTTTGTCACTAAATCACGAAAAACAGCTTCGGCCATTGGCGAGCGACAAATATTTCCTAAACAAACAAATAAAACACGCACCATTAAAATCCCTCCATTAATTGCTGCAACTTTTTCTTTATTATAACGAAAAATAAACTTTCATCGTACTGCAACTCACTTTATATGAAATAATAATAAATACTAACTCATCTTCATATAATTATGTTATACTAATTGTAAACGCTTACAAAAAAGTGAGGCGATCAGAATGTTAATCAATGAAACAATGCTTCGTCATCAAGCAATGGATCAATTGAAAGAATCTAATTCTGAACTTCCTGAGAGCGCTCCTAATAATCGTGTGTTTAACTATGTTGTCGTATGTTATGGAATTGCTGCAGTCTTCACACATTATTTATTACAAATGTAGGCAAATAACTCGTATTATTTAAAAACAAAACAAGATACATTCAAACTAATAATAAATATAAGGACTAACTAAAAAACATAGGAACTGTAACCCTATGTTTTTTAGTTAACTTTCTTTTTAATTCTCAATAAATTTTACACAATATGTACGCTGTCTCGGACCATCAAATTCACAGAAATAAATCCCCTGCCATGTACCTAATAATAATCTGCCATTTTCAATAAAAACAGTTTGTGATGTGCCCACTGTACTCGTTTTTAAATGTGAAGCGGTATTTCCTTCTGCATGACGATCTTTCGGATGCTCCCACGGATATACTTCATCAAGACGCATCAGCATATCTCTTTTCACATCAGGATCAGCATTTTCATTAATGGTAATGCCTGCTGTTGTATGCATGGAATGAATAACAACCATCCCATTTTGAATGTCTTCTTCCGCTAATAAACGTTCTACTTCATCAGTTACTTCAATCATTTCATCGCGCTTATTTGTACGTATATTCATCTTATAAAGCATTTCTCTCACTCCCTCATACAAGTTTATTTTTATTGTATCAAAGGAAGATAACTTTAAAAACGTTTGTGGATTAAGAAAGCATGTATTTCTAGATTTTGTATGAGTAGTGACAATCTAATGACTTGCATACAAAATGTTTATGAGGAAATTTTTTTCGGTTACAATAATGGCTAGGACGGAAATTAGAAAGGACGAACAACATGACAGATATCTCACTTAAAGAACTAGAAACAATTCGTGAAGACCTGCTTCATCACCCCATTTATAAAAAGATGAACTCTGCTGACCGCATTAAACTATTAATGAAACATCACGTTTTTGCTGTTTGGGATTTTATGAGCTTACTAAAAAGATTACAGCAATCATTAACAACCGTAACCGTTCCTTGGGTTCCGCAGCCATACCCTGAATATGCACGCTTTATTAATGAAATTGTCTTAGGAGAAGAAACAGATAAAGATGGAGAAGGAAGCTATATTAGTCACTTTGAATTGTATTTAAAATCAATGGAGGAAGTTGGTGCTGACAGTCAGCCAATTAGAGGTTTTATTGAACGTCTTCAGTCTGGAATGGATCCAATTACTGCACTGCAATCAGACGATATTCCACATTCAGCTGCCGAGTTTGTTACACACAGCTTATCAATTGCGATGAACGGAAAAATTCATGAAGCGGCGGCGGCTTTTTTCTTTGGCAGAGAAGATTTAATTCCAGATATGTTTCAGCTTCTCATCGATGAAGTGAAAGAAAAAAATATTAACGCCAAATGGTTAACCTATTTCTTACAGCGTCATATTGAACTAGACGGTGATGAACACGGTCCATTAGCTGAAAAACTGCTCATCTCATTATGTGAAAATGATCCTGTAAAAATAAAAGAAGCAGAAGCAACCGCCAAAGAAGCATTACAAGCTCGTATTAAGCTTTGGGACGGCGTGTTACAGGAACTAAAGGAAAAAAATCTATAACTAAAAAAATACCGACGCAAATGCATCGGTATTTTTTAAAACATTATCGCACTTGTCCGTTACCAGACATGCAGTATTTAATTGTTGTTAAAGCAGGTAAGCCCATTGGTCCGCGCGCGTGCAGTTTTTGTGTTGAAATGCCAATTTCAGCACCAAAACCAAGTGCACCACCGTCTGTAAAACGTGTTGACGCATTATGATAAACAGCAGCTGCATCAACTTGATTTAAAAACTGTTTTGCTGTTTCATTATCTTCTGTCACAATTGCTTCCGAATGCTTTGTACCATATTGTTCAATATGATCAATCGCCTCTTGGACATTATCTACAACTTTAATCGCAACTTCTAAACCTAAATATTCTTCTGCCCAGTCTTTTTCTACCGCTAGAGAAGCACCAGGGATCGTGTCTACAATTGTTTGATCACCATGTACTTTAATGTTGTATTCGTTAAGCTTTGCAATTAATGCATCTTTATTCGCGTTTAACCACTCTTTATGAACAATAAGTGTTTCTGCCGCATTACATACAGCTGGACGATCTGTTTTTGCATTAATAAAGATGTTTAACGCCTTTTCAACGTCTGCTTTGCTGTCAAAATAAATATGGCAATTTCCGACACCTGTTTCAAGAACAGGTACTGTCGCATTATTTACAACCGTTTGAATAAGAGAACCGCCGCCGCGTGGGATTAACACGTCAATGTGCTCTTTCATTGTAAATAATTCTTGTGTGGCACTGCGATCAGTAGAGGCAATAAATTGAACAGCTTCTGCAGGAATTTTCGTCTTCTTAAGTGCTTGATGCATGACATCCACAATTGCCTTGTTTGAATGAATCGCAGAAGAACCACCTTTTAAAACAATTGCATTTCCTGATTTTAATGCTAAGCCTGTCGCATCGACTGTTACGTTTGGACGCGCTTCATAAATCATACCGATCACACCGAGCGGTACGCGCACCTGCTCAACTTTTAAACCATTATCAAGCGTCCAACTTGATAGAATTTCCCCAACTGGATCTTCAAGCGCTGCCACCTCACGAAGCCCTTTCGCAAAATCTTCTACACGCTCTTTTGAAAGAGAAAGACGATCCATGAACGCTTCTGTGTAGCCTTTTTCTCTACCATTGGCAAGATCTTTTTCATTTTCTGTTAAAATGGTTTCATATTCTTTCTCAAGCTCATCTGCCAATACATGAAGTACTTCATTTTTTTCTTTTGTCGTTAATAAAGCAAGAGTTTTAGACGCTTTTTGTGCTTTTTGTGCTTGTTCCTTTACATTTGTAACTTCAACTGCCATTGAATAAACTCCTCCTTAACGTTTTTATCATACTTTCATTTTAAACCTTTTCTGTCAGTTTAACCAACGGGAACAGCAACTTTTTCATGACAAACAATATCTGATCCGTGAATGGCTTCTCCATCCTCAATGATTTTCTCACTTAAAACATGCTTTTCATGTTGGAATTTTTCAAGTTCCCATGATGAATAATTAATAACACCTAAACCGATTTCTTCACCTTTTCGATCACAAATTCGGACGACAGATCCTTTTTTGAACTCTCCCTTTACTTCTACAATATCAGAAGGGAGTAAACTGTTTTCTTCATCAAAGCTGTCTTCTTCATTAAATAATTCACGTCTTACTTCATCATGAATTCTCACTTCGCCTTCAGGTCCTGAATTAAAGGCAATCCACTGCTTTTTATCATCTAAGTTATGTGCATCGTCTTTTTGAATAAAATACGTGCCCTTTGCTTCTCCTTTAACTCCATCATATAAAATGTTTCTTCTAATGGCGTGACCTAGGAAGACTTCAACTCCGGCCGCAAAGGCGATTTTTACAGCATCTATTTTTGAACGCATGCCGCCTGTTCCAACACTTGAACCAGGCTCTCCAGCTGATGCTTCAATTTCAGGTGTAATTTCATTTACTTCTTCTAACAGCTTTGCATTCGGATTTTTACGTGGATCATCATTATATAAACCATCAATATCCGATAAAATAATTAACTGATCAGCATTTACTAGTGCGGCAACTTTTGCTGAAAGCGTATCATTATCACCAAATTTAAGACGATCTGCTGTTACTGTATCATTTTCATTAATAATTGGAATAATACCGCGCTCTAATAAAACATTGATTGTATTACGAGCATTGCTGTAACGGGTATGATCAGAAAAGTCACTACGCGTAATTAAAATTTGCGATGCTACATAGCCGTGTGAGAGAAATAACTCTGAATAAGCTTCAATGAGCAAGCCTTGTCCAACCGCTGCGGCTGCTTGTTTTTCCGGTAAACTTGTTGGACGTTCAATACAGCCTAATTTACGATATCCTGCTGCTACTGCTCCAGAAGAAACGAGTAATACTTCATATCCTTCATCTTTTAACAGTGCAACTTCATCGACAAGACGTTCTAATTTTCTTCTGCTAATTTCACCATGACGACTTGTTAATGAACTGCTTCCTATTTTAATTACAATTCTTTTTCTGTCATGTTCAGATACCATTGTTTCACTCCTAGTTAAATTGTTAATTCTCTATTTAAATCCTCTTCTCAGTTGAAGACGACCGTTTTTCTTTGACTGTAATGATTGTAACGGAGGTTTTACTTAGAAACAACAGAAACTGACGAAATAGTCTGTATAATGGCCAAATACATACAATCTTGGACAATCAACGAGTTATTCTCTCTTCACACACTCTCAGGTACAAATAAGGTAGCTGTACCTCTATATTGAGGAGTGAATAATCACCCTTAATTCCTTTTATTTACATTTTATACACAATTCCGTATGCTCGTATCTTTAAAATAGTTTTAATTGTAAGGGTTTTCATTAAAGCGCTTGCATATTAATTGAAAAATATACAAATCAAAACTTTCACTCTATTTCAATCGTTCGCACGGCTGTATGGAGTATGTTACTATGAAAGTACTATTATAGAGGAGGCTCTCAAGCTATGAGTACAAAAATAGAAAAAGATCCAATCATTAAAATGACTGAAAAACTTTGCGAAACGATTTTAGAACAGCCTGAGTTTAAGGAAATTAAAGAAAGCATTACCGCTTTTACAAATGATCATACAGCATCTTCGGAATACCAAGAAGTATTTAATGAGCAGGTACGTCTTCAGCAAAAACAGCAGCAGGGTCTGCCAATCTCTGAAGAAGAAACAGAAACTTTCCAAAATCGTTATCATGAGCTTATAGGTAAACCGGTTGTTAAAAACTTCATCGATGCACAGCAGGCGATGCATAAAATCGAACAAACAGTTACGCAGTATGTAAATAAAACATTTGAACTTGAGCGTGTTCCAAAAGAAGAGGACTTTGAAGCAGGATCTTGCGGACCAAGCTGCGGTTGTCACTAATATAAAAGAAGATATTCGAAAAGTTCTTTTAATTGAACAACTATCCACGGAGAATTGCCTTCGTGGATTTTTTATATTCTTTCTAACCTTCTCTCTCAAATTCAATAGTCTTAATTTTTTTAAAAAACTATAAATTAAAAGTTGTTTACTGTTTCCAGCTATGTTAAGATAAATTTACGAGTATTATGATCGCGATTTTTATAAAATCATGATTTATTCCCAGCAATAGATAGAACCAAAATTGTAAGCGGTAACAATAAATTGTTTTACTTAAACAATTATTGTTGCTTTATATAAAATTTTAAATAATACTATCAAGCGATACCGGGGGGTTAAAAATTTAGAAAAGTATTTTAATTTTTTCTTACTCACCTCTTATATGTTTTTAAGATTTAGTTACTTATTTTCACAACAATTTATAAAGGAGGCATTAAACAATGAATAATAATAAAAAAGTTGATATTACCATTATTGGTGGGGGACCTGTTGGGTTATTTACCGCTTTTTATGGTGGAATGCGCCAAATGAAAGTAAAAATTATCGAAAGTATGCCCCAGCTCGGTGGACAATTGGCTGCACTGTATCCGGAAAAATTCATTTATGATATTGCAGGGTTTCCGAAAGTAAAAGCACAGGATTTGGTAGACAATTTAAAAAAGCAAGCTTTTCAATTTAACCCGGAAGTTGTGCTCGAACAATCTGTTATTCATTTTGAAAAAGAAAACGAGACGATTATACTGACGACAAATACCGGTGAAAAACATTATACAAAAGCAGTCATACTTACAGCTGGAGCAGGAGCATTTGAACCAAAACGGCTTGACTTACCAGAAGTTGCACAATATGAACATCAAAATCTTCATTACTTTGTAAATGATATGAGCACTTTTAAAGGGAAAAAAGTTGTTGTTTGCGGCGGAGGTGATTCCGCAATTGATTGGGCGTTAATGCTTGAAGAAGCAGCGGAAGAAGTAACGGTTGTTCATCGCCGCAACAAATTTCGAGCTCATGAACATAGCATTGAAAAATTAATGAATTCAACTGTAAAAGTGAAAACACCATACAACATAAAAGAAGTTATTGGAAACGTTGAGAAAATTGAATCCATTGTTCTTGAAGAAGGAAAAGGGAAAGCAGAAGAAATAATCGAGCTTGACCATCTAATCGTAAATTACGGATTTGTTTCTTCAGTTGGCCCGATTAAAGAGTGGGGATTAGAACTTGAGAAAAATACAATTGTCGTTAATTCAAAAATGGAAACAAACATTAAAGGTATTTATGCAGCCGGTGATATTGCTACATATCCTGGAAAAGTGAAATTAATTGCAGCTGGTTTTGGTGAAGCACCAACAGCCGTTAATAATGCAAAATCCTACATTGATCCAAATGCCCGGGTTCAACCGATGCATAGTACAAGTATTATGGGCGAAAAAGAAAAGAGCAAAGCAACAACCCTTGCTTAAAATATCCTAAAAAAAGAAAAAAACTAAAATATATGATTTTGGAAGAACTAAGCAAAAATAAGGCTTCGATATAGAAGTAAACTAGGGTACTCGTTGTAACCTTTTAAGGGGGAAGGGTTTGTGGAAGCGAAATATTGCAGAGAATCGCGAGTTATACGCACAAGCCGCGTATTTCCAAACGATGTAAACAATCATAATACACTATTTGGTGGTCGATTAATGAGTGATGTGGACCAAGTCGGGTCAATTTCTGCAGCACGTCACAGTAGAACAGAATGTGTGACTGCTTCAACTGATTCAATTGATTTTTTATTTCCAGTTCGAACAACAGATTCAGTCTGCTTTGAATCGTATGTTACATGGACAGGGACGTCATCAATGGAAGTGTTTGTAAAAATCGTTGCTGAAGATTTAAAAAGTGGTGAGTGTAGAATTGCAGCCACTGCCCTATTAACATTCGTTGCACTTGATCAACAGAAACGACCAGCTCTTATTCCCAAAGTTATTCCGGAGACTGAAGAAGAAATAAAATTACACGAAACAGGGGCATATAGAGCAAAAATGCGGAAAGAAAGGAAACAAAAAAGCAAAGATTTAGCTGCATTTTTAACAATAAATCATTATGCATATTGACCTATTCAGCAAGGAAACAAGTGAATTTAGATATTAAATTTATTAAATTCGACTCAATTCATTGTAAAAGAAGCGATTCAAGGATTAGGATATAAAAACAATATGTATTAGTTATTATGGTTGGAATAAGAAGAATGTTATAAAAACGTTATATAGCCCTTGTTGCAGTAAAGTTGAAAAAATATTTATGAATCATGAATCTTATGTGTGTGAGCGGGAAAAGTTAATGCTAATTCATATATCTTTTTATTAAGGAGTGAATTTATTTGTTTAAAAATAATAGCGTTTTCATATCGTCTGTTTCTTTAACGTTTATCTTTATCATACTTGGTATTTTCTTTACCGATTTGTTAAGTAAAGTATTTTCAGCTTCTTTAACTTTTATTCTTAGTTATTTTGGATGGTTTATTATTTTAGGAAGTTTCTTTTTTCTAGCCTTCTGTGTTTATTTGGCATTTTCAAAATTTGGTGCAATTCGATTAGGGGACGATAATGACAAACCATCTTATAGTACAGGATCTTGGCTTGCTATGCTATTTAGTGCAGGTATTGGTGTTGGTTTAATTTTTTATGGTGTAGCAGAACCTGTAATGCATTTTGTAAATCCACCACTTGGTCAAGAAACCTCTGCGCCTGCTGATATTGCAATGAAATATACGTTTTTACATTGGGGACTTGGCGCATGGGCCCTTTTCGGTTTCGTTGCATTATGCGTAGCATATTTTCAATTTCGAAAAAAGCTTCCTGGCTTAATAAGCTCAACCTTTTATCCTATTTTAGGTGAAAAAATTTATGGACCTATTGGGAAGAGTATTGATAGTTATTCTGCATTTATGACAGCTTTAAATACTTCTGTTGTTTTAGGAATGACAGCTTTACAGGTAACAAGTGGTCTTCACTTTTTATGGGGAATCCCAAATACTCTAACCACTCAAATTTTAACAATTGGAATCGCGACTGTATTATTTTTAATCTCAGCCTCTACAGGGTTGGACCGTGGAATTAAATACTTATCAAACTTAAACTTTACTCTTTTTTTCTTATTAATGGCCTTGGTACTTTTAATTGGTCCAACGATTAAAATTCTTAATATCTTTATAAACACAACAGGAATTTATTTAGCAGATCTTATTCCAATGAGTTTGCACTTAGGAACATTTAACAAAGATGAAACAGGCTGGATTGAATCGTGGACAATCTTTTATTGGGCATGGTGGGTTGCATGGACTCCTTTTGTTGGAGGATTTATTGCTCGTATTTCAAAAGGAAGAACAATTAAAGAATTTGTTATTGGTGTCTTTATCGTTCCATCTGTTTTAAGCTTTTTATGGTTCTCCATTTTTGGTGGCGGTGCTCTACACATGATTCAGGAATTAAATTATACTGGTTTAGCTGACACCGTTTCTCAAGATGTTACGTTAGCTATGTATGCATTTTTAGATTATTTACCTGGTGGTGCATTCCTAAGTATCATAGCAGCTCTTTTACTAATAACCTTCTTTGTTACATCTGCAGATTCAGCAACTTTTACATTAAGTGTGTATTGTACAAATGGCGTTTTAAATCCTTCTAACAAAATTAAGTTGATTTGGGGAGTTTTAATAGCAATTGGAGCAGTTGCCTTACTTATAAGCGGAGGTCTTTCCACTGTACAAAGTGTTGCTATTGTAACTACTTTCCCGTTTTTCTTCTTTATGGTATTAATGAATGTAGCAATTGTTAAAGATTTAAAAGGTGAGGTAAAGAAACAAGTAGTTAATGATATGAAAACTTCAGTTGAGTCAAATATAAATATGCATAAAAAAGCAAAATAAGAGAGGGTATCCTTACTTCATAAAAGTGCCAATCGTCTCGTTATTACAATTATATAACGAGACGATTGGCACTTTTTAAGATAAATCAAGTAAATCCTTTCATAAATACACTGGATTAATCCCAAAAAATTGGACACATACTCTCTTAATCTTATGATTTTAGCTTTTTTTACAGTCGTACTTCTTTGATTGGTATGTCTTCTTGCCGATTTCGTTTATAAAACTCAACAGGAGCTAAAAAGCCAATGCTTAAATAAATTCATTTTGTGTTGTAAAAGTGTATAAATTTAGCTACAGCTTGGTATGCTTCTTCATAGCTTTGACATTCATAACGAGACAAATATTCATCTTCTAAAAGCGGAATTCGCTCATGTTCAACCGAGAGCGATTCGCACCCTTCCACAAATACATGTGATTTATATTGTGGATCGGTTATCTGAACGAATGATTGGTTTCGTCTCACATTCAAACTGCTGGCGTTTCAGTAAAGCACAATTTAATTTAATGTACTGAAACGGCATCTTTTCCTTCAAAACGCAGCACAATCATTTTTAGAACCACGTTTGTTAATCAATTTTTCATTTTATCTACTAAGTATTTAAATACGGTTCTAGTGCAAAGATGATTTCAAAAAACATAGGACATGCATCTCTTGCTGACTTACGGATTATGATGCAATGCCAAACAGTTTATCAATAAATTCTTTTTGACTTTTTGCAGACTTCCCCTTTAGTTAACTTGCCCTTGTTTAGATTGATAGTATCAGTATGCCCAAGTTTACTAGATTCCTTACACCAGAACCTTCAAATAAATATCCCTTAAAAAGGAGCTTTTCTCCTTCTTAAGGGATGAGTGCTATTAACCTTTTACAAAGACTGTTTTAATATTTGTGAAAAATTCGATGGCTGCCTGGCCTTGTTCACGTGAAAGAGAGCTAGATTTTTTCATACCACCAAATGGAGCTTGTAGTTCTACTCCGGCACTTTCAGCATTAATTCGCACAAGACCTGCTTCCATTTCGTTAATAAAGGAAAGCATTTTCTGAATATTTGTTGTGAAAATAGAAGCGCTAAGTCCAAACTCTACATCATTTGCTACCTCTAACGCTTCTTCAATTGTATCAACTTTCATTAAGGCTAGTACAGGTCCGAAAATTTCCTCTTGAGCGATCGTCATTTTCGAGTTTACATTTTCAAATACTGTTGGTTCAACATAGAATCCATCCTCAAAACCATTACCCGCACATTTACTTCCACCATATAAAAGCAATGCACCTTCTTCTTTTCCTTTTTCAATGTAACTTAATACCGTATTTAACTGAGCTTCACTTGCACATGGTCCCATCCAAGTTTCACTATCAAGTCCTTGGCCTACTTTTATTTCTTTTACTTTAGCTAACAGCTTTTCCTTAAATACATCATAAACAGAGCTTTGAATAATAACACGACTTGTCGCCGTACATTTCTGACCCGTTGAACGAAGACCGCCGCTGATTGTTGCTTCAACAGCAAGATCAAGATCAGCATCCTCAGTAACAATGACTGGGTTTTTCCCACCCATTTCCAACTGATATTTAGCACCACGTGCAAGTGCTCCTTGACCAACTCGCTTTCCTACACCATCTGAACCAGTAAATGTAATACCATTAATATCAGGATGATCAATAATGCCTTGGCCAATAACGGATCCTGAGCCTGTCACCATATTAGTAACACCATCTGGCAATCCTGCTTCATGGAAACATTCGATTACTTTTGCTGCTGTAACGGCTGTTTCGGTTGCAGGCTTTAAGACAACTGTATTCCCATATACAAGCGCCGGGGCCATCTTCCAAATAGGAATCGCAACTGGGAAATTCCACGGTGTAATTACTCCTACAACTCCTAAAGGTGTTCTGCTTGTGAACATAAACGCTTCACTATCTGTAGAAGGGATAACATCTCCTACTTTACGCATCCCTTCTCCAGCATAATAACGAAGAATGGCTACACCACGAGCCGTTTCACCTTTCGCTTCTTGGAATGTTTTTCCCATTTCTCTTGTCATTGTTTCGGCCACTTCTTCTAATCGTGCTTCTAACACATTTGCAGCTTTATAAAGATACTCCCCTCTTGCAGGAGTGGATAACTTTCTCCAAGCAATTTGAGCATGTTTAGCAGCTGCAACTGCATGGTCTAAATCTTCTTTCGTTGATGTTGAAACATAACCAACGATTTCATTTTTATTAGCTGGATTAATGCTAGCCTGAACTTCATTAGTAGATGAAGCTTTCCACTCACCATTTATATAATTCACATATGTTTTAGTTTCTGCTTGCACTGTCATCAAATCAACCCTTTCTGTCATTTCACCTTAAATTTTTAATAATATCACTATTAATTTTTAAAAAAATTTACTTCCTAAAAAAACAATAAAAGGAACTGTTAATATTGCACAAATTGTTGAAAAAACAGTTGCCTTTACCCCAATTTCTTCATCTTGTGCATAACGTGCTAATAATATTGGAGCGATTGCCATCGTAGGCATTGCTGTTTGAATAATAATTACTTGCTTAATGATTATGGAAAGGTTAGTAAACCCAACAAGTAATATGGTTATAATTGGAAATATAATTAACTTCAATAATATAGGTACTGTTAATCTACTAATTGACATAGGTCCCTTTTGTTTAAGCATCATCCTTATAAGAATTCCAATATACAGCATTCCAAGAGGCGTAGCCAAATTGGCTAACATCCCATTTAATTGTTGAATAATTTCTGGCGGTTTAATTTCAGTAATAATAATAAATAAGGCTATTACTATTGAAATAATTGGAGGATTCATTATTTGTTTTAAAGATGCAAGTGAAAACTGATAATTTTCTTGCAATAACGCAATGGCTACTGTAAATAAAATAATACCTAATCCTGTATCAAATGCAGCAGCAAGAAGCGCCCCTTTTGGACCAAATATTTCCGCACATAAAGGAATTCCAATAAAACCTGTATTTCCTAATCCAGCAATAAAAGCGATTTTCCTTGCATTACTAGGAGAATAGTTAAATATTCTTGCAAAGATCCATCCTAATAGTAAGCCTAATAAACTGATGATTATTGAAAAAATAAAAATAAGAATTAGCTGAGAAATTAGTTCTTTTCCTACCTTCGTTTTAAAGGCACCATCTAAAATAAGGCATGGAATGGCAATATTAAGCATAATACTTATAAGCAGCTGCTTCGATTCTTCTGTAATTTCATTGTTTTTTGCAATCATATACCCAATTACAGATATAACCACCATCATAAACATAGGACCTAAAATCGATAGAAATACCAAGTAAAGCTCCCCTCTTGAAAAGCAAAAGTTAACATTTTATTTTGTGAATGTAACTTTCACTTCTCCTAAATGTTCAAATACAGCTGTAAATTCATCTCCTGGTACGACATCAATCGTAGTGGCAAGAGCACCAGAAAGAATTACTTCTCCAGCTTGTAATGTTACACCAAACTCTGCTAATTTATTAGCCAGCCATGCAACACAAGCAGCAGGGTGCTCCATCGCATTTTTTCCTATACCTTCTTTCATTAATTGACCATTTTGATATACTTTCATAGTGATATCAGGAAGGTTCACCTCATCCACTGAAACAGATTGATCTCCAAGAACATAAAGACCAGAAGATGCATTATCCGCAACTGTATCTTGTAATTTCACCTTCCAATCTTTTATTCTACTATCAATTATTTCAATAGAAGGAAGAACATAATCTGTCGCTTGAAGAACATCTTCAACGGTAACATTAGGTCCCTGTAAATCGTTTTTTAACACGAAGGCAATTTCAGCTTCGATCTTCGGCTGCATAACATCATTAAAAGACACCTCACCGTTATTTTTAACGCTCATACCTTCAAATAAATGACCACAATCCGGCGTATCAATACCATACATGATTTGCATGTCGCGAGAAGTTAAACCAATTTTTTTACCAACAATTTTAATTCCCTGAGATAATTTTTCCTGAACAACTTGCAGCTGCACTTCATAAGCTTCGTCTAACGTTAAATCTGGCCTCACTTCAGTTAAAGGATTAATTGGTTGTTGATTTTTCTCAGCTTCAATTAAAGCAACTGCAAGATCTTTAATTTCTTTAGACACTACTTTATTCAATAGAAAAACCTCCTTAAGTATGAACTAAATCTTCGTTTCATTTTGCAAGATGACTTTCCCGAATTTTTCTGATCTTTTAAAGTATTCTTGAGCATCTCGCGCTTTTTCTAATGGAAAAACCTTATCAATAAGAGGTTGAACTTTCCCTTCACGAATCGCAGCTAACATGTAATTGAATTCTTTCCGAGTACCTAACGTACACCCTATTATTGAAAGATGTTTTAAATAAACTGTACGAATATCAAGCTGTGTAACCGCCCCACCTACAGCACCAGATATTGCTAAACGCCCCCCATTCCTCAGTACTTTCAAACAAGTCGAAAATAAAGGATCGCCCACGACATCCAATACAACATCAATCTCGCCATCCGCAGCCTTTAAAATATCGTCTGCTAAAGTTGTTGATTTGTAGGATAAAACTTCATTTGCTCCTAGTTCGATCATTTTTTCTTTAAAAGATAGATCTCTTGCTAAAGCAATAACTTCTGCACCAAATACGTTTGCTGCTATTTGAACCGCATAGGAACCAACGCCGCCGGTAGCTCCTGTAATAAGAACTTTTTCCCCAGGAAGCACTTTACTTTTTTCAAGCATATGCCATGCAGTAAAACAGCTAACAATAAAAGAAGAACTTTCAACATAACTAGACAGCGGCATTGGTCTGCACAATTCCTTTGGCCATGCAACATATTCAGCATAGCCGCCATCACGCTCAGAGCTCATTAACGTTATATCTTCTGCCATATGTTCTAAACCATCAGATCCAGAAGATATAAAAGGAAATAATACTACCTTTTCTCCCACACATGCTGGATCGACATTTCCACCTGCAGCTACGATTTCACCTGCAACATCTGTTCCAGGAATACGCGGAAAAGAGATCGCCTCTCGTTTCCAACCTGCTTTTTCGCTTGATGTCGTATCAGTGCCGTAACCACCTTCACGCATTAAAATATCTGAATTATTCACAGCACAAGCATATATTTTTACCAGCACCTCATCTTTTTTAGGAATTGGTACAGGTATTTTCCGCTCCTCAAGCTTTTCTAATCCTCCATATTCTGTTACAACTACAGCTTTCATGTGTGATGGAATTGACTTTAACAAATCACTTTTCCCCAATTTTTTCTCTCCCTATCATTTCATTAATTTATGTTGCAAAAACCCTCACTGATAAGGTATTTAGAGATTGTTATCCAGCTTTGCAAGGGTTACCATCAAAAGGTACTGAAGCTACTTTAATAGATTCAGTTGGACACCCTTCAAAAGCATCAATCATATCTTCCTCAAATTCATCAGGTATGCTGGCTGTTCCGGCATTATTATCTAATGTAACAAACGCAACACCCTCTTCATCGTAATCATAAATTTCAGGAGCTGCAGCACCACATGCTCCACAAGCAATACAAGTTTCTTTATCTACGATCGTATATTTAGCCATTCTGGTTCGCTTTTCTCCTCTCCAATATTTCGCACAATATGATCACGATACAAATATGATCATGATCATATTGCGACAATAAAAAAATTTTATTTTTTTAAGATACAAAACAAGCATTAGTTTCAATTAATGAAACGGTTTTTGGCTCTTTATTAAGATACAGAACAATAGAATTTCCTTCTTGACGCACATCATAAGTCTTTAATTTACATTTTTCTGCATCAAACAAAGATTCCCCTGTTTTAATATCAAATCCCCATCCATGTAAAGGACAGCGTAACACCTCATTATGTTTTCCATATTGATACGTATGAGGATCACTTGGTAACATCGCTCCATCGATCGAGCCATATATCATGGACACTCCCTGATGGGGACATTTATTTCGCACGGCATATAGCCGGCCGTTAAGATTAAAGATAGCAATTTCTGATCCATCCACTTTTACTAATTGTCGTTGACCAGGTTGTAAATCCTCTGATGGACAAACGGTAACACTTTTTAATTCATCCATTTTTCATTCTCCTTTCTATTATCGAGTGAAATGATACGTATTTAAAGCGTTTTCATAAAAGATCTTATTTTTTAATTCTTTCGGAAACGTATTGAATACCCGATCTGCTTCATCTCCATCCCAGTGTGGATAATCACTGCAGTAAAGAAGCATATCCTCAATCCCAGCCATTTGAATGATTTCTAATAAATCTTTAGGACGATACGGTTCTTCAATTGGCTGCGTTCCTAAGCGGACATTTCTTTTAATGTATTCGCTAGGCAATTCTTTTAGCCAAGGTACTTCCTCACGAAGCGTCTTCCAATTTTTATCTATTCTCCACAAAAGCGGCACAATCCCAGCGACACCATATTCGACAAATACAAATTTTAGTTTAGGGAACTTCTCAAAAACCCCTTCACAAACTAAACTCACAATATTTCTTTGCGCATTAAATCCTAAACAAGTATGCCATTCCATGTAAGTTGATGCCGGACCTACTGCTTGTGCCGGGCCGTTCTCCCCTGACGCCTCAGAATCCGGGTGTATAAGCATTTGCAGTCCATAGTGTTCCGCAGCTTCATAAATAGGATATAAATTTCTATTGCCAAATGGAGTAGTCGTCGTTTGTAAATTAACTGCTACAACTCCTGGTTTTTTCCCGACTCTTTCAATCTCCTTTACTGCCGCCGCAGGATCAAGAGGTGATACAAGCATAGACATCTTATACCTGCTGTCTTTTTCAATCCAATTCTCATATTGCCAATCATTAAAAGCTGTATTAAATCCGTTAGCGATATCTATATTGTGAAAAGCACCCATTGTTGCATTACATGAATTCAAAATGCCATATTGTGTGTTTGAACGGTCAAACAAATCTTTCGCTACAAATGCAGGATCAGAACCTGGGATCGCCCCTTCGGGTGAAAAAGCATCTCCACGTACAACCGAAACTGGGTTGATATATCTACATTCTGGGAAGCGAAATTCTGCTGCAGAGATTAATTTGCCTTCAAATGCTTGTTTTTTAAATTTACCAATATTTAAACGCTTTTGAAGAGACTCATCACAATATGGTACAAGGTCATTAAGTGAATTTAAATAAGAATGAACATCCGAATCAATCACCAACTGCTTTGTCTTTGCAGCACCTTTAATACTCTTTTCGTTAATTGCATGAACCATTTTCATTACTCCTCTCATAATAAACGTTTGTTAATTTTTAAGATTAATTTTCAATGTTTACTAGACTATCTTCTACATCAACGCCTTTGAAAATGCTTTTAAAGATCGTGATATTTTTATGATCTCGATTTCCTAACCACAGTATAATTCGTTTTTTAGTTTTTGTAAATATCTAAAAATAAAATTTTTTCGATTATTTTAGTATTATCTCGCCTTAAATTTGAACAAAAAAAGAGGCAGGAAAACAAAAGCTGTTTTCTGCCTCACTTTGATAGTTTATATGTTAGCGTACCGGTTCCGGGGTCATTTGATAGACCTTCAGAAGCGCGCTCAGCGATTTCTGACACCAACCTTCAGCACATTTCTCAGATATGCGATGCTCTCCTTGCAAGCCTGAAGCTCTCTTTTTCTCGCCTCTTCCAGCGGTTCATCCGGACGAAGGAAGGGAATTTCATTCTCAAAAATGACGCGATCCAGTGTAGATTGCTCTCTCAGCACCTTAAGAACCTTCGGCAGGTCGATATCGCCGGTACCGTGTGGAACGCCGATCCAGTGTGCACCAAGAGGATCGATCACCAGCGCATTGTCACAGAAATGGCAGCAGAACGCACGGGACGCGAGCTTCTTCACCGATTCCTCCGGGCTCTCTGTGACGGAGATGGAGTTGACTGTGTCCAGGCAGGTGCCAATCATTGGCTTGTCGATCTGATCGACAAGCCAGATCACCTCATCTGCATAGGTGTCGCAGTGATTTTCAATCGCCACTTTCAGGCCAAGCTCTTCGACTAGAGGCAGCGCTTCTTTGAATTCTTCATAGCGGACGGCAAGCTGCCGCATAACATTCGGATGGAAGCAGGTAGCGTAGTAGGGGCGCGGGCGCTTCACATCAAGACTGAACTTTGCCAGATCGGAGCCAATTGCCTTGGCGATTTGCAGCGCTTCCCGTACAGTGCAGTTTACCCGCGAATCACTGGGTGCATCGAACGAAGCGTTGAACTCCAGAAACAGATCGCGTTCTTCAGCAGCAGCCTTGATCTTTGCAAGATGTGCCGGTTCCGTATTCTGCAAATCCACCTTTGTGATTTGCAGGCCGTCCAGCCCCCATTCGACTGCATAATCCATCAGCTCCATCAGATTCATAGTCTGAGGAAATGCATAGTCCTTTCCAAATCCCCAGCTTTCTCCCAAACCGAAAAAGTGCAGGGTGTAGGTGTGCATGCCGAGCTTGATTGGTCTGTCATTGTTATTTAACGTCACATTTACCCCCTTCATAATAAACGTTTGTTAATTCCAAAGTTTCAATGGTCACAAAAAACTCCGCACTCTTTTTTGAAAACGTTTATAATAAATCTCGATATTATTATGATCACGATTTATTAATTGGAGTATAATCCGTTTTGTAATTTTTGTAAATATTAAAAAAGGGTAAAAAACAAATAGTGTTTTTTACCCTTTTTTAATATTAATTATTTTTGTTGAGTGGTAACTCAATTTAATAATACTACTTTAATCTTTTATTATAGGATCTATATTTGCAGCATTGAATGTTATATCTCGTATATATTCCATCGTCTTTCTTGAAGCTTCTTCAGGCGTATAATTTACTCGATTGTTAAGAAGAGATATAATCATTCCTTGCCATATCAAGATTGTAATTTCATTAAGTTTTTCAATATCTTCTTTTTTAAATACACCTTTTTCTGCATATTTTTCTAGAACTTCTTTACTTCTTTTACTTAGATTTTGCTCAGTAAAAATTATCTCTAATTCTTCATCAAGTTGAATAGTATCAAACTTATACATTGAAGAGTAATATTTTAAAAGTTCTTCCGGATGTTCTCCTAGATCTGCAATAAATATAGCATGATATAATTCAGGTTCCTTAAATGAATGGTCACAAAAACATTCCCACCCTGATAAATATTTTTCTAATGGATCTTTTGCTCTTGCACTATATTTAGGTAAATCTTCAATATAGCTTTCTACAAAACGCATTCCTGCAAAAAAGATGAGATGAGAAACTTCTGAAAAATAATTATAAATTGTAGAACTTGTGTATCCTGCTTCCTTTGCAATTTTTCTTATACTAATATTTTTAATTCCTTCTTCTTTTATTAATTTAGCTGTTGCATCAATAAAATAATTGATCATTCGTTCAGTTTGTATTTCACTTCTTGCCATTAATACTTCCTCCCTTAATACACCTTAAAACTATTTATCTTTCTCTAAAAAATAATAGGTAATCTCTTACACCATTCAAGATCGAAATTATTTAAAGATCACGATCACAATATTTACTAAGATATTACCACAGTTCATATAACTTAACAAACTGAACATACTGCATTGCAAGCCATTAACTAAGAAATTAAGATAGTCTTTTACGTTTAAAGTTACTTTCATTTGATTAAATTCAATATAAAAACCCACGAAGTTAATTTAAATTTCTTCATGGGCTTTGTATAGTTAAAAGAGATTTTGCAGCAGCTGCTTTTTTAATTTTTCATCCGGGGATCAAGCGAATCGCGAAGTCCGTCGCCCATTAATTTAAAGACTCATAATGCTCTTACAACAAAAAAGCTTAAGGTTCAAAACCTTAAGCTTTCCCTTTTTGTTCTTCAATTTCTTCAATAATTTCCGAAAGCTCTGCCCAGCGTTCAATTACTGTTTCCAACTCTTCTTCTGCTTGCTGCTGCTCTCTAAAAAGATCCTGCACTTTTCCGTAATCACTGCCCGATGTACTAATTTCCTCTTTTAATTTTTCAATTTTTTCTTCTAAGAATGGGATTTTCTCATTCACTTCTTCCCATTCACGCTTTTCTTTAAAAGATAATTTTCGGGTTTTATTACCTGCAGGCTGTGGTTTTTCGATTTCAACTTGAGCTTTCTTTTCTTCTTTTTCCTCTAATAGTTCTGTTTCTTTTTCAAGCTTTCGAACTTCAAGATATTCTGAATAAGTCCCAATAAAATCTCGAATTTTCCCGTTTCCTTCAAAAGCAAAAACATGATGAACAACACGATCTAAAAAGTAACGGTCATGTGAAACCGTAATAACCGCACCAGGAAAGCTTTCTAAATAATCTTCAAGAATGGCTAGTGTCTCGGTATCAAGATCATTTGTCGGTTCATCTAAAAATAGCACATTAGGCTCCCCCATTAAAATACGAAGCAAATACAATCTGCGTCGTTCTCCACCTGACAATTTTGAAATCATTGTCCAGTGCATATGCGGTGGAAATAAGAATCGCTCAAGCATTTGTGCCGCTGTAATCGCATGACCATCCTTCGTATAAATCACTTCGGCGCCTTCTTTAATATACTCTAATACACGCATCGTTTCATCCATCTCAATGCTATTCTGTGTATAGTAAGCAATGTTGACAGTTGAACCGGTGTCAATTGTACCGCTATCTGGCTGCACTCTTCCGGCAAGCATATTTAATAAAGTAGACTTTCCACTTCCATTTGGGCCAATAATACCAAGTCGATCATTTGGCATTACAATATAAGTAAAATCTTTTATTAAAGGACGATTATCATAAGACTTACTAATTTCGTTGACTTCAATGACTTTTTTCCCAAGTCGGCTTGAACCAATCGCCATTTCAATTTTGTCATTGCTAAGGTCACTTTTTTGTTCCTTTAATGCTTCTACACGCTGAATACGCGCTTTTTGTTTCGTTGTTCGTGCCTTTGCGCCGCGGTGAAGCCACGCTAACTCGCGGCGTAAAATATTTTGGCGTTTTTGTTCCGATGATTGTTCTTGTTCAATACGTTCGGCTTTTTTCTCAAGAAAATATTCGTAATTGCCGTCATAACTATAAAGATTGCCGCGATCAAGTTCAAAGATGCGGTTCGTCACGCGATTTAAGAAATAGCGGTCGTGCGTAACCATTAAAAGAGCACCTCTATACTGCGCTAAATAACGCTCTAACCATTCAACCGTTTCATTATCAATATGGTTGGTCGGCTCATCTAAAATTAATAAATCAGATGGTTGAATTAACGCCCGAGCAAGTGCTACCCGTTTTCGCTGTCCCCCAGAAAGCTCCTGAATCGATTTTGTAAAATCAGTAATCCCAAGACGTGTTAAAATTGATTTTGCTGCCGCATTTGCTTCCCACGCATTTAAACTGTCCATTTTTTGCTGTAGGGCAAATAAGCTCTCCTGTTTCTTCTCGTTGTTTGGATCGCTTTCAAGTTCGCTTAATGATCTTTCATACTGCCTTTGAATCTGCATAATCGGCGCATCACTATAAAAGATTTGATCTAATATTGATGCTGTTTCATCAAATGTTGGTTCCTGAGGTAAATATTCAATGCGAAACTGATTAGCATGCGTAATCTGTCCGCCTTCTTTCCCTTCAATTCCAGCAATCGTTTTTAATAGGGTGGATTTACCAGTGCCATTTATTCCAATAATTCCGATACGCTGACCTTCTGAAATTGTAAAAGAAAGATTATCGAACAGTACCTTTTCCCCGTAACTTTTTGATAAATTTTCAACTGAAAGAATACTCACATTCATATCCCCTTACTCTTAGCTGTATGTTTACTATCTTAAAACTTCTATTATGATGCCATGAAGCAAAAATTACTCTTTCTCTATTTTAGCTAACCGTTTTAAAAATGTCTGTTTCCAGTCACTTGAAAGCTCATCAATTTCTAATAATAACTTAATCGCATCTTTATTTTGCTTGTCATGATGCATAATCTGATTAGCAAATGAAACGGTTACTTCTTTAGGATGCTTTTTTATAAGGTGAAGTACAGAATTTTGTGAAATAGCTCCTTCCGTTAACACACGGAAATAAAACCCTGTATATCCTGTTTGCTGAACACGCAGTGCTAAATCATCGATTCCATGTTTTGCAGCTAATTTATAACACGGTTGTCTCGGCTGACTCACCTGCACAACAGCTTCTCCTAGCTGATAAATATTACCAATGCAAACCTTTTCTTCAAGTAATCCAAAGGTTGTTAAATTTTCCCCGAACGCACCATAATCTAGAGGAAGGTCTGCGTTTTCTTCCCAATAACGATAATGTTCATATGGATAAACACACACCGCCTTATCTTCTCCACCATGATGAACAAGATCTGCTTGTTCATCTCCTTCTAAACGATGGGCTGTTAAATAGACCTTCTTTTCAACTGGTGTTTTATAAATACTTGTAAGAAGTTCTTTTCCTTTATACACCAGTTTTTGTGTTTTTCCTATATTAACTGCCTTAATTTTAAGTGTCATTTTATCACTTCCTCTACCCATGTCTTCTTTGCTTTTAATATACCACACTCTTCAATAAACAAGGCTTAATCAGCATAATTTCATCCCCTCATTGACAAACTATGGTCGAAACAACTTTATTTTTAAAAGGAGTGAATCAGCATGTCAAATTCAAAAAAGCGCGAAAATCGTCAAAGCGGAAGTCAAAAAGGAAAACCTTACAGTGAAGCTATGGGCTCAGCAAATGTTCTATCAGAAGAAGAACTTTCAAATGCCATTTCTCCAACAAAGGGACAAAATACACCTCAATAATTAAACAAACATAAGAAAATCGATAATCAATTCCCAAAATGAGAAAATAGGCTGCTTTACGGCAGCCTATTTTGAAGCTTCTATTTATTAGAAAGTGAACGATATAGAGGAATGTATATGGAAAAAGTCGTTCCTTTTCCTACTGTACTCTCTACTTCAATTTTCCCCTTATATTTTTCAATAATATTATAACAAACCATTAATCCTATCCCTGTTCCTTTTTCCTTCATAGAATAAAAAGGTGTGCCAAGGCGTTCAAGCTGCTCTTTTGTCATCCCGCTTCCTGAATCAATAATTTTAATCACAACAAATTCAGGCTTCTTATAAGCATGAACTGTAATTTCCCCTCCTAGCTGCATCGCTTCATAGTTGAATCTTTTTTCCTATTTGTGTAAGTCATTTGGCGTCCAACCATGATCATTTGTAATCTTTAAAGTATTCATTTTATACTGCTCCCTTGGTGTTATTTTAGGAACAGTATGGACAGCTTTTTCTAAGATTAAGCATGCAGAAAAGTTAAGTTTAATTTATATACAAATACTGACCCTATTGCACTTGCAATACATTCCATTAGGAGTAGAGAAGAGGGATCTAAACTACGATATACTGAAAGAAACTTACAAAACCTGTCATCACTACAATGAAATTCGCGATTGAGGACTTAAATTCTAAAGCACATGCCAGGAACATATACGACATCAATTTAAGACTAAATTATAATCAATGTACGCTATATCTATAAAATATATATCCGATTATAATAATATATGTAAATAAAATCCGGCGGAACTGTTTTTCTTGCATCAGAACCTATTATCCTATTGATAGATTTATCCTTATCCGTTCTAGGTCTTTTTTAAGGGTTTTATTCGTTTTAAAAAGGAAAAGTCACAATTCACAAAATGTTCCCGCGGAAAATGGAGGTTTTAAGGAAATAGAAATGAAAACCGGAAAGAAGTCGTAAAGAAGCGTGCATACATTATACTGGTTTTAAAAGACTAGAAATCTTATAGGGGGGTAACACACATGAAATGGAACAAAGTTAAAAAAGGCAAATCTTTTATAACAGCCTTTATAGGAGTTTCTACTATATTAACACTAATTGTTAGCTTAAGTGTTTCTTCAGTTTCTGCACAAGAAAATGTAGATACATTCGACTGGACACGTGAAAATGTGAGTAACCTTACAATAACTGATCAAAATACAGCACCAAAAATTAATAAAGATGAGCTTGTCGGAATTACATCAGACTCTTATATTTGGGATTCTTGGCCACTGCAGGATATGAATGGTCATCCAGCTGTTGTTAACGGCTTTAAAATTATTTTCGCACTATCAGTTCCAAAAGATGTGCTTCCAGGAAAACGCCATGATACAGCTGAAATTCATTATTTTTATTCAAAGGATGGAAAGACATGGGAGTCAGGTGGTCCAGTTTTTAAAGATGGAAAAGCATTGGGTTCTAGACAATGGGCTGGTTCTTCTATCGTTCATAAAAATGGGGAATTACAAATATTTTACACTGCTACAGGACAAAAAAATGAAACTCAACTAAGCTATGACCAGCGGATAGCAACAGCAACTGCAGATATTAGTACGACGAACACTAGTGTGACATTTAAGAATTGGTCTAAACATAAAATCATTCTTGAGGCTGATGGAGAATACTATCAAACTAAGGAACAAACAGGGAACAAAGAAACTTCTTATGCGTTCCGCGACCCGTATTTTTTCCAAGATCCGAAGACTAGAGAGAAATATCTTTTATTTGAAGCAAATTCTGCAGGGAAACTTGAAAACCGGCCGTATAAACATGCCTATATTGGTTCGGACGAATTTCGTCAAAACCATGTAAGCCCTGAAAGTTCAAAAGCCTATAATGGCAGCATTGGAATTGCCAAAGCAGCTAATAACGATTCATCTAAATTTGAATTGATGCCACCTTTATTAGAAGCAAATTATGTAAATGATGAACTTGAGCGACCAAGTGTAATCGTAAAAGGAAACAACTACTATCTTTTTGCGAAGACACACAGTGAGAAATTTGCATCTGGCCTTAATGCTCCAGAAGGATTATATGGATTTACTTCAGAGTCTCTCTTTGGAGGTTATCAACCTTTAAATGAAAGTGGACTAGTTATCGCAAATCCAACGGATAATCCGTATCAAGCTTATTCTTGGATGGTTATGCCGAATGGCACTGTAACTAGTTTTGTGAATTATGTTAATGTGGATGAAAAAGATATTTATGAAATTGGCGAGCAATCCACAGAATATCAAATGGAACATTTCGGTGGAGTGCTTGCACCTTCATTAAAAATATCCATAACACGTGATGAAACAAAGATCCTTCACGAAAAGAAGCAAGGGGTTTTTAAATAAACGATAAGGGCAAGCAATAGCGTTCAGCATTTTACTTAGCGATACTTTAGTGCAGAGAAGGAATTTGTAGGCAATCAAATCCTGGGTGCAGTGATAGGTGGGATTTTACCTCATCCTTCTCTATTAAAATAGAGAAATTGGGCTCTTTTTCGTTATTCCATTAAAGACCCGATTACGGAATATTGAAAAATGGCATACAGCTGCCAAAATAGTTTCTCAGTTATTTTACTAAAGCCCCTGTTAGTGAAAAATCTATGTATTCTTATTTAGATTGTCATTGAATATTTGTATCATATTTTTTCGCTTAATAAGTAGAATAGTAATTAATACCGCTTCACTTACGACTATCAAAACGAATCCCGAAAATATTCCAATAATGAATATTTTCGGGATTCATTAGTTCCCCAAGTGAAGTACGCCCATCCTATTATTGCTAATACATCTATCGTTTTTGGAAAGAGTACCCCTTCCTCAAGGAATGTGAAGGGCGATCGCCCAATAAGTAGGGAGAGGGTGAATTTCCATCATTTATTGCGAACACAAGTACGTAATAAATGATATAATAATAGTTGTACATCCTTGTACATGCTCATTGAAAACTGAACATATAAGGTTGCAGCAGGAAAAGACGCTCTGCTGCGTAAAATGTTCAAGCCTAGAGAAGCCGAAGATGCGTGATACATGACTAGCACAACGTGTGAAAATGGTGCAGTAGGCTTATTAAAAGAACTCCCAAAGGCAAGACCGATGGGATAGAGGAGTTGGGCGTATTTAGACCGCCAATGTGTCAACTCCACTAACGTTAAGCGTTCAGAAATGGTCGATACGTTAGAAACCCCCACTTCAAATTTTCGTTAGAAAATTAAGTGGCGGGAGTATTCATGATTATTGTTCCTGAAATAAATAATTGCGGGAAAAACAATCCTGTATTTCTTATCATATAGGAACTATATTTATAACTTATAAAAAACCCTAAAACTAGAATAATAATAATATAACCCGTGGTGCTAGATAAAAAAGCATAAAAATAGCCCTTGATCGGAATATCCTCCAAAATGAAAGTGACCAAACCCCATTTTGGAAGGAGTTTTTCCGATGCAAGAGTTACTTTCATTTTACCGAAAATCCGTTAAAACTGCAAAAACAATTAAAAATGATTCTGGGTGTAGTAGAAAAAGAACTGGTGAAGTTAGAATCTCTATTTCAACGTAAAAACCGACATTTATTGAAACAATCAGATGGACAAATCATTAGTGTGCATATTTTAGGAAAGTTACTGGGCTTCTATTCAGAGAGATCCTGGCACCGATTTATCATTGGAAATTTATTTGAGAGATCACAGTTTCCAGAGCGCTCTCGTTATAATCGACGTTGTCGTGATTTACTGCAGATGATCAAATGGATTCGCTACCGAATTGTCCAATCTCAGCCTGTTGGTGCGTATACGATCATTGATAGTTTACCAATTCCACTTTGTCATAATGTTCGCATCCCACGTATTAAACGTTTTAAAGGAGTGGCGGACAGAGGCTATTGAAACCTACTTTTATGGATTTAAAGCACATATTCAAGTCACCAATAAAGGGCTTATTACCAGTTATGTCATTTCCCCAAGTTCTTACCATGATATTGAAGTGACTGAAGACTTGATTGCCCAAAATCCTCATCCAGTAACCTTAGGAGATAAAGGCTATATTAGTCAGACTCTCAAACAAAAACTTCAAGAGACATATAGCGTTTCACTTTGGACACCGTTACGGTCGAACAGTAAGCAGCCTGGCTTACCGAAAGTGATACAAATATGGATGAGGCAAAAGAGGAAACGCATTGAAACCATATTTTCAGTACTTGTTGAGCAATTTTTAATCACATCGATTCGTGCCAATAGCCTAACTGGTTTTGAAACATCATTAGAAGCGATTCTCATGGCACACACACTTTGGATCACCGGTGCAGTTGAGCTTTAATGTTCAACTAGCACCATGGGTTAATATATATGATAAATGCAATATCTATTTCGCCCATATCAACGCCCTTAATATCACTAACTATATACTTCCTCCATAAATCTTCCAGTTAGCTCGATTAAAAATGTTACCGCATCATCCCACATCTTTTGCACTCAATCACTCTTTATTTTAATAAATTGCGTAACTACTCAGCCACCTTCCTGATTTAATGTTTTTTTATTTTCTATATCTTCTAGGTTTACTCCCTCCTTTTCCTGTTAACACTTGAGTTATCAAAGTTAGAGGCGAAGAGCATGAAACGAAAAGCCTATGTGGAAAAACCGGAAACAAAACAGGAGGATAGCCTGGACATGTCGGTCATCCTCTTCATCAAGTAGAAGAACCAGGTACGATTATTCGTCATCGTGTGACTGCGTGTTCATGCTGCTATACATCCCTTGAACAAGAATCAGTCGCTCTATCAAAAAGCGACAAGTATTTGACCTTCCATCAATCTTCTTTGAGATCACTCAACACGAAGTTGAACGAAAAGTATGTCCGCATTGTTTTCATATTGAAGAGTCGGCTTTTCCAGAAGGTGTTAGGAGTGTCAAGAAGCAATAAATATGATAATTAGAATTCGTAGTCGCAACTTCAGATTAATTCATAGGTTATTCGCTCAAATGGATGAAATTATACAGATAAATCCTCTATCAACAATAATAGCTAATGTTGTAGAAACTGCATGAAATAGTCTTATCATTGAAATAAAATAAACAACAAGCCTAACAACCATTGAAATAAAAGATTTCTAGGTTTTCTCATGCAAAATAAAATTAAAAATCAAAAAAGCTGACTCTAAAACGTCATTTTTAAATGACCTTTTGAGCCAGCCTCATCTACGCTGTTATTATTTTATATAGACTTGCAACACTATCTATTTAAATACCCCTGGTTCAAGTTCTTTCACAATCTTGGTCTTGTCCTGATTAATGGATATTTTCAATGATGGTGCCAACGTTCCTCCAAAATGTTCAAATTGCCATTCATGAGGTTGGTGACCAATATCATTAATGGTCTTACCTTCAAGGTCAAAGAAATTCAAGAAGCTAACGACTGTTCCGTTAGGCATAACCATCCACGAATAAGCCTGATAAGGATTTTCTTTAGGATTTGAAATGACTAGGCCATCTCCATTTAATGGTTCATAGCCTCCCACAAGAGTATCTGATACAAATCCAAAAAGACCATCCGGACCTGAAACGCCAGGTGCAAATTTATTTAAGTGAGTGTCTGTGAACAAATAATACTTATTTCCTTTTGTTACAATATGTGGACGTTCAAGTTCCTGGTTAACACAATTTGCTTCCACTAAAGGAGGCATAATTTCAAATTCGGTCAGATCGTCATTAGTTGCTTTGGCAATGCCAATGCTTCCATTGTGTAGCTTAGAAACCTCAGGGACTTCATGATTGGCACGGAATTCTTCCGAGCCGATATGCTCAGGTTCACACATGCGTTCAGCAGGTGTTCCATTGGAATTCCCTTCAAAGAGAATATATTCTTCTCCAGTTTTCGGATCTTCAAAAAACCACGGGTCACGGAATGCGTATGCAATATCTCCTTGCATGCCCTCTTCCATAGTTTGATAATATTTACCCTCAGGTTCAAGAATCACTTTATGATCCGACCAGTTAGAAAATGTTATTCCGTCTTTCTTTGATACTTCTATGTCAGCCGATGCTTTGACCAAGCGCTGTTCATAGGAAAGATGCTCTTCGCCTTTTCTCCCGGTTGCGGTGTAGAAAAAGTTCACCTTGCCGTTATCAACCATTGCTGAACCTGCCCATTGACGGGAACCAAGTGCTTCTCCTTCTGGGAACACAGTTCCGCCTAACTCCCAGTCCTGGCCATTCTTAGAGTAAAAATAACGAATTTCTGCAATATCATGACGTTTTCCTGGTAAAATATTGGACGGAGCAGTTAATGAAAAGATAATTTTGTACCCATTAATAACTGCGATGGAACCGTCACGATTTCTCAAAGGCCATGTATCCCAAACATGATAGTCCGGTGTCATTTTTTCTATTTCTCCTCCGTTAAAATACGGGGCTGTGTTATCCGCTGTTTGCTGGATTTTCGATGCTTGTTCACGTGTCCAGTTGACAGTTGTGCCTGCACCCTCCGCCAAAGTCGGAAAATTTGCTGAAGCAACAAGAGTTGCAGCTAATGCGAAGGTCGTTAGTGCTTTTTTTCTATTTCGAATAAACATATTTTTCTCCTTTCGTTCTAAAAATAATTTTCCTGATTAAGGATTGCTCTTATCAATTATCGTAAAGATCTTCCATAAGGTCCGAAAGGTTTGATTTCTCCAACTTCCATTTCTTTCTTTATTGTAGTTTTATCACCGTCAAAGGAAACTTTCAATGTAGGCGCAAATGTACCGCCATATTTCACTACTCCGTTCTCATCTGTCGGTTCGTTTATAAAGCTGATAGTCTGTCCGTCCGGAAGTACCATCCAAGAATACGCTTGGAACGGGCTTTCCTCTGGGTTAGCTACGATAACACCAGTGCCATTGTTGACTGGTTTATAATCAGCACGTAGTCCTCCTTTTCCATAAAAACCGTACAATCCATCCGGACCGTCCAAACCAGGTGCATATGTGAATTTGTGGCTGATCGTAAGCAAGTAGTAATTGTCACCGTCGACTACAACATGTGGACGTTCTAACTGATGGTTAGCCCCAACTGATTCGATAAGTGGCGGCAACAATTTCAGTTTTGTTACATCTTCGTCAAGTACTTCCGCAATTCCGATATTTCCGTTGTAATTTTCCGCACCTTCCGGAACAGTATGAGTATTACGATATTCCTCGTCACCGATGTTTTCCGGCTTCAAATAGTTTCTGTTAGAACCTGCTTGACCTTCAAAGAGAATGTACTCTTTCCCTGTGTTCGGATCTTGGAAGAAAAACGGATCACGGAACGCAGTGATAATATTTCCATGATTTTGGAACTGTTCAATCGTTTCATAATGTTCGCCGTCCGCTTCAAGAATAATTTGGTGCTCTCCTTCATTCGTAAGATGAACTCCATCTTTATCTGCGCTAATATCAAACGTCGTCTTGGCGAGGCGCTGCTCAGCTCTTTTTACCCAATCGTGTTGATTCCATTCTTTACCACCATTAGCATTCATATCAGTTGTTGCTGTATAGAAGAAATGCACTTTCCCTTCCTCATCTAACATTGCAGAACCAGCCCATTGCTGATGGCCATACGCTTTATCATACTCATATGGAATGCCGGCATAAGTCCAATCTTTCCCGTTTTTGGAATAGAACATCCCGATTCTTGCTTCAGTATGACGCTCATTCCAACCAAATGTGCGTGGAGCAACTAATGCGAATGCAACTCTGTATCCCTTTATAATAGCAAGAGAACCGTCTCTGTTTTGAAGAGGCCACGTATCCCAAATCCACACATCAGGTGCAGCATTTTCAAAGTCTGTATCGATTACAGGAGCTGTAGTCTCTTCAGTCAGAGCTACTTGCTCCGCTTGCTGACGAGACCAGATAGAAGTGTGATCATCTCGAACATCCCAGGTAGACTGCTGTGCTGATGCGGTACCTGCTATCAGAGTACTTGTTAATATCACAGTGCCTAAAACTATTTTTCCAATTTTTTCATGAAATTTCGTTTTCATTTGTCTCCCCCTAAATAGTTTTTAAAATTTTTGATTATTCAGAAAACAAAAAACCCAATCGTATAGCACTATCCCTCCTTTTCAAACAGCGGAACAAAAAACGATCAAAAATGACGACCCGCAACGATACAATCATTCTTAGACATTTTGAGTGTTTACTGAAAATATAATGCCAGTCCCGCCGACATTTACTTACATATCTTATTATAATTAGATCTACATTGTATGGATATGGCGCATATTGATTGAAATTCCGTCTTAAATTGATGAGGTATATGTGCCCATCATGCATATATGATTTAGGGTTCAAGACCCGGATCGTTGAAGTCGTTTTAGCGGTTCGACAAAGGAAAGGGGTTCCGGAGTGATCTGAAATCTGAAGGGAATTGGAGGAAAACGAAGGAAAACTTTCGACCTGAGAAACACGACTCTTATATATAACGGACTCGTTGAAATAAGATGGCGTAAACACATTGAAGTCCTAATCATCAAATGTTGAGAAAGTAAATAAAACAAATACAAGTGAAAAAAATTAGAATATTCTGGTCTGATTTTCATGAAATCACCGTTTACAGGTCCATACGCACAGTAGTATAAAGAAACAGGGGGAATCATCCCCCTCTATTCGATTATTCACCAGCAATTATTTCCTCGCGGCTCTCTCCCAAGACTTCTGAAATTCCTGCAATAATTGATCGCGATTAAGCTGTTTGCCTATGTACGCTTGCATTGCAGGGCCGAATTCATCCATTACTCCTCCAGGGTATTTAAACCAGTTGAAGGATAACGTCTTCTCAGCTTTGGAGTAGCGGATAATATCTTCCGCAAGCGGTCCTAAATTGTTCGTCTCAATATTTTTAAAAGCTGGAATAAATTTGAATTGTTCCGTCATAAACTTTTTGCCTTGTTTTGAAGAAACCATCCAGTTTAAAAATTCCTTTGCTTCTTTCTTCTTCTCTGGGGTCGTTTGTTTATTTATAACCCAGTAATTAGGTACACCGACCGTCAGAGCATCATTTTTAGGATCGTCATTAATTGGTATTGGCAGAAATCCGATGTTCATATTCGGGGTTAGTTGATCTATCATCGGTTGAATCCAATTACCTTGCTGAATCATCGCTGTTTTCCCAGTGGCAAACAGGGTTACTGCCATGTTGTAATCCGTAGTCAACGGATTATCGTTTCCATATTTCATCGTTACGTCCAATAATCTAACTAGATCTTTGAATTTTTGATTGCTTTCAATCTTTTGCGTTCCGTCATTTAGGCCTTTAATAAAAGCATCCGGATCTTCCTGTTGAGCAAAGGCAATATTCAAAAGATGACTTAATACCCAATCTTCATAATATCCGATTGCAAAAGGCGTAATGCCCGTCGATTTCAATTTCTCTGCCGCTGCTATCAATTCAGTAGTCGTTTTTGGTAACGTTTCAATGCCTGCATTTTCAAATAAATCCTTATTATAAATAAATCCGTATCCTTCAAAGTTTACAGGCATTCCATAAATTTCCCCATTAATTTTTATTGGTGCTAACCCATTATCATATGCATTTTCAATCCAAGGTTGATTAGAAAGATCCTCCAAATATTTGTTCCATCGTTTTGCCTGGCTATATCCACCGATTGTGAAAATGTCGGGACCTTTTCCGGCAGCAAACAGTGCTTTCAAATCAGTAAGGTTATCGTTGGCCCCACCTACAGTATAAATATTAATATCCACACCTGGGTGTTCTTCTTCATAAGCAAGCACCATCTGTTCAAACTGTGAAGAAATTTCGATTTTTGGATTTCGCACTTCCAAGATGACTTTTTGATCCGCACTTTTCGCTTTCTTTTTCACCGTTTCATTTTTTGCCTCACACGCCGAAAGTAATATGATAAGCAGCCCGACCAAAAACGTTTGAAAAACCTTTTTTTTCATTGTTTCACCCCCTAATAAATAACTTTTTATAACTACATCTTGTTTTATAAGGTGGAAACGGGAATATCTTAAATTTTTCCGCTTTGCCGATTCTTCGCAAAGTTCCGGTACTCAAGCAGTGTCATACCAACCATTTTTTTAAATAGTTTCGAAAAGTATTTTTCATCCTGATATCCAAGCTTTAATGCAATCGAGTACATCTTCTCATCAGTTTGACTTAACCAATATTTGGCTTGTTCAATTCTCAGTTGAATGACGTATGTTGACAGGGTCATCCCTGTTGCTTGTTTGAATTTTCTTGAGATATGTTCCCGGCTCAAGAAGAACCGGTTGGACAGCTTTTCCAAACTCAGCTCTTCCATATAATACTTATCTACATAAGCGACAATGTCATGCATGCGTCGAGCGTCATCCAAATTTGACAAACGGTGTATAGCTCTAAAGTTTTGATCGTCCACTGCTCTTTTCGCAGATTGAAAAGATGTCGGTAGTTCTGCAAATGATTTCAATGGAACTTCGCTAACAAGACGAACGGGGATATCAAAATGACGGATAATCCATTCCTCTACCGATAACCATTGACCACGTACAGTAATAACCACACAGATATTATGGTCGTTCTGAAGCGAAAATGCATTCCCCCACTCTCGATTACAAAGCTCATTAGCTAACAGCTCAATATAAGAATCAGAATGGTGCATTTGGTAAAAGGAAATTAAGGTAAGGTCATATGCATCAGCTTGCGGAAGACATAAAGACATTTCTTCAGCGTCAAAAGATTCCCCGTTACAAGCTGCCGTAATCAATCGGTTCATACGTAACCTTTCGACATCTTCATAGAAACCTGAATCTCTTTTACGGCGTTCCTCCTCTTCGTTTTTCCAACATTCAACAGATGATGCCAAGGCTTTATTTAGCGATTCCTCTTCAATCGGTTTTAACAAATAATCGATACTGTTGCACTGAATAGCTTTACGCATAAAAGAATAGTCGTCATACACCGTGATCAAAATTGCTTTTCCAGGATAAGATATGGTGTCTAACCACTCGATTAATTCAATGCCGCTCATTTTAGGCATTTTCACGTCTGTCAAGATAATCTCCGGGCATTCACGTTTAATTAAAGCTTTTGCCTCTTCACCATTGCTTGCTTCCAAAACAGTGGTAATACCATAGTTCTGCCATTGTCCTAAAGAACGAATGACATCTCGTACATTAAACTCATCATCTACGATCAGAGCTTTCATACAGTTCCTCCTCCTTTGAGAGTAGTGGAATAACTAGTTGAACAGAAAAACCTTTTCCCTGCTTGGAATCCAGTTCGATTCCTGCTGTCGATCCATAATTGAGAACTAATCGGTCATGAATATTTTTAAGACCGATATGTTCGTGTGTATCATAAGCCGGCGCATAGATATTTTTTCTTAATGTCTCTAACTCTGCGTTTGTGATACTAGATCCGTCATTTTCTACAACCAGATATAAATGTTCTCCTCGTATTTCTCCATAAATGTGCAAATGAGCTTCATAAAAACCTTCTTCATAACAGTGTTTAAAAAAATTTTCAACGAGCGGCTGTAGAATCATACTTGGAACTGGTATATCAAGAATAGCCTCGGGTATATCAATAGAGTAACTTGAACCGGTTCGAAAACGCTCCATTTGAAGTTCCCAATACGCTTTTATATAATCTACTTCACTTTGAACCGGTACCCATTGATCCGAACGAATGGAGTATCGCATCATTTTTGATAAAGACGTCACCAATTGATACACCTTTGGAGAATTAGATCGCAGGGCAACTGCACCAATAGACTGTAACGTGTTATATAAGAAGTGCGGATTAACCTGAGACTTTAGCGCCCTGAACTCGTTCTTCCTATTCTCAATCTCCAGTTTATATTCACGTTCAATGTGAAGGTTGATCCGAGTCATCATATCCTTCATATGCTTTTCTAGATGACCTATTTCGTCTTCTCCCTTGTCATCAAAAGGAACTTCCATATTCCCACCTTCAATTCTCCTCACTTTCCTGCTAAGGAGCTTGATTGGACGAGTAATCTTGTAGGAAATAATACTAATCATTAATAAGCCCAAAATTACAACTACCACACCGACAATGATATTTGTATAGGCGGTTTTCCTCACCTCATTGAATAAAAACTGACTAGAGGTTACCTTAACTAAACGCCATTGCCTTAACGGTCCCGACAACGTTCTAGATAAGATAATATCATCATCTGAAGAATAGACTGTCCCATCTATCTGCGTCTGTAAATCGTCAGGAATGGGCTTACCTATTATAGTTTGATCACTTGCATATATGACACGACCACTCGAATCAGTAAGCAATACCGATCCTCCTCCCTCCTGAATGAGACGATTACATATCCGTCCATATTTATCCAAATCGATATCAATCGTGATAATGCCGAGAAATTCGTTTGTTAAAACATCTAGAATTTTATGATGAATAGTCAAAACCATCGTTTTGTCCGACTCGGGAATGATCGCGGCATTGTTATAATTCTGGATTTGATGCGGCGGCTCAATAACAAAATTCAAGTTAGAATTCACCAGTTTCTGAATAGAATCTTGCTCCAATAAGTTTGGTTGATGCTTCCGGGCGCTTACCATCGCATTATAAACAGTGAACGAATCTTGTTCCTTAGCAATATAAAATCGAACTTGACGAATTTCACTTCGCATCAGATAAAAATTTTCCATACCTTTTTCGAGTTTAAGTTGGTTAAAATAAATAGAATTTTCAAAACCATATTTAAAAATACGGAAGATATCGGGATTTCGATATAAAACATACGGAAGGTTAATTATTTCATTAAAGTATTGTTCCAAAGATTCAGACGCCTTTTGCAGTTGTTCGCTGCTGGTTTCAAGCTCGTGCTGCTCCACATTCTTCTTCGTATACCCATAAATCAAAAGCACGGATAAAAAATACGGTAAAATAATAAAAATAAGAAGCATGAACAATAATCGACTTTGAATACTTTTCACTAGAATGATGCTCCTTTCGCTCATGATCACATCACTGTCTATCTAGTCTGAATTTATCAAGAGGTCTTGTCCAAAGTAGAACATCACCCATTTTCCAACATTTACTTTGAACATAAAAACATTATCCTAACAGTATTCGACATTAATAGACGATTATTTTCCATCAGATTGGAATTTTTGACTTTTATTTATCTAGGAAAAAGGAAGTTCATTCTCGAATTTAAAAGGTGTAAATTTCCTTAAACAAATTATAATATGAAGGCAGCCGGTTACGAAATAGGAAAGAACAAAACTTGTAACTTCTGTTTTTTAGTTAATCTTGTTCTCCTTCAATGGCTGTATCTATACTCCATACTCTCATCGATCGTACAAATGGCTCTCCTTCAATTCCATATAATTCGAGTCCTTTTGATTGGTCAAGTGTTGGAAATACCCGGGAGGAAATACTTTTTTCATTATTTACATATGCCTCCACGATTGATTTATCAACAAATACGTGAACTCTTAAGATATTGTCTTCAAGGTTTAATTCCCCACCTTGAATTCCCTTTTCAATATCAGCATTTTCACTTGAAAACCTACGATCTATGTTAACGGTTTTCGTTTCATTATTATAAAAAATAATCGTTTCTTCTTTATTATCCGGATGTTTTAGTAGTTTCAAGCCTGAATGTTTCGTATTCGAAACATCTAGTTCTAACTCGATTTCCACTTGATTACTTTGGATGTTTACAAGCTGTTTATTCGCTTCCTCCATTGTAACATTTTCAACAGATACCAGTTCTTGTCTACGGAGTGAGTAAACCTCTTCAATTGGACGGATACCAAGATCTTTCTTATGATTCAAGTAAATTTCTAGAGGTAATCCAGCTCCATGTGCCCATCCTGATTTATATTTTTCAGCCTCCGATCGCCTGTCTTGTAAAATACTTGTTAGAATCGTCCGACCTTTTTCATCAACAAATCCCTGTGCTCCTGTAAAATGTTCACCATAATCAAACATTTTTGGTTCCTCGTTGTCAGGTATAAACTCCAATCTTTCAGGGTTCCATGTTCCAATCCAATAAAACGTAAAGCGAGCGGCATATACACTAGGTGACATAAAATAAGGACTGATCATGAAAACATATTTTTGTTCACCTATATCACTATTTTTAATCGGTACTAAGAATGGTAGCTCCCAAACATCTCCAGTACGTGGGTATTTTACTTTATCGCCAATCATGAATGGCTTTTCATATTTCCAGTGTGCCAGGTCATCTGAGGTATAAAGTAACGCTGTCCCACCTGCTCCTTCCACACCTGAACCAACAAGCTGATACCATTTATCTCCGTCTTTCCATACATATGGATCTCGAAATTGACCGAACATTACCTTACCTTTTGATGTTTCTATATTTTTTTCTTGAATCGTAACAGGATGAGGATTCATATTCCAATAATGTAAGTTAACATCATCTGTATCCGTTGGACGAGCCATTCCTGTCATTTGATTCGGCTTCATTTCATCATGTCCTGCTGTGTAGAATAATATGGGTACTCCATTTTCATCATATGTTGCACTTCCAGACCATACGCCATCACGAGCTGCTGTATCTTCTGTTGGACTTAAAGCAATCGGACTGTCTTTCCAATGAATCATGTCATCACTAGTAGCATGTCCCCAATGAATCTGATGCCAAAAGGGACCAGCTGGATTAAACTGATAAAACAAATGATATTTACCGTTATAATAAATAGGTGCATGCGGTTCATTCATCCAATGCTGAGGAGCAGTAAAATGATAATTAGGTCTATATCGATCTCCTTTATAAACCGTTCGATCAAATGACGTATCTGGAATTGGCAGCTCATGGTTAAACGTGTTGCTGACCTCTTCATAGTGCTGTTTAATATATTCATTGCTAAATGCTTTATTGTACAATGAAACATTGTCCATTAATCCATTAAACATATTGACTTGGAACACATCAGACACAGAAACAGCCTGATTATGTTTTCCGACAAGTAATGGTAGATGATCCGCTTGTGTAAACTGACTATCTGCAGGCACTTCTTTTTCCTGTACAAGCTCACCGTTTAAATAAAGTGAGATTTTATTTGTTTGTTTATTAAATTGTGCAGTAACGTAGGACCATTTATCTTTCGGCAGAATTTTTCCTTCTGGTGACCAAATTTCATACCATTTCTCGTTAAGAGAAAGCTGAAACGTTATATATCCATGGCGTCCCATTCCTAAAATAAACCCTTGTTTATTTGCTTTATCATGTTGATTAATTATAACGGAAGTTTGTCCGTTGTCTCCCCATTCATAAGCTCTTGGTGCAACCCACGCTTCAACCGAAAAAGACTCGGTTGGTTCTTGAACCTTTTCTGCAGGGACTTCTATCCAGTTTGAATATCCATTAAATAATAATGTCCTGCCGCTAATGCCGTTTTTCCACTCTGGATCTAAGTTTAATGCATAATGAATATCGGAAAACACAGAATTAGCAAGGTCTCTAGTGACTTTTCCATCCCCTTCATCAAATCCCCATTGATGGAGTGCTTGATTATCAAGCGCAAATTCTAATAGTTGGTCTTCCTTTTTATTCTTATTTATTGTATCTGAATCAGATATCATTTGTTTTTTTATCAAAATTCCTACAATACTAATAACACATAGGGTTATAACAACCAGCCCCATCCATACAACTCTCTTCTTTTTCATCTTAAAACTCCTTATCTAGTAATCTTATTTGCAGCGTTAACAATATAAAAAAGACCTAGAATGGATAAGGGTTTGTACACAAAGGTACATACTGTCCTTACCACATTTTAGGTCTTGCCTGCTTTTCAGTCACAATCCTGCAATTTTTAATTTTCATGGCCATTCTATTTCATTCAATACTACCTTTCAATGAATATCCCCGGCTCTCCTTTACTGTTTATTGCCTGATAAAGTAACCTTAGTTTTTCAAACGTATAGGCCCCTTCACGAATTATTATACCAGCAATACTAGAAATAATGCATTTATTATTTTGAATCCGCCACGAGACAATATTTTCCACCTCTTCTTCCTCTTCTATTTTTTCTAATAAGTTGACGGATATATTCAAAATCTCGATACGAAAAGGCCGCCATAATTTCTCAAAATAGATTGTGCGATCAATACTTAATTTTTCAAGAGAAAACGTTGCATCAGGCAGCCTTTCGTTTTCTTCTAACATAATTTTCACTGTATATATATTGAAGAAGTTCCCTAGTTGCCATGAGGATTACCTCTTTATTCTTACTAACGGTACTTGTTGGAATGCCTGCTTCTATGAAGTATGGTCAGGTGTAAACTTCTTCCATATAACCCCCTCCTCTAATTTACTTCATATAAAAAATTCGTATAAAATATCTGCCTTAAGTCCGTCTTAACAGTTTCACAATTTCCTACCTATTATTGTAGGTGCTGTTTATGTTGGGTTACTAAGAATAAAATCAGGCTCCTCTAGCGCCTGATTTTTATTCTGGTGATTTATTCTGAATGAAATTAAAACAATATGAGGGTGTTGCAAAACGCATAATTGATATATAAAACTAAATAAAAAACCACCTTTTTTGGAAATCATGGAAAGTGCGAATAACCAAAATACCAAGAAAGGTGGCTAATTCCATGATATCCAATATCGCACTTGATCAATCCATTTCTTCTATTGAAGATCCAATTTTAAATAAGATATTAATGTTTTTTGATCGCCTTCGTTTTCCTGAGCTACCTTATGTGACTAGTAGACCACGTATTTCACGAAAAATCATGTTGAAATGTTTGGCGATCAAAGCTCATTTAGCCATTGATTCATTAAAGCAGCGCGTCAAATTATTTCAAGATTATCCTTATTGGCGATGGGTGGTAGGCTTTGACCATGTTCCCCATCTTTCAACCTTTTCACGTGCAGCAAAATGGTTTCGTGAAGAGGGATTTCCTCTTCTGCACTCGTATATTTTGCAACACGTTCTTTAATATAAAAACTTCTGCATACTATCACTTGTATATATTACTAGAAGTGACTACAGCTTACAATTCATCTAAACGTTTTAACCATTAATTTATGAGGGTATATATATATATATATATAGGATGTGCAAGATAGAATCTTTCAGGAAGGATGAAATAATTATGATAAGATGGCATATTATTATTCACGGCCGCGTTCAGGGTGTAGGATTTCGAGCTTTTACACAGCAGCATGCTAAAATGCATAACATTAAAGGATCGGTTCAAAACAAGCTAAATGGTACTGTTGAAATTGATGCACAAGGTAAAAAAAAAGACATGCGTTCCTTTATTTCAGCAATAAAAAAAGGAACGCCATTTGCTAAAGTAACTGACATTGAAATAGCTGAAATTGGCACGCTAAAAAATGATCAATCATTTAACATTGTCTACTAAATAATATAGCTTGATCATAGTTCTGCTCCAAACCAAGCATGTAAATGTCGTAGGATTCATTTCTCTGCGCTTGTGATGACTTCGTACATCAAGGCTTGTTCAATGAATTCTACGACGATTTAAGTTTTACACAGAAAAAGCCTTTAGAGCTAGGAAATCTAATCTAGAGGCTTTTTATCTTCAATTATTTATCCCAATGTTCTTCAATAAAAGCAGCGCGGCCAGAACCAATACGGTAGCGGCGGTAATGTTCAGGATTTTTTTTATAATACTGCTGATGATATTCTTCTGCCGGATAAAAAGGTTTAGCAGGCAGGATTTCTGTTACGATTGGTTTATTAAAAGGACCATTTTCTTGAAGATCTCGCTTTGAAGCTGCTGCTTGTTCTTTTTGTTCTTCATTATGATAAAAAATAGCCGTCTGATAAGAAGAGCCGCGATCATAAAACTGGCCGCCTGCATCTGTCGGATCAATTTGCTGCCAATAAAGACGTAACAATTTTTCATATGGAAAAACGGCTGGATTAAAGGTAATTTGTACAGCTTCATAGTGCCCGGTTGTTTCCGAGCAAACTTCTTGATAGGTTGGGTTTTCCGTTCTACCACCTGTATATCCTGATATCACTTCAATAATACCGGGCATTTCATCAAACGGCTTAACCATACACCAAAAGCAGCCGCCCGCAAATGTCGCAAGCTCATAGCGTTCCTTCTTTTCTTCCACGATCGGTTCACCTCTTCTTTTCTTTGTATTCTCATTTTAATCAATTGATTGTAAAAGAAGCAAATATACTGATTCAGAAGAAGCGGCTCATAATTTTTTCGCGATACGCTCCAAATGAGGACGAGCTTTTAGTTTTTCGCTTTTCCATTAACATATTAAACCGGATTGTTTTTTCATTTAACTGCTTTTTCAGCTTCTTTCGTTCCTCTTCATCATAGCAGCAGGAAATTAAATCTTTTAAGCTCAACATCTCTTTATTAAGCTGTACTTCTTCAGGAACAAAGCCAGCGTTTTTCAAAATTTTATATCCAGTACGGAGCTCTTCAGAAACGTCTGACAATTCGTCTAACTTCAGCGGTTTTCCCTGTCCAGGCAAGTTGTTGAGATCTCCATCACGAACAGCTTGACGTATTTTTTCTTCTGCAAGCATTGTAAATAAATCCATCTCTTCACCTTCCAGCAGTTATTCTCGTTAACTTCAACACACATTATTTGTATTTATTTTATCATGTTTCTTCTTATAAAAAGAATTCCAGAAAATTTCCTTTTATCCCTTTTCAAATTCCTTTTATAGATGTTACAATGGCACACGGTTGGTCTTATATCATTCTTGCTGGTTTTACAAAATCCGCAGCAAGGTAATTCCATCATATACATTATTCACAGAAAGGATGTTACCATGCATATCGGGAGCAAAGGTTGGTACGTAAACGAATTAAAAAAATTAGGAGTTCGCTATTATGGAAGCAGAAAAGTTGAAAGCTTTAAGAAGCCAATTTTGGCGAATATACTAGAAAGTAAACAAGGGAATAATTAATTCATACAAAAACCTCTTCTATTACAAAATAGAAGAGGTTTTTCTTTACTTTTTAAGCTTTACTTTCTTCATTTTGACTAGAGCCTGTTTCATTATCAACAATTTCTTCTCAATCCCCGTTGTTATCTAAAGCAACGGGAACATTGACATCATCAATATTAATATGGCCCCAGCCACCAGTTTCATAGTCAACAATTTTAAGGTACAGCTCTTCACCGATATAGTCAGACGCATCCCAATTCACTCTTCGATATGCTTCGCCGTTGTGACCTGTTGATTTCATGAGTTCTTTATCATCGGAAACTCGTACAAGTGCCACATATAATCTGTCAGGATTTGCTCCGCCTCCAATAAGAAAATCAATTTGGCCGCTGCCGCCTAAGACAAAGTTTTGTGAAGTTAACACACCTATTGCCGCGTCTCCTCCTTTATCACCGTTAAAGCCCCATAAATGATAACGCTCTGGATCTGTATCGCTAGAAGCTTGTCCAAATGGACCGCCCCAGCCCCAATCTTCTTTATTTGTTACATGATCATCACTAAAAGCATTGCCTTCTTTAACAATCCATCCTGTTAAATTACCTGTTTGGAAATCATGATTTGGAAGCTCACGATAATTTTGACCTGTATCGTTCTCGCCTTCTGATTGTTCAGGCCAAAATGCTGGAACTGTTTCCCCATAGGCAGAATTCATCTCCCATACTTTCATTGACTTAACAAGCGCCTTACCGTTATCGCTCCAAAGCTCAATGCCTAATGCATCCGCTCTAGTCGGATAAACACGTGTTGTAATGCTCTTCAAACCATTTGCATAAGCTTCAATCATCGAACGATCAAGGTACATATGAAGTTTTAAATGATCGCCATCAAATTTAAGTTCTCCGCCTTGAATCCCTTTTTGAATATCTGGATCTAAGCTGGATTTGTTACGATCAACGCTAAATGTATCACTTTCTGCATCATAATATAGAAGCGTCTCTTCTTCTCCATCTGCAGTTTTACGAACTTTAATACCAAACTCTTTGGCAAATGCTGCATCAATTTCTAATTCAATTTCAAGCATATCGCCTTTTACGTCTCGTAAAAGGTCATTTGCTTCATCAAATTTCTTATTTATAATGGAAACAATCTGTTCTCCTCTTAACGAATTTAATTCTGAAATCGGCTCAATGTTCAGCTCCCCATTTTTCTTTAATGAAAGTTCAAGCGGCAGTCCTGCATTGTGTGCCCAACCTGCATCATAATGCTGCTGCTCGGTGCGGCGGTCCTGCGCTATGCTGAACAAGATAGAACGTCCTTTTTCATCAACCATTCCGCTTGGTCCAGTAAAATGTTCACCATAATCAAATTGTTTTGGCTCTTCATGATCTGGAACAAACTCAAGCTTTTCTTTATCCCACGTACCAACCCAATACCATACATATTTCACGTTATGCGGGCTGTAACCGTCAAACCAAGGGTTAATTAAGAAAATATACTTTTCATTCCCTTTATTATCTTCACCTAAAGGAAGAAACACTGGAAGCTCCCACACTTGTCCTGTTTTTGGGTTATTTGCATAATCACCAACAAATAACGGCTTTTCATACTGCCAATTGATTAAATCTTTTGATGTGTAAAGAAGTGCTGTACCACCTACATCTTTAATACCAGAGCCAACTAACTGATACCATGTATCTCCGTCTTTCCAAACAAATGGATCACGGAACTGTCCGTACCAAACTTCTCCTTCTTCTGCTGGTAAGTTAGGCTCCTGCACTGTAACCGGTTCCTCATACATTTCCCACTCTTTTAACATTGGATCAGTTGGATCAGTGCTTCTTGCAAGACCTGTCATTTGGTTTGGAACCTTTGTATTATCACCAGCTGTAAAAAGAAGAACTGGATTTCCATTTTCATCAATTGTTGAATCACCTGACCATACACCATCCGGCGAAACGGAACCACCGTCTGGAGCTAACGCAATTGGCGCATCTTCCCAATGAACCATATCATCACTTACAGAATGCCCCCAATGAATTTGATGCCAGTACGGTCCTTGAGGATTATGCTGATAAAAGAGATGATATTTTCCGTTATAATAAATTGGAGCATGCGGCTCATTCATCCAATGTTCTGGTGCAGAAAAGTGATACTGCGGACGATAGCGATCACCATCATAGCGGCTGCGATCAACTTCTGTATGAGGCATTGGATGTGTGCCATTTTCAAATTGTTCTGTATAGCCTTGATAATTTGCGGCTACTTCATCATCTGTTAACGCATCGTTATAAATTTTTAATTCATCAATTAAGCCGTTAAACATGTTCCCTGTAAATACACCGTTTATTAATGCTGCAGTATTGTGCTTACCAATTAATAAATCATTATTAGATGGCACAATGGTTCCTTTTGGTGTATCTGTTTCACCGACTAATTCACCGTTTAAATACAGCTTCATTCTTTGAGTTTCTTTATCGAAGGTTGCGACAATATATGACCATTTATCCTTTTCTAAAGGCTTGTCTTCATTTGCCCAAACTTCTTTCCATTCACCGTTAATGCTTGCTTGAAATGACCATTTTCCATGGCGGCCCATACCAAGAATATAACCTTCACTTGCCGCTTTATTATGCTTATTTACGATCGCTGATAACTGTCCAAGATCGCCCCATTCATAAGATCTTGGTGCTGCCCATACTTCAATTGTTAGCGCTTCTTTCGGTTCAGCAATTTGATCTGTAGAGCGCTTTATCCACGTTGAATAGCCATCAAATAATAATGCTTTTCCGTTTATTCCTTCTCTCCATAACGGATCAGTGGAAGGTTTATATTTAGCTTCTGTAAATACATATTCAATCTTATCCTCATGTCCTTTGATTTCATCTTTGGCTTTAATGCCGCTTCCTTCATCAAGTTTCCAGTAAGCAATTGCCCCTGCATTTTTTACATGAAAATCATCGACATTAATATGACCCCAGCCTCCTGTCGCACGATCCACAATTTTAATATAAACTTCTTCACCAATATACTGAGATGCATCCCATGTTACACGTGAGTAAGTTTCACTGTCATTAAAGTTTTCATTTGCTGCTTTTATTAATTCTTTATTATCAGATGCTCTTACAAGTGCCACATATAAATTTTCAATATCGTTTCCACCGCCGATTAAAAAATTAATTTCGCCGGTACCAGAAAGGTTAAAATGATTTGATTTTAACACACCTGTTTGCGCATCTCCACCATCTTTTGCCCCCCATAAATGATACTTATTGTTGTGATTAAACGGACCGCCCCAGCCCCAATCTTCATCAGCTGTTACATCTTCATTACTAAACGCATTTCCTTCGACAATTGTCCAGCCTGTTAAATCACCTGTTTCAAAATCTGGATTTTCAAGGTTGTCGCCAATAATTGGATCTGTATTAAGAACATGAAAATCATCGACATTAATATGTCCAAAACCGCCAGAATGATGATCTACTACTTTAATGTACAGTACTTCACCTAAGTATTCAGATGCATCCCATTTTACCCGGCGATATTCTTCTGTATTTGTTCCTGTTGCCTTGAACAGCTCTTTACCATCTGAAGCTCTTACTAATGCCACATACAAATTATTAATATCTTGACCGCCGCCGACAAGAAAATCAATTGTTCCATTGCCATCAAGACGGAAAAGACTTGATTTCATGATACCTGCACGAAAATCTGACGCACTATCATCTGAAGAACCGGCAAATCCCCAAACATGGTATGTACCCTGCTGGTTAAAAGGTCCGCCCCAGAATGTCGCAGCATCAGAAACTGGATTATTAAAGGCAGAACCTGTTTCTGTCCAGCCTGTTAGATCACCTGTTTCAAAGTCTGGATTTTCGATATCCGCTGCTGTTACGTTATCAAGTGAACCTGTATTTTCTTTCACACTTGTAAAAGCTGCTTTCTGTAATGGGTAAATTTCTAAAGACTTTAATGTCACTTCCCCGTCTAACGTATACGCTTCTAAACCGATACTTGACGCATCAGGGAAAATTTGATCTGTAATCACAGCTTGTCCATCATTTCCAAACAGTTCAACAGAAGCTTGATCGACTAAAAGATGCATTTTAACTGTATTATTTTGTACAGTTAATGGTGCTTCATGTTTAGCTGCAAATTGGCTTTTAAAACTCGATTCACCTGCATTGGAACGATCAACAAACAATTTTTTATTCGCTGAATTATAACCTACTCCTGTAAACTGACTATCCCCTTTACGAACTTTAAAGCCAAACTCGCTTGCAGTAACAGATGACACATCAAATTCTGCAATTAGTTCAAATGTATCTTCATTAACGTTTGAGAGAAGATTATTTTCGGAAGTAATCACTGCATTTTCCCAAGTTTTTGGTTCAGCACGAAGACTTACAAGCTCAGTTACCGGTTTTTGTACAAGACGAATTCCTCCCTCCTGGACTTTAGATAACGTCAGTTCACGCGGTAACGTCATTGCACCTCTAAATGGTGATGTTGGAGTATCTTGTCCATACTGCCAGTTATTCATCCAACCAAGCCATAAACGACGACCATCTTCTTTAGGTACATCACTCCATGAAACCCCTGCATAAAAATCTGCTCCAAAGTCTGTCCACAGCACTTTATCTGGAGCGTTAACATTCGTAAACGTCGAACCATCAAAATCGCCAATAAAATACTGCATTCCAGAACCCCCTGCAGGTGCTCCTTCGCTAATACTAACAGTTAATACCCATTTTTTATTACTTAAATCTCCATCAACAGAAAGCTCGAATAAATCCGGACACTCCCATGTACCGTTATGTGACCCCTGATTACTGCCAAACTTGCTTGTAAGATCCCAAGTTTTTAAATCTGGGGAATTATAAATATATACACTATCATCAGCTGAAATAATCATTACCCATTGCTTTGATTTCTCATGCCAAAGTACTTTTGGATCACGGAAAACATCCACTCCTTCTGGCATCGGGATAACAGGATTCCCTTCATATTTCTTCCAAGTACGACCATTATCATTGCTGTAAGCTAAACTTTGAACTTGATGACCACCTTTTTCTTGTGTAAACATTGCAACCATTGGTGGCTTAGAGCCTGTCCCAAAACCACTTGTATTATTCCAGTCTACAACAGCACTTCCAGACCATATAAACCCATGTTCATCAGGGTACAAAGCGATCGGAAGGTGTTCCCAATTAACTAAATCTTCACTTACTGCATGTCCCCAATACATCGGTCCCCATGTTGTATTTGTAGGATTATACTGATAAAAAAGATGATATTCTCCTTCATAATAAACCATTCCATTCGGGTCATTCATCCAATTTTCTTTAGGAGAAAAGTGAAAATCTGGTCGATAGGATTCATTTTCTAAATTAGAAGGTGAGCCAGATTCTTCTGCATTTATAACCGCTATTGGCGTAAACATCGTAACAACAAATGAAACAATCATAACAATTGATAAAATTTTTCTTGTTAGCTTCTGTACCAACTTTTATCCTCCTTAGACAGTAGTTTCATAGTTTTTTCACAGCACTTCTAACAGTCCACGGCCACTAAAACAATAGCATTAAATACAAGCGTTTACGTAAGCGCTTACGTAAGCGCTTACATAAAACTTTAAAAAATATATTTTATTCTATTCACCTCCTCATTAAAATAAACAATTCATATAATGTCTTTTGCACATGTTATACATAAGTGCAAAAGACATTCTTCTTAAATAAACGTTTCATTGATTACTTACTTCCAAATATCTTTTAATCCCCATACATCAACAGATGAAGCTTTCGCTGAACCGCCTTTTGTAAATAAATCAATTCCAAGGCTGTGCTTACCTGGATAAATACGCGCTGACATAACAACCTCTCCATCATTTGCAAATACTTCTACAGATGAATGATCAAGAAACACATGAAGCTTTAACGTATCTTCAGCAGAAAGATGAAGTTTCGCGTGGCGAACACCACCGTCTCCTTCGCCAGAACGCTCACGGTCAAATACTAACTTTTCTTCCTCTTTATCATAATAAACAAGTGTTTCCTGCTTACCATCTTCAGAACATCTTAATTTTAGCCCGACTTCTTCTGCACTGAATTCAGAAATTGGTAGCTCAATCACTAGTTCAAGAGATTCACCCTTTAAACCGTCAAGTACGTTCGAAGCTCCTTCAGCTATTAATAAATCATTAAACTGTTTGTGAGATGTTCTTAATTCCTGCAGTTCAGATACCGGTGTCATAATCACTCTACCGTTATCAAGCAATGTCAGTTCACGCGGAATTGTCATCGCACCAGACCAACCTTTTTTCTGTGTTGGCATCGTTGATTCCCACATATCCATCCAACCGATCAAGATGCGGCGGCCTTTTTCATCTTCAAATGTTTGCGGAGCATAAAAATCAAATCCTCGATCGAGTTCTTCAAAACTTTTATACGTATATTCACCAGTTTCATAGTTTAGTTTCCCTACCATATAAACACTGTTGTGAACATTTTGATAAGAATCACCTTGCGCTTCAATTCCTTGTGGAGAGGCAACAAGAACCTGCTTTCCACAGAGGTGGAATAAATCAGGACATTCCCACATGTAACCTTTATCGCCGTTACTTTCAGCCATCACACCTACATAGTCCCACTTGCGAAGATCTTTTGATTTGTAAAGAACGACTTTACCTGTATCACCTTTACGAGTTCCAACAACCATATACCAATGATCTTCATGCTTCCATACTTTCGGATCACGAAAATGTCCTGACCCTTCTTCAGGATGCTTTTCTATAACAGGATTGCTTGTATGTTTTGTGAAATGAATACCATCTGTACTTGTTGCGATACACTGTGATTGCTCAACAATATCATTTTTTTGATCAAGGAAAATATGGCCCGTATAAATTAATGTTAATGTGCCATCATCATCGACCGCACTACCTGAAAAACAGCCGTCACGATCATACTCTTCACTTGGCGCTAACGCGATCGGAAGGTGTTCCCAATAAACGAGGTCTTTACTTTTTACATGTCCCCAATGCATCGGTCCCCACTCGGAGCTGTATGGATGATGCTGATAAAATACGTGGTATTCACCATTCCACTGTACGACTCCATTTGGGTCATTAATCCAGTTAGCAGGGGCCATAATGTGGTAACCGAGGCGATGTGGATCTTTTGCTGCCTCATCTTTTGCTTTTGCTACTGCTTCGTCTGCTTTATTTAATAACTCTTGATAACCTTCTTTTGTTTTTAATGTGCTGCTCTCCATCTCTATCCCTCTTTTCTTAAAGTCTATTTAGCATAAAACTCTTCAACTTCTGTTTTCGTTGGCAGTGCGGAAATTGCGCCTAGACGTAATGATGTAACAGCACCACAAATATTAGCAAATGCTAAAACCTCTTCAAACTTTTCTTTGTTTGTGAGAAGTTCATTAAGCTTTTGAATGGTGTTTACATTTTCAGTTAACTGATAAAGAAGTCCGCCAACAAACGCATCGCCAGCCCCTGTTGTATCAGCAGCTTGTACTTCACAACTTTTCACATGTCCATTAAGTTCTCTCGTATAATACGTACAACCATCTTTTCCTTTTGTAATAAGAACGAGTACAACATCACCTTTAAACAGTTCCTGCACAGCTTCCTGCTCATTTTTAATGCCTGTTAAAAACTCTAATTCTTCTTCACTAACCTTTACAATATGAGCACTCGGAATATATTTTAGTATCGTTTCTTTTGCCATTTCTTCATTTGGCCAAAGCGGCATTCTAATGTTTGGATCGTAGCTAATGAGAGTGCCTTTTTTCTTTGCTTCAAAAATTGCTTTATATGTCGCGCTTCTTGATGGCTCGCTAATTAACGAAATCGATCCGTAATGTAAAATATCGCCTTGTTGAAACCATGTAGATTGAATTTCTTCAGGCTCTAACAGCATGTCTGCTGACGGATCGCGATAAAAGGAAAAATCACGATCACCATCTTCTTTTAATGAAACAAATGCCAGGGCTGTTTTTGCTTCATCTGTTGTTAGCATATAATCTGTCTGAACACCTTTTTCATCCAAAACATCTTTTAAAAATTCACCAAATGCATCATTTCCAACCTTTCCGATAAATGCTGCATGCCCACCAAGTACCGCAACCGCTGCAGCTACATTAGCCGGTGCTCCGCCTGGTGCCCTCTCAAAACCGTTTACATTTTTTAAAGCAATTCCTTTTTGATTTGGAATAAAATCAATTAATGCTTCACCAATCGTTATCACTTTATTATTTTTCATGGTTATTCACCTGCTTTTAATAAATTTTTATCGGTATTATAGGTGAAAGGTTTTATTTAATCGATTACGTAATCGATTAAATAAAACCTTTCAAAATAGGGACTTACTCAAAGGTTGAAGATCAGACCCTATTTTGAAAGCTTCTATCCTTTAAATGGATTTTCGAATGACTAGTTCTGTTGAGAGACGATTTTCCCGATACGACTGATTAGGATTGTTAATTCGATCAATCAATGCTTCAGCAGCTTTTTCTCCTAATTCATATGCAGGCTGTTTAATGACTGTTAGCGGCGGTGTTGTAATCTTCGCCCAATCATAGTCGTCATATCCAATTACTGCAAGCTCTTCTGGGATGTTCGTTTGTTTTTCCTGCAGGTAAGCCATCGCCCCCATTGTCATAACATTATTTGATACAAGCAGTGCGGTAATTTCTTCTTCCATTAAACGTTTCGCTAACTGATAGCCGATTTCAAAGCTTGCATCACCAACCTTAATAAATGATTGCTGTACAAGAATGTCGTTATCGATTAACGCTTTTTTATAGCCTTCTAGTCGTTCATCACTTGTTGATAGTCCAAGTGTCCCGGAAATAAATCCAATTTGCTTATGCCCCTTTTTAATAAGCATTTCAACTGCTTCATACGTACCCGTAAAATTATCAACGAGTACACAATCACCTTTATATCCTTTAGGTTTGCGATCAATAAAGACGACTGGATACGTGCCGCTTAATGTTTCATCAAGATAAGCATGATTATTCCCAGTCGGAGCCATAATTAACCCGTCAATTAACTGAGCATTAAACGCTTTAATTTGCTCTTGTTCATTTTCAAACTGTTCATTTGAGTTGCTTAAAATAAGGTTATAACCGTACTCTCTTAGTTTACTTTCAATTCCTTGTGCAATTGACATAAAGAAAAAACTTGATGTATCTGTTCCCATTACAGGGACAAGCAGACCTACTGTTTTTGATTTGGCACTTCGTAAACTCCGTGCCACTGAATTTGGACGGTAGTCAAGTTCCTTCATGGCCTGTAACACTTTTACTTTTGTTTCTTCAGCAACATAACGCGTTTGATTAATAACGTGTGAAACAGTTGCAGTAGAAACCCCAGCTTTTTCAGCAACATCTTTCATACTTGCTGCAGGCTTTTCTATTCCTTTTACTACCTTCATAATCCATTACCTCACCCAATTTATTTTTCAAGAAGAAGCTTTTATCGCTAAATTTCTTCTGTTAATTTCACTTTTTAATAATGCGATAAATTCTATATTTAATTCTAATCTCATCGCTTGATAATATGCATTAATTAAAATACTATCGCTTAGATTATTCAAGGTAATCACTTCCTTTTAAAGAGAAGGATAAGTCAATAACGTAATCGTTTGCGTAATCGTTTAATTTTAATTTAATATAAGTTGAAAACCCTGTCAATATTTTTTAGGATTATTTCCCAATATTTTTAAATTTCTTAAACAAGTTCTACTCTTTATTCTCGATCTGCTGCACCTTCATAAACACTTGATTGCACATGGAATACATCATATAAGCAATAAAGCTTCCGATAAATAAAATCAATACAGGATATATCGATAACACATAAGCAGTTACCCCTACAAAACCTAATAGAAGAATTGTCACAAACGGATTTACAATTGATAAAAGCAGTGCATTTCGCAAAATGTTTTTCCAACTTGTCTCAATATGAACGAGCACTGGAAAAAGATAAATAGAAATAAATACATACAGCAATACAACAATAAACACAATTCCATATAAAATAAGAGAAAAAAACGACTCTGTCGGCTGAATTAATTTTAAGTCCCAATATAAAAATAATCCAAGTGCTGTCCAAATAATAGAAATCCCCATAGTTTGAACAAAGTTATCTTTAAATAAGGAAAAAAATGTTTTGAATACACCATGAATCTCTTTCCCAAGCACCCATTTTCGCACAACACCAAACATCGCTGTGGTCGCTGGATAAATAGTGATGATCGGTAAACACATCACAATCCATAATACATTTAACAGAAAGAAATCAACACTTTTCTCAAGAAATCGATATATTCTGCTGTTAAGGTTTAACATATTCATAAACATCTTCTCCCTATAAAACTAATTTCTTACCAAGCGAGGCTTCTATTGTTTCCTATTATAGCAGGAAGTAATAAGTAAAAATCTAATTCACATTATCAGTTTTTATGAATAGAATTCATTTCCCAAACTTCCATTGATTTAACAATCAAACTGCCGTCTCCCCATATTGCCACTCCTAGTGAATCAAGTCTCTGTGGATATACTCTCGTTGTTAAACTTTTTAACCCATTTGCATAAGCTTCTACCATAGAACGGTCTAAATAAATGTGAAGTTTTAAGTTCTCAGCACGCAGTTCAAGCTTTCCTCCTTGAATACCTTTTGTTCGCTCACGAGGATCAATCGTTGTTTTTTCCCGATTAACATTAAAGGCAGCAGATTCACTATTATAATAAAGCAGTGTCTCTTCTTCGCCATTAGGGGAACGTCGGACTTTAATACCATATTGTTTCGCTGTATTAGGCTGTATTTCCAATTGAACTTCTAACATATCACCTTTTATATCTTTCAATAGTTTATTCGCTTCTTCAACCGTTTTCTCTTTAAAAGAGATCAGCTTTTCTCCCCGAAGAGTTTGAAGCTCTTTAATTGGTTCAACACCTAGTCTACCATTCTCTCTTAACGTTAAACTAACAGGCAACCCGCCATTATGTGCCCAACCTGCATGATATTCACTGTCAGGGGTTCGCTCTCCTTGAGCAATCGTAAATAAAATTAACCGTCCTGTTTTCGGATCGATCATTGCGCTTGGACCTGTGAAATGGAAGTCTCCAACATCGATCAGCTGAGGTTCTTCATAATCAGGAATAAATCGATAGTTTTCTCTATCCCATGTACCAATCCAATAAAAAACTTCTACATCAGCACCTTCTCCAACAGGACTGATAATAAAGATATGTTTGTCGTTTCCAATCGGCAGTAAAATTGGAAGCTCCCACACTTCACCTAAGTATGGATACTTCCTATCATTGTCCTCATAAAGTAATCCTCGATATTCCCAATCAATTAAATTATTTGATGTAAATACAACTGCAGTACCGCATTTACCTTCAATCCCAGAACCGACGATTTGAAACCATGTGTCTCCTTCTTTCCAAACAAATGGATCACGAAAACCATCATAATGAAGTCCTAAACCTTTTGGTTGCTCTGTTACAGGGTTTGGATATTTAACCCAGTTCACTAAATTGAGATCACCGTCATTATGATACGTACTTCTAGCTAGACCTGTCATTTGATTTGGGGACTTTTCCTGATTTCCAGCTGTAAAAAACAGAACCGGAATCCCTTCTTCATCGTAACAAGCATTTCCTGACCAAATACCATCAGGGGCTAAACCATCATCTTCTGTAGCTAGAGCAACAGGAAGGTCACTCCAATGGACCATGTCTTCACTTACCCAGTGTCCCCATTGAATGTTTCCCCAGTATGGCCCCTGTGGATTATGTTGATAAAACAAATGATATTTGCCATTAAAATAAAACGGCGCGTGAGGTTCATTCATCCAGTGCCCTGGAGCTGTAAGATGATATTGTGGACGATGGCGATCACGTTCATATACACTTCGGTCAATAGCAATATCTTCATAAGAGATAGACGGAACTTTCCCATCAAAAGATACTAAGTAATTATTAGAATTATCCTTAATTTCCACCTCTGAAAGTGCTCTGTTATACAATTTCACTTCATCAAGCAGTCCGTTAAACATATTGAGCGAAAATGCTTCTGCAATTACTTTGGCATGATTGTTCTTTCCAATCAGTAAGTCTTCATTACTTGGTACCATTCCAGTATTACTGTGAAGAAGCTTTTCAGCAACTTCTTCTCCATTTAAATACAGCTTCATCATTGCATTTTTGCTATCAAATACAGCAGCAATATAGGACCATTGATTTCTAGGCAGCGGCTGGTCATTAGCCCAGATTTCTATCCACTCATCTTCAACCCCTACCTGCAGCGACCATTTTCCATGTCTATGCACTCCAAGAATAAATCCTTGGTTTTTCTCACGATCATGTTGATTAACAATCGCAGCAAGCTTCTCATCTTCATTACCACCAAACGAACGCGGTGCTATCCAAGCTTCAATTGTTAATGCATGACTGAAGTGCTGAATATTTTCAGATTTTCTAGTTATCCATGTAGAATAACCATCAAACAATAATGCACAGCCACAAATTCCTTTTCTCCATTCCGGATTACTTGATGGCTGAAAACGCGCCTGATTGAAGACATAGTCAATCGGGTCTTTTGTTTTTTGAACTAAATCTTCTACTATTTTTCCCTTTCCTTCATTAAAAGACCAATGAGCAATCAAGTTAGCAGCATTTTTATTAATAGAATAATGATTAGACATGGTACAAACACTCCCTAAATTTTCAACTCTCCAACATCGTTTACCAATAGTTTTTTCTAAAAAGCAAGCCAGAACGAAGAAGGGGGTGGTCCTAGCTTGCATATTTTTAAATTTTAAACCTTAGTTATGATTTATTTTCATTAAATTCATCTAGACCATCTTGGTAAATTTCCATCAATTGATCTAAGCCCATATCCTTTAATTGCTTTACATAGTCATCCCATTCTTCTTCAATGCCGCCTTCCATTAACCATTGTGCTTTCTTTTGATTAACAAACTCTTTAATATCCACTTCAATTTTATTAATCGTATCCAGCTCTTGCGGACTGAAGAAAATTTGCGGATAATTTTCTTCTTCTAAATGCGGTCCATAAATTTCTTTAATGCTTTTCAAACGTTCTTTTGCGCGAGGTTCCATATCAACAACTACACCAAAGTCTTCTCGTAATACAGCAGTTGGTCCATTAGGAGCTACTTTTTGACGAAGTTCACCCATTGCTGTACCTTCTGGAAGCTCTTTATTCACTAACATACCATTTTCATCTTCTTCATAAATTGTTCCAATAGGTCCCCAACTAATTTGTGCAGATATTTTTGGTTCATATAATTGATCTACCCAACGCATTGTAATTTCAGGATTTTTGTTGGCAGAAGTAATAACAAATGCTCCTCTTTCATATTCAGAATAATTAGAACGCCCTACAACTATATCGCCATGAGGACCTTCTAATGGCGGAAGAAGTACATAATCATCTGCACGTTCTGGACCGACAACTTCTTCGGTTTCCCACCAAATGTATGAACCTAATGTTGCATCTTTTGTTTTCCCTTTTGCAAAATATTGCGCTACATCTTGTGTAAAGGATTCTGGGTCAATTAATCCTTCTTTTACCCATTCATGATAATATTGAATAGCTTCTTTATATTCAGGCTGTACAGCTGTAAAAATTACTTTGCCGTCCCGTACAATTCTGTGATCCACATTATCCGGCATATCAAAAGCTCCAAACATATCGCCAAAGTTTCCAGTCCAGAAATTGTACATAAAACTTAATGGAATTTCGTCCTGCTTGCCGTTTCCGTTTGGATCTTGTTCTTTAAACGCTTTCAAAACATCATGATATTCTTCAAGTGTCGTTGGCATTTCTAAACCTAGCTTATCTAACCACGCCTTATTAATAGATTGAAAGTTCGGCACTGCGGCAAGTCCCATTTCTTCTGCACGCGGAAGAGAATAAATATGACCATCTGGCGCCGTTACCATACTCTTAAGCTCAGGTCTTCTTTCAAAGAGCTTCTTAATATTCGGTGCATACTTATCGATTAAATCTTCTAATGGAATAATCGTTCCACCTTGACCATATTTTACAATATCTTGATCGGTGAATTCAGCTTTATAGAATGCATCAGGTAAATCACCGCTTGCTAATAATAAATTCTTTTTTTCTTGATAGCCATCTCCAGGGATATTATTCCACTGAATATGCACATTTGTCATCTCTTCAAGTTGCTGCACAATCTCCATTTTATTATAATTTGGTGCAAGTGGGGCTTTTGGTGATACAAAATTTAAAGTGATTTTTTCCTCTACAATTGGTAAGCCCGTTTCATTAAATGCCACTTTTGTTTCCTCTTTTTTGTTGGATGTTTCATTTGATGAACATGCTCCTAAAAGAAGAGCTGAGCTTAACATAACACTAGAGAAAACTTTTAATCCTTGTTTCATTTTCTTTTCCCCCTTTTAATAAGAAAGATAAACAAATGACATAGTCGTTTGCGGCATTACTTAACTTTTTTATCCTGATTAAGAAACAAGCCAGAATAAAACAGTCGATCGTTCCGGCTTATGCAAATCAAAACAGCTAACTAACAATAAGTGATTATTCTGCTGCGTTAAAGCGATCTAAACCAGCTTGATAAATTTCCATTAACTCTTGAAGGCCCATTGCATCTAACTGTTTTAAGTAGTCATCCCACTCTTTTTCAATGCCGCCTTCCATTAACCACTGTGCTTCTTTTTGTTTTACAAACTCTTTAAGCTCAGGCTCAATTGTATTAATCGTTTGAAGCTCTTCCGGTGTAAAAAAGATTTTTGGATAATTTTCTTCAACCATATGCGGCTCATAATGCTCTTTAAGAATTTCTAATCGTTCTTTCGCCCTTGGCTCCATATCAACAACTGTTCCAAAGTGCTCTTCTAAAACAACGAATGGTCCACCTGGTGCTACTTTTTGACGATATTCTCCCATTGCTACACCTTCAGGAAGCTCTTTGTTTACTAACATACCATTTTCATCTTCTTCATAAATTTCACCAATTGGTCCCCAGTTGATCTGTGCAGACATTTTTGGTGCGTAAAGCTCGTCTACCCAACGCATTGTAAGCTCAGGATTTTCATTTGCCGAAGTAATAACAAACGCATCTCTTCCATATTCAGAGTGATTAGAACGTCCAACGGCAACTTTTCCGTCTTTCCCTTTTAATGGCGGCAGGACAACATAATCATCCACACGATCTGTTCCGACTACTTCCGTATCTTCCCACCAAATGAAAGAACCAAGTGTTGGATCCTCTGTTTTTCCTTTAGCAAAAATTTGCGGTACATCTTGTGTCGCAAATTCAGGGTCAATTAATCCTTCTTTAAACCATTCATGATAATAAGCTAATGCTTCTTTATATTCAGGCTGTGTCGCTGCATAAATCACTTTACCGTCTCTAACAATACGGTGATCCTGTTCAAATGGTACATCTGGTAAACCAAATAGTCCGATCAAGTCACCTTCATTCCCGCACCATCCGTTAAACCAGAATGTTAATCCGATTTCATCCTGTTTGCCGTTTCCATTTGGATCTTGCTCTTTAAACGCTTTCAAAATATCGTGGTATTCTTCTAATGTTGTTGGCATTTCAAGTCCAAGTTTATCGAGCCACGTTTTATTAATATACATAATGTTCGGCATTCCAACTAAGCCCATTTCTTCTGCACGCGGTAATGCATAAATATGGCCATCTGGAGCTGTTATTGTCTTTTTAAGTTCTGGTCTTTCTTCCAACAACTTCTTAAGGTTTGGTGCATATTGATCAATTAAATCTTCAAGCGGAATGATAACACCATTTTGTCCGTTTGTTACAAGGTCATTATCGGTAAATCCAGAGTTATAGAATACATCTGGTAAGTCACCGCTTGCGAGTAATAAATTTTTCTTTTCTTGATAGCCGTCCCCAGGAATATTGTTCCACTCAATCTTAACATTTGTTTCTTCCTGCAGGCGTTTAAAAATGGTCATCTCACTAAAGTTTGGCGCTAATGGTGATTTTGGTGATACAAATTCTAATGTGATTTCTTCATTAACGATCGGCAAGCCTGTTTCATTAAATGCTGCTTTTTGTGCTTCTTCTGTTTTATTTGATGCTTCGTTATTTCCTGAACATGCCGTTAAAAGTGCGGCTGAAAGTGCTAATGATGCAAAAGCTTTTTTAGATAATACGTTAATCATTTCTTTTCCCCCTAGATCTTTTTTATTTTATAATTGGAGGGAAGGATGCTTTTTTGTACCCCGCCCTCGTGCCTTCAATGAATATGAGAATTAACCTTTAATTCCGCCAATCATAACACCTTTAACAAAGTATTTTTGAATAAATGGATAGACAATTAACAGCGGAATCGAAGCAATAATGATAACACCGTATTTAATAAGTTCTCCAACTCTTTGCTGTGCTGCTAATGATTCAATATCACCAATCATACTTTGTGATGCTTCACTTTGAATTAAAATATTTCTTAAAATTAATTGCAGTGGATATAACCCTTCATCATTTAAATAGATTAGTGCGTCAAAATAAGAATTCCAGTGACCTACTCCGTAGAATAAAACCATAACCGCAACAATTGGTTTTGATAATGGCAGTACGATTTTTGTAAAGAACTTTGTATTGGAACAACCGTCAATTTTTGCTGCTTCTAACAATTCATTTGGAATAGTAGATTCAAAGAATGTTCGTGCAACAATTAAGTTCCAGACAGCAACTGCTTTTGGAATAATGAGTGCCCACATTGTGTTTAACATGCCAAGTTCTTTCACAATAAGGTACGTCGGAATTAATCCGCCAGAAAAAAACATTGTAAAGGCGATTAAAATCATAAAAAAGTTTCTGCCGTAAAAGTCTTTACGTGACAGCGCATAAGCTGCCATTAATGTAAAGGCGACATTGACTGCTGTGCCAACAACTGTGTAGACGATTGAATTTTTATAGCCCGTCCATATTTTTTCATCCTGCAAAATTCGCTTATACCCATCAAATGTAATGTCTTGCGGGAAAAACCACACCTTCCCGGCATTGATAAGATCAGGATTACTAATGGAAGCAATGACGATAAAATATAACGGATATAATACGGCAATTGATACCACTGTAAGAAGCGTAAAGTTTAGAATATCAAAGATTCTATCTTCTTTTGATCTTGGTTTTCCTAATTTTCTCTTTGCTGCTAAGCTGCTCACTATTTATCCCTCCCCTTCTACCATAAACCTGTGCCGGATAATCTTTTAGCAATGCGGTTAACTGTTGATAATAAGATTAAGTTAATGACTGCGTTAAATAATCCAACTGCGGCCGCAAAGCTGTACTGTGCTTGCTGTAAACCTGTTTTATAAACATAAGTTGGAATAATCTCAGCTGTTGGTAAATTTAATGGTGTTTGCATTAAATACGCTTTTTCAAAGCCAATGTTCATAATATTACCGACAGATAGCACTAATAAAATAACAGCTGTTGGTAAAATCGATGGTAAGTCAACATGGAGAATGCGCTGAAATTTATTGGCTCCATCCATTACGGCTGCTTCATGAAGTTCTGGACTAACCCCCGCTAAAGCTGCCAAGTAAATAATCGCTGCCCAACCTGTTTCCTGCCAAATACCTGATCCAATATAAAGGGGCTGGAACCATTCTGGACGTGTAAAGAATGCAACTGGATCGCCACCAAGAATCACAATCAAATTGTTAATTAAACCGTTGTGTGAAAAGAAAACATACATCATACCGACTAAAACAACGACTGAAATAAAATGCGGTGCATAGATTACGGTTTGAATGAATTTCTTATAGCGCGTATGCATAAATTGATTTAATAAAAGAGCGATAATAATTGGTAACGGAAAACCAAAAATCAACTGCAGTGCACTTAGTCCCAATGTATTTCGAATTAAATCCCAAAATTTAAAGGAGTTAAAAAAACGTTCAAAATGCTCAAATCCTACCCAAGGGCTTCCCATAATTCCTAATGTCGGAATATAGTTTTTAAATGCGATTAATACTCCATACATTGCCCCGTAGTGGAAGATAAGAAAATAAAGAAGTGCTGGCAGTAAAAATAAATAAAGTTCATAATTGTTTAAAATGTTCTTTAGTTTACTATTTGTTACTTTCGTACGAGGTTGTGCGATACTCTTTGATGCAGCTTTTAATGTCATTTTCAAATCCTTTCCCTCACTTTCTACTGCAAAATATATTTTTACTGATTGACCAAAGAAATAGATTACGTAATCGATTAAATTAATTTGAAAGAAAGATTAGTTAAAACGATTTTAAATGTATTACTATCCTATTTTATACATTCCTTCATATTGTTAGCGCTTTCTTTATACTTAAAATAATAAAGTGTCTATTAAATTTTAAAAAGATCTAACTTTAACTCTTTAAGTTTAATAGATCTTAATACTAAAGCCACTTTGACGTAATCGATTACGTATATTCCTTTTAAAAACAACCACGCTTTCCATATGTAATCGTTTGCGTAATCGTTTAAATAAATAGTAAATCAATTATCAGGCTATGTCAACACGTTTCCAGATAAATCCTTTCAAAAGTATTCATATTTCTTCACAATTCTTGTAAAGCAAACTTTTTATAATAAATTTCATAGAAAAAAGAGTAGAAGCATTTCTTTCTACTCTTTTTTCATATACATAAAATTAACTTTCATTTCCAAGTAAATGTTTTGAACGATATTGCCCTGGTGTTATACCAATCTGCTTTTTAAAAACTTGATTAAAATAACCTTGATTATCATACCCAACTTCATTACATATTTCATGGATTTTATAATTAGTTGTTCGTAGTAACTCCTTTGCTTTATTCATTCGAAGATCAGTAATGTATTCGAAGATCGTCATGCCAACTTTTTTTGAAAAAATACTGCTAAGATAAGCAGCACTTATATGAAAGCATTCGGCTATATCGTCCAAAACAATCGGTTGACCAAAATGATTTTTCAAATAATTCTTTACATCTAAAATTAATTTATCCTTATATGAAATTTTATTTTTATTTAAATAGTTAAAAGTTTCATTAACAAAGTTTTTAAGCCAGTGACTCATTCCTTCAATTGATTGTAAGTTATTCAGCTCTCCATATAACTGAAATTTCCCCCCTGAAATGTTTTCAATCTCTATTTCAAATTCATCATTCACATATTCAGAAACATAATTGATTAACTTAAAACATAAATATTTAGATTTTACTGGTGAAAGCATATGTTCAATTGAATAATTTAATATATCATCAATTAATTGATTCATTTTTTCTAAATCAAATTGCTTTTTCTTAAAGTGATTTTCAATTTTTTCAATTATTTCATTGCCAACAGTGTTGTTTATTTTTTCAAGGTCATTGTAATTAGTAATCAATTGATTTAAATAAACACCGATTCGAAAGGCTTCTTTTGCTTCTTTATATGATTGATTGGTATATGAAAGATCATTATAAGTATTACTAACTCCGATAATAGGAAGCGACTTCAATTCATCTTGTAGAAGAGATAAAAGTTCCACTAATAAAGAGTCATCCCCTTGCTTTTGTGTAGAATGGGCATACATTGTAACAATACTATCTTCAATAATATAAATAAATGCTTCATATCCTCTTTTTTTAAAAGGCGTTTTTAAACATTCAAGAAATTCCTGTACACTTTTTTTTATATGATTTTTCCATGTTGAATTTTTAAAACCAGTAATTACTATTTTACAGTTTTTAAATTGATCATATGTTTCAAAATGATCAAATTTATGACCTAAAATAAAATCGAGTACATACTTCTCTTCTAATTCTGATTGATATTTTTGAATTTGATTATGATGCTGTTTTTCAGCTTGCATCTTTTCATATTTATTGGCTGCCTTTTTTACTGAACTAACAATGTCATCAAGTCCTATAGGCTTTACCAGGTAATCAACAGCTTCTAACTCAATGGCTCTTTTCGCATAATCAAATTCTGTATAACCGCTAATAATAATAAATACAGTATCAGGACAAATATTTTTTACTTTTTGTATTAAATCTAAACCATTTAATTCCGGCATTTGAATATCAGCTAACACGATATTCGGCTTTTTATCTACAATACATTGGAACGCTTCTTTTCCATCAGATGCGGTTCCAACAATCTCAATTTGGTGCTCTTTCCAGTTAATTGCCGATGTTAATCCATCAATCACTACTTTTTCATCATCAACGATTACTAGTTTGTGCATATTGCTTCACCTCCTGTATTGTAACAATGCCTTATATTACTTACACTTATCTTTTTCTAATCCAACTGTTAAAACAACCTTTGTCCCCTTATTTACTTCACTTTCAATGCTTAGGCCATATTCTGAGCCATAATGAAGCTTAATTCTTTCATGAATGTTTTTTAAAGCATAACCTTGATCTTTTTTAATAATTTCTTCTCTATTAAAACCAATCCCATTATCAATTATTTCAAAAACCATCATTTTTTCTTTTTTAACCCCTCTAATCACTATTTTTCCTTGACCTTTTTTTGGTTCTAGACCATGCTGTACTGCATTTTCCACAATTGGCTGCAATAACAATTTGATGATTTTCTTATCAAGGATCGATGGGTCAATATTTATCGAGTATTCAATTTTATTATCAAAACGAATATTTTGTATTTGAAGATAACTTTTCACTTGTTCAATTTCATTTCTTACTGCAGTAATTGGATCACCATTATTTAATGTTAGTTTAAAAAGCTGAGATAAGCTTAATGCCATTTGAGAAATCGGCTTCGCCTTTGCCTTTTCTGCCATCCAGAATATAGAATTCAACGTGTTATATAAAAAATGCGGGTTAATATGACTTTGCAAGGCTAATAACTCTGCTTCTTTTTCCTTTAACTGTGCTTCGTATAATTGGGCGGTTAATTTATTGTTTCGGTTATATAGTTGAACAACACGATTACCAATTTTACCAATGTCATCTTTAGCATCAAATTGAATAGAGGATATATATTCTCTGTTTTCCATCTTTTGCGTAACATTTCTTAATAACGCAAGCTGCTTTGTAATTTTTTTTGCAATTAATAAAGCGCTGAACGTTGCTAATAGAAGAGAGAGAACCAATAATGACGCTGTGATAATACGGATCGTATTCACTTCTTTTACAATGCTTTGATAAGGAATGATGCTTACAATTTTCCAGTTTGTATTGAAGTTTGTATGAAAGTTTAATACATATTTTGTTCCATGAATTGTCTCAATAATCGTTCCTTGATCACCATAATTTTTTAAAAGACTCGACAATTCTTTTGTTGTCAATTGCTTTTCGTTCCCGCTAAAGTAAATCGTACTGTCCCCATCCGCTATTAAAATCGTTCCATCTGTTTGAATATCTTTAAACATATTATCAAAAACAAGCTGATCAACACTTATGATTGTTATTCCAATCTCTTCTGATGTACCAATATCTCTAATAACTCTTCCAAACATTAACGAGTTAGCAGACCCTTTCACAAAATTAACTTCACTTCCCTTAAACCACACACCTCCCCATTCACTTTGCTTTAAACCATTGTACCAACTTGCATTTTGAATCTGTTCATAAATATTACTTGTATAATTGCTTTCCCCTCGATTTACTTTTAGAAATTCATGATGTTCATTACCTATATAAACGGCATTGATATATGGTTTGTTAACAATTGTAATATTATTTAATACATTTCTTGACTCTGTTTCCAACATATAAAGCCTTGGGGATAATTTATTGTAACTTAAATAACTTCGAATATCATTTGAGGAGAAAATTGTATTTGAAATATTTTCCACATCAATGACAAACGTATTGATATTCCAATCCAATACGCTTAATAAATTTGAAGTCGTTTCCGAAACCTTATTTTCAACAACTTTGTTTAAGTATAGAAAAGTAAACGGCCCAATGATCACTAATGGAATTAACGTTGAAAAAAGAGCTAATAGAATAACCTTCCATTTAACCGACAACTTTTGTTTCTCTCTTTTTAACACATTCATTTCGCATCCCTCATTGCTGTTTACAAAATCAGTAATCAATTACTCTTAGCAGAAATCGCTTCCAAATTACCGGTAACACTATCTGGAAAATTAATATTCTCATCAGCCGCCTTTTCTATTAGTTTAAAATATTTGTATAAGTTTATTTTATATGATTGATTAATAATCTCAATATTTTCATTCACCAAGAATTTTTAATTCGTATAACTATAAGCTGATTAAACAAATTCAAAAAAGATATTCTACTATATTAACAAATAAAGAGGGTTCCAAACTAACGTACATATATCCTTATTCATTTCTAATTAGAAATGAATAAGGATATAATTACACTAATAAAGTGCTGCTTGTTACCATATTGATCTTAAGTGATAAATTTCTAAAGAAACAAGCTTCACTTCCCCATCTTTGGTGTACAATTCTAACCCATTACTTTAGTCGTCAGGAAAAATTAATTCTGTTATCACGCTTTCTCCATTATTTCCAAACACTTCAACAGATGACCAATCAACAAAGAAGTGCATTTTTACTTTGTTATCGCTAATCGTTAATTTCCCTGTATGTTTACCAGCAAAAGAATCATTAAATTGAACAACCCCAGATTTCGTGCGATCTACAAACCATTCTTCTTCGCTCACATCATAGCCAATACATGTTTCTTCATTGTTCATCTGGGACCAAAGCAATCGGAAGGTTCTCCCAATGTACTAAATCTTTACTAACAGCATGCCCCCAATGCACTGGTCCCTAAGTTGTTCCATTTGGATGATATTGATAAAACAAATGATACTCACCATTGTAATAAACCATACCATTTGGATCATTCATCCAATTCGACTGCGGTGAAAAATGAAATTGTGGTCTGTACTTTTCATAATAAACTTTCGAACACGTATTTAATGAAACATTTTCTTCTATCATAATCTAGTATACCTCCTAAAATTCACATGTAATATCTAATCATTTAAAATCGCTTAAATGATATTTCTATTCCTTTACAGCTTCCACCATCATGCCGCTAACAATATACCGCTGCACTAAAAGCAAAAAGACCATAACCGGTAAACTAAATGAAATCGCTGCAGGTAATAGTGCTAATAAGACGTTTAGTAAACTTTTTTTCAACAAGTTTCTACCTCCAATATATAGAGCAGAACCTCCTCTTCTGCTTCAACTTAATTAATTAAAACATAATAACGAGGAGGATTCTGTCTACATTTTATTAGATCAACATTTATTTAGCATGGTGGTAGTTCTACTATCTTTATTAGGGTTGTACAATACCTTCAATAATGCTTGCAGCCCAATCGAGTGCTTCTTGAGGTGTTTGTTCACCTGACAGTGCATATTGAACAGCAGGAATTAATGCTTCACTTTCAATTTGCTGCCATTCTCTTATCGGAGGACGATTTTGAGTTTGTTTTCCAGATAAAGTTGTCATAAGCGGCTCTAAATGTTCGTATCCTTCTTTTTGACTATACTTTTCAAAAACAGATTTTCTTGCTGCTACACCTAGGGCTTCCATGTATAATTCATTTTTGCCGTACAAGAATTCAAGGTACTGCTTAGCAATTTCTTGTTTCTTTGAGGATTTCGGTACGACTTGGTACCATGGTCCCGGAACAGCGCCAATTCCTTCTGATCCCGCAATCATTGGTGCTGATCCAACTTTACCAGCAACATCTGATTGGCTTGAATCATTCGATGGTACATAGAAGTGGCCCCATGCCAGCATCATCGCTGCATTTCCGCTCCAAAAGAGTTCAGCTGTTTCTGCTGAAGCCATTTCAAGAGCTCCAGGCGGAACTGATTTATCTTCATTTAGCATGTCTGTTAACAATTCAAGTGCTTCAACATATGGCTTTTTATTAACAAGCACTTCACCATTTTCACCAATAACTAATGGTTCAGCTCCTGCTTGTGCCGCATGATCTAACCAACTTGCTACCGCATCACCGTTATTTGCACCAAACACAGTTGTACCATATAAATCAATTTGTCCATTTTCATCGGTATCACGCGTAAAAAATTTCGCTGCATCTTGATATTCTTCCCATGTTTTTGGAGGCTGAAGTTCATATCCATATTCTTCTTTAAATGCTTTTTTATTCGCTTCATCTTCAAATAAATCTTTTCGATAGAGTAATGTTTTTGCGTTTGTCCATACCGGCATTCCTAATACCTTGTCATTATAGCTTCCACCAGAAATAAGTCCAGGAAAGAGATCATCTTTTACTTCTTTAGTTATCAAATTATCAAGAGGCAGTAATCCCCCTGCCAGTGAAGGGAACCAAAGAATATCAATTGTCGCTACATCATAAGCACCTGCTCGCGAAGCAACCTCTGCTTTTAATTTGTCATAAACACCAATATAAGGAACTGCTTCAATTTTCACTTCATAGCCTGTTAATTCTTTAAATTCATCTGCTGTTTGTTGAGAAACCTTAAATGCAGGACTTCCGCCTTCAACAAGCACTGTTAAAGATTTTTCACCATTACTGGTTGAGCTATCTCCATCACTCTGTGTATCACCGGAAGTCTGATTTCCAGCACATCCGGTGAGAAAAGCAGCAATAACTATTAGACATGTAAGCAAACTTACAACAACTTTCCTTTTCAACAAATCCATCTCCCCCTTGAAATTTTTCTGGATTGATCGTTTATTTATCCCATAAGCCATGTTCCGGCCATCTTCTCGGAAGGCGCTCTTCAACAGGCGGCAGTTCAGATAACGGTTTATGCGGCTCAGGATGATACCAATAGGCCACGCTTGAATAATCATTTCCTTGATCATTCGCATGTCCGTGTTCAATTGTTGCACGAATTGATGTATTAAAGCGAATGGGATCCTCGATATGGAAGCGATAGAGACTCCATTTTCCAAAGTGTTCCTGTACATCACTTCCTAATGAAATACCGTGATATGGTCCGGCATATTCTCCACTCGGGAATCCCCATGCTGCATTAAAGTAGTCTTCTGTTCCTGTGCCGTGAATAGACGGCGGCCATTGTTCACCATCGATAAAGAACATGTCGTCTCCTTCACCAAGCCAAGTAAACTCTTGATTCGATGCATCAAAGTTATCAATGTTTAGGACACACCCGACATAATGTCCTTTTCCTTCAGCATCTAAAATGACATAATTTTTGTCTCCTGTTAAATTCTTACCCGGAAGTTCCCATGGTGCTGGATTTTCCATTTCAGCATCATGGACAACCTTTTTACATGGATTCTCACGGTGACAAGTCGCATGAAACCTTCCCATATCTTCTGGAATTTCATCTTTGTCATCATATAATTCATAATCTTTGGTATTATTTAATAAAGTCATTTTTTTTAAACACACAATTGGTTATTCTTAATGAAGGATTTATTCCTTCATCTTTTTTTATGTTTTTGATAACGTTTACATATTGATCCTAAATAGAAAATGACGACTAACAGCAATTAAACAAAGTAAATCATTTAATAAACCATCCTATTTTAGCAGTACATCACCCCTTCCAAGGCTATGCCTATTTGGTAACGTTTACATGTTTCTCTTGAAAATATTGAACAAAAATTAGTTAGCAAGATTCTCTAAAATAAGTTCCCAATCATTTTAAAATCACTTTTTGCTTAACACCTCCACTGTATTAATCAGAATTTTTAGTAGTTAACTTTGTCTACACTTATAATTTTAAAGATGTTTAAAGAATTTGAAAATTGTAATATTTTTTAAAACTATTATATATTTTTAGAATGTAAGCGCTTTTTAAACAAGAACTGTTTTTTCGTACAACTGGCTTGTTTCGAATATATTGAAGGGTTTTATAATCCTAGAAGACCTTATTCTCCCATTGTCATGCTTTCTCCAAACTTAAAAGAAGACATTTTCTGGCAGTCTTCCTAAAGAAACATTCCTTTTTTCTGTCTACTTTATTGGCATTTATCCAAATATGGGAAACACTATAAAAAGAGGCACTTCCATCGCTAGGAAGCACCCCAAAAATTAAATGACAAACGAAATAATTCAAGTGTCCGACTTGCAATTGAAACTTTGGAACAAAAACTACCACAAAAACATAGTTGAATATATTATTTATGCTCCTGGCGTTGGAGTGGCTCTGAATGCATTTACAGTCTTGTCCATAACAACCTGTGCATCACTTCCCGAATCAAGAATCGTATTTTGAAGCGATTCTTTTTCTACCAATACTGTTGTTACGGTAAGCGGCTCTGATGCTTCGGTAGTCAACAAAGCGTCTACTTGCGCAGAGAAACAAGAATCACTTATCTTGGCATGAATCTCCGTGGCAACAACATGATTATTAGAAATATAATTTCCATTACCCGAAACAATACGTATGATTACAGGTGTTGCACCTACCAGCTTGATGTTCTGAGTATTAATTACTTCAGAAAAGTGATTAGCAATTACAGAATTATTATTGCCACTGATATAGAGGAGACCATACAAATCATCTAAACCATTGTCTATTCCCACAAAAGGAGTCCAAGGTTCATGGTCACGTAAAAAGTGATTTGAAGAAACCAAGTTTTCAGAACAATTTTCCTTGAATACCACCATTCCTGGATAAAATGAATGAAGTCTATTATTTGTGATACTGGAACGTGTCACACCATCAAAATAGATACTGCTCGCACCTCGTGGAAAAACATTATTCGCTGTAATCAAAAGTCCACCAAAATTTTGAGCGTAAATTGAATATCCTTTAAAACCGGCTCCTATCAAGTTATCGGTTATTTTTGAAGCCTGTCCCCAACCTCGTAGTTCTATACAGTTACCACATTCAGCTATGAAATTATCATGTATAGTCAGTGCATCTGCATGATAAATAGTAATTCCATGCTCTAAATACACAAACCCCATGCCTGTAATCCGAAATGAGTCACAAGCACTTGCAACATAAATACCCGTTTTCCCATTAGTGTATGTGTTTTCCGGATTTGTTTCTCCTGAACCATCTTCAATAAAATGCAAACCATCAATACAAAAGTCAGAAAACTCTACCGAACTTATTCGGGGATTTCCACTTCGTTCAACATAAAATGCAGCTCCTTTATATTCCTCGTCATTTACTTCTAGGGGAATATCTACGAGTATGCGACTTCCTCCCGGCCACAATTCATGCAAATCCGCCCATTCATTCTCAGAAGTATTAAAACGAATACTCGAAGATGTAAACCCGTGTCCAGAGCCCATAATTTTAAGATAACTGATGTCTATAACTACTTGACTGCCAAGATGATAATCTCCCGGTGGAATATAGATAACCGCACCCGGTTTTCCCCCTTTATTCACATCAGTGTCCGTTTGCCTACTTTTAATATCTGCTATAATGCTATTGATTACCTCACCAATATCCTCATACGGATTACCGACAGGCCACTCTGTTACGTCGTAATAATTTTTACTAGCCATAAATAAATTCTCCTATCAATTTAGTGTGTTTGTTCATAAACTACTTTTTCCTTGATATAGCTGGAAGTAAAGTCTTACGAATTCGTGCTTTTCCTGCAGCTTTTCTGTGATAATTTATTAAATCTAACAATCTATCAATATCAGGTAAGAGTACCCCTTCCTCAAGGAATGTGAAGGGCGATAGCCCAAAGAGTAGGGAGGGGGTGAATTACCATCATATATTACGAACGCAAGTACGTAATATATGATATAATAATAATAGTACATCCTTGTACATGCTCATTGAAAACTGAACATATAAGGTTGTAGCAGGAAAAGACGCTCTGCTACGTAAAATGTTCAAGCCTAGAGAAGCCGAAGATGCGTTGATCATGACTAGCACAAAAGTGTGAAAATGTTGCAGTAGGCTTAGTGAAAGAAGTCCCAAAGGCAAGACCGATGGGATAGAGGAGTTGGGCGTATTCAGACCGCCAATGTGTCAACTCCACTAACGTTAAGCGTTCAGAAATGTTCGATACGTTAGAAACCCCCACTTCAAGCGTAGCTAAGTGGTGGGAGTATTCATTTATTGAAAAGTGCTTCAGCTTCTAACAGTGAAGCCATACTTGGAATATCACCTTTTTTCATAGTAGACATAGCAGCTAAACGATTTGCAAATTCAGCAATTTTTCCAACCTCATACCATTCTAACTGAGAAGGATGACATTTTTTTCAATTTAAAATCGATTAAATAAAATTTTCTATTCTTTTACAGCTCCCAACGTCATGCCGCTAACAATATATCGCTGCACTAAAAACGAAAAGACCATAACCGGTAAACTAAATGAAATCGCTGCAGCTGTCATAGGTCCTAGATCAAGATTATAGGCGGTTAAAAACTCTGAAATCCCAACTGTCGCTGTTTTGGAGTTTGTACTTGTTAAAAGCAAAGCAAATAAAAAGTCATTCCATGCTAACATAAACGTAAAGATCGCCGTCGTCGCAAGTCCCGGAAGGGAAACAGGTAAAATAATCCGAAGAAATGCTCCTAAGCGGCTGCAGCCATCCACACGTGCTGCTTCATCAAACTCTTTTGGAATTCCATCAAAGAAACCGATCATCATCCAAATCGCAAAAGGGACATTAATGCTCGTGTAAACTAAAATGAGCGCAAGTTTTGTATCAATCAATCCCATGTCTTGAATAATCATATACATTGGAATCGCAATACTAATCATCGGAACCATTCGAATCGCTAACGTAAAAAGAAGAAAGACATTACCCAACTTTGATGTAAATCTCGAAAGACCGTAAGCGGCTAAAGCTCCTAAAAAGACACTTAACACCATACTAATCGTTGCTGAAGTTAAACTATTTAGAAAGTACTTTCCAATCGGCAGGTACTCAAACATTCCCACATAGTTTTCCAAAGAAAATTCTGAAGGCCAAATTGTAGGTGGTACGCTCACGGCTTCTGAAGACGGTTTCAAAGAAGTAAGCAGCAAATAAATATAGGGACCTAAAAATAATAGGGCTAATCCACATGTTAAAAGTATCACAAATGCCTGCCAAATATGTTTGGAACGAAACTGAATACCTGCGTTTTTCAAAGTTCTGTTTGCTTGAGAATTCGTTAATGGTTTTTCAAACATGTTCCAATCACCTCCCATTCGTTATGCATGTTTTTTACTCGGAGACCACATTCTTTTTATAAAGAACGAACTTAATGCCAGCAGCAATATGATAAAAATAACCGCCATTGCACTTGATTCGCCAACATATCCATACCTTGTTAACGTTTTGTACATATACGTACTTAACACTTCTGAGGAAAAACCCGGTCCACCTTGTGTTAACACCCAAACGATGTCAAACGTCCGTGCGGCATCAATAATTCGAATCACAAGCGCAACAGTCGCAACTGGAACTAATGAAGGCATCGTAATATAACGAAACGTTTGCCATTTATTTGCCCCGTCAATTTGTGATGATTCGTATAAACTTTTTGGAATTCCTTGAATTCCCGCCAGAAGAACGAGCATCATAAATGGGGTTGTTAACCAAATATCTGCGATGATTGTTGAGAAAAGGGAAAATTTCGAGTCCGATAACCATAAAATTTGATGGGGATCAGAAAGAATCCCTAATTTATAGAGCCCCCAGTTAATTACACCAAACTGATCATTTAACATGAATTTCCATATCAATCCTGACACTAACGGCGCTAACATTAATGGACTTAATAGAAGCGTTCGAATAAATTGACTGCCCTTAAAGCCTGTACTTAACAAAAGCGCTAATATAAGACCGATTGTAAATTCAAATCCTACAGCCACCACAATATATATGACTGTATTAAAGGCCGATTCTAAAAAGCGCTCCGATGTAAGGGCATCGATATAATGTGCGATGCCTACAAATTCTTTTACGGATGGATCATATAAATCGTAAGTAAATAAACTATCTTTTATAAGAAGAAAAACAGGATAGACGAAGAAAACGATTAAAAAAACGGCTGCAGGTAAGAAAAAAAAGGAAGCTAACATTCCATTTTTCAGCTTCATATCAGTCACCTCTTTCTTAATTAAAATAAGTTTCTCACTAAAATCCATTTGGTATTATTTAATAAAGTCATTTTTTTAAAACACACAATTTGTTATTCTTAATGAAGGATTTATTCCTTCATCTTTTTTTATATTTTTGATAACGTTTACAAATCAAACCTAAATAAAATAAGAAATAACGACTAACATCAGTTCAACAAAGTAAATTATTTAATAAATTAACCTATTTCAGCAATACATCCCCCCATCAAAAACTCAGTTTATTCGGTAGCGTTTACATATATTTAAAAATTAATTTTTCCTAACACCCCCACTTTATTAATGAGTGTTTCTCGTAGTTAATCTTATCTACACTTATAATTTTAAAGGCGTTTAAATAGTTTGAAAATTGTAATATTTTTAAAAACTATTATATATTTTTAGAATGTAGTGAATTTCTTGGTTGATACAATAGAAATGTAGTAAACAAAACTGGTTACCAAACTAAAACACCAACAGCCCTCACCAGATAAAAAGTGAAGGCTGTTGGTGTTTTAGTTTAACGTTGTATTTACCTCTTGCTTAATTAAATGTTTTGAGCGATATTTTCCCGGTGTTGTGCCAACGTGCTTTTTAAATACTTGGTTGAAATACCTCTGATTTTCATAGCCTACTTGATCGCAAATTTCGGATATTTTATAATTTGTTGTTCTTAATAATTCCTTTGATTTATTAATTCTCATATTTATAATATATTCAAACATCGTAACGCCAACTTTTTTTGAAAAAACACTGCTAAGATATGCAGGACTAATATGAAACAAGTCTGCAACATCATCCAAACTAATGATTTTACAATAGTTATCTTTTAAATAATCTTTCACATCAAAAATTAATTTATCTTTATATGACATTTGATTATCATTTAAATAGTCTAAAAGCTTACTAATCTTGCTTATTAACCATTCTCTGATTTCTTCAAGTGACCTTAATTGATTTAACTGTTTATAAATAACGTATTTTTCTTCCAAAATGCTTTCAACATTTAAATCAAATTCTTTCTGAACATATTCAAATACATTATTGATTAACTTAAAGCATAAATATTTAGACTTAACAGGGGTAAGCATTCTTTCTGTACAATAATGCAATAAATCATTAATTATTTGAGTGATAGCATATATATCAAAATCTTGTTTTTGAAAATAATGATCGATTATTTCTATCATATCAGTACCAACATTTTGATCCATCTTTTCTAAGTCTGTATAAGAAGTAAATGATTGATTTAAATAAAGACCAATATGAAAGGCTTCTATTGCTTCTTTATATGATTTATTAATATTTGATAACCCACCATACGTATTACTAATTCCGATAATAGGAATATCTTTCACTTCATGCTGCAGTATATTCGAAAATTCAATCATAGCAGCATTAGATTCTTGATTTTGCTGATTGTTAGCATATACGACAACGAGGTATTCTTCCATAAGATAGATAAAGGCACGATAACCTCTTTTCACAAAAGGTATTTTTAAATGTTCAATAAAATCTTGGCCATTGCTTGTTAGATTAGTTAACCATTTTAAAGATTTAAGTCCAGCCACAAACACCGTACATTTTTTAAATTCAGCGGCTAATTTTTGCGAATCCAATTGACGCCCAAGCATAGAATCCAAAATATATTTTTCCTCTAATTCCACTTGATACTTCTGAATCTTATCATTATTGTTTTTTTCTGCTTGAATTTTCTCATATTTATTAATCGCTTTTTCTACTGTCTGAATAATTTCATCAAATTCAATCGGTTTTGTTAAATAATCAACCGCCTCTAATTCAATTGCTCTTTTCGCATAATCAAATTCTGTATAACCGCTAATAATGATAAATACAGTATCGGGTAGAATATTTTTCACTTTTTGAATTAAGTCTAGTCCATTTAATCCAGGCATGCGTATATCAGCCAATACAATATCAGGCTCAGTCTCTTCAATTAATTGGTACGCAGCATTACCATTCAGAGCTGTTCCAACAATCTCAACTTGATAATCTTCCCAATCTACCGCTGATACCAAACCATCAATCACTACTTTTTCATCATCTACAATTAACAGCTTGTACATATTTTTCACCCCTTATGGCGCTTCTTCCTTACGGACATTTCTCAATATTAAGTCCAACTTTTAAAATAACCTTTGTACCTTTATTTTTCTCACTTTCTATTTTCATACCAAATTGCGGACCGTACTGAAGTGTAATTCTTTCATTTATATTTTTTAATGCATATCCTTTTTTATTTGCGAGAATTTCTTCACTATCAAATCCTATCCCATCATCAATCACTTCAAAAATCATGAAGTTTCCTTCTTTTCGACCCTTAATGGTAATTTCCCCGGTATCTTCTTTTAATTCAAGTCCGTGATAGACCGCATTCTCTACAAGTGGTTGAAGAAGAAGCTTAATCATTCTTTCATTATAAAGCGATGGGTCCACATTAATGCTGTAATCAATTTTATTATCGAATCGAATATTTTGAATATCAAGATAGCTTTTTACTTGTTCAATTTCATTTTTTACATAGGTAATATATTCACCATTATTTAATGTTAATTTAAAAATTTTTGATAAGCTTACTGCCATTTTCGCAATTGTTTTCGCCTTCGCTTTTTGTGCCATCCAGTAAATTGAATTTAATGTATTATACAAAAAGTGCGGATTAATATGATTTTGCAGCGCCAAAAGTTCGGCTTCTTTTTCTTTTAACTGTGATTCATATAATTGCACAGTTAGTTCACTGTTTCGGTTATATAAAGCTATTAAACGATTACCAATTTTTCCGATTTCATCTTCAATATCAAAATGAATATTTGAAATCCTTTCTCTTTGTTTCATTTTTTCAGTGACAGCTCTTAATAAAGAAAGCTGTTTCGTAATTTTCTTAGAAATTAAGAAAGCGCTAAATGTTGCTAAAAGAAATGAAATTCCTAATAATAAAACGGTAATGATGCGCGCATAATTAACTTCTTTTATAATTGTTTCATAAGGTATAATGCTCACAATTTTCCAATTTGTTTCTTGATTTATATCATAATTTACAATATATTTTTCACTGTTTATTTCTACAATTTTTGTTTCTTTATTTTCTCTACCTTTTAATTTATTAATAATATCTTTATATTTCGCTTCTTCCTGCCCGTTTGAATAAACAATATTGCCTTGATCTAGAATTAAAATTTCTTCTTGTTTTTTAATATTTTTAAACATATTTTTAAAAACAGCTTTATCAACACTAATGATTAATACACCGATATCTTCTAATGTTTCTAAATCACGTATTACTTTTCCATACATTAATAGATTTGAACTTTCTATAAAGTTTACATCACTGCTTTTAAACCAAACACCATTTCCTTTTGTTTCTTTTAAAAATTCATACCAAGTTGTATCCTCTATTTCATTGTAAATATTTCCGAAATAATTACTTTGTCCTTGACTAAGCTGTAAATATTCGTTGTGTTCATTGCCTATATAAACTGCATTAATGTAAGGTTTATTATTTGTAATATTAATGAGAAGATCTCTTGCAGCTGTTTGTGCTTTATATGATTCTAATGTAAACTCTTTTTGTTTTAAATATTCTTGAGTATCATTTGATGCAAAAATGATACTCGAGCTGCTTTCAATATCTACAACAAATGTGTCTATATTCCAATCTATAACACTTAAAAGGTTTGAAGTTGTATCTGAAATTTTATTTTCTATTACGTTATTTAAATATAAAAAACTAAATGTCCCTACTATAAGTAAAGGAATTAATGTTGAAAGAATTGCTAACAAAATAATTTTTTGTTTAATGGATAGTTTTTGCCCGTTCATTTTAAAAAGCTTCATTGAACATCCCTCTTATAATATTAAGTAATAAAATGATACAATTTAATCATTAACAGTTAAAAAATTCTATAAAAATGAATTTTGCTCAGACAATTCTTTCACACTATTACTTAATGACCATTCATTTTTTTATCGACTACGTTTAGTGCTTCTTCTGGTGTATAAATGCCATTAATAACCCCGTAAATACTATCATTTATCGCATTCGCTATAGGCTCTGGCACAATAAGATCTGGTTGATTAGGTTGACTTGTCCAGTCTGGATTATTCATCTGCTCAATAACTTTTGCAAATACAGGATGTTTTTCTTGATCAATCTCCCCTTTAAATTTAATCATCGGGGGAACTTGATTCTCTAACATAATTTGAGCGCCCTCTTCACTGTAATAAAACTTTAAGAACTTCATCACTGCCTCATATTTTGCTTCGTCATCTTCGACCTTTTTACTTACGACTAGCGGAGCAGCTGGTACGATAGAAGAAAGCTGCTGATTTCCTACACCATCTGAGAATGTTGGCCCCCACCAGAACCCTACATCATTTGCAATCGGACTTTCTTCGATTTTTTTTGTTTCCCATACGCCAGCATCGAGCATTGCCGCTTCTCCATTTAAAAACATTTGAACGGAATGAAAATAACTTAGGGCGGCAACGTTTTCTGGAAAAGCACCCAATTCTCTTAGTTCAGCAATTTTTTTATAAAACTTTAAAAATTCCTCGTTATTGTAGCTTTCTTCTCCAGCAAGAATGTTATCGATTTTATCAAAGTATCCATATCTCGATAACATCGTTAGAAAAGCCCAAACAGAATAAGGATCTCTAGAGCCTTTAGCGATGGCAATCACATTATTTTCTTCAAAGATTTTTACAGCTTCTATTAAATCTGTATACGTTTCTGGCAGTTTTACACCGTATTGATCAAATAATGCTTTGTTATACCAAAAGCCTGTAACTAAAGATTGATACGGAAGACCAAATTGGCTGCCGTTAAGTTGATAAGGATTGAGCATATTAGAATGGAACTTTTCAATAATTCCCCTATTTTCGTTAAGAAAATCTGTTAAATCAAGCAGCATCCCCGCTTCTTCAAGCTCTTTCGCTGAAGCTGGCAATATCCAAAAAATATCTGGAAGAGTATCGGATTGAGCCATCATCTTTATTTTTTTTATATGCGCTTTTTGTTCAGTACCCTGTAAATTTACTTCAATATTTGGATTCTTCTCCATGAACTTTTGAACAGTCTGATAAAAAGCGGCCTCTTGGCCTTTCGGGTTTGCTACGTGGATAGCAACATCGATTGTAACTTTTTGATTGCTGCTTTGATCATTTGAACGATTAATAAAATCTCCATTATTTTGACTGCACCCTATTACACCGACCATAAGAAAGTACAAACCGACTGAAAAACTTAGAGATTTTCTTAATACTTTTTTCATTATTTTTAGCTCCCACTTATTTTAGTTCTTTAATCATTGTGTCGCTGTAAAAACTAAAAGTTATTAATAATTCCTCAAGCCACCAAATTATTTTATTAATTTGTTTAAGTAATCGTTTACCGTAATCGATTAAATAAGTAAGCGATTACAAAAAGAAATAAAAGCTAAGTATGGTTTGAAATCCGAGTTCAATATCCACATCATAGCTTAACAGCGCATTTTACAAAATAGAGTAATTCCTAGTATCTATTATACAACAAAAATCGAGTACAAGATTTCTTGTTAAAAATAATATTGACTACGAATTTCAATTGTGTCGTCTAAGAAATAATGAACATTATAACGCTATAAAATTGCCTAGATAGTGCAAAAACTTATATGAAGCCGGATCATAAAATTCATAAGAAAACAGCTTGCCTAATAAAAGAAGTGCAAATGGAAAGATTAATAGAAGGAAAGAAATAATGATTGGCAATGAACGAACTAAAAGATTTAAACTGTTTTCTTTTTCTCTTCTAATCAATTTTATCTCTCCAATACAATATAAGTATTTATATAAATCATTGTTAACCTCTCTATAAGTTCATAATAATAAATTCCAACTTTTTTTGTTATCGCTTTCATTCGGCTTTTTATAAGATCTCAGTTATGTTGTTTATAATTTTTAAGCTAACTTTTCACTTCATAGTACTTCTTATTTTATAATGTATTTATATAATTAAAAATTCTAATATTTTTAAAAAATGTTATATATTTTTCAGAAAATACAATAATTCAAAACTAAGGTAAAAAATTGATCTAATGAAGAAATATAATAATAATTTTCATCACAACAAAAAAGGCAAGCAGAAATAAATCCGATTGCCACTTTAGAGTGTATTATAAACTTTAAAATAAATATTATAATCCAATGCTATCAACGCTGTTTTTCAGTTCATTTAAAAACACCTCGACTTGAGATAATGACGGCATGCTTGGAATGCCGCCTTTTTTAGTTGTAGAAGTTGCTGCTAATGCATTAGCAAACAGAGCGATATTTTCTACCTCAAAAACCTTTAACTGAGAAGGGTGTTCTCCTTTTTCAATAAGTTTATAAAGAACACCGCCACAAAAAGCATCTCCAGCTCCTGTTGTATCTACAGCATTTACTTTAAAACCTTCCTTAATGCTTGTATAATCGCCAATTCGATAAAAACAACCTTTTTTACCCATTGTTACAAAAACAAGTGACACACCGTAATGACTGCATAAATACTTTGTTCCTTCTTCTAGGTCTGTATATCCAGTAATAAATTGAAATTCTTCTTCTGAAATTTTTAATACATCTGCAAATTCTAACCCTTCCAAAATCTTTTGCTTGGCATGATCAGGTGTATCCCAGAGAGACATTCTTAAATTAGGATCAAAAGAAATAATCTTCCCTTGTTCCTTCGCATATTTAACTGCTTCAAGTGTTGCGGCTGCTGCTGGTTCATGCGTCATCGAAATAGAACCAAAATGAAAAATGCGAGAATTTCTTATAATCTCTTTATTTATTTCTTTACTATCAAGTGTCATATCTGCACCTGGATTTCGATAAAAACTAAATGACCGATCCCCATCTGCATCTAAATGCACAAAAGCTAATGTTGTATTTATATCTTTAGAAAAAATTAAACCATTTGTATTAATATGATTTTCCTTCAATACTTCATGTAAAAAATGACCAAATTGATCATTTCCTATTTTGCCAATAAAAGCGGTTTGCTTATTAAGTTTTGCTAAAGCCGCTAACACATTAGCAGGAGCCCCTCCAGGATTTCTTTCTAATAGTAAACTGCCATTTTCAGAGGTTCCATTTGGTGTAAAATCAAGCAACAATTCACCTAATGCCGTTACATCATACATATTATCCCTCACTTGTTCCAATTGAATTTTAGATTATTAACCTATCAGTTTTATTAGTCAACTAGGATTTAGATATTGACTTAATGTGAACTTTCTTCTATTTAATTCTTCCTGCAACAAAGAAATAAAAGCGGTGTCAAGTTGTAATTCTATGGCTTTACTGTAACTATGAATAAGAACTTGGTTACTTAATTTATGAATCATTGTTATCTCTCCTGATCAGTTAATACATTATGCATATTAAATTCCTTCTATTTAGATTTTCTATGAACTAATGACCTTGTTCCACTATTTTTGAGAGGCGATGTTCAATTTTTATAAAAGCGCGATAAGCTGACCACATTAACAACAGCGCTAAGGAACTGCCGCTGAAAAATAAAAATAAACCTGAAAAAGAAAATGTGATAAAAAAAACGAGCAAGCTTCCAACAATCATCATCACTGTAGAGAAAGGATTTGAAATAGCTACTAAAAAAACATTTTTTATTAACTGAAATGTTTTTATGTCATAATGAACAAAAACTGGAAATACATACAGTAGAAATAAACCGTAAAAGATTAATAAAGTTAAAAATAAATAAGACAATAAATGCAAACTAGAGTTTTCCATTGAATCAAAAAATTGATAATCAATAAATAATACATAGCCAATAATTGCCAAAATGTATCCAAATAGATTAATCTTTAAAAATTCAGCTTTATACGCTTGGTAGAACGTTTTAAATACCGGAACATCTCGTTCACCCATCACCCATTTTCGAATAACCGCAAACATCGCTGCAGTGGCGGGAAATAATCCAAAAAGCACTAGTCCAACAAGGGTGAAGCTGATCCATAAGAGATTGACATAAGCCAAACGCATACTCCATTCAGAAATACGATATAGAAATCCTGTAAGACCACTGTACTGCATGCTCATTCCTCACTCCCTGTTAGCTAATTTTATTTAAAAACGTCATATACTCATCCAGCATTTTTACATAATGAAAAGGAATGGGACCTCCACCTCACAAAGGTCCCAACATCACTCTCCTCTACTTCCACACCGAACCTAGTTTCCATGATTCCATGCTGTTTACACTTAATTTCCCATCTTTTGCAAAGATATTAAACTTGTTACTGTTTACATCGGGGAAAATTCGATTTGTAATCACTTGCTCGCCGTCGTTTACAAAAACCTCAACAGATGTTGTATCCATAAAGATGCGAAGGTTAACACTACCATCTTTTACTACGAGCGGTGCTTTACTAATTCCTTTTTCACCGCATCCAGAATGTTCACGGTCCATTACAATCTCTTTGTTAGTAAGATCAAGCAGGATTTCTGTTTTTTCTTTGCCATCTTCTGAACATCTTAATTGAATGCCGAACTCTGAAGCTGTTGTTTCATTAATATTAAAATCAATGATAGTTTCTGAAACTTGCTCCTGCAGTTCATGAATTGTCGTTGTTTCTTCTACTTCAAATGCCTCTAATTTCTTATAATCTGATCTTAATTCAGATAGCTCAGATACAGGCTTTTGTTTAACGATTTTGTTTCCTTCTAGTACGAGCTCTCTTGGAATAGTCATGGCCCCAGCCCAGCCATGCTCTTGAGAAGGCATTTTTGTTAGCCATTTCTCCATCCAGCCAATCATAATTCTTCGACCTTTATCATCAACTAATGTTTGCGGTGCATAAAAATCAAAACCATAATCTAATGTTGTACACGTTTCTTGTGTAAAAATACCTTTGTCATAATCCATATCGCCAATTACATAAAACGTTTTTTCGTTTTTAGTACCGTACATTGGAGAAACAATTAGCACATGAAGATCACCAAGTGGAAACAAATCTGGACATTCCCACATATCTCCTTGGGTGCCGTCACTTTCTGCAGCAGCTCCTTTATATTCCCAATTTCTTAAATCATCAGACACATATAGAACAGCTTTTCCTTTACCATCCTTCTTGGAACCAACTACCATGTACCATCTCTCTTCATGCTTCCATACTTTTGGATCTCTAAAATCTTTACTGCCGTCAGATGGGAAGTTATCAATAACAGGATTTTGGCTGTACTTTTCAAAATTGACGCCGTCTTCACTTGCTGCAATACATTGAACTTGCATTGGCGATTTATCATCAACATGTCCTGTATAAATTAATACAAGCTCTTCACCGTCTACAACCGCACTTCCAGAGAAGCATCCATATCCTTGTACATCACCAGAGTCGTATGACTCTGATGGTGCTAAGGCAACAGATAAGTGCTCCCAATGTACTAAATCTTTACTTTTTGCATGTCCCCAGTGCATTGGACCCCAGCTAGAAGCGTATGGGTAATATTGATAGAATAATTGATACTCGCCTTTATATTGGACAAGACCATTAGGATCATTGATCCAGCCAGTAGGGGCCATGAAATGATACTGTAATCGATAAGGACTATTCTTAACTTCATCTTTTTTGTTTTCTATTTCTGCATTTGCTTTATTAATCGCTTCTTGGTGTTTTAAATTGATCGAATCTAGAGAATTTTTCATTTATTTCAACTCCCTGCTTTTTTCTCATATTAAAAGCCTTTAAACTTCATGAATAGCTGATTATTGAGTTACTTCTTGAAATTATTCACCTTTAAGTGAATCTTTCACGCGTTTAGCATGCTCTTTATTTCCTAAAGAAGATTCTCTTGTTTTGTTGTACTTTAATTCCATCTGATTTTGCTTCTCGCTCACATATGCTAATTCTCTTTCTTTCGCAGATTCATAAGCTTTTTGCTGCTCTTTATTTAACCCTTTTTTAGCTTTTTGAGTAACAGCAGGCATCTCTGCAACATGTGGAATTCGTTCTTCTACTGGAAGAATATCAAGTTTTGGAGATGGTAATGTTTGATACCAGTAAGCTGTTGAAGACCAGTCATCAGATAAATGATTTGCATGTCCGTGCTCAAGTGTAACTTTAATACTTTCAGAGAAATGAATTGGATCTGCGATATGGAATCTATATGAAACTTGATAGCCAGGTTTTTCACTTTCATGAATAATTGAACCATTATATAAGAAAGCATTTTTCTGCATGCCCCACGCATGTCCAAAATAATCTTCACTACCTGTTCCATTAATGCTTGGTTCTTTTTCTCCGTCAATGAAAATCATGTCATCACCTTCACCCCACCAGCTTCCTTGGAAGTGGTTTACGGATAAGTTACAGCCAACATAATGTCCTTTTCCTTCTGTTTCTAAAATGACATAGTTATCTTCACCCGTTAGGTTCGCTACACTTTGAACTGCTGGGCTGTTTACTTGAAGATCATTTCCCCATCCTTCGCAAGGATTTTCACGATGCCAATTTGCATGGAAATATACTGTATCTTCAGGTAATTCTTCTTTGCATAACTCATAATCAATATAGAAGTATAAGCCAAATGGAAGATCATTTTCATTCACTATCTCAATTTTAGCTTTTTTGTTAAACGGCATTGGAAAGAAGCAGTTTAAGGCAGCAGGAGCACCAAATTTATTAGCTTCTTCCGGCTTAACAGATACGTTAAATGGTGCTGATTCAAAGTTACCTGGTAATGAATGTCCGACACAGAAGAAGTCTCCAAATGGCGCTAATACACTCGGTGTATCTTGATCATCCCAAGTAATTTTAATCAATGCTTTTCGGTAATAGAAAGGATCCTGCTCCTCCCAAGTCACTCCTAATGCATTATGAATTTCATTAACAGGCGCTACATTACTTCCTAAAACCGGATCAACAATACTTGGCCCCATAATTTTTCTGCAGAAAGATGTCATCCAAAAATGCGTTAAGCAGCCTGGTCCTGCAATCTCACCTAATACAACTGACTCATTTGGTGGAATTAACCAGTAATCTTGGTTTCTTCCTGTTTGATCAGAGCTTGAAAGTCTTGCTGATCTTACATCAGCATGTCTTGTTAAATTTTGCATGAATCCATTTGAAATAGTAGTGTTTGCTTTTGACATTGTTTTCATAGTTTTATTCCTCCATAAAATAGTTTTTTATTTTTCAACTGCGTCAGCAGTTATTACTAAAGTCGTTTTTATCCTTTAACTGCACCAGCAGTCATTCCTTCAATAATGTATTTTTGGAAAAAACCGTAGAAGATTAACTGCGGAATCATTACTAATATACTTGCAGCAATAATGCCGCCGTAATCGATGCTCCATCTTCCTTTAAATTCTGAGATACCAAGCGGAACAGTCGTTAATGCATCACTGCTAATTAACGTAACGGCAAACGGAAACTCATTCCATACATAAAGCACATTAAAGATAAAGATCGTTGCCACAACCGGTTTAATAATTGGAAAAACAACTGACTTACAAAGAGTAAATAAATTACATCCATCAATAATCGCGGCTTCTTCAAGTTCCTTTGGAAAGCCTTTTAAAAACCCTGTAAACAGCAGCGTATTAAACGAAATAGATGTTGCAATGTACGGTAAAATAAGGGAAGCATGCGTGTTCATCAAATCAAACATGATTGTAATTCGATATACCGGAAATAACAGGATAAAAGGTGGGATCGCTAACCCTAGTAACAAGAAATAAGTAAGTCCTCCTCTTAATTTTTCCGATCGAAATATCATTCTGCTTAGCGCAAATGCGCTCATAAACGTAATAATAATCTCCACCACAATTGTCACAATAGCGATAATAAAGGTATTTTTGTACATTAAGAGAATATCAAGTGTTTCAATTGCTTTTTGATAGTTTTCAAAACTAAAACTTGCTGGTAAAGCGAAAGGACTATTTAAAATTTCACTATTTGTCTTAAAAGATAATAGGATCATCCATAAAAAGGGAAGCATCACTATAAAGGTAATTCCGTAAATAAGCGCATATGATCCTATTTTTCTTTTAACTTTTTTCTCTTCAGCTTGAATGATCATCTTATCTGTTCGACTTTGCTCCTCAACGTGATTCATTACTCTCACCTCCTTTAATTTTCAGCTCTTTTTTTCGTAAACATCATGTAAATGCCAGTAAATAGAATCGTGATAATAAATGTAACGACAGCAACCGCCATACCATATCCATATTCACTTGAAATAAAGGTTACATTATACATATAAGTTACAAGCACTTCAGAAAGATGGTTAGGTCCTCCATTTGTAAGCTGTAAAACAGTCTCAAAGATTTTAAAGCAAAATGTAATAATTAGGATCACATTAATTTTGAATGTTTCATTCAACATAGGAATCGTAACAAAAATTAACTGCTGCATCTTATTAGCACCATCAATTTCACTAGCTTCATAAATTTCGCGAGGAATAGTAGTTAACCCAGCTAAAAATATTGTTGCGATAAACCCTAAAATCCGCCAGCTTTCTACAATACCCACCGAGTATGGTGTAAGAGTTTCTCCGCCAATCCATTTAAATGCCAGCTCTTCTAACCCTATTTTTTGTAAGAAGACGTTCACAAATCCAATCTCAGGATCAAGAATAAATACCCAAATTAACCCTACAAGAATAGGCGCAATTACAGCAGGTGCAAAGTTCAAAGCTTTTAATACATTTCCACCTTTCACCTTCCTAATCAGAAGCAATGCGAGTAAAAATGAACTAGGTACTAAAATCAGTAATGTAACCGCTAAAACGATAATTGTATTTTTTAAAGAAGTCCAAAAGAATGGGTCTTGCATGAGGAGCAGATAATTTTTTAACCCGATAAATTCCGGCTTGCCAATTCCTGAAAACTTCGTAAGACTATAATAAAACGCTATAATTACTGGTAAAATAAGATAAGCTGAATATACAACCAATGAAGGCAGCAGCATAAAAGAGATATATCGCTTTTTACTAAGCCAAATCATTTTCACCCCTCCTTGTTTTGATTACTGGACGAAAATCAAATTTACGTTATTTCTTTTATCCTGCCGCAAGTTATACAGTACGGCAGGATAAGTGTTCCAAATTTACTGTTCAGAAATCTTTTTCGCTACTACATCCACCGCTTGTTCCGGTGTATAAATTCCGTTAATAACGCCATAAATACTGTCATACATCGCATTGGCGACAGGCTCTGATACAATAAGATCTGGTTGGTTCGGTTGACTTTCCCAGTCCGGCTTGTTCATCTGCTCCACAACCTTTGCAAATACAGGATGTTTCTCTTCATCGATTTCCCCTTCAAATTTAATCATCGGAGGAACTTGATTATCTAACATAATTTGTGCGCCATCTTCGCTGTAATAAAAGTTCAAGAACTTCATGACTGCTTCATATTTCGCATCATTATCTTCTACCTTTTTATTTACCACTAACGGAGCCGCTGGTACGATCGAAGTGATTTGTTGATTTCCTACACCATCAGAGAATGTTGGTCCCCACCAGAAGCCGACATCGTTTGCCATCGCGCTTTCTTCAAATCTTTTCGTCTCCCATACTCCGGCATCAAGCATTGCTGCTTGGCCACTTGAAAACATTTCAACAGCCTGGAAGTAATTTAAAGTTGATACGTTGTCTGGAAATGCTCCTAAGTCTCTTAACTCTGCAATCTTTTCATAAAACTTTACGAAATCCTCGTTATTGTAACTTTCTTCTCCAGCAAGAACTTGATCGATTTTGTCAAAGTATCCATATCTCGATAACATCGTTAAAAATGCCCATACTGAGTAAGGATCTTTAGAACCTTTTGCAATGGAAACGACATCATTTTCTTCAAACGTTTTTACCGCTTCTATTAAGTCTGCATACGTTTCTGGAAGTTCTACCTTATATTTTTCAAATAATGCTTTGTTATACCAAAGCCCTGTAACTAAAGGCTGATACGGAAGACCAAATTGGCTGCCATCAAGCTTGTAAGTATCAAGCATATTTGTATGGAACTTTTCAACAATTTCAGAGTTATTATTTAGAAAGTCTGTTAAATCAAGAAGCATCCCTGCCTCTTCAAGCTCTTTCGCTGAAGCTGGTAACATCCAGAAAATATCTGGTAGAGTATCGGATTGAGCCATCATTTTTATTTTTTTAATATGTTCTTTTTGGTCAGTACCTTGTAAATTAATTGTGATATCAGGATTTTCTTCCATGAATTTTTGAACGGTTTGATAAAAAGCTGGCTCTTGATCTTTTGGATTTGCAACATGAATCGCAAAATCAATCGTGACTTCAGAACCGCCTCCTTGACTATCGGAAGGACCTTCAGAGCTTTCATTTTTTTGACTGCAACCTAACACACTAACTGCCATCATCACTAAAACAATTGAAAGGCTTAAAAACTTTTTTAATTTTTTTCTCATTTTTTAATGCTCCCTTCATTTAATTTATTAACGCTTGAAACGGTTAAACAATTAAACAATTAAACAATAAAGATACTTATAATAACGCTTACAATACAATTACTTAAAAGATTGACTTTTCACCTCAAAAAGAGATAGCGGTTACATTTGTCTTTTTATATCAGTCCCTCCTGTGTTGATTTAGTGTGTTAGTAATTATCTTGATTACACTTCTTATTTTAAAACCTATTTATAAAATCGGAAATTCTAACATCTTTTAAAAATGTCATATGTTTTTAGAATCCAATTATTTTCTTGGAATAAATTCTATAATAAGGAAATAATTCTTGAACTTCTTCAAGTAAAAGAGTTAAAATTATGAAATTCACTCGAATATTAAACAGGTATATATTCATATAAAATAATGAACATCTCGAAATAAAGAGCTTTGGTAAAATGATGTATGAAGGCTGTATAGAGAAAAAAGCACTAACTTGATATGGTCAGTGCTTTTAAGCATTTTTGAAAATATTGGCTTCAATTTTTATGTGTAAGCAATATCGATGATTACTTTAAGGTGTATCGTTTTACCGTGTTGAAGGGCTTTCATTCCGGTTAGTTCAGGAGGCAAATCCAGATTTGGCGCATTGGTTACCCAAGTATAAGGTTCTATGCTAATAACTTCATCAGTCATTCCCATTGTATAAAGGAGCCAGTACCGATATAAATCGGAAGTTTGAATGCGAATCTCATAGCCTTTTTTGGAAAGCACTGCTTCATGGGGGCGATTGCCGATTTGAAGCAATTTCTCAATTTGTAGACCCTGTAAATTGATTCCTTTAGTTAACGATTCGTAAGGTCCCAAAGTTAACAACCTTCCAGTTGGCATCAGTTCGGAATCTAACTCCCATTCATAGGAAACAGGAAGCTTTAGCGTCCATTTTTGCGGTTCATGATCAATACGAAACCATGGATGTAACCCGAATCCGACAGGAGCCGTCACCTTGCCGCGGTTTGTAATACTTACTTTTTGGGTTAGTTTACTCCCCATTAACTCGTATGTCATGATAAAAAGCAAGTCATGAGGATACTGCTGCAGAACATCGAGGAAATCAATTGTAGCAAATGTTGAAGTGATGGACTGGTGACTCCCTATTTGCATAGTGGAGTCGACTTTCCATGGATGCCGAGCAAGAAATCCGTGATTATTATGCTTGTTCTCCCAGTTAATGTTCAATTGATATACTCTTCCTTGAAATTCAAAACGACCGAAACGAGTTCGATTAGGCGGGAATAAAACAGGTATACCGTAAAAAATCGGTTCTTTTTTTAGCGTTTTCAGATTAGGAGGCTCTCGCAGCACTTCACGCTTCATGCGTCTATCCCATATTCTAAATAGATTGTTGCCGAGTGACGGACACAAAAAGACATTAAGATTCTCGTTTTGCAATGTATATATTTCAAATCCGTTCAATTGTTCTTTTGTAATCATATACAATCGACCTCTTTCATCTTTGCTCATCCATGTATATGCCAATTCTAAAAAGTCAATCACCTAATATTCATAACTCAACTTTGGCAGTCAAATAAGTCTCTAGAAGCATAATAAAAAACTCCTTTTAAAGGAATTTAGAGCTCAAAAGATGTTCTTATCATTGGGAGCAAAGGAGGTGACCTCTTAATCTCTCGAAATGGCAGGCCGATCATCTGTCTGATATATGTTTTGAGCTCCCTTACTTTAAAGATTTAAAGTAAGGGAGCTCAATTTTATAAAGTATATAAAAGAATAAACCTAATATTAATTGCTACACGTGCCTCCGCTTTGCAACACTTTCGCGAAGATTAATCGTGTAGGGCACAATATATTTATCAAACTGAAATTCATCTGCTTGAATTTGTTTTAATAAAAGCCGGGCACTTTCTTTTCCAAGTTCAGAATAGGAATAATAAACACCTGAAAGTTCTAATCTTGACGCTTTTGCAAGTACGGTGTCATCAAGCCCTAAAACAGACACCTCTTCCGGTACACGAATGCCATGGTCCTGCAAACAGTTAACAGCCCCGATCGCCATTCCATCGTTAATCGCAATTAAAGCTGTAAATGATGTCCCTGCCGCTAACATTTTGTTTGTCTGAATGTAACCTTCTTCAATCGAATAATCGCCATGTCGGATCAATAATGGGGAAATCGCGATGCCGTTTTCTGAAACAGCATCGAGTACTCCTTTTTTTCGCTGTTCCGAGTTTACCGAATGCATAGGTCCTCCCACAACAGCAAACTGTTTATGGCCAAGATCAATTAATTTTTGGGCAGACTCTTTTCCAAAATTATAATTGTCAAAGGTTACATATGAAATTTGCTCTTTCTCTGTATCTTGAAGCATGACTACTACAGGAATTGGTAAACTTTTAATTAATTCACGATGCTCTTTTTTAAACTCTTTTGTCGCAAAAAGAATCCCTTCAACTCGCTTTGAACGAAAAATTTCAAAATGCTTTATTTCGCTGTTGATATTGCCGTTTGAACATGCAATAAGAAGGTTATAGCCGTTTTCTTCTAGTACAGTGCTTACACCGGTAATCGAGCGGGGAATTCCTTCCCCTCTCATATCATGGACAATTAGCCCGATTAAATGAGTTTTCTTGTCTGCTAGTTCCCTCGCTAAAATATTAGGGCGATAGCCCGTTTCCTCAATAATTTTTTCGATTTTTTTTCTTGTACTTTCCTTTACTGGTCCAGAATTGTTAAAGACTCTCGATACTGTTGCAGTCGATACGCCTGCTTTCCTTGCGACTTCTGTTATATTAATTTCTTTCTTCATATGCCACAACACCGCCTAAACTTACTACAGCTATTATACAAAAAACAAACGCGTTGAAGAAACTATTTTAATTATACGTCCATTTCGCAGCATTCACTTTTACAGAACCATCGTTCGCAAAAAACGCAATACCTCGGCTTTCAGTTTTCGGAAAAATCCGCCCTGTAAATACTTCTTCTCCATCATTCACAAAAATTTCAACTGAAGAGGAATCAACGAAAATTTGAAACGTAATCTTTTCTTCATGCAGTAAACATTTTCTTACTGTCCCATAACTTTCACCAACCTGCTCACCAGAATGGGAGCGGTCAAAGATTACCTTTTTCCCGCCAGCATCATATTTTACAACTGTCTGTTCATTTTCTCCAACACGAAGAAAAACACCAAATTCATCAGCAGATCCTTTTTCAAACTGACAAATTAACTCATATGTTTCTCCTTCAAAACCGCTGTACGTTTTCACTTCATTTTCAAGTATATCTTCTATTTCACTCTTTGCTTTTCGCAGTGCTTGAAGTTCTTTTGCCGGCTTTTGAATCAATTTATTATTGTTTACAGTTAGTTCACGCGGCAATGTTAAGCAGTGCGCCCAGCCGTTTTGATCAGTTGGATATTCAATTTCCGGAAGACCCATCCAGCCGATCAAAAGACGTCTTCCATCAGGTGACAACATTGATTGCGGTGCATAAAAATCAAATCCGCGGTCTAATTCAATAAAGTTTCCATCCTGAAATACTGGCGGTTCATACTTCATCGGATCTCCTAATACATAACCTGATTGATAAATATTTTGATAACGATCTTCCTCAGATTGAATTCCTTGTGGTGAAAAGATTAAGACACCTTTACCATCAAGTTCAAAATAATCAGGACACTCCCACATAAACCCGAACTCTTGTAAGCTTTTATGAACCTCCATTTCACCTTCAAAATCCCACGTTTTTAAGTTTTGCGAGCGATACAACACAACACATCCTGTTTCATCATCACGCTGTGCCCCGATAATCGCATAAAAGAAATCTCCCTTTTTCCACACTTTCGGATCGCGAAAATGATCAGTATATCCTTCAGGAACATGTGAAATAACAGGATGAGGAAGCTTTTCAGTATTTCCTTCCTTATCCATTACTGCTAAACATTGATACGGATGTCTTATCCATTTTTCATCACGCGTATTTCCGGTATACATTAAATATAATTTTCCTTCATATTCAATCGCACTTCCAGAAAATGCGCCATGGCTTTCATAATACTTGTCGGGTTCAATTCCTACTCCAACATTTTCCCAATGGACCAAGTCTTTTGATTTTGTATGATACCAATATTTCAAGCCGTGGACTGGACCTAACGGAAACCATTGATAAAATAAGTGATATTCCCCGTTAAAATAGGAAAAGCCGTTCGGATCATTTAATAGTCCTGTCTCAGGTTGGATGTGGAAATGTTGACGCCATGGACAGGAATCAATTTTTTCTTTTAATGTAATCATCTCGCTTGGCTTTGATTCTTCAATACGTCTGTAACGTTGTTTTCTTGACCATTCCATTAAAAATGTCCCCTTTTAAAAAGAATGAAGAACTTGACGGGAATGTCTCAAAAGCATAGTGTCAGACCCTATTGAGACATTCCCATCACCTTCAGATTTATGCTGCATTCGTATCATGACTTTCATTTTGTTTGTTCTTTTGCTCATAGCGTTTTGATAAGAAAAGTGTTAACAGAAATGAGACAGCAAACGCCAATACCATCCCGATAATATAGTGAAAAATTGACTTCCCTTGAATCGAGATAATACCTGGAAGACCAGCTGCACCAAGCGCGACAGCTAATGTTTTATTAAAGGTAATGTATGCGGCAGCGACAGCAGCACCTGCAATTGCCGCAAAAAACGGATAACGAAGCTTTAAGTTTACGCCAAACATCGCGGGCTCTGTAATACCAAGTAATCCTGAAATTCCTGATGCTGAAGCAATTCCTTTCATTTTTGCATTTTTTGTAACGAAAAAGACAGCAAGTGCAGCAGCTCCTTGGGCCACATTGGACATCGCCGCAATCGGAAAAATAAATGAACCGCCAGTTTTAGCAATATTTGCTAATAATTGTGTTTCCACTGCAATAAAACTGTGGTGCATTCCTGTAATCACAATTGGTGCATATAATAAGCCCATAATGGCACCACCAATAAAACCAGCTGTATCATATGTCCAAATAATACCATCTGTTAATACATTACCTGCTGAACGTGTAACAGGTCCTACAAACGTAAAGGTTAAAATTCCTGTAACAAAAATCGATAATAACGGCGTTAACAGTGTATCAAGCGAAGATGGTGTAATTTTACGAAATCCTTGTTCTACTTTCGCTAAAATATACGATGCTGCCAGTACAGGGAGTACGGTCCCTTGATATCCAACCTTTTCGATCTCAAATCCAAAAATATTCCAAACCGGTACTTCTCCTTGTACAAGAGCACCGCCATAGCCCCAACCGTTTAACAAATCAGGATGGACCATTAACATCCCAAGCGCGGCTCCTAAATAAGCGTTTCCCCCAAAGCGCTGTGTTGCAGAAAATCCAATTAAGATTGGAAGAAATACAAAGGCTGCATTTGAAAAGGTATTAATAAGTGCCGCAAGATCAGCCATTTCCGGATTTGCTTCAATCAATGATTTTCCTTCGACAAATAAATCAGGAGCTGTTAATAAGTTGTTAATTCCCATTAACAAACCTGCCGCCACAATGGCTGGAATGATTGGTACAAAAATATCAGAAAGCATTTTAACAAAGCGTTGAATCGGATTTAGCTTTTTCGTACTTGCCTCTTTTACATCTTTTGTTGACATATCATTTAACCCTGTTGAGGAAATCAACTCTTTATAAATGTGGTTAACGATACCCGTGCCTAAAATAATTTGAAATTGCCCACCTGTTGCAAACGTTCCTTTGACAACATCTAAATGGTCGAGATTCTCTTGATCCACTTTTTCTTCATCATTTAAAACAAGTCTTAAACGCGTCGCACAATGTGCAGCTGCTGCTACGTTTTCTTTCCCGCCTATAGCTTCTAAAATCTCTTGTGCCTGCTGCTTATAATTCATCATTATCCTCCTTAATTGTAAACCTTTACATTTTAGCTTAAATAAAAAACAGAACTTTTATTAAATGTAAAGCTTTACACTTTTAAATAAAATAATATCCTTTTATTAAAAGGATGTAAATATAAAATGTAAAGCTTTACATAATTGAACTTACATATGAGTATAAACAATTCTTTTGAAAACGTCAACAAAAAAATTTATAAATCTTTTAATATCTGGAGTTTGATATAATCCTTCTTTCAAAGATAAGGCGGTTTATACTAAAAAAACAGCCTGTTTCTTTTAAAAGAAACAGGCACTTCTATTACAACTCCAATAAAATTTCAAAAATGAATTCTTTTTCTAAGGATTTATTTCTTTATCTCATCACAACCCCACCAGAAATTTTAAGAGATTCTCCTACAATATTCCCTGCTGCTTCTGTTAGTAAAAACGAAACTGCGTTTGCAACCTCCTCTGGTTTTGTAATACGTCCTGAAGGAATGTCTGCTTCTACATTTTTTAGCTGTTCTTCATATGTTATACCGTTTCTTCGCGCTTTTCGTTTAATCGCATCCCGTCCCATTTTTGTATCAACAAAGCCAGGATTCACAGCATTGACACGAATGTTTGATTGAATCGCTTCCACTGCCATTGACTGGGTAAAACCCATCATCGCAAATTTTGAACCGGCATACGCAGTATTTCCATATGTCCCTCTTAGTCCTGAAAGTGAGGAAATATTGACGATTGCGCCTCTTTTTTCTTTTAACATTTCTTTATAAACGAGCTGTGTTAATAACACAACAGATGTATAGTTTACATTCATCACGTTAAATAGATCTTCTTCTGACAACTCATCAACCGTTGAACCACACGTGATTCCTACCGAATTTACAAGTCCAGTAATGTTCCCTAAAGCTTCTGTTGATTCACTAACTAAGCGCTCACGTTCATTGCTGTCTGTTAAATCTGCTTTATGAACATAGATCATCTCAGAAGATGTAAGCTTATCTAGTTCCCTTTTTAAGTTTTGCAGCTTATCTTCACTTCTACCTGTAACCGTTATTTTCGCGCCCATTTTTGCGATTGTTTTCGCCGTTTCACAGCCAATTCCACCTGTTGCACCGTTAATTAAGATATGTTCATTTTTTAATGCATCCGAAGCAAAAATACTCATTGTTTTCCCCCTTTAACATTTTTATATGTACTTGTATTTCACCACTTTTTCTTCTTTAAACCATTCTAGCATAGTGAAAAATAGGATTCTAAAAGGAAAAACTCCAGCTACCATTGTACCTGGAGAAAGCATCAATTATTATTTTCTAATAGTTAAGCTGGCGGAGAAGCCCTCTTTTATTGTCATTTAATTTATTATTACTTTAACTTAAGCTTTGCAAGAGCATCCGCTAATGCAGAGTTTGTAAAGTCATCCTTTTCTTTCTTTTGCTTGTTTAGATATTTTGAAACTTCTTTCTTTGATACTTTTGTATTTTTCTCTTTTTTTCGTCGGTCATTAAACGTAGAAAGCTTTTCACGGTGACCGCAGCGGCATACAAAAATCTGTCCCTCTCCTTGTCCTCTTAGTTCAAGCTTTTTACGGCAGTTTGGACAGCGAGCATTGGTAACTTTTGAAATGTTCTTTCTGTGACCGCAGTCTCTATCTTGGCAAACGAGCATTTTTCCTTTCTTGCCGTTTACTTCAAGCATCAGCTTACCGCAGTCAGGACATTTACTGCCAGTTAAATTATCGTGCTTAAACTTTTGTTCGCTTTGCTTAATTTCATTTACAGCTGTTTTTGCATACTGTTTCATTTCATTGATAAATGATGTTTGGGAAAGTGAGCCTTTTGAAATCGCTTCAAGCTTTTGTTCCCATTCTGCTGTTAAAGCAGGAGATTTTAAATCTTCAGGAACAAGTTCTAGAAGCTGCTTTCCTTTAGAGGTTACTTTGATTCCTTTCCCTTGCTTTTCAACTAAAAAGCTGTTAAAAAGCTTTTCGATAATATCCGCTCTCGTTGCCACCGTACCAAGTCCACCTGTTTGACCAAGCGTTTTAATAAGAGATTGATCTTCACCTGCCATATATTTTGCTGGATTTTCCATCGCAGATAGAAGCGTTCCTTCATTAAATAGCTCCGGCGGCTTTGTTTCTCCTTTCGTTTGTAAAAGAGTTGAAATTTTTAAGATATCACCTTTTGAAATGCTCGGCAGCAGCTGTTCCTTCATATCTCCTTGATTCTCTTCATCCTCAAACTGATTGTCATACACTTCTTTCCAGCCTTGAGCAAGGACTCGTTTTCCTTTTGCGATAAAGTTCTCATTGCCAATTTTCGCTTTAATCGTCGTTTGTTCATATTGAAACGGCGGATACAATACCGCTAAGAAACGCTTTACAACTAAATCATAAATTTTTCTTTCCTTATCACTTAAGGCGCTTAATGATACGCGCTCTTCTGTTGGAATAATCGCATGGTGATCAGATACTTTGCTGTTATCAACAAATGATTTACTCTGCTTAATCGGCGTTTTTAAAACTTTCGAGGCTAATTTAGCATATTCTCCTGTACCGCACGCTTTCAATCGGTCTGGAAGCGTCTCAACAAGATCACTTGAAAGATACCTTGAATCTGTCCGTGGATACGTTAATACTTTATGCTGCTCATAAAGCTTCTGCATAATTGACAGCGTTTCTTTCGCTGAATAGCCGAACCGTTTATTGGCGTCTCGCTGCAGCTCTGTTAAATCATAAAGCTGCGGTGCATAGCTTTTCTTGTCCGTTTTATTTACTTCCAATACTTCAGCAGCTTTCCCTTTTACCGCTTTTTCGAGCTTCTCAATCTTATCTTTTACAAATGTTCTTATGTCATTTGTTTTGCTGTCCTGCCATGTTAACTTTAAACTGCTGTCTGTTACGGCTTGAAGTCCGTAAAATGATTTTGGCTTAAAATTTTTAATTTCTTCTTCACGCGTTGCAATCATCGCAAGTGTCGGTGTTTGGACACGGCCGCAAGAAAGCTGGGCATTATATTTAGTCGTTAACGCACGCGTTGCATTAATGCCGACAAACCAGTCAGCTTCAGAACGCGCGACTGCTGATGCATAAAGGTTTTCATACGCTTTGCCATTTCGAAGCTTACGAAATCCTTCTTTAATTGCTTTATCTGTGACAGAAGAAATCCACAGCCGTTTAATCGGCTTTTTCACATGCGCTTTTTCAATAATCCATCTGGCAACAAGTTCTCCTTCACGTCCCGCATCTGTCGCAATCACAATTTCATTAACATCTTTACGATTCATTTGCGCTTTAACCGCTTGAAATTGTTTTCCTGTTTTTTTAATAACAACAAGCTTTAATCGTGATGGAAGCATCGGTAAGTCTTCTAAGTTCCATGATTTATATTTTTCGTCATATACTTCAGGATCAGCTAATGTAACAAGATGTCCTAAAGCCCATGTAACGATATAGTTACTTCCTTCTATATAACCATTACCTTTTTTACTGCAGTTTAATACACGCGCTAAATCCCTTCCAACAGAAGGTTTTTCAGCTAATACTAATGTTTTACTCATCGTAACATCCTCTCAAAGTCGCTATCCATAATAGTACCATAAATGGGGCGGCTCACGCTTTTTCTGTTTTCCTTATAAAATACTTTCACTTTTAAGATCCTTTACATAAACTATAAAAAAATTTACTTGATAAGAAAAAAGCCCAAAACAACATATTGTTTGGGCTTTAGTTTATATTTATCCTTTTTTTACATTTAAATTACGATTAACAGCCATATTTTTACTCTCTTTTTCTTCATCCATATCTGTTTCACGGTATTGGATATTTTCTGGATCAAGACCATTTCCAAGTGAACCGTAAAGACGTCCTTCATGTGGATCTACTAAGTCATTATGATTATAATAGACGCGCGGTGTTTTCCAAAGCGCTTTCAGCGCTTTATCCATCGGCATTTCATGGTAGCGCTCAGGCCACATCTCTTTAATATGCTGCTTTACTAATGGATAATACTTTGGGCTCATCCCTGGAAAAAGATGATGCTCTGTATGGTATGAAAAATTAAAATGAAGCACATCAACCCATTTTGGCACCGTAACAGTCAGGCTGTTTGCTAAAGGATCATTTACCGGTACAAGCGGATTTAAACGGTGATTCGTTGAAATATAACTCATCACAATGAAATTTGCAATTAATAATGGAAGCAGATATGCAAAAAACCAGTTTGCAGGCCCCATTAAAAACAGCAATCCAATCCAAGTTGCCCAAGGTAAAATTAACTGCAGCCAAACAGAGCGGCGTTTTTTCGGATTAAATTCTTTAATATAAACGATAAACATCCGCAATGAATGCAGTGAAAAAGAAATCGTTAGGGCACTAAAGCTTGAGAATGCACGGAATGAAAGCGGTAAACGATAAATCCACTTTACAAAACGACTTTTTGAAAACTGCTCTAAGCTTGGCCAAGCATCAGGATCATTTTCTTCATCCTGTGTATGAAGATGATGGTTCATATTGTGCCATTTACGCCAAAGCTGCGGACCAGTGCTTAACGGCCAAAAAGCAATTGCCCCAAGCAAATCGCGAAGCCACGCCTTTCTTACTACGGTCCCATGTAAGATTTCATGACCTAAAAAACCCATTGCCGCAAAACTTCCACCTAAAATAACAGCAATACCAAGGTTAATCAATGGATGAAGATCAAACAAACCAATTGCAAGAAAACCTGCAGTTACAACCATTAAATAAGCAAGTCCCCCTAACAAACGTGCTGGAACCGGTTTAAATACATCTTTAGGAAGATGCTTTGATACGCGGGCTGCGTACCACCCAAATGTATGAAGTTCTTTCATAATTGTTAAGCTCCTTTTTTACTATTAAGCCTGCTTCCAAGAAAAAAGACACCTTATTCATTTCCTGTTAAAATTGGATAATGGTTAAACAACCACTTTTTTCCATAAACAACTTGTACGAAACATGCACTTTTTTTGTGATTAGTATTCAGGGAAATGTCACCAATTATACAATCATTTTAATTGTGGCATCGTTCTAATTTTCTCGTTTTCATAATGCTTCTTTTAAATTTATTTCATTCACTAAAAAATAGTCACCGAGGTACAAATGTAACACTGGGTTTTCTTATTTGTCAATTTCCTTCTTGTTCTTCATTTACATGTCATATGATTACTTTCTCAATCAATCATTCTTATAAACCATTTGATTATGACGTATAAAAGAAATATTTTATGTGACAAAAATCACATTGAAAATAATTACCTATTCTTAAACTTCCCTTTAATCATTGTATCAACTCATATATAATCAGTTTGTATGACATTTATTTTTAACGATAAAGGCTTTAAACATATAAAAACATCCCTATTATTCAGCTATTATTCTATTAATATGCTGTACATTCTTTTTATAAAAAGGAGCATAACATGAGTATTTTAACAGTAAAAAATTTAAGTCACGGTTTTGGTGATCGTGCTATTTTTAATGATGTTTCCTTCCGTCTTTTAAAAGGGGAACATATTGGTCTAATTGGTGCAAATGGTGAGGGGAAATCTACGTTTATGAACATTGTAACAGGCAAACTTGAGCCTGATGCAGGAAAAGTTGAATGGTCAAAGCACGTTCGCGTTGGCTATCTTGATCAGCATGCGGCACTTGAAAAAGGAATGACCATTCGTGATGTATTAAAAAGTGCTTTTCAATATCTTTTTGATCTTGAAAATAACATGAATAAATTGTACGAAAAAATGGCTGATGTTACACCTGAAGAGTTAGAAAAGCTTCTTGAAGATGTAGGAACGATTCAAGATACGTTAACGAATAATGATTTCTATGTAATTGATGCAAAAGTTGAAGAAATCGGACGCGGACTTGGCTTAGAGGATATCGGTCTTGATCGTGATGTTCATGATTTAAGTGGGGGACAAAGAACAAAAGTGCTTCTTGCCAAACTGCTGCTTGAAAAGCCTGATATTCTTCTTTTAGATGAGCCGACAAACTATTTAGATGAACAGCATATCGTTTGGTTAAAACGCTATCTACAAGAATACGAGAATGCCTTTATTCTTATTTCTCATGATATTCCGTTTCTGAACAGTGTGATTAACCTAATCTATCATATGGAAAACCAAGAATTAAACCGTTATGTTGGCGATTATGATAACTTTTTAAAAGTTCATGAAATGAAAAAACAGCAGCTCGAATCTGCTTTTAAAAAGCAGCAGCAGGAAATTGCTGAATTGAAAGATTTTGTTGCTAGAAATAAAGCCCGTGTTGCAACGCGGAATATGGCGATGTCCCGTCAGAAAAAGCTCGATAAAATGGAAATGATTGAACTTGGCAAAGAAAAGCCAAAACCGGAATTTGATTTTAAAGCATCACGTGCGCCTGGTAAATTAATTTTTGAAACAACTGACCTCGTCATCGGTTATGATGAGCCGCTTTCTAAACCATTAAACTTACGAATGGAGCGCGGACAAAAAATTGCGTTAGTCGGCGCAAATGGAATCGGAAAAACAACACTTCTTAAAAGTATTCTAGGTGAAATTAAATCACTTAATGGATCGGTTGAGCTTGGTGACTATTTAGAACTTGGTTATTTTGAACAGGAGTCAAAAGAAGCCAATACAAACACATGTATTGAAGAAGCATGGAAAGAGTTTCCTCATTACAGTCAATATGAAATTCGCGCAGCTCTTGCAAAATGCGGCTTAACAACAAAGCATATCGAAAGCAAAATTCAAGTGTTGAGCGGCGGTGAAAAAGCGAAAGTAAGACTTTGTAAGCTTATTAACAAAGAAACAAATGTACTCATTCTCGATGAGCCAACAAACCACCTTGATGTGGATGCAAAAGATGAACTGAAACGCGCCCTGAAAGCATACAAAGGAAGCATTCTGCTTATTTGCCACGAACCTGAATTTTATCATGATGTTGTTACAGATACTTGGAATTGTGAATCTTGGACAACGAAAGTATTTTAAGTAAGAAAAGCTTCTTTACATCGTAATGTTATTTGAGTCGAGGAGATAGGCGTTGAAGCTGGACACCAAACAAAAAACTCCGCGTTTTACTTGCGGAGTTTTTTGTTATTTTTTTTAGGATAGTTATTCCCTTTGCTTTTACTGCTGAATTTACTTCTCTGATCTTTGTCCACCATTTTTCCACTGAATAAGGTTTTCTTTTCAAGACGGATTCCTAACTCACGGGCAATCTGTTTTAAATGACGTTCTTCTCGTTCTGTAACGATTGAAATCACTCGACCTGAAGCACCCATTCTCCCGGTTCTTCCGGAACGATGTGTATATTGAGAAGCCTCGTCAGGAAGATCAAAATGAATCACATCTTTTAACCCTTCAATATCTAACCCTCTTGCAGCGACATCTGTTGCTAGAAGTAAGGACACTTTGTCAGCGCGAAAATCTTTTATTGCTGCTTCTCTTTCCCTTTTTGATGACTCTCCATCTAATACAGCTAGCGAAAGACCTCTATAAGCTAACTTTGAAGCTGCTTCAGATAATTTTTCAATATCATTTACAAAGGCTAATGCTTTTAGTTCTTCCATTCGAATAATCCGGCGAAGCACATCAATTTTGTCGCGGCGTTCACATACAAAATAAATATGTTCAACTTTTGCTAATTCTTGTTTGTCTTTCTGAATTCGAATCAGTTCAGATTTAGTCATTAGCTGTCCAGCAGCTTCTTCAGCCTCTTTTGATACTGTTGCTGAGAAGAACACAACTTGTCGCTCTTTTAGTGTAGACTTTATAATATCGTTTACACTTTGAAGATTATTTTCAGCAATCATTTGATCGACTTCATCTACTACAATGGTTTTCACATCATGCATTTTAATTTTTTTCATTTTCATTAACTCAATTAGACGTCCCGTTGTACCGACAATAATTTGTGGACGTTTTTTTAACTTCTCGATCTGTCTTTTTATATTCGCTCCGCCAATAAAAGAAGCAGGAGTAATGCCGCTTCCTTTTGTCCACTTTTGAATTTCTTCAAAAATTTGCATCACTAGTTCTCTTGACGGCGCTAAAATTACAGCCTGAATACTCTCTTTTTTAGGATCAATTTTTTCAAGAATCGGCAATAAATATGCAACAGTTTTTCCTGTTCCTGTTGGAGATTCAGCGATTACATCTTTTCCCTCTAAAATGAACGGCACCGCCTGCTCTTGAACCTTTGTAGGAGTAGTAAAACCTGCTTCCTGCCATGCCTCTTGCAAAAATGGTTGAAGTGTTGATAATACCGACCAATTTTCCATAAATAAAATTCCCTTTCTATTTGAGCATACTGCTCATTTCGCTTTCATTACTTCCTAAAGCTCTTTCTCTACAAGTTAGTCTTGCCTCAAACATCATAAGACATTCTGTATATATTAGCTTTCTTCCTCAAGTAACGATAACACATCTATCACGAATTGGAAGAGCAAATATCTTTTTGAGAAAGATTTTTTTCCTTACCTTTCCGTTTCCATAATTTCATAAGAAAGTTTAAAAAGTGCTTTTCATCTTTATAGAAGTGATCAGAGGAATTTAGTTGACTTGACCTCTCACCTAAATAATCTCTAGTAAGCTGCCGATATTCCAAGCCGCTTTTTATCTTAGGGTCAATAACAACCATACTTTTTTGATTAATAAACACTTCATTCCAATAAATGCTTCCAAGACATTCAATTTGAAGTGTTTCCTTAATAACATCAATACTCCCAAGGACTTTATTCTTTTTTATCGGAACAGCATTCACTACAAATTTTAATGGAATATTAAAACGCTCTTCAATAATTCCAATGACACGATCGGCATCTCTTACAGCCGTTTGATCTAATGTTGTCACAATAAGCGCCTCATCCGCAGAAGAAACCGCGAACTCAAACCCACTTTCAATTCCCGCCGGTGAATCAATAATTACATAATCAACTATTTTTTTAAGTTCAGAAACAATTGTTTGAAATCGTTTCATATTCAGCTCATCCATCGTTCTGTCTTTGCTGCCGGGTATAAATGATAAATTACTTAAATCTTTACTCGTTATAATAGCGTTATCTATTGAACATTTACTGTCCATTACATCATAAATATCAAATACGATACGATTGGATAACCCTAAAGGAATATCAAGATTTCTTAAGCCAATATCCGCGTCAATTAAACATACTTTCTTGCCTTCAAGTGCTAGTCCTGCTCCAAAATTTGCTGTAAACGATGTCTTCCCTACGCCACCTTTACCTGAAGTTACAACAATCACTTTCCCCATCGGCTGCTCCTGACTGCTGAAAAAACAAAAAATAATGATCTTCCCACAGCAACCAGGATTACACCTCCTTAAATCTTAATATATAAAACCATCTAAATTCATATAAAATAACTAAAATCATGTTTTATTATAGAAAAAAACAGATCTAACCAGATTCACATCCTTTTTTATTCAGGTTTATTCAAAAAATAAATGTGGCTAAAACGCCATAAAAGCTTAAGGCGGTTTACTCCATACCTTTTTAAAACCTTTCCCTCTGTTGTAGTGAAATTACACTGCTTCTTTTTAGGATAAAGAGCCGTAATATATCCTTCATAGACGTCCCCATTTCGTTTCGTATAACGGACAAAGTCTCGATGTTGAAAACCATTGACTTTTTCTGTTTTCTTTTTGGAACGCTTTCTCATTGGTTTTATGACCCAGTCCTTGATTTGACACTGCTTAGAAGAAACGTGTAACTGGGAAAGAACAATGGCATCGTTTGAATGGGATTTTTCAATGTCCCAGTCTATCCGTCGATTGGCCGTATCTCCTCCTGTTGTGAGCGTAAGAGGCGCGATTTTTTTCAATTCCTGTTGGAGATAGGTTTTCCCCTGCATCACATGCATCGCATCATGGAAAAAGATCTTTTTTTCTTGAATCTTATCGAAGAAACGTTTCGTATGATTGGTTTCTTCTCCTGTTACGTTTTCATGACAGGAAGAACAGAGCGTAATGAGATTGTGAATCGAATCTGAACCTTGCAAACGTCTAGGAATAATATGATGAACTTCTAAACGGCATTGTTTCTTTCTGCAATCTTGACACGTAAAATCGTCTCTCATTAACCGTAAGTTTTCATCTAATCGATTGGATTTTTGGTAGTCCCACCGATAAGGTTGACTGCCTTTTTCGAGCTTGCGAATATCGATCATCACATTTTCTAAATGGATGTGGTTTATTCGAATCCATTTTATTAGTTTTCTTAACACGCGTAATGTTGCTTCTTTTTTCTGTTTGATACTTGGTGGGATACGACCTTCTCTTGTTGATGATGAACGGTTATTAAACCGGTTTGGACGATATTTTTTGTGAGAGCGTTTATACCTTCTATAGCTTCTTCTTGTGTCCATTTTGTCTTTTACATCGGTGCGGTGTTCGATTGTTCCTTTAAAGACCGGTTTGTTTTTTGTTTGGCATTCCTGCACAAGGGCAATGCCCGTAAATTTAGAGCCATCATCGATATTAAAATGAATCGGTGTTTGATCGATTTCTTCGTCTAGCACTTCCTTAAAAAGCTGAATCACCATTGGAAACTTGTTGATGAGTGCTGCTTTGTTTTTTCGAATGAGAACCCAACCTCTATTTTCATTTGTCGGAGAGAGTTTTCTTCCTTTTTGATCTAACACAAAACAGTATGAGACCATCTCTGGTCAGCCTCCTTCGAAAAGGGGATCGTTCCCCTTGCCAAAGTCATCAGACGGGATGTGTGCGTTCGCTGTTTCGTTTCCAAGAGGTAGGAAACGGTCTTACTTAGCACTCATAGAGCCTCAGACTGGAGAAACATCCAAGGGTATGTCTTGACCGCTCCCTGACAACGTCGTTCATCATGCTGTCTTTCTTTCAAAAGACTACACTCACTGAGGCTTGAAAGCACGGAACAGTTCATATAAAACCAATTCCTCTCGATTTGATATGATTTTTTACGGTTTTATACGAAATAAAACCAACTGTTCCGAGCTCCTTAAATTTAATCTCAAATGACTTATTAAATATATTTTTGATTTTAATAGCGATTAAGTCTCTACAAAAAGTGCTTTATATTACTTTTAAACAGAATACGAACATTTGTTCTAAATCTATTATAACCATTTCTTCTTCCTATTTCAAGGGATAAGTTTGATTCATTAAAAAAGACCATCAATTAACAAGTGTTAATTAATGGCCGGTTGCACTAATCGCTCAAAACTATCAAAGTGCCCAATTATAGATAGTTTGTCTTCGCTTCCTTTCACTGGATAAATATTCATATTAAAGATTATTTTTCTACTATACTTTACTATACATTGTATCCCACTGCAATATGTGTAACTTTTATAACAATTCTTCTAAACTCTTCACTTAAATAATTTCTATTTCATTTTCAGCACTCATATTATTTTGCAGTGATTTTCCCTGCATTCCTTTTTGTTTCATAATAATTTCAACAGGCCTCTCACTCTTAGCTCTATATTTTAACCTTATATTATTTAGATCTTTACCACTTATTAAAAGACAACTCAACGTATCACTGAACTGCTCATAATGAATATTGCCACAAGTAAAGTTCATTCCTTTTTTAACATGTTTATATTCCTTATCTTCACTTATATAGAAGTCTCCTTTCCCTTCTGTTAAAATCATTATTTCATCTTTTTCTTCTTTTGTTTTAGCAGTTTTTTTATGATTGCTTAACCCTTTTCCAAGCAGTTTTTTGCGTAAAATTGGTTCACTTTCTGTCAAGATTTCAATATGACTGCCTCTTAGCATATATTTATCTCCATTAATAAGAAATACACTGTTTAACGATGCATTGCCATCACCGGCATCTGTTTTAATTTCTCCAACCACTTGACCATCTGCCCATTTTGTTTTTGAATCAGACGGAATCACTTCTAAGTATTGAACAGTTTCTTCCCCAATTCCCGCAATAAGTGTCACTTTTATTCCTCTTTTTTCAATTAAAATGCGATTATCATTTAAAGAATCAATAAATGGATTTTTTGTTTTCATTTTTTCATATGAAAGAAAGGACATTGTACCATTTTTATTTTCATTGATAAGATAACTTCCATAATCTTTACCAGGCATAATATCTTTTAATCCCTTAAAATGTTTATGAATCGCTTCAATTTGATTCCCTTTATACAGCTTACCAAGCAGCCAAAGGTAAACTTCCATATAAAGATGAACGGCATTAAAATGATGACCATGTCCCGGCATTTTCCCTCCTGTCCAATAACTGTAATTCGGGGTAGAACCGGCGTTTGGTGTTGCTAAAATAATAAGCTGCTGAACATCATTTTCATAATAATCACTTTGTACATATGCCCTCGCTACAAGCCCGCCCATACTGTGACAAATAAGATGGACTTTTTTCGCTTTTGTTTTCCGTTTCACTTCCTTTATTTTCATATAAAGATAATCTTTTGCTGAATGCGGAATCTGCTTTCTCCAATCGTAAAAAGCAATAAATAAATCCTTATTTTGGACATATCCCATCTCTTCAAGCATGTTTATAAACGGCTCATAGGCATATTTAGCGATCCCAAAACTCCAGCTTCCTGTCCCCGGAATAATCTCATTACTCATTGAACCGAATAATCCTGGTACAACAATAATTGGAGTACGATGACCTTTTAAAAGATTTACAAACCACATAACGAACACTCCTCACAGCATAACCTTGTAATATAAGTATGTTTTTGTGCTTAAAGAGTTCTTAAAAAGGGACAATATTCATTCATCTCATAAAAAAAGAAACTACTCTACAGCAGTTTCTTTATCTATATTATGGCTAGTATGTATGATTTGCTCCATAAAGAAGTGTTTGAGCAATGCCAACAAAATACTCTGATTCACGGATAATATGATCTAACACAACTTTTGCTGTTGGATTTTCACTCACCGCTTTGCTTTCTGTTTTAATGATTTGACAAAGCTTTATAAATTCTAGACTTTGCTGCAAGCAGAAGGAAACAAGTTGTAAAACATCTTGATAAAGCTTTGTCGGAACATAATACGGCGAGCGAATGACAGACTCAGTAAAGCGCACCACCTGCTGATGTGTTTCGGAAAGAGCCTTCTCCCACTTTCTTAACGCATCCACAAATTGTTGTTCAAGATTTGCGACTAATTCTCGAATAACCACTGTATGTTCCTCTTCTTGATGCTTCCAAAATTCTGCTTCATCTAGAATACGCAGCGGCATTTGCTGCCCATAAAAAAATTGCATCTTCTATCTTCCTTCCCAATCTATTTCTTATTTCAATGTATGGAAAATATAAAAGAGATATGCTTTATAAATATAAAGTTTAAAACCTAGGGATCTTATTCCATTTTCCAGTATTTTAGACCTCCTACTCAGGAACTATTTTTTCTGAATTAACAAAAAATTAATAATAGCAACATAATCTCTTAACGTTTACTTGTTATGTTGGTTATAGAATCACTCCAAGGCAGCTCAGCCTAAAAAATTCAGGGAGGGACCTTCATTGGTTAACCGAAACAAGTACGGAAACATGAATCGCAGGGATTTCTTAAAGGTTGGCGGTATGAGTACTGCAGCATTAACACTTAGTGCTTCTGGATTATCTTCACTCGGATTTGCTAAAAGTGGACTAGCTGCATCAAAAGAAAATCCAACAAGTAGGTTTGGCGGATATGGCCCTTTAGTAAAGGATCCAGATGGTCTCTTAGATCTTCCGGAAGGATTTCATTACAAAATTATTTCGAGAACGGGAGACAAAATGTCAAACGGTGATTTAGTCCCTGCTGGACACGATGGAATGGCTGCCTTTCCAGGACTTAAAAACACAACAATCCTTGTCCGAAACCATGAACTTGGAACGAACTCTCAATATCCTGTAAACGGGAAAAATCCTTGGAGTAAAGGTGCAGCTGGCGGAACAACTACTCTCGTTGTTGCACCTAATCAGAAAGTTATCAACGAATATGTTTCTAATTCAGGTAATATTCGCAACTGTGCTGGAGGTCCTTCAACCTGGGGAACTTGGTTAACCTGTGAAGAAACTCGTGAACTTGGTCACGGCTTTGTGTTTGAAGTGAATCCACATGATCCTGAAAATGAAATGTCTAAAACTCCTATTCGAGATATGGGTTACTTTTCCCACGAAGCATGTGCTGTTGATCCATCAACAGGGATTTGGTATTTAACAGAAGATAACAACCCAAGTTTTCTTTATCGTTTTACGCCAAATGACCGCAGTCAAAAGCTTGGTTCTTTACAAAACGGCGGTATTCTTGAAGCAGCAGCAATTGACGAATTACCTGCTGCAGCAGCAGGTAACTTTACAAACGGACAAATATTTGGAATAATTTGGAAAAAAGTCAACCCTGAGCGAGCAAAAGAAGATGCAAGAGAGCTTGGCTGTATTCAATTTAGCCGCTTAGAGGGAGCATATTTTGCTGCTGGTGCATTCTGGTTTGATGACACAAGTGCTGGCAAGGAAAACCTTGGTCGTATTTATCGTTACTTCCCTGCTACTAATACTTTAGAGCTATTCTATGAATCGTCTGCTAGCAATGATTTAGAAATGCCAGATAACATTACAATTACTCCTTGGGGAGACCTTTGGATCGCTGAAGATGGACCTGGAAATGACCGAATTATCGGGCTTACTCCAGAAGGGAACGTTTATCCATTTGCTGAAAACCAACTTAACGGTTCGGAATTTGCGGGACCAACGTTTTCAACTGATGGAAATACCTTTTTTGTCAACATGCAATCTCCGGGTATTACCTTTGCCATTTGGGGTCCATTTGCTCGTAGAAATGCTGCGAGACAACGTGCGATGAACCATGCAGCTCCTCCTGCTCATTTAGCTCCAAGTGTTTCGGACAAGCTGGCAGCCTTTGCTGAAAGCAAAGGAATGTCGACCTTAGAAGCTGCAGCATTAGAACGACATGGTATGCCTATATTATAAAACCTACTGCTTCTTATCTTTTATTTCATAGGAGGTGTAATCCAATGTTACAAAACATCGGAATTCCTGGATTAATTCTTATTCTCGTGATCGCTTTAATCATTTTTGGACCTTCTAAATTACCTGAAATTGGTCGTGCATTTGGAAGCACATTAAAAGAGTTTAAAAAAGCAACAAATGACCTTGTAAATGGTGACAGCGAAGAAAAGAAAAATACAGAAGATGGAAATAAACTTCAAGCTATTGAAAAAAATCCAAGCAAAACTGGAAGCTAATAAATGCAAGAGATGTAGGTAGGTCAAAAACCTGCTTACATCTTTCTTGTTTGTGAAAGGAGTTTTACATATGGATAAACGAGAAATAGCCTTTCTTGAACATTTGGAAGAACTAAGAAAACGAATTATTATTACTTTAATCGCCTTTATAGTTTCACTTATTATATCTTTTCTCTTCGTAAAAGATATCCACGAATTTTTAATAAAAGATTTAGATGATAAATTAGCCCTGCTCGGACCTGGAGATATTTTGTGGATTTATATGGTCATTGCCGGAGTTGCTGCTATTGCATTAACGATTCCAACTGCAGCCTATCAAGCTTGGAAATTTGTGAAACCAGCTCTATCAAAGGATGAACAAAAGGCAACCCTAGCATTTATACCTGGTTTATTCTTTTTATTTCTATTTGGAATTGCTTTTGGATATTTTGTTCTATTTCCACTTGTGTTATCGTTTTTAAAAAATCTAGCTGGAGATCAATTTGAAACATTTTTTACCGTCGATAAGTATTTTAAGTTTGTCATTAATTTAACATTACCTTTTGGCTTTCTTTTTGAAATGCCTGCTGTAATTATGTTTTTAACCAGACTTGGGATTGTTAATCCGCTGAAGCTTGTGAAAGCAAGAAAGATGTCCTATTTTGCACTCATTGTTATTTCTATACTCATTACACCACCAGATTTTATTTCTGATATTTTAGTGATCGTTCCTTTACTAATTTTATATGAGTTCAGCATTACATTATCTAAAATTGTCTATCAAAAAAGAATGAACATTGAGCAGACTTCAGCCATTTCGAACTAAAACAGTAGAAAATTGATAAATTCTTTCCACTTTTCTCCTATACACATCCTCCGCTTTATTCATATACTACAATATTAATTGTGTGAATAAGTGGAGGACGAAACAATGATTAAGATTAAGTATATTTATGATCAATCAAGAGAACAATCCGGCACATTAGTCAGTACAGAAAATGCAATGCTAAGAAAACCAAAAGTCTACTTATCAACTAAATTTATTAAAACGTATGCTTTAGAAACAAATACATTAACCATTAAAATTGGAAACTGGTCAAAGGAATTTATCATTAAAACAAATAGACATATCCCTGCCCATATTGTTGGTTTAGCAAAAAACGATATGCCTTTTCAACTTCCAGACGACTTCTCCTATGAAATACGAGTTGAAGAAAATACCCTTCATATTGGTCCTATTATTGCGTTTATGGCTCAAAACAGGCTGCAAGATTTAACTGTAAAAAAATTGGAGCAGTATCGTTCTTATTTCAAGAATTACACTTCCATTCGCGGACTTATTTTTGTATGTGCAATCGATAGTGTTAACATAAACAACGAAACAATGATCGGCTATTATTATAACCCCTCAGCAAAGACACCAAAAAATCGTTGGAAAAAAGAGATATTCCCTTATCCCGATTCTTTATATAAAAAGATCAAAACACCTCTTAATATTCAGCAAAGCTTAAAATCAGCATTAGGAAATCGAATTTTTAATACGAATTATTTTAATAAGCTTGACTTCTGGAATGTATGTTCATTAAATAACAAAACAAAAAATCTTTTACCCCACACAAAAGTTTTTCGATCCATAGAAGATTTAGAAGAGATGGTTTACAAATATGACAAAGTTTATGTGAAGCCGATAGAAGGCATGCAGGGAAATGGTATTTTATTCGTTAAAAGGAAGGACAATGGTATCCTTGTTATTAATAAAGAAAAGAAAGAAAGGTTTTTTACGTCAAAAAAAACGGCAGCGCTATATTTTAATAAGATTCTTACAAGAAAAAGCGGATATCTTGTTCAGCAAGCCATTGTCACGCTCTATAAAGAGCACCAAGTAGACTTCCGACTTTATTTTCAAAAAGATCAAACAAAACAGTGGATTTGCCAAGGAGCAGTAGGAAGATTTGCACAGCAAAAAAGCATTGTTACTAATTTTAAACATCTAGATAAACTGTATAAAGGAACACAAGCACTGCAGCTTCTCTTTAATGTTGAGGAAGCAGCAGCTAATAAAATGATGAATAAAGCAATTCAAGCTTGTCGAGAAATTTGTGAAACGATTGATAATGAATTAGGTCAGTTTGGCGATTTTGCCATTGATATTATTATTGATGAACATCAAAAGCCTTGGATTCTTGAAGTAAACAGCGGCGTTTATGGTTGTAAGAGTTTAAGGGTATTAAAAGACTATAAAACATTATCTAAAATTCGAACAACACCTTTTCAATTTGCAAAAACATTAGCAGGTTTTCAATAATTTCTTAAGATAAAACTACAGGATAAGAATATAAAAATTATGTGCTATGCTGCCTATAAAAAACCATTACCAGTTTAATGGTAATGGTTTGCTAAATCTGTACAGGCCATTATTTTTTAGAAATGATCAGCTAAGAAAAAAATATCTTCTAAAATATCCTTCTTTTCAATCGGCTTATTCGCATTAGCCATACTGTAAATAGCACGAATGTTGTTATGTTGATCAAGTAAATACATTGTTGTAGAATGCGAGAAAAAATCGCCTTCCAATTTTTGATACTGCATTTGTAATCCTCCTGCAATTTGCTTTGTTTCTTCTGGGGTGCCTCTTAACCACTTCCATCCCGATAGATCTGTTTGAAATGATTTAGCATATTGCTTAATGGTTTGCTGCTGATCATTTTCCGGATCAAATGAAATGGCAACTAGTTCTACTTTCTCTCCAAATAACCCCTCTTCTTTTAGCTCGCTTTGCAGCTCTTTAAAATCCATCATTGTTAACGGACAAATGTCTGGACAGTTCGTGTAAAAAAAGGTGATTAATTTTATTTTTCCATTATTTAATTGATAGGTTTCTCCATGAACATCTTCTAACTGAAAAGCATCGACTTTATCCAAGATCGGCAATTTTTCATTGTGCGGCCAGAACCAATACACGATGACAAATCCAATGAAACTAATAACTAGAAAAAGTAATACAGATCTTTTGCCCATTTATTTTCACACCTTGTTACAAAGTCTTAAAAACTCTCATTCTATTCGCTTTTTATTCTTTAATGGCGGAAGATTTTTTTGGCGGTTTTTATGCACACGGAGTATTCCCCACATCCCCTGCTCAATATCCCAGCGGATGTTGCCGGAACGGTACATATAATCGCCAGGAAAATTATAAAAGCTTCCTGCCCCGTAATGAAGCTGTAAATCAACCGCATGCCCTGCAACGATTTCTCCTTCTATGGACTTTACTTGTGAAACAATGTCCTTATCATCTGTATTCCAATAGTGACCATGTAAATGGAACGTATGACTGCGGCGGCGTTCAGATGGATTCACAAGTCGAATGGTAATTGGATCTCCCGGATATGCTTCAAAAACCGGTGTGGAGGGATCACCAAATACTTTTGAACTAAATAAATCTTTTAATACGGGGTGCTGACGTAATCGATTAATTAACTGCTCTGTTCGATAATTAAAGCCTCTTGAACCGTTATCATACGTATCAACAAGATCATCAAGTTCTTCAGGATCGACTCCCCCTAAAATACCATCCACAGGGTCAACGATAAGTTTTCCGTTTTTATCAACTAATCTTGCACCATCATACATGACAAGTACAAATTCTCTCGTATCAGGGACAAAAGGTGTTCTTAAGACAACATTTGCCCCTGTCCTTACCGGCTTTAATGTTTGTGGATCTAAAACTTCAGTTCCTCGAGGCTCTGCGATGAAGGCTCCAAATGTCCCAAGTGATCTATGATTTCGGATATCAGCCATATCCCACATCCCGCAAGCGCCAACTTCCACATCAACAAACCATTTATACGTAATGGTTTCTCCAGGTCCAACTGTTTGATCAGGATTAAATCCAACCGTTTCCCCAGACGAAGATTTTACATCATATTGAATTAACTGCGGATGTAGTGAGATTCGCACAGAAGGAGGGTAAAAGGCTTGTTCTTTGACAGGTGGATACGGCCATATGCCGTCTGGAAACGGAAATTTACCAAATTCGAGCATACTCGTTAAGTGAACCTCAACAACGTCTCCTTGATTGGCACGAATAATAAGCGGCTCAGGATTTTTCTTACCAGAAAGAATATCATTCATATCTTCTTTTAAAGTAAACACAATACCAAATGGATCTTTTTCGCCCCATTTGCTGTATACAATCGGTGTATGAAAGGCGATAATGTCAAAACGTTTGACTGGTGCGTTAGGAGGGGCTGGAACTTCAATAATTTCAGCAGGGGCTGGCGGCTTCCCAGTTTTCTCCGGGAGCGGCTTTGTTCGCTTTGGAGGCGGCTGTCGATCATTAAGTGGAATGAGAAAATCAACTTCTTGATTAAAGGCCCGAATTAATCCCCACAATCCATTCCAAAGATCTTCTTCCGTTTCAAAAGTCCATAAATAATCTCCTGAGAAAGGAACTGTCATTTCAAATGTAAACGACTCGGAAATGCCAATATGCTGCTGGGACTTAAACTTTGTTTCTGCGTCTGGATGCTCTGCTTTCCAGCGAAGACCGTGAATATTAAAGCTGTGTGATTCTTCATGGGCACCCTGCAGCAATCGAACACGAATTGGATCTCCTTCATAGCAAAGTAAGATTGGAGTAATAGGATCACCATTTACAAACGAACTAAACGAATAAGCAGGATCATCGTCTTTACCTAAACGAAACTGAAGCGGTTCATTTTTATAATTGACACCGAATAAACCGGGATCATCTTGAGAGCCCGGAAATTCCGGGGGATTTAGTGGACAACCGTTTTTATCAAAAAGAAGTGAAAAATCTTGAACCATTAACACAAAATCTCTGTAGTCTGGAATGAGCGGCTGTGTAACGGTAATTTGTGTGCCATGATCCACCTCTTCTCCTGTTTTTGAATCAAGAAATTTTGAAAAACGTGGATGAATAACCCCTGCGCCAAACACACCGTGCTGCTGATGGAAGTTGGCAAACAAATGATCATGGAAAAACCATGCTTTTAACTCCACATCAGCAAAATATTCGTAGCGAATCGTTTCTCCAGGTAAAACACTTGAATCATAGTTCCAGCCAACATTTGCCCCGTCACATACCAATACATCGAATTTAACGAAGTGAATGTGCAGTGCCGCTTCATATGTTCTTGTTACAAGCTGAAATGCATCGCCGCCTGCTACTTCTGGAAGACGGTTTGTAAAGTTGATTCTCAGACAAGTATCTGCTGGAGTGTGAATAATGAGCGGCTCTGGTTCTTTTTTACCTGCTAACACATCTTCAATATCTTCATCAAGAACATAAATCCTGCCTTTTGGATCGTTCCATCCTTGACGGTTATAAACGATTGGAAGCTGAATAAGCGAGATATTAAACTCCTTCACAACTGGGTCTTCAGCAACACGACACGGATCTGCAAAAACAGCTCCAGGTCTAACATTAGGAACGGCCGCATTTTTTTCTAATTCAGTCAGTTCACGCCCCCCAACAATTCCAAGCGGCGGACGCGGTGCTTTACAGCCAACTTTTCCGGGGATAAAATTTGGAAAGCCCGGTCGCTCTTTTGTCGGCTTTGGTGGACAAGGACGGTCAGGTAAAGGCTGGAGTGGCTTAATTGGTACCCCATTTGGATAACACTGGCTTCCATCTTGAAGCGTATTAAAAATACGATTTATTCCCCACATCCCAACCGCAAAGTGTGGGTATAAGTGACAGTGAATAATTACATCTCCAATTGCTCCATGCAGGGACCCTAAACCGTAGAGCGGTTCAACCGTATACCACGTTTGTGGACTTGTTGATTGGGCATCAATAATTTCAGACTCTGTATTAGTAGGATCTTTAAACCACTGATGAACATGATAGTGAAAAACATGAGTTTCTTTTACACCAGCATGAACAAGCCTTACTTTCGCTGGATCACCCTTATATCCCCGCAATATCGGGGTAGCCGGATCACCAAACGCCCAAGAGTCATGGTGAACTTCTTCGCCTTCACAGTCCGGGCAGACAACCCCTTCTTGAATTAATTTTTGCCTGTTTTGAACAGGTTCATAGCGATAATTAATCGCATGAGTCGATTCCCTTTCCTGATTTGTAACGGGATCTAACGGTCGGTTTCCGGTTATATCCTTAGCCGGCATTTCATCATGGAAAATCCATCCATACTCGCGAAATGAAGGTAAAAAAGGATGATGAATATCAGCAAATACACCGCTGTTAATTGGTTCTCCCGTTACAGGATCCGTCCACCAAGAGCCTCGACTATGCACAAAAATACAGCCAAACAAACCGTTAATATTAGAACCGCAATCACTGCTGTCAGGATTTCCTAGGTCGGTAAAAAGATAAACACCTTCATGATTCACTCCTAATTTATAAAGAATTTGCTCACCCGGTTTGACAAGTGTATTTGGATTAAAGCCAACATTTGCGCCGTCCGATGTTAACACATCATAGTCGGCTTCTTGAAAGTGCATCCCGGCCGGAAGGTGTGTTTGATTTTCAAATAATATTTCAACATCATCATCAACATTTGCGCGAATACAAAGCGGCTGCACTAAATCAACAGGTGTAAACGGACTTTTACGAACTTGTTCTTTTACTTTGCTTTCGTTTTCCTTTAAAACGTACATAAGTCCTTCTTCATCATGATCACCAAAATTATTCAACACAATTCGAATCGGGATCGCAACGACATGATAAAACCGTTTCATTCGCCTCTCCCTCCTTCTTTCTAAAAATCATCCTTAAGATCAGGGATTTTCGGCTGACCTTTACGTTCAATATAAAAGGCCTCAATTCGGTGTACATGAATTTTCCATATCCGGTTTTCTAATTCTGATACAATCGTTACATTGACATCAACAACAACGAAATCTTCAACCATTTCGATAATTCTCCCGATAAAAACGTAGGGAAACGAGGGAGTAATAATAAGAACCTTTTTTCCTACTGCCTCTCTAAATGTCACAATAAGTGCTTCATCATGAATATCATTAATAGAAGGTAAATTTATTTGAGGAAAGCCGCTGTTAAACCTCACTATTTGATTTCCCCCTTTATGTTGATTTTGATAGAGTAGTACTACGTAAGCGGGATTCTTTCATTACAATCAAAATTAGATGTAAAATGAGCAATTTTTTCAAGCGGAAAGCTTAGTGGGGTTGGAAATTGGAAAAATGGGGCATTTACAAGTTTAATATTGACCGGAAATAAGGTAAGATGCCCTTGGGACACCTCTCTAATTGTGCCGCAAAATACTGGTCGAAATGTTTGACCAAATATATTTAACTGATCAGACTCTGTGACAATTAAAATATTTTCTCCAATCATCTTCTGCAGTTCCCTGAACAATTCATCTTCAATTTCCATTTCATTTAAATCCATCTCTTTTTTACGTTTTTGCTTTTCCATTTTTTCATTTGACATAAAACCGCCTCCCCCTTTCTCGTTATCTTTAATCATTGTTTTGAATATTTATTAACTCTCTTATCGAGTGCGAACTTTTAAATTACCTTCTATTCATTGATAAATGTTTAAAAACATGTGTAATAATACTTAGTAAACGAAGGGTTGCAATATACTTAACCTCTTTTAATACAATGGCTTCCTCTTTCCCAACCATATTCAATGTAAGCTTTTTATTTTTTGAACAAATTATTTTCCCAATTTTTTTCTGATGTTCATTAAGGTGAACTTCTATCCACGTTTCACGCCAAGAATCTAAATTTGTTTGTAATGTTTCTTCAAAAAACTGCTGTTTTAAAAGATCTCGCTTTGAAACTGTCTCTCCAAAATTTTGCAGCAGCTTTTTTCGTAAATTATTATCATAAATAAAGTGCTGATGTGTATTTGAATAGTTTGGGATGCCATACGGGATGTTCGCTGATTCTACAGCTGAATATGGAATCCAAATTCGTTCTTTTAAGTTAGTTAGCATCACAAAGTCCCGCCCAACCGCGCTTACTTTTCCTTCTGTATAGATAGGATCATTTCCAATTTTTGAATAAACTTCAACCTGCTGATTTCGCTTAGCTTTTAAAAATTTTCTCAGCTTTAACAGTTTTCCCCTCGTTTCATCTCCTTTTGAAATATTAAATAAATTTGCGCGGTCCATGTATTCCATTAATAATCTTGTATCTTCAGTAGTCGTCGATGTTGTTGGCGAAATAAATTCACTGCCGCTTCTATTATTCATTTCATTAATAATATCTTCTTTTATCGATTCTCGCTGTCGGCTTTCTAATAAAGTTTTTACATATTCTTTCAACCGAATTTTCTTTTCTGTTCGCTTTTTTATGGCTTCCCCACTCCTTTCACTCCCTTCTAATAAGAGCGCTTTTTTATACAATTAAGGAGTAATATACTAAACAAAAAGTCATTATAACGAGCACCGTGCCAAATAGACTAAATATAAAGATGTTTTCATTTACACTCATTAAATAAGAAGCAGGCAAACTGCATAAAGCTGGGTTTTTAACGATCGCTCCAAGCATGATTCCCATCATACTGCCAACCACACCATGAAAAAAGCCGGACAACAATGATTGAAATTTAACGAGTGAACCAAAACAGATTCCGATTGCCCCTCCGATAACAGCAGCAAACCACGCATTAAGAGATAAAGAATTGAAAAATAAAAATTCAATGCTCATTCCAATATTTAAGCTTAAAATACCGCTCGTGCACATCGCCATCACCATTCCGTAGCGATCGCTGAACAATTTTCTTTTGTTATAAAGCACTTTATACGCAATAACAAAAATGAGCAGATTGATAATGAAAGTCCCACCAAGAAAGAACAGCATAATCCCTGTATTCCCTCCTATCTTTATGTATGTTTGGCTGACAAAATGAAGAGAAACAGAGAAGAAACAAAAATAAGCTCTATCATTATTAGAAAAGGAATACTATTTTGTGCGGCAGCCCCAACCATTGGAGCCATAATTCCCATCATTAAACCATTCGCATAACCCGTTAAGAGCGTTTGATAGTCAAATAATCCTCCAAAAAGCGCTCCAACTATCATTCCGCACAGTGTTGTTACAATTGTAACAGTGACAAATTTTAATGGAAATTGATAAATTAACAGCACTCCTGCTGCAACCGCAAAAAAACCTCCAGCCATATTAGCAATATTCATTCCTAATTGAAAACCAATTAGTTTTCTTGTTTGAAAAAGATACATATAAGCAATCCCCATTATTACGATGTTTCCGTATAAAAAGAAGCCAATATATTGCATGACCATTTACAATCACCTCACAACATAACCGTCATTTAAACAATTATGATACAAGGCACTTGTCCTATTCATCCTAAAATTAAAGGTTCTTTACAAATAATGTAACAACCTAAACAGAAAAAACAGAAAAAGTTTGCAAACGATCTTATCGATGTCCGTTACCAGAAGCCTTCTTTAACCATATAGTAGGAATATGACATAAGAAAGGAGTGTCAACGATTAATCGTAAAACTAAAAAAGACAGTAAGATGAAAAAAAGTGATTCAAAGCGCTTCAAATCAGAATTTTGCTGTCCCGAATTTGTCCCTGCCTGTATAGATGATGATCGCTTTTGTTCTCCCTTTAAATGTCCAGAGCAGCTGCCGCAGCCAAAATTCTCATCACCAAACAGTTCACTTTCACCAGAAGATTTAGAAAAATTAAATGAGTGTATTGAGGAAGCCAACCAGCTGCTTCTTACGCTTGCCTTAGAAAGAGAGGAAGATAACTTAAAATTTCTTCAGCAAAGCTTCCGAAACTTAAAAGGACATCAAGTAATCGTAACCTTTAAATGCAATGAGAAAATTGAAAGCATAAAAGGTACAGTGTTAGATACAGGATTGGATTTTATAATTATAGATAAAAAAGTTACTTTTTCACTTATTCCGTTTGAACGAATTTTAGCTGTTAAACATCGAAATGATTCAGCTCGCTTAAAGATGGACCAAGAACTCCTTAAGATTGATACATGTTTAAGAAGAGCAATCACGTTTCAATTTGGAGAAGTTGTCGCCAAAAGTCCCTTTCTTCTTAATTTATTTTTCGGTCTTTCTTTAAATATGTTTCTAGAAAGTTTTGTCGGCTGCTTTGTTTATGTGAAAACCGATACAGAAGAATTTGAAATTGATGGAACATTAGTAGAGGTAAAGAAACAGTCAATTGAATTAAAGGTCGATAAAGAAAAACGAGGAATCGACTTTGATGAAATTTGCTTTATCGAAATTGAAGACTAATGCTCTACAAAACAGCAAAGCCATCTTTTGATGAAAAGATAGCTTTGCTGTTTCATGCGCTTTCACATGTTAACAGAGCTCCAGCTTTACTTTACAGCCGATATGACGAAACAGCTCAAAGTTCACGCTGTCTGTTAATCCTGCTAACCGAAGTTCGATGCGTTCATCACAAAAAGGGATCACATGATCAAAGAAACATGTGCATCTCTTTTTAGAGTGATGATCCTTTTTCTCCTCACATCTACAAACTTTACGGCACCCTTTCCTGCAGTCATCATGGCAGTCGAAACAGCTGCAGTCAAAGCCACGGCAGCGTGAACAAAAACGACGACAATTGTTATCAATCCACTTTATTTTCTTAATTCGCTCTGTTAATATCGTAACGACCGTATGATCGTCTTTTATTAAATCAACAAAGTCAACACCTACATTACCGATTACACCCACAATATTTATATTTAAAGAACAGTCATTTCGATCATCAATAAATTTAAATTTAGCCGCTTTATCATTATTAGTCAGTTGGTCTACTTTTAACGTTCTTTTAATATACATAATTCCCCTCCCCACTTTCATCTACTGTAATATATGAGACAGCTTAATCAGTGGTTCGATAAAGAAAAGAAGCACTTTCGAAAACACAGCCCATTTTAACGCGCCTAAACGTTTTAAGAAGCGGCAACATACCTTATTAGAAGGATGATGCTGATAGGTAACCGTCTAGTAAAAGATAATAAACCTATTTTTTACTAGACTTCCGCTTACTTTCCCTTCATCCACTTAGCGTTAAGAAGGAAGGAAAATAATGGTAAAAGAAGACTCGCACTCTAAATCTCCTCATCACTTTTTCAAGGAAAAACCAAATTTTCTTATTCTTATGGTTGATCAACAACGATTTCCATCTGTGTATGAAAATAAAGAGTTAAAAAAATGGCGCAAGGAGCATTTGCTTGCACAAGAACTTTTGCGTCAAAACGGCTTTAAATTTAACAATCATTACGCAGGAAGTACAGCTTGTTCTCCAAGCAGAGCAACTCTTTATACAGGTCAATATCCTTCTCTTCACGGTGTTACGCAAACGAGTGGTGCCGCAAAGAGCGCTTTTGATCCTGATATGTTTTGGCTTGACCCAAACAGTGTTCCGACATTCGGTGATTATTTTCGGACCGCGGGATATCGTACTTTTTGGAAAGGAAAATGGCACGCTTCTGATGAAGATATTATTATTCCCGGAACAAATAATGCGTTCCCAAGCTACACGGATACAGGGATTCCTGATCAAGAAAAAGAACAAATTTATCTTCATGCCAACCGCCTAAAAGCATTTGGTTTTTCTGAATGGATTGGGCCGGAGCCGCATGGTTCCTCTCCTCGAAATTCTGGTTCTTCAGCAGCAATCGGCATAAGCGGCCGAGATGCCGTCTATTCCGCCCAAGCCGTTGAATTAATTGAGGCACTTGAAAAAGAAGCAAAAACTTCTCACACAGCACCTTGGCTTATGATGTGTTCATTTGTTAACCCCCATGATATTGCCTTATTCGGCGCTTTTTCAGAGCTTAGTCCATTGTTTAATTTCAAAGTGGATCCATCTCTTCCTTTTATCCCCAAAGCGCCAACCGCTAAAGAGTCTTTAGGGACGAAACCTACGGCACAGCAAAGCTATCGTGAAGTTTATCCAAAAGCCCTGCAGCCTTTAAGGAACAGTTTATTTTATCGCCAACTGTATTATTCTCTGCAAAAACAAGCTGATCAAGAAATGCTAAAGGTATTTACAGCACTTAAAAATTCGATCTTTTATGAAGATACAATCGTTATTTTCCTATCTGACCATGGTGAATTATTAGGTGCTCACGGTGGGTTATTTCAAAAATGGTACAATGCTTATGAAGAATCGATTCATGTTCCCCTCATCATTCATAATCCGAAGCTTTTCTCAGGACGTCAAAGTACAGATATGCTGACAAGTCATGTTGATGTTCTGCCTACAATGTTAGGATTAGCTGGAATTAACGTGAAAAAGACACAAGAAAAACTGCGCAGCAGCCATACAGAAGTCCATCCGTTAGTTGGACGTAACCTTATCCCCTTATTACTTGGTACAGAAAACTTTTTCCGCGCAAATGAACCGCTTTATTTTATGAGTGATGATGATTTTACGCGAGGATTAAATCAAGTTAGTGTCACTGGGGAGCCTTATGAATCAGTGGTCCAACCAAATCACTTGGAATCGATCATTACCACTCTTCCAACAGGTAAAAACAAGGAAAAAGAAATTTGGAAGCTGACTCGTTATTATGATAATCCACAGTTTTGGAGTAATCCTGGCTGTGAAGACAGCGTCGTTACCCAAACTTCAGCAGAAAGTACAAACGAAACGACAACATGTTCGCTTTGTATAACGAAAACAAAAACATGTCCGGTTCCTGATCAATTTGAATTGTATAATTTAACAGCCGATCCGCTTGAAGAAAAAAACTTAGCCAATCCAACATTTGAAACACCTGAATCAATCGCTGTAAAAGAGCTTTTAATATCTGCTCTTGAAGAACAATGCCGCCAAAAAAGACTTTCTCCATCAAGCGGCAGCGTCCCCGGTATGCCGTCTTGTGATTGTAAAGGCACAGATTAACAGTTAGTTTACAAATTAAATACGTCGAACACCAAAAAGAGCAGCCAACTATATGTTCAGCTGCTCTTTTTTATACTCTAAAAAAATAAGCTTTTCATGCTTTCTGTAAAAAGCCATTCAGTCGTTATGACTGACGTTTATGTAAAACGGGTTTTTCCATTCCATTAATGCACCATAATTACACGATTCTTGGTCTTCTAAATAATTAGCCGCTGCTTTAACAGGAGTACGACCGCAGCGAAGTAAAAAAGTAATCACAGGATCCTTACTTTTCCCTTCGACAATCTCTTGAAGATATTGTTCTGCTGTTATTTTATCTGCTCTTTTATGATAACCTGGCATCCGTCCGCCGCCTAACAACCGTTCTAACCGTTTATGAATAACAACATCATACATCGACTGCATCAACAATTTTCCTAAACCTAATTTACGATACGAAGGACGCACGCTAATGTCAACAACATATAGTGTATTTCCATTATGATCATGATTTCGAATATAGCCATTATCGGTTATTTCTTCCCATGTATGATCGGGGTCAGATGGTTTATATTGAACTAATAATCCCGTCATTGAGCCGGCAATTTTTCCGTTTACTTCCATACATAATGCACCTTCTCGAAACAATGTTACATGATTATGAAGCTGTTCTTTGTTCCACCATAACTCAGATGGAAATGGCGGCGGAAAGCATTCCTGCTGAACGTTAATTAATTCAGAGAAATCTTTTTCTTCATAGTTTCTCACAACTGCCGGAATAGGTTGATTTTGATCAAAAACATAGCATTCTTTTCGATACATGCACCTTCCCCCTTTATTATAAAAAACAACCTAATCTATACTTCATATTTTCTTAATTGTACAAAAATTTTTAAAGATGTATAAGTATATTGCTTATATCGCAGAACTAGTATTAGTTTGTAGAATTAGAAATCTATAAAATAAAAAAAATAGGGGGTGTCCGATAAGTACCCATTATTACAGCAAGTATTTATATATCTTTTAAGAGTCAATCTTCATCCTTAGCATCCCAGTCTTCAGGAATTGGCTCATTAAGCAGCTCTTCCACTAATTCTTTATACTTTTCCAACTGCTCAAGATGTGTATTAAACTGTTCTTTATTAATTAAATGCTGCTCCCCATCGTAAACCGTGCGTATCCGCTTTTCTTGGATTAAACGCTCGATATATGATTCGGAAAGGTCTAGATATTCAGCAGTTTCCTTTACAGTAAGGTACAATGTGTTCACCTCATTTTCTTTTAATTTATTGATTAACTAGTTTATTTTCCCACAAAAAAAGGACTCTCTAACAGAGAGTCCTTTAATCATTACGCTTTGTTTACGTTAGTAGCTTGAAGTCCGCGTTGACCTTGTTCAGTGTCAAATGTAACTTTTTGGCCTTCGTCTAAAGATTTAAACCCTTCGCCTTGGATAGCTGAGAAATGTACGAATACATCTTCTCCACCTTCAACTTCGATAAAACCGAAACCTTTTTCTGCGTTAAACCATTTTACTGTACCTTGCTGCATGTTTGTTTCCTCCTAGGTGGATCTTGTCCACAATTTATTACTATCATTGCTCAAGTTAGATATCAAAGGCGAAAAGTTTAAATGCTTACTCTTTCCTTACAGACCGAACAAAAATAATTCCTCCTAAGGATAACAGGTAAAACTTTAAAAAGCAAATAATGTTTAAATATATATTTATTGCAACATTTTTATCACCTTTGAAAAGCCCATTTTACGGGCTTTTCTTGCTATTACTGAGAATTATAAAAAGAAATTAATGCATCCCTTTCCATTCTCCTTGGTTTTTGGATGACTTTTGTTTTTTAGCCTTTTCTTTATGCGCTCGATTGGCCGCTGCACTGCCGAGTTCTTTAGAGAATTCTGAATCGGTTTTACTTGAGTCAAATCCTTGTTTGTTCTTTTGATCTGCATTCGTTTTACCGCTTCTCTTTGCCATAAATAAAATATCCCTCCTTTTTATTTAGTATGAGAATTAAAAAGAGGAATATACGTTACAGCTTTTTACATGTCCCACTGCTATTTGTCTGAAACTTAGAAAAACTCGGCAAGCAGTTATACTTCAACTGCTTGCCGAGTTTTCAAGCAATTATAATCTTTATTCTAACACCGCATCATTTTCTACATATTTTTTGATGGACTAGTACAAACGTATAGATTCTTTCTAGTATTTCCTTCTCTTTCTTTTTTTCATTTTGTCATACTTCAATTCTTTTTCTCTTTTATATGTTGATTCTTTCTTATGTGATCCTTTCTTTTCTCTCCTGCTCTTTCTTTTTTTATTTACTTCTAGACCTTCTTTTAACTTAACTGTTCTTTCGTCATTAGGTACGGTAACTTGAACAATTTCTAAATCTGTTTCATCGCCTTCTAAATTTGTTTCATCAATTTCTAGATCAGATTGTTCATTATTAGAATCTGTATTATCATCTGCAGAAATCTCTTCTTTGTTTTCATTATTAGCAATTGTATCATCGTGTGAAGGTGTCTCTTCCTGTTTTTCGTTATCCATTTTATCTTCAGGGGAGTTAAGAGCAGATTTATCTTCTTTATTTTCTATATTAAGATCTTTAGTATGAAAAGCATCTTCCCACAGCTCTAATATTTCGCCTGCAACTCGATCCCAATTATATTTAGAAATGGCAAGTTCTCTTCCTTTTTGACCCATTTTCTTCATTAAGGAGGAGCTTGATAAGATTTTTGAAATACGATCAGCAAACTCGTTAGGATCTTCCGGTGTTTCTACAATTAAGCCATTTTCTCCAGGAATAATAGCTTCTGCGTTTCCTCCCCGATTTGTTGTCACAATCGGTAATCCTGCTGCCATTGCCTCAAAGTGAACACGAGCTAACGGCTCCTGCCATATTGACGTACATACGAATAAATCAGATGCCCCGTACCATTCTTGCATTTTATAAGGTGATACAAAACCTGTCGTTACAACAGGGATAGCTGATCGTTTAGCTAATGCCCGTACATATGCAACAAAATCTGTTACATCATTTTGACTAAACCACTTGCTTCCCACTAAGACTAATGCCAAGTTTTTATGCTTTTTGGAAAGTTCATTCATTGCTCTTACTAAGCGATCTGCGCCTTTATTTCTTGATAGTCTGCCGGCAAACATAATGACTGTTTTTCCATTTAAACCATGTTCTCTTCGAAGTTTATCTCGAATACTTTTCATGTTCGAGTGAGTGCCTGGTAAAAATCGATTATGATCAACGCCAGAGTAAATCGTTTTTAGCTTGCCTTCAGCTTGTGGGAACAACTTTTTAATCGTATTACCTACATAATGACTAACAGTAGCAATTTTTGCCGTTTCTTCCAGAACTTTTACGGCTTCTTCTGGATCAATTTTAGGTTGATGAAACATATCATTATGCATGCTTAGTGTGATTTTTGCGTTTGGGGCCGCTTCTCTTACAGGTAAAACTAATCGAGGACGATTGAAAATGTGGATTAAATCATATTGATTGTGTTGTACAAATTCAACAACGCCATCGCGATAAATCTCAAATACTTTACCAGGAATCCGTACATACTTTACACCATCCACAGTTTCTTTGTCTGGAAGTGAAGGTTCACTAATTCCTAACACCGTTATATCATGATGTTTACTTAATTGCGGAAGTGCTCCTTCGATATAGGTTTGGATCGCTCCACCTAAGACAGCGGGAATAGGGAGCTTTTCCGTACATATCATTAAAACCTTCACTTGGATTTCACTCCTTTCCAGTCATTTTTAATTTTCTCTAATACAGGCCATTTTGTTTTGTCAATTTCATAAATGGTTTGAATAAGTTGTTTCGTCTCATCATTTAAAAATACTTCAGGCTCATACACCATTTCTTTTACGTTTTTGTAAAATTCATTTGGCATCGCCAAATCAATCCATAAAATTTCATATAATTCAGGAGAAATTGGATTCGCCTCATGATAAGATTTAATCATTTCTCTAACCCAATCCACATCCCATTTGAATAAATCCGCCATTGTTCCAGTGATTAGTTTCCGTAAGTCACGGATAGGAAGGTCAAATGCCACACCATCTAGGTCAATAATCCACATCCCATTCTTACCCATTTGGCCATTAGACCATCCATAATCTTGGTGAACAAGACCCCATGCAGCATTTCCGAGTTTGGTCAATTCCTCATACTTAGATTGTTTTAGGCGCTCAAGACCTTGTTTAGCATGTTCTTCAAAATAATCAATAACCTTTAATACGTCAGAACTAGCACTCATCTCTGGATAAGCAATGGCAATGTTTCGAAACCAATCCATTTTTATAATTGTTTTCTCATAGCTTTTTTCCCATTTATATAGTCTTGAGGCTGTTTCACCTTTCTTAGGAGGAACATAACCTTTACTTAACTTATGAAACTCCCCCAACGCATAGCAAAGCTGTTTGGCTCCTTCCAAATCCTTAGTTACCGGTGCAAGGGGCGTAATCCACTCAGCAATAAACCAAAGCTTATTTCCTGCTTCCACATAATTCATTCCATCTTTTGTTTTAACGATAGGAGGAACTCTAGCTTTTTTTACATCCACTAAATATTCTTGTGCGCCTAGACTAAATAAACTGCGTGTAGGTCTTCGATGTAAGAGTTTTAAACTTTTTGGCCCTTTGTTCGTCTCAATCTTCCAGATTAATCCCCCTTTATCAGCTTTGGTCGTAATCACTTCCATATGACTCACCTTTAAGTCATAGTGAGTTAACACTTTTTTAGCATATTCAATGATATAATCAGGAACAAAAAACTCATCTGTCATTTCTTCTGTTTCCCATGGTTCTATGACTCTATCATTTTTATCATTAACCATTTAAAATTATCCTTTCCTAGTTTTTTTAAACCATGATGCAAACCGCCGTAACCCCTCATCTAATTCAATTTCTGGAACATATCCTATCTTTTTAATCTTAGTTAAATCAGCCCAAGTTTGCGGAACATCTCCTATTTGATTAGACATCCATTTTTTCGAAAACTGGAGGTTAAATGTTTTTTCTATCCTATCTATTAGATCAATGAGCTGTATAGGCCGATCATTTCCTAAGTTAAAAACCTCATAGCCATTTATCCTATAATGGATCGCTTTATCTATCCCTTGGACAATATCAGAAACATATGTGTAGTCTCTACTTGATAACCCATCTCCATATAGCTCAATTTCCTCTCCATTTAATAACTTGGCTGCAAACTTATGAATCGCCAAATCTGGACGCTGTCTAGGACCATATACCGTAAAAAACCTTAGCGCAATAACTGGCAACTTAAAGCAATGACTATAACTTTTACATAGAACTTCCCCAGCAGCTTTTGTAGCACCATATGGAGAAGCAATGTATAGAAGAGGCTGCTCTTCTTTAAATGGCACTTGTTCATTTAATCCGTATACAGAGCTTGAAGAGGCAAAAATAAATTTTTTCACACCATAATCAGCTGAAGCCTGAAGCATATGAAGAGTTCCGATTATATTAACTTTTGCATATTCTCGAGATTGCTGGATGGATGGACGGACACCAGCTTTTGCAGCAAGATGAACAACCATGCTTGGTTTTACTTCTTCAAAAATTTTTCTTACTTCAATTTCGTTACAAATATCTTTTTCATATAAAAAGTAATTTTTATGATCAAGTTGTGCAGCAATATTTTGTTCTTTTATTTCTCGAGGGTAAAAAGGATCGAAATTATCAATAACATGAACTTCATATCCTTCACTTAGTAAATGCTCTGTAAGGTGGCTTCCGATAAATCCTGCGCCGCCTGTAACGATTACTTTATTATTCAATAAGGTTCCCCCTCCCTTTTTGATAGATTTAATAGATGTATAAATAACAACGATATATGTTGCAAAAATAACTTATTCCCACTAATATGCTGTATCATATTCTTTAAAGTAAGGGTTGTATAATTCATATATCCTTATTATTGTTATTTTTCTATAAATAGGCTGTAAAACTATGAAACCTCCCTGAAAAAAGGATATTTTAATAGACCTTTTCATATGGAACAGACATAAATAAAAAAGCAGGAAACCTTAATTGGTTCCTGCTCTTTTAAGACTAACTTTGCGACAGCTTTAACTTGCATCATATGGTGATTCCAGAACCTGTTACTATACAGTCATTTTCCATCTTGATAATGCTAACCAATTTTCCTGTTCTTTATAGTCAGGCATTATTTTTCCAACAAGCCGCCAGAAGGATCTGTCGTGATTCAAATGGACCATGTGGCACATTTCATGAACAACTACGTAGTCGATCACATGAAGTGGCGCCATTGCCAATCTCCAATTAAATGTTAGCTGCAGTTTTGAATCACAAGTTCCCCAGGCAGTTTTACTATCAGATATTTTGATCGAACGGGGCTTTACTTTAAAGTGGCTTTGATAGTACCGAATTCTCTTCTCCACTAATGCTTTACACTGCTGATAATAAAATCGTTTTAAAGCTTGTTTTATTTTTTCATCTTCAATCTGCTTCACATGTATATGTAAATGCTCTCCTTCAATCACTACATTGTCCTGCTCGATATTAATATCTTGAATGATCTTTATCGGATAGGTGTTTCCTAAAAATAGAAAGCTTTCCCCATGCTCATAAACCTTTTCCTGTTTACCGCGCATTCTATCCTTCATTTCATTTAACTTCTGCTGAATCAGACCCCATTTTTCCTCTATTAATTGAAGTACTCTTTCATCTGGTGTTCCTTTTGGAGCATGAACTTCAACATTTCCATAGTGATCTATCATAATGCCTATTGATGTTCGCTTTTTGTACTTTATCTCAAGACGTATTGTCTTGCCCGCATAGGTATGTATCATCTTTTCACCTGTATGATTATTTCTTTTATCCTCTGTATTTTACAGCTAACCCTTTTAGGAATCTCCTTGCAAAATTATCTCCACACTCTTTATAATTCTTATGACCTTCTTTTCTTAACAACGCGCCAAGTTCTCCTTTTGAAACATTAATTCCCCCCTCGCCAAATATATCCAGCATATCTTCCGTTGTTAACGACAGGGCTATTTTAACCTTCTTTAATAGGACATTATTAACGTTTGGACTTTTCTTTAAAAATGATTCTGGTGTATTAGGTTGTCCTGGTTTTGGATCTTGTTTTCCTCTTTTAAAAGTAATAAACCCATTTAAGAATGAATCTAACATAATGTTATTACATTTTATTTGATTTTCAGCTTCATCAGACTCTGTTTTCGTGAGAATCTTTGGTATGTCAGCTAATGTCACTTCTGCACCGCCCAAATGAAATATCTCTACCATATCTGAATTTTTTATATCAAGTGCATATCTTAATCGAATTAATATATCGTTATTATCCATTTTAAAACCTCCAATATCATTTCTGTCTATTTTAATACAACAATTGAAACAACTTCAACATCACTATAGTCCGCAGCTCTTCTCAATCAATTTAATAAAATGCCAGCCTCAACTAAGGAAACTGACATTTTTGTTATTTATAAAATTAACCTGTTTATTCATTTTTCACATTTACAAAAACCTTGTATGCACCTACATATTAAGCTTTAATACCGCAACATTTTCTACATGTGTTGTATGAGGAAACATATCAACCGGCTGTACTTCCTGTGTCTTATATCCGCCTTCTTCAAGTACCTTTAAATCCCGGGCAAGTGTTGCCGGGTTGCAGGATACGTAAACAACACGCTTTGGCTTCATGTCCAACATCGTTTGAAGCAGTTTTTCATCACAGCCTTTTCTTGGTGGATCAACGACCATGACATCTGCTTTAATTCCTTCTTCATACCAGTTCGGGATAATAGTTTCCGCTTCTCCTACCGCAAATTCGACATTCTTAATGTGATTAAGCTCTGCATTTCGTTTTGCGTCTTCAATCGCTTCAGGAACAATTTCAACGCCGTACACACTTTTTGCTTTTTGCGCGAGAAACAATGAAATCGTTCCGATGCCGCAGTAAGCATCAATGACATTTTCCGTACCCGTTAAATTGGCGTATTCGAGAGCTTTATCATACAGCACTTTCGTTTGGACCGGATTTACTTGATAAAAAGAACGTGCGGAAATTGCGAACTGAATGTCACCAATTGTGTCATAAATGTATGGGCTTCCCCAAAGAACACGCGTTTCATCACCAAAAATCACATTTGTGCGCTTCGGATTAATGTTCTGCACAATTGATTTCACGTTTGGAATTTGCTCTTTAATGTCATGAATAAGATTTTTACGGTTTGGTAAATCTTTTTGCTTTGTAATTAGCACAATCATAATGTCGCCTGTATTTTGACCGTACTTTGCGACAATATGACGCAGCGTGCCGCGGTGGGATTTTTCATCATACGCACGAATACCGTATTTTGCGGCAATTTCTTTTACCGTTTGTACAACTGTATCATTTTCTGAAGCTTGAATAAGGCATTCTTTCATATCAATAATACGGTGACTGCGCTGCTGATAAAAACCTGCCACGAGTCCGCCTCCTCCTTCACCAACAGGTACTTGTGCTTTATTTCGGTATCGCCACGGCTCGTTCATTCCTAGAACTGGATGAACTCTAACATTTTCCAATCCACCAATACGTGCTAACACTTCTTTGACACTGTTTTGCTTATATTGAAGCTGTCCTTCATAAGAAAGATGCTGAAGCTGACAGCCACCGCACTGCTTATAAATCGGACAAAGAGGTTCAATACGCGCCTCACTTTCTTCAATCATTTCAACAAGCCGCCCAAATCCATACCCTTTTTTTGTTCCAATAACTTTTACCTTTGCTTTTTCGCCTGGTAAACCGTACGGCACAAACAATGTATAACCATTTACTTTCGCAACCCCAGCACCATCATGGGTGAGATCTTGAAATTCTACTTCGACAATATCATTTTTTTGAACAGGTAATTCCTGTTTTGATTTTCCCATTCTGTTTCACCTTTCACTACAAACTGTTTTTCTATAACTTATCATAACGTTATTTTAGAGCAAAAATCAAAGCAGACTTTTATGAAGTCTGCTTTTCATTGTGTTGGTCTACTTTTTCTTTTGGAACAAGCATATTGATATGACGGTAAAGATTTTGAAATTCCCCTGGAAGAAGTCCACCATATTCACCGTCTAAATTCAGCTGCATTTTTTCTTCTGTATGCACTTTTACACGGCTTGCTTTTGTATAAATAATATGAGGATCATTTAAATGTTCTCCACGCAGTGCTTGACCAGCAATACGAATAAATTCTGCTAAATTGGTTTTCTTTAAAATAACTAAATCAAACATTCCATCATTTAATATCGCAGTTGGCGCTAATTTCTCAAACCCACCGACTGAATTTGTATTAGATACTAAAAATAACATAATCTCGCCTTCAAAAAGCTTTCCATCATACTCAATGCGGACATTTGTCGGACGAATTGACGGCAGCATTTCCATGCCTTTTAAATAATAAGCAAGCTGTCCAAGCATTGTCTTTAACTTGCTTGGTACTTCATACGTCAGCTCTGTTAGCTTCCCACCGCCGGCAATATTAATAAAATAATGATCATTTACTTTTCCAATATCAATCGGCATTTCATAGCCATCACAAATAACATCACATGCTTTTTCAATTGTCCTTGGAATAGCTAACGCACGAGCAAAATCATTTGTCGTTCCAACTGGAATAATACCAAGCTTAGGTCGGTTAGGCTGCTCAGCTAGTCCATGGACAACTTCATTAATCGTTCCATCGCCCCCTGCAGCAATAATAAGGTCAAATCCTCGTTCAACAGAAAGGCGCGCTTCTTCTGCTGCATTTCCTGCACATGTTGTCGCATGTGCAGATGCCTCATAACCAGCTACTTCTAAGCGCTCAAGTATATATGGAAGGCGTCGTCTTACTTGTTCTCGGCCAGATGTTGGATTATAAATCAATCTTGCGCGTTGTCTCACCTTGCATCATCCTATTCTCATAATCACTATTTAATCTTACCTATTTATTAATCAATCAATTATAAAAAAACAATGTCTTTTCTTCTAACAGTATATCGTTCAGCTAAACTCCCTATACATAACAAACCAGCAAGAAACCATTCAGTGATTTATTTCCTGCGTACTCCATATTAATGTTCGTTCCTTATTTCCATTTGCGACGGTACTTAAGAATAAACATCCTCTTTTAAAGCATTAGGCAACACTATGATTATAGTGAAAAAATTCCTATTTGAAAAGCAAAAAGAGATTCCCTTAAGTGGGAATCTCTTCAAGATCATTAGCGTTTTTCAAGTTCTTCGCGAATTAATTTGTTTACAATTTGCGGATTTGCTTTTCCTTTTGTTTCTTTCATGGCTTGACCAACTAAGAAACCAAAGGCGCGGTCTTTTCCGTTTTTAAAGTCCTCAATCGATTGCTCATTATTGTCTAAAATGCCATTAACAATTTTACGAAGTTCACCTTCATCTGAAATTTGGACAAGGCCTTTTTCTTTAACGATTGTTTCCGGGTCGCCGCCGTTTTCAATCATTTCTTTAAAGACTTTTTTCGCAATTTTAGATGAAATTGTGCCTTTTTCGATTAACTGAATCATTTTTGCTAATCCTTCTGGCGTAAGCGGCACGTCATTAATTTCTTTACCGTTTGCATTTAAGTAAGCAGATACTTCACCCATTAACCAGTTAGATGCTTGTTTCGCATCTGCGTTTTGCGCAATCGCTGCTTCAAAGAAGTCAGACATTTCTTTTGTTTGCGTTAATACCATCGCATCATATGCTGGTAAACCAAGCTCATTTACATAACGGCTGCGGCGTGCATCTGGAAGCTCAGGAATTTCAGAACGAACGCGCTCTTTCCATTCTTCATCAATATAAAGCGCTACAAGATCCGGCTCTGGGAAGTAACGATAGTCATCAGAACCTTCCTTTACACGCATTAACAGCGTTGTTTTTGTTGCTTCATCATAGCGGCGTGTTTCCTGCTCAATAACCCCGCCTGATAAAAGTACTTTTTCTTGACGTTTTTCTTCATGCTCTAATCCTTTTTGAACAAAAGTAAACGAGTTAAGGTTTTTTAATTCTGCTTTCGTACCGAATTTTTCTTGACCAACAGGACGAAGAGAAATGTTCGCATCACAGCGAAGTGAACCTTCTTCCATTTTACAATCTGATACACCTGTATATTGAATAATCGCTTTTAACTTTTCAAGATACGCATATGCTTCTTCAGGTGTGCGAATATCCGGCTCAGAAACGATCTCTACAAGTGGTGTACCTTGACGGTTAAAGTCTACTAATGAATAATCACCGTCTTCCGCATGCGTTAATTTACCAGCATCCTCTTCAAGATGAAGACGTGTAATACCGATTTTTTTCTTTTCGCCGTTTACTTCAATTTCAATCCAGCCGTTTTCACCGATTGGCTTATCAAATTGCGAAATTTGGTAAGCTTTTGGATTATCTGGATAGAAATAGTTTTTACGGTCAAACTTCGTATCTGTTGCAATTTCACAATTTAACGCCATTGCTGCTTTCATTGCAAAGTCCACTGCTTGACGGTTCATGACAGGCAGTACGCCAGGGTGACCTAAGCAAATTGGACATACATTCGTATTTGGTGGTGCTCCAAAGTTTGTTGAGCAGCCGCAGAAAATTTTTGATTCTGTTTTTAATTCAACGTGTACTTCTAAACCAATAATTGTTTCAAAATTCATTGCTTGTCCCCCCTTACAGCGTTGGTTTCGCTTTATGATAATCTGTTTCTTGCTCAAATGCATGTGCAACACGGTAAACCATTTGCTCATCAAAATGTTTACCGATAATTTGTAATCCAACAGGTAAGCCGTTTGCAAGTCCGCACGGTACAGAAATCGCTGGAACACCTGCAAGGTTTACAGGAATTGTTAAAATATCGTTCGCATACATTGTTAACGGATCATCTGTTTTTTCACCGATTTTAAACGCTGTTGTCGGTGTTGTTGGTCCGATAATCACATCATAGTTTTCAAATACTTTTTCAAAGTCCTGCTTAATTAATGTACGAACTTTTTGTGCTTTTTTATAGTAAGCATCATAATAACCAGAGCTTAATGCAAACGTACCAAGCATAATACGGCGTTTGACTTCATCACCAAAGCCTTCACTTCTTGTTTTCTTATAAAGATCAAGAAGATTTTCAGCATTTTCAGCACGCACACCGTAACGCACGCCGTCAAAACGCGCAAGGTTTGCTGATGCTTCTGAAGAGGCAATTAAATAATAAGCCGCTGTCGCGTATTTTGTATGCGGAAGTGAGACTTCTTCCCAAACCGCTCCCATGCTTTCAAGCTTGTCTAACGCTTCTCTTACACGTGCTTTCACATCTTCAGCAACGCCTTCTGCTAAATATTCTTTTGGCACGGCAATTTTTAAGCCTTTCACATCGCCTGTTAAAGAAGATAAATAATCAGGTACGTCTACGTTTGCTGATGTAGAATCCATTTTGTCGTAACCAGAAATTGCCTGCAGTAAATACGCATTATCTTCAACAGTTGTTGTAATTGGACCAATTTGATCTAATGAAGACGCATATGCTACAAGACCAAAACGAGAAACACGTCCGTAAGTCGGTTTTAATCCGACAACACCACAAAATGCAGCTGGTTGACGAATTGAACCACCTGTATCAGAACCAAGAGAGAAATACACTTCGCCTGCTGCTACAGAAGCTGCTGAACCACCGCTTGATCCTCCTGGTACATATTCTGTATTCCATGGATTGCGTGTCTTTTTAAAGCCGGAGTTTTCTGTTGAAGACCCCATCGCGAATTCATCCATATTTAATTTACCGATTGTAATCGTTTCTGCTTTCGTAAGCTGCTGGACAACGGTTGCGTCATGAAGCGGTTCGAAGTTTGCAAGAAGCTGACTTGAACATGTTGTTGTAAGGCCTTTTGTAACGATATTGTCTTTTACTCCGATTGGTAATCCGAATAAAAGTCCTCTCGCTTCATCTGTACCTAATGCTTCATCAAGCTTTTTTGCAGCACTGCGAGCTTTTTCTTCATTTAATGCTGTAAATGCTTGTACTTTATCTTCTACTGCGCTAATTCGTTTATAAGATTCATCTACTAAATCAGTAACAGATAATTCTTTTTTATGTAAAAGGCTGTGAATGTCAGCCAAGCTTTTATCAAATAATGACATAAGAAATCCCTCCTCCTACTCAAGAATGGATGGTACTTTCACTTGACCATCTTGTTCTTCAGGTGCATTTTTAAGTGCTTCTTCGCGGCTGATCCATTTTCTGGACTTATCTTCACGAAGGACATTTTTTAAATCGAGTACGTGTGTTGTTGGTTCTACATTTTCAACATCTAATTCATTTAACTGCTCTGCATAAGAAATGATGTCGTCTAACTGCTTTGTAAATAGTTCTACTTCTTCTTCACTTAACTGTAAGCGCGCTAAGTTCGCAACATGCTTTACTTGTTCTTCTGTTATTCTTGACATAACTACTTCACCTCCAAAATTTCGCACACTTCTCACAATATAATGATGATACCAAACAACCGCCCTAATAAGCAACAAATCCTAGAGGAATCAGGACACTTTTTTCAGATAAAGCATAAAGAAAAGCGGAAGCGCCTTGTTCACCCCCGACTAGCAAATGTTCTTACGACTAAAAGGATATTTTTCCCTTTAAGGCGGAAGGTTATTTGACTCAAGGGGGTAGGTGCTGAAGCTGGATACCAAAACTTAGACTTTCTTTCCCATAAAAATATCCCTTCCTCAACTGAGGAAGGGATAGTAAGAGCTCAATTATTTACGAGCAGCTTCAAATTCAGCAAGAATTTCTTTAGATGGCTCTTTATCCACCATACTTACAATGAAAATTGCAAGTGTACATAAAATAAAGCCTGGTAAAATTTCATAAAGGTCAAAAATACCGCCAGTAATTTGCTTCCAAACAATAACGGTAATCGCCCCTACAATCATTCCCACTAGTGCGCCATTACGTGTCATACGTTTCCAGAACAAGCTCAGTATAATAACTGGACCAAATGCTGCACCAAATCCAGCCCATGCATAACTTACAAGCTCAAGCACAGAACTTTCTGGGTTTTGAGCTAAGATAAGCGCGAATAGCGCAATCGCTAATACGCCGATTCGACCAACCCATACAAGTTCTTTTTGACTTGCATTCTTGCGAAAGATCGCTTTATAAAAATCCTCAGCAAGAGCACTTGATGATACTAACAGCTGTGAGTCAATTGTACTCATAATTGCAGAAAGAATCGCTGCAAGTAAAATTCCAGATACCCATGGATTAAAGAGAACATCAGTAAAGAAAATAAATACTTTCTCACTGTTATCTACATCACCCGCAATAAGCGGATCATTCGCAAAATATGCAATACCGGCAAGACCCGTTAAAATGGCACCGAATAACCCGACAACCATCCACGCCATACCGATTAAACGTGCTGTTGGAACATCTTTTGGTGAACGAAGCGCCATAAAACGCGTAATAATGTGCGGCTGTCCGAAATAACCTAAGCCCCATGCAAGAAGTGAAATTACAGCGATTGCTCCTCCTGCATCAAAAGCATCTAAATAAGAAGCATCCATACTTCCAACAGTATTAGTCATTTCGTTCCAACCACCAACTTTACTAACTGCGACAATTGGCACAATAATAAGAGCTAAAAACATTAAAATACCTTGAATAAAGTCTGTCCAACTTACAGCTAAAAATCCGCCAAGGAATGTATAAGAAATAATAACAATAGCACCAATCCAAAGCGAAGTTGTATACGTCATTCCGAAAGATTCTTCAAACAGTAAGGCACCACCAACAAGTCCTGATGATGTATAGAATGTAAAGAATATTAATGTTACAAGCGCTGAAATGACACGCAGGATTTTTGAATTATCTTTAAAACGATTTTCAAAGAAATCCGGTACTGTAATTGAGTCATTTGCAACCTCAGTATACGTACGAAGGCGTTTCGCAACAAACTGCCAGTTTAAATACGCCCCTACAGCTAAACCTACACAAATCCATAAAGCATCCATCCCTGCAGCATAAGCATAACCAGGCAGTCCTAGTAAAAGCCAACTACTCATATCTGAAGCACCGGCACTTAATGCGGCCACTCCAGGACCTAGACGTCTTCCCCCTAATACATAATCAGATAAGTCACTTGTTAATCGATATGAGATAACTCCAATTAAAAGCATCCCAACTAAATAAATAATAAATGTTATTAACGTAGCAGCATCCATTTAGCCTATTCTCTCCTCTCAGTAAAAAATGTAATTAATGATAAAACAATTAATAACGGCATTGGAACTAAAAATAACAGCCATGTTGCTCCAGTAATTGCATGATCCATTATTCCACCTCCTCCATTATACACAAGCATACATTTACCCTTAATTTTTAAAGATTAAACCAAATTTTTTTTTGGCTTAACCACAATAACAATCATAACAAAATATAAAAGTAAGAACATTCAAAAAATAATATTTCTAAATTACGAATGAATATTTATACAATTAAACCTCAAATGAAAGCGATTTCTTAAATATATAGTTATATCTATTCAAAAAAATTTATGAACATTAATTAACACTTTTTATTACGAAAGCGCTTAATCATTAAAATTACCATATGTTCCTAATAAAGTTTTCCCATAAATGATGAAATATATGTCAGGTGAATTTCACAGTTCATATATTTTTTTCCATAAGAAAAAAGGCTGGAAAACCAACCTTTTTAATGATAAATATGCACGTATGGTTCTTCTTTATCTGGATCTTTTACAATTAAGCTTTCTTGTTGATTCATTGACGTAATGTTTACTTCAATAGAAGCACCTTTTTGAAAGAAGTTTTTATCAATTAAATCTGTTACATATTGAGTAAAAGCAACTACTTCTGCTTTTCCATAAAACTGCATCGGAATATCAATCGTTAGACTCTGCAGTTCTCCTTTTTTATAAAAGCCTTTTCCGATTACCCCTACATAGTTTGGGAAAAATTCCTCAACTCTTGCCTTAAAATTATTAAACTTTTCCGCATCATCGCGATGATCTTCTAACGCTTGATTGGATGGGAAAAAGTAATACTGCTCATTGATTTCGTCCCAACCCTTAATTGTTGATTGTCCTTTATTAACCACTGTACTTGCAAAGAAATAACCAGGAATGATCGATTCACGCTCTGCTTCTTGATACAAAGCAATTACGATCGGAACATCTCTTAGTTCTTCTTTCTTCCGTAAACGATTGGCAACTTCTTGTCCCATTTTTTTGGCTTCTTCTTCAATTTTTTGTTTATCAAGCTTTGTATCGCCGAACAGAAAGCGTCCCTGGTCATCTTCTACTCGATAATAGTAGGAATTGTTCATCGAAAGTGCGATTACAATCCCTCCTAATTGAACCTTTCCTTCCTCTTTTTGAACCAGGTAGTTATGTTCAAGTACATAGGATAAATACTTTGGATTATTTTCTTCTGCAGTTAGTTTTTGATCAGCAGATAAAGAATCGAAATCCCCAGAAATAGCTTGATTTAAGCCTTCCTGATTTTTTGGAGAGCTTCGGTCAATCCATGATTGAACTTCTTCTTTCGTTAAAAATTGCCCTTCTTTTAAAAAATAATTATCAGGATCAAATGTTTCCTGTGCAATGCGCATTAAACCCGTCTCAAGTTCATCAATATCCAAGCGGTTATCAACACCCGCTTCAATAAGTCCGCGCGCTGCACTTGGTTCAAACGGTAAAACACTGCGGTAAAAACGCTCTGATGTATTAATTTCGCGGCTGATAATCACTTTTTGTTTTGATTCTTCTTCTTTTACAACCGTTTCTTCATTGTCTTTATTCGATAAACATCCGCTTAACAACACCATACTTGTAAGTGCTGTAATTCCAAGTCGTTTTAACATGTAAACAACCTTCTTCCTCATCCATTCCAAAAAATTAGTTTAATTGATCTTGAAGCTGAGCTTCACTCCATACTTCAATACCAAGCTGTTCTGCTTTATCAAGCTTTGAACCGGCATCCGCTCCGGCAATAACAAGATCTGTTTTTTTACTCACACTTCCCGTAATTTTCCCCCCTAGTGCTTCAATTGCTGCTTTTGCATCATTACGGGACATTTGTTCAAGCTTACCTGTTAATACAATTGTTTTACCTGCAAAATAAGAATCAACTTCTGCGCCCGCATCAGGTTTAGAACCTTTGTAAGTGAGATTAACACCGAGTGAATCAAGCTCTTGAATAAGCTCTTTTACTTCAGGCTTTTCAAAATAACGGTAAATCGAATCAGCCATCTTCTCCCCTATTTCATCAATAGCAACAAGCTGTTCTTTATCTGCTTTCATTAACTGATCCACTGTTTCAAACGATTGAGCAAGTGTTTTTGCTGCTTTAGCACCAACATACCGGATTCCAAGTCCAAAAAGCAATCGTTCTAAAGAATTATTCTTTGAGGATTCAATCGCCTGAAGCAAATTATCCACAGACTTCTCACCCATTCGCTCAAGCTGAAGCAAACGGTCGCGTTCAAGTTTATACAAATCGGCAACATCATGAATAAGTTCTTCTTTAAATAACTGTGTAATCACCTTTTCACCGAGTCCATCAATATTCATCGCATTTCGTGAAACAAAATGGATAAGTCCTTCACGAATTTGCGCTGGACATTTTGGGTTCAAACAGCGAAGCGCTACTTCTCCTTCAATTCGCTCTAGTTTACTTGCACACTCTGGACAGCTTTCAGGCATATAAAACTCTACTTCTATACCTGTTCGTTTTTCTTCAATCACATTAATCACTTCTGGAATAATGTCGCCTGCTTTTTTAATCACAACAAAGTCGCCAAGCTTTATATCTTTCTCACGGATTAAGTCTTCATTATGAAGCGAGGCGCGCTTAACAGTTGTTCCAGCTACTGTTACCGGTTCAAGAATCGCAGTAGGCGTGACAACCCCTGTTCTTCCTACGCTTAATTCGATATCGATAAGCTTTGTTACCACTTCTTCAGCCGGAAATTTATAAGCAATTGCCCAGCGTGGACTCTTTGCTGTAAATCCAAGCTCCTCTTGATGTGTGAGTGAATCCACTTTCACAACGATCCCATCAATTTCATATGGCAAGTTAGGACGCCGCTCAACCCAGCTCTCAATATATTCAATGACCTTATCAATATTTTCACAGCGAAGCCATTCTCTATTTGTTTTAAAGCCTAGTTTTTTTAAATAATCAAGCCCATCACTATGGGAAGCAACGGTATTTCCTTGTAATTGCCCAATGCCGTATAAGAAAATATCTAAATTACGTTTTGCAGCGATTTTCGGATCAAGCTGACGCAAGGAACCTGCCGCAGCATTTCTTGGATTTGCGAATGGTTCCTCTCCACTTTCGCGTTTTGCTTCATTTAGCGCTTCAAACGAATACTTCGGCATAAACGCTTCACCGCGCGCTTCAATTGTTACACTTTCAGTTAAGCTTAGGGGAATAGAACGAACGGTTTTTAAGTTATTTGTAATATCTTCGCCTATCGTTCCATCTCCACGCGTTGCACCGCGGACAAATAAACCATTTTCATATGTTAACGATACAGCTAATCCATCAATTTTTAGTTCACATACATAGGAAAAGTTTTCGCCGATGCGATCGCGAATACGACGGTCAAAATCTTTTAAATCCTCCTCATTAAATGCATTGCTGAGGCTTAACATTGGAATGCGGTGTTCTACTTTTTCAAAGCCTTCAAGCGCCTCACCGCCAACTCGCTGTGACGGTGAGTTTTGTAACTTTAATTCTGGATACTGTTCTTCTAATTCAATAAGGATTTGCATAAGGCGATCATATTCGGCATCCGGTACTGTTGGCTGATCAAGGACATGATATTCATAATTGTACTTTTCAAGCAGCTTGCTGAGCTCTACAATACGATTTTCAGCTTCTTGACGATTCATCTTTCTATCTCCTTTACAATTGCTTTCTTTTCCCTATGCTTTTTCAATTGGAGCATATTTAGCCAATAGACGCTTAATGCCAGCGGGCGGTGGAAAGGCAATATCCAGCTCTAATGAATCTCCTGTCCCTTTCATACTTACAACCGTACCAATGCCAAACTTGCCGTGTTTTGCTTTATCCCCAACACTCCAATCAAGCTTATCACCGCCTGTATTATTAAACTGCGGACGCTTCACAGCCGGGCGAGTTGGGCGAGTGGTTTGCCCCGTAATATTTGCGCGCGGCATACTTTTTTCTTGAAGCATATTTTCAATGAGCTCTTGTGGAATTTCATTAATAAAACGTGACGCAGGATTTGCATTTGTACGTCCGTAAATCGTACGCATTTTGGCATTTGTTAAATAAAGTTCTTCTTCCGCACGCGTAATTCCTACATACGCAAGACGGCGTTCTTCTTCCATTTCTTCTTCTTCAAAAAGAGCGCGGTTATGGGGGAAGATTCCTTCTTCCATACCAATTAAGAAGACAACTGGAAACTCAAGACCTTTCGCAGAATGCAGTGTCATAAGTGTGACAGCTTCACTTGGTTTTTCTTCATTCTCATTATCCAACTTGTCAATGTCTGCAACGAGCGCTAAATCTGTTAAGAAAGCTACTAGACTTTTATCTTCACTAACCCGTTCAAACTCTGTTGTAACCGATAAAAATTCTTCAATGTTTTCAAGACGGCTCTGCGCTTCAATTGTATTCTCGGTTTCAAGCATTTGCCGATAGCCTGTTTTTTCAATTACTTCTTCAACAAGTTCTGTTGCTGATAAATATTCCTGCATGCTTGTCCAGTTAATAATTAAATTGCTGAAATCAAGAACCGCATTTGTCGCACGCTTGCTTAAACCAATTTGTTCTGCTTCTTGAATCGCTTCAATCATTGAAATGCCCTGTGCGACTGCAAACTCACGAATTTTATCAACCGATGTACCGCCAACACCCCGTTTTGGCACATTAATAATACGTTCTAAACTAATATCATCATCAGGATTTGCAATTAAGCGTAAATAAGCTAAAATATCTTTAATTTCTTTACGGTCGTAGAACTTTGTACCGCCAACAATGTTATAAGGAACGTTCGATTTCATTAATACTTCCTCAATCACACGAGATTGCGCGTTTGTCCGATACAAAACGGCCACATCATTATAGCTTTTGCCATCATTGATCACTTTACGAATTTTCCCTGAAATAAAGTATGCTTCATCATGTTCATTATCGCCTTGATAATAAACGATGTTTTTTCCTTTATCATTTTCTGTCCATAATTTTTTCGGCTTACGATTGGCATTGTTTTCAATCACAACGTTCGCTGCTTCTAAAATTGTCTTCGTGGAGCGATAGTTTTGCTCTAACAAAATCGTTGTTGCGTTCGGATAGTCTTTTTCAAACGATAAAATGTTCGCAATATCGGCACCGCGCCAGCGATAGATGGACTGATCGGAATCACCGACAACACATAAATTTTTAAAGCGATCACTAATCATTTTTACAAGCATGTACTGCGCTCTGTTCGTATCTTGATACTCATCAACATGGACATATTGAAATTTACGCTGATAAAACTCTAATACTTCAGGAATTTCTTTGAATAAATGAATTGTTGTCATAATGAGATCGTCAAAATCAAGGGCGCTGTTTTTCTTAAGGCGCTTTTCATACTCAACGTAAATATCACGAACCACTTCTTTGTATGGATCATAACCATCCGTAAGACTTGCCGCATAATCTTTCGCTGTTTTTAATTCATTTTTCGCGCCGCTGATCGAGCCAAGAATACTTCTTGGCTCAAATTTTTTCGTATCAAGATTTTTTTCCTTCATCACTTGTTTAACGACCGTTAACTGATCAGAAGCATCTAAAATCGTAAAGTTTCGGTTCACTCCAATACGGTCAATATCACGACGTAAAATCCGCACACACATCGAGTGGAAGGTTGAAATCCAAATTTCTTCCGCAACAGGACCTGTCATGTTTGCCACACGATCCTTCATCTCGCGTGCGGCCTTGTTAGTGAAGGTAATCGCTAAAATGTTCCACGGCGCGACTTCTTTTTCCATCATTAAATACGCAATCCGGTGTGTTAAGACACGCGTTTTTCCACTTCCGGCACCCGCCATTAAAAGAAGCGGTCCTTCCGTATGCTTAACCGCTGCACGCTGCTCTGGGTTTAACCCGCTTAGTAATTTTTCAATCATTCTTTGCATACTATCACCCCTACAAAACATATGTTCTATCATTATCGTAGCTTATTTTTCGTCCAACAACAATGGTTTATTTTACTGCTTTCACAGTTTTTAATGCTTCTTTCACATCTTCATAAATAATATTGCCTACTACAATCGTTTTTGCATATTTCGCCATTTCTTCCGCCTGCTCTTGTGACGAAATGCCGCCGCCGTAAAAGAGCTGTGCCTCTTCTAACACGCTCGAAACTTCCCTTACAAGCTCCGGCTCACCGTACGTGCCACTGTATTCTAAATAAAAAATAGGAAGCTTAAACATTTTTTCAGCCATACGCGCATAGGCGAGTATATCATCACGATCAAGATTAGTATCCGCTCTTGTTAGCTTTGCTGCTTTCGCTTCTTCATTTAATATACAATAGCCTTCCATGACAATTTCATCCCAATTCATAATTTCCCCGTACTCTTTAACAGCCTCATGGTGAAGACCTTTCATCCACTTCATGTCATCTGTATTCAGTACGGTTGGAATAAAATAAAAATCAAATCCTGGTGTAATCGATTCAATATTGGAAACTTCTAGAACGCATGGAACCGTATAGCGGCGAATTCTCGCTAATAAACTAATCGTATTATCTAATGTAACCCCATCACTGCCGCCAACTAAAATCGCATCTGTTCCGGATTCACAAATTTCTTCAAGCACACTATCTTCAATTTCCTTATTCGGATCTACTTTAAAAACATGACGCCACTCTTTATAGTCGTACATAAACTTTCCTCCTAAAAAACATCGCTCATAGAGAGGATTATATCAAAAATAAAGATTACTCTCATCTTTTGCTTAAGAAAAGCGTAAGCACCTTGTTCACCCCCGATAAGCAAATGTTCTTATGGCAAAAAGGTGATTTGTACCTTTAAGTCATAAGGTTATTTGACTCGAGGGGGGTAGGCGCTGAAGCTGGACACCAAATGAAAACACAAATAAAAATAGAGAGCAAAAATTTGCTCTCTATTTTTATTTGCTCTCTGCAATTCGATCAAGTGCGAGCTGGTAAGCGTCATTTCCATAATTCAGGCAGCGTTTTACACGAGAAATCGTTGCCGTACTTGCACCTGTTTCTGTTTCAATTTTATGATACGTATACCCGTCTCTTAACATGCGGGCTACTTCAAGACGCTGTGCTAATGATTGGATTTCATTCACTGTAGCTAAATCATCAAAAAAACGATAACATTCATCTAAGTCTTTTAACGTTAAAATCGCTTCAAATAATTGATCAAGCGTTTTTCCGCGTAATTTTTCAATCTGCACAATTGTTCCCCCTTAAATTCCGTTATAGTTAATACTTTGTGTAATACCTGGATCACTAGGGATAATATTAATCCAAGTGGCTCCTGGTAAAAGCTTTAATTTTTGCCCATTTAAAAATGGAAGAAGTCGTCCATTTTCATTTTTCCATTCCACCTGTTGGACCACCCCATTTTGCAAAAGAAGGGCTTTTCCGCCGGATGTTAAATTAATCTCACGGCGGCCAGCATTATCTATAATACGATGATCGGCTTCAATAATAAATACATTTTTTAATTCAACAGGTGTTTTTGATTCTCGATCAATTGTCTGCTCTTTATCATTAAAGCGATAATATGTTGAAGTATTAGGATTGTAATGATAGCTTACATTGTAGCGACCTAAATAGTCAATTTCTACGTTTTCTGCTAGCTCTCCATTAACCGCTTTAAAACGCTCTTCGGATTGAAAAGGAAGAGGATGTACTTCTTTTTCTAAGCTGTATCCCTTTAACTCCGCACCTTTGACAAGATTTTCATACGTAATATAGGAATTATGGGGAGCTTTGCGAAACGATACACGTGTGAATAACGTACCATCATAAGTAATGCCGTTTATATGATCAATAACACCTGCTTTTAACATGTCATATGCTTCTGGACTATACCCGTGTGCCGCATAAAACGCACCATACCCTTTACTTAATTCAATATAGTAATTACGCGCACTGCGGACAGGTCCAATTATTTCCGGCATGTCACTTTGGTAAATCGCAATAAAACGTGTCACCGCTCCTTCTGCTAACACTTCATAAACGACATCAGCTTTATGAAGACCTGACTGAGGCCGTGCCTTTGGATGATTGTTTACCATCACTGCTATCGGACGGTGATTGGTTGGTTCATTTGTTTTTTCACCTGTTAATGGTAAAGTAAAATGATAGACTGCCGCTTCCTCTACCGGCTCTTCTGCATGTTCTTCAATCACCGCTTCTTCTTTTACAGGAGAACGTTGGCTTTCTTCTGCTTCCTGTTCTGCTTTGTTTTGACATGCTGTTATAAAAATGAAGAGAATAACCAAAAAAACGGCTCTCACATAGTGCTGGTTCTTCATAAATTTCCTGCCTTTTGTTGAAGGTTTTCTATTACTGCTTCATAGAACTTCTCTTTACTAGTTTACCGCATAATCGCAGGAAAGAGTACTGTTTTATTTTTCACATCAAAAATTCCTCTTTGCGTAATCCTGATATAGGGTAAATGTGTAGCTGAAAAAAATAATAAACTATAAATCGGATCAATAAATTGATACCCTCGTTCACGTAGCTTTTGGAGCAGTTCTTTTTGCTGCTGAATTAATGTTTCCATCGACTCTTTAGACATAAGACCAGCTAGAGAAAGGACAATTTCGCTCACTACTTCCCCGCTTTCTACAAGAACAATCCCTCCGCCTATTTCCTTTAACCGCTGAAAAGCTGCAATCATATCGTACTTGTTTTTGCCGATGAGAATAATATCACCTGTATTTGAAAAGCTGCTTGCAAATCCCGCAACTTTATCTGCAAATCCTTTTACGACTGTACATAAACGCCACTTCCCATGTTTATCAATGAGCATTAAAAACGATTCATCATGTTCTTCCTCAAGAACATCGATACTTGTTTCAATATTAATATTATAAGGCTTTGTGATAACAGAGTTAATCATTTCAATTCCAACCGGCACTGAAAACGTTAAATCCTCAAGCGTTACTTCCCAATCTAGCTCGAGCGGCTGAAAACCAAAGTTATCCAAAGAAAGTGAATTTGCTGGATTTACATTTTCCCCTTCGTAACGCACCCATTCTCCTTTGGCAAGAACAGAGTAGGGTCGAGGATTTCGTTTATCTTGTAAGAAATTAATATGCGCAAAACGTCCTGGTGCAATTAATCCATGAATATCATCCATGCCAAAATGACGTGCGGCATTATAACTTACCATCGCATAAGCGTTATATTCATCTATTCCTTGTTCTAAAGCAATTTCAACGAGTCGATCCTGCATCCCTTCTTCGTAAAAAGCAGGTGTTGAGCCATCGGTATTGAGCATGACACGATCAAAATGTTCCACACCTAACTCTTTCATTTCAGAAAGCAGCTTAGGAAGATCAGGACGAATTGATGAATGCCGAAGTGAGGCTGTATAACCAAGCGCTAAACGCCGCACCGCTTCCTCACCTGTCATTGCTTCATGTTCACTATTCACTCCTAAAAGCGTCATCTGTGTAAGTGTTTTGCTGGAGGCACCAGGAAGATGGCCTTCAATCTGCTTTCCACTTTGTATCGTTTCCTGCATCCAATCAAGAATTTCATTATCGCCTGCTAATACTTGAGGCCAACTTGTTAATTCCCCACCTTGAATTACAAGCGGATGTGACAGCCATTTCTTTATTTTTTTATTTGTAAAAATTTTTTCTTCTTCATTAAATTCTGTTTGTCCATCATAACGGCACCACCAATAACTTGACGTAGGAAGATGATTTACTTCTCCAATAAATGAAAGCGCTTTCTCTGTTGGTAATTGTAAAAACAACATTAAATTATCATTTACTAATGTCGTCGTTCCCCTGCTCGATGCATATCGGGCTAATGTAAGGGGATTATATAATTGAAATGGATGTGCATGAGGCTCAATATAACCAGGTACTAAATATTGTCCCGTACAATCAACAGTTTCTTTTGCTGTTTTCTCTGGTAATTGATCACCCACATAGACAATTCGATCTTCGTAAATCCATATATGAGCATGCATCCATTTTTTTAATACTAAATTTAAATACGTTGCATTTTTCAACAATTTTGTTGGGGCCATCTCACCTTTAATAACTGCTAACTGATTTCTTAGCTGCAGTTTATTCCATCGCATTGTTTGTTCGGGCATGCTTCTTCCCCCACTTTACATTTATGATTGGTTTCATTCTAACATACTTTTTTCTTTTAACGAAATAAAAATGAAGGAAATCTTTCATAAAAATGCAGGGGAAAAAAAAGTAAATGAATGAAAAGGGGTTTTTTATAATGAGACCAAATATTGGCATCATCAATGCGCTGTGCCGCATTACAATCGGCTTTACTGTCCTTGCTTGGGCAACCGCTAACCTTGCCAGGAAGCCTTGGCGTGATTCTTTTCTGCTTTATGCGATGCTTGGCGGCATGAAAGTCGGCGAAGGACTAACACGCTACTGTCCATTAACAGCACTGTTTGAAAATAATGTTAATTTTAAAAAACATCAAGATACAGATGAACAAGAAGAAACAGTAATTAATCCTTCTTAGTAAGAAATGCGTAAAGCAGCTGAAACCAAACAACAAAGAACAATAAAAAGGGTTGACTCAAAAATAAAGAGTCAACCTTTTACTTCATAAGGAGCTGATAACATGGAATTTCTAACAGATACATCGTTTATTTATATTACATTGATTGGGAGTATTATCGCAGTCTCTTATATATGGATTAAGAGGAAACGTGTGAAATAGCGCGTCTGCCGATATCTTTTCGATAAAAAGCGTCTGGACATTTAATTTTCGCCATTTCAGTGTATACGGCCTCTTTACTTGCTAAAAGGGTTTCTCGTTTACATGCTGCAAGTAAAATACGGCCGCCATTTGTAACAAATTGACCATTCTTTTCGTCTGTACCAGCATGGAAAACGAGTGTATCCTCATTCATAAGCTCAAGTCCTTCAATCGGCTTTCCTTTTTCATAATCACCAGGATAACCGCCAGATGCAAGAACAACGCCAAGAATTTCATCGTCTGTCCATGTTAATGTTACTTCTTCATCCTTTAAAATCGATAATAACACAGAAACAAGATCATTTTCTAAACGCGGAAGGACGACTTGTGTTTCTGGATCTCCGAAACGCGCGTTAAACTCAATAACTTTTGGACCTTCTGCTGTTAAAATTAAGCCCGCATATAAAATACCTGTAAACGAACGGCCTTCTTTTACCATTGCTTTTGCAGCAGGCTTTAACACTGTTTCAACAGCTGTTGCTACCTGCGCCTCAGAAATTTGCGGCACAGGCGAATACGCACCCATTCCACCTGTATTAGGGCCTTCATCGTTGTCAAAAGCACGTTTATGGTCCTGTGAAATTACCATTGGATACACTTTTTCACCGTGAACAAACGCCATTAAAGAAAATTCTTCCCCTTCTAAAAATTCTTCAATAACGACTTGCTTACTTGCATCACCAAAGCGTGCTTCTTCCATCATTTCATAAAGGCTGTCAAGCGCATCTTTTTCTGTCATTGCAACGGCCACACCTTTTCCAGCTGCTAAACCATCTGCTTTAATTACAATAGGCGCTCCTTTTTCTTCTACATATGCTTTTGCGTCTTCATAAGATGTAAAGGAACGGTATGCTCCAGTTGGAATTTCATATTTTTCCATTAATTCTTTTGCAAATGTTTTACTTCCTTCAATAATCGCAGCTTCTTTACGCGCTCCAAATACCGTTAATCCTTCTTCTTCAAAGCGGTTGACAACCCCTTCTAAAAGCGGCTGCTCTGGACCAACAAATGTTAAGCCAATATTGTTTTCTTTGGCAAACGAAACGAGTGCATCGTGATCACCTTCATCAATATCAACTAATGCTGCAACGTCACGCATCCCCGGATTTCCAGGTGCTGCGTAAACAGTATGAACTTTTTCGCTTTGCGCCATTTTCCAGCAAAGCGCATGTTCTCTTCCTCCACGACCAATAACAAGAACGTTCATAGTCTCACTCCTTCATAGCAGTCTTTAAAAATGAATTAATGTTTAAAGTGGCGAACTCCTGTAAAGACCATTGCAATTCCAAGCTCATTCGCTTTGTCAATTGACTCTTGATCACGAATTGATCCACCTGGCTGAATAATCGCTGTTACGCCCGCTTTACCTGCTGCTTCAACTGTATCATTCATTGGGAAGAATGCATCAGATCCCATAACCGCACCTTTTGCTTCTTCACCTGCTTGTTCAATTGCAATACCAGCTGCGCCAACACGGTTCATTTGGCCTGCGCCAATTCCTACTGTGCGGTCATTTTTCGTTAAAACGATCGCATTTGATTTCACGTGCTTCACAACTTTCCACGCAAGCTTTAATGCTGCCCACTCTTCATCAGTCGGCTGTCTGTCTGTTGGTACAGTAACTTCTGCATTTTCAAGTGTATAACGGTCTTCATCTTGAACGAGCACTCCACCGTGAACTGCTGTTAAACGTTTTTCCGGTGTATCTACTTCATCAATTGGAAGTGTTAATAAACGAAGGTTTTTCTTTTGCGTAAGAACTTCAAGTGCTTCTTCTGTAAATGAAGGCGCAATAATAATTTCAAGGAAAATTTCTTTCATTTTTAACGCTGTCGCGTGGTCTATCTCACGGTTGGCAGCAACAATTCCCCCGAAAATGGAAACCGGATCCGCTTCATATGCTTTTTGATACGCTTCTTCAATTGTTTCACTTGTTCCAACTCCACATGGATTCATATGCTTTACAGCTACAACAGCAGGCTCTGTAAATTCTTTGACGATATCAAGCGCAGCATTCGCATCTTGAATGTTGTTGTAGGAAAGCTCTTTTCCGTTTATTTGTTTTGCCGCGGCAATTGAACTCTTATCTCCAAGCGGCTTTTTATAAAAAGCTGCGTTTTGGTGAGGATTTTCACCGTAACGAAGGTCCTGTACTTTTTCATATGTCACAGTATAAGATTCTGGGAACTCTTCTCCAACTTGCTCTGTTAAGTATTCAGAAATTAACGAATCATATGCTGCTGTATGACGGAACACTTTTGCCGCAAGCTTACGGCGTGTTTCTTCTGATACTTCATTCGTTTCTTTTACCTGCTCAACAACTGTCGCATAATCACTAGGATCGACAACAACCGTTACGAATTTATGGTTTTTCGCAGCTGAACGAAGCATTGTCGGTCCGCCGATATCAATGTTTTCAATCGCATCAGCAAACGTTACGTCAGGCTTTGCGATTGTTTCTTTAAATGGATAAAGATTAACAACAACTAAATCAATCGGTGTAATGTTATGCTCTTCTAACTGCTGTTGGTGTGTTTCTACATCACGCATTGCGAGTAAACCACCGTGAATATTTGGATGAAGTGTTTTTACACGACCGTCTAAAATTTCCGGAAAGCCTGTTACATCAGAAATGCCAATTACCGGTACTCCAGCTTCTTGTAATTGACTTTTTGTTCCACCTGTTGAAATGACTTCCACACCTAGCTCTGTTAACGCTTGGACAAATTCTACAATGCCTTCTTTATTCGATACGCTCACGAGCGCGCGTTTAATTGCCATGAAAAAATCCCCCTCTGCTCTAACTGTAGCACTTTGTTGTTAAAATCTTGTTAATTGTTTTCGGATATAAACGATGTTCGACCGCTTGAATTTTTGCCTGCAAACTTTCGTGTGTATCCTCTTCCGTTACCGTCACTGCCTCCTGCGCAATAATAGGGCCCGTATCCATTCCTTCATCAACATAATGAATGGTCACACCAGATACTTTCACGCCGGCAGCTAATGCTTGGCCGACCGCATCTTTACCAGGAAAAGCCGGTAAAAGTGATGGATGAATATTCACAATTTTTCCTTCATACGCTTTTAAAAGCGTTGAACCGATGAGACGCATATAGCCGGCAAGAATGACAAAATCGACTTCTTTTTCTCTTAAATTTTGTACGATCTCTTCTTCGAACGCTTCCTTTGTTTCATAGTTTTTTGGCGAAAAAACAAAGGTTGGAATACCAGATTGTTCAGCACGCTCAACCGCTTTTGCTTCAGGCTTATCGCAAACAAGCAGCACAATTTCTGTTTTTAACTGTTTATCTGCTGCCGCGTCAATCAATGCTTGAAAATTGCTGCCGCTTCCTGAAGCAAAGATTGCGATTTTACTCATTTTACGTCACCGCCTGTAAAAGTTACGCCTTCTCCTTCTGTGACACGTCCAATGATTGATGCCTTTTCGCCAGCTTCTGCAAGAATTTTCACGATATTTTCAGCGTTTTCCGCAGAAACAGCAAGAACCATACCGAGTCCCATATTGAACGTTGTAAACATTTCTTCACGTTTAATGTTTCCTACTTCTTCAAGCAGTTCAAAAATTGCAGGAATGTCCCATGAACCGTTGATTACTTCAACTCCTAAACCTTCAGGAAGCATCCGTGGAATATTTTCATGAAATCCGCCGCCTGTAATATGTGCAATCCCGTGAATATCGTATTTCTTCAATACTTCAAGAACCGGCTTTACATAAATACGTGTTGGCACAAGTAATTCTTCACCAAGCGGACGCTCGAGTGAATAGCTTTCGTTAAGATCAAGTTTCGCATCTTTTAACAACACTTTACGAACAAGTGAAAAGCCGTTGCTGTGCAGTCCATTTGAACCAAGCCCAATTAAAACATCGCCGGCTTTTACATTTTCTGATTGAATAAGCTTTGATTTTTCAGCAGCCCCGACTGCAAATCCAGCTAAATCATACTCATCTTCTCCGTACATATCAGGCATTTCCGCTGTTTCACCGCCAATTAATGCACAGCCAGCCTGCTCACATCCGTCAGCTACCCCTTTTACAATTGCTTCAATTTTGAGTGGATTTAACTTCCCGCTCGCAATGTAATCTAGAAAGTAAAGCGGTTCAGCACCTTGAGCAATAATGTCATTTACACACATTGCCACACAGTCAACACCGATTGTATCGTGTTTATCCATCATAAACGCAAGCATTAGCTTTGTTCCAACACCGTCTGTTCCGGAAATAAGCACAGGTTCTTTATAGTTAAGAACAGATAAATCAAACATACCGCCAAAACCGCCCAGTGCGCCCATTGCCCCTACACGATTTGTTTTTGCAATATGTTTTTTCATGCGTTCTACTGCTTCGTAACCTGCTTCGATATCTACGCCTGCACTTTTATATGCTTCTGCCATACTTTGGCCCTCCCTATGATTGCAAATACAAAGGAGCTGCATCACCTTCAATTGACACGCTCCCTTGTACAGTTAGTTAGTATATAACATTCATAATACTTGTAATCGTAACCGCTCTGTTTAAACTTTTTCGTATGGATGCATCGTATCTGGATAAATTTCGGTCGGATATGTTCCAGTAAAACATGCTAAACATTGACCGCGGTTTTCATCATCAAATGGACGGCCGATTCCTTTAACCATCCCTTCTGGACTTAAAAATGCTAAAGAATCAGCACCAATGATTTCACGAATTTCTTCAACAGATTTCGTTGAGGCAATGAGCTCTTCTGTTGAGGATGTATCAATGCCGTAAAAGCAAGGGTTTTTAATAGGCGGCGAACTAATTCGCACATGAACTTCAGTTGCACCTGCTTCACGAAGCATTTGCACAATACGACGACTTGTTGTCCCACGTACAATGGAATCATCGACCATGACAACACGTTTGCCTTCAACAACCCCCCTTACAGGAGAAAGTTTCATTTTTACACCCTGCTCGCGAAGTTCCTGCGAAGGTTGGATAAACGTTCTGCCGACATAGCGGTTTTTAATCATACCAAGCTCATAAGGAATGCCTGATGCTTCAGCATAACCGATTGCAGAAGAAATACTTGAATCCGGTACACCCGTTACAACATCCGCATCAATAGGTGCTTCGAATGCAAGAGCTTTTCCTAGATTTTTACGAGCTGTATGAACATTCACACCATCAATATTGCTGTCCGGGCGAGAGAAATAAATGTATTCCATACTGCACATTGCACGTTTTGTTCCCGTTGAAAAACGCTCTGAACGTATGCCGTCTTTATTAACAATAAGCATTTCTCCTGGTTCTACATCTCTTTCAAAGGTTGCACCAACAACATCAAACGCACATGTTTCACTTGCGAATACGTACCCATCACCAAGGCGGCCAATTGAGAGCGGACGAAGACCATTTGGATCCTGCGCTACCATTAGTTCTGTTTCCGTCATAATTAAAAACGCAAACGCGCCTTTAAGCATGGAAAGGGCATTTTTCACTTGATCTTCTAAACGTTGAAAACCGCTTCTTTTAATTAAATGAGCAAGTACTTCTGTATCAGAAGTTGACTGAAAAATACTTCCCTGCGCTTCTAATTGATGCTTTAGAGCATTAGCATTTACTAAGTTACCATTATGTGCAAGCGCAAGTCCGCCTTTTGCAGAACGGAAATGAAGGGGCTGTACGTTTGCATAGCCGCCTCCGCCCGCTGTTGAATAGCGAACATGACCAATTGCGCCCTGCCCTTTTAAATTTTTCAGTACATCTTGACCGAACACCTCTGTTACGAGGCCTAGACCTTTATGAATATGTTGTGCTTCGCCGTCTGTTGTAACAATACCCGTTCCTTCTTGTCCGCGGTGCTGCAAACTGTGGAGGCCGTAGTATGTTACTTGGGCGGCATCTGGATGATTCCAAACGCCAAATATTCCACACTCTTCATTTAAGCCTTTGATTTCAGCAAGCATGGGATAGCTCCTTTCCAAGCTGATTTCATTTCAGCTTGTGTTGCTTTAAGAATAACGTCACCCGATTCATTTTCAATCACAAGACCTGTATCTTCGGTTACTTCACCAATTAGTACAGCATCAACAAGCTTTTCAAATGTTTCTTTGTTTTCCTTTTTCACAGATACAAGGAAACGAGATTGTGATTCACTAAACAGTGCTGTTACTTCTTCACCTGTTAATGTAACTTTCGCGCCAATTTCGCCGCTCATTACTGATTCTGCAAGCGCGATGCTTAAGCCCCCTTCAGCAACATCGTGTGCTGATGAAATGACACCTTGACGAATCGCTTCAAGAAGCGCTTCTTGTCTTTTTGCTTCTACTTCTAAATTTAGTGCCGGAGCTTTTCCAAAGATTTCACCGTGAACGAGCTTTTGCAGTTCACTTCCACCAAACTCAGGATTTGTTTCACCAATTACATAAACAAGGTCTCCTGCTGATTTGAATGATTGTGTTGTAATATGTTCTACATCTTCTACTAATCCAACCATACCGATTACTGGTGTTGGATAAATCGCAACACCGTTTGTCTCATTGTAAAGCGATACATTTCCACCGATAACGGGTGTATTTAATGTACGGCATGCTTCACTAATACCGTCTGCTGATTTTTCAATTTGCCAGAAAATTTCTGGTTTTTCCGGATTACCGAAGTTTAAGTTATCCGTAATCGCAAGTGGCTTTGCACCAGAACATACAATGTTTCTAGCAGCTTCTGCTACAGCGATTTGACCGCCTACTTCCGGGTCAAGGTATAAATAACGAGAATTACAGTCTGTTGTCATCGCAAGAGCCTTCTTCGTGCCGCGAATACGAACAACGGCCGCATCAGATCCAGGAGATACAACAGTATTTGTACGAACCATATAGTCATATTGATCATATACCCATTCTTTACTCGCAATCGTCGGCTGACTTAACAGCTTTAAGAATGTTTCTTTTACGTCAGCTACTTCTGGTACAGTTCCTTCTTGTTTTTGGAACTCCTCATAGTATGCCGGAACTTTTGATGGCTTATGATAAACCGGTGCATCTTCTGCTAATGAATCAACCGGTACTTCTGCTGCAATTTCGCCTTTATGGTAGAGACGGAATACTTTTTCTTTAATTACTTTACCAACTGTAACAGCATTTAAATCCCATTTATCAAAAATTTCTTTAATTTCATGTTCACGGCCTTTTTTAACAACAATAAGCATACGCTCTTGTGATTCAGACAGCATCATTTCGTATGGTGTCATGTTTTTCTCACGCTGAGGCACTTTGTCAAGATCCATTTCAAGTCCCATGCCTGCTTTACTTGCCATCTCACTGGCAGAAGACGTAAGACCGGCCGCACCCATATCTTGAATACCAACTAATGCATCGCATTTGATTAATTCAAGACACGCTTCTAAAAGAAGTTTTTCCATGAATGGGTCGCCAACCTGTACTGCCGGACGATCTTCTTCAGACTCATCTGTTAATTCCTCAGATGCAAATGTTGCCCCGTGAATTCCGTCACGACCTGTTGTTGCCCCTACATACATCACAGAGTTTCCTTCACCTGCTGCAATTCCTTTTTGAATATCGTCATGGTTAATAAGACCGACACACATTGCATTTACAAGTGGATTTCCTTTATAGCAGTTATCAAACTGTACTTCGCCGCCAACCGTTGGAATTCCGATACAGTTTCCATAACCCGCAATACCGGCAACAACTTGTTCAAATAAATACTTTACTTTTGGATCGTCTAATTCACCAAAACGAAGTGAATTTAAAAGGGCAATTGGACGTGCACCCATTGAGAAAACGTCACGAATAATACCGCCTACACCTGTTGCAGCACCTTGATAAGGCTCAATTGCTGATGGGTGGTTATGGCTTTCGATTTTAAATACAACCGCTTGATTATCACCAATATCAACAATTCCAGCACCTTCACCAGGTCCTTGAAGAACGTGCTCTCCTTCAACTGGAAACTTTCTTAAGACAGGCTTTGAGTTTTTATAGCTGCAGTGCTCCGACCACATAACAGAAAATAACCCTGTTTCTGTATAGTTTGGAAGGCGACCGAGAATGTTTTCGACCATCGCAAACTCCTCGTCGGTTAAGCCCATTTCACGGTATACTTTTTCTGCTTTAATTTGTTCTGGTGTTGGTTCAAGATAAGACATGGGATTCCCTCCAATTTTTCAAAATCGATTGGAACAATTTTAAACCGTCGCTGCTGCCAAGCAGTGCATCCACTGCGCGCTCAGGGTGCGGCATCATCCCTAATACATTTCCTTTTTCATTCATAATTCCAGCAATGTCTACGACAGAGCCGTTTGGATTTTCGTTATATTCAAATACGATACGATTATTTTCTTTAAGCTGTGCGAGCGTCTCTTCATCACAATAGTAATTTCCTTCACCATGTGCGATTGGGATTGTAATTAACTCGCCTTCTTCATAAGCAGATGAGAACAGCGTATTAGCATTTGCTACCTTTAACTGTACAGGGCGGCAAATGAACTTCAATCCTTGATTTCGCTTCATCGCACCAGGAAGCAATCCTGCTTCAAGAAGCACTTGGAAACCATTACATACGCCTAATACCGGTTTTCCTGCTTCAGCAGCTTTCTTCACTTCTTTAATTACATTTGAGAATTGTGCAAGCGCACCGCTTCTTAAATAGTCACCGTAAGAAAATCCACCTGGAAGCAAAATCGCATCAAAGCGATCAAGATCTGTTTCGTCGTGCCACACGTACTCTACTTCTTCGCCTAGTTCATCTGCAATAGCATGGTACATGTCCACATCACAATTCGAACCCGGAAAAACGATTACCGCGAACTTCACTGAGATACGACCTCCTCGATTTCATACGTGTAATCTTCAATTACTGGATTTGCTAAAAACTTATTACAAATTTCTTTTACACGCGCTTCAACATCGTAGTCTCCCTTTTGAAGTGAAAGCTCCATATATTTACCGATACGAATATCCTCAACTTCGCTGTAATCTAAGCTGTGTAATGAACCTTTTACTGCACTTCCTTGTGGATCAAGAACACTTTCCTTTAACGTAACGTAAACTTTTACTTTGTACATGAAGATCCCCCTAATCGTTTTAAAATTTCTTCATAAGCTGCTGTTAAATCACCTAAGTCACGACGAAACACATCTTTATCAAACTTTTCATTTGTATGAATATCCCATAATCGGCACGTATCAGGAGAAATTTCATCTGATAAAAGAAGCTCTCCATCCGCTGTTACACCGAATTCTAATTTAAAATCTACTAAGCGAAGTTCCAAGCTTTCAAAGTGCTTCGTTAAAACATCATTTACTTTCAGACCAATTTCTTTCATATCGCTCAACTGTTGTTGGGTAGCAAGCTCTAAAATACGAATATGATCATCATTAATGAATGGATCACCAAGATCGTCGCGTTTGTAATACCATTCAACAATTGTCTCTTTTAAAGGTACACCTTCTTCAAGTCCGAGGCGTTTTGCAAGACTGCCGGCTGCAATGTTTCTGACAACCACTTCAATCGGAATAATTGTTACTGCTTTAATGAGCTGTTCTGTATCAGAAATCTTTTCAATGAAATGGTTGTCAATGCCTGCTTGCTTCAGCTTGTCAAACAATAACGACGTAATTTCATTATTCAGTTTTCCTTTTCCAGTAATCGTTGCTTTCTTTTCCCCGTTAAATGCTGTGGCACTGTCTTTATACTCGACCCAAAGCGTTTCTTGTTCATCTGTTTGATAAATTTTCTTCGCTTTTCCTTCGTAAAGTAGAGCTTGCTTTTCCATTTTTTCCCCTCCAACAGGTGGTTTTATTTCAAAAGCCGGTTTTCAGTAAGAAAATCTTACAAACCAAGACGTTCAAAAATCATATCAACATTTTTTAAGTGATAGTTGTAATCAAAGCAATCATCAATTTCTTCTTTTGAAAGTTTTTCTGTAATTCTCGGCTCCGCTTCAATCAGTTCACGGAACTGAATGCCTTTTTCCCAAGCTTCCATTGTTTTCGGCTGCACAAGGTCATACGCTTCTTCACGTGACATCCCTTTATCAATTAATGTGAGAAGAACACGCTGTGAGTAAATTAATCCGTATGTTCTCGTCATATTGCGTTTCATATTTTCAGGGAATACCGTTAAGTTTTTCACGATGTTTCCGAAACGATTTAACATGTAGTTTAACGCAATCGTCGCATCCGGTAAGATCACGCGCTCTGCAGATGAATGAGAAATATCACGCTCATGCCAAAGTGGTACATTTTCATAAGCTGTTAACATATAACCGCGAATAACACGCGCAAGACCTGTCATGTTTTCAGAACCAATTGGGTTACGCTTATGCGGCATTGCCGAAGATCCTTTTTGACCTTTTGCAAAAAATTCTTCTACTTCGCGAGTTTCAGATTTTTGCAGACCGCGAATTTCAACTGCAAACTTTTCAATTGATGTTGCTACAAGTGCTAATGCAGCCATATAGTCGGCATGACGATCACGCTGTAATGTTTGTGTTGAAATTGGAGCCGGACTTGTTCCTAAGTTTTCACACACATACTTTTCAACAAAAGGATCAATGTTTGCATACGTTCCAACCGCACCAGAAATTTTCCCGAATTGAACACCTTCAGCAGCTGTTTTAAAGCGCTCAAGGTTACGCTTCATTTCTTCGTACCAAAGTGCAAGCTTTAAACCGAATGTTGTTGGCTCAGCGTGAACACCGTGCGTACGGCCCATCATTACGGTATGTTTATGGTCTTGTGCTTTGTTTTTTAGAATTTCAACGAATTTTTCAATATCTTTTAGTAAAATATCGTTTGCTTGTTTTAACAGATAGCCATTTGCTGTATCAACAACGTCTGTTGATGTTAACCCGTAATGCACCCATTTGCGTTCTTCACCAAGTGTTTCTGAAACGGCACGTGTAAATGCAACTACATCATGACGTGTTTCCTGCTCAATCTCATAAATACGATTAATATCAAATGACGCATTTTCACGAAGCTTTTTTACATCTTCTTTTGGAATTTCACCTAACTCCGCCCATGCTTCACATGCTAAAATTTCAACTTCAAGCCAAGCTTTAAAACGATTTTCTTCTGTCCATATCGCGCCCATTTCTGGTCTTGTGTAACGTTCAATCATTCTGATCGTTCCTCCTATTATCTTTCATTTGTACTGCTGTTAGTATTCCTATTTTTCGTTATAAAATGGAACTTTCATTCGCGATTACCAAATATTAAGAGCCTCAATTTTTGCTAATGCCTCTTCAACAGAATGTGCAAGCACATTTAAATGACCCATTTTACGCTTTTCTTTTGCCTCTTCTTTTCCGTATAAATGAAGCTTACAATCATCAAATTGATCAATTTTTTGAAGGACATCTTCTAGATGTTCACCTAAAATATTAACCATGACAACAGGCTTCAACAAATCCGTTTTTCCAAGCGGCCAATTGCATACAGAGCGAATATGCTGTTGAAACTGCGACGTTTCACAAGCATCTAATGTATAATGTCCTGAATTATGTGGACGCGGTGCTAACTCATTTACAAAAATGTGATCCTCATCCGTTAAAAACATTTCAACAGCAAGCGTGCCAACAAGGTTTAAAGAATCTGCAAGCTGAATCGCAATTTCTTTTGCATTTTCCTCAACGTTTTTAGAGATTCTTGCCGGTACAATCGTTTGATGCAGGATGTTATCTTTGTGGATATTTTCAGCAACTGGGAAGGTTGTTGTCTCGCCCGATACACTTCTTGTTACAATTACTGAAATTTCTTTTTTAAAAGGAACCCAGCTTTCTAGAATGCAGTCTGTTTTTCCTACTAACTGCTCTAAAGCCATTTTTATATCCTGCTCTTCTTTAATCACAATTTGGCCTTTGCCGTCATAGCCGCCGCGGCATGTTTTTAATACCGCCGGCAAACCAAGTTCCTGAACGCCTTGGTTTAAGTCTTCTTTATTATCAATCAGTCGATAAGGGGCAACAGGAATGCCAAATTCACTAATCGCTCCTTTTTCAAACTTTCGATCTTGTGTAATGGTAAGAAGTTTACTCCCCTGCGGTAAATTGCCGTTTTCTTCAATCCATGTCGCTGTTTCATTATCAATATTTTCAAATTCATAAGTGATCACACTGCTTGTCTCAACAAGCTCCTTAGCACCCTCTAAACTATCATAGGAAGCAATCACTTTTTTATCGGCAACTTGTCCACATGGTGAATCAGTTTGCGGATCAAGTACTGCAATTCGATACCCCATCTCTTTTGCAGCAATTGCCATCATCCGTCCTAATTGTCCACCGCCTAAAATACCAATTGTCTCGCTAGGAAGAATGCGTTTTGTCATAACAATTCATCACTGCTTTCTAAAACTTTCTCACGTGTTTCAGTGCGACGTGTTTCAAGCTTGTCCGCAACTTCATCAAATTGTGTGCTTAAAACTTGCGCAGCAAGAAGACCTGCATTTGTTGCACCAGCTTTACCAATTGCTACGGTTGCTACCGGCACACCACCAGGCATTTGAACAATAGATAATAACGAATCAAGTCCGTTTAAGGCTTTTGATTGGACAGGAACACCAATAACTGGAAGTGTTGTTTTTGCAGCAACCATTCCTGGAAGGTGAGCAGCGCCGCCAGCTCCTGCAATAATAACTTTTAAGCCTCGTTCTCTCGCTTTTTCTGCATACTCAAACATTAAATCAGGTGTACGATGAGCAGAAACAACCTTTTTTTCGTATGAAATATTTAGTTCATCCAACACATCGCAAGCATGCTTCATTGTTTCCCAATCAGATGTACTTCCCATAATGACGCCAACTAACGGTTTCATCAAAGGGCTCCTTTCCTATATAGAAATTATTATTTATCCGTTCTTTTCCAATTATTATTCTAACAAAAAATCCCAGGGATGGTTTATATTCCTCTACAAGAGAAAGCCATCATCCTGGGATGTCAAAGGATCCGTATTTAAACAATATCTTGTTTAAACCGAACAGCTTCCCTTCATAGTCCAGTAATTTATGGTTACCGGGTAGAAACGTCTAGGCCATATCCCTAAACATATATGAGGTATTGCTATCACTATCGCTCTTACATAGTAACAACAATTAAAGGTTTCTGTCAACAAAAAATCGAACAATTAAATCCTCTTTTAATATAATGTTCGTTTTTTACTTTAAAACGCCTTCAAAAATAATTGCCTGACGATAATATTCAGGATTTGCTCCTTTTTTTGTTTCTTTAAAAACAGGCTTTTCTGTACGCTTTACTGGTCGATAGCCTTCATCATCCATTCGTTTTAAGCATTGCTCAATGGTCTCATTTTCCTTCACTTCAAATTGTTTCCTTTTAGAAGCCATACGTTCACGCTCACCTCCACTAACATACAAGCATATCTTTTCATTATAAAGCTGAATTAATAAACATTGCTAATTTTCACACAACCAATTATAACAACAGCATAGATATTGTACTAACCTTTTTCTTTAGTTTCTTTTCAACATACTTAACAACTCTCTTTTCTAATTACTTATAGGATTCGCACAATCGCTGTAAAAAATGAATAGGATAAAACAAGGAAATGAGGTGATCATGTTGGACAGTTGGAATAAAATGAATCAATGGAAGCAGATGATGGATCAATTTATGGGAGATAATTTTTGGAAAAATTTCAATATGGAGCAGCTATTAGGAAATAAACAAGAGCCAACTGTGAATGTATATGAAGCTGGAAATGAAGTTCTTTGTGTAATTAATCTTCCCGGATTACGAGATGTAAAAAACGTTGAGTTATATGTAGAATACCAGCAGTTAATTGTACGAGGGCATAACAGTCTTAAATTTTCAAGATTTCGACCTTTAAATGAAGAAATCTTTCAAGGATCGTTTGAACGTTCTATTAACCTCCCCTTTCCTGTACGCGAAAAGCCTATTGATGCTTCTTATAAAAAAGGCTTACTCATTATTCACCTTCATCGCTTAATGAGTGAAACACCACAAAAAAGAATTCCAATCCAAAATCATGATCAGCCAACGGAATTAAAGAAGAAAAAATAAAGCCTCATATATAAATTTATAGATATATTGGCATACAATTTGTCTTTAGATAAATGTATGCTAATGGAATTATAAGGTGTTTTTTATTTTTAAATTTATTAACCACAAAAAAACTCCTTGAAGAAAAATTCTTCAAGGAGTTTTAAAATTGCCCAGCAGCGTCCTACTCTCACAGGGGGAGAGCCCCCAACTACCATCGGCGCTGAAGAGCTTAACTTCCGTGTTCGGCATGGGAACGGGTGTGACCTCTTCGCTATCGCCACTAGACTTACAGGATGTTAGTCGTTCTACGTTGTTCACAGGACGTGAACGCTTTTAGTAGAACTTCCTGAATTTTATTGAGTTATTCTCTCAAAACTAGATAACAACGACTTTCCAATGACATCCAGCTTCATAAGCCAAACCGTACGGCTATTTTCTCTCTCCTACGAAGTCAAAAAGCGACTTCTTGGTGAGCGATTAAATATCCTATCGGTCTAAACGGGCTTATTCCGCTTTTGATTTAGGTTAAGCCCTCGATCGATTAGTATCTGTCAGCTCCACGTGTTGCCACGCTTCTACCCCAGACCTATCAACCTCATCATCTTTGAGGGATCTTACTAGCTTGACGCTATGGGAAATCTCATCTTGAGGGGGGCTTCATGCTTAGATGCTTTCAGCACTTATCCCTTCCACACATAGCTACC
>NZ_QOCW01000040.1 GCF_003318295.1 Bacillus taeanensis
GGGGTACTTAAATTTTATCAGAAGATGTCCTTTTTATTATGAAAAAAATAAAAGCATGTGAAATTTTACTGAGCGTAAAATTTCACATGCTTTTTAGGTTTTCAGACTAGGGTTTTGTCCCAGCCTCGTTATTTTTCAGCCGTCGTAATAAGAGCCAAACCCTCTAATACTGGTTTATGAACAACTCTTTTGGCATGACATGCTAATAACAAATTTGTTAACTCGTCTATGGCGTATCGGTGCCTGCTTGTTGAAACATTCGACCATTTTAGTAATGCTGTTTCTTCAAAGCCTGATAGATGATATTTCTCCGCATATTTTGCCGCATTTTGAGGATTCATATCTTTGGCTGGATTCAACATCGCAATCTTACCTTCATTTTTGGTGACTCTCAGCATTTCTAAAATACCTTTTTCTGGCTCCGGTAGTAAAAACATCACACATGTTGAAACACATTTATCAAAAGAATTGTTAGTAAAAGGTAAATCGTAAGCATCCCCAGTTACAAATGTTGACTTATGTCCATAACCATGAAGAATAAAGTTTTCTTTAGAAGCTTCGACCATTTGTGAAGATAAATCAATGCCTGTTAAGCGTTTTGCTTCTTCTGCCCCTTTTAGCAGCAGCCTTCCTGTCCCGCAGCCAACATCGAGAATTTCTTTTTCTGTCCAGTCACCTGAAGCATGCACTAACTCTTCATGAACCTTACTTAACCAACTCGTTCTCGCCATTTGATCAAAAAATAATACGAGATTATCAAACTCTTTACCGTTCATTTTACGCACATAAAAACCCCCTTATATTGGTTTATTATGACCATTATAAAGGGGAAAAGAAAGTTCTATCTAGGATTGTTTCACAAACCAATCTGATTCAGGGCTCTTCTGCCAACGAGATAAAGCCTCTACTTGATTTTCTTGAATAATACCTTGTTCTAATGCCACTTCAACCAGTGTAGAGAAATTCGTAATCGTTTGCCATGATAAGCCTGCTTCTTCTAATAACACAGAACCTTTTTCTAGTTCATATGTAAAGATTGCTGCCACACCAATTACTTCAGCTCCTGCTTCACGAATTGCTTCAGCAGCATTAATTACACTGCCTCCAGTTGAAATGAGATCTTCAATAATAACAACTTTTTGTCCTTCTTTTATAATACCTTCAATTTGATTTCCTTTGCCATGACCTTTGGCTTTAGAGCGTACATAAACCATTGGTAAATCAAGTAATTCACTTACCCAAGCAGCATGTGGAATTCCTGCTGTCGCTGTTCCTGCGATTACTTCGGCATCGGGATAATTTTCTTTTATAATCGCTTTTAAACTAGCTGCAATCTCTCTTCGCACAGCTGGATAAGATAATGTTAAACGATTATCACAATAAATAGGTGATTTTATACCAGATGACCATGTGAACGGCTCACTTGGACTTAAGCTTACAGCATGAATGTTTAATAATTGTTCGGCGACTGTTTTTTTCATTTTACACACTCCACTCTTGTTGAACTTGTTGATACGCTTGTACAGGATCTTTTGCACTTGTAATACTTCTACCAACAACAATCGCATCACTGCCGAGTTTTCTCGCTTTTGCTGGTGTTGTAACACGTTTTTGATCTCCAGCAAGGTCGCCTGCAATACGAATTCCCGGCGTAACGGTCATCGTGTCTTGTCCACAGTATTCCTTAATAGCCGGTACTTCAAGGGCAGAACAAACAACACCTTCTAATCCAGATTGTCGAGCGAATTTCGCGTAACGCTTTACCACCTCTTTCATTTCATGGTGAATTAAAATTTCCTGCTGCATGATTTCTTGTGAAGTGCTTGTTAACTGCGTAACAGCAATACAATCAGGACGTTTTTTTCCTGCTGCTGTCCCGCTTTCGAGTCCTTCAACAGCAGCTTCCATCATAGCACAGCCGCCTGCTGCATGAACATTTACTAAATCTACTTCAAGAGAAGCAAGACCTTTCATTGCTCGTTTCACTGTATTTGGAATATCATGAAGTTTTAAATCTAAAAATACTTTATGTCCATCTCGTTTTAAGAGGTCAATTAATGCAGGTCCTGTTTGATAATAAAGCTCCATTCCCACTTTTACATATAACGACTCGTTAGAAAATGGTTTTAAAAATGCTTCAACATCCTTTGTTGTTGGAAAATCAAGGGCAAGAATAATTGGCTTGCTCATCTTTCTTCCAGCTCCCTCCCGTTAACTCTGTAATATGCTCAACGCCTAGTTCATCTAATAGTGTCGGTAATTCTTCAATAATTGTTGGACAAATATAAGGGTCAACAAAGTTCGCTGTACCAACAGCAACCGCACTTGCTCCCGCTAAAAAGTACTCCACAACATCTTCAGCCGACTGCACACCACCCATGCCAATAATCGGAATCGATACTGCCTGACTTACTTGATGAATCATTCGAATCGCCACAGGTTTTACGGCTGGACCTGATAAGCCGCCTGTCCCATTAGCAATTACGGGTTTTTTTGAACGAATATCAATCCGCATCCCTGTTAGTGTATTAATCATCGTTAAACCATCGGCCCCAGCATCTTCAATTGCCTTAGCAATTTCAACAATATCGGTAACATTAGGGGATAATTTAACATAAACAGGTACTTCTGATACTTCTTTTACTCTTCTCGTTAATTCCGCTGCAATGTTTGGCACAGTTCCAAACGCAATTCCACCTACTTTTACATTTGGACAAGAAATATTTAACTCAAGTGCATGAACATTTTTTGCTTGTGAGATTTCTTTTGCAACCTTTACGTAATCTTCCGTTTCAGAGCCGGCAACATTTGCAATAATCGGTACATCAAATTGTTCAAGCCAAGGAAGTTCACGATTTAATACCGCTTCTAAACCAGGATTTTGCAGACCAATTGCATTTAACATACCGCTTGATGTTTCAGCAACCCTTGGTGTAGGATTGCCAAACCTTGGCGCTTCTGTCGTTGCTTTGATCATAATTGCCCCAAGTGTATCTAAATTGTAAAACTTCGCATATTCTCTTCCAAATCCAAAGCACCCTGATGCAGGCATAATTGGATTTTTTAATGATAGTCCTGGTAAATTTACATTCAAGCGGTTCATAGTATAACCTCCCCTGCCGGAAATACGGGTCCATCACTGCAAACTTTTCTATATTCAAAGCCTTCAGGATCTTGCTGTGTATGACACACACATGCAAAACACGCACCAATCCCACAGCCCATTCTTTCTTCAAGTGATAAATAAACATTGCGGTCATGAAAGCGTGCTTCCAGTGCTTTTAACATCGGGTTAGGTCCGCACGTGTAAAGAGTGTCAAATGCTAGACCTTCTTCTTCAATAACATCCGTTACAAAGCCTTTTGTCCCATGCGTTCCGTCGACTGTTGCCACATATGTTGGTCCAAGCTTCTGAAATTCCTCTTCATAAAACACAACCTCTTTTGTTTGAAACCCTAACACATGAACAACCTTCACACCTCGAGCTTTTAATGCTTTTGATAGGTAGAAAAGCGGGGGAACGCCAATTCCTCCCCCGACTAATAATGCTGTTTCCCCTTTTTTAACACCCTCTAATGGAAATCCGTTGCCGAGCGGTCCAAGAATATCAACAGTTTCACCGGCAACCGCTTGTGATAACAGCTGTGTACCTTTTCCTTCTGCACGATAAAGCATAACAAGCTCATTACCGCCCGCATCACAAACCGAAATCGGCCTTCTTAAAAGTGGATCATTTCCTTTTCCTACTTTTACATGAACAAATTGCCCAGGTTGTGGCTGCTCAAATGATTTTCCTTGTAATTTCATTTCAAAAATGTTTTTGGCAATTTGCTTATGACTAATTACCGTTAAATCATTTTTTTTCATGAAGATACCACTTCTCTTTGCTTAAAGGTAGGCATTGCTTGAGAAGAAAATGTCATCATTTCAAGAACGCTCAGCAGCGCTTTTGCAGTATCAATTGATGTGAAGCAGACAACACCATTTTCAACTGCTTCGCGGCGGATTCGGAAACCATCACGGGCAGGCTGCTTACCTTTTGTTAACGTATTAATGACAAATTGTGCTTCACCTTTTCGGATTACATCAAGTAAATTCGGCTTTTCAGTACCAATTTTATTAACAACTGTTGCCGGAATTCCTTGTTCACGAATTAGACTTGCTGTTCCTTCTGTTGCTAAAATATTAAAGCCAATTTCATGGAAACGCTGAACGAGCGGCAGGGTTTCCTCTTTATCTTTGTCAGCAATTGTAAAGAGCACTGATCCATGAGTTGGGATTTTCATTCCAGATGCAATAAGCCCTTTATATAAAGCTTTTTCAAGTGTTACATCACGCCCCATTACTTCACCTGTTGATTTCATTTCAGGTCCTAATGTAATGTCCACACGACGCAGTTTTGCAAATGAGAAGACCGGCACTTTAACAAATACTTCGTTTGCTTCCTCGTGATAGCCTGTTTCATACCCTAAGTCGTTTAATTTCTTACCAAGAATAACTTTTGTTGCTAAGTTTGCCATTGGCACCCCGGTAATTTTACTTAAAAACGGTACTGTACGACTTGAGCGTGGATTTACTTCCAGCACATAAACCTCATCTTCATGAATAACAAATTGAATGTTTAATAAACCAACAATCTTTAACCCTTGAGCTAATTTAATTGTTCGTTCGATAATTCGCTCTTTTAGTGATGCTGTTAAGCTTTGCGGAGGATATACAGCGATTGAATCACCAGAGTGAACACCTGCGCGCTCAATATGCTCCATAATTCCCGGAACAAATACTGTTTCTCCATCAGAAATTGCGTCTACTTCAATTTCTTTTCCTAATAAATAACGGTCAATTAAAACCGGGTGCTGCGGATTTACTTTAACCGCACTTTCCATATAGCGGAGAAGGTCCTGTTCATTATAAACAATTTCCATCGCACGGCCGCCTAGTACGTAAGAAGGACGCACAAGTGCAGGATAACCAATTTCACGCGCAACATTTACCGCTTGCTCTACTGATGTTGCCGTTTTTCCTTTTGGCTGTGGAATTTCAATGGATGTTAATAAATTTTCAAATTTATCACGATCTTCCGCACGGTCCATATCTTCTAAACTTGTACCTAAAATTTTCACACCACGCTCTGCAAGTCCTGAAGCAAGGTTAATCGCTGTTTGTCCTCCAAACTGAACAACAACGCCTTCTGGTTTCTCCACTTCGATTACATGCATAACATCTTCAATTGTTAATGGTTCAAAATAGAGCTTATCCGATGTACTAAAATCAGTTGATACTGTCTCTGGATTGTTATTAATAATAATTGCTTCATAACCAGCTTCTTTAATTGCCCAAACAGAATGAACAGTTGCATAATCAAATTCAATCCCCTGCCCAATACGAATTGGACCCGATCCTAATACAAGGATACTTTTCTTTGGTGTAAGAATAGATTCGTTCTCTTCTTCGTATGTGCCATAGTAATATGGTGTTGCAGATTCAAACTCTGCCGCACATGTATCAACCATTTTATAAACAGGCATCATATTATGCTGTTTACGGAGATTATAAACTTCCTGCTCGGATTGATTCCAAAGCTTTGCGATAGCTACATCGGTAAATCCTCTTTCTTTCGCTTCCATTAAAAGGTCAAGATCGCCTTTATTATCTTGAAGTTTCTTTTCAAGTGTAATAATGTTTTCAATTTTGTATAAGAAGAAACGATCAATTTGACACCATTCATGGATTGTTTCTAGCTCATATCCTCTGCGGAACGCTTCAGCGATAACAAAGAGGCGCTCATCATCCGCTGCACGAATACGCTTTTCAATTTCATCGTCACTTAGCTTTTCAAAACCAGCTACTTCGATGTGCATAACATTTGATTCAAGGGAACGAACCGCTTTTAATAAAGATTCTTCTAAATTTCTTCCAATCGCCATTACTTCACCAGTAGCTTTCATCTGTGTGCCGAGTTTACGGTTAGCGGACTCGAATTTATCAAACGGCCAGCGTGGAATTTTTGAAACAACATAATCAAGTGCCGGTTCAAATGATGCATATGTTTTTCCTGTAACAGGGTTTTTCATTTCTGAAAGAGATAATCCAACAGCAATTTTCGCTGCAAGCTTTGCAATTGGATAACCTGTTGCTTTAGAAGCCAGCGCTGAAGAACGGCTTACCCTTGGGTTTACTTCAATAATGTAATAATCAAAGCTGTCTGGATCAAGGGCCATCTGAACATTACAGCCGCCTTCAATTCCAAGTGCGCGGATGATTTTTAAGGATGCATTTCTAAGCATTTGATAATCACGATCGGATAATGTTTGACTTGGTGCCACAACAATCGAGTCACCTGTATGAACACCTACAGGGTCAATATTTTCCATATTACAAACAACAATTGCTTCATCATTGCCGTCACGCATTACTTCATATTCAATTTCTTTAAATCCAGCAATACTTTTTTCTATTAAACATTGTGTAACGGGACTATTTTTTAAACCGCTTGTTACAATTTCAACTAACTCTTCTTCATTTTCAACAATACCGCCACCTGTTCCCCCTAACGTGTAAGCAGGGCGAACTATAATTGGATAACCGATCTTTTCAACAAATTCATAAGCTTCATCAAGGTTATGAACAATTTCACTTTCCGGTACAGGTTCGTTTAGTTCGTTCATTAATGTTCTAAATAAATCACGATCTTCTGCTTTTTGAATCGCTTCAAGATTTGTTCCTAAAATTTCAACATTACATTCTTCTAACACACCTGACTCTGCTAATTCAACGGCAAGGTTTAAGCCTGTTTGTCCGCCAAGTGTTGGTACTAGAGCATCCGGACGCTCTTTACGAATAATACGACTTACAAACTCCAATGTTAACGGCTCAATATAGACGCGATCTGCCATTGTTGTATCGGTCATTATTGTTGCCGGGTTCGAGTTAACAAGGATTACTTCATAGCCTTCTTCTTTTAATGCTTGACATGCTTGTGTACCAGCATAATCAAACTCTGCTGCTTGTCCAATTACAATAGGGCCTGAGCCAATCACTAAAATCGTTTTAATATCTTGTCGTTTAGGCATGTTGTATTCCTTCTTTCTTTTCAGTATTCATCATGTTAACAAATTGATCAAATAATCCATTTGAATCTTCTGGTCCAGGTGATGCTTCTGGGTGGTATTGAACGCTGAATGCAGGGTAATCGAGATGTGCTAACCCTTCTACTGTCCCGTCATTTACAGCAAGATGCGTCACTTTTAATCTTGTTTGCTCTAATGAACTTTCTTCTACCGTATAGCCATGGTTTTGTGAGGTAATATCTACTCTTCCTGTTGTAAGCTCTTTTACCGGGTGATTTGAACCACGATGTCCGAATTTCATTTTTACTGTATTTGCACCGCATGCTAATGCAAACAGTTGGTGGCCTAAGCAAATTCCAAAGAAAGGTACTTTACCGAGTAATCCTTTCACCATTTCAATTGCTTCAGGTACATCTTTCGGATCTCCAGGTCCATTACTGAGCATCACACCGTCAGGATTCATTCGTAAAATTTCTTCTGCTGTTGTATTATACGGTACAACAACTACATCACAGTTTCGTTTATTAAACTCGCGAAGAATTCCGTGCTTCATTCCAAAATCAACTAACACCACACGTGAACCACGGCCAGGACTTGCATAAGGTTTAATTGTTGATACGCGTTTTACTTGATCTGTCATAAGTGATTTTTTCTGCAAATGTGCCACTACTTCATTAACATCTGCATCCATACTGCAAAGCTTCCCTTTCATTGTTCCGTACTTACGAATAAGGCGTGTTAACTTTCTAGTATCAATTCCTTCTAGACCAGGAATTTCTCGCTCTTTTAACAGTTGATCTAAACTTGTTTCACTGCGCCAATAGCTCGGAATATCTGCTGCTTCTTTTACGATTAAGCCATGAATAGATGGGTTAATTGTTTCAAAATCATCTCGATTTATACCATAATTCCCGATTAAAGGATATGTTAACGTTACAATCTGCCCACAATAAGAAGGATCAGATAAAATTTCTTGATAACCAGTCATTCCTGTATTAAAAACGACTTCACCATCTTTTTCAATTTCACTTCCAAATGCTTTCCCAATAAATACTGTGCCATCTTCTAGAATGAGCTGTCGTTTCACAATATTTCTCCCCTTTTTATCAATAAAATAGTGTTCATTTAAAGTTTGTTAGCTTTGTTTTTGCCAGACAATTTTCCCATCTACTAACGTTAAAACAGGCCATCCTTTGCATTTCCAACCTGCAAATGGTGTATTTTTTCCTTTGGAGACAAATTCTTCAGGGTTAATTTCTTGTTCATTTTTTAAATCAATGACAGTTAAATCAGCTGCACGGCCTACTTCTAATGTGCCATATGGGAGCCGGAATGTTTCAGACGGCTTCTTTGTTAAGAAATCAACAAGCTGTTTTAAGGTTAGTTTTTCTTTCTCAACAAAATGTGTGTAAAGAAGTGGAAAAGCTGTCTCAAGACCGACAATTCCAAAAGGTGCTCTCTCCATACTTACCGCTTTCTCCTCTGCCGTATGCGGTGCATGATCTGTTGCGATAAAATCAATTGTTCCATCTAAAAGTCCTTCAATTAAAGCTTCACGATCTTCTGCGCCTCTTAACGGAGGATTCATTTTATAGTTTGTATCTAATCCTGGAATATCATCTTCACATAATATTAAATGGTGTGGTGAAACTTCCGCTGTTACATGAATACCCGCGCGTTTTGCATCTCTTACAACTCTTACAGATTCTTTTGTGCTAATATGACAAACATGATAATGGACACCAGCAGCTTCAGCTAAAAGCACATCACGAGCGATATGTACAGATTCACAAACTGATGGAATTCCATTTAGATCATGTTGTTCGGAAAACTTCCCTTCATGAACAGATCCTTTATTAATTAATGTGTTTTCTTCACAGTGAGCGACAATAGCCATGTTAACCTCTTTTGCACGCTTCATTGCTTCAAGCATTGTTCCAGCATTTTGCACCCCAACTCCGTCATCTGTAAACGCAAATGCTCCTTCTTCTTTTAACGCTTTAAAATCGTTAATATTTTCTCCTAATTCTCTCTCCGTAATAGAAGCATAAGGAAGTACCCGTACAACTGCCGTTTCATTAATGCGTGCTTGTAATGCTTGCATGTTTTCTGTTGAATCAGGTACAGGGCGAGTATTTGGCATTGCAGCAACTGCTGTAAAGCCGCCTTTCGCTGCTGCTAATGTGCCTGTTGCAATTGTTTCTTTATGTTCTCCACCAGGCTCTCTTAAATGGATATGAAGATCCACCATTCCCGGGATTAAAATATTTTCTTTAAGATCAATCGTTTCCTCAGTGTTTGCTGTAATCGTTTCTGCGATTTCTTTTACCTTACCGTCTTCTATTAAAACATCATTCTTTTCAAACCCATTTTCATTAACAAGAAGCGCATTTTTTAAAAGTGTTGACATACCTTTTTCCCCCTTTGGATAGCTGTTTGTGACATCGCTCGCTTTAATACGGCCATTCGGACAAATACACCATTATGCATTTGTTTAAATATTCTTGACTTTCTTGATTCAACAAGCTCAGAAGCAATTTCTACTCCGCGATTTACTGGGGCAGGATGCATAATAATACTATTTGCTTTCATTCTTTGCTCTCTTTCAAGCGTAAGGCCATACTGCTGATGGTACACTTCTTTTGTATCATTCATCTGCCCTTCATGACGTTCATGTTGAATCCGCAGCATCATCATCACATCTGCCACTTCAATGGCATCATCCATTGAAATATAATTTCCTAAAGAATCATCAAACCATTCAATAGGCCCAGAAACAAAAACATTTGCCCCTAACCTTTTTAAAACATCTGCATTTGATCGAGCCACTCGACTGTGCAGAACATCTCCAACTATTACAATATTTAATCCTTCAAAACTTCCAAACTCCTCTTGTATAGTAAATAAATCCAAAAGTGATTGTGTTGGATGGTTTCCACATCCATCTCCTGCATTTAAAATTGGAATGGAAACTTGATTAATCAGTTCATCAAAATAACGGTCTTGTTGGTGACGAATGACTACTGCATCTGTTCCAATTTCTTCTAATGTTCGAATAGTATCATATAAACTTTCACCTTTTTGTACGCTTGATGATTCTGCTGTGAAATTTAATACTTCTAACCCAAGCTTCTTTTCTGCTACCTCAAAACTAAATCGTGTTCTTGTACTTGGTTCAAAAAAGAGATTCGCGACAAATTTTTGTTCTAAAGGTCTCCAAACTTTTCCGTTTTTAAAAAACCTTGCCTCTGTTAATAAATCATAAATTTCATTTGTAGTTAATGATGACATTTCAACTAAATGATTCACGGTAACCTCTCCTTTTTTATTGTGTAGGTAAAACCGCATTTTCATCATCGCAGATATATAGGCTTAAAAAATGCACCCTGATCCAAATATCAGGGTGCATGAAAGCATGGGAAGGTTTAATTGTTTCCCTTTCATTACACCCTTGGAAGCCTCTCTGGACTTTTTTAAAGGATGATGATTATGCAGCTGTGCCGTCATCTTTTTTTACTTCAAACATATTTCCATTTCCATAGCTTACTTCTTTACCAGGTAAAATAAGATTTAACAAAATACCAACGATTGTCGCAAGAGCCATTCCAGCAATTTGAAGCTGTTCGGTTACTTGAATAAAGGCCCCTCCAACACCGATTACTAATATAACTGAAGAAATAATTAAGTTTCGGTTCTCCCCAAGATCAATACCATTGTCAATTAACATGCGCAGACCTGATGAAGCAATAATACCAAACAAGAGAATCGAGACACCGCCCATTACTGCAGTTGGAATAGTCGAGATGAGCGCTGTAATCTTTCCGATAAAACCGAACAAAATTGCAAATGCTGCCGCACCTCCGACAACGAAGACACTAAACACTCTCGTAATGGCAAGCACGCCAATATTTTCTCCGTAAGTTGTATTTGGCGGGCCACCTAAGCAGGAAGCAATAATTGTTGCTACTCCATCCCCTAAAATAGAGCGGTGAAGGCCGGGCTCTTCTAAAAAGTTCTTGCCGCAAACTTTGCTTAATACCATTTGATCACCAATATGTTCAGCAATTGTTACAACTGCAACTGGCACCATAATTAGGACAATTCCCCATGAAAAGCTTGGTGTATATGTGACAAACGGCACAATAAAGTCTGGAGCTTGAAACCATGCTGCTTCTTTAACCGGTGTAAGATCGACAAGACCTCGTACGTAAGCAAATACATACCCTGTTGTAATTCCTACTAACACTGGAATTAGTTTAAAGAAGCCTTTAAAGAACATTGCTGCAATTACGGTAACTGCTAATGTAACAAGTGCTACTATAAAATGTGTCATGCTGTATTCTCCTGTTGCCGGGTCATTCATTGCCATGTTAATTGCAACTCCCGCAAGCCCTAATCCGATCACCATAATGACAGGTCCTACCACAACTGGCGGTAAGATACGCATGAGCCATTTTAAGCCTAATGTTTTAATAAGAAGGGCAACGCCCCCATACACAAGTCCTGCTAAAAAGCTTCCCATCATTGCTGCTTCAGGTCCTCCTAAAGCTTTGGCAGATATTATTGGAGCGATAAAAGCAAATGAGGAGCCAAGATATGCTGGAATTCTACCTCTTGTAATTAATAAATATGCTAATGTACCAAGTCCACTTGACACAAGAGCGACGGCTGGACTTAATTCCACCAAAAATGGTACTAAAATCGTCGCACCGAACATTGCAAATAAATGCTGTATACTTAACATAATCCATTGTGGAACAGATGGTATGTCTCGGATGTCTAATGCTTTTTCTGGTTGCTTACTCATTGTTCTGCACCTCATTATATATCTTTTGTATAGTTTTAAAAAAAATACCTCTTTGCGCTGCGCAAAGAGGTACAAGCAGTCGAAAACATAACTCCTATATTCATTCTAGGAATTTGTTTTTGCATGTCCCCCTTCTCAGCCTCACGGGACTGTATTTAAAAGGGTGAAGTTTATTTTCTTTTAAGAATAACTTGATCAAGCTGATCGACTTCAGATAATTCTACTGTTACAACTTCGGATTTTGAAGTAGGTATATTTTTCCCTATAAAATCTGGGCGAATCGGCAGTTCGCGATGGCCTCGATCCACAAGTACAGCAAGTTGAATTTGAGACGGTCTGCCTAAATCCATTAAGGCATCCATTGCCGCACGAACTGTTCGTCCTGTATATAATACATCATCAACTAAAATTACTTTCTTATTTGTAAGGGATTCTGCTATGCTCGTTCCTTTTATGAGCGGATCACGATCAGCTGTTTTTTCCGTTAAATCATCTCTATATAACGTAATATCAACTTCCCCAACTGTTATGGTTGACCCTTCAATTTGTTCAATTTTTTCAGCTAAACGATTAGCAAGATAAATTCCTCTTGTTTTAATTCCTACAAGAATACAATCTTCTATTCCTTTGTTGCGTTCTATGATTTCATGAGCAATTCTTGTCATCGCTCTTCGAATCGCTTGTTCATCTAATAGTACAGTCTGCTGCTCCATCGTCTCACCTCTGATTTAAGTGGTGGTAATATAATAAAAATCCCTCTCACCTGTAGGTAAGAGGAATTGAAAATACAAGGACAGAATTCAGACAATGTTAACAAAATTGTCTTCTGCGCATTTTCCTTCTCAGCCTCACAGGACCGTAATTAAAGGGCATTTATTTTATTAAGTCGATTATGTCAAACATTTATTTAAATGTCAACGATTTTTTTGCAATTGATCTAACAATTTACCCATATCAGCAGGAAGAGGCGCTTCAAATTCTAAATACGCTCCTGTCTTTGGATGATTAAATCCAAGTACAGCTGCATGAAGTGCTTGTCCGTTAATTGATAGTGTTCGTCTAGGACCGTATTTTGGATCTCCTGCTACAGGGTGACCAATATATTTCATATGAACACGAATTTGGTGAGTACGTCCTGTTTCAAGCTGACACTCTACAAGTGTATATTCCTCAAATCGCTCTAATACTTTAAAATGTGTCACAGCATCTCTTCCATTATCCACAATCGCCATTTTTTGTCGATCCTGCTTATCACGTCCAATTGGTGCGTCAATCGTTGCTTCGTTATGAGGAATTACACCATGGACGATTGTAATGTATTTACGCGTAGTCGTTTTTGCTTTTAACTGCTCAACGAGTGACTCATGAGCCTGATCATTTTTAGCGACCATTAATAAACCTGTTGTATCTTTGTCAATACGATGCACAATTCCTGGGCGCAATACGCCATTAATTCCTGATAAATCTTTACAATGAGCCATTAATCCATTTACAAGGGTACCTGTTGTATGTCCTGCTGCTGGATGGACTACCATTCCTCTAGGTTTATTTACAACTAACACATCAGCATCTTCATAAACGATCTCTAAATTCATTTCTTCAGGCAAAACGTCTAATGGTTCAGGTTCAGGAACTTGAATTTCAATATGGTCTGCTGCACTGCATTTATAATTTACTTTAACCTGCTGTCCATTAACAAGAACATGCTTCTCTTTAATTAACTGCTGTACAAACGAACGCGACCATTCTTCTTCTAAAAGTGCCAATGCTTTATCAATTCTTTGACCTACTAAATTTTCATCGATCGTAAACGTTACATTTTCCATCTATGCTTCCCCTTTTTTCTTTCCTTCAAATAGCGTTAAAATAAAAATAAGACCTACTCCTATTACAAGTGCCGAATCAGCAACATTAAAGATTGGGAAATCATAATTAATAATTAGAACATCGATAAAATCAACAACTTCCCCTCGAAATATACGATCAATTAAGTTGCCAACAGCACCACCTAAAATAAGTCCTAGCGCTATACCTAAAGGTTTATTATCTCTATAAGTTTTCATATAATATACAATTCCTACTACTACTGCAGCTGTAATAATAAAGAATAACCACATCTGCCCTTGTAAAATACCAAATGCTGCCCCTTTATTGCGATGAGACGTTAAAAATAAAAAATCATCAATAAGAGGAATGCTTTCTCCTAATTCCATCTTTTTTACAACTAACCATTTTGTCCACTGATCTAAAATGAGTACAATTAAAGCAATGATATAGTTTTGCACCTTTGCTCCTCCGTTCCATATAGCTACCCTTTAGAATTTTAGCACAGGAACGCTGGATAAACAATGAAAGAAAGGAAGTGTTGGCCACTTCCTACTGCTGATTATCAAATATATTTTCCTCATTATCAAAAAGTGTTTCTTCATTGACATTTTGTTGATTCATCCATTGATCATATTGAATATTTCGCTCAAAATGAATATTTTCATCTCCGCTGTATCCATACATATCGGTAGAAGCAAATGCTTCATAAGGTTCTACATACCCCACTCCATCTTCATTATCAATTAATGAAGAATCTTCAAATGTCATACTATTTTCATTAAAAGAGGCAACAATTTGATAAGCATTTTCTTCGTTATATTCGGTTTCAACACTTCCTGTATAATACTGCTTTTCCATATCGCTAAGCACATCTTCTTCAATCGGTCGATCTAGTGTTGAAGTATGCTGGTTTGGCGAAGCTTCTTTTATTGTACGTGCCGTTGGGAGAGCCTCGAGCCGTTCATAAGGAATTTGTTTTCCTGTTACCTCACATATTCCATAAGTTCCATTTTCAAACTTTTGAAGTGCAATATTTATATCTTTTATTTCTTCCCTCGATTTATACCCAAGCGCAAGATCTTTTTCACGCTCATATAATTCAGTACCACTATCTGCAGGATGATTATCGTACTGAGAAAGTTCTCCTGAAGCTAGATCATCTGCAAAAGGCCGATTTAATCCATATTCATCGGTTTCTTGTAAACGTTCTTCAAGATAATGTTTCCGTTCTAACAATTGCTGCTTTAATTCTGTGTATTGATCCATCTTTCATCCCCCTTTCTAAAAAGTGTCTCTGTTATTGTTTCCAATTTCATTGAAGTTAGCCTAAACAACTTTTAGTAAAAAAGCGTTTTGCACCATAAATGCAAAACGCTTTTTTAGCATATTTTTTAGTTTCCAATTACCTCTGCACAGCGCGGACATAATGTTGGATGATTTGTATTTTTGCCCACTTCAGGTGTGACAACCCAACAGCGTTCACATGTTTCACCTTCAGCTTGTGTTACAACTACCGCAACATTTTCAAATTTCTGAGCATGCTCAGGCGCTTCATCTATGTTTCCAGCTAATTCTGCTTTAGAAACGATAAATACTTGGTCAAGATTTGTTAATGATTTCAACAGCTCTTTTGCGCTTTGAGCTGCATACAATTGAATTTGTGCTGTTAATGACTTTCCGATTACTTTTTGGTTACGTGCTTCTTCTAAAGCCTTTAAGACTTCATCCCGTACATCCATAAAAGTATCCCATTTCCCTTCAATTTCCTTTGCATTTTCAACAGAAACTGCTTTAGGCATGAGGGTGAGCTGCACACTGTCTTCCACTACGCCAGGGATATGTTCCCATACTTCATCTGCGGTATGTGATAAAATTGGTGATGTTAGCTTTGTAAGGCTTACGAGCACTTCATATAAAACTGTTTGAATCGCACGGCGCTTCTGATTATCTTCTGCTTCAATGTAAAGTGTATCTTTTGCAATATCCAAGTAAAATGAACTCATGTCAATCGTACAGAAATTATGGATCGCATGATAAATAGATGAGAATTGATATTCTTCATACCCTTTTGTTACACGATCAATTAAATTGTTTAATTTCACAAGCATATAACGATCAATTTCTGACAACTCTTCATAAGCAACTTTATGAACCGATGGATTAAAATCAAAAAGATTTCCAAGCATAAAACGGAATGTATTACGAATTTTACGATAAACTTCAGCAACTTGTTTTAAAATATCATTTGATACACGAACATCGGCTTGATAATCGACTGAAGATACCCATAAACGTAAAATATCAGCACCCAGTTGATTCATTACATCATTTGGACTAAGTGTATTTCCTAACGATTTGCTCATCTTGCGGCCTTCTCCATCAAGGACAAAACCATGACTAATAACAGCTTTATATGGCGCTTTACCAGTAACTGCTACTCCTGTAGATAATGATGAGTTAAACCAACCTCTATATTGATCAGAACCTTCTAAATAGACATCTGCAGGACGCTGTAAACCTTCTCGTTCCTCCAGTACAGCTTGATGAGAGGAACCGGAATCGAACCAAACATCCATAATATCCATCTCTTTTCTAAATTCACCGTTCGGACTATGTTCAGAAGTAAACCCTTCAGGTAATAAGTCTTTTGCATCCCATTCAAACCAAATGTTTGAACCATGTTCACGGAATAAATTTGAAACATGTTCAATTGTTTCATCTGTAATAATTGGCTCATTGTTTTCCCCATAAAAGACTGGAATTGGAACACCCCATGAGCGCTGACGAGAAATACACCAATCACCGCGATCTTTAATCATATTATGAAGGCGTGTTTCTCCCCAATTCGGATACCACTTTACTTCCTTAATCGCTTCAAGAAGTTCACTTCTAAAATCTTTAATCGATGCAAACCACTGCTCTGTCGCCCTAAAGATAATAGGCTTTTTCGTACGCCAATCATGTGGATAAGAGTGCGTAATAAAGCTTAATTTTATTAATGCACCTTTTTCTGTTAACGCTTCTGTAATCGGCTTGTTCGCATTGTCATAATAAAGACCTTCATAACCAGGTGCTTCTTCTGTCATAACACCTTTTTCATCTACAGGACATAAAATATCTAAATTATATTTTTTTCCTACAAGATAGTCATCTTCCCCATGACCTGGAGCAGTATGAACACAGCCTGTACCTGCATCAAGTGTGACATGATCACCAAGGATTACAAGCGATGTACGCCCATATAGCGGGTGTTCAGCTTTTACATATTCCAGCTCTTTACCTTGTACCGTTTTAATCGTTTCTACATTTTCCCACTCAAATTGTTGTTGAAGACTCTCTAACAGCTCAGCAGCAACAATATATTTTTCATTATTTACTTTTACAACACTATATTGAAAGTCTGGATGAACAGCAATCGCTAAGTTTGCCGGAATTGTCCATGGAGTTGTTGTCCAAATAATAAATTTCTCATCACCATCTAACACACCTTTACCATCTTCAATAGAAAAGGCAACATAAATAGATGCTGAGCGTTTATCATGATATTCAATTTCTGCCTCTGCTAATGCTGATTCAGATGAAGGTGACCAGTAAACCGTCTTTTTATCTTTGTAAATATAGCCTTTTTTGGCCATTTCACCGAATACTTTAATTTGTTGTGCTTCATAATCTTTTGTTAAGGTGATATACGGATTATCCCAGTCACCGCGAACACCAAGACGTTTAAATTGTTCTCTTTGGCGGTTAACCTGCTCTAACGCATATTCCTCACATAACTTACGAAATTCAGCAATACTCAGCTTTTTGCGATCCACTTTTCCTGACTTCGTTAAAGCTGTCTCAATCGGAAGACCATGTGTATCCCAACCAGGTACGTACGGCGCACGATAACCGCTCATTGATTTATAACGGACAATAATATCCTTTAACACTTTGTTTTCCGCATGACCAATATGAATATCACCATTTGCATATGGAGGCCCATCGTGAAGTACAAATAATGGGCGCTCTTTTGTATGCTCAAGCACTTTTTGATAAATATTTTCACTTTCCCATTTTTCTTGAATTACTGGTTCTCTTTTCGGTAAATTGCCGCGCATTGGAAAATCTGTTTTCGGCATAAGCAGTGTATCTTTATAACTCATTGCATTTCCTCCTTTAATGAATAAATCTCATCGCTTTATGTAATTTCTTTATCAGAAATTATCTTAAAACACAAAAAAACCTTCTCATCCCAATAGGGACGAGAAGGCTGCTCGCGGTACCACCCTAATAGACAATACCCATTACAAAGATATTGTCCTCTTACCATTCATAACGAGAATGAAACGCCAATGCTTACTAAAACAATTCAGCACGAGACTCGAGGATGATTTTCCCTTTATCGCTTATCATCAGGCTTGCACTATCCCTGACTCGCTGTAGAATGCAGCATAAAAGTACTCTTTCCCGTCATTGTCTTTTTCTTATGAATTTTTAGCGATTTGTTCATTTTTAAAGTATAAAAAAATCCGGTCCCCTCGTCAAGAAAAAGTCTTACACATTTTCTTCAATATGCTCTTTTTCAATAGAATCTGCTAATTCATCCCAGTCATCATTGCTTAACATTTCTAATTGAGCTTCAATTAACATCCGGAATCGTGTCCGGTAAACCGCAGATTGTTTTTTCAACTCTTCAATTTCCATGGCAACTTTACGTGATTTTACAAGCGCCTCGTTAATAATTCGATCTGCATTTTTTTCTGCCTCTTTAACGATTAATCTTGCTTCTTTACTTGCATTACGCTTAACATCATCTGCAGTTTCCTGTGCAACAAGAATGGATTTATTTAACGTCTCTTCAATATCTGAAAAGTAACGTAACTTTTCCTCAAGCTGGTTAACTGTTTCCTGCAGCTCTTTCTTTTCACGAATTACAGTTTCATAATCCTTAATCACTTGATCTAAAAATTCATTTACTTGATCTTCATCGTAACCACGGAATCCACGATTAAATTCTTTATTATGAATATCCAAAGGTGTTAATGTCACAACTTTCACCCCCATAAGCTCTTTTATGACTTTATTTCTTCGACAAAACTTCCCTTTATTCCTGCTTGTTTCTCATTCATTATTTTCTCCCATACACAATTCGGCATTTATCTTTTTTCGTTTTACCGGAAACTTCTATAATTTTACTTCTCCCTAACCCTCTTACAGAAAGATAATCGCCAGGTTCACATTCATAAGAAGAACTCTCAACTCTTTTCCAATTAACCTTTACAAGTCCTGACTGTATGTAAGGAATTACTTTTGAACGAGACAAATGATAAATTTCTGATAAGATGGCATCTAACCTCATTGAACTCACTGTACCTGTCTGTTCATCCCATTTTTCTTGCAGCTGAATGATTTCTGAAAAAGGACTCTGTTCAAGTTTAATGGCTGATCTTCCAACGCTTTCTAAATTCCACTCCACAAACTCGGCTATTTCTTCTGCAACGACAACTTGGACATTGTTGTCTCTAATTAAAATATCACCAAATTTTAATCTTTTTAGTCCTATTCCCATTAACGCCCCTAATAAATCACGATGTTCAATTGAAATAAATTTACTTGGATAGCGCACTTGGTACAACATTAATCCATAGTCATCCAATGAAGGTTCATAATAATCCGGATAAAAAATCGCTCGCTTTCTTTCCGCATATTCTGAACCTCCCCAAAATGAAATTTTCACATCATTTTGCTTTCCAATAATTTGCTCGGCAATCTCTTGTTCTCTTGGATCTAAAAAATCTGTTCTTTTGATGGCATAAAAATCATGCACATATTCCTGCCATTCTAAAACTTGTTCCACAAAAGAACGTTCATCTTCTCGAAAATGCTGAAATACTTTCATTTTATCACCTAAAACATATTAAATAATGTAAGCGCACCTGCGCTGGCAAAGCGAAGTGCAAAAATAGCGACAATAGGCGAAATATCAATCATACCAAGCGGCGGAATAATTTTACGAAACGGATTTAAGTATGGCTCACAAATATTGGCTAATATTTGACCAAACTTTGACTCGCGAGCATTTGGTACCCAACTCATAAAAATATAAATGATGAGAAGCCAAGAATAAATTTCAATAAGATATGCTAAAAAATTTCCAATACTATGCAAAACTTCATCCCCTTCCTAATCTGCACATCAATCTTCCTGAAATAATTCGGATATATTTCCTGTCACATCAACATTATTTGGAGAACATAAAAACGCATTGTCTCCCAGCTTTTGAATATCCCCTCCTATTGCATACACTGTTCCGCTTAAAAAGTCAACTATACGCTTTGCTTGATCACGAGGAACACGCTGTAAATTCATGACAACTGCACGGTGATTTTTTAATTGATCTGCAATATCTTGGACTTCTGAATAAACCCGTGGTTCTACAAGAATTACTTTAACATTTTTTTGTATGCTTTGAAGGCTTACAACATTATTTTTCTTTTTTACTTTTGGATATTCTTCAATTTCCTCAAAATCTTCTTCATATTGTTCACCTTCATATTGATTTAATTCAACAGCTTCTTCTTCTAATTCAAAAAAACGCTTTATTTTCGATTTAAATCCCATCAAAAGCAGCTCCTTCAGATACACTTAATAGTGTATTAAAATTCCTTTCCAACCAGTGACGTACCAATTCGCACAAAAGTTGCCCCTTCTTCGACAGCAATCTCATAATCATTGGACATTCCCATTGAAAGTTCACGACACGGGGCATAGGACAGCTCCAAAGCTTGTATCTCTCTTTGTAGAGTCTTTAAGTTTTTAAAAACATTTCTTAGTTCAGCTTTATTTTCGATATAAGGAGCCATTGTCATTAAGCCTACTATTTTAATTTTCGGGTAATCGACTATCTCTTTTATAAAAGGGATGACTTCTTCAGGTGTTAAGCCATGCTTTGATTCTTCCCCCGACACATTTACTTGAACAAAACAACGAGTTGTTTTGTCTGCACGTTTTTCAATCTCTTTTGCAAGTGACAGACGATCCAAAGAATGTATATAACCTACTTTATTAATAATTTCTTTTACTTTTTTTGATTGCAATGTACCAATAAAATGCCATGTTGGTTTACTCCCAAGCACTTCCCACTTTTTCAGCAATCCTGTGTCACGATTTTCACCTAAATGCTTTATTCCTGCCTCAACTGCACGCTTTGTCGTTTCTTCACTAACATACTTTGTAACGGCTATAATATTTATCTCTTCTTTATTACGGTTGGCACGTTGACATGCTGCCTCAATGTTTTTTTGAATAAGTGCTAAATTTTCTTTAACAGACACGCTTTCGGTTCCTCCCCCTTATTATTTTTTATCGTTTATTCTTCCAATATAAGTCATCATACGTCCTGTTTTACCTTGCTCTTTACGAAAAGAATAAAATAAGTCATTCCTACAGCTTGTACAATATTGTGAGACTGCTAATTGTTCTTCGTTTATCCCTTCCTCTAAGCAGAGCAAAGCGTTAAGTTTTTTTAAATCAAGCTGATATTTTCCATTCCCTTTATCTCGATAAGGAAATGGCGAGCGAAGAGTAAGTTTTTTCACTTTATTTATGACGGTATCATCTACTTCATAACAACAGCTGCCAATTGAAGGACCAACTGCAACAAAAATATCCTCCACTGGAATCCTTTCTTTTTTAACCCAGATATGAATCATTTTTTGAGCAATTTGCTTTACCGTGCCTTTCCACCCAGCATGTGCTAAACCTATCATCTGATAAGTTGGAGCATAAAAATAAATTGGAACACAATCTGCATAAAGGGAAACTAACAAGAGATTTTCTTCGTTTGTATATAAACCATCTGCATTAGAAACAGCCGTACTGTGAGTCAGTGCACCATTACCTGCGTCTAGTTTACTGACTCTTTCAATAAAAGGTTCATGTACCTGCTCCGCACAAACCCATTTCGCTAGATCAATTCCAATTTCATTGGCTATTATTTTTCGATTTTCTAATACATCCTCTTTACAATCATTCACATGAAAACCAAGATTCAAAGCCGTAAAAGGCGATTGACTAACACCGCCATTTCTTGTTGTTATTCCAACAGTTAAATCTTGATTCATTTTCTTCCACTCTTTTAAATCCATATGAGTTGCATTCGCAAGTGCAAAAGGCTCACTCTTCATTTCGACACTCCTAATGAAATAGTTCCTATTCTTGATAACTATTTTATCATATTCTGTTGAAAAGAAGGAACAGAGGATTGATTAAATTTCCAATCATCCTCTGTTAAGATTCTTTTGAGTAATTATCGCTTAACTGCGTGGAATCAAGATGGCGGACAAGAATAACGTCAGAGCCAATCTTTACAATATTTCTCCATGGAATAATAATATCGCTTTCTCTTCCTAGAAGCCCCATCATTTTCCCTATTCCAGGAATAATAATGGCTTCAATTTTCCCTGTTGTGATATTTATTTCAAGATCTGCGATATGCCCAAGCTTTTTCCCATTGGCAACATTAACCACATCTTTCACTTGGAAATCAGATATTTTTAACATAGCCACTCGCCTACCTTTCCATATAGTATATGACATAGGAAAAAAAAATGAACAGTACATTCAATCAAAATCATGTCGATAATGCTAAGGACAATATAACTTCATAAACAAAAAAAGATTAACCCAAAAGCTTTCTACTTTTGGGTTAATCTTTTTAATCTTTTATTGAATATGTTTATTCATTTGTTGAATAGCCGCTTTTTCTAAACGTGAGACTTGTGCTTGAGAAATGCCAATTTCATCGGCAACTTCCATTTGAGTTTTCCCTTGAAAAAAGCGCATTAATAAAATTGATTTTTCTCGGTTGTTTAAACGTGTCATTGCTTCTTGTAATGCTAAGTCCTCAGTCCATTGAATATCTTTATTTTTGTCATCGCTAATTTGATCCATAACATAGATGGGATCCCCGCCATCATTATAAATCGGTTCAAACAGTGAAACAGGATCTTGAATAGCATCTAAAGCAAATACTACTTCTTCTTTTGGCACATCCAATACTTGAGCAATCTCTTGAGCAGTTGGTTCACGAGAATTTTTCGTCATTAGTTGATCGCGAACTTGAAGTGCCTTATACGCAATATCTCGTAATGAACGTGAGACTCGGATTGGGTTATTGTCTCTTAAATATCGTCTAATTTCTCCAATAATCATCGGGACAGCATACGTTGAAAATTTTACATTATGACTTAAGTCAAAATTATCAATGGATTTCATTAATCCAATGCATCCTACTTGAAATAAATCATCAATAAATTCCCCACGATTGTTAAAGCGTTGGATCACGCTTAATACCAATCTTAGATTCCCATTTACTAATTTTTCTCGAGCACTTATTTGTCCACTTTGCATTTGCTTAAACAATTCACGCATTTCTTGGTTTGTTAATACGGGTAATTTTGCAGTATCTACTCCGCATATTTCAACTTTATTTCGCGTCAATTCTTTCCCTCCTAACAGGAGATGCTGTCAAAATAAAGTATCTCCTTAAGAAGGAAAAATATGCATGATAAAATTTTCATTTTAATAAGGGCTTTTTAAAGCATCTTATTAAACTCTTTTCGAAGTCTCTTTATAATTCTTTTTTCTAAACGAGAAATATAAGATTGAGAAATGCCGAGTAAATCTGCTACATCTTTTTGTGTTTTTTCCTCTTCACCTGCTAAACCAAAACGAAGCTCCATTATTTGCTTTTCGCGATCATTTAATGTGTAGAGGGCTTTTGATAATAATTTTCGATCGACCTGCTTCTCAATTCCTTTTGTAATAATGTCTTCATCTGTTCCAAGAACATCGGAAAGCAGCAGCTCATTTCCATCCCAATCTACATTTAATGGTTCATCAAATGATACTTCTGAACGAATTTTATTGTTTCTGCGTAAATACATTAAAATTTCATTTTCAATACACCGAGAGGCATATGTAGCAAGTTTGATTTTCTTTTCGGGGTTAAACGTATTGACAGCTTTAATAAGTCCAATCGTTCCAATACTAATCAAATCTTCAATATTAATTCCTGTATTTTCAAACTTTCGTGCAATATAAACAACCAGTCGAAGATTTCTCTCAATGAGTATTGACCTTGCTTCTTTATCTCCATTCGGAAGCCGCTCAAGAAGTTCTGCTTCTTCCTCCTTTGATAGAGGCGGCGGGAGCGCTTCACTACCACCTATATAGTAAATTTCATCCGTTTTTATCCCTATTTTATTTAAAAAGCGATACCACATCATTGTAAGACGAAGAAGCCATTTTCTAAACATATTTCTCTTCCTCCTCTTTATATTAAAATAGTATTAATAAAAGCTCGTACACATTGATCTTTTCAAAAGCACTATGAGGCATGATGATTTGATGATTGAAGTAACATTTTTGGATGAAGGATACATTGGAAGTCATCTTCACTTGATAACATATTTTCACTTAAACCAATTAAACACTTGTTTGTTTCATATTTTGTATTTCCTTGAGAAATAGTAACGAGATCAGGTTTGATGGCTGTTAGAAATTCTTGAACTTGCCCTACACCCCGATACGGAACAATTCTTACCCTCTCCTGCCAACTATGCTTTTCCTCCATTTGAAAAATTAAAGCAACTTCTTTTAATTTTTTATGCAATGCTTCTGGTAATTGACAATGATTTATATCAAGAATCATAACTGGTGTTTTTGTAATAGGATCTGCTAATTGATTGCCGCTATCAATAAGTCCTTTCACTGTAAAAATAGATTCTTCAATTTGAATCGTTACATCTGCTATTTGATCATAATGAACTTTTCTAATTTCTAAATGTTCAACACGATGCTTTGAAAAATACCATAATGAAGGAAATCCAAAAATTACAAAGCTCCAGCTAATCGGATCGCCATATCCCGTTGATTTTGCTGCCGCAAGACTTCTCATCACCTCCCAGTCACTTTGTAAAAAATAATGAACAGCAAGCATTCCACCGCCAATCATAAATGTTACAAAATAAAACATGCATAAATTTTGCATGAAATAAGAAAATTTCTTATAGCCAAAAACAATAATCATAAGAAACATCGAAAAGATAAGCTTAAAAAGAGGATGATAAAATAAATAGGACAGTGGTGAAACGATTGCTATGACATAACAAGAGGCGATTAATGTTCCAGTAAGAAGGCGCAGCTTTTTTAAATCTCTTTTTAAAAAAATTCCGGTTAATGATAATAAGAGAAAATCAGTACAGAAATTCAAAAACCAAATGACATCCAAATATATGGTCACTTGTTTTCTCCTTTCTATTAGTTAATTTGCATTTATTATATAGTAAATCGTATTGAAAACCTGTCAATTTATGCCTATAAAGTGATTGTTATTTTGCTTAAATTACGCTAATTTTGTCAATATTCCTATTTTGACAAGAAAATCACTCTGTAACCACTTACTTTTTTTCTAATAAGCTGTATTCATCACTTGTAATTTTTTAATCAAAACCACCAGTGTGAACTGGTGGTTTGCTCTGCGGCTGAAAGCCTCTGTTACCTGCCTGGGCCTAAAAGGCCCGCTGAAAGGGTTTCCCTTCTGCACCACATTCACTCACTAATTCTAAAGAATTTCTTTAGTTCTTCCGATTTTTCTCTCCCGTAAATGGGTCATATTCTTCGAACAATG
>NZ_QOCW01000041.1 GCF_003318295.1 Bacillus taeanensis
CGAAGGGATCAGTTAGTTTCACGCGCTCGACTTGCATGTATTAGGCACGCCGCCAGCGTTCGTCCTGAGCCAGGATCAAACTCTCAAATTAAGTTTGAATTGCTCAATAGTTGTTGTCGAAAGAATTGCTTCTTTCGTAGTATTGCATAAATTCGCTTGGCGTTTTGTTCAGTTTTCAAAGAACAACTTGTCTGTTTTTATTAACAGCAACTTTTAAATCATAACATGCTGGTATGTTAAAGTCAACATGTTTTTTAAAAAGTTTTTTAGTTTTTTTGTTTCGCCGCTTTGTTTTGGCGACATATATTAATATATCATGGATAAAATCATAATGCAATACTTATTTGAAAGATTTTTTAAAAAATCTTTCAAAGCATAAAAAATAGGAAACATACAGAAAGAGAATCCTTCTTTCTCTACATCTCCTTGTTTAATTTCTTCTTATTAAAGAAAAATTAAAACCCTAAAATAAAATATTCAATTGCAGCAAGAGCCGCTAGACCAGGAATACCTAATAGACCTGAAACCGAGGCTGTCGCCAAATTAATTGGGATATGCAGGTTAACAAGTGTACCAAAAGCATTTAAAAAGAACAACAATAATGCACCAATCATTAATTTAATAACGCCTTGTCCCGTCCATTGCAGCGGTTTAATAGGTGCACCAATTAATAGTAACAAAAAAATAAGACCAGCAAACAGTGAAATAATAAAGATAGCATCCACAAATTCTCCTCCTTTCATTTATCCTTATTAACTTTTTTGTTAAATATATATGAATGAAAACACAAAAAAGAAGCCTTACTTTAGGCTTCTCCCAGATACTTGTCTTTTTTTCGCTTCTTTTAATAAAAAGAAATACTTTGCTTCGGCTAAACGAAGTTCATGAAGGACAGATTCAGATGGTTCAAAGCTTTGTTCAACAAACTTCTTCTTATTCATCCATTCGAACTTTAGCTGTTCTAGTGTTTGAAGAAGCCGCTCATTTCCCTCTTTACGAAGTTTACCTTTGCGAAAGAACATATTCTGTCCTCCCATTCTTATAGTTCGCGACGGCCTTCAAGTGCTCTTGATAATGTTACTTCATCAGCGTACTCTAAATCACCACCAACAGGAAGTCCGTGCGCAATTCTCGTAATTTTAATACCAGTCGGTTTCACAAGGCGGGCAATATACATCGCTGTTGCCTCACCTTCTATATTTGGATCGGTTGCTAAAATTAATTCCTGTACAGTCTCATCTTGAAGTCTCTTTAATAACTCAGGAACCTTAATATCCTCTGGACCAATCCCGTCTACAGGTGAAATTGCTCCATGAAGTACATGGTAAAGGCCGCGATATTCCTTCATTTTTTCCATGGCATTTACATCTTTTGCGTCCTGTACAATACAAATAACAGATCGATCTCGACTAGAATCATCACAAATAAAGCAAGGATCTTTATCGGTAATATTGTGGCAGACTGAGCAATTTGTCAACTGCCGCTTCGCATTAACAAGCGCTTTACCAAACTCAAGAACATGCTCTTCTTTCATATCTAACACGAAAAAAGCCAGACGAACGGCCGTTTTCGGTCCAATTCCTGGCAATTTCATAAAACTATCAATTAACTTTGAAATTGGTTCAGGGTAATGCACCTTAGATTCCCCCTAAAATAGTCCAGGTATATTCATTCCTTGTGTAAACTTACCCATATCTTTTGAAACAAGCTCATCAACCTTTTTAAGTGCATCATTCATTGCTGCTAATACAAGGTCTTGAAGCATTTCAACATCATCTGGATCGACAGCTTCTTGATCAATCTTAATATCAAGAATTTCTTTATGACCATTTGCCGTAATTTTCACCATACCGCCGCCAGCTGTTCCTTCAACTGTTTTTTCCTTTAATTGTTCCTGCGCTTTTGCCATGTCTTTCTGCATTTTTTGGACTTGCTTCATCATACCACCCATATTGCCCATGTTTCTTTTCATTTAAATTTCCTCCTTTATATGATTAATCTTGAATTTCAATTAATTCTTCACCAAAAAGTTTCTTTGCTTCAGAGATCAAAGGGTCCTCTTGCTTCTCTGTAAGTATTTGTTCACTCTCTTCACTATCATGTTGATTTTTTATATATGAACTTTTTACTGCCTGCCAGTCTTCTTCTAAAATTGTCAGCATCGCTAACTGCTTTCCTAATACATTGGTAAGCACATTTTCAAGGGTACTGCGAATATTGTCTTTTAAAGCCATTTGACTGTGCAGTTCATATTGAAAGGATAAGACAAACGTATCATCTGAACAAGCAACTGGTTGACTGTCTTTTAACCATGCGTGTGCTGAAACTTTTTCTTGACGAATGCGCTCCATCACATCGCCCCATACACTTCGGAGACGGTTTAAGTCCTGCTTTGTTGCTTTTTTGAGCATCTCCCGAATGCGGCCTGAAGACTGCTGTTTTTTTATTGCAGGGTTGAAGGCTCGCTGTGGTTTCGGCTCTGCTGTCGTTTCTTCTCTTACAGAAACACCATTCTCTTTTAGTGAAGCAATTTCCTTCTCTAAATTGTTAATTCTATCAAGAAGTGCTGCATCTGTCCCTATATTTCCTTGCTGCTTGGGCGCACCTTCTCCTTGACAAATCTTCACTAAAGAAAGCTCTAAGAAAATCCGAGGATGATTGGTCCATTTCATTTCCTGCTGACTGCGGTTTAATATTTCAATGATATAATAAATCCATTCTTTTGAAATAGTATTTGCAATCTCTTGAAATTGTTCATCAACTTTAGCACGGTCCATCACTTCTTCAAGCTTTGGCGCTGTTTGGTATAGTAATATATCGCGGTAATAATAGATCAAATCTTCTAAAAAGCGCGTCGGATCTTTTCCATGTTCCATTAACTGCTCTACCGCTTTAAGGGCAGTGATAACATCTTGATCCAAAAAAGCTTTCGCCACCCGTGATAAAAACTGCTGGGAAACCATTCCCGTTACAGCTAATACATCATCGACTGTTACAGATTGCTCACTATATGAAATTACTTGGTCAAGAATGCTTAATGCATCACGCATGCCGCCTTCTGCAGCGCGGGCTACCATATATAAGGCCTCACGTTCTACCACAACTTCTTGAGCATTAATGATATGTTCCATGCGGCTTACGATCGCTTCAATAGTAATTCTTCTAAAATCAAAGCGCTGACAGCGTGAAATGATAGTAAGTGGTATTTTATGCGGTTCAGTTGTCGCTAAAATAAAAATAACATGCGGTGGCGGCTCCTCAAGCGTTTTTAACAATGCGTTAAACGCCCCTGTTGTTAACATGTGAACTTCATCGATAATATAGACCTTATATGGTACAGAACTAGGTGCGTATTTTACTTTATCACGAATATCACGAATTTCATCAACACCATTATTTGAAGCAGCATCAATTTCAATCACATCAGAAAGTGACCCGTCTTTAATTCCCCGACAAGCATCACACTCATTACAAGGCTCCTCAATAGGCGCTTTTTCACAGTTAATCGCTTTTGCAATAATTTTTGCTGCACTTGTTTTTCCTGTTCCTCGAGGTCCTGTAAAAAGGTAGGCATGGGATAGTTTCTGCTGCATAATCGCATTTTGCAATGTTTTTGTAATATGTTCTTGACCAACCACATCTTTAAACTGCTGTGGTCTCCACACTCGGTAAAGTGCTTGGTAACTCATCCCATCCCCCCTTTTGCTAATTCTTTATTCATTATACCGATTCACAGCTTATATTTCAAAACAATATAAGCATAAAGAAAACTCGGCAGCTACCAAGTTATAAATTTTAATAGTATGAAAAAAACTCACTCATTACGAGTGAGTTATCTTTTATATAACTGCCGTGCACCTTCTGTCGATAAAGCCAACCCAAGCGTTACCTAAGCAGTTAGCTCGATCCAGGCAACCCTACGGCACACGGATGGGCTCACTTACTGCTGCTTCCTTCCGGACCTGACAGGGTTCATGAGTGTCCGTTGCGTAGGACCCGAATGTCAACACCACTTACTTAGGGCAGGCCTCACGTTGACTAAACCTCGAGAAGGGATTCAGCCCCGCTGCAGCGGATTGCGAGTACAGGGCACCGCTACCTCCCCGCCTAGCACGACAAAGTTGATAACATAAATTTGTGATGCGCCTTTAGCGCACTTCTTAGTATACAGACTTCAGCTCTAAAAAGCAAGAAAATCAGACTGTTAGTTTTTGTAAAATGAGAGAATACTGTATTCTATATAACAATAGAAATATAACATATTCACTACTGGCTTTCAAACATTTCATTTTCTTTTCTCTGTTGTCTTTTTTGCTCTTTTTTACGCCTACGCAGTTCTTTAAAAAAACAGCTTAATAACTCCCCGCATTCCTCTGCCATGACCCCTTTTACAACTTCTGCTTGATGATTAAACCGTTCTTCTTCCAATAGGTTCATTAAGGTGCCTGCACAGCCACCTTTTGGGTCTGATGCTCCGTATACAACTCGATCAATTCTCGAAAGTACAATTGCCCCTGAGCACATTGCGCAAGGTTCAAGTGTGACATATAGTGTACAGTCCGTAAGACGCCATGTTCCTGAAACTTCACACGCTTTATCAATTGCTAAAAGCTCTGCATGGGCAACAGCACGCTGCCCGCTTTCTCTTAAGTTGTATGCAGAAGAGAGAAGTTCGCCATTTTTTACAATAACAGCTCCAATTGGGACTTCTCCAATTTCTTCTGCTTTTTTTGCTTCAGCAATCGCCTGCTTCATCCAATATTCATCATGTTTGTTCATTTAATGCCCCCATTATGGTTTCTTTCATTAATATAGCTTACTTCTTTAAAAAATGCACACCCCTCCATACCTACTAAAGATAATTCTTTTACTTAAAGACGAAAGAATAAAACTACAGATTAGGCAAAAAATATTTCATAATACACCAAGAGGGAGCATAAAAATGAGGTTTCGAAAAGATAAGTCAAAAAGAAAGCAATTTTTTAAATGGTCTTCTTCTAATCTTGAGGAAGAAAAAAGCAAGATAGAAAATTCTAATTCGAAGCCCCTGCATACTCATCTACTCGAAAATTTAGCTGAGATACGCAGGGCATTAGGTCACAGCAATGACCTTGTTATAAGAAAGTTTCGTATTGGAAAAGAAGGAAAGATATGCGGCGGGGCTGTGTATATCGATGGATTAGTTGATAAAGATTTAGTTCATGAAATGTTAGATTCCTTTATGTACAACATGCGCAATGTCGAGATAACTGTTCCAAATGATGAATTTATTTGTACCTTTGATGAAATGGCACTCGCAAACGGCGAAACGATGGCGCTTGATAACTTTAATGCTCTTTATGATATCCTTTTATCTGGTGATACTATCTTTCTATTTGATGAATGCAAAAAGAGTATTGCAACTGCAACAAAAGGATGGGATCACCGCAGTGTCAGCGAGCCAACCTCACAAATTGTCGTTCGCGGTCCTCAAGAAGCCTTTACAGAAACATTACGTACGAATACTGCTCTCATTAGAAGAAAAATTAAAGATCCAAACCTTTGGATAGAAGCCCGGAAAATCGGCAGCCGCACCAAAACAGATATAGCCGTTATGTATATTAAAGATATTGCAGATGAAAATGTTGTCCAAGAAATACATCGACGTCTTGATGAAATTGAAATTGACGCCATTTTGGAAAGTGGATATATCGAAGAATTAATTCAAGACGAAGCCTTCACACCCTTTCCTACAATATATAATTCGGAAAGACCTGATTCAATTGCAGCAGGTTTATTAGAAGGACGTGTTGCTATTCTTGTAGATGGGACACCATTTGTTTTATTAGTACCGGCTTTATTTACACAGTTTTTGCAATCAGCAGAAGATTATTATCACCGTTCAGATTTTGGATTACTAAGAATGCTTCGGCTTGTTGCAATGTTTATTTCTCTATTAGCGCCATCTCTTTACATTGCCGTTACAACCTTTCACCAAGAAATGCTTCAAACAACGCTATTAATCAGCATTGCTGCCCAACGTGAAGGAATTCCATTTCCCGCCTTTATTGAAGCACTGCTCATGGAATTTACATTTGAAATTTTACGAGAAGCCGGAGTACGAATGCCCCGAGCTGTTGGTTCAGCTATTTCAATTGTTGGGGCACTCGTACTGGGGGAAGCAGCCGTACAAGCTGGACTAGTGTCGCCAGCGATGGTTATCGTTGTGTCTATTACTGCCATCTCAAGTTTTATTTTCCCTGTCTTTTCATTAAGCATCCCTATTCGCATGCTGCGCTTTGCATTAATGGGTCTTGCTGCATCATTTGGCTTATTTGGTATTATTGTTGGACTTATTGCCCTTGTGCTTCACTTATCAAGCTTAAAATCATTTGGTGTTCCCTATTTGTCCCCCATGGCACCAATGAATTTTAAAGATCAAAAAGACACATTTTTCCGGTTTCCAATTTGGGATTTAAACACCCGACCTCACTTAATTGGTGCAAAAAATTATGTGCGGGGGCGAAATAAAGCACCTAAAAAGCAGGGAAAATCAACAGATCATACAGAAAATAATAATAATCAAGGAGGCTCCTCATAATGTGGCCTATCATTGGAATACTTGCTGCTGGAATCATGATAAGTGCTATTGAGATACCTCCTCTTCTTAAACAGAAGCAAAAAAAAGAACTAATTACCTTTTCTATACTGCTTCTTTTTGCTATCAGCTTAAGCATTGCCGAAAGTCTGCGTCTTCCCATTCCAAATCCATTAGATTGGATTACAACCATTTATCAACCGATAAGCGATTTTACTTACAGCCTTTTAGAATAGGAAGAGAGAAGGATTGCCCAATAGGATGAAGGTATGATTGGGCAATCCTCTTTTTTATAGTAAATCAATAAGCATAAATCTTGTATTTTCTAAAGCTTGAATAGTTAAAGAAACTTGGTTTGTCATACGGGCTCCTGCTATCATTGTTATAATGAACTTCTAAACATCAGAGCTAGTTTATGTAATCATAAGATATACACTTAATTTTTCCGATTAACTATAAAAAAGAAGCAGAATCAACACTGCTCCCTTTCTATTATTTTCTATTAAAAAATTAGTGAAATCCAGTAATATAATACAACGAGTGTAAACAATAATGTTGGCGGAATAACGATAAGGGTTACTTTTAAATATTTCCCCCACGTCATTTTAACCTGCCCTTTTTTTAAAAGATGCATCCAAATTAACGTAGCGAGCGTACCAATCGGTAAAAGTAAGGAGCCGATATCACTGCCGATTACGTTTGCTAAATAAGCAAGCTTTAATGTAAGGGGATCAAGATTCATGTTTGTAATTGTAAGGGTTCCAATCATTAAGGCTGGGTGATTATTAAACAGATTAGATAAGATAGACATTAATGTTCCCATCATAATACTTGCATGAAGTAAACTCCCAGATACAATTGGCTCAAGAAGTGTAGTTAACCAACTTGTTAAACCGATATTATGCAGCCCATAAATAATAACATACATACTAAACGCAAAGAGAAGAATATGCCAAGGAGTTTTTTTGATCATATCATTAGGCGGAATTTTTAAATAAACCCACCGCCAACCTAGTAAAACAATTGATCCAATAACAGCCATTAATTCAACTGGAATTTGAAAGTAAGATGCGGCAAAAAGACTAAGTCTGACTGCGAATACAAAAATAAGGATGTTACGCATCAGTTTTGAGGAATTTTTACTTTCAAATAACTTTCCAGAACTCTTTAGGGGATGATGAATCGGTTGTTTAGAAAAATCTTTATAAAATTCATGCAGCGTATTTGGAATCTTTTTCGGTAAGATACGGTAGAAATTTGCAAACAATAGTAAAGCTAAAACGACTAAACCTAATGTAGCGGGTACAAACATCATAATGGAGTGTGCATAAAGGTCCATGCCTACAATTTTTAATGCAATTAAGTTTACAATATTACTTACTCCAATCGGTGCACTAGAAGCAGTAGCAATTAAGGCACCTGATAATAAGTAAGGGATTTTTTGATAATTTTTAAGACCTAAGTTATGAAGAACCATTAATAGAATAGGTGTTGTAATTAAAATACTGCCATCATTATTAAAGAAAAGGGTCATAAGAAAGCAGAGAAGATTTGTATACCAAAAAAGGCGTATCCCTGATCCTTTCGCCTTTTTTATTAGTATTTTTGCAACCCAATTAAAGAAACCAAAGCTTTCTAATACAATTGCCATTACAATAGTGGCCATAATTGTAATAGCGGCGCCGCTAATTGTCGAAGCAATAATAACAAGGTCGGATAATGAAACACTTCCACTAATAATGACGACGGCAGCACCAACTGTCGCTGGGATTGCTTCATTAATATGCGGCTGGAGGAAAATAAAAAGAATTGTACCAATAAAAGAGAAAATTGTAAGGGGAATCATCAATTGAGAGAAAACGTCCATGTAGTTTGAAATACCTCCCTATCATTTGTCTTAATAAGCAATCTGTACCATATGTATATGTACAATGACTTTTGTAAGCTAGCTACATCAGCCTATCTTCTATTAAATTCCACTATTATCTACTAGCGGCATGTGCCCCTCAATGTTAGATGCCTACTTGTCAGCAATCTTTTTTTCATAATAGAAATTTATCTTAAATATCGGGCATGAAAATATATCGTTATTAAAGTTCCATATTGTTTATAGAGATTTATCATAAAAAATAATTGCACAGCCCGGAAAATACTTCTATTTTCTGTTTGCCGTTAACTTGTGCTACAATAAAGCTTGTGTGTTTTTTGGAAAGTATTCAACGGCTTGTACAGTTGAGGAGGAAAATTATGAATACAACACTATTTATCGCTGTTGAAGGGCCTATTGGGATAGGAAAAACATCGCTCGCAAAAGCTATTTCTGAACATTATCAATTCGCCCTTTTTGAGGAAATCGTTGAGGAAAATCCATTTTTAGGAAATTTTTATGAAAATATTGAAGAGTGGAGCTTTCAAACAGAAATGTTTTTTCTATGCCATCGCTTTAAACAGCTTGAAGACATAGATGAACAGTTTTTAAAGGAAAAAAAAGCCGTGGTTGCGGATTATCATATTTTTAAAAATCAAATTTTTGCCGGCCAAACCTTACGATCGGAACATTTTAAAAAATATATGGCTATTTATGAGATTTTAACAGCTAATATGCCAAAGCCTAATATAATTATTTATTTAACGGCAAGCATAGAGACGATTATGGAACGCATTTCAATGCGTGGACGGGAAATTGAAAAACAAATCGATCCCGCCTATTTAATGAAGCTTTCACAAAACTATGATCATTTTATAGCAGAATTTGAACGTCTGCATCCTAACATTCCAGTGCTTCGCTTTAATGGAGATGAACTTGATTTTGTTGCAAATGAAAAAGACCTTTCTTTCATCTTCTCACACCTAGAAAAGAGTTTATAAAAAGGAGAATGACTGCTATGAAATTATCACGAAATTACGATATTCCAAAGGATGCGGTTATTACAATTGCCGGGACGGTTGGGGTTGGAAAGTCTACCATGACAAATGCGTTAAGCAGAGCGCTTCAATTTCGTACCTCTATGGAAAAAGTCGTTGATAATCCTTATTTAGAGCAATTTTATAATAATTTTGAACGATGGAGCTTTCATTTACAAATTTACTTTTTAGCAGAACGATTTAAAGAGCAAAAGCGTATTTTTGAATATGGCGGCGGCTTTATTCAAGATCGTTCGATTTATGAAGATACAGGTATTTTTGCAAAAATGCATGTTGAAAAAGGAACCATGTCAAAAATAGATTATGAAACATATCGAGGCTTATTTGATGCGATGGTCATGACACCTTACTTTCCTCACCCTGATCTGCTCATTTACTTAGAGGGCTCTCTTCCAAGCATTCTTTCACGTATTCAAGAGCGGGGACGAAATATGGAAAAACAAACTCCCATTACTTACTGGGAAGAAATGCATGAGCGCTACGAAAAGTGGATCAATCAATTTAATGCCTGTCCTGTGCTCCGTTTAAACATTAATGACTATGACCTCGTAAAAAATCCTGCCTCTGTTGAAAAGATTTTAGAAAAAATCGAACAAAAGTTTAAACAGGCGAAAAAGTTAAAAGCATAAAGAAAAACCCGCATGCTTCAGCGGGTTTTTTCTAATAAAAAATCGCTCCTTAAAGGCAGCGATTGAAATTCTTATGTATGGCGGAGGAAGAGGGATTCGAACCCCCGCGAGCCGTGAAGCCCCTGTCGGTTTTCAAGACCGATCCCTTCAGCCGGACTTGGGTATTCCTCCATTTATAAAGCAATATTGTTCGACAAAAATTAGTCTATCATATAGGAAGTATAACGTCAATGCAGTATTTAAAAAATAAATATATTATCAAATGAAAAAGGCGGAAGAAATCACTCTTTCGCCTTTTTACATTCGTTATGGTTTAATAACTTCTTTTCCACCCATATACGGGCGAAGTACTTCAGGAATAACAACAGATCCGTCTTCCTGCTGATAATTTTCTAAAATCGCAGCAACCGTACGGCCAAGAGCAAGCCCAGAACCATTTAATGTATGAACAAACTCAGGTTTTCCATTTGCCTCGCGGCGGAAACGAATTCCCGCACGGCGTGCTTGGAAATCTTCAAAATTACTGCAAGAAGAAATCTCACGATACGTATTATAGCTTGGAATCCATACTTCAATATCATATTTCTTTGCTGCTGTAAAACCGAGATCTGCTGTACACATGCTCATTACGCGATAAGGCAGTCTTAGAAGCTGCAGGACTTTTTCAGCATGTCCTGTTAACCCTTCAAGTTCCTTATAAGAATCTTCAGGTTTCACAAAACGAACAAGCTCTACTTTATTAAATTGATGTTGGCGAATTAACCCACGTGTATCTCGCCCTGCAGATCCTGCTTCAGAACGAAAACAAGCACTAAATGCCGTATAGGCAAGCGGCAAGTCTTCTGCTTGAAGAATTTCATCGCGATGCATATTCGTCACAGGTACTTCTGCTGTTGGAATTAAGAAATAATCTTCTTCGCGAATTTTAAATGCATCCTCTTCAAATTTTGGAAGCTGTCCTGTTCCTGTCATACTCGTACGATTAACTAAATAAGGAGGAAGCACTTCTACATATCCATGCTCATCTTCATGTAAGTCCATCATAAAATTCATTAAGGCCCGTTCTAATCTTGCACCTAACCCTTTATAAAAAACAAAGCGGCTTCCCGTTACTTTTGCAGCACGTTCAAAGTCTAATATGCCAAGATCTACTGCAACATCCCAGTGCGGCTTTGGCTTAAAAGTAAATGCCCGAATTTCGCCCCATTTACGAGCCTCAACATTATCATCTTCCGTTTCACCAATCGGTACACTCTCATGAGGAATGTTTGGAATGTGAAGTAAAATCGTATTCAATTCTTCTTCTACTTGAGTTAATTCTGTATCAAATGCTTTAATCTTATCGCCTACTTCACGCATTTCTGTAATCGCTGATTGTGCGTCTTGTTTTGCACGCTTCATTTCAGCGATTTGTTTTGATACTTCATTACGTTTTTGCTTTAAGCTTTCTGTTTCACTAATTAACTCACGTCTTCTTTCATCTAATTCTTCAAAGCGATCTAATCCAACAAGTTCTTCGCCTCGATGTTTTAATTTTTCCTTTACTTCTTGAAAATTGTTTCTTAATACTTTAATATCCAACATATATTTTTCCTCCTTAAACATCTTTTCTTTTAAAAAAACAATAAAAAACTCTCGTCCCTATAAAAGGGACGAGAGTTACCCGCGTTGCCACCCTAGTTGCAGAATAGAATCTGCCACTTTTCATTGATAACGGCTTTCCTGCCGAAAGTACCTACTTAAAGATTTTGTTCAGCACTTTGCTCAGGGACGGATTCATAAAACCTTTTGACCGATTTTCACCAGCCACCGGCTCTCTATACAAAAGAATTTTATTACTGCTTCCCTTCAACACTGTTTCAACTATTTGTTAGTATCTCATAATTTACCTGATTTTACTGTTCAATGCAAGTTTTTTTAGATTCTTCAACCATTTCAACAAAATATTGATGGAAACGAGCATCATCCGTTAATTCTGGATGAAAGGCACATGCTAAGAAACGACCTTGACGCGCTGCAACAATACGGTCATTAAATGATGCAAGCACTTCTACATTTTCATCAACTTCTGAAATATATGGAGCACGAATAAATACACCGATAAATTCTTCTTCTAAACCTTTAATTTTTAACGGTGCTTCAAAGCTTTCACGTTGGCGTCCAAATGCATTACGTTTAGCCGTTACATCCATAAAGGCTAAATGTGTAAGATCTTGCCCCTCAATACGCTTCGATAATAAAATCAATCCTGCACATGTACCAAATACAGGTTTGCCAGAAGCACCAAATTGTTGAAGCGGCTCTAAAAAATTATACTTATCAATGAGACGACGCATTGTTGTACTTTCTCCACCTGGGATCACAAGTCCATCTAATCCTTCTAGTTCTTCTACTCGTTTTACAACAACCGTCTCCGCACCGGAAGCCTCTAATGATTTTACATGTTCCCGAACAGCACCTTGAAGTCCAAGTACGCCAATTTTAACCATGGTTAATCTCGCCTTTCTTACATGAAAGTATAACTTTCTTGATGTTTTTCTTAAAAACCGCGTTCCTGCATACGCTGCTCAGCCGCGATTGAAGAAATTTCTACGCCTTTCATTGCACCGCCAAGCCCTTTTGAAAGGTGGGCAATTAATTCATAATCTTGATAGTGTGTTGTTGCTTCCACAATCGCTTTTGCATATTTTTCAGGATTTTCTGATTTAAAGATACCAGAACCTACAAATACACCGTCAGAGCCAAGCTCCATCATAAGCGCCGCATCTGCTGGTGTTGCCACACCACCTGCTGCAAAGTTTACGACTGGAAGACGTCCTAATTCTCTTACTTGAAGTAAAAGCTCATATGGCGCTTGAAGGTCTCTTGCTTCTACCATTAACTCATCTTGGCTCATACCAACCACTTTACGAATTTGTGATTGGATAATGCGCATATGACGAACCGCTTCAACAACATTTCCTGTCCCTGGCTCACCTTTTGTACGAAGCATTGATGCACCTTCACCAATTCGACGAAGCGCTTCTCCTAAGTTACGTGCACCACATACGAATGGTACTGTAAATTTGTTCTTATCAAGATGGAATTCTTCATCAGCTGGTGTTAATACTTCACTTTCATCAATATAGTCTACACCAAGTGATTCTAATACACGCGCTTCAACAATATGGCCAATACGAGCTTTTGCCATTACCGGGATTGATACCGCATTTACTACTTCTTCCACGATTGTTGGATCTGCCATACGGGCTACACCGCCTGCTGCGCGAATATCAGCAGGAACACGCTCAAGTGCCATTACAGCTACCGCTCCAGCTTCTTCTGCGATTTTAGCTTGCTCAGCGTTAATAACATCCATAATAACGCCGCCTTTTTGCATTTCGGCCATTCCACGCTTTACACGTTCTGTACCAGTTTGTTGAGACATTATTTATTCCTCCTAGCTGTTGTTTTCATTTATTGTACGGAATTTTCAAGAAAGTAACAATAACTTTATCCATTCCCATTAAACGTATATATTGTAACATTTTTTCGAAAAATGTCCTATTAGTTTATTAGCAAATTATAAGAAATTATCTTAATTTTAACTTTTATTTAATGGGAAAGAAGAAAGTTAGAAAAGGCAACTGCTTTCATTTTTATAACTCTTTCTTTATCTTTACCTATTTATGAATTATTTATAGGATAGTCTTATTGAACGGTACCTTTAATTAAAAAACGTTTCGATTAAAATCGAAACGTTTCATGAAAGGTGTTTTAAAATATTCCTTTTACCGCATCCGCTATACTTGTCCAAATACTCGCGAAAAATCCTCCAATTGCTCGCATTGTAAGCACAAACCAGTTTGCTTTTTCAACAGCTTGTGTTGTAACAATATCTACAGAAGGGCCATTCATCTCTTCTGCTATATAGCCATAATCATTTTCGCCCTTATAAGAAAGAGTAACTGTACCTACTTTATCACCCTTTTGAATTGGCGCAACAAGTGCACCGTCTTTAAGTAATGATTCATCTAATTTGTATGTTGGTTCGTACAGTTCTTTATCGCCTTGTTTAATAACCATTTCTAATGCATTTTTTGTTTCAACAGATACCGTACCTTCTTTTCCTTTCACAACAGGAATTGTTGATTCTTCTTTAAATTGATAACCCTCTTCAAGAATTGTAACTTTTTCAAATTGATTAAAGCCATAATCTAATAATTTCTCTGTTTCTTTAAAGCGGGCATATTGACTGCTTGTTTTCATAACAACAGAAATAAGGCGCATATTACCTTTTTTAGCCGTGCCGGTAAAACAATAACCAGCTAAGTTTGTTGAACCAGTTTTTAAGCCGTCCAACCCTTCATAATCATTTACATCTGTGCGCGTAATTCCAGGTAACATCCAATTCCAATTTTCCATCTTAATTGGACCATTTGTTGTACCTTTTGTCCAATCCTTATAGGCAATACTTGCTGTTTCAAGTACTTCCGGGTAATCATTCAGCAGCTTATAAGCTAAATTTGCTGTGGAGCGAGCCGACATTAAATTTTCTTCTGTGGCGTCACCTGCTGGATGATCACCAAATAAATCACTATTATTTAAACCCGTAGAGTTTACAAATTTATAATCCTTCATTCCAAGGACTTTTGCTTTTTCATTCATCATTTCTACAAACTTTGCTTCCGATCCAGCAACAAGCTCTGCTAAGGCAATTGTTGCGCCATTAGCAGAATAAATGGCCATTGCTTGATAAAGCTCCTCTACTGTATAAGTTAGGTTTGTTAGAAGCGGAACATTTGATAATGCTGTATCTTGGGAAACTTTTTGTGCATATTCACTTACTGATACTTCTTGATCCCATGTAATTTTTTTATTTACAATTGCCTCTAGTACAAGGTATTCTGTCATCATTTTTGTCATACTTGCAGGTGAAAGCACTGTATCTGGATTTTTTTCATACAATACTTTCCCTGTTTCTGCATCAATTAAGATTGCTGCTTCTGCATTTAAATCAAGCGCTCCAGCTGCCTGTGCTGAAGTAACAGTACTAAAAAAACTTGTCAACATGATCACTGCAGCAAGCAAACAAATCATGTTCTTTTTTATTTGTAATTTCAACCGTTACACCTCCATTTTTCTCACATAACCGATATTTTACCATATCTTTAATCAAAAAAATAGATAGAGGAAAGTCCTCTATCTATTAGCAGCTAATATAAGCGTTTATACCTATATATGCGGTAATTTTTATAAGAAATTTATACAGAATAGTTCGGTGCTTCTTTTGTAATATGCACATCGTGCGGGTGGCTCTCACGAAGTCCTGCCCCTGTAATACGTGTAAATTGAGCATAGTCACGAAGATCGTCCACTGAAGCTGTACCACAATACCCCATTCCAGCACGCAGTCCGCCGATTAACTGATGCATTGTATCTGCAAGTGGGCCTTTATAAGGAACACGTCCTTCAATACCTTCTGGAACAAGCTTTTTGTTATTTTCTTGGAAATAACGATCACTGCTTCCTCGCTCCATCGCCCCAACTGAGCCCATGCCGCGATATACTTTAAATTGACGGCCTTGGAAGATTTCACGATCTCCTGGCGCTTCTTCAACACCTGCAAGAATACTTCCAAGCATAACAGCATGTCCCCCAGCAGCAAGTGCCTTCACAACATCACCTGAATATTTAATACCGCCATCAGCAATAATTGGCACATTATGTTTTCTTGCTTCTGTAGCACAGTCATAGACAGCTGTAATCTGCGGAACCCCTACTCCTGCAACAACACGAGTTGTGCAAATTGAACCAGGTCCAATTCCTACTTTTACAATGTTTGCTCCTGCCTCAATAAGGTCGCGCGTTGCTTCTGCAGTAGCCACATTTCCAGCAATAATATCAAGGTCTGGATACTGATTGCGCACTTCACGTACTTTTTCTAATACACCAGCAGAATGTCCGTGTGCTGTATCAATAACAATAACATCTACGCCCGCTTCAACTAATTTTTCAATACGTTTTAACGCGTCTGCTGTTACTCCAACAGCTGCTCCAACTAGGAGACGGCCCTGCGTATCTTTTGAAGCATTTGGAAACTCAACTAATTTTTCAATATCTTTAATCGTAATAAGACCTTTTAACGTACCATCCGGATCCACAAGAGGCAGCTTCTCAATTTTATACTGCTGTAAGATGCGCTCTGCTTCTTTTAAAGTTGTGCCTACAGGTGCTGTAACAAGATTGTCTTTTGTCATGACTTCTTCAATTTTAATAGAATAATCCTCAATAAAACGAAGGTCACGATTTGTAATAATACCAACAAGCTTACGATTTTCATCCACAATTGGCACACCAGAAATACGGTATTTACCCATTAAATGCTCTGCGTCAAATACTTGATTTTCTTTTGTTAAATAGAAAGGATTTGTAATAACGCCACTTTCAGATCGCTTTACACGATCAACATTTTCAGCTTGTGCTTCAATTGACATGTTTTTATGAATAATACCTAAACCACCTTGACGGGCAATCGCAATCGCCATCTTTGCCTCTGTTACAGTATCCATTCCAGCACTAATAACAGGAATATTCAATTGAATCTTCTCAGATAATTTTGTTTTTACTGAAACTTCACGAGGTAAAATAGAGGACTTTGCTGGAATTAATAAGACATCATCAAAGGTTAAGCTTTCTTTAGCAAATTTTGTTTCCCACACAGTACGTTCCACCCTTTCTTTTTGTAAATAACGCTAAATATTATTAGTAGCTTATCAATTGGTTAAAATACTGTCAAGAAGGCAAGAATAAGTTTGATTTTTCTAAATTATCGGAGTGATTTATAATGAAAGAAAATATTCATATATGGGAAAAATTCCTGCATTATCAATCAGCACCCTATGTCCAAAAGTTTCTGTCTAACTGCTATAAAAACAGCGGAGAAAAAGATGCAGATTCAAAAAGCTATGAAAACTGCTATCCATTTATTTATTATGTAAAGCATGCTAAAAATTATTATCAGCTTGCCAAAAACTCTCCATCTGAAATAAAACCAGTCCTTTTATTCTATGGAATGATTCAGTTAATTAAAGGTTGTTTGTTAACAGTTGATCCAAACTATCCAGAAAGCACTCATGTTTTAGCCCATGGAGTCTCAACAAGAAAACGCAAAAAAAGAAATTACTCTTTTATGAGTGATGAAGTAAAGATTCAAAAAAACGGCTTATTTAGTCACTTTTCTACTAAAATGTTTCACGTGGAACAACTTTCGATTGATCGCTTTAAAATGGATACTCTTTTAGCTAGAATACCTGAAATGAATGAAACATTTCACTTTCTTAATAAGCAGTCAAAGTTACATGAAATAACCTTTTTAGAAGAAAAGACGGTTTCTATTCCAATTCATATTCTTGATGATTTTAAAATGACTTTTGAGCGGTTTAAAGACTTTTTTCAAGCCTATACGAAAGTAAAAATTGAAAATATACAGCACAACAAAAAAGAAATGATTATTACTGTGAAGAAACAGCTCGATCCTTTTCACTGCGCTCCATTTTATTATCATCACTTAGAAAGCTATTATGTACCAAAGCAAAAAGAACAGTTTATTTATATTGATGAAGTGATGGTTCATTATTTAATTCTTTATAATTTAAGCATGATTTGCCGTTATGAAACAGAGTGGTGGAACGAACTGTTTCATACATACAGCAGCAATGATTACCCCTTTATTGAACGCTTTCTTACGGTTACAGCTTATAAAATTCCTGATTTGCTGTTATTTTTCTTACATCAACAAAGGGAATAAGGAGAACGATAGTGATTTATCCACATACTTATACACATTATACACAGAAAACCCTCTTAGAGAATCGATTCTCTAAGAGGGTTTAAGTTGCCCAGCAGCGTCCTACTCTCACAGGGGGAGAGCCCCCAACTACCATCGGCGCTGAAGAGCTTAACTTCCGTGTTCGGCATGGGAACGGGTGTGACCTCTTCGCTATCGCCACTAGACATATGATTTTTATGAGTTATTCTCTCAAAACTAGATAACAACGACTTCCGACGCACAAGGATGTGCTAGCTTCGATGTTGTCACAGGACGTGACGCTTTTAATCGAAGTTCCAATGTTTTTTAGGTTAAG
>NZ_QOCW01000042.1 GCF_003318295.1 Bacillus taeanensis
AAGCAATAAGACTTCTAACTGTTGGAACAACAGGGATAGCCTAATCAATAACTGACCGATAGGTTGGTGTTCTTAGGAATCCCCTTCTTCAAACAAACCGTAAGGTTGTTAAGTAGGGGTAGTTCAAGTTCATTATGATGAAACCGGGATGTTTCGCAACCGCTCAGATTTTTCTCTGCCAAAACAAAAAGTAGTGATTGCGATTCGAGGCGGAGCGGTCCAGGTAGAATCTGCGCCAGAGGGTGTAGAAGTCGAAATTATTGATTATGACAATCAAGGGGTCAGACCCCGCAAAAAGACATTTACCCTGTTTTGTCCATATGAGGAGGACAAAAAATGCTGTTTGGATCGGAAATTAGAAATATAGAAGGCCTCATTTGTCTAAGTTTCATTAGGCAAATGAGGCTTCTTTTTATATGTGCATTAAGGGGTCTGACCCCGCGCGTGGACATTTGGCTGGTTTTGTCCAAATGGAGAGGACATTGCACTTTGTCATCACAATGAAATGAAACTGTAAACTTAGTCTCTTCAAAAAATGTTACCCGTTTTCGAATGCTGTGTATATAAATAATAAAGTAAAAGATTATAAAAGTACCGCATATACAGAAAAATGATGGAAAGGTGTGCAGCGTGATGAAGGCAGCAGAAGAAGAGGCGGCAGGAAATTCTCTGGCAAAAGATTTGCAGAAGTTGATTCAAAGAGTGGATAACGGCGAAATGGACTGTGCAAAATCATGTATTGAAGAATTAAAACATATTTTGAAAGGTGTTTTTTGATAGGGGTCTGACCCCGCAAAAAGACATTTACCCCTAAAAGTCCACGTGAGAAGGATATGAAGAAGGAACAGCTTTCTTTCATTAATGAAAGAGAGCTGTTCCTTCTTTAGTTGAGGCGGTTTCATTGGTTAGGTTGACGAGCTTCTTGTTATTTTTTGTTTTGATCGGCAAAAACAGCCATCGCATCGCGCATGAAGAGGGAGAGGCCTTCTCCGTATTTGTCGATGTTTTTTGTGAAGCGTTCGTCGTCCACATACATTTGACCGAGCCCTTTAAAGGTATCAAGTGAGTAAGTGCCAAAGTTATTGTTTAAGAAATCATACCACTCTTTAATGGCTGCTTGTGCGTCAGTGGATGCTGGTGAAGTGTTTCGAAGCGAGGCAAGGTTTGTATAGATCGCATCCCATCTTTTAGCGACCGCTTTTTGTGCTTCTTTTGATAGCTTCCCAACTTTCGCATTTGCTTCGTCAACCGCTTGATCTCCCCACCGTTTTCGCGCTTCTTGTTCATATGGATTATCACTAAAATCAAAGCCTTCAAATTTTTCTTTGTTTGTCATACTAATTTCTCCTTTCTCATATTGAATCGTTTTATCGATTAAGGCAATCATTTTATCGAGTCGACTGCGTTTTTCGAGAAGCATGTTTCGCTGCAGCAGGAATGCCTCGTATCGATCAAAGGAAGGACTATCGATAATTTCTTTTATTTGCTTTAATGAAAAGCCGAGTTCTTTAAAAAATAAAATTTGCTGTAATGTTTCAAGGTTGCGATCTGAGTAAAGGCGATAACCAGATTCAGTTAGATGATCAGGAGTTAGTAAGCCGATTTTATCGTAATGGTGAAGTGTGCGCACACTAATGCCGACTAAAGCAGCTGCTTCTTTTACTTTCATCGTGTCAGCCTCCCTTCAATCCTTACTATAAAGTATCACCTAACGTGAGGGTCAATACAAAAATCTAAAGAAGTCGCAAAAAGGCACTTATCCTCTTTTGTGCATATCAGAAAGATAAAAGGTTCAAAAAAGCTTCCCCCATTTTTCTCTTCCTCATCTATATATAAGGCGAAGGAGGTGATAGAAATGGCAACACAAAACATTCAAGATTCATAGCTTCGCCTTGTGCTTGAAACAGGTGTCGATGGGGAAGGGAAGCCGATTTTTAAAAACAAGAGCTTCAATAATGTAAAAACAGCGGCAACAGCGGATCAGCTTTATGCAACAGCGAACGCGTTACTTTCCCTGCAGCAGCATGCCCTTTTTGACATAGAGCGCAATGATTCTTTCACATTAGCACCATAAACAACCTATTAACCTTTTAGAAAGGAGGATTTTCGATGGCGAAAAAGCTTGAACTTCAGTTTGTAAACAGTGAAAACAAAACAGTGACGATTTCACTTGATGATCCAATCGAACCAGTGGATGCGGCGGCCGTTTCAGCAGCAATGGATACGGTCATTACACAAAATGCCTTTACATCAAGCGGCGGGGACTTCATCGCAAAAAAAGGCGCACGTGTTGTAGAACGAAACGTAGCCGATGTAACGTTACCATAAGAAAAAGGGGGCAGGCTGCTCCCTTTTTCACTGCTTTTTTTTGAGCGTCATCAATAGGATTGAGGCCGCGTAAAGATAGAGGGGATGATGCACAGAAAAGAAAGTGCCAAGCTGAGTTTCTAAATATTCACCTGCAGGGAGACTGATGAGGAATGCAAGGACCATTAAATACACTTTTTGAAAAATGGCAGCTGTAAAGGCGAGGCAGGCAGGAAGAAATAAAAAGAAGAGTGACCAAATGTGCTTTAATGCATGAAAGGAAAAGACAGCATTATCATACCTGTTAAAAGGATCAAGCGGCTGAAAAAGATGATAAGCCCACAGGATATAAAGGGCAACCATTGAGCCGAGGATGCCGGTAAACACGGCAAGTTTTTGTGAATGCGCAGCTAATATTTTCATAACTTCACCTCTTTTTATACGTATGGGAGGGAGTGGGCTTGTATGCGATTGTTTAGGGAAGGGGGAAAACAGAATGGAACAGTGGCTTCCTTTAATAAGCGAGGTTGGCTTTCCAATTACGATCGTGCTTTATCTGCTTTACCGGATTGAAGGAAAGCTTGATATGCTGAATCAATCAATAGTAGAGCTTCCAAAGCGGATGAAGGATGAGCCGTATGAACGAACGGTTTATCAAGAAAGAGAAAGGAGTCAAATTTTATGATACTCATTGATCCAGGACACGGAGGGAAAGACCCGGGTGCCGTGGCTTTTGGGGTAAAAGAAAAAGATTGGACACTTGAAGTATCGCTTTATCAATATAAGCGCCTTAAAGCGCTCGGTGTTCCGGTGCTTTTGACGCGCGATAAAGATGTGACGTTAATACCAGCTGAGCGCACCGCCCTTGTAAGAAACAGCGGTGCCGTCTACTGTATCAGCAATCATTTTAATGCAGGCGGGGGTACAGGTTGTGAGGCGATTTACTCGATTTTTTCAAATGATTGTTTGGCGAGGAAAATTGGCGAGGCGCTCGAAGCTTCCGGGATGCCGCTTCGCCGGGTGTTTAACCGAAAAGGAAGCGGCGGCAAAGACTACTATTATATGCACCGTGAGACTGGACATGTAAAAACTGTGATTATTGAGTACGGCTTTTTAGATAGTGAGCATGATTTTAACAAGCTTGATACGATAGAAGAACGAAGACGGTATGCAGAAGCAGTTGTAAAAGTGATGTGCGAGTGGGTAGGGGTGCCGTATCGAGAGGCAGCGGTGCAGAAAGGTGAGGAACCTGAAACGAGCGGCTTGTATAAAGTACAAGTTGGGGCATTTCGTGAGCGTACCCATGCAGAGCGCTTTGCGGCGGAGCTTAAGAAGAAGGGGATTGAGGGGTTTATTGTGAGAGAATAATTAGGGAGTGATAAAAAAACACACTTAGGATAATAGTTAGAATTATCTTAAGTGTGTTTTAATGTGGTGTGAACTTATAGCCAAATCCGCATACTGTCACAATAAATTTAGGTTTTGCAGGATCTTGCTCAATTTTTTTGCGTACATCAATTATTATGAAACGGTTTTCACATAAAAGATATACGTTTTTTTCTTATTGTTCAGAAAATAACTTCTGTAGTCGGGTGAATTCAGTAATGTCTCGGTATCAATAAGCTTCATTTTGTGTTTTTTTGCAAGTTTTTTACATGCCTCTTGAACAGAATTTGCGATAATTACTTCTGTTGGAACTTGATAATCACTCTGCACAGGCTTGTCCTCAATACCTTCTAAGAAAAATTCAACTTTATTCATGTTTTTTCATCCTTTCATTTAATAATATGATAAATTTTCAGACAATAATGAAGAGATCTTAATAAAGAAATGTTCTTTTTAATGGTAGTTTTATTTTCTTATTTAAATTTTTTGTATAAGTAACTATTATAAGGATAAATAGGAAAAAGTAATAATAATTGGAATAATGATAGTATTTTATCATTAAAAAGAGAGTAAAAAAAGTAAATTTCACATAATAAATTTACTTTTTTTTAAAGGGATTTAACCCTGCAAAAAGATATTCATCACCAAAGTACACTCCAGAAAGACAAAAGGTCATCCTGTTTGTATTAGGAGACAATCCTGCGAAATTATAAAACAAGTTGAGATAAGAGAAGAAATGTAATCAGAAGTAAAAAGGCTGATCGCTTTATGTGCGTCAGCCTTCCATTTTTTAGATGTATTATAATTTCTTATTTACTCCACGAAATAAGAGTACGGGTTTCTTCTTGATAGGAAATTGAAATCTTTTCTCCGATTAATTCTTGAAACGATTCTGCTGTACTGTATGGAACTTGAAGGCTAAAGAATGTCCCGTTTCGTTCGAATTCAACGGTATGAGGATCAACGGCTCCAACGACAGTTGCTGTAATGGTCGCGGTTGCTGTTTTTACCTTTAACTGCTGTCCGATATAAATTAAATTGCTTTTTAAACCATTTAGTGCTTTTAATTCCGCAACTGACATGCCGAATTTTTGTGAAATCGACCACAGTGTATCCTTTGAAACAACAGTGTAAGTTGCTTTCGTATTGTTATTTCTTGTTTCCGGTGCAGGCGGCTTTGGGAGATCTGTTCTCACGGGTGCTGGTCTTTCCATTTTTAAAGCAGCAGGAGGTAGATCCTTACCAGGCAGTTCTAATTTTTCGCCGATATAAATCGTGTGAGAAGATAAGCCGTTTGCATTCATAATTTGCTGGACGGTAACATGATGTTTTTGCGCAAGACTCCAAAGTGTATCTCCTTTTTTAACAACATGTATGCTTACATGAGCATCAGCATAGTTAGCGCTAGAAGCTAGAAAGGTACTTATGGCCAGAGCGGCAACGAGGACCGTATGTAAGAATAGGCTTTTTTTTGTTTTGACAAGTTGGCGTTGTTTGTTGCCTTTTCTTTGTTTTTTCAAAGTCATAAATGAACCCCCTCTTAACATGAAAAACCTATTTAAGTCGCTTACATTTCTATACCCGTTTTGATAGTTTGTAAACCCCAAAAAAAGAGGGCTGTTGTGAAAGGCTGAGCAAGGGGTCTGACCCCACAAAAAGACAATCACTCCAAAAAGTCCACGTGGAGAGGACGAAAAAGCATGAGGGAAAATTTCCTCATGCTTTTTTGTTTACTTTTTCTGAATTTTTGTGCCTTTTTTATCGTGCGTTTGCTGCTTTATATAGTCGAGCAGTTCGGTTTCACGCCACCATATTAAAGCATGTTCTTGGGCGTAGGCGGCGGCTTCGGTTTCGTCGCCAAAGCCAACATAGTTAAATGAATCCGCTGGAATTTGTTTTTGTTTTAATAAATACGGGAGAACAAAGGCATTTTGTTTTTGGGCTTCCTTAAGCAGTTTGGAAAGTTTGCTTGTGATGCCGTTTTTCATATAGGAAACGAGAATGCGGTTGTATAAAAAGTGTGCCGTATAGTCATCTTTATATTGAGCGAAAAGCGCTTCTGCTTGGTCAGCTCGTTCTAGTTTTAAGTATGCATGAAGAAGCAGGTAGCGAACGCCTTGGTTATCATTTGGATTTAGTTCGAGCATGTCTTGATAATGCTGTAAGGCTTTTGTAATATCACCGCGATTCCACAGCGCTTGGGCGGCCATTAATTTCGCGCGCATATACGGTCTTGTTTCAATAAGTCCCCAGAAATGACCTTTATTTTCGTTAAAGAACGTTTTCCCTAAGTCTTGTTCACCGGCTTCGACTGCTTTTTCATAGCATTCCAGTGCTTTTGATGGTGAATCTGCATGTTCACCTAGTAAAATGTAGGCATCCGGGCTGTTCGGGTAAAGTTCTAGTGCTTTTTTGGCAAGCTCAACTTGGCTTGTTTCTGGTGCTTCATAGGCTTCATATAATAGTTCTTGTGCTTGGTCCCGCTTTGAGCCTGTCATTTTCATGCTGGTTGGATTGCTTTTCCGCTGATTTAAATAGTTATTTATTTCTTCAACAGAAGCGAAGTCCCTGTTTTCGATTTCTTGTTGAATGGCTCTCATTTCTTGTTCCATGCGAAGTCTTTCAATAGGAACGGGGGAAGGTCGTGTTTCTTCTAGATCTACTTCCCATAATGCTTCATGAAGCTCCAACAGTTCATCTTCTAACACATCTTCTATTTCCCGAAATTTAGTTGACACACTGCTCGCTGAGACACCGTACTGCTTGCCGAGGTCTTTTTGCGAAACAGAACTTTCTCCCAAAGGATTTGTGATTGTATAGAGAAGATATTGTAAGCCGGCAGCATATAGACGCGGATTGCGAATCGTTGGCTTTCGTTTTTCACAATAGCGAAGCCAAAGCATGATCGCCGTTTGTGTAAATTCCTCGCCGAATTGTTCTGTTCGCATTTCTTTTTTTAGAAGTTCAATCACTTCACGGTATGATTCTTTTTCCCATTCGATATTTTCCATCACGAGATGAATGGTACTGCCGATGAGTGCTTCATATAAAACATCTGGAAAGTCCCCAAAAAGCCAAGCTTCTGCCGATGGAATTTCTTCTGATGTTTCAAGGAGCCTCAGTAAATAAGGCTCAATGCTGTCGGCTTCTTCAAGTGGGAAATCAATAAAGGTTGTAAAAAAGGTGGTCTGATCATGAAATGGAACGAGTATTCCTAAAATCATGCTGCCTTCTTTTGGATAATGTTCTTCTTCTAAGATTTTTACGTGTTCCTGCTTCTCTGTAAAAAGATGTTTCATTAAAAACATCCCGTTTCCTTCATCCTTTAAGACGCGAAGTGCTGAAGGGGAAGGCTTTGTCCATGCTTTTAATAGTTCGCGAACTTTTGGCCGTTTAATCGAAGCAGCATGATTTGTAATGTATTCTTCTAAAATGGTCCCGTTATGAAAAGGCAGTGTGGCAATGGCCCAAAGACTGCAGTGAAAAACAAATATTTCGGTTACTTCATCAGGAATGTCGTACTCTTCAAGAAGCTCTTCTGTTAGTTCGGCTAAGTCTTCTTCATAATGATGAAAAGCATAGCCAAGAATATCTGTTTGCAGCACCATAAGTTCATGATCAACAAGTCGATCAATGGAGACGACTTTGCTTTTGGCACAGCACTTTTTATATTTTTTTCCGCTTCCGCATAGACAAGGATCATTTCTGCCTATTTTCGTATTCATGCTTTTCACTCCTATCAAAGGAATATAGTGGTTACCTACTTTAAATCTATCATATTAAGAAGGATTATCGGTAAATAATAGTAGATTTTATTATCATTATTACAGGTTCATAGAAGGTTTATACAAGCGGCTTTTTGTAGGGGTCTGACCCCGCAAAAAGACATTTGCCCTAAAAAGTACACGTGAGAAAGACATATGAAGAGATAGATGACAGGATTTGACTTTTTCTCTTAAAGATAGTATGATAATAAACGTGCTGAGGCATTGGATTTATGAATAACCCTTGTAACGACGATAATTCCATTTAAATATAAAGATTTTCATTGAAAGATTTTACGGTAAATTTTTCTGGCGTTCTGCGAAAACACTGATTATGCCTTATTTGTACCAGACGAGATCGGTACTGGTACTGGCGCGGCCAAGGAGCCGTAAGAGCGGGACAGAGGTAGGGGTTCTGCCATCTAAGGTTTTCCATGAAAAGCGTAGAAATAGTACCGCGGCAAGTTTTTAGTAAAATTAAGCATGAGAATTAATATATGAAGGCGAACTGAGTAAACTCGGTTCGCCTTTTCCAATGTCTTTTTGCGGGGTCAGACCCCGCAAAAAGACATTCAACCAAAAAATCCACATGGAGAGGACAATATAAAGCTAAAATGTCATAAAACTGCTAGAATAACATCGTTTCATAAGGACAATCATTGTTATACTGGTAAGGAATAAACTATAAATAAGAAATAGTGATAAATTTTTTGGTTAGGAGAGGATTTATATATGAAAAATCCGCTTAGTTTGTTTCGCATGATTGGCTTTTCGGAGGGTATTTCGTTTTTGCTGCTGCTTGGAATTGCGATGCCGCTGAAGTATATGTTTGATTATCCGCTTGCGGTAACAGTAGTGGGAGCGATACACGGCGGGCTGTTCGTGCTGTATATTATGGCGATTGTGTATATGAAGTTTGCGTTTCGCTGGTCGATTGTAAAATCGATGCTTGCGGTGATCTCATCAGTGATTCCATTTGGACCGTTTATTTTTGATGCGAAGTTAGTGCGTGAGTAATAAGAAAGAGGAGCCCGGAAAAAGCGGCTCCTCTTTTTGTTTCCATGTATTAATAAAAGCTCTCACCATCATGAGAGCGTGGTTTCTTTCTAATTTACAAGCTGCTTCCGAGTAACGCAATTAAAGCTCCTACAGCGATGGCAATTATTGGAATAGACAGTTTCATTAAAAGCAGTTTGCGCTTTTTCTTTTGCTGAATTTCCTCCGGGGTTAAAAACATATTGTGATATCCTCCTCAATAAGTGACGTATTGACCGTACGGAGGCCGCCGTTAGTCAGTAGCTGGCTGGCATATCGGAAATGCGCCGATGAAGCCCCTCTAGCTTTGCGTCATTGCCTTTCAGCAATTTTGCCCTTAGCGTACGAGACTTTTTTATTATATAAAGAAATATCCTTTTAAACAAAATGAAATATTTGTAATTGTAAATAGGTTAATAGAACTATTAAATAACTTTTAACATGTTTCCTCCAATTTTCTAATGCATTTTTCATCATTATCCTTTCCTCATTTTCTAATATTAACTAAAAACCTTCATATATTTTCTTTTGATAACAAATACTACCTCTAAAACCCTATAAAATGGAGGTATAAAATATGTCTAAATTCCTGTACTTCACAGCAATCCTTTTCATCTTCAGCAATTTAACGATTCACACAACGTTTGCAGCACCAACTGAAGAAGAGATTACCGAACTTCTTACTGAGATGAATTGGACAATGGAAGAATTAGAAGATTATTTAAGCTATTATGAACTTACCACAGCGGATTTTGAAACGATTGAAGATTTAGAGATGATGCTAGGTACACCAATCAATGATGAAAACTTAGCGGAACTGCTTCAGAGCTATAACCTTACCAGGGAAGAATTAGATGTATTGTTAGCAGAATTTGGAGAAAGTACAGCTGATTATCAGTTTATTGAAGATTTAGAAATGGCTGTTGATTTTTATATGAATCATGATGAAGTGATGGAAGAAGCAGAAGCTTTCCTTGCTCAAATTGGCTTAACGGAAGAGGAAGTGGAAAAGTTATTTAACCATCTTATGGCACTTGATGAAACGGTTTTAGAAGCGGAAATGGCAAAAATTGAAGCGCGAATGGAGCCGTTTATGATGATGGAAGATTTAACGCAGTTAACAGAGAAACAGGAAGCAGAGCTAATCAGTATTTGGGAAGCGATGCTTACGGCTTATCATTTGAAAGGAAACTTTTATCTTGTGGATCGTAATGGAACAAAAACAGCGATTTCCTATGCAGACTTAATAAAGCTTGAAACATTAAACGAAAACAGCTTATTTATTGAGTTGTTCGATTTTGAAGGGAATTTGCTGATGGATATGCAGCTGTCCGATGATATGTTTACTTCTGATTTTCTTCTCGATGCTGGAGGGAAGTTAACGGATGTTGGCGATATGGCAGGAGAGCTAACTGATCTTTTACATGACGAAAAGCTTCCAAACACGGCTTCACCATATTGGTTAAATGCCTTGATTGGCTTCCTGCTTCTCATTGCAGGCTGCATGCTGTATCGTTTTTCAAGAAAAACTGAAAAGGTATAAAACTAACATGTGGAAAAGATGGGCAGCAGCTGTCTTCATTGCAGTTGGTGTCGTGATGTTGACCAGTAATGTTTCCTCCTTAATCCTAGGACTATCAGCATCGAGTAAGCCAATCATTCATGAAGACGAATTTGCTGAGAAAGAAAAAGTCAAAGCAGAAGCAAAAGAAAAGCTGTACAGCGATGTTCCGGAAATCGGTGAGGAAATTGGCGTTTTAACGATTCCAAAATTAAATCGCTCGCTCTCCATTTTTCAAGGGACAGATGCAGAAACATTAAAAAAAGGGGTCGGACATTACCCGCGCAGTGTGCTTCCTGGTGAACGTAATAATTCGATTTTATCAGGACACCGTGATACAGCCTTTCGCGGGTTAGGGAATATTGGTATAAATGATGTGCTGATTGTTTCCACAAAAGCTGGTGAGTTTTTGTATAAAGTGAAGAAAGTGCGAATTGTTGATAAAGATGATCAAACAGTCATGGTTCCAAAGCCAAAAAGCACATTAACGATTACAACATGTTATCCATTTCATTTTATTGGAGATGCCGAGCAGCGCTATGTATTAGTTGCAGACCTGCTGAGAACTAAAACGCCTCATAGTTAACAAAAAAAGAACAGGGTCTCCTGTTCTTTTTTTTGTGAGGAGATCGCTGGCACTTAATTTTCATTCTTTTTGTGCGTTCTTTTTACAAATCGGTATGCAACATAAGTAATATAGAGAGGAGCGGCGATATAAATAAGATAAGGAAACTGGCGTCCGTAAGTTCCAGTATAGATCACATATAAAAGACAGCCTAAAAATACTGTCACAATCGTTCCGTATTTCGGGAGGGGAATTTCTTTGAAGCTTGGTAGGCGAATTTTACTAACCATTAAAAAGCATAGCGCTGTGAAGATAACGGTTATAATAATTTGCGGAATTTTATTACCAAATAAGGTAAGCAGCGCTAATATGCCTCCAGCAGCAGTGATTGGGACTCCAATAAAATAATGCTGAGAAGATTTAGGCGAGCTAATATTAAAGCGGGCTAAACGATAAGCACCAAACAAAGGAAATAGTCCGGCAACCACAAATCCTAATAATCCAAATTGAAAGAAATATGTATAGTATATTAAAAAGGAAGGAGCTGCTCCGAACGTAACAATATCTGCGAGTGAATCGAGTTCTTTCCCTAAAGCACTATCCGCATCTAACATTCGAGCGAGCCGGCCATCCATACTATCGAGCATCATGCCAATTAAAATCAAGATGGCTGCATTTTTATGCTGGCCATTAGCCGTAAATCCTATTGCAAGAAAACCACAATAAAGATTTCCAAGTGTAAACATGTTCGGAATACTTTTCGTAAATCGCATGAATCATTATCACCCTCCATAAATGTTAACGTTTATTTGTTGTTATCATCTCTTTCTTTACGATCAGGAAATTTTCCTCTTAAAAAAGCAATAATGATTTAAAAAATATAACAAGAGGCTGTCTCTATAGGGTCTGACCCTGTGCTTTTGAGACAACCTCTTATCAGTAAGTTTATAGCTAGTATACCATTATTCAGTAGGCGAAGTTTTTCGAATCCAGCCTATCGTCCCGCGTACGAACAAGAAAGTCCCTGCTAAAGAAAAAAATGTATAATACCATGTCCATTTTTTATAATCAATTAGATCTGTTTTTCGCTCCACCCAATATTCAATGGCTGTCATCGGGGCACTGTATAAAAAAGCTTGCAAGATCATCCCTAGTGTTTTGGATCGATAGGTTGTTTGGTTGTAATACACACAAAGAAGCGGAAACAGTAAATTATCGTACAATACACTGCTGTGAAAAGCTTTCGGAAACAATCGAATCGGAAACTCAATCCATTTTTTTGCGGCAATAATATTTCCTAAAAAGCCAGAAATCAGTGTTTTTAGTAAAAAAACGATCATCCAATCCTTTCGCGGCTGCCGCTTAAGTGCAAACGGCAGGCATAGTAAGCCCAATATTGATAGTCCATAAAGAATTAGTTTTTCCCTCAAAAAAAGAACCCCCTTTTTAAAACTTTTACAACTTTAGCATTTTCTTTTTAAATTTTTTCATACTTATTACTGCTTTAATTGGCTATATTTTTGCTTTAAAAAATAATTAGCTAAAATAGGAAGGCCGCTCAAATGAGTGACCTTCCTATTTTTTGTTAATTTCTTAGCCGATAATAATTTTCTCTTTCGGATAATGAAACTGTTCCGGTGCTTCGGTGCCGCGGATGAGAAAGAGGAAGGAGAAAATGCCGATTCTTCCAATAAACATGAGCGCAATCATAATGATTTTTCCACTCGTATGAAGCTCTGGAGTAATTCCCATCGATAGCCCAGTTGTTCCGAACGCTGAACACACTTCAAAAATAATTTCCATTAATGTAAACGACGGCTCAAGAAACGTCATCATGGTAACGGCTGTTAAACAAATAAAGATTGCTGTTCCGAAGACGATAAACGATTTTAAAATATCATTGGGATCAATTTCTCTTTTGAAAATTTTAATGGTGTCTTTCCCTTTTCCATAAAAGAAAATGCTTAATACAACAATTGCAAATGTTGTGGTTCGAATGCCGCCGCCGACACTGCTCGGGGAGGCGCCGATAAACATTAACCCGCTGATTGTCATTAAGGTTGGTGCTGAAAATTCGCTCATATTCATGGTCGCTAAGCCGCCGTTTCGCGTTGACACGGATTGAAATAATGAATAAAAAAACGACTCATGCCATGTTTTATCACTAAAAAAATGATTGAATTCAAACAGCCAAATCGCAAGCGTTCCAAATGCAACTAATGAGAAAAACGTTGCGGTTGTAAGTTTTGTAAACAGTGAAAAACGATAAGGTGTTTTTCCTTTGTATGTAAAAAGCTCTTTTACTTCAATGAGAACAGGAAAGCCAATTGCACCGAGTATTAACAGAATAATATTAATAAACTGTACAAAATAGTCATTTGCAAATGGAATAAGTGATGCACCTGTAATATCAAAGCCGGCATTTGTTGTTGCACTAATGGAGGCAAACATTCCCTGCAGAAATGCTTCCTGCCATGAGGGGAAAAACTGCAAAAAGTAAATACCTAGTATAAGAGCACCAACCGCTTCAATCGCAAGAATTAACCCTAAAATTTGCTTCATGAGCTTCACTAATCCTGCAAATGTTGAGCGATTTTGGTCGGTCATAATTAACTGCCGCTCACGCATGCCGATTTTTTTTCCGAACAACAGCCATACAAACGTTCCGAGTGTCATAATGCCGATACCGCCAAACTGCAGAATAAAAATTAAAAAGAAAACCCCAATCGTATTAAACGTATCTGCTGTTGACACAACGGTTAATCCTGTTACACTAATTGCGCTAATTGCTGTAAACAAAGCATCAATAAAACTCCACTCTACACCAGGTTTATGGGCAATGGGCAGCGATAAAAGAATCGTTGCGATAATAGAGGCGCCTAAATAAAGCAAAACAATGAGCTGGACAGTGGAGAGCCGGGACATCCCCTTGTTCTTTTTTTGCTGATTCATGATCATTCATTCCTTTAAATGCGAAAGTAGAGAAGCATAGCTTTAATTTTTACAAATAAAAAGAGGAAATTCAAGTTAATAATTAGCAGCTTGTTCTTCTTACAGCGGGAGAAAGAGCGGTGTGGTATCGATCAGCATTCACCTATTGTTCATTTCTTCCATAAAATAAGGTGATTAACGATGGGGAGGAAAAGGGATGTATCCTTATTATTATCACCATTCTATGCCAAACAGACAGCAGGAAAAGCTAATCCGTGATCTTGAAAAAGCGATTAATGGAGAGTACAATGCGATTTCATGTTATGGGAAATTAGCGGGAATGGCGCCTACTGAAGAAGAAAAAAATCGAATCCGTGAAATTCGCCAAGATGAAAGGAGGCATTTTCAACAGTTTACACAAATTTATAGCAGACTGACAGGCAGACAACCGCAGCCTAAAATTATAGAAACGTGTCCAAACAAGTATAAAAACGGTTTAGAGTTTGCCATACAAGATGAACAAAAAACGGTTGATTTTTATTTAGAGATTGCAGAAGAAGCGCAGGATCCTTTTATAAAAGAAGTGTTTCGCCGCGCTGCAGCGGATGAACAAAATCATGCGGTCTGGTTTTTATATTATTTTACGAAAGCAAGATAATTTTTGAATCATGAAAAAGATGCAGAGAATGAATCTGTATCTTTTTTAACGAAATTCAGCCAGAAGTCCCCTTCCTCAAAAATTCAATGGCATTTTAGGTGGGGGATGAATGGCGTTTTTGTTTTGGTGTTTGAAAATAAAAAATAATCACATCTTCCTATATGCGAACTTTTGTTCTTGGTAGTAAAATAGAAGTACGGAGGTGAAATCCATGTATCGAACGATGAAAGTCCCGTTTTCTGCTTCTTCTACTATTATTCAAAAGTTGTTTGACATCCGCCGGCTTTGTGCCGTTGTTTGGAATGATTGTGTTCAAATCGCTCGTTATTATTACCGGCTCGGTGGTGGATGGATCACCAAGAGCGATCTTCAAAAAGAAATAAAAGGGCTCTATCCTCTTCACAGCCAAACGATTCAAGCTGTCGCTCATAAATTCCTTCAAGCAAGAGAGGGCGCGCAAAAAGCGAGAAAAGCAGGATTCAATGTCCGCTATCCTTGGAAGCATAAATTTGTGTTCAACCCCAAATGGGTCGGAGAATCGTTTACACTTGAAGGGAAGAAAATCACCCTTTCATTAGGAATATGGAATGGCAAACGTCAGCCTAGATTAACACTTAAACTGCCTAAAGTCCCTCCAGGAAATGTGAA
>NZ_QOCW01000043.1 GCF_003318295.1 Bacillus taeanensis
CGAAGGGATCAGTTAGTTTCACGCGCTCGACTTGCATGTATTAGGCACGCCGCCAGCGTTCGTCCTGAGCCAGGATCAAACTCTCAAATTAAGTTTGAATTGCTCAATAGTTGTTGTCGAAAGAATTGCTTCTTTCGGGATATTGCATAAATTCGCTTGGCGTTTTGTTCAGTTTTCAAAGAACAGTTTCTTTCAGTTTCGCTTTGTTGTAACAGCGACTTTTAAAGTATATCATGCTGCTTGTTTGAAGTCAACAACTTTTCAAAAGTTTTTTCTAAGTTATTTTGTTCCGCTTAAAGCAACGTAGATAAATATACCATCTCGTTCATTTATAGTCAACAACTTTTTTTAAATTTTTGAGATAATTGAATTCACAATTGAAATAACCGTATAAACCGTTACATAACCGAGAACGATAAGCGCCCCTCCTATAATAACTTTTTGGGCTTTTGATCCGCGTTTATTGCTCATTATTACACTCTCTCCCTTTTTGCAAAAGAACTTTTATATAGAAGAATCTTTTGAAAGTATAGCACAAAAAAGCAGGCACTTCACTATGGAAGACAGCCTGCTTTTTTACAATTTATTTGTTTATTCTCCGCCAACTAAGAAAACGAAGTAAAGAATGAAAATCACGAATAACCCGTACATAATTGGATGAATTTCTTTTGAACGACCTTTTGCAATCATTGTAATCGGATAAAAGATAAATCCAATTGCAATACCTGTTGCAATACTATATGTTAACGGCATGGCTACAATTGTTAAAAAGGCTGGCACCGCAATCTCAAACTGATCCCATGCAATTTTCCCTAGTGCAGATACCATTAAGATACCAACGATAATTAACGCCGGTGCTGTAACTGGTGCTGTAATTACTCCTAATAATGGAGAGAAAAACAATGCTAACAAGAAAAATCCTGCTGTTACAACTGAAGTAAACCCACTTCTTCCCCCAGCAGCTACTCCCGCTGAAGATTCAATATATGATGTTGTGGTTGACGTTCCAAGCACTGCCCCTACAACCGTTGCTGAAGAATCTGCAAATAACGCTTTTCCGGCACGAGGAAGCTTATTGTTTTTAATTAATCCTGCTTGGTTTGCAACAGCCACTAATGTACCTGCTGTATCAAAGAAATCAACAAACAAAAATGTAAGAATAATCACTAACATTTGAATTGTAAAAATTTCACCAAAGTTTGCAAATGCGGCTCCAAATGTTGGCTCAAGACTAGGTGGTGTTCCTACAACAGCTGATGGCAAATCAATTAATCCTGTCATCATTCCCGCTGCTGCCGTAATTAACATCCCATAAAAAATCCCGCCATTTACACCAACAACCATTAAAATAACGGTAACGATAAGGCCAAAGATTGCAAGCAATGTATTGCCGCTTGTTAAATTACCAAGACCAACAAGCACCGCATCATTATTCACAATAATACCCGCACTTTGAAAACCGATAAAGGCAATGAAAAGTCCAATTCCTGCTGCAACCGCAAATTTAAGTTCAGCCGGAATTGCATTAATGATTTTTTCTCGAATGCCCGAAAGTGTTAACACGATAAAAATCAGTCCAGAGACAAGAACACCGCTAAGAGCTGTTTCCCAAGGAACTCCATATGTCAGAACTACCGTAAAAGCAAAAAATGCATTGAGACCCATTCCTGGCGCAAGTGCGATTGGATACTTTGCTAATATCCCCATAATTAATGAACCAACGGCTGCGGCAATGGCTGTTGCCGTAAAAACAGCACCTTGGTCCATACGCATTGCGTCAGGCAAGTCTGGAATACCACTTAACGACAATACCGATGGATTTACAAATAAAATATAAGCCATCGATAAGAATGTAGTTAGACCACCAATAAATTCCCTCTTATAATTCGTGCCTAACTCATCAAATTGGAAATAACGCTTCATTTAAAAATTTCCTCCTTAAAGTGTGTTCCAGCTGCTCAAAAAAGTGCTCCTAGTAACGAGTTACCAGGAGCACTTGAACACAAAGTTATGATAAAGAAGCTGGATAATCATCTAACTTATTTTTCCTACTTCATTATCCTAACTCGTAGTCAAGCTATTTACGGTAGCCTGGTAGAGACTTTCGGGCCCTATTCCCGATATTATACGATTTAGGTATTGTAAACTAATATGAACTTTACGAAACTATTTTATGCTAACAAACACATTGTATGATAAGTGCCGTTAGTGGACGTCCCGTACATATATTAGCAGGGTGAAAGCAATACGTCAATGGAAAACCCGAACGTTTTTTTATATTTTTTATCTTTTGTTCGTCATTCCCATTCAATGGTAGCAGGCGGCTTTGATGTAATATCATAAACCACGCGGTTAATATGGGCTACTTCATTGACAATACGTGTAGAAATTTTTTCTAACACATCATAAGGAATACGAGACCAATCTGAAGTCATTCCATCAATTGAGTTTACAGCACGAATCCCAATTGTATAGTCGTACGTACGCGCATCTCCCATTACCCCAACACTGCGCACGTCCGGAAGAACAGTGAAATACTGCCAAATTTCACGATCAAGGCCAGCATTTTTAATTTCTTCACGTAAAATCGCGTCAGATTCACGAACAATTTCTAACTTTTCTTCCGTAATTTCACCAAGCACACGAATGCCTAAACCTGGTCCTGGGAAAGGTTGACGCCATACAAGGTGCTCAGGAATACCAAGTTCTGTACCTAATGCACGGACTTCATCTTTAAATAACGTATTAAGCGGCTCAATTAGTTTTAATTTCATACGCTCAGGAAGACCGCCGACATTGTGGTGCGATTTAATCGTCTGTGCCGTTGCCGTTCCACTTTCAATAATATCTGTATAAAGTGTTCCCTGCGCTAAGAAATCCATATCTTGAAGCTTGTTCGATTCGTCTTCAAAGACATAAATAAACTCGTTACCGATAATTTTACGCTTTTGCTCTGGATCCGCTACACCTGCCAACTTACTGAGGAAGCGCTCTTTCGCATCAATTCTAATCACGTTCATGTTAAAGCCTTCACTAAACATTTCCATTACTTGGTCACCCTCATCTTTACGAAGAAGACCATGATCAACAAAAATACATGTTAATTGATCGCCGATTGCTTTATGGATAAGTACTGCAACAACAGAAGAATCTACTCCGCCACTAAGCGCACATAATACTTTTTTATCGCCAACTAACTCACGAATTTTTGCAATCTCTGTTTCAATGAAGTTTTCCATTGACCAGTTTCCTTTACAATCACATACACGGAACACAAAATTTTCAAGAAGTTGATTTCCATACTCACTATGACGAACTTCTGGGTGATACTGCACACCATATAAATGACGCGCTTCATCACTCATCGCAGCAACTGGGCAAGATGCGCTGCTTGCATCCACTTTAAAACCTGCAGGCGGTTCAACAACTAAATCGCCGTGACTCATCCAAACAGACTGTTCAGTTGGAAGCTGGTGAAAAACAGGTGATGTGTTTTCAACTTTAATCATTGCTTTTCCATATTCACGGTGATTTGCTTTTTCAACTTTTCCTTCAAAGTGATGCGTCATTAACTGCATACCATAGCAAATCCCAAGCACCGGAATGCCTAATTCAAAAATCTCTTCATCACAACGTGGAGCACCTTCTCCATACACACTGTTTGGTCCACCTGAGAAAATAATTCCCTTTGGATTCATTGCTTTAATTTCTTCAACTGTAATCGTATTAGGATGAAGCTCACTGTAAACTCCTAAATCACGAATTCGACGTGCGATTAGTTGATTGTATTGGCCACCAAAGTCTAACACAATAATCATTTCTTGCTCTTGTCTCACTTTGTCCACCTCTTTTATTAAAATACCGCCTATTCATCCATCAAAATGAAAATTGGCATATTCCCTTATTATTGCCTGTCCACTTAAGGAACTTTCATCTTATTAAATTTCGTAAAATGCGCAAAAAAAAGACTAGAATGCTGTACAAAGGCAGAATTCTAGTCTTAACTCTGCCTTCATAGTCAGATTATTTAAGGTAATCTGGTAGAGACTCTCGAACCATATTATCGAGGATATACGAAGGAATGATGAAAGTTCCATATTTGTGGTCACCCAATTGATATGGATTCATTCTATCAATGGTTATGAAGGCGGTCAAGATTGTAATTTTTTAATTAAATTTTCCCACAATTCCATAAATTCATCTTTTTTCACTGCATTTCCTGAACCTTCATATAATATCTTTTCATAGTCTCTTGTCAGTTTCTTCATATTATTTGTTTCAAACATTGTGTCAATTTGTACAGCAAACTCTCGTAACGTCTGATCTGGCTTTCGTTTTATACCATGTACGCGAAATAACCATAACAGCTTTTCGTAAATGTCCACAGTCTCTATGTTATTCAGTTTTCTTTTATAACGGGCAATCGTATAATTTCGAATCCAGGATTTATAATATTTCCAGACAATGACTGCCGCTAATAAAAATATGACCAGCAACAACACCCAAAACCATGTTGAAGAAAAAGAAATAAGCGGCTTTGCTTGGTTATTTTCGACATTACTTTCGAGTTGTTCTTCTTCCTCTTCTGGAAGTTGTTGTTCTTCTTCCTTCTCTTCTGAAGAAGCAGTACTTTGCTCATAGGAAGTAATAAAATCAGCCTCATTCGTAAATCCTCTTGTCGGTTCAAACGGTACCCATCCAACTCCAGGGAAATAGGCTTCTACCCATGAATGAGCATTGGCATTTGTAACTTCATACACTGTTGTTTTTTCTTCAGTAAAATCTTTGTAATCTCCAGCTGTAAAACCTTTTACCCATCGCGCTGGAATGCCTGCACTTCTAAGAAGAACAACCATGGAAGAGGAAAAATTATCACAATAGCCTTTTAATGTTTCAAATAAAAATTGATCAACATAATCATCTTCAGGCCCAGGTACTGCTACATCTTTGGTTTCATACACATAGCCGTTATTTACAAAATAGCGTTCAATGGCTTTTGCTTTATCATAAGGATTGTTTTCCTCTTTTGTAATCTCTTCAGCAAGTTCTGTAACACGATTTGGCAGTGTCTCTGGAAGCTGTAAATACATCTGCTTATCTGCTGAATAATTAGTAGACGTTTGCTGAAGCTCCTCAATTGAGAATTCCGGATAATCATAGGTGATGTCATATTTCATAAGAACAGTAGGTGTGTCATTCTTATACGTGTTAATTTTCCCGCTAATTATCTCTTCTTCAAAGGTAATATTTTCCTGTTTAGCATTTACAGAAGTGAGCTGACCTGGATAAACAAGAAATGAAAATTGTTCCTCACCAGACAGTTGAATCGCTGCTGTAAGATTTTCTGTTTGCACGTTATTTTCATACAACGTTTCTGAAGCCCCGCGCAGCGGTTGATAATTAACAACGGCCTGCTCCCATCCTTTTCCTGTATAAACCGCTTTTGTTTCAACACGCCAATAATGCTTTTCTGATACTTCTGCTGTAAATACAGGTGTGTCATCATAAAAAAACGGACCTCCAAGTCTGCTGTCATTTGTACTGTAACCAATCCTGCTAATGCCGCCGCCCTCAACGCCCAGATTCTCCCCGGTGTTGTTTGCACTTTTTAAAAAAGGAACAGGATCAGGCCACTGAGGTTCTGCCTTTGGTGCTGCAATTCCAAGGAAAGACGCAAATAAAATAAGACTTGCTAACGGGAGCACCCAAATGAGCGGCACTTTTACCGCTTCTCCAAAACCTTCTTTTTCCTGAACTCGTATTACCCTTAAAAGACCAAGTAAAATAAAACCCATCATTACAATTCGAATAATCGCCCCGCTTGCGTCATAAGGAGTAAAGGTATCAAGAACCGTAATATAAATAATCGTCACAAAGAAAAACAAAAAAATTCGTCTTGCTTGTATAAGCCAGTAATGCATTAAATAACTAACTAACCAAAGCAGAACGAGAAATAAAATCGTTCGAAATAAATTGCTAAGCGCTTCCCAATTTGCCGCACTTAAATAGTTGATATTGCGTGACACATCTTCTATTACGAACTGAACCCACCGCAAATCAAAAATAGAGCCTTGAAAAAAAACAAAGTGAATAATAAAAAGCATGCCCATCATTTTAATAAGCGTAGATAAAAGCCATGGAAGCTGCAAAAGCGTTAACAGAAACAGCAATCCTGTATAAAGTGTTAACAGTTCAATACTTCCAGTGTTCGTAAGGTCTTCTAAAGGACGCATCCATTCTAAAAAAATTAAAAAACTTAATGTGTAAAGTAAAAGTGTAAGCAGATTAAAACGACTTCGTTCTGCCAACCGCATAACGGACCTCTCCCTTTTTTAATTCTGCTTCAAAATGATCGTGAACTACGGTATAAACAAGTATGCCGGATTTTTTAACTTTTAGCACATCCTGTCGTTCTTGTTCGGTGAGATTAGCATCGCATCGAACATAAAACAACATGATATGCCGGTTGTTCAATGATAGACGCTCTAATGTGTTGACCAGTTCTTCACATAAATGAGCTGTGACAACTAAACAGACTGTTTCATGCGGAAAGTGATAAACCTCTTTTGGAATAACAGATGCAAACGAACGTTTAGCATCATTCTTTATTTTAGCTAAAAGGGAAAAAATTCTTTGCTCCTGCTCTTTCCCGCCATGAAAAGGGATTTTCATATAATTATTACCTGCTGAAATTACCCCTACATCATAATTAACTGCTAACAATGAATGAGCGAGTGACGCAGATAAGCTGATTGTTTTTTCAAAAAGAATTGCTTCTTGATTGTCATTTTTTAAAAAAGTTCGATCAACAAATAAAATCGCTCTCTTATTCGTTTGCTGTTCAAATTCTTTTGTTACAAGCTGATTGCGTTTTGCTGATGCTTTCCAGTGAAGCAAAGATAAACGATCACCTTCCGCATAATCTCTAATGCCAACAACTGTTGTAAGATCTTGATTTGCTTTTTGATGAATCGATTTTTCCCCTCTTTTTGTATAATGAGATGGCTTCCAATTCATACGCTGAAATGAAGGATAAACAAGAAGAGTATTGTCTTGAAAAAAAGACTGTTCTTTTTGCATAAATCCAAACGGGTCACCGGTTTTAATGACGATTTCATTAAAAGTATAAAACCCTCTTGGCAGCGAATGAATTTCATAACTGTAAGACATGGAACGCTTTAAAAATGGGAAAAAAATCGCTCGAGCCCCTTGGTGATTTGCGGCTATATTATTTGCCCTCTTCTTAAGATTAAGTGGTAATTCACCTGCCACAACTACATAAAACAGCGGAAAGATAGAGGTTCTTTTTACTGTTACCGTTACCGTAAGCAGTTCTCCTGCATGTACCCTTTTCTGGTTAAGCTCTCTTGTAACTTGAAACGATTTCAGGGAATAAAAGGTGAGCAAAAAGGCGTAAATACTCATCGGCAGCATGCTGTAAAATAAAAACCAGCTAACAAATCCCCCTTGAAACATTGCATAAGAATAAGCAAGACCTGTAAGAAACAGCAAGAAAATTAACCGAAGCCAAACTGTCTGCTTTTTTAATCGCTTCCACCTCTTCATCGCGCATGTTTTTCCTTCATAATTGGAACGTTGACTTTTTCTAATATTTCTTTCACAATCTTTTTCATCTCGACTCCTTCGAATCTTGCCTCATGATGAAGAATCATGCGGTGCGCTAACACAAACGGCGCTAAAAACTTCACATCATCTGGAAGCACATAATTTCGATGATTTAAATACGCATATGCTTGAACAGCCTTCATTAATAAAAGAGAGCCACGCGGACTCGCACCAAGACTGATCATCGAATGACGGCGGGTATGAGTAACAATTTCAACGATATAACGCTTTACTTTCTCATCGACATGCACTTCTTTAACAGCTGTCTGCATCGCAAGCAGTTCATCTAATGTAATCACTTGATCAATCTCATCAATTGGATGAGAAGATTCTCTTCGACTTAAAATTTCCAGTTCTTCATCTTGTGTCGGATAACCCATATTTAATTTTAGTAAAAAACGATCAAGCTGTGCTTCCGGAAGTGGATATGTTCCTTCATACTCAAGAGGATTTTGAGTGGCCATTACAAAAAACGGTTGATTAAGCGGGTATGTATGTCCATCAACTGTCATACTGCGTTCCTCCATACTTTCAAGAAGAGCGGATTGGGTTTTGGGTGAGGTACGATTGATTTCATCGGCAAGGATAATATTCCCCATTAATGGACCAGGACGAAATTCAAACTTCATTTCTTTTTGATTAAAAATAGAAACCCCTGTTAAGTCAGATGGAAGCAAATCAGGTGTAAATTGAATCCGGCTAAATGATGCCCCAATTGATTTCGCCACGGCACGAACCATCATTGTTTTGCCGACTCCCGGGACATCTTCTAATAAGACATGTCCCTCTGCAAGCAGTGCTGTTAAGCTTAATTCTACGATTTGCCGCTTACCAATCATCACGCTTTCAACGTTGTTAATCACTTTTTCAATAAGCGGATGATAAATATCAAAAAAACGAGTCTGTTCCATCAGTTCTCCTCCAAATTTCCAATTTTATAAACGAAGCGTAAAAAAGAATCATTTATATCTATCATTGAGCTAGCTGTTATTCTATTTTGAAGCAATAAACTATTTATTTACTAACTTCTCCATATAAGGATCATTTCTTCTTTATTGTAACAAAAAAGCTGACTTCAAAATAGAAAGGTGATTTCCTTATGAACCTCCTCCACTTACCCACGGTTGAAGTGGGGGTTTCTAATGTTTCTCAATGGCTCTTAAACGTTTTAAGTGCCATCAAGCTTAACACTAGTGGAGTTGACACAGCGGCGTGCTGAAAACGCCCAACCCCTCTATACCGTTTGTCATGTTTTCCATGCATTCGGTACTTCTTTTAGACAGTTTTTGATTGCGGGTGCCATACATGAATGGTTTCTTTATGAAAAATCGCTGCTTCTTTTAAACGTAAAAACGCTTTTTTCAAAATGTTCGCAGCTCCATTTACATCGGCATTGATGATGGTTCCTGCTTTCGAACGGTATAATCCTCTTTTGATCCTTTTTCCGGAAAACGTCTTCTTTGTCTCGCATTCCCCATAAGTTGGAATCTCATCTCCATCCAAGAAGCTCGCTTTGGATGTATACGATTCTTCGGTTAGAATGACCTTGATTCCCTGTTCCTTCGCTTTGTATTGAATCATACTGATTAACAAGCTGTGCGGAATGCTTACAAATGATTGGTTGTTTCGTTTCCCCATCGTTGAACACTGCTTCCAGTCCTTATTTTTGCCGATGATGACCGTATCAATGTTCTCTTCTTGGGCATGTTTCATAATGGAAAAGCTGACTTTATGGAAAAGATCCTTCAGTTTGCGATATCTGATTTGATGTAGTTTTTCCAACCGGTTCGATATAAAAGGCCCTTCGTTTGGCTGCTTTCCCCGTCTTAAAATGCCAAAATAATGAGCTTTCATTTTATTATAATATTGATTAATGGATTTGACATGCCTGCCCTTGACGAATACAGGTCTACTTCCCGTATTCGTCACCATGGTCGCAAGGTTATCAATTCCTAGATCAATCGCCATTAAACGGTTGATCTCTTGACATTCTTCCTTTTTCAACGGCACATCCACAACTAATTCAACGACATACTGTCCGTATTTAGGAATGACTCGAACTTGTTTCAGCTTTCCTTCTCCAGCTCCCAGTTTTCCAATGTTTAATCGTTCCTTTGTTTTAGGAAATTTTAAAAACTTCTTTTCTTTGATTACACAATCTTGATTCGTAAACAGCACTTCTTTTTCACTCGCCAGGCTGTACTTGGAAATTCTTGGTCTCCCTTTGTATTTAGCCGGGTTTTTCTTATACTCTTTTAAACTCGAAAAGAAGGATTTCCAGTTCTGAAAAACGGTTTTCATGATGGATTGACTTGTTTGCGTAGGAAGGGAGCGATAATCATGTTGAGCGGTCACTTTAAATAAACAATCTAAAAAGTTGTACTCTACATAAGGATGTGCTTTCGAAGGGGCTTCAAATACATAACAGGTGACTTCTTTTTGCAGTGGCTGAAGTTCTTTTTCCTGGGTCAAACCTGTATACACTTGTCGGATGTAAAAGTTCGTGGTATTGGTCATGTTTTTAACGTTCTGGGCCATTTCTTTAAAATAAGGATACATCCGATGTCCTTTTTTAATCCAGATTTGATGCGTTTTATAATGTGTTTCTTTTCCTTTTTTGCATGATTTCACTCCCTTTAAGACCATTACAACGAACGTTTGTTCCTAAACGAAGGTTCAGGCATCTTTTTCTAAAAAATAAGGAATAAGACCTATGAAAACCTATCCATTCACCTCCCCCTTATCGTTTTCACGCTTGAAGAAGGGGTACTCTGGACACCCTTGATAGATATCAAAAACGACTAAACGGCCTCAGTCCTATGGAATATAGAGCTAAAGCCGCTTAGACATTTTTTATTATTTCCACTCCCTACTTGACAGGGTGCAGTTCATTATACAAGTGATGCGCCTTTTTTAAGAATTAAAACTCTTCATAAGCAAACTTGATCGTAACTTATGAAGGAACTGGCCTTTGAATGAATAGCATTTAATAGATGTATTTAAAATTTATTTCATGATGTAAATGGCAGTGTATTTTTTATATAAAAAAACAACTATTTGCAAGATAATATCATTTTGTATAGTCATTTTCTTTAGGAAGATGCTTTATTTCAAGTCAACAGCTGACATAACCCTGGTTTTCAGCGGCTTCTATGAAGAGCTAGGAGAATATGTCCCTCGTCTCTCTGAGTATTATTTGTGATGGGCATGCGAACCTAGTCCCTCCGGCTTGTTGAAGCGCCGGAGATATGTTCTTGATAAATCATTTCACAGCCGATTTCCTCCAGCTGCACAATTTGTCTTCTAGGATTTTGATCGGACGAACTGACTCGGCAGTACCCTGTTTTCCTCATTTTCCCATCTGTTTTTTTGGGATAAGTATTGTGGGACACTATCATTATAGCATTTTCGATTATTGAGTTAATGGAGCTTTTTAGTTTAGGAGTTGTTGACTTAAAATAAAGTTTGATCATTTTTCCATCTGTGTTCTAACGAAATCAGCATTCAATGATAGCCATTCTCTTTTTGGAGTAATTCACTAATGTTTTTAATCGCACCAAAGATATAACTTCCAACCGATTCACATTCATATTTTTCACATAGTCAATCGTACTCTTGCACACAAACTTTAGCAGCTGAACGAGATAATGACTCATTTGATAACTCACCCTTTCTATTCATCTAAAACACTAATGATTATATTATTGCGTCAATGTTTTACTATTGGCAGACACAGGATGATCTTTAATTAATGTTGTTAGAACTGCTCCAAATGCTAACAAAGCAGCTCCCATCCAAAACGCGGAAACATAGTCTCCTGTCATTGACCGGAGGTAACCACCAAGAAATACGCCTAAAGCTGCAGATACTTGATGAATGAACCAGCTAAATCCGAGGATACTGCCCATTGCATTTTTCCCAAATTTATCACCAATGACGCCCGTTACAAGTGGAATGATCGGCATGGAAGAGATCCCATACACGACAGCAAAAACATACAGCTGCCAAATACTAGGTGACATAGCAAGCCATATAAAAGCTAGCAATCTAATGATATAAAGAATAACGAGTAAATTCTTTTTCCCTATGGCACGAGTCAGTTGACCAGTAATCCACATCGAAAACGCACTTGCCAAGGCGGCGATCCCCAGCAGCTGACCACCAAGCGACTTTCCTCCCCCTAGGTCAACTGCAAAATTAGGAAGATGCATTGTTACTAAGTATAAAGTAAACCCACATGTAGCAAATCCTAGAGTGGCAATCCAGAACTCTCGACTCCGTAGTGCTTCTGTCAATGAAGCACTCTTAGCATCCATAAATAAAGGTGTAGAGTCCCCATCCGGCATCTGATTAACATCTTTCGGATTATTCTTTACTACTATTAATACGGTTGGAACAACAATAACGAGCATGATGAATCCTAGTACCACAAATGCCGATCGAAAATCCGAACTAGCAATTAAAAATCCTGTTAGTGGCAGTAGTATAAGTTGACCGATATTCATTCCCATCGAACTCCTCGTAAGCATTTTAGCTCGTTTCTTAACGTACCAACGGGAAACTAATACGGAATTCGCCATGGAACCACAACCAGCGAAACCAATAGCCGTCAATACCCCATAATAAAGAAAGAATTGCCATAATTGTGTAATCGTTGCTGAAAGGATAAACGCAATTCCCATTAAAGCTGAACTACTTGCAATCACAGATTTCGGACCAAATCGATCAATCAATTTTCCCATAACTGGCTGAAAAATTCCCCAAGTGATCATATTAAGCGATACAGCTAAGCTCAAAACCGTTAAATCCCAACCATAGGTATCATTTAACGGAGCAAAAAATTGTCCAGCTGTTAAGTTTAAGCCAAATGCACCCATTAGTGTTAAAAAAGTAACTAGCACAACTTTTGGACCTAAAAAAGGTTGTTGCATGAAATCCCTCCTTGTTATTAACCGTTAAAATATATATTTAATGGTTAATAATATACTTGATTTTAATTAACCTGTCAACTTTGTTATAATTGGTTAATTGAAAGAAAGGTAGATGACTTGCATGAATGCTGAAAGCAATTTCCCACTTATTTCAGGGAGAATCTCTATAGACTTAGTTAATACTGAGGTTGTTAGACACGGTAATCGACATGATTTACTAACCTCCTCAGAACATGTAATAGCTTGGTTTGAAACGTTAAACAACCACAACATCCTTTTTATAGAGCAATTTCACACAAATGTAGAAAAGTGGGCAAAAGAGGCATTGCCGCTTTTACAAGAAGTACGCTCATTTCTTAGAGAAGGATACGAAAAGATGGCCGACGGAGAGAAACTTTCTACTGATTGGACAGCTTATTTAGAATCATTAATAGCAAAAGCTCCTTTTGCCTATAAGTTAATAAAAGGCGAATTACTCCCCATTCCCAAAGGCAAACCAGCAGATGCCCTCGTTTCATTAATTGCATTAGATGCCATTGATCTTTTCGCCTCCAACGATCTAAACAATATACACCGATGTGCAAACCCAGAATGTGTATTGTTATTTATCGATACACGTGGAAGACGCAAATGGTGTTCGATGAAAATATGTGGGAATCGAAAAAAAGTCACTCGTCATCAACAACGAAAGAAAAAAGAGAAATAAGTGTACTCATTACCAGTACGCTTATTTCTCTCCGTTTAAACAATATATAGCTCAATCAATGAATATCTCTTCAATAATAACAAGAAGGTTTGACACTCCCACAGCTATAAACAGATTGAAGTAACTCGTATTTCAATCTAGAATCTTCAGTTTAAACCCAGCAGACAATTTATGTGTGTTGTGTCTTTTATAAGCTTCTCTGTACTCGTTCATTCTTTTTTAAAGACTGCTCTTCATCTCCTCCCCAACATTCTACATTTTTAAGGCCAGGAATGTTAGAAACGTGGAAGACGGGGTCTTTGCCTGCTTTCTTTTGCTTCATGTAATCATTTAATGCTGCAAAAGCAATCCTGC
>NZ_QOCW01000044.1 GCF_003318295.1 Bacillus taeanensis
TTATACCAAACATTTGTTCTTGAATGAAGGTTCAGGAAGCTTTTTCTAAAAAACAAGGAATAAGACCTATGAAGACCTGTCCATTCACCCCCTCCTTATCGTTTTCACGCTTGAAGAAGGGGTACTCCGGACACCCTTGATAGATGCATTCTTAACTTGGAAGATAATACTATATCTTTACCCGATTACATTTCTTCTTATTCCTACTTAGCACTTATTATAATAAGTGTCTCTCCTCACTTAGAAGAGATTAATCCTCCAAAATCTGTTAATACTATAAATAAACTAAAAAACTTTTAACATAGAGAATTTTTTAAAGAGGAGTATACATATGATTTTTGTCTATAACTGTTATGGAGGAACACACTCATCAGTCCTGGCTGCTGCTTATCATTTAAAGAAATTACCCGAAGATCGTGAGCCTACAAAAGAAGAAGTATTACATGTTGATATTTTTAATAAATTAACGCATAAAGATATGGGAAAATTAATTTTTCACGGAAAAGACGAAAATCAGCATTCTGTTTATACGATTGGTAGAGGCAGATCAAAAGCTCTTATCCCTGCCTTAAAAAATTTAAGTGTAGTGCTTCAGGCCCCTCATAAAGAAAAAGAGCGGATTATTTTTTCAAATACTTCTCCTACTGTCCCGATCGCTATGACAATTGGAGGTTTTTTCTCGCGAGGATTAAAAATAGATGCAATTGGTGTTCCCTTATTAGTCATTGGAGCCAAACAAGCTCACTTCGACCTTATCAGGCTTGTCCATCACACAAAAATGTTGGGCACTAAAATGGATGATTCTGTGAAAATTTTAGATAATAAAACATTTAAATAGCATTTAACTATGATTAAAGCGAGGGATAAGTATTGACATTTCCAATTATTCATACAAACATTTGGGATGCAGTAATCGCGGTACCAATTATTATGATTATTACTCAATGTTTTAAATTTTTGCCTATTAAACGATACATTATCCCTTCCATTGCCGTTACCGTTGGACTTGTAATCTCTGTTTTTTTCAGTCACAAAGATAATCTATATGCAGGTATTTTCATGGGCTTTTTCTATGGATATGCGGCTATAGGCAATTATGCATCTTTAAAAACATCTCTTCGTGCACTCAAAAAGAAGAGACAACAAAAACAAAATTTTTTATAAAAGCCGAAAAAGAAGAAGAAATAAAGACAGAACAATTAAGGGGGAAATTTAATTCTATCCTAATCTCTTCTAATCATTTCAGTCACACCCATTTCACGACTGTAAAATAGTATATTAAAGCAATTAATTTTATGTGAATAATGTATAAAATTATTAAAGAATGTTTTCTAATAAACTCCTTGCACAAAAAAGAAGTATCAGCAATACATCTCTTTTAGCAAGTCCCATCGTATCAGCAACCACAACAGCTCCTCTCTGGATAAGCCACTCTTTCTTCAAATTTTTTGAAGGAGTTTCTATATTTAATCAGAAAATTTTAATTTTTAAAATTATTATGAGATAATCACAATATACTATCAACCATAAGGAAGTGAAGCAGATGAAAGTTTTGAAAAAAACATTGCGTGTCGTGTTTTATTCTAACCTTGCAGTCATTGGCGCTCTTATATTGCTTCCTGCCTTAATGATTACAGGTGATCTAGAAACGGTTCGAGAATTTATTGAATTTCTAAATAAAGATTAACTTACAAAGAGGAAATCCAGTAACAATACTGTTCTTCAAGTGATTTTTTTACGAAAGGGTAATCTATATCGTCAAAAGCCGACTTTCTAATGAAAGAAAGTCGGCTTTTCAATTCACTCATACGGTTTAAGAAATCCCTTTAACGCTTTGAACTAATCTCTCACTAACTGGTGCAGCTGGACGGCCAAGAAGCTTTTTAAAATCGCTGTTCTCAATCTCTAGTGTGCCTTCTCGAATGTCTTTCTGGATGTTAACAAGAAATGGAATGAGGAAATCTGGTACGCCGACAACTTTCATAATGTCTGCATACGCAGCATCATCAACGTGCTGCACCGATACTTCTTTACCTAATACAGTGCCAAGTACAGCCGCAAATTCCTCCTGCGTTAATAACTTGCCAGAAAGCTCGTAGATTGTATTTTCGTGCCCTTCACTAGATAACACTGCTGCTGCCTCTGCATAATCTTGCTGCAGTGCCCAGCCGACTTTTCCGCTTCCTGCCGAAGTCACCCATGGCGCTCCTGATAATACACATAGTAAGGCTTTTGAGTTTTAAATGCTCTAACCCATAAAGGTATCAAATATAAAATAAAAGACCTTTTTCAATCAAGTTATCCATTCCATTGTTTCGCTTCCAAGTACAGCATTTGAATAAATTTCCTTGTGTTAATTCTAATATGGGAAGAACCAACTTCCCGCTTGTCCTGTAATTCCATCATCTTTTTTCGAACTTGTTCATAATCAAAAAACTTTGATGCATATTTTTCAAATGTTGGATTTGTATAATCAGTCAACCCAAGCGAAGCAATATGAATGAGTGCTTGATGAATAGCACGTCTAACACGTTGTTCAGATGCTTTAATTTCACGATTAATATCTTCTGACTTTGCTTTTGTCTCCAAGCGTTTTGAAATGATACATTCAAAAATATCTTTGAGCGATGAAAAGGCGTCTTCTGACTTTGTTTCATTTTCATGCTGAAATAGGTAGACTAACATATCCAATAAGTCTTTGCTACCACTCTCCCCAATAATCCCTAACTCGGACAGTAGTACTTTCCCAGAAGTGACAATGCTTTTATCTATATATAGATTTTCATGTTTTTTTGGCGCATTAAATATACTTAATGATTTTTGAATATTGTAAATGGACTTTTCCAACAAAACGCGTTCATTTACTTTTTGCAGAACATTTAACACTTCCAACTGATTAATTGGCTTAGTAATATAATACTCAATTCCAAGAGAATAAGCTTCCCCAACTAGCTCCTTTGATTCAACTTGTGAAATCATAACCACTTTTCCGTTAAAAGAAGACCCTAAATCTCGAACTGTTTCAATCCCATCACGGCTTGGCATTAATAAATCAATTAATAAAATATCAACTTTTTTGACTTGAAGTAAATCTGCATCTATGTCTGATCCATCATCTCTTTCATCTACAACTTCGCCCAAGTCCCCATCTTCTATTATTTCCGCTAGCATTTCCCGAATTGCCGGATCATCATCTACAATAAAATAACGCATAACGTTTATCCTTTCTGTACCAAGCTTTCAACAGGTAACTTTATAATAAAAGTAGTCCGTTTACTACCTGTACCGTTATTTAATTTTATTGTTCCTCCCATGCTTTCAACAAGTTCTTTTACATACGATAGCCCTATACCTGTAGAAGGCCGCCCTGATAAATCATACTTTGTTGTATAACCATGTCGAAAAATGGATTCTTTCTTTTTTTCCGGAATACCTGGACCATTGTCCATAACTTGAAATTCAACATATTGATCGTGTCGATAACTTGAAATTGTAATAATTCCTGAATCTTTAATCGCTTCCACCGCATTTGAGACAAGATTGTTCAATAATGATAACACAGTATAAATATGATAAGAAGAATGATCACCCTTCAAATCGAGACGAAACTGAATGTTTTTTCCTAACAAGTCAGAATATTTCTCGTTTGATTTAACAATAATATCCCCTACCTCTTTCATACTCCAATAATCATTAAAATTTTCATTAGATATTAAATTTGATAAGCCGGCATAAATTCTTTGATTGCCTTTTTTTATTTCGTGAACTTGACCAGTAATATTTAATGTGTCTTTTGCAAATTTCTGTTCTGAACGGGATTTCAACTTACGATATAACTGATAACAGTCTCTTGTAATATCCTCTGCATGTTGCATTGATTTCTTTAACTGAATCGTTTCTGCGTATAAATTTGAAATTAACATGAGCATATGTTCATTTTTTTGTCGCTGCTGCTCTTCTGCTAGCTTCGCTTTACGGAAAATAAGAATGTTAAAAAAGCCAAGAACAAAGAAACTTCGAATAAAGGCTATCTCAATAATTAAAATGATGGTTGAAAAATTTATAAGTTCCCCTGACACTGAGTATCTTAATGAAATTTCAACCATACTAGCTAAAATTTCAAGTAGAATACCTAATATTCCAACCCATATTGGACGATTATAAAAATGGTGTATCTTCATCACACCAAACATAACACCATATGTAAAGTAATAAAAAAAGACAGGGAAATGCATCGCTAACGCCTCATCCCATATTACCTTGTCTCCAGTAACCCCTTCTAACAAAATTCGAAAAAGCACAACAAAAACTCCAACTAATAAGCCGGCTAATACCCGATTCATTTTTCTTAACCATAATAAAAAAAAGAAAAAAATAGGGGTTCCGAAGCTAACTCGAAAGTCTCCTTCAAAAGGGTAAAAACTCAACTCACCTGCCAATGGTACTGCTATTAACATCATTATAAAAATTGTAATTTTTTCCTTGAACACTTTATACACTTCCTGCATTTTTCTTATCACTATATATTTTATGGAACACTCCATCTAAATTCTACTATTAAAATCCTTTAAAATCATTATTTATCGAACTTTCAAATAATTTTTATGTTTTTTATTGTTGGTTTCTGTATGTTTTAGTAGGATTGCGCTTACAATTCATTTAAATCAATTATAAGGAGGTCAATCAAAAATGAAAAACAACCTGGTATTTCAAATTTTCCTTGGATTTGTGACTGCAATTATTCTAGGTGCAATCATAGGACCTGATATTAAAGTAGTACAACCACTTGGAGATCTTTTTTTAAGATTAATTAAGTTCATTATCGTACCATTGGTATTTTCATCTTTAGTTGTAGGTGTTGCAAGTACCGGTAACCTTAAAGAGCTAGGACAGTTAAGTGTAAAAACAGTCAGTTATTATTTACTGACAACAGCTATCGCAATATCTATTGGTTTATTTATTGGAAGTGTTCTTTCCCCTGGTAAAGGCTTAGAAATTTCTGTTTCACCACAGGAGATAGAATCACAAGAAACACCAGGAATTGTAGATACAATGCTTAATATCGTTCCAACTAACCCATTAGCTGGCCTCATTGAAGGAAATATGCTGCAAATTATCTTTTTTGCAATTTTTCTTGGAATAGGAATTACAATGGTTGGTGAAAAAACAAAGCCATTATACAACGTGTTTGAACAACTCGCAGAAGTAATGTATAAAATTACAGCTGTTGTCATGCGCTTCGCTCCAATCGGTATTTTTGGCTTGATAGCACCTACAGTCGGAGAATATGGTCTTTCAGTATTACTCCCTTTATTAAAAGTGATTTTAGCCTTAGCAATAGGTTCATTAATCCATACCATTGTTGTCTTTTCCATTACAGTAAAAACTTTAGGCAAAATGAGTCCATTAACATTTTTTAGAGGAATTATGCCAGCATGCTTAGTTGCTTTTAGTACATCGAGCAGCTCAGGAACCCTTCCGATGACCATTAAATGTACAGAAGAAAACTTAAAAGTACCACGAAAAATTAGTAGTTTTGTGCTGCCGCTTGGGGCGACGATCAATATGAATGGAACTGCACTTTATCAAGGTGTTTGTGCACTGTTTGTAGCTCAATTTTTTGGAATCGATTTAACGTTTACACAGCAAATAACGATTGTATTAACAGCAACTCTTGCTTCAATTGGGACTGCGGGAGTTCCGAGTGCAGGATTAATTATGTTAACAATGGTTATGACGTCTGTTGGATTACCTCTTGAAGGAATTGCGTTCCTTGCTGGAATTGATCGTATTCTCGATATGATTCGGACAACTGTTAATGTAATAGGTGACGCTGCTGCCGCAGTTGTTGTGAGCAGCAAAGAAAGAGACTTACAAACTAATAAATCATCCTTAACAGCCTGAAGAGAAAGTTCTCAAAATGAACTATATAAGTTCAATCAGAATTTTTAGCATGTTTTTAAAAATATAATGGTTTATGTAGGGAGAATGACAATACTCAAGCAGTTAAGCAACCAATTTTTAATTCACGTTTATATTGAAGCAATGGCATTAAAACTTGATTCTAGTTTTATTTCTTTATTTGAAGAAGAAATAAAGAGAAGAAATTTATCATTAATACGGTTTGAAACTGGTGAATGGACATATGAAATATAAATGATTTCATGCCCAATAAATAAATTTAACTTATATACACCGCTTATGACCTGTCACAACTAAAGTTCACATCGGTATCGCGATAATTTAATAAGAAAAGGTGATCAAAATGATAGATAGCAAGCAGTTTCGAATTGAGAAAGACTTTTTAGGGGAAAAAGAAGTACCCTACGATGCCTATTACGGAATCCAAACATTACGTGCAGTCGAAAACTTTCCTATTACAGGATACCGTGTTCATGAATCACTTATTTATGCCATTGCGTTAGTAAAAAAAGCAGCTGCACAGGCTAATATAGCGACAGAACATCTCTCGCCCTATTTTGGTCATGCAATTATAGAAGCTGCCGATGAAATCCTTTCTGGTAAGCTTCACGATCAGTTTATCGTTGATCCCATTCAAGGTGGTGCCGGAACATCACTAAATATGAACGCCAATGAAGTGATCGCAAATCGAGCTCTTGAACTTTTAGGAAAAGAAAAGGGTAACTATGCTTATTTAAGTCCAAACAGTCACATCAATATGGCACAGTCTACAAATGATGTATTTCCAACTACGATTCATATTGCTGCCTTAAATATGCTAAAGAAACTCCTTAATGTGATGCGTTATATGGCATCTGTCTTCAGTGAAAGGGCACAAAGTTTTGATCACATTATTAAAATGGGTCGGACACATCTGCAGGATGCCGTGCCCATTCGACTTGGTCAAGAATTTGAGAGCTACCACCGCATGATTTTGCGCGACATTAAACGAATTGCACGTACACATGAGCATTTATATGAAGTGAATATGGGGGCAACTGCGGTCGGCACCGGATTAAACGCTGATCCGAAATATATTGAAGCTGTCGTCGGTTATCTTTCAGAGTTTAGCGGACTGCCATTAACAGGAGCGGAACACCTTGTCGATGCCACACAAAATACAGACGCCTACACGGAATTATCATCGGCTTTAAAAATTAGTATGGTGAACATGTCGAAAATTGCAAATGATCTGCGCTTTATGGCATCAGGTCCCCGTACTGGTCTTAATGAAATTCACTTACCTTCCCGTCAACCGGGTTCATCAATTATGCCTGGAAAGGTGAATCCTGTTATGGCTGAAGTCATTAACCAAATTGCCTTTCATGTGATGGGAAATGACCAGACTATAAGCCTCGCCTCTGAAGCAGGACAGTTTGAGCTCAATGTTATGGAACCTGTTCTTGTCTTTAACCTGCTTCAATCGATTCATATGATGACAAACGGCTTCCAAGTTTTTACCGATTACTGTGTAGCTGGTATTGAGGCAAATGAAAAGCTTTTAAAAGAAAACGTTGAAAAAAGTGTTGGGGTGATTACGGCTCTCAATCCACATATTGGCTATGAACAATCAGCACAACTTGCACGTGAAGCAATAACATCAGGGAAATCAGTACGTGAAATGTGTCTTGCATCCAATATACTTTCAAATGAAGAACTCAATATTATTTTAGATAGCTATGAAATGACACATCCAGGAATTGCTGGAGCTCGTTTAAACGAAAAGGAGCTTGTTTAATAATGGAAAGGATGGAGAAAAACATAAAATCATTACGTGATGAAGCACTTGCCATGCACAAAGCCAAACAAGGAAAACTAGAAGTAAATGCGAAGGTACCTGTCCAAAATGCAAAAGACTTAAGCCTTGCCTATTCCCTTGGTGTGGCAGAACCTTGTAAAGAGATCTATAAAGACCGAAACAGTGTTTATGATTATACAATGAAAGGCAACACGGTAGCTGTTGTATCAGACGGTACGGCTGTGTTAGGACTTGGAAATATCGGTCCTGAAGCAGCCCTTCCAGTAATGGAGGGAAAAGCCGTGTTATTTAAAAGCTTTACAGGTATTGATGCATTCCCACTCTGCTTAAAGACAACAAATGTTGATGAAATTATCGAAACAGTTAAACGGCTTGAACCAACTTTTGGTGGTATTAACTTGGAAGATATCGCTGCACCAAGATGCTTTGAAATTGAAGAACGTTTTAAAATAAGAAACGAATATTCCTATTTTTCATGATGACCAGCACGGAACAGCGATTGTAACATTAGCCGGCCTTGTGAATGCGTTAAAGTTAGTCAACAAAACAATGACTTCCATTAAAGTTGTAGTAAATGGAGCGGGCGCTGCCGGAGTAGCCATCATAAAACTTTTACATCAGTTCGGTGCACATGATATCATCCTTTGCGACACAAAAGGAGCTATTTTTGAAGGCCGCTCGTACGGCATGAATCACATTAAAGATGAAATAGCTTCTATTACTAATATCGATCACCAAGAAGGAACATTACAAGACGTCATAAAAGGAGCAGACGTATTTATTGGGGTCTCGTCTGCAGGGGCCCTTACTAAAGAAATGGTGGAATTAATGAATGATGAGGCGATCATTTTTGCGATGGCAAATCCAATTCCTGAAATTATGCCTGGTGAAGCAAAAGAAGCTGGCGCGAAAGTCATCGGTACAGGACGTTCAGATCTACCTAATCAAGTTAATAACGTGTTAGCTTTCCCAGGCATTTTCCGCGGCGCCCTAGATGTTCGTGCAACACATATTAATGAAGAAATGAAAAGAGCTGCTGTCCACGCGATTGCTTCTCTCGTATCAGCTGATGATCTTTCTCCAGAGTACGTCATCCCTGCCCCATTTGATGAGCGTGTTGCTCCGGCCGTTGCAAGGGCAGTTGCCAAGGCAGCTATGGAATCCGGAGCAGCTAAGCAAATGATACAAATAGAAAATGCAGCAAGTGAAATATCACTTATTTAAATGGAAATATTCCCTATTATTGTTCATTTATAATGCAGATTGTGAAAAAGTAAAAGAGGCTGGGACATAACTAGCTTCAAATAATGAAAAAAGAGAAATTGCGGACGCAATTTCTCTTTTTTCATTATTATGCCTTATATCAGTTGTTGTTGGCTGTGAATTTTCTTAAATTCACAGCCATT
>NZ_QOCW01000045.1 GCF_003318295.1 Bacillus taeanensis
CGAGATTGAACGGTACACCCACCGTATGGCTCCATCCGATTTTTTATTTCCTTCACGTCAGGGAGATAAGCCGATCAGTCGCGTGCAGGCATGGAATATCATCAATGAGGCAGCGCGTGAGGCAGGCGTGCCGGGCCCGATTGGGACGCATACGCTGCGGAAAACCTTCGGCTATCATTTTTACCAGCGCACGAAGGATGTGGCGATGCTGCAGCAGATTTTTGGCCATTCCTCTCCTTCCATTACGTTACGATATATTGGAATCAATGACGACATGGTGGATGCAGCGCTGAATGAATTTTCATTATAACCGTTGTGAATAAAATCAAGAACCCCCGATGAGTTCATCGGGGGTTCTTGATTTTATGTTGTTTTATACTTCTACATAAGTGTTTTTGGAATCAGGATTTGTCCCATCAATCACGATAGGTATCCCTAACGCTTTTGAGATATCATATAGCGTATCTACACGAGGAATCGTTAAGCCGGCTTCAATCCGGCCAATCGTTGATTTGGGTTTCTTAATTAAATCAGCGAGCTCTTGCTGCGACATATTTAAATCTCGACGCTTCTTTTTGATTTGGGCAGCAATATAACCTTGATGCTGAAGCTTTTTAACATGTTGATCACCAACAATGTCACCATACTTTTTGAAAATATCACTCATCGTTACACATCCTTTCTTAAAGGAAATCAGTAAAAAGGATCAACAATACAATAATCTTCATAACAGGCTTCAGCTGGTTCAATGTCTTCACGATGAATAGCTCCATTGTACTGTTTGTCGAAATAATGCAGTAACACCACTTTATGATAATTATGGATGGCAAATAGAATACGATGATTTCCTGCTCTTCCTCCTGGTATCCCCCATCTATAAAAGTTATCGAACGTGACATTCATTTTTAAATGCTTAATGGAGGGAGGATTTTCATCGTCACTTTGATTTGTTTCTTCAGGTGGAAAAGGATCATGTTTGATGATGCTTAATTGTCGTACATAAATGTCTGTTATGCGGCACCAAATACCTTTTCTCCCCTTCTGCTGCACTTCCTGTCGTGCTTGTTCCACTAAGTAATCTTCAAATTCTTTGACGTTTCCTTCATAAATGATTTCATACGTCATAGGCTTCAACCTTTGCTATATAGTATTACCTTAATGATAGCATTTATGCTATCAAATGTACATATTTTCAATATTTTTTTGAATGATTCCGATAATCAGGTTTATGGTAAGTCAAAAACAGCCACCGTTTGCATAACGGTGGCTGTTTGATTAGGAAGAGTACTTTTTAATAAAGTCTTCTAATGCTAAATGCAGCACATCGGATTTGTTCACCTTTTCTCGTGTGGTAAACTCATCAAAAGCTTGTCCAATCGATTGATTGATGACAATAGTCTTTCTTGTTTTTTCTTCTTGTTTTAATGTTTTGATCCGTTCGTATAGTGCAGCATGATCATGGATTTGTTCTTTACTTTGAGAACCCTGTTTCCATTCTCTGATGATAGTTTTTAAGCTTTGGATTTCATCTTGTGTGAATGGAAGATGAATAACAGATGAAATGCTGTTCATTGATTCTTCACCTTCAGTAACCTCTGAATTACTTGTATTCACCTTTGATGAATTATTAGGTGAATTTGATTTCACATGAGATGCAACAGGTTTGTTAATCAGTTCTAATAAATTAGGATTGGAGGGTTCTTTGTCTGTTTTAGACCATTCCCAACGTCTTGAAGAATTGTTAAAAGTATAACCTAACTTTTTTAATTTACGCTGGATTGTAGTAGGGCTAAGATTTAAATGGCTGCAGATTTCTTTCATGTTTTCTCCATGATCTAGACGTTCAAGCAGTTCAGAAACAAGCATCTTTCACATTCCTTTCATCTTTCATTCATATGTATTTCATTCGATATGAAATGTTATTCACCTTTTTTATATTAATAAAAAGGTGCTATGCTGCAATGAAAGATAGAAATATGGATGGTCCTCCATTCATTGCAAAAGAAAGGCAGCTACCTATAAGGAGTCTATTAAAATCGTTAATCTTAAGATGAAAAAAAGAAGACTTAAGTCTTCTTTCGTCTAACAAGGTTGGTAAAAGTTTGATAGAATGGATATAAACATTCTAAACATGAGAAAAACCCCTATGCTTTGGCCGGCTCGGGGTTCTCTCAAAAAACGAAGGTATTCATATACCCTAAACAAATTCAATTGTGGTTTTATTTTACCATAGGGTGTATGAATCCTTCCAGTACTAAGGGAGGATTTTTTTATGGAAAATATAGATTGTTTAAAAGAAGCGCAATACCATGCTTGGTTTCATCATCATGATGCAGATGGCTGGATTACTATTGCGAAAAAAACCAAAAATGGCTTTAGACAATATCATTACCATCCGACAGAATTAGCTCATAAGCTTACGAAATGGATCGGAGAGGACGTTTATTTTAGTCAGAATACCTTTTATAAGCCCTTCCGTCGATTGGAGAATATACGGCAATTACGAGCGTTATATGTAGACATTGATAGTCACTTATTTAATTTTGAGCCTGATTGGGTCTTAGGGAAGCTGGATTTAGAGTTTTTTAAGACTGTACTGCCAGAACCCAATTTAATTATTTTTTCTGGACGAGGCATTGTTCTTATTTGGTTTATTGAACCAGTCCCACATCAGGCATTACCTTTGTGGCAGTCTATTCAAAATTACTTTGTCGAACAGTTGAAGGAGCTGGGTGGTGATACTAAGGCGATCGATGCTGCGCGTGTCTTTCGGATTGCTGGCAGTGTAAATTCCAAGAACGGTGAAGTAGTAAGTGCTCAATATCGTCATGATTATCGCTATAGATTACGCGATATCCAGCAAGAATACTTACCGGAATTAACCCCATCTCCTAAGAAAAAAGGTCGTAAACCGAAGATCCTTCAATTACATAATATTTATCGTCTTCATCATTCACGCTTACAGGACTTGATAAAACTTGTGGAACTAAGAAATTATGATGTTCAAGGTTATCGGGAACTAATTTGTTTCTTGTATCGCTATTGGAGCTGCTGCGTGCTGCAAGATACAGCTGAAGCATTACGTCATACGCTTGAATTAAACCAGGAATTTGTAAAGCCATTACCAGAAAATGAGGTTGTCCGAGCCACTCGATCGGCCGAAAAAGCATGGGAAGCGAAAAGTGATAAAAAAGCGAATGAGATTGCGAGATCCAAAGGCTATCCAGGGGCCGGTTATAACCTTCGCAACAGCAAAATTATTGATTGGTTAGGTATTACACGTGAGGAACAAGAACATCTTGCAACGATTATAGACGGTGTAGAAAAGCGTAGAAGGAATACGGAATATCAACGTACTAAACGACGTAAACACGGTATACAAAAGAGAGAGGATTATATTAAACAGCAGCATGATAAAACAGATGACAAGTTGTTTAAAGTTAAAGAACTGTTAGAACAAGGGCTGAAACAAAATGAGATTGCCCAAATATTAGAATTATCTAAGGGAAGAATTAGTCAATTAGTAAAGGAACTCAAAAAAGTTTAATGGTCTGTCAGCTTATATTATGGGTACGGAGTACCTGCCTGCTTATTGCAGGCTTTTTTAGTTTCTTTTTTTCTTTACTAGGAGCTTTTTTCTAGGTTTTTTATCTATCTAACTGACTTATGGATTATTAGTTAATAGTTGTATTCTACGGGTATTTTAGGGTTTTCTTTAGGTTATTAGGGGGTAAAACGTATTTACAGCAAGGCTTCCCCGGCCGTCTCCTTCAAACTTTCCACCTTTTCCAATCTTCGCTTGGAATCTCCTGACCTCACCCCAACAACATCACTTGGGATGAGGTCAGGAGAACAGGAGGAAAGGAAGGAGACGGCCGGGGAAGAGTGGTTAGTTTAGAGAGGATTAAGAGGTTGAGAAATAAAACTAGAATAAAAGATAGAGAAGATAAAAAAGATCTAAAAAACATACGTTCCCGTGACATGGTCCGTCAGCTTATATTATGGGTACGGAGTACCTGCCTGCTTATTGCAGGCTTTTTTCTCTCTGTACTTTTTTTCGGGATCTTTGGTATTTTCGTCTTTTCAGTTTGAGCATTTTTATTTGATTGGGGAATGTAGCCTCGTCGCGAGGTAGCGAAACAAGCGTTAGCGCGTTAGGATCTAGCAGCTACTCTTTTTGTTCTTATGTATTTATTTATGCTGTTCTTTCTTCAGGTTTAAAAACTCTTTAAAAAGCCTTTAAACTATGAAAATCCTTTTTTAAAGTTTACTTAAATAGTTTTTAAAAAATATTATTGTGGTTTGTGTAAAGAATTTATTTATATAACAGGGTTTTGACATTGAGAATAGTGAGCTAACCCGGCCCCGGACGAAAACCTAAATCGCTCCATATTTCCGCGATTTTTTCCTGACCTCTCACTAACAACATTATCGTTGATATGTTTTATAGTGAGAGGTCAGGAAATCGGTTTTCGTCCGGGGCCGGGTTTAAGTTTGATAAGTTGAAGGAGACTCTGTGTTCTTAGATTATTTTTGGATTGAGTAGGTAGAGAGAGTGAATGGGAATTTTGGGGTATGTAATAAGAGTTTAGAGAGCTAGATGAGTAATTTGTGTTGATTGGATGATATGGGGAGAGAGCAGTATGTGAATGATCGATGCAGTTTAGTGTTTTAAAGGTGATGTATAAAGGGATTTTTTATGAAAAGAGCGAGGTTGTAAAATGGAGTGTTTATGAGATGCTTATATTTTCGTTTTAAGCTTGTTTTCATTTTCTTGATAAGGAAAAAGTATTCGATTTGTTTTTTCGTAGTTTAAAAGGCGATTTCAGGGCTTGTATTTGAATTGAGAAGGAATAGGAAGCTGTTCATTGTTTCTTGAGGTATGGAAATTTCTTTGCTATCGCCAAAAAGGAACAGATCTTACGACCTTTATCCTTTTTAGCGATGATAATTATTTACCGAATAATTTTGCAAAGAATCCTTTTTTACTTTCGCTTGATTCTTCGAGTAAGAGTTTTTTTGTTTCTTGAACTTCTCGTATATGCTGCATGAGCATTTCATCACGCTTTTTATCGCGTTCTTCTAAAGTAGTTATGAGTTTTTCTATCATTTCATTTTGCTGATCAATTTTCTTTTCTAATTGTTCGTATCGTTCATCATATTGGGGATTTTGGGGTATATCGGGTAGCGATACACCTTGTATCGGTTTCTTTTCGTGCTTTGATACTACAACATTTGCAGCTTGTTCAACCGATATATTTGTTTTTTTTCGTAATTCTTTCAAATGTCTAATTACCATAGCGTCATTCTCTATAAAGATACGGTTTCCGTTTTCACCCTTGATAAATTGGTAACCGGCTTTTTCGAGGGTTTGAGCATATTTACGAACAGTAGGTTCTGCTATATCGATCATAAGGGCGATATCCTTTGTTGTATAAGCCTTTTCTGTCGTTTCTGTATTGTCAGTCATATCGTATCACCTCTGTTATGTAATTCGATACAAGGTGTCTATCATCCTTTATCATATCAAGGGAAAAAGCGATTTATCTATTTTTTACAACAAAAAGTCTAGAATCTATTTAATTAAATAGATTCTAGGCTTTTTGTTGGTTCCGAGAAGATCACATTATGGAAACTACATTCTTTCTTGTTTAACTAAAGAGCAGTTATATAAACAAAAACTATCCCCTTATTAAAAAAGGATGGTTTTTAAAGAATGTTATTAATGATTTTCTTAATAGTAATTCCAAACGCCACTCCAGGAAAAACAAACAACATTGGAAGCCAAACAGGACCCAATAATACTCCAAATATCACTAAGTTTGATGAAAAAATCAAACCAACTGTCACAAAAAACGCAGTGAATACATACGGAAGGAAAGAAATAGGATCTTTACCTCCACCAGCATCTTTAACGGCATCCCACATTGAAAAAAAGTACAAACATGGATAAAACATCAGCCACTGATAATTCGTATGTTTTATGGCATCACTAATTTCCCCGTGAAAACTCATAAGTATAACCTGATTGAAATTGGATTGTATATTAATCAGAAATTCAAGTACCAAAAATACTGTGCCTTTAAAATATTTTCCGTTTAAATACTGACCAAATCCAGGAAGTGCGATGCTCCATATTAGTTTTTCAAATATGTTTTTACTCACTGAACATACCCAAGCAATTATTTATACTATACTTCTTTTGCAATTTCTTTTCTATTAGGAGCAAGAGGGGGCTGTTCTAACCATTTATTTTGTACCATAATATTGAACCATTTTTTAGTAACCGTAAGATTTTTTAGAATGATACTTTCGTAAGTGGTTGCAAGATCTGTTCGCATGGCTGATGCTAGACCTGTCCCATGATATACCTGTCCAGCTTGGAACAAAAAACCAATATGATACAACATTAATTTATCGGAAAAAGGAGAGTCCGTTGAAGTTGTCACTTCTGTTTCCCACGACATAGGAACTGGCAAATTATCCTTGTGCATTATTTTTGCAAGGGTTTGTATTTGTCCGTCAGTCGTTTTCTCGGAATCCTCTAAAAATTTTCTTGCTTCTTTTGTTTGAGTGACTTGACTGAATGCGATAGAAAGAGTTTTAGTCATAATACTCTTTTTAAGGTTGAAAGAAATACTGATGATTTCTGTTGCAGTTAAACGTCTCCCTTTTCCGAAAAATCCATCTGTAAAATCTTGGCTAGAAATAAATTCAGGGTTCTTGGCAGGATAAAATAAAGGGTCTCTCTGAAAATGCCCTTTCTCAAGCAATAACTCAATTGTTTTATGGTACATTATTTTTCCGTCATTATCACATGAATCGTAAAAATCTCGTAAGTCTTTTCTAACAGAAACGCTTAATGAAGTGGTGTGTCCTAACAATCCATGTAAAGTCATGATATGTAAATAATGTAAGCAAAATATGTCAGTGAACAATCTCTCTGCACCTTTATTGAGGTCAGATTCAGTAAATCCAATTGGAACTGGAAACCCCTCGTTCTCCATAAAAGTTACGAGTTGTTTCTTTTGTTTTGCGAACGTCTTGATAGCATCCTCAAAAATATTTTTTATTGATTCATCTTCAATAATAGATAACATATATCTATTTACTACATCTGTCATTGTTCCGTTTACATATTCTCCCCACAGTGTTCCTACTTCGGAAGATGTAAGTTTTAATTTATTCTTATCCATATTATCACCTCTTGGGTATTATTTACAAATTAAGTAGAGAATATAAATTTCTTATTGGAATTTAACAAAAATGCTAAAATGTTAAGTCCAAAAGAGCCAAGATCAAACCTGACCTTGGCTCTTTTGGGTTATAAGAAGCAAAAATATATTCCCTTCAGTTTTTTCATAACAGAAAGTAATCAGCATATGATAAAATGTTGTGTTTTTTAAGAATGAAAGGGTGATGATATTGAATAAAGTGATTTGTTATGAAGGCTGCCATTATTACGTGGTGACAGAAAATGATTTTTATTATTTTTGTCTTCGACTCAATCAACGACATAAGTTAGATCAGAAATATGGGATTTCTCGAGTGAAGATACCCAAAACAGAAAGCGTAATGGTTGAAAAATAAGGGTTTATTTATACTTTTTATTTAAAATTCAACATCACCAATTCTAAGAATGAAATAGCGTGAATACAATAGATTACCCCTGACTTTTTTATTTTAATAGAGGCCGTCCGACAACGCTTCTTAGTTTAACAAAAGTGTTATTTTGTTAAACTCATCAACTTCATAAAAAAGCAGCCAAACCCTCATTAAACCAAGGGTTTGGCTGTTTGTCTTTAAAACGAAGGGTTTTTACTTTAACATATTGAATGTACTTGTATTACTGAATTTTACATATTGGAGGTTTGAAATGGATATTGAACCTGGCATCATCTCCGTGTTACTTGCAGCTATTGCCCCGTTACTCTTTTGGTTAATCATTGCCGTAGAATCAGGGTTTAAGAAAGTACAGAAACAAAATGAACAACTGATTGAATTATTAAAGCGAATGGAAGAGAAGGAGAATCATCATGCGTAAAAGAGCAGGAGCAAGCACTGTCGAACCGATTCGTGATCCGGAAAAGATCCGAGAGATGAAAGAATATCTTTTACATAAATCCTATCGTGATTATTTCTTATTTACGTTTGGGATCAACTCAGGGCTGCGCATCAGCGACATTTTACTGTTGCGTGCCATGGACGTCACGCACACGACGCATTTGAAGGTACGGGAGCAAAAAACAGGTCACATTCGCAAAGTGAAGATGCCGTCGGCCTTACAAAACGAGATTGAACGGTACACCCACCGTATGGCTCCATCCGATTTTTTATTTCCTTCACGTCAGGGAGATAAGCCGATCAGTCGCGTGCAGGCATGGAATATCATCAATGAGGCAGCGCGTGAGGCAGGC
>NZ_QOCW01000046.1 GCF_003318295.1 Bacillus taeanensis
GGTAGCTATGTGTGGAAGGGATAAGTGCTGAAAGCATCTAAGCATGAAGCCCCCCTCAAGATGAGATTTCCCATAGCGTCAAGCTAGTAAGATCCCTCAAAGATGATGAGGTTGATAGGTCTGGGGTGGAAGCGTGGCAACACGTGGAGCTGACAGATACTAATCGATCGAGGGCTTAACCTAAACCAAAAGCAGAATAAGCCCGTTTAGACCGATAGGATATTTAATCGCTCACCAAGAAGTCGCTTTTTGACTTCGTAGGGAGAGAGAAAATAGCCGTACGGTTTGGCTTATGAAGCTGGATGTCATTGGAAAGTCGTTGTTATCTAGTTTTGAGAGAATAAATCTCAAATGACGTTCAACTAAGAACATCACGTCCTGTGATAACGTTGAACTAACTGACATCATGTCTGGTGGCGATAGCGAAGAGGTCACACCCGTTCCCATGCCGAACACGGAAGTTAAGCTCTTCAGCGCCGATGGTAGTTGGGGGCTCTCCCCCTGTGAGAGTAGGACGCTGCCAGGCGATAATTAGGATGGAAGGTCTGCTAAATACGCGACATCCTGTCGCAACACAGACACTCGTACATCCTATACATCGGAGGATTAGCTCAGCTGGGAGAGCACCTGCCTTACAAGCAGGGGGTCGGCGGTTCGATCCCGTCATCCTCCACCATATATATGCCGGCCTAGCTCAATTGGTAGAGCAACTGACTTGTAATCAGTAGGTTGGGGGTTCAAGTCCTCTGGCCGGCACCACTTTTATCACGATAACTACGTTGGATTAAATCCCTTGCTATCGTGAAATTGTAGTCCTTGTAGAGGGCACCACTTATCCTTACACTAACGACGTTGAGTTTATTTCATAGCTAGTGTAAAACTTTAATTCTTAAAAAGATATAATTCTGCGCCCGTAGCTCAATTGGATAGAGCGTTTGACTACGGATCAAAAGGTTAGGGGTTCGACTCCTCTCGGGCGCGCCATACTAGAAAAGCGAAATAAGCCCCTTTAAATCTATAGGATTTGGCTTATGCAGCTAGCCAATAGAAAACCGGGAAGTAGCTCAGCTTGGCAGAGCACTTGGTTTGGGACCAAGGGGTCGCAGGTTCAAATCCTGTCTTCCCGACCAGTTAAAAATTATTTGCAGCTTTAAAATCATGGGGCCTTAGCTCAGCTGGGAGAGCGCCTGCTTTGCACGCAGGAGGTCAGCGGTTCGATCCCGCTAGGCTCCATTTCATTTCTATCAAGTTGGCGGTGTAGCTCAGCTGGCTAGAGCGTACGGTTCATACCCGTGAGGTCGGGGGTTCGATCCCCTCCGCCGCTACCAAGATGGATCTTTAGCTCAGTTGGTTAGAGCAGACGGCTCATAACCGTCCGGTCGTAGGTTCGAGTCCTACAAGATCCACCATCTATCTAAGAGTGAAAAAGCCGTAGAATTTGGCTTATGGAGCTGGATAGCTTTTTATAGCACTTATACGGAGGAATACCCAAGTCCGGCTGAAGGGATCGGTCTTGAAAACCGACAGGGGCTTCACGGCTCGCGGGGGTTCGAATCCCTCTTCCTCCGCCATTTAATTTAATAAACCATTCCTTATAGTGGAGGGGTAGCGAAGTGGCTAAACGCGGCGGACTGTAAATCCGCTCCCTCCGGGTTCGGCGGTTCGAATCCGTCCCCCTCCACCATTTAAATTTTATTATGGCGATTGTGGCGAAGTGGTTAACGCATCGGATTGTGGTTCCGACATTCGTGGGTTCGATTCCCATCAGTCGCCCCATTCAATCATTGAATATAAAGCAAACAGTATTGGGCTATAGCCAAGCGGTAAGGCAACGGTTTTTGGTTCCGTCATGCGTTGGTTCGAATCCAGCTAGCCCAGCCACTTTGCGGGTGTAGTTTAATGGTAAAACCTCAGCCTTCCAAGCTGATGTTGTGAGTTCGATTCTCATCACCCGCTCCAATTTTAAAATAAAAGTTTGAAATGGGCCTGTAGCTCAGCTGGTTAGAGCGCACGCCTGATAAGCGTGAGGTCGGTGGTTCGAGTCCACTCAGGCCCACCATTTCATTCCACAGTAGCTCAGTGGTAGAGCAATCGGCTGTTAACCGATCGGTCGTAGGTTCGAGTCCTACCTGTGGAGCCATATTATGGCCCGTTGGTCAAGCGGTTAAGACACCGCCCTTTCACGGCGGTAACACGGGTTCGAATCCCGTACGGGTCATTACCTTTTTTCGGACAACTAAAAAGTCCAGCGAGCGCCCTTAGCTCAGCTGGATAGAGCAACGGCCTTCTAAGCCGTCGGTCAGAGGTTCGAATCCTCTAGGGCGCGTAATATTGAACTAACAATTTTGTTAGTTCTTTTTTTATGCAGTTTATCTAATAGGAAAGAGTGAAGCTGACAAAAAAGCATTGGGTCAGCTTCACTCTTTTTTAAAATTATCTCTTTATAAACTCATATATACGTGCTTCATGTGGACCAAGCGTTGTCTCAATAAGAGAATCTTCTTCTTTTACATCATTATAATTTGAAAGAACTAACCTTTTTTCTTTGTCATTAAAGACTGCTGGTAGTTTAAATGGTGTGTTATGGTCAGAATGATTTAAAATCACAAGCCAGCGAACATGATCAAGCGTACGAACGTAAACATATAAATGGTCATCATCTGCAGAATAATCCTCATAATCTCCGTACACCATGACAGGATTTTCTTTTCGTAAAGCAATTAATTTTTTGTAATAGTAATACACAGAATTTGGATTGTGTAATGCTTCTTCAACATTAATTTCCTTATAGTTTGGATTAATATTAATCCACGGCGTTCCTTCTGTAAAGCCGGCATTTTTACTGCTGTTCCATTGAATTGGTGTGCGTGAATTATCGCGGCTTAAAAGTAAAAGACTTTCAAAAACTTCTTCTGGATCGCGTCCTTTTTCTACTTCTTCTTTGTATTTATTTTTCATGGCAATGTCATTATAATCCTCAATCGAATGAAAACGAACACCTGTCATGCCAATTTCTTCGCCTTGAAACACGTAAGGCATGCCTGGAAGTGTATGAATCATTGTGCCGAGCAGTTTAGCAGATTCAATGCGGTATTCGTTGTCATTGCCGTAGCGTGTTACTTGTCTTGTATGATCATGGTTATTTAAAAATTGCGAGTTCCATCCTTTTCCGTAAAAAGCTTTATGCCAGCGCTCTTGAATTTCTTTATAGCCCAGCATATCCCATGTTGGCATATCGTCTGCTATTTCAAAATGAAACAGTGTGTTTAACTCATTTCGATCTTCTCCGGCATATTTTAAACCATCTTCAGGCGTCACAAATGGAATTTCTCCAACTGTTAACACATCATAATGTTTTAGTACCTCTTCATGCATTTCCTGCAGATACTCATGAATTCCTGGGTTGTTGCCTAAATAACTAATGTTTAAAGGGTTTTCGGCATCAGGAAAGCCTTCAAGCTTTGCTAACAAATTAATAACATCCATGCGAAATCCGTTAATTCCTTTATCAAGCCAAAAGCGCATCATCTTATAAATTGCTTCGCGGACTTCTTTGTTTTTCCAATTTAAATCTGGCTGCTCAACTGCAAAGGAATGCATATAATATTGATCTGTTTTTTCATCATATTCCCATACGGAAGGCGTAAAATAAGAGCGCCAATTGTTTGGTTCTTTGCCATTTTTCGGATCTTTCCAAATATACCAGTCGCGTTTTGCATTATCTTTTGAGGAACGCGATTCAATAAACCATGGATGCTGATCAGAAGTATGATTAACAACAAGATCCATCATTACCTTCATATCGCGTTTATGTACTTCGGTAAGCAGTTCTTCAAAATCTGCCATTGTCCCCGCTTTTTCCATAATCGCTTCATAATTTGAGATATCGTAGCCATTGTCTTTATCTGGTGACTCATAAAATGGATTTAACCAAATGATATCAACACCAAGCTCTTTTATATAATCAAGCTTTTCAATGACACCTTTTAAATCACCATAGCCATCTCCATTTGTATCATAAAAACTTCTCCAGTACACTTGATAAACGATCGCTTCTTTCCACCATGTTCGTTTCATTACGTCGATCCCCTTTCCATCTATAAGTTAGATAAAAGAATATGTGATAGTTGATAACGCTTTATTTTTATATTTTGAAAAGCTTTTCATAATTATAACAGGAAGTATTCTGTTTGTCACACCAAGAATGAAGTATAATAAAAAGAAAAATAAGTGTAATGGAAATAGAGAGAGGGATTATGGTTTGATGAATCCAACTATTCACGATATTGCGAAAAGAGCAAATGTATCCATTTCAACTGTTTCGAGAGTGGTAAATAACCCTCTTGCAGTACGAGAGGAAAAACGCCAACGGGTACTAGAGGCGATTAAGGAACTTGGTTATGAACCAAATCCGTTTGCCTCAGGACTGCGAGACCGCCTGACAAAGACAATTGTGGCGATTATTCCTGATATTGCAAATCCATTTTATGCATCGATGTTTCGCGGCATAGAAGATACAGCAAGAGAGCAGCGAAATAATGTGATGATTTGCAATACAGACCGCAATGAAGAGCGTTTTTTTGAATATATGCGTTATTTTAAAAAGAAAAAAGTGGATGGCATTATTTTTGCAAGTGATCCTTTAAAGGAGCATTATTACAAAGGGTTTGAAGAATTAAATATTCCAGTCGTATTAGCTGCAACAAAAAGTGAGGATCATTTACTGCCCTATGTAAAAATTGATGATTATCAGGCAGGCTATGATGCAGGAATGTTTTTAATTCGAAATGGTCATAAGCGTATCGGTATGATTAGCGGACCTAAAAGTGATCCAATTGCAGGACAACCAAGATATGAAGGGTTTTTAGCTTCTTTAAAAAAATATGAAAGGCTTGCGGATGACAGCGTTGTATTTGGGGATTTTCAATATGACAGCGGGTACAGCGGCATGGGAAAATTATATGGAAAACATCCTGATTTAACAGCAGTATTTGCGGCAAGTGATGAAATGGCTTTAGGAGCAATGGCGTTTTTACAGCGCCGCAACATTGATGTTCCAAGACAGGTGTCTGTTATAGGGTTTGATAATATTCGTTTTTCGAGAATGATTACACCACCGCTTACAACGATTTCACAGCCGATCTATGAGATTGGAAAAGAAGCGGCAATGCTGTTGTATGATTGGATTGAAAACCGCGATACAATCCCAAAAGGTAAGCAGCTTCAGCATGAACTAATTGTCCGAGATTCCGTCAGCAATCGAAATACATAATAGCTGATCGTTATTATTTTGAAAAGCTTTTCAGTAATAGTTTATAAAATAATTGAAAGATTAGCGTGTGATATAATAAGAACATCACTATAACATTGTTAGTTGGTTAAGTTTTAGTTTTTAAATAAAGGGGCGTTACATGTATGAAAGATATACCTATTTCCCATTTGCTAAAAAAAATGGAAAGCGAGCTTGGGAAAATTAAAAACGAATATTACGGAGGGGGAGATCAAAAGGACATTCAAGCAGGACTTCATGCGCTTAGAACCTATTGTGAGTTACTGCTTGAAACAGAAGCTGAAGGCACATCTTATCAAAAGCCTGTTTCTATTATGTCTACTCCCAAGTTAAGCAGTGCTTCGGAAGTAATGATGCCGCCAAGCTTTCAGAAGGTTGAGCAATTATCAACGAAAAAGTTAAATGAAGAAGATGCCAATGGAGATTCATTGTTTGATTTTTAAAAAAGGCGGGTCGCTTAATGAGCGACCCGCTTTTCTTAATGGTTTAGAAAACCCCTGGCTATGCCGGGGGTTCCAGAGAGCTTATAGCGTGGTAATAAAAAAACCTCACTTCATGGTAGGATAAAGTTGGTTTCCCGACCACTTCATCTCACCATAGAAGGA